>CALXYO010000020.1 GCA_944393005.1 uncultured Spirochaetales bacterium | reverse complement strand
ACATCACTTATGTAAACTTCTAAAAATACAAGATGAAAAAAAATATTTTTTCTGTCTACTTCTGTTGACAAGTACAACAGCTGAGTTTTTTTTCGGAAAAATGTGTTTCAACATACCATATTTTTCCGGAAAAATGTGTAAAATTGTTGTCTTAAAACCTGGAAAAATGTGTTATACTGGTTTCGGTTAACATAATTGTGATGGTGAATATGAAACGGAATGCATTTTCAGAACTGGTGAAATGGAAGAACAATCCTGATCGGAAACCACTGATCATCCGGGGTGCCCGCCAGGTAGGTAAGACATGGCTCATGAAGGAATTCGGTAAATCCTGCTATGAAAGCTTTGTCTATTTCAACTTTGATGAAATGGAGGAACTTAAATCCATCTTCGAGACAAACAAGAATCCTCAGCGGATCATTGAACTGCTTACCCTGATTGCAGGTGAAAGAATTTTGCCGGGAGAGACTCTTATCATTTTCGATGAGGTGCAGGAATGCCCTGAAGCTTTGAATACACTTAAATATTTCAAAGAGAAGGCAAATGACTATCATGTTATTGCCGCTGGCAGTCTGCTTGGAACTCTGCTTTCACAGCCCAAGTCATACCCCGTTGGTATGGTCAACATAATTGATCTATATCCCCTGTATTTTGATGAATTTCTGGAAGCTACTGACGTGTCTCTTTTTGCTTACTATGAAAGCATCAGAAAAGATCAGGTGATTGAGGAAGTTTTCCATAACCGCCTGCTTGAAGCCTACAGTAACTATCTGATTATAGGAGGAATGCCTGAATGTGTTGCCTCATGGGTCAACCGCAAAGATCCGGCTGCAGTATCACAGATACAGAGGGAACTCATCGAGATATATGAAAACGATTTTTCCAAGCACAATGGAAAAGTGAACAGCGGCCGTATTCTGATGGTGTTCCGCAGCATTGTCTCCCAGCTTGCCAAATCCAACGAGAAATTCATTTATGGTTCGGTTCGTCAAGGAGGCAGAGCCAGAGACTTTGAAGAAGCAATCGAGTGGCTTGTCTCTGCTGGTATGATCAATCGCATTTACAATGTTTCAAAAATTGAACATCCGCTTGCTGCATTCGACAAGCTTGATCAGTTCAAACTATTTCTCTTTGACATCGGACTCTTGAAGCATATGGCTGGTATAGATAATAGTGCAATTCTGCTGAAATCAAGCTATCAGTTCAAAGGTCCGCTGACTGAGAACTATGTCCTGCAGCAGCTTCACGGCAGATTGGATGTGGAGCCACGCTATTTTTCGGATAAAAGCGGGGAAATTGATTTCGTGCTTCAGTATGGGACTGAGATTGTTCCTGTTGAGGTGAAAGGCGGTGAAGACAAGTCTGCCCCCTCATTCAAACGGTATATTTCAGAACATCATCCTGAACATGCAGTACGTTTTTCAAAGCGTGGATACAGAAAGGACGGAAATATTACCAACATACCTCTATATCTTGCGGGTAAGATGAATGAGCTGCTTTGATTCTTTATAAAGACATGATGTGTAAATATAATATTGAGGCAGGAGAAACATTCATGCAGTTAAGACGGATTCATATATTGTTCCCGCAGGGAAGAAACAAGGCTCTCACTTTCAGTTATGATGACGGTAGGCAGGAGGACAGAAGGCTTGTCTCCATTTTCAGAAAGCACGGACTCAAGGCTACTTTCAATCTAAATTCCGGTGAAGCGGATACAGATGAGCGCAGGATTCCCGTGAATGAATGGAAGGCGCTGTATGATGGTTTTGAACTTGCTTCACATACGGTGAACCATCCTCCCATTGACCGCTGTCCTCTGTCTCTGGTTGCACAGGAGATCATGGAAGACAGGAAAGCGATAGAGGCGGTCACCGGGTATCCCGTGCGGGGTTTTGCATATCCTTTTGGCAGCTTTACTCCTGAGATAATTTCTCTTCTTCCTTCACTCGGCATACGCTACGGGCGGCTTACAGGCGATTCCGATGGTTTTGCTATTCCTGAGGATTTTTATAAATGGAAGGCAACCTGCCACCATAACCATAGACTTCTTGAGAATGCTGAGGCCTTCCTTTCAATCAACAATGATTTCAGGCTCAACCTGATGTATGTGTGGGGACACAGCTACGAGTTCACGAATGATGACAACTGGGATGTCATTGAACGGTTTGCCTCTCTTGCAGGAGGACGTGATGACATCTGGTATGCGACCAATATAGAGATTGTGGACTATATGGATGCTGCAAGGCGCATCATTTTCTCGGCAGATCACTCTCTGGTCTCAAATCCGTCTGCAATGGACGTATGGCTTTCCGTTGACGGCATGCCTGTCATTGTTCCGGGCGGGAAAACCATTGTGATCTGATTCCGGAATTCACGATATCTGATGATTTTACAAAAGTGAGTGAACGACTCCACATTAGCTGACGCTATAAGATGGAGTCTTCTTGCTGGCATGGGGATAAAATATCCGGCCATACGGGGCTTAGCCATATGGCCGGAAAGAAAGTATACATGTCTGGCAACTATATCATATGCAGATTCCTGGTATGTTTCTTTATCTGGACCCTGCTTTGCTGAATGCGAGTACGATGCTTTCAGCACCGAGAAGCACAAGATATGCCCCCACGAGATATACAGTAGAGATCACTGCATGATAAGGGGAGATCAGAAGCAGGAATCCTATGACTATGCCTGTTATGTTCAGTGCCATGAGACAGTAGAATGTGCCGCTGCGGATGATGGATTTCATCCATTCCAGCCTTGCAAGACGTGCTATGCAGTGCGTTATGAACCATAAAGGGAAAAGTACTCCGATGACGAGAGCGCCTGCACCGGGGTAGGCTATCAGCATGATGCCTGACATGACGCTCAGTATTCCTGAGACAAGGGAAAGCATAGGTGCAAAGCCTGTGAATCTAGATGCCCTTATGTACATCACAATATCCCCGATTCCCATAAGCAGTGCAAGTATTCCATAAACGATGACAAGAGTCATCACTGCTTCAATCGGACGTGTGAATGTATACAGCCCGAGAATTATCAGAAGAACACCTACAATGAATTCAAGCCATCCGAACCCAGAACGTCTGATCATGCTGCACCTCCTTCAAGGATCCTCATGAACTCGTCTCCCGTGATCGTTTCTTTCTCATAAAGATACTTTGCAAGTTCATTGAGTTTTTCCTTGTTGTCTTCAAGAATCTTTCTGGCTTTCTGATGCTGTTTCTCCACAAGTGCCATGACTTCTCTGTCTACAGCATTCTGCGTGTCTGCAGAACAGGCCATGGATGCATCTCCGCCAAGATACTGGTTGTTTACAGTCTCAAGCGCCACCATCCCGAATGAATCACTCATACCGTAGCGTGTGATCATTGCACGGGCGAGTTTCGTAGCTTGTTCAATGTCATTTGAGGCTCCGGTGGTTATCTCGCCGAATATCACTTCCTCGGCGGCACGTCCTCCGGTGTATGTTGCGATCTTGTTCTCGATCTCCTCCTTTGTCATAAGATATTTGTCACCTGTATCGACCTGCATGGTGTAGCCGAGTGCGCCGGATGTCCTGGGAATGATTGTTATTTTCTGCACAGGAGCTGAATGCGACTGCATTGCGGCAACAAGTGCATGGCCTGTCTCATGGTATGCAACCACCATCTTCTCCTTGTCTGAAAGAACCGCATTCTTTTTCTGGTAACCTGCGATTACAACTTCAATGCTCTCCTCTAGATCCGCTTCATTCACCACTGTCCTGCTGTTTCTCACTGCTGTGAGAGCTGCTTCGTTTATGATGTTCGCAAGCTCGGCTCCTGATGCTCCGGCAGCCATACGTGCAATTGTATGGAGATCGACATCATCCGCCATCTTTATCTTCTTTGCATGAACCTTCAGAATTGTCTCGCGTCCTGCGAGATCTGGAAGTTCTACCGTGACACGTCTGTCAAAACGTCCCGGACGGGTGAGGGCGGGATCCAGCGATTCCGGTCTGTTGGTTGCAGCAAGTATCATGACACCGCTGTTGCCTTCAAAGCCGTCCATTTCCGTCAGGAGCTGGTTGAGCGTCTGCTCCCTTTCATCGTTGCCGCCGTTGACTCCTGACTTCCTTTTCTGTCCTCTTGCCTATACAACAACCCGTGAGATAGCTGCCACCCTTCAGGGTGGTCAGGTGAATCACGGCATCAATTGAGACGGACATTTTCCATGATGAAATCCCTTGCAATCACAGCGAATTCCTCCGCATTGCTGAGTATCGAAGGATGGCCTCCATGTGGGAACATATGGATCGAGGCTTTGCCCATCATCTTCTTCATCTCCCCATATTCCTCTTTCATGTCGCTCCGGCACATCAGGTCCTCGACAGACCCCGTCAGAAGAACAGGACAGTCCAATGCAGATGGAGGGGACACAAACAAAGAATCTCCTCTATCGGCACACTCAATAAGAGCTTTCGTATCTTTCTGGACAATGTCCTGCCAATCAGGGCCAAGACACCATTCATAGAAGCCTCTTGCATCTTCATCTTTCATTGCACTTTCTCTTTCCTTTGTCAGGTTTGAAGAGAAACTGCTGTTCAATGTACGGCCGTCGAATGAATCTGCGATAATGGATGACACTCTGCCTTTCATCATCATTGCCGCATTCATCACCACCCAGGCACCGCCGCTTGTGCCTATGAGAGAGACTTCATCAAGTTCCAGATGCTGGACAAGACAGACAACCTGCCTTGCCTCGTCGATCCAGATGTCGGAGGGAAATGATGCAGTCCTGTCGGACCTGCCACAGCCGAGGAAGTCGATGAGGATGCAATGCAGGTCATCTCCGTAAAGCGGCATGAGGAGAGAGAACATCCTGGATGAGGCGGTGTTGCCATGGCAGAAGATCACAGGTGTCCCTTTGCCGTATTCCTCATAGTATATCCGTTTGTTTTCATAGCTGAAATAAGGCATGCTGGTCCCTCCTATCCCTGTGTCTCGATGTATTGTCTGAGCTTCTCTTCGCTCACATCGCCGACGCTCGAGCAGAAGTATCCCCTTGTCCACAGCAGATGCTCCTTCCAGAAGAACCTCTGCAGATAGTCGTGATGAAGCCGCCACATGTCGTATGTCGATATCTGCTTGAGGGAATGTACTATGCTGGTGACGCTGTCGAAAGGTGTTGCCGAGATGAAGAAATGCACATGGTCATTGTCCGTCTCGACAAGGAG
>CALXYO010000019.1 GCA_944393005.1 uncultured Spirochaetales bacterium | reverse complement strand
AATTGACAACCTTATGGTTAGATTCTGTTTTTTGATTTTCTAAGTCTTTCGGTTAGGTTTTATTTTGATTCAACACGCAATTCCGGATTCCGAGATTCCGAATGAAAAATTTTTCTAAACATAATTTAGTTATTGTTTTACCGTTATCTTATCTGATAAACTTGTTTGATATGGATAATACACAGAAAACATCTCTGATTCTCCACGGACATTTCTATCAGCCGCCCAGGGAGAATCCTTTCACAGGGATAATCGAGAAACAGGTCTCCGCAGCTCCTTATATGGACTGGAATGAGAGGATCTACCATGACTGCTATGAGGCGAATGCCCATTCACGATATCTTTCACCATCATCAAGAATAGTCTCACTCACCAACAACTACAGCTATATTTCGTTCAACTTCGGCCATACGCTGCTTTCATGGCTGCAGCAGTACCACCCTGCCGTCCATGAAATGATCATGCAGGCAGACAGGGAAAGCATTGCAAGGCTGGGTCACGGCAATGCGATGGCTCAGAGCTTCAACCACACAATCCTTCCTCTGGACACGATTGAAGATGCAAGACTCCAGATCAGCTGGGGCATTGACGATTTCATCTCACGTTACAAAAGAGATCCTGAGGGCATGTGGCTGCCTGAGGCCGCGATAAACGAAAATGTCATTGACCTCCTTGCGGAGGCAGGAATAAAATTCGTAGTTCTTTCCCCGTGGCAGTGCCGTGCTGTCGAGAACCCTGATACGCATCAGATGGAAGAACTGAGCGGGAAGCCCGCACCTTACTACCAGAGCTACATACTCACAGGAGCGAAGGGAAAGACGATTTCCGCATTCTTCTACCATCCGGGTCTAGCGGAAGGCATAAGCTTCGGTCATGCGCTGCGTAATGCTGATGAACTGTACAACACCATTCTGAATATAAAGAACTCGGAGAACAGACCTCTGATCCATACCGCCACTGACGGAGAAATATACGGTCATCACGAGCCTTTCGGCGATATGGCGCTGGCAGCACTCATAAAAAAGGTCGAGGAAAGAAATGACTTCCATTTCACGAACTATGCCTCATACCTTGCCGACCATCCGAGCACACTGCATGCTGTTCTCCATAAGGGAGAGGACGGGAAAGGAACCTCGTGGTCGTGTTCCCACGGTGTCTCACGATGGTATAAGGACTGCGGCTGCCACACCGGCGGAGAGGAGAACTGGAATCAGGCATGGAGGACAGGACTGAGAAACGCACTTGCAAACCTGGGCTACAAGCTTGACAGGATCTTCGCTGATGAGGTCAGGAAGATTTTCAGCAGCAAGGTCAATCCATATGACCTCCTCAGGGAGGCCGGATGCACGCTCTGCGGTGCCGTTGCCATGCCTGATTTTATCAATGAGCTGCATAAAAAATACAAGTTCAGCGAGGAATACAACAGCCAGATTTCATCAATGCTCAGCGGAATAATGAACAAGCATTTCTCACTCACCAGCTGCGGCTTCTTCTTCTCAGAGCTTTCAGGAATCGAACCGAGACAGAACATCAAATACGCAATCTACTCGATCAGGATGTTCCAGCCTTATATAAATGAGGACCTCATGATTAGCTTTCTTTCCGATCTCCGTCTGGCCAAGAGCAACATCAAGAGTCAGGGAGACGGCATGAGCATCGCACAGGAAGAAATGAAGGGGCTCTCAGGCGAGACCGAAGCTGCAATCTTCTTCTATCTGAACAGGCTGCTCGCACTTCCATCTGACTGGCAGGACACATACGGACGATTCTCACTTGAACATGATTACTTTGACGGAGATGAGAACTACGTCGAGGTGCTTTCAGACAAGGTGAGCATGAAGAGCTTCTCCTTCACTGTGCTGGCCTCCTCACCCATCGAGTCCGGAATGAATCTTTACATCTGCGAAGGTGATAACGCATCAAGTGCCACAGGACGCTACCGCATCACGAACGATGATATCCCGCTGAGGATGCTTGATGACTCATGCGAATGGATTGACAGGGCAATTTCGGATCTTCCCCTTTCGGAAATACGTGATATGACAAACTGTCTCAAGCATTATTCGATGCTCAGCAAGAACAACCAGTATCTTCCTATGAAGACACAGATGATAGAGAATCTTGGTCTCAGCCTGAAAATAATCAAGGGGCTTTTCAACAGTTTCCTGGATGAACTTGACGACAGCGAGCTTTATGAGAACATGAATGCCCTTCTCAATTTCATCAACAAATGCGGAAGGAACTATGAGAAGGACGCTATAAAATCTGTCTTCTCCGCCGCACTGATAAAGCTGAGCAGCAAAATACAGGCAAAAGGTCTTTCCGAAGCCTATGCAAACCAGATTCTGAATATACTGACACAGAGCAGAAACCAGGGATTTGAACCTGAACTGAGAGATATTCAGAATGTGATCTACTCTTACTATACAGGAGAAAAGAAGTGCGAAGTTGATGACATGAAACTCAGAAAGGTTTATGACATCCTAAACTTCCAGTAGGCTCCGTGCATGCTCAATGGCAATATCGCTCACTTCCCCGGAAAGGAGGCGGGCGATTTCTTTTATCCTCTCCTCTCCTTCTATTTCCTCAATTGTAGAGATTGTACGGCCGGCATCTTCCTTCTTGCTCACGCAGAAATGTGTACCTGCCTTTGCTGCTATCTGGGCAAGATGCGTTATCGCTATGACCTGATGAGTCCTGCTGAGCTTCTCAAGCTGCACAGCGACGGCATTGGCCGCATGGCCGCCAAGGCCTGCATCGATCTCATCAAAAAGCAGAGTGTTGACTTCATCTACTCCGCTGAGAGCACTCTTGACAGCAAGCATTATTCTTGAAAGCTCACCACCAGATGCGACCTGACTGACAGAACCTGCTTTCTCACCCTTGTTGGCAGCAAGCGTGAATACAACATCATCCATGCCATTGTAAGAGGGTTCGGTCTGTGAGATTTCTATATGGAAAACGGCATCTACAAGACCAAGTTCATGGAGATTGGAAGTGATGGTTTTCTCGAGCTCCTGCGCACTTTTCCTTCTTTCCTTTGAAAGACGTGAACCGAGATCGGCAAGGCGGGCTTTCGTAGTCTCTATCTTCTTGTGGGCATCTTTTATGAGATCATCGAAATTCTCAGCAGAATCAACTCTTTCACGATAGCTGTCACGCCGCTCACACAAAGCCTCAAGAGACCCTCCGTATTTTTTCTTCAGCCTCTGCAGCAAAGCAAGACGGGAGGATTTCTCCTCAAGCTCTGCTTCACTGAATGTGAAGGATGAAAGGTATTCGCGCAAAGATGATGCAAGATCATCAAGATCAATTCCGGCAGCCTCGATGCGGGATGCATACTGTTCAAGAGTAGTATCTGCCCTCGCAGCTTTGGAAATGGCATTCTCCGCCCTTGTGAGAATAGAGAGAGCACCCTCTTCCATACCGCCCCTGAGCAGTGCAATCGTCTCCTCAAGTGACTGCGTGAGGTTTTCCGCCTGGCTCATTCTTCCAAGCTCCTCTGCAAGCTGTTCATCCTCTCCCGGTCTGACATCAGCCTTTTCCATCTCGTCCAGACAGAAACGTATATAGTCAAGTTCATGAAGGATCTTCTCGTTCTCCTCTTCGAGCCTTGCCTTCTCTTTCACCGCTTCCTTATGGGCATTATAGGCAATCCTGTAATCATCAAGAAAACGAGCTGCATGAGAGGCCTTGTCAATGAGGGAAAGCTGTACATCTTTCTTCAGCAATGACTGATGTGCATGCTGGCTTGATACATCTACCAGCAGACTGCCAAGTTCCTCGAGCTCGCTTCTGTTCACACTCAGGCCGTTGATGCTCATTATAGAACGTCCGTTCTGTCTTATGACACGCTGGATGAAAAGACCTCCGTCCTCACCTTCAAGCCCTTTCCCCTTGAGATAGCAGTCGACAGCACTGCCCTCGCTGTATGAGAACAGCGCGTTGATCTGAGCTTCTTTCTCCCCCTGACGGACAATGTCCTGTCTGGCCTTCTCTCCTAGAATAAGAGAGAGTGCACCAAGGATTATCGATTTTCCGGAACCGGTTTCGCCGGTGATCACCGCAAAGCCTGTCGAGAAATCCAGAACAAGATTCTTGATAAGCACATAGTTTCTGATTTCAAGACGTTCAAGCATGCATTCCTCCCGACCAGTTCAGTTTCGTGCTCAGCACCTGAGTGTAGTTTCTCACTGCGGAGGCTATGAGCAGAGCCTTTGAGCGGCTTTTCTCGACGACTATCTCGTCATTCTCCTCAAGTTCACAGTACTGCTGTCCGTCCACTGTCAGCATGAGATCCGTCCTCTGGCCCTCATCAACCTTCATTGTTATCACTTCATTGGCACCAAGCACCAGAGGCCTGTTTGACAATGTGAAAGGACAGACAGGAGTTATTATAAGAGCACTCATCTCGCTGTCGAGTATCGGGCCGCCAGCTGCAAGCGAATAGCCGGTAGAACCTGTAGGCGTGGCAATTATTATTCCGTCACTGCGGAATGTTCCGGCTTTCGTACGACCTATGAAAAGATCAAGATTGACAACCTTCGCAACACCTGCTGATGTGACAACGGCTTCGTTGAGCCCCTGGCACTGGAAGATACGCTTGCCGTCCCTGTGGACGCTGACTTTCAGCATCAGACGGCGTGAAATCTTCTCTTCTCCGTTGAGAAGATCATCAATTGCCTGCTTCCATTCTGTGGAACTTATTTCCGTGATATATCCGAAAGTACCGAGATTGACGGCAAGTATCGGGATTCCGAGATTCTCCACAAGTCTTGCACAGAAAAGAACCGTGCCATCACCCCCGACACTTACGAGAAGATCTGTCTTTATGGATATGTCAAACTTCTCATCCAGATTCTCCGTTAGCAGTATATCGGCAGCTATGCCATGCTTTTCCAGATAAGCTTTGATTTCATCTGCAACCTTATGGCTTTCATCCTTCCAGATATTGGCAACTATGACAACGTTTCTCAGTTCCAATTGACACTTCTCCTATACCAGATGGGAAAGAACCTTCGTGAGGGCTTCAATATCTTTCTGCTGAAGGAAGGGATACAGAGGGAATGAAAGCCCCCTGTTCAATGCCGCCACAGCATTCGGATAAAGATCATAACGTTCCTGATAATGTATTCCGACCGATTTTGTGAATGTTCTTCTGCAGGAGACGTCATACTTGTTCGCAAAGGCTATGCTGTCTTCTGTCCTTCCGTTGACTATTACGGGAAACACAAAACCATTTGAAAGGAAATCAACACTCTTGAGCCCGAATACCTTGTTCTCAGTCTTCATGACAGCCTGCATGAACATCTTATAAAGCTCATTACGGCGCTGCAGCAGAGAATCGAGGGTACCCAGCTGGATGATGCCTAGTGCCGCATTCATGTCGGGCAGATCATTGTACGGACTCATCTGGGAAGCAAGTTTCTTCAGCGCATCAATGCGCTCTTCCTTCCTTGCAAGAACTGCGGCTCCTCCCCCTGTGGATATTATGCAGTCCTCCTCAAACGCACATACGACATAATCGCCGATACGTCCCGGAAATGCCATGATTATCTTTTCTCCGTTGTCTCCGTCTTCTTCTACCCTGGATCCGAATGACTGTGTGATATCTTCGATGACAGGAAGACCAAGCTCCTTTATATTCTCAAGGCCTACCGGAAGCTGGCATACGGGTTCATGAAGAAGGATTATGCTGCCGCCTTTCTCAAAAGCCCTTGCAATGGCTTCTTCCGACATGCATCCGCTTTCAGGCGAGATATCAGCAAGGATAAGGGATGCACCGAGATTCTCGGCCACCACCCTGTATATCTCAGGAGAAAGCACACTTGCAATTATCTTGTCTCCTTCTTTTACTCCGGCAGCCTTCAGTGCAAGCGTGAGTGCTCCGGGATAAGATCTTTCACTTACGCCGTCCTTAAGCGACAGATAGGCTGCGAAAAGCTTGAGAAACTCCTTTCGCCTTTCACCCGGTCCTATCTTCTCGTCAACCATTGTCTGCAGAACCGCATCCATGTCTTTGCGCCTTAAAGTCGGCTTGAAAAAACGAATCAGACTCATGGCTGAATTCTAGCACACTGAAGCAGTGCAGAACAATGCATATGATGTGCACTTTTTCACCGGCCCGGCTGGACTTTTCATATAATCAAAGAAGACAGATAGACAGCGAGACAGGCACTGACGGCAACAAGAGGAAGACTTCCTTTTATAAGCGATACAATCAGGGCAACGGAAAAGCCGATCAGCCCATATAATGTATTTCCGCTTGCTGTGATTATAGCAGGAAAAGTCATTACCGACAGCGTCACATAGGGAACATAATACAGGAATGACTTAATGAAAGTGCTTCTGATCTCTTTTCTGAATACAGCCAGAGGAAGAACTCTCACGAGGTATGTGACAAGTGCCATGACAATGATATAGACATATACGTTGTTCTTCATTTTCCCTCCTCTTCCCTGACCGGCCAGACCAGTGCTGCAATGGATGAAAGCAGAAGTGTCAGGATTATTATCTTCATACCTTCACTGATGAATGCTGAGATTGGTTCAAGAGAAAAGATGAAGCTAAGGACCATCGACACGAGAACCAGAAGCAGCAGTCTGTGGTTTTTCTTGCAGGGAGGAAGTATTACGGCAATGAACATTGCATAAAGTGCGATGGAAAGCGCATTTACAATACTGGATGGAAGGATGTCACCGAATATGATTCCCAGTGTCGTGCCGGCAGCCCAGCAGGGAATCGTGATGACTGCTATTCCATATGCGAAATATTCGCTCAACGGTCTTTTCTGATTTACCAGAAGTGCGAATATCTCATCAGTGACGTCAAAGCCGATAATCATTCTTTTAGCAAGGGAAAGATCAGGGTCAAGACAGACTGTTAGAGCCGCACTCATGAGAAAATACCGTATGTTGATGACCAGCTGGCTGGCAGCCATTTCAAGATATGAACCGTTTGAGGCAATGATGCCGACAGCAGCAGCCTCACCTGCCGATGTGTTGTTCAGCAGACTCATTATAAGACCGTCAAGAGGAGTGAGCCCGGCGTTTCTCATAACGATGCCGAGAGAGAATGATACAGCAAAATAGCCGGCGGCTATCGGCAGGCCGTTTCTCATGCCTCTTTGAAAATTGTGAACTTTTTCGCTTATGTACATAGAAAACCTGAAAAACAAAAAAAGAACGAGCCTTGCGACTCGCTCTTATGAAAAACACCTGTTCCTTTAGCGGAGGTCTTCTGTCTTGATCCAGTCCTGATCATCATAGGCACGGTTCTCGCCGCACATACCCCAGATGAAGGTGTAGTTTGTAGTACCGCATCCGGAGTGGATTGACCATGACGGATTGATCACAGCCTCATCATTGTGCATGACGATATGACGTGTTTCAGTCGGCTCGCCCATGAAGTGGAATACTGCCTGGTTCTCAGGAATGTCAAAATAGAAATAGACTTCCATTCTTCTCTCATGAGTGTGTGCGGGCATTGTGTTCCATACAGAACCTTCTTCAAGGTGAGTAAGACCCATTGAAAGCTGGCAGGTCTCAAGGATATCCGGATGGATGTACTGATTGATTGTTCTCTCATTTGAATCCTTGAGGGAACCAAGATGCTTGTGAATTGCCATATCATAGCTGATGAGCTTTGCCGGGCATGGTTTGTGAGCCGGGCATGTGAGGATATAGAACTTTGCAGGCTTTGATGAATCTTTGCTTGCAAATGTCACTTCCTTTGTACCCATAGGAAGATAAAGAGCATCATAGTTCTTAACTTCATATTCTGCACCGTCAGCCTTGACAACACCGTCACCGCCGATATTGATTGTGCCGAGCTCTCTTCTCTCAAGAAGATAATTGACGCCGAAGTTCTTCCAGGGATCAATGTTCATCTCAAGGTTGATTTCCTTAGTAACAGGCATTGCACCCATTGTGACAATTCTGTCGACATGGGAATAAACAGCTGAAACCTGATCAGAAGTAAAAATGTTCTGAATGAGGAATTCCTTTCTCAGCTCTTCTGTTGTCATTGTCTTGAACGGTTCTTTTCCAGTTGAATAACGGATATCCATTACGTCTTCTCCTCTTTATTTGAAATATTTATCCAGATTGTTGTTCATCCTGTCCTCGAGCCGGATTATACCGCCGGTAAGATGCCTCTCAATGATAGGATAAACCGAATTATAATCTTTTTTTCTGATAACCTCCAGAAGTTCTTTGTGGTCATCAATTATAGATTTGTAATCTTTCTTCTCCTTGATATCAAGCATACGGACCCTGGTATAGTCAACAGAGCTGTTGATAAGAGTCCACAGCGCAAGCTTTTCAGTCGTCCTGAACCATATCTCATGCATGGAAGTATCAAGGGAATAGAACTTTTCGGGCTTGAATTTCTCCTGCTCGAATACAATCGACTGCTTCCGTATCAGATGGTCAACATCTTCAATAAGTAAAGCCTCATCCTTTGCCATGAAGTCGCGGATCACCCTCTCCTCAATCGCCGTACGGGCATATATGAACTGCTTGACCGAATCCAGATTGATGAGAGATACCCTTATCTCCTGATATTTCATGATATCAACAAGATTCTGATCGGCAAGTCTGTGCATCGCAGTGCGGAATGGGGTACGGGATGAGTTGAATGTACTGCATATTTCACTTTCGCTGAGCGGTGTGCCCGGCAAAAGCGTTAGATTGAGAATCTTATCCTTCAGATCGTCATATATAACTGATGAAATATCGCGTGAAGCGTTTTTTTGTATCCCGTTGCTGCTCATGATGTGAAAATTTTACTTCTGAGCATGTATACTTGTCAAGAAAATAAAAACAAAATACTCAATTTTATGCGAATTTATAAATCTGTATACAAACAGACATGATGGCATAAAAATATATTTTCATATGATTCTAATATACTTTAAATAGTTAACAAATAAAAAAATTACACAACTATTATATAAAAGAGGCAAAGAGGAAAAAAGGAGGAAGGAGAGAAGATAAAAAAAAAGACCTGGCGACGACCTACTCTCCCACAGACGGACTGCAGTACCATTGGCGAAGAAGCGTTTCACGGTCGTGTTCGGGATGGGAACGGGTGTTTCCGCTTCTCTATGGTC
>CALXYO010000018.1 GCA_944393005.1 uncultured Spirochaetales bacterium | reverse complement strand
AATTGACAACCTTATGGTTAGATTCTGTTTTTTGATTTTCTAAGTCTTTCGGTTAGGTTTTATTTTGATTCAACACGATTGAAATTCTCGAATTTGCTTCGTTGATCATCTTATGATTCCTTTGAACATAGCTGCTGATGAGAGTGTTTATATTTACTGGTTTGATACTTCAGATGAAAAATAACAGCCGCTAAGCTCTGGGAAGCTAGCGACTGTCTATAAAACAGTATAACTTCAGGGGCACGCCGCTTGTTGCGGGTTCCCTTAATTTGTATTATGTCTGTTTTTTCAGCTGATTACAATGTATTCTTTCCATGCCTGTGTAAGTCTTTCAAGGGACCATGCGGCATTGGCAGGGGAGGTGGAAGGGAGCCTGACGGCTTCTGTTTTTACCATGGGGCAGATGTATTTCATATACACCTCGTATGCCTTGTTCCCGTTTGTGATTATCCTCTCTATTCTGCTTTTCTTTAACAGTGATGCTATGTCATTGGGAATGGCATCTGTTATGGATGAGTCGCTTGAGGCATGGATCCGGCAGCTGGCTATGCAGTCCCACAGGGCAATGTGGCGGGAAAGAAGAAATGCTTTCTTCTCCTCTATTGTCCTGAGTTCGGTGTTGAAGATGATTTCAAGAATCTTCCAGAATCTGTTGCGCGGATTGCCGTAATAGAAACCTTCTTCCCTCGATTTCACAGATGGAAAGGAGCCGAGGATGAGGAGCCTCGACTCTCTGTCGTACACAGGAGGAAAAGGATGAGTCAGCACCGTCTCACTGTTATTCATCAAGACCTTCCAGAGATGATATCTTGTCAAGGAGCTTTGATGCGGCAGCGTGCAGGCTAGCATATTTCTTCCTGCTGCCTCCTGTCGTCTCGGTTATCTCGCTGAGGGAAGCGAAAGTGGTGTCGACTGCGGAGGGGAGTGAAGATGAGACATATATCTTGTATCCGCCTTCCTTGTCCCTGGTCCTCATGAGGGAGAGGAAGCCGAAGTATTTCGATTCTCCTATGCGGCAGATTGAGAAAAGTGTTTTCAGCTTCGACGCAAGGGCGGCGGCATCTTCCTCTATCGTGAAGTACTCATCAGTGAAGGATGAATACTGTTTCTTGCCTTCAAGGAGCTTTGCCTCCTGGATATAAGTCTTCAGCGGCAGGGCCTGCTGGGTCTCACCCTGTGAGGATGTGAGGATGATCTTTATCTTGGGCACACGACCGGCTGCAAAGGCGTCGTTTGCAAGAGAGGGCAGTGCCTTTATGTTGAGGTAGTAAGCCTCATCCCGCTCGCTTCTCTTCTTTGCCTGTTTGTTCGCACCGACACTTGAAAGGGTGCGGCCGAAGACAACGTATTTGTTCTTGCCTTTCTTTCCGCTGTCTTTCCTGCTGCTCTCTTCCTTCGTTGCTCTCTTCTCTGCAAGCTTTGCAGCTTTCTTCTCTTTCTTTTCAAGGCCCTTCCTGTAATCTTCCTCAATGGATTCATAGCCTCTTGAGTAAGTATACTTGAGCATCTGTCTGAGGTTCGGTCTTATGATATCGATCCAGTCGGGCTTGAGAGGGGACACGGAGCGTGCGAACATGCGCGAGGTCTGCACGATCTCCCCTGCAAGGATGTAGGACGGCTTTATGCGGAACCAGCTGCATGAAGGGTGGATGTAGATCTCGTCTACAGTGAGCGAGCGGTAGGAGTTGTAGTCATCAAGTGCGCACACGAACTGGATGAGTCCTGATGCGAGGGAAATGAGGTAGTCCTTTTTCTCTCCGCCTCCCGTGACGGGGATGCCCATTGACGAGACGATTTCCTCAAGCTGTTTCTTGATGTGGACGATTTCATTCATCGTCTGGATATCGAGAAAATAGTATTTGCAGAATTTCTCCCTTGCCTTCGACTCGTCTTTTACCGTCACCTCGCTGTATGCATCAAACAGTTTCAGGTAGCCTGCGAAATCTCCGTAGGCCGAGTCCTGGAACTTTTCCTGCCTTGCGCGGGCGATCACGGCCTTGTCTTTCGGGAAAAGGAAGGGCCCTTTTGTCGAAAGGAAGGATACGGCGATGAGCACTTCGCTCAGAACGGAAGGGTATTTCATGATGCTTTCCACAATGCAGCGTGAGAGACGCGGCAGGAGCGGAAAGAGCACCATTTTCTCTCCTGTGGGGGTGAGGTGATGTTCATCATCGATGGCTCCCAGCAGCTTGAGAGTGTATTCGGCCGATGCAAGAGCACTTTTCCTCGGAGCTGTGAGGAAGGGGAAGTTCGCATAATCATATATCGCGAGATCACTCATGCGCAGTGCGACTTCTGCGAGGTCTGAACGTGTGATTTCCTCTTTTGAGTATTCTTCCCTGGATTCAAAATTTTTCTTCGTGTAAAGACGGTAGCAGAAACCGCTCCTGGTTCTGCCGGCACGGCCTTTCCTCTGCTCGGCGGATGCCCGGCTTATGGGCTGGGTAATGAGAGAGGAGGTGAAAGTCTTCTGGTCGTAGTAATTGACTTTGGCAAGGCCTGAGTCGATGACGCATCTTATGCCGTCGATGGTTATGCTGGTCTCCGCTATGTTGGTGGAGACCACGACCTTTGTCTTTCCCTTTCCCGTTGGCGTGAAGACTTTTTCCTGTTCTTCCTTGCTCAGTCTTCCGTACAGCGGGTATATCTCAAGAAGAGAGCTGAAAGGGGAATGCTGGAGCATGTCCGCACATGCGATGATCTCGGCTTCTCCCGGCAGGAAGATGAGCACGTCCCCCTTCTCATCGGAAAGCCACTTCTCCACGATCTCATATATTCTCTCAAGACGCGTGTCGGTGTCGCTCTCCCTTTCGTAAAAGCTTCTCTCAGGTTCGCGGGGAGGCGTGTATATGACTTCAACCGGATAGACTTTCGCATCGATTGAAATGATCTTCGCACCGCCGAAGAACCCGCTGAAGACACGTGTGTTGATCGTTGCGCTGCTTATGATGATCTTGAGATCTTTCCTGACGCTGATGACCTCTTTCAGAAGACCGAGGATGAAGTCTATGTTCAGGCTCCTCTCATGCGCCTCATCCACCATGATGACAGAGTAGCGGGAGAGGAAACGGTCGCTTTTGAGCTCTTGAAGGAGGATGCCGTCAGTCATGATCTTTATGCGGGTGCTCTCATCGCTCGTGTCCGCAAAGCGCATGGTGTAGGCGCAGTAGTTGTCCTCAATGCCGAGCTGTCTTTTTATGAAATCGCAGATTGAAAGCGCCGCGATGCGCCGCGGCTGCGTGACACCTATTATTCCGCTTTCATCATAGCCTGCTTCCTTGAGGATGAGGGGCAGCTGGGTTGTCTTGCCGCTGCCCGTCGGGCTTTCCACGACTATTACCTGATTCTCCTCAAGTGCCCTGAGGATCTCATCCTTATGCCTGTATACGGGAAGATCTCTGAATTCTGTCACTTATCTCTCCGGTTATTACCTCATCATCTGCGATGCCGAATGAATGCACTTCCTGGCTTGCAGTATCCTTGAGACTCACTTCTCCTTTCCAGTTCCAGATGAGGATCATGGGGATATGATTCCTGTCGCTGTAGTCGTACACGCTCTTCATTTTCTTCACCTGAATGGGGTAGATGTCGCACTTGATACCTTTTTCCCTCAGCCTGCCTGCAATGCGGCTTTCAAAGGCGAATGACGCTTTCTTGTCCTCGCTGACGAAAAGGACATCCGCACTCTGTTTCTGTGCAAGAAGCGGACTCTTCAGATCCTCAAGCGCCGCGAGCAGACGGTCCAGTCCTATCGAGGAGCCCACACCCGGCAGGTTTTCCTTCGTGTAAAGGCTTGCGAGGTTGTTGTAGCGGCCGCCTGAACAGACAGAGCCTATTGACGGACAGCCGGTGAGGAAGGTCTCGTACACAAGGCCTGTGTAGTAGTCAAGACCGCGTGTGATGGATGCATCCAGGGTGAAGAGTTCCCCGATGCCTTCACTGCACAGGAGCGAGTATATCTCACCAAGTCTCTCTGATGCCTCACAGCTGCCTCCGGCAAGCTCTGTGAGACGTGAGAGAGTGTGTGAAAAACTCTCGCCCTCAACGGGAGAGACGAAGGAGAGTATGAGCCCGGCCTTTGTCTCATCTGCGGCGATCTCCGCCAGCTGCCTGTGCACCTCGTCGCGTCCTATCTTCCTTATCTTGTCGACAAGGCGCAGGATGTCAACGCTTCTTTCTGAAAGTCCTATGTGGGAAAGGAATGAGTTGAACAGTCCCCTGTGGGAGATGTGGAAGCGGAATGCCGACTCATCACCTTCGAAGATCGTTCTGAAGCAGAATGCCATGGTGGAAAGTATTTCCCAGTCGGCATATGCATTGTCGACACCGACGATGTCGAAGTCGCACTGGTAGAACTCCCTGTAGCGTCCCTTCTGCGGGTTCTCACCACGCCATACCTTGTTTATGTGGTAACGCTTGAACGGACGGGAAAGTTCATTTGCATGTCCTGCGGTGAAACGTGCGAAGGGAACTGTGAGATCGAAGCGCATCGCAACCTCCCTTCCTCCGTTGTCCGTGAAGCGGAATATCTGCTTGTCCGTCTCGCCGCCGCCTTTGCCCAGCAGCACGCTTGTGTACTCAAGCGCCGGTGTGTCAATGGGCGAGAAGCCGTAAAGGGAGAATATATCCTCAAGCTTTCTTATAAGTCTTCTTTTGGGAATCTCGTCGCATGGAAGAGAATCGCGGAAACCTTTGAGAACTGCCGGTTCAATCATAAATCTGTTCTTTTTCTCCTGATAGTTTGTCTCTGTTGTATTCTTGACTTTCTTTTGATAATATTCAAGCCGATATTTCAAGGACAGGACTTATGAAAGCACAGGAACTGGCAAAAGCATACAATCCCAAGGATTTCGAAGAGAGAATCTATGAACGCTGGATGGAGAAGAAAGTCTTCAATCCAGATTATAATCCGAATGTGAAGGACGGACGGAGCTTCACGATCGTGATGCCGCCGCCGAATGTCACGGGTATCCTTCATATGGGGCATGCCCTGAACAACACGCTTCAGGACATAATCATCCGCTATCAGAGAATGAAGGGCAGGAAAGCCCTCTGGGTTCCGGGAACCGACCATGCCGGCATTGCGACTCAGAATGTTGTCGAGCGCCAGCTTGCGAAAGAGGGCAGGAGGCGTCAGGATCTCGGACGCGAGGCCTTTGTCGAGAGAACCTGGCAGGTCAAGGAAAAGCATCATGACATAATCGCGAGCCAGCTGAGGAAGATGGGCTGTTCCTGCGACTGGGACAGGGAGCGCTTCACTATGGATGAGGGGCTTTCAAAGGCCGTGAGGGAAGCTTTTGTCACGCTGTATGAGAGGGGCCTGATCTACAAGGGCCAGTATCTTGTCAACTACTGTCCCAAGTGCGGAACCGCGCTTGCCGATGATGAGGTCGAGTATGAGAACATGCCCGGCAAGCTGTATGATGTGCGCTATCCTTATGCGGATAACCCTGATGAGTACATAACAGTCGCAACAACAAGGCCCGAGACAATGTTCGGCGATGTGGCCGTTGCGGTCAATCCGGAAGATGAGCGCTATAAGCATCTTGTTGGAAAGAAACTCATCCTTCCTCTTACAGACAGGCAGATTCCGATCATCGCCGACAGCTTCGTCGCCATGGATTTCGGAACCGGCATGGTCAAGATCACACCGGCACATGATCCCAACGACTGGGAATGCGGAAGAAGGCACAACCTCGAAGCGATAAACCTCCTCAATCCGGACGGGACTCTCAACGAGAATGTGCCTGAGAAATACAGGGGGCTTGATCCTGTCTCTGCAAGAAAGCTTGTGGTTGAGGATCTGAAGGCGCAGGGCTACCTTGTGAAGGAAACCGACCATGCGCATGATGTGGGACACTGTTACCGCTGCCACACAGTTGTCGAACCTTATCTTTCAGACCAGTGGTTCGTCTCAATGAAAGGCATGGCGGAAAAGGCACTCAAGGCTCTCAGGGACGGTGATATCACATTCTATCCCAGAAGATGGGAGAATACATACATCCACTGGATGGAGAATATCCGCGACTGGTGCATCTCGCGTCAGCTGTGGTGGGGCCACCGCATTCCGGTATGGTACTGCGATGAGTGCGGTGAGATGATCGTCTCAAGAGAGGATCCGTCTGAGTGTCCGAAGTGCCATTCGAAGAATCTCAGGCAGGATCCCGATGTGCTTGACACCTGGTTCTCATCCTGGCTGTGGCCGTTCTCGACTCTCGGCTGGCCCGGAAAGACAGCTGATCTTGACACATATTTCCCGACGGACACGCTTGTCTCGGCATACGACATAATCTTCTTCTGGATCAGCAGGATGATCATGGCATCGGAGGAATTCACAGGCAAGGCTCCTTTCAGGGATATCGTGATCACGGGCCTTGTGCGTGACAAGCAGGGACGTAAGATGTCCAAGAGCCTCGGCAACGGCATTGACCCGATTGAGGTCATTGACATATACGGTGCGGATGCGATGAAGTTCACGCTCTGCTACCTTGCGGCGCAGGGTCAGGATGTCCAGATCGATATGGATTCCTTCAAGATGGGAAGCCGCTTTGCGAACAAGATCTGGAATGCCGTGCGTTTCCTCCTCATGAACATGGAGGGACGTGAGCTTGTCAGCATCTCAAAGGAAAGGCTTTCCACTATGGACAAGTGGATCTACACCAGATTCAACGAGAGTGTGAAGGCAATTGATGCGGCAATGGAGAATTACCGCTTCAACGAAGCCGCACAGGCTGTGTACTCATTCTTCTGGAATGACTTCTGCGACTGGTATGTCGAGGCGACGAAGCAGAGGCTTCTCAAGGGCAGTCAGGATGAGCAGAACCTTTCCATCTCCATCATGATCGACCTGCTTGACAAGAGCATGAAGATGATGCATCCCTTCCTTTCTTTCATCACCGAGGAGATATACCAGAAGCTGCCGACGACAAAGGAAGGCGATGAGCTCATCACACAGCTTTATCCGGCAGCTGATGATGACTTCAATTTCCCCGAGGAGGCGAAACAGGTGGAGAGTCTTCAGGAAGCTGTGAGAAGCGTGCGCTCTGTGCGCAGCCAGCTTTCAATACCGCCTGAGAAGAAGGTCAAGGTCGTGATCAAGCCTTCCCCGTCTTTTGCAGGTGCCGCTCTTTTCTCGGCCGAATCCTCCCTCATGGCATCATTCACGAATGCAAGCGAGTTCATCATAGACAATGATGGATGCGAGGATGTAAGCGACGCGCTTCCCTCATCGGCAATCGGTTATGAGGTCTTCACATTCGTCAAGGACGCCATTGATATCCCCTCTGAGATCAGGAAACTCACTCTCGAGATAGAGAAGGCTGGAAAGCAGCTTGAAGGCACAATGAAGAAGCTTTCCAATCCGCAGTTCCTCCAGAATGCAAAGAAGGAGGCAATTGCAAAGGAGGAAGGAAAGAAGGCCGAGTTCGAGGAGCTTATTTCAAAGAATGAGGAGCATATCAAGCTTCTCAGAAAGCTCGGCTGAGTGGAAACAGCAGGAAAATAATCAGTAAACGTAAATTGCAGCAGACCCGGACGTTGGTTGAGACGGGCCTGCTGTTTCTCTTTACGGACAGAACACGGTATTATTCATGATCAAGGCCTGTCCGTTGCAGTCTTTCAGGGAGAATATGAATAAGGAAAACATATATTGTATTATCAGATAATGTCGTATAGATTTATGAAAGAGAGAAGAGAATTCCGGGAATGGAATTCCTAAGATGCTGAATGCCTGCAAGGCAGATGGAAATCCTGAGCCTGAATTCAAAGTTTATGAGAAAAGCATTTCCCTTGTCTTGAAACCTTCTGAAAAATACATGCTGCTTGTAGAGCAACTATATGGAAAACTCCATGATAAAGCTCATCAAAATGAGGATGTCGGGAAGGATGATGCGTTATTGTCCAAAGAATCATCAAAGGGAACGATGATTCGACGTAAAACAATACTTGATTTGATAAGGAGTAATCCGTCCATAACCATTCCAGAAATTGCGATTATACAAAAGGTTTCGGCTCGCACAATTGAACGGGATTTTGACTGGCTGAAAGATAGGGGAATCATTGTCAGAGAAGGATCACGATCTGATGGCAGATGGATTGCTGTGGAAAATCAGATGATGGATTATTTGTCTGAATGAAATAGGTGAGTAATCTTTTCGCGGAGTATGAGATGAACTATATTCATTTCTGCTTCAAATTAGCTCTTGCACCCCTGAGAGAAGTTATATTATCAATGATAAATTGACAAGTACTAATAAAAATAGTACTATCATTCCATGAAGTATGTTGTGAATATGTCTCAAAGATTCAATAAGGTGATAATGCAAATGCCTAGAAATGCACAGGTCACATTGAGGAATCTGATTAAGGATATCGCTGAGACTGGCCCTGTACAGCCGAAATATCACAACTACAGCAAGATTGGAAAAATCACTTATCACTGTCATCTTGCATATAGATGGGTTGCATGTTGGCGATGTGATAACGGAGAATATGTTGTGGAGGTTGAGTATGTTGGTAGCCGTGAGAAAGCCCCCTATTGAGTTCAATATTACAGGAACCATTCCGAAAAGCCTCATTTCTGGACTTGTAAGAGAATATGGTGCTGATAATGTGAGAGTAGAAAGTGACGATTATGTCAATGCCATGGAAATGGAGTGGTTCAAGAATCTTGAATGTGAAGATACTCCGGGAAAGAACATGAGGTTCTATAGGAAACTTGCAGGCATGACACAACCTGTACTCGCTGAAAGACTCGGTGCAACGAAGCAGTTTGTTTCCGATATGGAAAATGGCCGGAAACCAATAAGTAAGACGACTGCAAAGAAACTTGCAAAGATTTTTGATGTTTCAGTTGCAAGGTTCATTTGAGATAAAAGACTTCAAGTTTGGAATGACATAAAGACTTATGGATTTTATTGTAATTGTTTAATTCTTTATAAGAAATCCAGCTGAAAACTCCCGTCTTCAGGCGGGAGAGTTGTCACACAGAATACGGAAGATTTATGGCAGGAACTTAGACATCAATGTCTGTGAGCCAGGAACACCATGGAGTCTTTGTTATGTTGAGGGTGAGAATGCTATGATTCCAAAGGAAGCTATCAGAGATTATTTCCGTTTACTTTCTGAGCTTAAAAAATTTAATTCATCAATGATAGATGAATCGGAAATAGAAGGACGATTCGATCCTGTTCTAGGTTATTACGTTTTACCGGCAGATGATGAAGATGAAGGGTATTATGATATCTGACGATAGCAATGAATATGGACATTGAAATTTCACACTCTGCAATATGATACATAGTCCAATTCGGTGCAGCCCAGAATCACATAAGCAAATAAAAAAGGATCCCAAAATCAGCTTTGAGATCCTTTTTGAAACCGAAGTAGACAGATTGAGATTACTCTGTGTCTTTCTGTTCCTGGATTTCCTTTCTTCTGTCCTTGCAGAGCTTTGAGATTTCAGCAAGGGCCTTTCTTGCGCGGGCTGCGGAAGCCTTGATTCCTTTTGCTTCAAATCTTGCGGACTCTGCAAGGTAGATGTCGAACTGTTCGACAAGCTGTTCATGTAGTGTAGCCATAAGTTAAATTATCCCTCCACAAATAAAATAGATTCGCATAAAATCAATTAGCAGAATAAAAGATTTCAATTAACTACAGCCTAGCATATTTTTTCATGAATGCAAGCATTAATTTACAAAAATGTGCGAAAAACGCATCATAAATCCATATTCATAAGCAGAAAACGCCAAAATATCCTTCCCTTATTGATGAAATTTTAAACAAGCGTTGTTCATTGATCCTTCGGCATGGAAAACCGGAAATGAGAAGGGTTCAGCGGATTGAGAATGAGACGTTCCTCCTTACCCTGCATTATGAGGCAGATCATGGATTCCTCCTCACTCATTTCGAGCCATACCTCAAGATACGGACCTCCTGTATCGCAAAGCAGAGATTCATCCCCGTTTGTTATGTATCCTTCTGCCACGCATCCTGCGATGTCATCATTGAAAAAACCGCATACAAGATAATCACTGCTTGTGTCATATATATCAAAGACGACAGAGTCGATTTCAATGTAAAGCAGTTCCTCAAGCTTTGAGTTCTTTGCCGCCTTGTCGATCCTGAATTCCTGCCCCGACAGAAGGCGCATCCATTCAAGCCTTTCAGCCTCGCTGCTTTCCACCGGTTTTGTCGAGGACAATTCAAGACCGAAATATATGAAAAGGGCAATCACTGCTATCAGAATGACAATCACGGCGGCCAGTATTATATTCATCCAAAACTGCGATACAGCCTCCACAGGCTTTGTTTCTTTCTTCTTACCAGCCATATACAACCTTTTCTCCATAGATGTTTTCAAAAACAATCCGGCATCTGCCATCCTCAATCAATACAATGGTGGGAAGGTCATCACCGAGAGAGACAGGTAAAACTGCATCATCTGTAAGAGTGAAGCTGAATGATAATCCCCTGTTTTCAATATCTGTAATGGTGTATGCACCATCTTCTTCATCATATGTGATGATCATCCTCTCATATTCCCCGATGCTGCCGGTGAGGGTTGCAAGATTGCTTTCACTCTCCATCCATTCAAGCGGAATGCCGAGTACTGCATTGAGAATGCTTTCACTTGCATCATCAGATGGCGGGATGATGTCAGATGGAATATCGACAAGGGGAAAATCATCAAAGGGAAAGCTGCAGCTGCATGCAGCAAGCAATGCAGTGATGATGAAAACGTAAAAAGGAATGAAGTTTCTCTTCATTTTATCCTCCATGAAAGTGTAAAGATTAGTCTGTACATCCAGACCGGGTGTGATTGAAACACACTGCATCTTCCTCCTGCAATGTTTATTCTTGACCCCGGATTCAGCGTTTCATCAGCAGTAACTTCATATGCAATCTTCAAATGCTGAAGTATTTGAGTCATTGTCCGGTGTTCATTGTGTCTGACAATAACCACAATGTTGATCACGTCATTGTTACGGTTTCACTTTAACCGTAAAAATTTCGGCATCTTTCGTTTAAGATCACACACATGAAGTAAGAGAACAAGGGGAATTCATTGTGTGTGAAACAATTGGGGGGAACATAAGCGCTTTTCCGGCAAGCCTGTGAATCCACAGGTTAGCCCTTGTGCATAATATTAAGCATCAATTGTTTATAAATTATAAAAATATTCCAGAATAAAATTTCATTGAAGCTATTGAAACATGTTTTTTTCATCTGTTATTCTTGCGCCCAATACAAATTCTTGAAGTCTGATGCACAGCTACAAAGGGTGTGCAGCAGCAAGGAGAAATACCAATGGCGAAATCACTGGTTTACAACAATGAGTGGAATAAGAACTATGCACTTGAAGATTCACCGCTGAAAACTGCGAGGATCGAATCATCCCTGCGGGGTGAATGTATTTACGGCAGTGCTCTCTGCCGTCTCATAACCACATGGTTCGAGGAGAGAAGGGGAAATGGTGTCAAACTCCATACCTGGCTGCGTACGGCTTCCATCTGCATGGCAAAAGGGGGGAAGTACCTTTACAGCAGATTCAGAAAGTGCGAGGCATGGGATCCTTTCTACGAAGTGATCATTGAACTTGCCGAATATTTTGACGTAAGCGAGCTGTTCCTCATTGCATACTTTGCCGGTGATGAGAAGCTCATGGAAGCCTCAAAGAACATGAAATTCTCCGGCAGACCTCTGAAAAAGGAAGATTTCATAAACTACTCTGATGGTATTTTCTGCCTTATCCGTTCATACCGCAGCACTATTGGGAAGATCGACCGTTCCTGTCCGCTTTACAGTTACCTCAATGTAAGATGTAAGGAAACACCGATCTATAACAACAAGGATGTGACAAAAGGCATGAAAATACACTTGTCGACATTGTGTATTTCCGCTGCCAGGTTCGGTGAAGCCCTCTCTGATTATTACCTCAAGGTGCTTCATTACAGAGACACCGGTGAACTGCCTTTTGCAATTGTGGATGTGGAAAATGATGAAACAGAAGAGGATGAATAATACATCAGGACAGATGAAAAGCGTGTTTCCCATCCTGTTCCGGGCCGGTTCCGGCCCCGGAGCAGCGGGTTTCAGCGTGATCTGTGATGAAATCATGAAAAAGTCGTAAATTCACCGTAAGATTAAAATTTTTTACTTAATTATTTATATTTGAAAGAAAAATATGAAACCATCCTGAAATCCGACATCTGTTTTCATACAAAATTCCGGTAAATTTTTCTACCCCCCCCCATAATGAACTGACCCCCTGAAGGTAGACACGAAACGGGCCTTTTCACAGGAGGAACAAGAACGTGAGAAGGAAAGCAGAAG
>CALXYO010000017.1 GCA_944393005.1 uncultured Spirochaetales bacterium | reverse complement strand
ATCCTGTCTTACTCGCACGAACTTCCTGGTCTTTCTTCCAGTTCGTTCTTACTTATTGACAGAAGCCTCAAGCTTCTTTGCTTTCTCTCTTTTCCTTCGCTCATCAGTCTTTCAAAAATCTCTTGCTCTCTTACGAGTGCCTTGTCAACTTAGCAGATTCCTCTGTTTCCTGTCAAGCACTTTCTTTTCTCTTTTTGAAGTTTTTCTGTGCTCGACATCGCGTCAACGAGATAGGAATCTAGCACAAGCCAGAAAGAAAAGCAAGAGCAAAATTGAAGTTTTTTCAATCTTTTTTGCTCCTGCTTTCATAATTTTATAATAGAGAAAAAATTAGCTGTATGAAAATTTTTTCTCTCCCCTATTTTACATCTGCATCGGCGTTCCATTTCTCTGCAAGGTCCTCAAGATCACTTGTAAGACGCATTACAGCATTTGCAAGTCTGGTGCATTTCTTCTTGTCCTGCTTGTCAACATTCGCGCTTGCAAACTGGAAGCGTTCAAGCAGCTTGTCTATCCTTTCCTTCCCGTTTTCAAGCTGGCGGAAGGCGTCATTGAGTATCTTTGTGTTGCGATCAATGTAAACAGCCTTCTCCATTTCAGGAAGAGGAAGATTCAGATCATATGTGTCAAGCAGCTTTGGAGCACAGACATTGTACCCTTCTTCTGCCAGCACACCGGCAAACTGAGGTGCGACATTCTCATCACCGTGAACAATGAATACTTTGGAAGGTTTTTCACTGAATTCATGAATCCAGCGCAGAAGCCCGGCTTTATCAGCATGTCCTGAAAGTCCCGGAAGACTTGCAATTTCCGCCTTGACTTCAATCTGCTCACCGAAGATTGTCACATGGGAAGCGCCGTCTGCAATATTCCGGCCAAGAGTGCCTTGTGCCTGGTATCCTACGAAAAGAACCGTTACCTCGCTTCTCCACAGATTGTGCTTTAGGTGATGTTTTATTCTTCCCGCATCGCACATACCGGAACTGCTGATGATCACACAGGGTTCCTTCCTGTCATTGAGCGCTCTGGAATCTTTCACATCCTGACATTTTACGAGGGAAGGAAAATCCACGGGATTCAGTCCTTTGCGTACAAGCTCCATGGCTTCCTCATCAAAATAATCGCCCCTGATCGAGTTTCTGAATATGTTTGTCGCCCTGAGTGCAAGGGGGCTGTCAAGGAACACCGGTATTTCATAATCCAGCATCTTATGATCGATTATTATCCTGTAAAGATAGAGGATTTCCTGCGTACGCCCGACAGCAAAAGACGGTATGATAAGCTTTCCGCCTCTTCTGAATGTTCTGTCGGTGATATCGGCAAGCAGCCTGGCACGCTCCTCGAGGGACAGCACGTTCTTGTCATGAAGTCTGTCACCGTATGTTGATTCCATGACGACAACATCCGCATCATTTATGTAATCAGGATCTTTTATGATAGGCTGGTCAGTATTCCCGATATCTCCTGAAAACACAAGTTTGGTGGCCTTTCCCTCTTCTTCTATGAACACCTCAATGCTTGCAGAGCCCAGCAGATGTCCGGCATCGACAAAACGCACATGGAGGTGTTCATAAAGGTTAAGCATTCTGTTGTAGTCAACACCCTCAAAGTGGTTCATGGTCTCATACGCATCGTCCTGCGTATACAGAGGTTCCACAGAAGCCTTGCCTTTTCTTTTGTTCTTTCTGTTCTGCCATTCAGCCTCGCTTTCCTGTATATGGGCAGAATCGAGAAGCATTATCGAACAGAGTTCCTGTGTCGCCCTGGTAGCATATATCGTTCCTTTGAAACCTTCCTTCACAAGCTGAGGAAGCCGTCCGGAGTGATCAATATGGGCATGTGTGAGAAGAACAAGATCTATGCTTGCAGGTGAAAACGGAAATGTATCACCGGCCTTTTTCTCATCTTCTCCCTGACTCAGACCGCAGTCAATCAGTATTCTGAATTCCTTTGTTTCCAGCAAGAACATTGATCCTGTAACCTGCCTTGCCGCTCCGCAAAACGTCAATGTCATAAATTTAGTCCTTATCTGTCTTAAAGTTTAAAACACTGAAGAGGAAAAGGAAATGTTTATTGTCAGACAATAAAAAACTGACCCGGACATTATGCCGGGCCGTCATGAATACAGAATTTATAATGAATCAGTCAAAGAACAGCTGATACACATCATCAGCACTCTTGCTTGTTGCCAGCATTCTGACAAACACATCGCTTGAGCAGAGTCTTGCTATTGAAGCAAGAAGCTGGACATGCTCGGCAGGCTTTTCCTCACTTGCAAGGACAAGGAAGAAAATGCTGCTCTTCTCGCTGCCGCCGAAATCAACGGGGATACGGCTGATTCCGATGACAAGGGCACTTTCCTTGAGAAAAGGAATCTTTGCATGAGGTATGGCAATTCCCTTTTCCATTGCAGTTGAACCGAGGGCTTCCCTGTCCAGCACAGCCTTCTTCACTGCCGCTCTTTCACTTTCAGTCAGTTTTCTGTTGTCGGCGAAAAGATCAACCATATCGGAAATGATCTCATTGCGGCTTGTGCTCTTGAGCGGATTTATAATCAAATCTTTCTTAACGATATCCAAAAGTCCCATAAGTCAAAGCTCCTCAAACATCTGCCATACGGCATCATCATCGCGGCAAACCAGAACAGGACAGGTTGATGTACGAAGCATCCTGTCGGTTTCACTTGTAAGCTCTTCTCTGCGAGATCGTATCATATTAACGGAACCGAGAACAAGAAGGTCTATTTTATTCTCCTTGATATAGCGGCTGACTTCAGCATTGGGGCTGCCTTCGACAATGACACTTGAAACAGTCAGGTCCTTTGATGCGGCAAGCTTCTCAATATGTCTTATATGTCTGTGTGCATCCTTGTTGAGATCGGCAAGATACTCATTTTTCTCTTGGCTGACAAAGATCCTGGCTTTCACCAGATCGCCAAGAGCCTTTGTGTTGACACAGTAAAGCGCATGCAGCTGGCTGGATGAGCTTTTTGCCAGCAGAATCGCATACATGGCAGCACTCATTGAACCTTCTGATCCATCAAGATAAACGAGTACCTTCCTGAACGGGAATTTAGCCTCCATACATTATTCCTCCTTGTTTTCTCTTTCCATTCTGTCCTTGATGGATTTAAGCAGAATGAAATTCTCTCTCTCAGCTTCCTCTATCCTTCCGGTAAGATATTTTACCGTTTCCTCCTTATCGGGGATGACAAGTTTCTCAAGCGCATTGACCTTTCTGATTGTCTTCTTAACCTCCCGGCTGAGACGCATTATGGAAACCTTCAGCTCCGCCATCTGTCCCATGAGGCGGAGAGCCTCCTGGTATTTCTCAAGTGCGACCTCAGAAAGCATGCTGGTACCTTCCGGGGAGAAGAAAGGACCTTCTCCGCAGAAGCTCGTATGCACTTTCGGCAGAGACACACCCATCACTTTGCGCTTGCCCAGCTCGATCTCACTTGTGATGCTGACGGCACCCGCAAGGTTGCCAAGCCTGAGACGGCCCATATGCATGATTGCATCCTGAAGAGCCCTCTCAGCTTCTTTAAGAGATTTCTCCACCCTGTTCTGGTAGTCCACAGCCTGATCGACAAGGGTGAGCAGCTCACTGACCAGAATGCTTCTTTTCTGGTCCAGAAGCTCATAGCCGAGCTTTGAGAAAGCCAGCTCATCCTTCACCTTCATCAGGTTGCTTCTTGTAGGAGCAATGCCTGCATCCATACTTTACCCCTTGTAATGCTCATTGATCTCTTCCTCTGTGAGACGCTGGAGTTCTTCCGATGGAAGAATGGAAAGCGCATCCCAGGCAAGGTCAAGTGTCTGCTCAATGGATCTGTCCTCATCAAAATTCTGATTGAGGAACTTATGCTCAAAGAAATCTCCGAACTTTATATAAAGATGATCAACCTCTGTAAGTTCCTCCTCACCGATGACGGAAGCCAGATTCCTGACATCCTTGACATGGCTGTAGGAAGCGAAAAGCTGGTTTGACAGGTGCGGATGATCCACCCTGGTCATTCCTTCTCCGATACCGTCCTTCATAAGACGTGAGAGAGATGGTGATACATTTATAGGCGGATATACATCCCTTCCGTTGAGCTCCCTGTCAAAAACGATCTGTCCTTCGGTTATGTATCCTGTAAGGTCGGGAATCGGATGCGAGATATCGTCATTGGGCATGGTGAGAATCGGGAGCTGGGTTATTGATCCGCTGCGTCCTGCAATCTTTCCTGAACGTTCATATATCTCTGCAAGATTGGAATACAGATATCCGGGGTATCCTTTACGGGAAGGGATCTCGCCGCGGAGCGTGCTGATTTCTCTCAGGGACTCGCAGTAGTTTGTCATGTCGGTCATGATCACAAGAACCTGCTTGCCCTTGTCAAATGCAAGATACTCGGCAAGAGTCAGTGCTGTTCTCGGAGTGATCGTCCTTTCAATTGACGGATCATCAGCAAGAGAAAGGAAGAGCGCTACGTTGTCAAGAACGCCAGTTTCCTCAAAACTGTCGATGAAGTACTTGGCAATATCATACTTGACACCCATTGCGGCAAACACGATTGCAAAATCACTCTTGCCACCGCGGACCTTTGCCTGACGTGCGATCTGTGCAGCAAGCTGGTTATGAGGAAGACCATTGCCGGAGAAGATGGGAAGCTTCTGCCCCTGTATCAGTGTCGTCATTCCGTCAATGACTGAAATACCGGTCTGGATGAAATCCCTGGGGTACTCACGGCTTGTCGGATTTATAGGAGCACCGTTGACATCCCTCTCCTCGCTGCCACGGGGATCAGCACCTCCGTCACGGCTCTTGCCAAGTCCGTTCATGACACGTCCCAGCATCTCATCCGTGACAGAAAGGGAAAGCGGCTCTCCGAGGAAGCGCATTTTCGTATCAGGAAGATTGAGTCCGTCCGTTCCCTCAAAGACCTGCACGCACACAGCCTCATCAGAAGTGTCGAGGACCTGTCCCATTTTTCTTGAGCCGTCGCCCGCAGTGATCTCAACAAGCTCACCATAGCCGACAGGATGTGTGTTTTTCATATATACAAGAGGCCCGTCGATACGGCTGGCGCCCCTGTATTCACGTCCTTTGAGAAGGCTTCTGTCAATCACCATGTTATCACTCTTCATATAAGCCTCCCAGCTGGGCAAGCGAGCGGTGGAGTTTCAGCTCAAGCTTGTCTATATCCTCGATCTTGTCATTCGAGACATTGAAACGCATACGCGCGATATCCTGAACGACGGAAAGTCTTCTGATCTTCACCATCGGAACTCCCTTACTGATGGCATCGCTTCCCGCATCGTAATACGAAAGGATGATATTCATCATCGCAATCTGCTTCTCCGGCGAACAGTAACGGTCAATCTCGTCAAAGGCGTTCTGCTGAAGGAAAGCATTCTTGAAAAGAGTACAGACCTCAAGAATGAAGTTCTGACTGTCGGGAAGAGCATCTGAACCCACAAGTTTCACAATCTGCTGAAGCCTTGTCTCCTTCTGAAGCAGCTCCATGATCCTTGCCCTGTTCTTTGACCACTTGCCCTGGCTCTTTTCATCCCACCAGGCCTTTACCTCTCCCACATATTCGGAATAGGAATCAATCCAGCTTATGGCAGGATAATGACGGGCTGACGCAAGAGCCCTGTCAAGCCCCCAGAAACAGCGGACAAAACGTCTTGTATGCTGGGTTACAGGTTCCGAAAAGTCGCCACCCGGTGGACTTACAGCACCGATTACAGAAACAGAACCTTCATCTCCTCCAAGAGTCTTAACATGACCCGCTCTTTCATAGAACTGCGCGATACGTGTTGCAAGATAAGCGGGGAATCCCTCTTCTGCAGGCATTTCCTCCATACGGCCGGAAAGTTCTCTCAGAGCCTCGGCCCAGCGTGATGTGGAATCAGCCATTATTGCAACGTCGTAGCCCATATCCCTGTAATATTCAGCCATTGTGATACCGGTATAGATACTTGCCTCACGTGCGGAAACCGGCATGTTGGATGTATTGGCAATGAGGATCGTTCTCTCCATAAGGCTCTTTCCGGTTCTCGGATCGATCAGATGGGGGAACTCCCTCAGTACATCCGTCATTTCGTTGCCGCGCTCTCCGCAGCCGATATATACAATTATATCGGCATCACACCACTGTGCGATGGAATGCTGGGTCATGGTCTTTCCCGTTCCGAATCCTCCGGGGATTGCAACCGTACCGCCCTTAGCCAGAGGGAAAAGAGAATCAATTACCCTGAGACCTGTGATTAGAGGGATATCGAGACCGAGTCTTTCCCTTATCGGACGAGGCACGCGGATCGGATGGTACTGCACCATTGTGATATCCTGGCTGCTTCCGTTCTGCTCAACTGTGGCGATTGCTGATGTAACAGTATAATCGCCTTCATCTGCGACAGAAAGGAGCACGCCTTCTCCATTGTAGGAAGAAGGAACCATTATCTTGTGTCTGACCCTGCTTGTCTCATCCACATAGCCTATAACGCAGCCGGCACTTACAGTGTCCCCTGCCTTTGCCTGCGGCACGAAATGCCAGAGTTTCTCCTCGCTGACAGCTGATGCGCTGATACCTTTTCCTATGAAATCGCCGCTGAGTTTTCTCAGCTCCTCAAGCGGACGCTGAATTCCATCATAAATATTGCCGATGAGCCCCGGCCCGAGCTGACAGGAAAGAGACATTCCTGAGCCGTATACATTGTCACCCGGAGCGATTCCGGTTGCATCCTCATATACCTGAACTGTTGCAGTTGTACCGGACAGCTTGACAATCTCACCTACAATCTGCCCCTCGCCTACATGAACGAGTTCCATCATTGCGGCATCCGTGATGTCCTTTACGATCAGTACAGGTCCGTTAACTCTTTTTACCTGTCCAATTATTCTGCCTTGCATGTATTTTCCTGTATAATCTTCTTAATGTCTTTTGCCATACGTCTCAGTCTGACGTCAAGCTGATTGTTGAAATAGACCTTGCCGTCAAGACTTGAAAGCTGGACGCCCCATCCGGAAACAGGAGCATCATCAAGCTGGAGAGTGACCTGGAAACCTGTTTTCTCCATCAGCAGTTTCTCTGCCTGTCTCAGCATTGACTCATCAACCTTCTCTTTCGGACTGTAAGCGACTTTAGCCTGTCTGTAGCCGAGTCCGTATGCGGCTTCGGCAATCCAGGCGATAAGAGTGCTGCGTGATTCATCTTTCAGGAAATAGGAATCAAAATAAGCGTCAACCTCTTTCTGAACGGCATTGTATGCAGCATCATTGTTCTTGAGTTCCCTGAGACGCTCAAGAGAACGGACTGCACTTTCCTCCTTAAGGGAAAGAGCATCAAGACGCATCTTTGTGTTCTTTCTCTCCTCTTCCCTTGTCTTCTCAGCCTTGTCTTCAGCTTCCTTCAGGATATCACCGGCTTCCTTCTGTGCCTTCTCTATCACTTTCTCAGCCTTAAGCCGGGCATCGGAAAGAATGCCTTCAAAAATAGGACTTTCACTCATATCGACACTCCTATGGCCTCGTTGACCAGAACCCTGAGATCACGGGAGAAGCTTTCTCCCGGATTCGGGATCTCGACAACAAGAGGAAAACTCTCGCTGAAAAGATATCTGTCCACTGTCTCGCGGATCATATCAGCAGCTTTCTCGGTTATGATAATGACCGCATTGGATTTGTCATCCAGTGCCTTGGCCCATGCATCACGGGCCTCTGCCTCGTCATGCACGGCCTGACCGGATAACCCCACGAGGGAGAATCCCAATACAGTATCTTCATCTCCGATCACGTAATACTTCACTTCTCTTATACCTTGGCAAGAATCATCAGTGCTGTAATGAAGCCGAAAACAACCAGACCTTCAGCAAGTGCGATGAAGATAAGTGCGTTCGATGCGATCTCAGGACGCTCTGAAATAGCACCCATGGCTGCAGAGCCTACTTTTGAGATTGCCATACCGGCACCCAGAGCACCAAGACCGAAAGCAATAGCGGCTGCAATACATACCCATGCGGTTGTATACTGGCCGGCTGACTGACCGACGACAATCTCTTCAGCTGCAAAAAGGTTTGGTGTGAAAACGAATGCACATCCGACAATGAGCAGGAATGTGAGCAGGAATGAAAGCTGAATCTTTCTTCTAAATGCATAACTGGTCATATGACCCTCCATCAATTTAATCGATTACGATACGGCTCTTGAGACCGACAGGCTCGTAAGCCACACCGTGACCGGTGAAATACTTTGTAAAGAACTCATAGTAATTAAGTCTGAGAGACTGAATACCGGCACTGAGTCCTTCGATTGCGATGACAATGACATTGCCGAGTATCATGATTATGATCTCAGCGGCAATATTGCCAGTCATGTCTGCCATGTCCTGGAATGCCGTCATGAGGGAAACGTGGGCGATACCCAGACCGGCGACTCTCATGAACGAAAGAGTATTTGACAGAAAACCGGAAAAGATTTCAAGCACTTCCACAAAGAAATCCATGATTGTGTCCACGATGATTTTTCCGGCGCCTTCCTTATGCCCTGAAAGCTTTGCATTGTGAGCAGCATAGACAGGCCCCTTTATGATGATCATCGCAAGGGCAATGCCGATGCCGGCATACAGCCATGGATAAGGAGGGAATGACTTGTATCCGCTGTCAACGAAATAGTAGCAGGCGAAAATGCCAAGGGCATAGATGACGCCGCCGACAAGTCCGTTCTTGTCAAATACAAGTTCAAGATATCTTTTCTTCCTGAAAAGGTTTATCCAGTTAAGGACAAGACCTGTGAAAATAACGGCAATACCGAATTTGATCGTTATTCCGAGTATGTCATATACTGATGAGACAAGTCCGCCTTCAGCATGTCCGTTGACAACGGCATGGTAGTCAAACCAGAGTGCCGGAAGCAGCGAGTAGCCGAAATAGGAGCCGAAAAGAACGCCTCCGAACATGCTCGCAGGTCCCAGGAACATCAGCAGGGAACACAGATAACGGGAGATCATTCCGTCCTTAGCAAGAGGATTCTTCCTGTAGTATGCCTTGCCTATAATGCCTATGAGAAGGAGAATGAACCCCTGCCCGACATCGGCAAACATCAGCATGAACATTATTATGTATGCGATTGTGGTGAAAGGCGTCGGATTGATCGAACCGTATTCAGGGGTTCCGTAATTCTTAACCATCCTCTCAAACGGTGCAAGAACAGATGCGGATGATACGCTTGTAGGGATCTTAGAGCGGTCAACCTCGGTATCTTCCGTCCATTCGATTATGCATTTTCCCTTGGCTGCCTCATAGATTGTGGCTTCAACGCTTTCTGCCTTGCTGCTGGGCACCCAGCCGGAAAACAGCGTTGTGTTGCGGGTATATGAGAAGAACGACTCGACATGCTCGCTGAGCTCGCTGACACGCAGCGTGATCCAGATTTTCTCAAGTTCTGTCTGTTTTTCCTTTATTCTGGATTCAACCTGACTCACGATATCGGCGTTCTGCTTCTCTATCTCGGCTTTTCTGTCAAGGGCCTGCCTGAGGACAATCTCAAGACAGTCCTTCGGCTCTTTGGCACTTTCAGTCCAGCCGAACTTGTCAAAGGCATCATCAACACGGGAGGAATCTCTCTTGAGAGTAAGGGAAATGAGGTGTCCCTTTCCGTCATCAGCAAGAATACCTCCGAAAGTGGACAGACGTGTCATGAAATCCGCCTTCTTATCTGCAGATGCGAGTGTGCCCACACGCAGATCCAGATAATCCATTTTCTTTTCCCTGATATAGTTTATAAGCTCATCGCAGGAAAGAAGCTTCTGGTTTATTTCCTTCTGGCCGTCCCTGAGAGATGAGAGGGATGAAGAAAGCCTGTCAAGATATTTCCTTATCTCATCCACATTCAGCTCACTGACACGGTCAACGTCATTCTTTTCTATGGACGGGATGTTTATTCCACCCTGTCTCATCAGGTTCTCGCATCTCACGCGAAGGTCCGAGATCGCGGCAAAAGGCACCTCAGGGCTGCGGTTTGCGAGTTTTCTGACCTGCTCATTCTGGAAATCAGAAAGATGAACAAAGTCCATAACCCCTTCTTCCAGCAGAGCCTTTACTACAGCATCCGTATAGCCGTCAAGCACTACGGCTGTAAGCATTTTCATCTTCTGTGTGAATAGACTCAATTCATCTCCCTCCTGATCTGCTCCTCACTCCATTTGTAGTACTTTGCGGAAAGTATGGCCTTGATGGTATTGTCGGTACTTCTGCACAGATTGAGATAGCTCAGAATAGTACCTATGGTGAAAGGATCACCGGAGAGTATCCTGGCATACTCATTTCTCCTGCGTTCATTCAGATACTTCTCCATGGCAACTGTTCCATAGGCCAGCTGGCTGTGGGTATTGTTCTGCCCTTCCGTCTGTCCGAGAAGATCATTGACCACAGGATACTTCCTCTTTATGATCGCTCTGGCATCATCGAAAGTCAGTTCCTGATTCATTATTTTCTTCTTCAGTGTTTCATAAAGAGAGCCGTATGCAATGAACACATGGGCGAGCTTCTCATGGGTGAAATCATGGAAGAAGCCGAAACGGATGAGGTTTATGATGTTTTTAAGATCGACGTCCACGAAATAGATCTTATGTGCGACCTCCCTGTCAGCGCCGTTCAGATGATCAAGCGCCTTGAAAAGCCTGCTGAACCAGAAATGATCAAGATCGATCTCCAGATCGAAAAGGCCTTCTTTCGCTATCCTGTCCTCGCTGTAGGAGCTGAAAACTTCCTCATAGACAGTATGTCTGAAAGCGGAATGCACATCCTCGAAACTCAGGGCATTTATTATTTTCAGCCAGTCAATGTCATTGACTATTCTGTCTTTGTATATGTAGGCAGAGCGGTAGCTTATGCCGTGATGAAGTATATCGGCAGAATACCAGAGTCTCAGGGCATTCTTTATGTTCTCCACTTCGCTTTTCTCAAGCATCGTGGTGACGAATGCGGCTGGAACAGCATCAAGAACATTTATTATTTCCTTATGCTCGTCTATTTCCATCTTGAAAAGCTCAAGCTCGACAAGCTGGAGATCAGCAGTCTGTGCATAGACGGTGTTAAGTGCATCATAACGGGTGCCGGCAAGCAGGGAAACCGCCTCACTGAGGTTCACGGCCTTGATCATCGAGTCAAGCAGGGATGATGATGTTATCGCTCCGATTCTTGCCCTGAGCTTGGCATTTATATAGCCGTAGCGGGAGACATTATCCATTCATCATTCTCCAGACAGAGATGTTGAACAGACCAGAGACACGATTTTATCCCTCGCCCTGATCACGCTGTCACGGTCAACATCTATTTCGCAGCTCTCAAGAGCTTTCATCTCTTCATCAATTTTCCTGAGTTTCTCATCCAGAAGCCTTGAGGCATCCGCAACCAGCTCGTCACCGCGCTTCCTTTCCTCAGCAAGGGCTTCCTTCACTATCCTTGCGCTTTCGCTTTGAGCGTCAAGAACTATGTTTCTCGCCTTCTCTTCAGCTTCATCCCTGATGGTCTGGGCATTTTCCTCTACGGAGAGGATCTTATCTATAACTTCGCTCTTCATATCAAAACCACCGTTTCCGTAATACAAAGTTGTTCGTATTCTGTCAAGCGGGTCCGGATGAAAAAGCTCATGCCCCCTGGCTGAAGTCCCCGATGATCTCGGCATCGGAAAGCGGAGGAAAGAGCTCATTCCAGAAGGTTGCGTAATCCAGGATTATGACGCTTTCAAGCATCTTCACACCATCGTAGTACTCTGTCTGATAATCAGGGTAAAGTGCATCAGAATCAGCAAATACCGCAAGATCCCCATCGCAGGAGCTTATCAGGCCGAAGTCGACACCCCTGAGATCCTCATCTTCCAGCTCATCAACCGAAAAGGACACGGCACTGCCCTGCTCTTACTGTACCCTCTCCACTCTGCCTGCTGCAGAGACTATATGAAAATATAAGACAGGAACAAAAGCAGGATGCAGATAAGGAATGTCAGTATCAAAATTTTCCTGAAACGGCCGGAAATATCCTTCATGAAGTTTCCCCTAAACAGATCTCAGATAAACCGGATCTACTCCTCTACTGTGAAGTTGTAATCAACTGGAGCCTTGTATTCAGAACCGCTTTAACGGAATACACTGCCTGTCGTATTTCAGGATCAGAAATCCATGAAGCCCGAAGTCCGGCATTTCCGTTTTTCCACAGCAGGCTAATGCAAAAAAAAGCATCCGCGCAGAACGGATGCCGGTATTTCTGATTCAAAATCGGGCTAGCCGGATTTGAACCGGCGACCCCAAGTCCCCCAGACTTGTACGCTAAACCCCTGCGCTATAGCCCGAATCAACGTTCCTCATCCTACAATTTTTAGCATTTAATGTAAACACTAAAAGATGAAAATGACATATAAGAACAGCTAATTGTTTTCAAAGCCGCTAATTAAGAGTGGATTTACGGCTTAACTCACAAGCTTTGCCGATGAGAAAAACCATATTACGGACTGAAAACGGCCTGAATTCTCTCCATTTCTCCTGTCACATGAAAGCGAAAGGGCATCAGGAGTTTCTGACTCTGTTTATCTCATCAGTGAACATCTGTTCCATCTGCTTCACACAGTCGTCGATACGGTAGAGATCCGCTTCCTGTGCATAAAGTCTCTCCATACGCTTTCTCTCATCCTCATTGGAAAGCCACCAGTCAATTTTAGCTGCAAGGTCACTGCTGTCACCCGGCTTGAAAAGACTTCTCTCATCCAATGCGAACTGCGGTGTGGCAGAGCGGGGACTGTTGGCTATTATGGGAACGAGACCGGAAGCGAAAGCTTCCATGCAGCCCATGGCTTCAATCTCCGCATCGGATGTATGAACGTACAGGTCTGCCATGCCGAAAAGCCTCTGAAGCTCGTCCTTAGTCAGGAATCTCATCACCGCCTTGTTGGGAAGATCTGAGCAGAGCTTCTCATAATGTGCCTTCATCGGCCCCTGTCCTGCAAGGAAAAGCACTATCTTGTCCTTATACTTCGACTTCTTTACAGCATCAATGAGCACATCCTGCCTCTTCTCACCTGAATAGCGGCCGCTCATTACTATGAGTATCTTTCCTTCAAACTCAGGATCCTTATGATTTTTGTGATACTGAACATCAGCTTCAATACCGTTGCTTATAACCCTGAAGTCAGCTTTGTACCTGTGCTTTTCCAGCTGGCTGCGGATCATATTGCTGGGACAGTGTATGTAATGAAAATACTGGAACACGTATTTTCTGAATCCGAAGTACGTGAAATCAATAATGGGTTTGAAATTTCCGAGATGTACGGAGAACCATATATTCTCCGGCTGCACATGAAATGCCCCGGTCACCGGCTTGTTCTGCCTTCCGGCCTCAAGTGCCGCACTGCGTCCCAGGGCGAAAGGCATCATGACATGGACCACGTCAGCCCAGGCAACCGCCTCTTTCATCTTTTCCCTGTCACGGCTTGCAAAGGTAAACCCCTGTGCAGTGACAAGCTTGTCGAAAATGGGAAGATGATAGAGAGGAAAGCCGTATTTATCATCAGGACGGGAGTCTCCCTCTGCAGCGACACGGACCTCATGGCCGTGCCTTATGAGAGTCTCCCTGAGTCTTCTTGCAGAATTTGTGTTTCCGTTATTTGCACCGTCAAACTGGTCAAGTACAAGTAAAATTCTCATATTTCTCCAACAGTTCAATTTCCGTATTCTTCAATGATCTCAACAACATTGACATCGGCTGTGTATATTTCATCTGCAAGATAGGCATATTCAAGAGCCAGTTCCTCTTCCTTGTTCTTGTCATAACCTACAGCAAGACCGGCATAGATTGAGAACATATCCCACACTGCACAGCCGTTTTCAAGAGCGACAGCCTCTGCAAACTGGTAATACTCCAGCCCCTTCTTCTTGTTGCCTCCGGCAATTCCCGGGGAATGGAGATACTTGTCCGCAGTCAGGAGCAGCACATGGAAATCCTCAGGATACTCATCCCACAGATCGCCCACTATCCTTCCGAATGCAAGACCTTTGGAAATTGAGCCATCCACCAGATACCAGAATGAAGTGGAAAGAGCCTCAAGAACTCCGGCTGCGCTTTCAGGTGCTCCGTCCGCCCTGCCCTGTGCGATGAGACTGTCCGCTGCATTTAGGTATGCCTGTGCAACGGCCTCATTGCCTTCATCATTGGCATAGCGTCCGACAATAAGCGCAGCCCTGGCCACGAAAAGATCCTGAACCCACTGCTCATAGCCATATGTATGAACGGTTCCGGCAAGAACTGCATACAGCTCAAGAGCACCGTCAAGTCCTTCATCATCAAATACATGTTTCAGTAAAGCAGCGTATTCCGCGTTGTCAGCACATTCCGTATAATAATTTATGCTACCGGTATCAGCATCAAGGGCAAAAGCCGCAGCACAAATGAAAACCAGCAATAAAGTCATCAGAATCTTTCTGATTTTTCCAGACATGTTCACCTCGCTAAAAACTATACACGATTACTTTAAGAATACAGACTGACCGTCTATAAGGTCAACCATGAATGCACTTCCATGTACAATGCTGTACTGAACGGTTGTCTAGACAAAGGCCACTGCCAAACATCTGAATTCTGAATACAGATATTGTAGTTATATGATATCACCCCGTAATGCAGCATTGTATACCAGATGATCCGCAGACTCATTGTGCATCACCAGAGAATCTGGAAAATCAGAAAAAAGCCGCCGGGGAAGATCCTCAGCGGCAAAATATATCTTGAATTATTGGAGACTGTATCAGCCGGCCTTCTGAATATAGGCCTTCAGTGCGGCAATGCCGCTCACCACCTGGGCTTCCTCACCATTCACTACGACTAGTGTCGGAGCCTGCATGATGCGGTACTTCCTTGCAAGATCGGCATTTTCCTCAGCATCAATCACTTCATAGGCAAGCCCAGCCTTATCAAGAGAAGCCTTGGCTATCTTGCAGTTGGGACAGGTCTTTGTCGTGAAGAGAAGAAGACGTGATCCTTCACAAGGTGCCGTGTCACACTTTTCTTCATGAGAGTGCACATGGGAGCCGTGGAAATGGCTTGTCTCAAGCACGTATTCCTTTCTCTCCTTGAACTCCTCGCTCTTTCCTGCGTTCCAGTTCTGGATCGGGCGGTAGTAGCCTGTGATTCTGGAATAGACTTCAGTTGTCCTTCCGCATTCAGGACACTTGTACACCTCCCCTGTTATATAACCGTGATCAGGACATACAGAGTAAGTCGGAGAAAGAGTGTAATAAGGCATCTCATAGTTCTCGGCTATCTTGCGCACGATCTCTGCCGCGGCCTTCCAGTTCGGAAGCTTCTCTCCGAGGAATACATGGAAGACAGTTCCTGAAGTATAGAGAGTCTGCAGTCTGTCCTGGATGTCGAGTGCCGTGAAGATATCATCGGTATAACCGACAGGGAGATGGGAGGAATTGGTATAATAAGGAGCGGCGGCATTGTCGCTTGCCGTTATTATATCAGGATAATCCTCGGTATCGTGCTTTGCGAAACGGTAGCTTGTGGACTCGGCAGGAGTTGCCTCGAGGTTGTAGAGGTCGCCGTACTGCTCCTGATAGTCAGACAGCCTGCTTCTCATGTGATTGAGGACTTCAACCGCGAAATCCTGGGCTTCCCTGTGTGTCAGATCCTCTCTGAGCCAGCTGGCGTTCAGACAGGCCTCGTTCATGCCGACAAGACCGATTGTCGAGAAATGGTTGTCGAACGAACCGAGATAGCGCTTTGTATAAGGATAAAGCCCTTCATTGAGCAGCTTTGTGATTACAGTTCTCTTGACCTTGAGAGAACGTGCGGAAACATCCATGAGATGATCAAGCCTCTTGTAGAAGTCTTCCTTGTCCGTTGAAAGATAGGCCATTCTGGGCAGATTGAGGGTGACAACGCCGATGCTTCCTGTCGATTCTCCGCTTCCGAAGAAACCGCCGGACTTCTTCCTCAGTTCCCTCAGATCGAGGCGGAGACGGCAGCACATTGATCTGACATCGCTGGGCTCCATATCTGAATTGATGTAATTCGAGAAGTAAGGCGTGCCGTATTTGGCAGTCATCTCGAAGAGCAGCTGGTTGTTCTCTGTCTCTGACCAGTCGAAATCCTTCGTGATGGAATATGTCGGAATAGGATACTGGAAACCTCTTCCGTTGGCATCGCCTTCAATCATGACCTCAATGAAAGCTTTGTTGACCATATCCATCTCAGCCTTGCATTCACCATATGTGAAGTCCATTTCCTTACCGCCGACAAGTGCCTTCTGCTCCCTGAGATCAGCAGGACATACCCAGTCGAGAGTTATGTTCGTGAACGGAGCCTGGGTTCCCCAGCGAGAAGGTGTGTTGACACCATAGACAAAGCTCTGGATGCACTGCTTCACTTCCCTGTATGAAAGGCTGTCGATTTTGACAAACGGAGCAAGATATGTGTCAAATGAGCTGAAAGCCTGTGCACCGGCCCATTCGTTCTGCATGATGCCAAGGAAATTGACCATCTGGTTGCACAGAGTGGAAAGATGCTTTGCCGGAGCTGATGTGATCTTGCCGGTGACCCCGCCAAGTCCTTCCTGGATCAGCTGCTTGATGGACCATCCTGCACAGTAGCCTGAAAGCATGGAAAGATCATGCAGATGGATGTCGCAGTTGCGGTGAGCATTTGCGATTTCCTGATCATAGATCTCGCTGAGCCAGTAATTTGCAGTGATGGCGCCGCTGTTGGAAAGGATGAGACCGCCGATGGAATAATTCACCGTGGAATTCTCCTTCACCCTCCAGTCGCCTTTGCCGAGATATCCGTCAACGACATTCTTGTAGTCAAGAACGGTGGACTTCATGTTGCGGATCTTCTCTCTCTGCTTTCTGTAGAGAATGTATGTCTTTGCCACATCGGTATAACCTGCTGCGGAAAGGACGCTCTCAACACTGTCCTGGATGTCTTCAACAAGCACCTTGTCATCCTTGATCTTCTTTTCGTAATCGCTGGTGACCTTCAGTGCGATGAAGTCGATAATATCGGGATTATACTGCTTGCCGGAAGCCTCAAAAGCCTTTGTGATGGCAGCAGATATCTTCTTGATATCAAATGCGACGACCTTGCCGTCTCTCTTAACCACTTCGTACATGCATAACTCCTATATCTGAAAAACCGGGAAACCCGGCTGTAAAATAGAATCTAACACAGAAAAGATGAGTATGCAAGCATAAAATACGCGACAGAAAGCGTACTGGCCAATCAATCACGCTACATATAGTGTATATAACTAATCCCTGCTGTCTCTTATGTACGCATCAGTTATATAATTTTTAACTAATTTAAGATAGTTTTTCATAGCATCCTTATCCGGTGCACTCAGATTTTTTTCTATCGTATCTTCTGATGGAACAAAAGTTTGCAGAAAGTATCTTGAACAAGGTGCGATAAGAGCGCATATTTTTTCAAAATTTTCTTCGTAGTGGAGTTCCTTCACAACCGTCGTACGGAATTCATAATCAATTCCGCTTTCCTTTATCATACGCACGGAAGTCTCTATGACGCTTGTGTCGAAACCGCTCACTCCGATTGTCCGTGCATATGCGTCAAGCGAGTTCTTAATGTCCATCGCAATATAATCGATGCAGCCGGAGTCAATGAGAGATGCCAGTCTGGAAGGAAGAGCACCGTTTGTGTCAAGCTTGACAAGATAGCCCAGCTCCTTCACCTGCTTTATGAAATCAAGAAGGTCTTCATGCACGGTCGGCTCACCTCCCGTGATGACCACACCGTCAAGCATATTCTTCCTCTTTCTCAGGAATGAGAGGATCTCATCATTGTCGAGCACACCCTGGCTTTCAGGATCAAGGACGAGGGAACTGTTATGGCAGAAAGGACAGCGGAAATTGCAGTGTCCGGTGAAAAGGATGGCGCTCATGTGCTCAGGGTAGTCCACGAGCGAAAGCTTGTTTAAACCGTGAAATTTTATCATATGTGTTTACACAATAGTTTGTTTTAAATCCCGTTTCAAGTTTATAATCACCTGTGCAATCTATTTTTCAGGAGACTAATTTGAGCTTGAACCTTAACGAAAAGCTTAACCTGGACAAGATCATCCAGGAAAGAAGAGAAGCCTACAATGCACTCTTCAATGCGCTCGGGCCAGACAACATCGGTACAATGGAAGCCAAATTCGGCCTTGCAAAGGCCCTTATGGATGCGGATGGATACGAAGAGGCCCTTCCCCTTCTCGTCTCCCTTGATGAGGAAGTGAGACAGAAAGACGCTCAGGGACATGACCTGTTTGTGTTTGAAGATCTGCAGGTGACGCTGGCCAGCGCATATGTCCTCACCGGCCATAATGATGAAGCCGCATCATACATAACAGGACTGCTGGAAGACAAATCAAGATGGATCCGCGCAATGGACCGTCCGAGTCTCAGCGTCAGGATATACATGAACCTGTGGATGATGCTTGCGGACATCCAAATGAGGAAACAGAACTTCAACGAAAGCTTTGCAGCTGTCATCGAACTGCTGAAGGCCAGGCTCGAATATGCTGATGCCTATTCTTCCAGCATGAGGAAATACTATGAATTCGCATGCAGGCTGTTCACTCAGGCTGACAAAGATGAACTCAAAGATGATTTCGATCTTCTCACTGACGACATCCTGGACACGTTTGAAGAGGATATCGGGTATTATTCAGAGGCCTTCGACAAGATCACTGAGGATGATGAGGGTATTTTCGACACACTCGACCTCATGAGCGCAATCACATGTCTGCACAATGCCCTCCAGTATTATTCAGATTACCTCGTCAACGTCATGATCTGTGATGAGGCCAGACGCACACCTGAGTCATATGAGCTTCTCAACATCACCCTGCAGCAGCTCATACTGATATATGACAACTATGCAGACATGTTCGCTTCAGATGATGCAGATGACAGGGAGACGGAAGACAAAACCGAAAAGGAAATCAGACAGTCCATAGATTTCATGTCCGTCATCTGCGCCACTTCTGCAAAACGTCTCCAGGATGCGGTGGACATGCTTGATGTGGAAGACATATCCAGCATTGATCTTGAAGGCATCAGATCAATTATGAACACATGCAGGAACATGGGCGGACGGTACTTCAGTCATGATCTTGATGAAGAGGATGATGAAGCCATTATAAGCGAAGCAGAGGCAGAAAACGACATGTCTGTAAACGATCTGGCAGGATTCCTGCATCACATCTTCGACAACATGGAAGAAGAAAAGAAAGACAAGCCGGAGAAAAAGAGCACCAAAAAGGAAAAGACGGAGAAAAAAGAGAAAAAGGAAACAAAGAAGAAGAAAAAAACTGAGAAATGAGACCGGAGCCGACCTCTCTGTCCGCAATCAGACGGAGAGGTTTCATTCACAGGATATGGCCCTTTCTGTATTCTTTCGGTGTTGTGCCGGCAATCTGCTTGAACTGATGTGAAAAAGTGTAGAGATCAGGGTATCCCAGTGTGTCTGCGACCTCACTGCAGTGGTAGCCCATCGAGAGCAGCTGTTTTGCATTCTCCACCTTCTTCCTGAGTCTGTACTGCTGAGGTGAAACGCCATAGGCATTCGTGAAATTCTTTCTGAACGTGTTGTAGCTCATCGAATGTTCCTCGGCGATTTCCTGCAAAGTTGAGGTGAAATCAGTCTCAAGCTGTGCTTTCGCCCTCATCAGATCTGAAGACTTGCCTTTCAGAAGATATGGACTCAGCAGATAAAGAACGTACCGCTCCACCACGGGAAGAAGGGAGAAGAAATTCTCGTCGCTGCTTTCCTTCACATGTTCATAGACAAGAAGGAAATTATCAAGATGTTTTCTGACATCCTCAACACTGAACACCGGCGGAACGCTGATCAGGTCAGGATGGACTTCAAGCATCAGATAGAATATTTCCTTCGGAAGTACAAGATAGCAGCGTCTGTGAAAACACTGGGACGACAGAGCCAGAGTGTAATTCAGCATCGGATGACGGAACAGGACCATTCCCGGTCCTATCTCATAATTCTTTCCGTCACATGCAATCTCGCCCTTTCCCGACACAACGAGAGTGAGCGCCATTCCCCCTCCTTCCATCCGGGAGGTTCTGTGAATGCTTTCCGTATTGCAGCTCACGCCGGTGAAAATCTTGCCGTTGAGTGTCTGGGCATATTTGTTTGAATGAACATCGATCCATGAATAATCCATGATCCGATTATAGCATGAATATCATATCTGACAAATTCTAATCTAAATCGGACATTCTCAGCCAGACACTCAGGATGGATGATTAAGTCAGAGGTAGGAAACATGGGAAGAAAAAAAGTACTTGGAAAAGATCTTATGCTCTCAGCTGCGGCATTTGAGCATGCCGGAGGATGGATACGTGACAGTGAGTTCATTCTCACTATGGGCGGCGTATATATGCTTGCTCATGGGCTGGGACGTCCGGTTGAAGATGCTCAAAGTACTTTCACATGCATGGAAAGTGGCGAATATCATGTTTATGCATATACATTTAACTGGGTATCACCATGGCACAGGGACATGCATCCCGGAGAATTTGAAATCCATATAGGAGACAACAGCACGAAAGTTCTGGGCATATGCAATGACCATTGGGACTGGGAATACGGGGGTTGCATCAGAATCGGAAAAGGAGAGAACACGATAAAGCTCCATGATCTCACAGGTTTTGAGGGGCGGGTCGCCTATATCTATATTTCAAGGGAAAGCATCAATCTTCCATGCGGAGGGAATGAAGTTCTGTCTCTTTATATCGATAAAGTCATAAAAAACAAGGAGAGTTATTCTTTTGACTTCGTTGCAGCAGGCGGCGGCTTTGCCGGAATATGCGCATCGCTGGCTGCAGCACGCGGCGGATTGAAAACCGCTCTCATACAGGACAGGCCGGTAGTGGGCGGAAACAACAGTTCGGAAATAAGAGTCTGGCTCGGCGGAGGTACAAACTATGACCCCTTCCCCGGTCTTGGAAATATAGTAGGGGAATTCGAGCAGAAAAATATCGGGCATTACGGACCTGTGAACAAAGCTGAACTTTATGAAGACGACAGGAAGATGGATATTCTGAGAAAACAGGAAAACCTGACACTCTTCATGGAACACTGCCTCATCTCGGCAGAGAAGAAAGGTGATGACATCGCATCCGTAACGCTCCTTGATTACAGGAACGAGAAGCTTGTGGAAATAAGCGCACCTCTTTTTGCCGACACGACAGGAGACGGCAATCTGGGAGCAATGGCGGGAGCCGATTTTGAAGTGACCACAAACGGCCATATGGGGATGTCCAATCTCTGGCATATCGAGAAAAGCAGTGATCCGAAGCCCTTCCCGCGCTGTCCCTGGGCAATAGACCTCAGCACATCAGTCTTTCCAGGCAGAAAGGACCACATTGATTTCTACGGACACAGGGGAATAGAATCGCTGGGCTGCTGGTTCTGGGAAAGCGGAATGACGGAAGATCCGATCGAAAAAGCAGAATACTCACGGGATGTCAATTTCCGGGCAATGTACGGCGCATGGGACACTCTGCGCAATGTTGACCATGATTATCAGGATTACGAGCTGACATTCGCAGCCGCCATTGCGGGGAAAAGAGAATCCAGACGTCTTCTGGGCGACATAGTGCTGACAAAGAGCGATTTCAAGTATACGTTCCCTGATGCGTGTGCCGCAACTACATGGAATTTCGATGTCCACTACATAGCGACACGCCTATTGTAAACGATAGCCTCTAAGAAATCGCCTCCAGCTCGTGGAAGCGGAATTTTATAATGATCTCTTTTTCCTCGGTCAGCTCCACCCGTTCGATGAGGCTGACCAACAGTTCCCGACTGGTCAGTGCCGAGTCCAGAAACTGTTTCACCAGTGCCTTGGCTTTTTCCTCGGTGTTCACCGGCTGCTTTGCCTGTTCCTGCAGGCTCCTCAGCCGATCTTCCAGAACTGTGCGATCCATCTTGACCTTCTGATAGATGCGCTGAAAGTCCTCTTCGGAGAGCAGCCCATTCAGCCGGTCCATGTACATCTGATCCAGATTGGTAGTCAGAGCAGTGATTTTGGATTGCAGCGCTTGCATCTCCGCTTCACAGCTGGCCACCTTGCTGGCGCTCTCCACAGCTTCTTCTGCAATCGGGCGCAGCCGGTCAGGATTCAGATAGGCCTGGCATACCTCCCGCACCTTGGCAAGCACGGCTTCATTTACTGTTTCTTCCTTGATGGAATGACAGGTGCAGACACCTGCCTTGGTGAATCGCTGGTAAGTCCGGCAGACAAAAAACAGGCGATCCTCTCCGGCGGCATTCTTACGGTTGAGTACTGCCATGGGATAGCCGCACTCGTGGCAGAAAATCAGTCCTTTCAGCAAGAAGTCATAGGTTCGGCTTCTGGTGTGCTTGCGACTGTTTACCAGCATTTGTACCTTCCGAAAGGTCTCCGGGTCAATGATCGGCTCATGCGTTCCTTCCACTACCACCCAGTTCTCTGGTGATTGCCTCAGACATTTCTTGGATTTGTAGCTGATCTTTACCATGCGTCCCTGCACCATATTGCCGATGTAGGTTTCGTTTTTCAGCATTTCGGAAATGCGCTCGCTGCTCCATAGGCCGGTGTAGGGGCCAGGATTTCCAACCTTCCAACCGCAGTAGGTAGCTGGTGTTGGAATGCCTTCTTCGTTGAGCGTGGTTGCAATTTTACGGCAGCTCATGCCCGAAAGAGCCAGGGAAAAAATCCGCCGTACTACCGGAGCTACTTCCTCATCAATGACAATCTTGTTTTTCTCTGTTGGGTGCATCTTGTACCCGTACATGGGCTTGCCGCCGATGAACTGCCCCTTCCGCTGCTTATCCCGCTTGACGCTCTTAATCTTCTTGGAGATGTCCTTGGCGTACATATCGTTCATAATGGCACGGAATGGGGTGATATCGTTGGCGGTAGAGTCCACGCCGGTGTCAATGCCATCCAGCAGGGAAATGTACCGCACTCGATGCTCCGGGAAGTACCGCTCCATATAGTGGCCGGTCATGATGTAATCACGGCCCAAACGGGAAAGGTCTTTGGTAATGACCATATTGACCTTTTTTGTCTCAATGTCGCCAATCATCCGCTGGAAGCTGGGGCGGTCAAAGCTGGTGCCGCTCCATCCGTCATCTACATAAGTGTCGAAGACGGACAGCCGGTGCTGCTGAACAAACTCCCGCAGCAGAGATTCCTGGTTCTGGACACTCTGGGATGGTCCTTCGTTTTCATCCTCCTTTGATAGTCTGATGTATAAAGCCACATGGTAATCCATGGGGTTGCTTATCTCTAAGTACATACCATACCTCCTGAGATAAGCGGCCATTCATCGCTTACATTGTACAATGGGGTGCTCCATCGCAGCAAGGATGCGGCCAAGATAAAGCCGAAAAGATTCTTCCAAAATCTCAGATACACTCTTTTCGGTATTGCAGTAAGTACAATGCACAACAGGCAAGTCTCCTTTTTTCATACGTTTTCCCTCCTTTTGTTCATCGTATGTAGGGAACCGCTTCTACTTGCCTGTCCTACTGGAAAAGAAAAGTGACCTGCTTTTTAGGCAGGTCACTCAGCGGTTTTCAATTTATATGTGAAATAGGTTCGAAATATCTTTTTATCTGTTTTTGGAACCATGGTGAATGGATCGGCCGAGGTGAGTTCCGGTTCCATCAACAAACTCATAGCAAAACAGTGGGCGAAAAATTCTTTACAGTCAACACCATCCAAGTTTAGATGAAGCAGAACAGAAACAACCTGAAAGTCATTCGGCTGTACTTCCGTTGTACCAGTTAGCACCAAATTGATAATGTGCCCGATTTCATGGAGCAGGATGCTTTGCGGGGTAGCTGAAAAATCTTTGTGCGGAACCAGCAGATAAATATCCGCCTGCATCTTTCCGTCCGCGCTCTGATAACAGCGACAAAAGGAATCCTCTGTTTTATGGGTTGCTGGAAGCAGAAAGATCAGTGTGTGATGTCCTTTCCAAATGTGCCGGGAGAACAGATAGGTTCGCTCTACTGTTCTCATAACGGTTTCAGCAGCTTCCAAGGAAATCGGCATCTTTTCGGTATCGGAGTAATGTTGCTCGATCTCCTGTGCTATTGCTGTCATCTGTTGTGTGTTTTCTGACCGATCCCTAGAGAAGTTCCAGTTATGATACAACAGCAAGGTGTAGGCGATTCCTCCCGACACGATGCTCCAAGTAGGGTGACCATCTAAGAAGGCAGAGAAGATCTGCTGTTCATACCGAAGTTGTAGTTCCTGATAAAGTTGTGCATAATCTGCCTGGCAATAGGCATTTGCTATTTTTCGGAGAAACTGTGTCAGTTCCTTAAAGCTAGTTATTCGTATCATAGTAAGATTTCCTTTCGTGATAAAAAATCGAAAATCAAAGTTGGATGGACCATCCGCCTCCTAAGCGGAATGACTGTCGTTCGACTCCATTCTGATTAGCAAAAATTTTATCAGGAAATCTTGAAACCAAGAGCGCCGGAAAATCTCTGGCGCTCTTGATTACTTAAATAGGAAACTACAATGCTTCATAAAACTCTTTTTGAAAATTCTGAGCACACTCTTTTCGGCAGGAGTCAATGACATGTCCATACCGTTCGGTAATCATTTCAGCCTGGGCGTGTCCGGAATCATCTTGCACTGCCTTGATATTTCCGCCGGTCAGAATCAATTTATATGTGATGCTGCTGTGACGCAGGCTGTGAAAGGTTACTTTGGTAATGTAAGAAGCTGCTTTTCCAGCATTCTTGGAAGTGCCTCTTCCTGTAATGGTCTGCCGGAAGAATACCGAAGGATCAGATCTGGTACGTTCTTTCCACAAGGAGTTTGCTCCTTTTTCCAGTCTTGGAGCAGATCTATCACATGGGGCGGTAGGTAAACAGTACGGACACTGGATCTGGTTTTCGGACGCTTCAAAACAATCACTGTTCGTCCCTCATCAAACACGGCCGGAAACTGATAAAGGATGACGTTCCGGTCCAACGCCTGAATCGCGTCCTTTCGTACCCGTTTCAGTGTTTTATTGATGAAAATCGTGCCATTTTTGAAATCTACATCATTCCATGTCAGAGCCAGAATCTCCCCTTTGCGCAGAGAGCCTGCAAATGCGAGATGAACGGCAATCCCCAGCAGAGAAAATCCGCTGTTTTGCAATAACCTCTTGATTTCTTCGTTGGACAACATTTTCATTGGACTGGGAAATGGTTTTGGAAGTGTCGCTTTATGAAATGGATTTCGGTCTGCGTATTCCCAAAGCACCGCTTGTTCAAATGCGCTGTGCAGCAATTTATGGACAGAGGACAATATCTGCGGTGTCATATTCTGCTGGTTTCTCATCCTGCTGTACAGTGCAGCAATCGTTTTGGGACTGAATTCTGTCAGCTTCATGTCTCCAAAAGCCGGGAGAATGTGGTTTCGAATCAGCGCCACATGATTGGTATATGTGGAATAGGACCAATGAGCCTGTCCATAAAGTTCTACATACTCCGCAAGCAGTTCCGCCAGATTGTCGGCATGATTTTGTAACCTCTCCTTCTGTTTTGCTTGTACGAGTTCAACTTGCTCTTTTCGATGAAGCGCCGCTTCATAAGAATGATATGTTTCCCAGCGCTGCTTCTTCTTTCCCCCTTCGTATGATGTGTAGACCACACTAAAGCTTTTATTTCGTTTCACAATGGATGCCATGATAAATTCCTCCTTTTCAAAATTTATCATAGCAGTTCTGCATATCAAAAAGGAAAGCATCGCTCAAATGCAATGCTGTTTTGATTGATGAAATGAGTGATGTGTGGTATAATGAAAACAATGATTGACCCAGTGAGGTGTTACATGAGAAACCAAAAGCCTCCTTTTGAAATTAGCAATCAAATGATTGACTATGTGGCGGAAATTGCGGAACTGGTGGGGAAACTATCGGCAGTATCTTCTCTTTCTACCAATCCGACGCTGCGGCGCAGCAATCGGATCAGAACCATTCATGGGTCTCTAGCAATCGAGCAGAATACCCTTTCCTTGGAGCAAGTAACTGCTGTGCTGAACGGAAAGCATGTCCTGGCTCCACCCAAGGATATTGCTGAAGTCAAGAATGCCTATGAAATTTATGAGAGACTGGATGAACTTGATCCCTTTTCCATGGAGGATCTTCTGACTGCCCATGGCATTATGACTCGAGGATTAGTGGAAGAATCTGGAGTGTTTCGCACCCGTCCTGTGGGTGTGGTGGACAGCGAAGGACATGTCCTGCATTTTGGCACACTTCCACAGTATGTCCCTGGTCTGGTCATGGAGTTGCTGGACTGGGCAAAAACCAGCGAGGTGCACATGCTGATCCGCAGTTGTGTGTTCCACTATGAACTGGAGCTGATTCATCCTTTTGCTGATGGAAATGGGCGTGTGGGCCGCCTGTGGCATACGCTACTACTCTCTAAATGGAATCCGGCCTTTGCCTGGCTTCCAGTGGAATCCATCATCCATGACCGACAGCAGGAGTATTATGCAGCTATCAACACTTCCAACAACGCAGGGGAGTCTACTGTATTCATTGAGTTCATGCTCTCGGCCATCAAAGCATCACTCATAGATGCGATTAGTACGAGTGATAAAATGAGCGACGGAAAGATGGATAAGGCAACCCTCCGCTGGAACAAGATCCAGGAGTATCTTAAAACCCACGACTATATTATGAACGCTGATGTGCGGGATCTGTGTGGGGTTTCGGCAGCGACAGCGAATCGAATTCTTGCTACTTTTACTGCTGAAAGAAAACTTGTTAAATACTTTAACAGTGGGCATTGGGTATACCGTTCAATCACATATGGAGATAAGGATTAAAATGAGTAGTGATTATTATCAAGCAAAAATATGCATCATTTCATGATAATATCACACCTATTTCATCTATGAAACACAGATGAATTGATGCACGTTCTATCAGTACAATGAACTCAACATTAATATTGTTTAGTGTATATCATCATATAATTCAATCAAAGGAGGCAGTAATATGGGAATTACAATAAAATTTCCCAATAATGAAGATGTCACTTTTGAACAAGGAAAGCCTATTGTGGTTCTTGGAGCTAATGGTGC
>CALXYO010000016.1 GCA_944393005.1 uncultured Spirochaetales bacterium | reverse complement strand
CTTCATGAAAGGCAATCTCGATTGTCATGGACCGTTGAAGGGCGAAGCTTCCACCTTTTAAGGTGGTGGTAGTTCACCTTTCCTATTGTTTCTTCCTCAACCGTGATACCCTGCATTGTCTGGATTGTGACAACGGAAGACATACCGATACAGCGTCCTGCCTTTATCGTGCGGCCGAGTGTCTGTGAGTACAGATCATGATCCACAGTATAAGGCACATTCTTCTGTTCGATCGACTTGATTGTAAGGCCGAGCTTGCTGCAGATTGCCTCACTAGCATTCCATGCATAGGACGGTTCGATTTCAGCCGGATGGGCGATCTTCTCCTCGAATTCCTCAACAGGCAGGTCACACCCGTGGGCATTTGCCAGAGCAAGGCCGTAATCCTCTACGTTGTAGGAATAGGCACCTTTGATCTTCTCTATCCTGTTGCATGATGCGGCAACAAGAGCGACCATATTGATCCAGAACGTGTCCTGCATTCCGGAACCGGTAATGGTACACCCGTTTTCCTTGGCAATTGCATCAAGCTTGTTGATCATGGCAGCAGAGGTTGTCCGCGGATAGATGGCCTCCTCGCATGTCGTGATCACATTGATTCCCCTCTGTACACATTTTTCCACATGATCGTAAATATCTTTAATGAATGAGAACAGCGTCACGACAGCGACATCCGCATCGCATTCATCCAGAACTTTATCGGCATCATCTGAAATGACAACTCCGGTTCTGACTCAGAGACCGGCATAGTCACCGACATCCATGCCAACAATGGCCGGATTGAGATCGATGGCTCCGACAATCTGAGCTCCATGTTCGTGAAGATAGCGGAGAATGTATTTGCTCATCTTTCCGCATTCATACTGAACGACTTTGACTTTTTCCATGAAATTTATCTCCTTGATTCCACTTTAAAGCCTGATGCTGCATGAGAGTCAAACAAATTTTGATGAAAAATCAAGAGGCACCTGCAGGCGGAAGAACATGCTTCTTTTCTCATCATCGAAGACATTGAATTCGGTAAGCACCTCGCATATGTAATCGCCGCATACTTTCAGATCTTTTTCCCTGCAGTAGGACAGCAGCCTGTCTGCATATTCCGTCTCGTCATCATAACGAGTCGAGATAGATGCAGGCATACATTCCGCTGTCCATGATCCGGGTATCAAGTTCCATGGACAATGCACTGCGGTCAAGAAAGATGAAAACCTTGTCTGCATGAAAGCGCCCAGCCAGAAAGTCATCCTTCCTTATTGATGTGCCGAGATTATATGTATGCATCTGCGATACGCCTTTTTCAACAAGATGCATCTTGAACGCAAGCAGAACTCTTTCGTATGAGGAAATATCATAATCGTAAAAGTTTTCCACACAATCAATACCGTATATAATCCGTCTGTCTATGTATTCAAGGGCTATCGTTCCCGTGACAGGCGATTTCCTGTAACGCTCGATGCTCCTGATTGTCCTCTCGACAGCATCATGACGCAGCTTGAGCTGTGAAATCTGCCGGTGTATCTGCTCGTTCTTGTAAGCAAGCATCGTTTCAATGAGCGCACTGTCGCCGGAATCGGGAACAAGCTTGACCTCTTTGAGGCTCATCCCCAATTCCTTCATGTATTCAATCATGTCAAGCCGCGCATTCTGGTTTATGTCATAATAGCGGTATCATGTTTCTTCAGCTGTGTAGCGGGGTACAAGAAGTCCCAGCTTGTCATAGTGACGCAGCGTGACAACCGTAGTGTTGTTCATTTTTGCCATCTGTCCGATGGAAACCAAAGCACCTTTCACAATCAAAATCTCCTAATGAAAACGCTCTCCCTATACAAAGTGCAGCATATGGCAAAATAGATGAATTCAATATTTTTTCATGCGGAAAGTACTGGAAATATTATCGGCGCAGGAATATCATCACTGGCTATGAAGCGTAGTTACGAAATTGACATGTGCAGCGGGCCTCTTGTTCCGAAAGTACTGCAGTTCGCCCTTCCCCTGATGGCTTCCGGCATTCTCCAGCTTCTCTTCAATGCTGCCGATATCATAGTTGTGGGACAGTTCACAGGACCTCAGGCAATGGCCGCAGTCGGCTCAACAAGCAGCCTGAACAATCTGATAGTCAACATATTCCTCGGTCTTTCAATCGGAAGCAGCGTGCTCATGGCACGCTACTACGGCGCAAAAGACCAGAAGAACATAGACGAACTCGTACATACATCGATTCTTCTTTCCATTGTCTGCGGCTTCGCTCTTGTAGTGATAGGACTTATCGGGGCACGTCCGCTTCTCTCCCTCATGGGAACCCCGGATGATGTCCTGTCACAGGCAGTGCTTTACATGAGCATAGTTTTTCTCGGAATGCCTGCAATGCTGACTTACGACTTCGGCGCCGGAATACTCAGGGCTGTCGGAGATACCAGACGTCCGCTGATCTACCTTCTCACATCCGGCATCATAAACGTATGCCTGAATCTTTTCTTCGTACTTGTTTTCGGCCTCGGTGTTGCAGGCGTCGCCCTTGCGACAATCATATCGCAGTACATTTCAGCATTCCTTGTCGTTCGCTGCATGATGAAAAGCAATGCAGCATACAGGCTTGATCCGAGAAGACTGAAGATATACAGCTCGAAGCTTCGTCTCATCATGAAAATAGGAATTCCCGCAGGAGTCCAGGGCGCTCTTTTCAACATCTCGAATGTCCTGATCCAGTCTTCAATAAACACATTCGGTTCAATTGCCGTGGCAGGCAACACGGCGGGTGTGAACCTTGAAGGATTCATATATACGGCCATGAACTCCATTTATCAGGCATCAACAAGTTTCACAAGCCAGAACATAGGAGCCGGAAAGAAAGAGAGAATCGTGCCGATCTTCATTGTATGTACTGTCATTGTCGCACTTGTCGGCATAATTCTGGGCTCACTCGGCCTCATCTTCGGCAATCAGCTGCTTTCAATCTACACATCGGATCCAGAAGTCGCCTCATACGGCATGGGAAGAATGAAAGTGATCTTCCCGACCTATTTCTTTGACGGAATGATGGATACAGCATGCGGCTCGATAAGGGGCCTGGGCTACTCTCTTCTGCCGACCATTGTCACGCTCACGGGCGTATGCCTTTTCAGGATCATATGGATCATGACTGTCTACAGACTCTCCCCGACTCTTTTCACGCTGTATCTTTCATATCCGATCACCTGGATAATAACATTCATCTCCCATGTGATCTGTTTCACTGTGATCTACAGAAAGTACAGAAAGAACGGCTGAGTTTTTCCAAGCAGAAAAATGCTCATATTCAAACCAGATTCTGAATGAAAAAAAATGACTAGACTGCAGTCCCCTTCAAAAACAAGTGTTTTAAAGAAAGAAAACATACAGAAACCAAGATGATTAAAAATCTCAAACAGACAATTATGGTCCGGGGCATCCTATTGGAACTATATGGATGTCAGCATCCGTCGTGTATGAAATTCTTCCACCGGAAACCTGCAGACTTTGTTTCAAGATATTATCTATGAATCTTGGATAATATTTCTTGTTCATATAAATGAATATATTATTCTATAAGACATTTGCCAAATAGATTTGCGGTATTTTGTCAAACAGATTTGTGAAAAAAATCCTCCCCTGAGGGAGGAATGGAGGTGGAGAAGTCCGGCGGCATCAGCCTTTTACGGCACCTGCCACAAGTCCTTTGATCATGTACTTCTGGAAGAAGAAGAACACAAGAACCATAGGGATCGTACCGATGACAGAGATTGCGTTTATTAGGCTCCAGTCATAGGAAAGCTCTCCCAGATAGCGCAGTGAGATACCGATCGAGAGCGTTCTCAGATTATCGCTCTGAATGAGCGTCGCAGCATGGAGGTAGTCATCCCATGTCTGCAGGAACGCATAGATGCCGACAGCAAGCATGCCGGGTTTCACAAGAGGTGTGATCACGGAAAAGAGGATTCTGTTCCTGCCGGCTCCGTCAACATATGCCGCCTCCTCTATCTCCTTCGGCACATTGCGGAAGAAAGATGACATCAGTGTTGCACAGAACGGTATCTGAGCCGCACTTATTGCAAGCACGAGACCGGTACGGGTATTGATGAGTCCGATGTCCGACATAAGGCCGTAAAGGCTTATCATGCGGCTGACGATGGGGAACATCTGGGTGAACACAAGCAGCGAAGCCACGAGAATCGTCCACTTTATATTGAACCTCGCGATTGCATAGCCTGTTATGATCGCGACAAGGGTGCAGACCAGTGCGGTAATCCCTGATACTATGAAGTTATTCACATAATAGACAAAGAACTGATTGTTTTCAGTGAAAAGCGACATATATGCGGAGACTGAAGGTTCATCAGGATAGAATGTCGGAGGATACTTATAAGCTTCCATGTTCGTCTTGAACGAGGTTGCCAGCATCCAGTAGATCGGAAAGAGAAGGAAAAGGATGATCACGGCAAGGATCATATACCTGAGGATGAGTGATAATATTCTTCCTGTTTTTATATTCATGTTCTTTCCCCTCCTCTCATGACATGTCCTGTGTTCGGAACAGCTTGTTGTATACACCGATAGTGATGATCATCAGAGCCATCCAGATTGTCGTGACAGCAGCACCCGAGCCCATATTCATGCTCACGAATGCTTCTCTGTAACTCAGTATGGCAAGATTGGTGGTCGCACCGTCAGGGCCTCCTCCCGTCATTGTCCAGAATAGAGGGAACTGCTTGAAGTTCTCTATGATCGACATTGAGATCGAAACCTTTACGACCGGTGACAGATAAGGCAGAGTGATGGAGAAAAACTTTCTGAGTGACCCCGCTCCGTCAATCGTTGCGGCTTCAAGGATATCCTGGGGAACATTCTGCAGTCCGGCCAGAAGAAGAAGCGTCATGAGCGGTATCTGCTTCCAGAGCGCGGCTATCGACACACCCATAAGCGCAGTGTCCGGATTGTTCAGCATGGCGAAATCTGTAACCTCCCCTCCGCTGAAAAGCTGCACGAAATATTTCACAAGCCCGTACTGCGGCTGGAAAAGCCACATCCAGATCAGGGCTGAAATGACAGTGGGAACGACCCATGGTGTCATCATGATGCTTCTGAAAAAACGTGCAAAACGCACATTGGAGTTCAGCACCAGCGCGAGAGCCATGCCAAGGATGAACTGACAGAGTATGACAATCACAACAAATGTGAAAGTGTTGGCAATCGCATTGGGAAGAGAACCGGAAATGAAAATATCCTTATAATTCTCAAAGTCATTCCATTCACCTGGCAGTCCCGCAATTATGTTTCTCACCTTGTATTCCTGAAAACTCTTGATGACAGAGTCAACTATAGGAATGAAAATGAAAAGGAGAGCCAGCACAAGGGCCGGAATGGTGAGCATCACAGCATAATACATATCCCCTTTTTTCTTGCTTAGACTTCTCAAAACATACCTCCCTGCAGAAAAGGGCCATGATCACTCACAGCCCTTTGATCAGTGGTGAATCAGAGCTTGACAGATGCGCTTCTGACAAAAGCGTCGATTGCCTCGTCAACAGGAGTATCGGAAACGGTGACGGCCTGTGCCAGAGTGCACAGATCAAGAGAGATGTCGCTCATCGCACTTACATAAGGAACTTTCCTGACATTGCTGATTGACTCAGAAGCGCCTTTGAGAACACCTGAGTTGACGACAGCTTCCATATCGGCCATTGAATTCTTTGCCGGATATGCAGGTGTAATGTTTGTCATATAGTCACTCAGCACTTCTTCGCTTATGACATACTGGACAAACGCATTTGTAGCCGCATTCCTTGCCTCTCCGTTGTCAACAACGATGAAACAGTGTGAACACAGAACAGCCTCACCTGTGCCGTTTCCGCCTGCAAGAGGAGCTGCTGATGCCGTGAATGATGCCGCATCAGGGTTGATTGAACTTACGCCGTTGAAGCCCCAGCTCTGATCATAATACATAGCCAGCTGGCCAAGTGCGAAGAGATTTCTCAGATCCTTGAGCTTAGCATTCTGCGGATTGTAGCCTTTCTCATCAAGAAGCTGAAGCATCTCAAAAGCCTGACGGAAACCTTCGTTGTCGACATCAAGCTGACCGTCCTCAGTAAACACGTTGCCTCCGAAATTGTAGATCATCGAAATGAGAGCATTTCCGGAAACAACAACGGAAGCCGTTGTCTGGCCGAATGCATAGACTTTGTTGCCGTTGGCATCCGTAAGCTGTGAAAGCTTCTCGGCAGCAGCAAGCATCTCATCATACGTCTTCGGAGGATTTGCAGGATCAAGCCCGGCCTGTTCGAAAAGTTCCGTATTATAATAAAGGATGAACGGTGAGACATAAAGAGGAATACCGTAAATGTCACCGTCAATTGTGAATACATCCATTACAGCAGGATCGAAATCGGAAACAAAAGCTTCATCCACGATTGAAGTCACAGGAGCTGCAAGTCCGGATGAATAAAGCTGGGGAACCCATGCCTCTTCTCCGAAGATGACATCTACCCTGTCTCCACCGCCTGCCATGTTGATGACCTGATTGAGGATTTCCCCATAAGGTGCGGTAACCCATTCAATCTTGTACTGAGGGTATTTGGCCTCAAACCCTTCCTTGACACCGGCCCAGAAGTCTTCGTAGCCGCTTTCAAGCAGGGCATAGTTTGCAACTTTAAGAGTGACGGGTGAATCAGCAGTCGCCTCACTTGTTTCACCTGAGCCGCCTGCGAACACATTTGCCATGACCATCAGTGTGATTGCCGCAAATACCAGTAGTTTCTTCATATAGGCCTCCTTTTTTGCCTTGATGAAATTTCCTATACGCTTTCGCGTTCAATAAGATCTGTTTCAAGCTGAACAGTGAGGACCTCCTCCTCTCTGTTCTTTTTCAATAATGCGAAAAGCTGCAGTGTTGCCCTTGCAACCTCATCCTTTCTTATTGCAAGACTCGTAAGTCTCGGCCGGGTATACATTGCGATCCTGCTGTTGTTGACCCCCGCGACGGAAACATCATCAGGAACAGACAGGCCCATGGCGGACAAGGCAAGCATGGCCTCAGCCGCCATCCTGTCAGTTCTGCAGAAAAGCGCATCAAAATGCTTTTCCTCATATACTTCCGCAATCTTTTTCCTGAGCCGGGCGGAATCCTCACATCTGTCTATGACAATCTCCTCCTGTCCGTTCAGGGCCACCTTATAGCCGATATAACGGAAGCCTGTCCTGTACACAGGAGCATCACCGATACAGAAAGAATCCAGAAAGGCAATGCGTTTTCTCCCTTTTGCCCTGAAGCATTCCATGATCTTCAGCGAGCCTTCCTTAAGTCCTGTGAAAATAAGACCATACCTGCCGCAAAAACGGGGGTAGTCATTCATTGACAGGATCACTGTCGGCATTCCCGTGTCTATTATCTTCTGGATATCATCTTCCCTTATGGTCGCAGAGCCGATGACAATACCGTCAAAAGACCAGTTGCACACAGTCTGCACGAAATTCTCGTCTCCCCTGTCGCAGGCCAGGGAAAAGAGAAAGCCTTTGCCAGCCACCAGCTTTTCCATCTCGCTGATGATTGAGCCGAAATACTCGGAGATCATGTCATCAACGATGAAAAGCACATGATGAGCATCCTTTCCCTTCAGGGCACGTGCTACGGGAGAGGGAAAGTAGCCGAGCTCCCTGACGGCTCTCAGCACCCTCTCCTTCTTTTCGCTGTCAACATAGCGGTTTGCATTCAGGACATAACTGACGACCGTCTCGCTTACGCCTGCACGCAATGCCACATCCCTGCGGGTCACTCTCTGCTTCATCATATCGTTCCTGCAGGCTTGTCGTACTTCTTCTTGAAACGGACAAATTCCTTTATCGGAAGTCCGGTGTCATAATCAAGCTGTCTTTGCTCATCATCGGCGGTATGCCGCTGTCTTGTGCAGTAATCGCACTCCCAGTCCGGCTTCGCCTTATCCCTGTTCCAGTTTCTCACTCTCCACTGGTAACCGCGGAACGGGTCCCGTGTGTCGTTCATCATCGTGAGAATTTTCTCATGAAGCATGTCCCTCACTTCAGCATATGACTCATCACAGATGAGATTCTCAAGCTCGTAAGGATCCTTCTGTGTATCGAACAGTTCATCCGTCTCATCAAGAAGGAAAAGAGCCATCTTGTATCTGTCTGTTATCGCGGCTCTCATGAACTGGATGCCGCCGAAACCGTCATGATCGATCTCATAGCGGTGGAATTCGGTATATACCACATCATGAAGCACATTCTTTTCCGGCTCCTCTATAACCGGCCGCATGCTCACGCCGGGCATTTCGGGATGTTTGGGGATGCCGAAGTAATCGAGGATTGTCGGTGTAATGTCGATATGGCTGACAACATGATCGTAAACCGCACCCTCTGGTGCACTGCAGTATGCACCGCCTTTGATGATGAGCGGTATGTGACAGATTTCTTCGTACACGCTGGGACCTTTGAGCGAAAGGGAATGGGCATCAAGCGCTTCACCATGGTCGGATGTGAAAATAACCATCGCATCAGGAGCATACTCCCTCACAGCATCAAGCACACGGCCTATCTCGTAATCGGCAAAGCTGTTGCAGCCGAGGAACAGCTGAGGCTTTATGGAAAGCTTCGATTTATCCTCATGAAGGTTCTTTCCGGCCCACAGCTTCTCAAGGAGGGGCTTCCCCTCAAGCGTGTCGTAATACGCAGGCGTGATTGGCAGTTCATAGCCCTCATACATTGATGCAAACGGCTCGGGACACAGATAAGGCTGATGCGGTTCATCAAAGCTCACCGTGAGGAAGAAATCCTCATCCTTCCCTTCACTGCTGAGAAAGTTTATCGCACGCTGTGCAATGCGGTGACCGAATGTAAATGTTTCGTCGATGCCTCCGTCTTCCAAGGAAGACGACTCCTTTCTTGACTTTATCTTCTCCTCATCACTCAGCTCATCAAGGTAGCACTTCATGTCAAACCAGTAACGTTCATCATAGCCTTCAGGACAGATGCCGTTACCGAAATAGTCTCCGCCATCGAGATGCCACTTGCCTATATACACACTGTGCACACCCTTCCCGCTCAGTCGCTCTCCGACAGTCTTCACACCTGACCACAAAGGCACGCAGTTGGTGAAGCTGCCGTTTGAATGAGGATAAAGGCCCGTGAAGATCGCACTGCGTGCAGGGCCGCATACCGGCTGGCAACTGTATGCCTTTGAATACCTGACACCTTCAGCGGCAAGTCTGTCTATGCATGGTGTCTTCATGTCCGAATTCCCATAACAACCCACCATGTCATAACGTGTGGTGTCAGTCATTATGAACACTACCTGATGTTTCTTTTCCATACATCCTCCATATACACTCGTGTGTATATTGTTGTAACGGAAAATTTACTCTGTCAAGAAAAAAATGAAATGCACATCAGAAGCCCCGCGGAAACGTGACAGGAAGGCAGTACTATCTTCTCCAGAAATCACGGGTGAAAATCGAATAGACTGTGAAAAGCTCAAGACGTCCGGCAAGCATGAGAAAGGAAAGAATGGACAGTGCCCAGTCAGGAAAGATGGAGAATGAGATATCAGTTCCCAGCCCGCCGAAACCGACACCCACATTGGTGAGGGCGAGAAGAACCGCGGAATGCGTGATCAGAAAATCCAGACCGGTCAGTGACAATACAAGAGTTCCCAGAATTATGTTCGCAAAATAAAAGCCTGTGAATCCGGCTATGGCCTGGACAGTATCTGTCGAGAACCCTGAAGACCCGATATGTATCTTCACGACGGCAGAAGGATGAAGCCGTTTTATCATTGCATTGCGGAAGATCTGCAGCATAGCCCCTACGCGGATCACTTTTATACCGCCGCTTGTGGAGCCGGCACATCCCCCTATTATGCAGAGAATATACAGAATCATCTGTGAGAAGAAAGGCCACGAGGAGTAATCCGCACTTACAAATCCTGTCGTCGTCATGAAGCTCACGACCTGGAATGCAGCATGGTTAAACGCTGCCATAAGATTGAAATACCCCTTGGATACGAGGTTGAATGTCACAAGCAGGGTTGCGATACAGAGAATCGCGAAATACATCTTCAGCTCATAATTCGAAAAGGCCTTCCTGAACTTTCCCCGGATCAGATGGAAGAAAAGCGAGAAATTGACGGCGGCCAGGAACATGAAAACGATGCACACCCAGTTCACATAGACCGAATCGTAATATGCGATTGACGCATCATGAGGAGCAAATCCCGCTGAGCCCATCGTGGCGAACATGATCGTCATGGCATCAAACCAGTTCAGTCCGCCGAAAAAAAGAAAAACAACCTGAAGAAATGAGAGTCCTATGTAGAGTGCCCACAGCACAAGCGCCGTATCTCTCATGAGAGGCAGCAGTTTTTCTTTTGTCGGTCCGATCATCTCCGCACCGTACAGAGATGCACCGCTAACGCCCAGAGACGGAAGAACCGCGATAAAAAGCAGGACAATGCCCATGCCTCCGATCCAGTTAGTCATGCTGCGCCAGAAAAGTATGCCTTTGAGGGAAGTGTCGATCTCCCCCATCATTGAAGCACCTGTAGCGGTAAAGCCCGACATACTTTCAAAAAAACATCCGGCAAAGCTGTCAAACACACCTGTGAAATAAAAGGGAAGTGCTCCGAAAAAGGCAAACAGGAACCATGTCAGAGTGACAAAAAGATAACTGTCCTTCACCCCTATTGAGATTTCCCCACCTCCGCCGGAGATCAGAACGGCAACGGAAGATGCCACAAGCATTATGAAAGATGTGAGGAAAAATCCGATTATGCATTCTTCCTCGTGGTAGTATACGGATACGAAGGCGGGAACCAGCAGGAAAACCGCCATGAAGAATGTAATGTAGCTTAAAAGGCGGATGATTGATCTGAAATGCATCGTCTGTCCCTGAATGGAAAGTGCAGGGGCTCTCTCCCATGCACCAGTATTTCCATGTCAGTCCTTTTCCTTTATACCTTTGAGGATCTTGTCCTTCTTCCTTCTCTTCGGATCGATCGAATGTTCGACCAGCGTGACGAGTTTCGTCAGAACTGCAGAGATTATGAAGTACATGATCGCGGTGACGATCAGAGGGAAGAACGCCTCATATGTGCGGCTTCTGACGAGGTCGCTTATCTTGGTCAGATCAAGTACCGCGATGTAACCGACAACCGAAGTTTCCTTTATGAGGGTGACCACGTCATTGCGGTAGATGGGAAGGAAGTGCTGTGCCGCCTGGGGAAGTATTATCTTGAAGAAACTCTGTCTCTCCGAATAGCCCAGTGCGGTTGAAGCTTCGAACTGCCCCTTTCCTATCGCATTGCAGCCCACACGGAGCATGTCTATCATGGAGCAGGCGAACATGAGAGAGAACCCTACAACCGAAACCCATGTGCCGCTCAGTGAGGAAGAGCCGAACACGATGTAGTAGAGGATCATAAGCAGCAGTACAGTAGGCATGCCGTGAATGAGCCAGAGGAACACATTTGTCCCCTTGTTCATAACCACACCGCCCTTCCGGCAAAGCATATAGATGATGAAACCGAGAATGGTTCCGGCTATGATGGATGTGACCGTAATCAGTATTGTGACACCGGCACCTTCCACGAAGAGCTTCCATCGTCCTTCCCTTATGAAGGTCTTGTTGAAGCTTTCTCCCAGCTGCTGGAAGAATGTGAGTTCTGACTCATCCTCACCCATGATCACAAGACGGATCGGTGTCGTATAGTAGACATCGGAAAGAGTTCCTGTCTCATTGCGCTCCGCACTTACGACGATGTTCATTCCGATATCATATTTTCCGCTTTCGACTCCCGGAGCTATGGCTTCAAAGGGCACCTCATAGAATTCAGGTGTATAACCGTATTCACGGGCAAAGCGGCAGATGAAGTCGACATCGAATCCTGAAATGTTGCCGTTGCTGATGAATGAGAACGGCTCATATCCGCCTTCAACGGCAACGCTGATCACACCGTTCTCACCGGTGAAGCCGGTAATGTCGCACTTATCGTTCACGGGATCAAAGTCAGCAATCCAGTAATCATAAAGCTCATCAAGAAGTCCGTTTTCCCAGCTGTCGGCAATGAACTGGTTCAGCTGAGACAGAAGGGTATCCTGCCTCTCGTTGTTGCCGATGATGCAGGTCGCGTTGATGTATCCTGCAGGCTCCTCAAGCACTGCAAGATCAGGATGGTTCTTCTTCTGGACGCCGTAGCTGACTTCTTCGATGAGATATGCATCAACCTTGCCGGACTGAAGCGCGAGTATCATATCATTCGGCATGGTGTAATACTGGAACACCGCATCAGGAACCCTGTCCTGAATAAGTTCCTCGTAAAGCACGGCGGTCTGCACACCTATGTTCTTGCCATTGAGATCCTCAATGGTCTTGTACTCCGCCGCGGCAGCGGAAAGAGATGAGGCAAAGAGCAGGATTGCCGCAATAAACAACAAGACAGATTTCTTCATTTCCTTACTCCTCCACCCATCTGAAGCGCATGGAAATCACATGGTCATAGCCCATCGGATCGCCTGTGATGTCATCCTGCTTGATCTCGGTAGTAGGCTCGGCAAGCAGATCAAGGAAAAGCTTGCTGCCGGATTCATTCACATTGAATCTCTCGCCTTTGTAGCAGATGAGCATCGAGAGGATATCGAGTTTCTCAGAATACTCGACCTTCACGAGGACATCAGGCACTTCGCTGCCGGCGACAATGTTGTTGATACAGATTTCCTCGAATGCAAGCATGAGCTTGCTGAGTCTTTCCGCCTCGATGAGGAGCTTCTCGCCGTAGGCATTCAGCTCGTCATTCATGGCTTCCACATTGAAATCTGCGGAAGTGATCCTGTATGTGAGAGAAGAAAGACGCTGTATGAATTTCTTAGTTATCTCGTTCTGGGGATGCTCGAAAATCTGCTTCGGTGTCCCCTCTTCAAGAATATAGCCGTCATACATGAAGATGATGCGGTTGGATATCTTCCTTGCGAAATCCATCTCATGGGTCACGATCATCATAGTCCTTCCGCTTTTTGCCAGCATCTTGATAACCGACTGGACTTCTCCGATCATCGAAGGGTCAAGCGCGCTTGTCGGCTCATCGAAAAGAATGATGTCCGGATCCATGGCGAGAGTTCTTGCAATGGCGATTCTCTGCTGCTGTCCGCCTGACAGTTCATCAGGATAGTTGAAAACCTTTGAGGCAAGACCGACCTGCTGTAGCAGATACATTGCCTTGTCATAAGCTTCCTGACGGCTGCGGCCCAGAAGTGTTATCTGGGGATTCATGATGTTCTCAATGATCGTGAGATGACCGAAAAGATTGAATGACTGGAAGACCATTCCCATCTTTTTCCTTATCTCATTAAGGTTGCAGCCTTTTTCCGTAATATCCTGTCCGTCGACAATGATACTGCCCGATGTGGGCTCGGTCAGCATGTTGATACATCTGAGGAGTGTTGATTTTCCTGTTCCAGAAGGTCCGATGACAGATATCACATCACCTTTGTTTATCGTGATATCAATGTCTTTCAGAGGAATAGTATCGTCATCGAATACTTTTCTTAAGTGCCTGATCTCAATCATAGCAGCCCTCCGCACAGCCTGAGCCTTCCATCTGAAAGACCGGCTGCCATCCCTTTTATTTTCACATCCTGCCCCATGTCTGTACTCTCCCCGGATGTTTTCAGCTCAAAACAGACATGCAGTGAAAACAGATACTACATGTACATAATAAATTATGCAATGGTTTTTAACAAATTTTACTTTCAGAAAATTTCAAAATTTTCCTGTGCCGAAGTCAGACTTGCGGGAAAGACATCTTCAAAAGAAACATCCCCGCACCGCTCCGGCACACAATATTACAGCCATGATGACCTTTCACTTACATGGGAAAAGAAGAAGCAGGCAATGCTGTCAGACAATCAAATGTCCGCTGTTTCCGTTTCTCTCAACTTTCCATACAGTATCGCAGCATGCGGCAATGAACGCATCATCATGACTTATGAGCAGTATTGTCAGATCCTTTCCATCCTGTGAGAACATTTTCTCGAGAATCTTCATCGAAACAATGTCAAGGTGATTGGTCGGCTCGTCCATCATCAGCACACTGCGTCCTTCCCTTCTCGACATCGCAAGAGCCAGTTTCTTCATCTCTCCGGGACTTGGAGAGAGTTCATGCGAGAACAGCGATGACGGATTTGATCCCATGCGGTACATGTCAGAAAGGACGAGTCCCCTTTCATCGTCTTCAAGCGAACGGAATAACGAAAGCAGCCTCTCTTCCTCTTCACCAGTGAATTCCTGCGGAATATAAAGGACAAAATCACCCTTTCCCGTCTCTTCCAGATAATCATGGAAAGTCTTCATGAAAAGGGTTTTCCCGCTGCCGTTCCTGCCGGTGAGTGCGATATGAGAGCCGGCTTTGACTGAAAAAGCCGGTACGTTCAGGCTATAGCTGCCGGCAGTTATCAAGGTTTCAGGAAATGAGAGATCAGGCACCCTCATGCTGCCTGAAAGCGTCAGCCCCTCCTTTCTCATCAGAGGCTTTCCTGCCGCTTCGAGCTTTCCTTCAAGCTGTGCAGAGCTTGACATGTGGTTTCTCATAGCGCCGTCAAGGGATGCATCCTTTCCTGACAGACGTGCACCGTCAATTCTGGCCTTCGCATCATGATCTTTGCTGCTTATGCCCCTTTTCGACAGATCTTTCTGCTTTGACCGGCTCCTCTCTCCAAGCTTCTGGACGATCATCTGCTGTGCCGATATTGCCGAACGGATACTCTCATAGGCATCACGCCCGGCTTTCTTCCTTCTTGCACTCTCATCAAGCGCATCAGGAAGAGACAGCGGAATATCCTCAAATGTCGTAAGCCCGTCTGAAGCCCTGTCGAAAAGGACAGTCCTCGATGAAAGAGCAGCGGAAAAAGCCCTGTCATGGGAAACGATTATCCCGATGCCGTCAAATGTCCTGAGTGCATTGATCATAAGCTGCCTGCTGTATGAATCAAGATGGTTGGTCGGCTCATCAAGAATGAGTATTTCAGGTGAATGAGACAGTGCGGCCAGAAGCTGAAGTCTTTTCTTCTCTCCGCCTGAAAGAGTCTCCTGCCTTTCTATCATACTGTCAGAGATTGAAAGTGTGGATTTGAGCATTCCGACATGATTATCACCACAGAAAATATCACTCCAGTCCTGAGGCTCAAGTCCTTCGAAAACCTGGGAACACAGCACAGCTTCCCCGCTTTTGCGAACACGGCCTGAATCCGGTGCTATGAGCCCGGCGGCGATTGATACAAGCGTGCTCTTGCCGCTGCCGTTCGCACCGGCAATCACAGTCCAGCCCTGCTGGAATGACAATGACAGATCTGAAAACAGAAGACACCCTGATTCAGGGTATGAAAAAGTAATATTGTCAAGATGCAAAAACATCAGATCCTCCAGAAAAATAAAGCGCTTGGAATTTTCACTGGATTGATGACATTGCAGGCCCTCCGACAGACAGGATGCTATCATATGTCTGTGTTCTGATTCAACACACCCACAGCACGGCAAGCAAAAACTGATGCTTTCCGCATGAAAATTTTCCTTTAAAGAAACATCAGATCACAGACCGTCAGATATAAAATCTTTCCTTTTCCTAACACCTCCGGAGCACTGGAGAGAACAATGCCGCGCTTGATTCCGTATGCATCATCTTTAACCATATTGGATACGGATGAATGAATCTGATAATCACTTCCGCTTTTTATCTCAACAGGAAGTACAGACAGGCTCCTTACACAGAGCTGGAAGCTGAGGAAAAGAACAGGTATCTTTCCTTGACTGACATACGCTTTGGGAAATATCTTAATATCTGTGAATATTCTGTAGAGAGACGGGAAAGCAGGTTTTGGAACTATCAGATCTTACTGCATATGCTGAAACGAAATACCATATCAGGGAAGAACATAAGTGGGCAGACTTCCCAGGCTTCTCCGTTCTCTCTGATCCCGGCAGCGGAAAATGGCTTGCGCTGCTCATGCGCCAGTGGGATTCCACGTCAGGCGCTGAAATACAGAGGTGCGACATCAAATGCGGACAGGACTTTATGATGATGCATGACAGGCCGTATCTCCGTCAGCCGTTCCGCATGTACGGCAGCAGATGGACAGGCGTCGCATTCGACAGCAGGACAGAAGAAGATGTTGTCTTCCGCCTCTTCGATGAAGCTGTTGCAGCCTGCAGCCCGCACGGCTGCACGATTGTCCTAGAGAATTCCCCTTCAAAGACACAGGTTGTCTGTCCAGAAACAGAGAGGAGAACATCAGATGAAGACTTCAGGCTGTCATCTGCAGCGGTACCGGACCGAATACTCCGGATGATTCACCTGTATGAATACAGAGGCAGCTCATTCACTCAGAAATGCCGCAACTTCCTGATACAGGGAAAGTTCATGGAAGATTATGAGGACAACGCACCATGGAAGGGGGAGCTCAGATGCTATTTCCCTGTCTACCATGACCTGACCATAGGACAGCTGAGGGGATACTTCACCTGGCGCACAGACGTGAGAAAAGGAATATTCTCCCCTGTTCCCCTTTCTCTTGCCTATATTTACCTTTATGAGCTCCTGAACGGAATCGGAGCCTCATCAGCACAGGACAGCATGGACAAGCTGAACGATTTCGAGACAGGTTTCCTTGATAAAGGAATGGGTGATGCCGTCATGCGGAGGAATCTTCACCGGTGGATGTTTGACTTTGCCGTCATGAACAGCCTTCCCGTGGAAACGGCCATCCGCCATGCATCAGGGAAGGCGATGAAAACCGATACGGCCCTTGCGATGCTGAGAGATCCAGGCAATCATTCAGATGACGAGATATTCTCTTCCCTGTGCGCATTTGCAAAGAAAAAGCCTGAGCAGTCACTCATAATGAGAAAATACCCCGATAAAGGAAAGCATGTTTTCGCAGCTGTATGGAAAGAAGCTTCATCATCAATCTCAGCTGACGGCAGGAATCCCTTTGCAATCTGCTTCGGTGCACAGAAGGAATACCCGTGGCACCCGCTTGTCAATGCCGTATACCATGAGAAAAGAAAACATCTGAATATGGAGTACACGCTGACACCATGCAGAACATACATATGCAGGGAGGGTGTATGGAGAGAAAGGCGTTATGACAGCCTGAATTTCGATCTGAAAACGTTCAATGCCTTACTGCATGAAACTGACAGGATGCTGCGCCTGTCATTAAGGTGCGGTCATTATCTCAGGAAAGCTGACGGATGCGGCTGGGCGGAAAACTGCATCAGGACAGTGATTGAAGCTGAAAGGAAGGCAGAAGAGGAATCTTCCAGACCAGTCATCACGATAGACATTTCCAGCCTTGATAAAATAAGGGAGGATGCCTCGCTGACAAGGGAAAGTCTGCTGACTGAAGATGATATGGAAGATTATGAAGATGATGTCGTGAAAACAGAACTCAGCATGGATGATGAAGGAGGCGCGGGAGATTCATCCATCATTCCATACAGAGAGCTTCTCACACTGCTTCTTCAGGGAAAGTCCGTTTCATCATATCTGAGTGACAGACATCTGATGCCGTCCATTGCAGCGGATACAGTCAATGAGACATTATTTGACGAAATAGGTGATAATGTACTTGAATGCGACGGTGACACCCTGACTCTGGTGGAAGACTACAGAGATGATGTTCTTGACCTGCTAGGAGGAAAAACGAATGAAAAATGAGCACAGGAAGGTTCCAAGGCGTATTGAACAGACGATTCTCAACTCCCTCAAAGGCGGAGTGGTGCCCAGAACCGGTCTGCCTTACATTGCAGTCGGAAGGAAGGATGAGATCAGTGCCCTTCTCCATGATGTCGATATCATATGCGGCGGAGGCGCTTCTTTCCGTTTCATCACCGGCCGCTACGGTTCAGGCAAGAGCTTTCTCATACAGACCATACGCAATTACGTCATGGACAGAGGCTTCATAGTAGCCGATGCCGATCTTTCACCCGAGCGCCGCCTGCATGGAACCCGCGGACAGGGGCTGGCCACCTACCGTGAGCTGATCAGCAATCTTTCCACAAAGACAAAACCGGAAGGAGGTGCGCTGACACTGGTGCTCGACCGATGGATAAACAACATACAGGCACAGGTTATGCAGGAGTCAGCACTTTCTGCCGGCGATGAGCGTCTGGCGGCAGAGGTGGAGAGGAAAATATATGAAGTCGTGAATGCTCTGAACGAGATGGTGCACGGCTTTGAATTCTCACGCCTCATATCTCTTTACTACCGTGCCTGTCTTGACGGGGATGATGAGACAAAGGCAAAGGTGAGGCGCTGGTTCCGCGGAGAATACACAGCAAAGAAGGAAGCGAAGGAAGACCTCGGCATAAACATGATCATCACTGATGATGACTGGTATGATTATCTTAAGATATTCGCCGTTTTCTTCCGCCTTGCAGGATACGAAGGCCTCATTGTTTTCATAGATGAGCTTGTGAATCTGTACAAGATACCGAATTCCGTAACACGGCAGTACAATTATGAGAAGCTTCTCACAATGTACAATGACACCCTGCAGGGCAGAGCCCGCTGCCTGGGCATAATAATGGGTGCGACGCCCCAGACAATAGAGGACAGGAGACGCGGCATATACAGTTATGAGGCACTGCGCTCGCGTCTGACGGAAGGGCGGTTCTCCAGACCCGGCGCCAGAGACCTGCTCTCCCCGGTCATCAGGCTTGAACCCCTGAAGGCTGAGGAGATGCTCGTACTGTGCGAAAAACTTATGCTCATGCATGCCGATCTGTACTCATATGAATGCAGACTCACCACAAGTGACCTTGAGCTTTTCATAAAGCTTGAATATTCGCGTATAGGAGCAGATCAGAACATAACGCCCAGAGAGGTGATCCGCGATTTCATTGAACTTCTGGATCTGCTTTACCAGAATCCGGATATGAGCATAGAGGAAATGATGCAGTCAGATGATTTCACCTATACACCTTCCATGGCGGTGCCCGACCACAGCGGCGGGGAATATGCGGAGTTCACAATATGAACGTGTTTGACCGTTATGCGCCCTTCATTCAGGACTACATTTACAGCTCGGGCTGGAAGGCACTGCGCAGTGTTCAGGATGCGGCGGGAGAGGCAATTTTCTGCACTCAGGACAATGTGCTCATCACAGCGTCAACCGCATCAGGCAAGACCGAGGCGGCCTTCTTCCCTGTACTCACGCTGATTGACGAAGATCCACCATCCAGTGTCGCTGTCATGTATATTGCCCCTCTGAAGGCTCTGATCAACGATCAGTTCGGACGCCTGAACGAACTGTGTGAACAAGCCGGTATTCCGGTCACACGCTGGCACGGAGACGTGCCGCAGTCCCAGAAGAGAAAACTCATGCGTAAACCGCAGGGAATACTTCAGATCACTCCGGAATCACTTGAATCGCTGATGATCAACAAGCATATGGAAATTCCTTCCCTCTTTACGGATCTGAGGTTTATTGTCATTGACGAAATCCATTCTCTGCTGAGATCTGACAGGGGACTGCAGACTTTCTGCCTGATAGAAAGAATGTGCGCTCTTGCAGGCTGCCATCCACGCAGGATCGGGCTTTCCGCCACCATAGGATCCCCACAGGCGGCAGGTCTGTTCCTGGCCAGCGGAAGCGGACGGAAAACCGTGATCCCGCGCTTTGACGGAGGAAAGGAAGTGTGGAGGCTGTCCATGGAGCATTTCTTCAACACATCCCCACAGGCGGATGAAGGAAAGGATGACAACATGGTGCCCTCCCTTTCCGTGGAGAAACCGACCGACACGGCTCCGCAAGCGGCAGATCCCGGTATCGGATATATCTTTGAGCACACGAAGGGAAAGAAGTGTCTCATATTCACGAATTCAAGGGAAGAATGCGAAGCCGTATGCCAGAATCTGAGGCACTACTGCGAGGTGAAACACGAGCCGGAACGCTTTCTCATACATCACGGCAATCTTTCCGCATCCTACCGTGAAAGCGCCGAGGAGGAAATGAAGGATGATGATTCGCTCATGTCGGTATGCGCCACGGCAACACTCGAACTCGGAATCGATATAGGGAAACTTGAAAGAGCCTTTCAGATCGACGCGCCTTTCACTGTTTCCGGCTTTCTCCAGCGCCTGGGCCGTACCGGGCGCAGAGGCAACCCTGCCGAAATGTGGTTCGTCATGAGGGAAGACCATCCTGAAGCCCGTGCGATGATGCCGGACCTGATTCCCTGGTACCTAATACAGGGTATAGCCCTTGTGCAGCTTTATATCGAGGAGCGCTTTGTCGAGCCTCCCAGAACAGGCCGCCTTCCCTACAGTCTCCTGTACCATCAGACAATGAGCACACTGGCTGCAGGCGGGGAAATGAGTCCGCGTTCTCTTGCATCCCGCGTGCTCTGCCTTTCAAGTTTCAGGAACATCACTCAGGATGACTACCGGATCCTGCTGCGTCATCTGATTGAAAACGATCATATCTGCAGAACGGAAAACGGCGGCCTTATACTCGGCCTCACAGGAGAGAGGATCGTGAACAACTACAAGTTCTATGCGGTCTTCCGGGAAAACATCGAGTACTCAGTGCACAGCGGTTCTGAAGAACTGGGAACAATAGTGAAACCGCCTCCTGCCGGTGATAAAATCGCAATTGCGGGAAGAGTATGGCTTGTAGAGGAAGTCGACCACAGAAAGAAGGAAGTGTACTGCACTCTCGTGAAAGGAAGCATCCCAGCCTACTTCGGCGATGTCGCCGGGGACATACATACACGGATACTTGAGAGGATGTACAAGGTTCTTGATGAGGAGAAAAGCTACCCCTATCTCATGAAACATGCGGTATGCAGGCTCAGGGATGCGCGTTCAACATTCATGAAAGCAGGGATGAAAGACCACCCTCTTGTCCATCTTGGAGGAAACATGTGGGTTCTTTTCCCCTGGCTGGGCAGCTATGCGTTCCTTGCACTTGAGAGATTTCTCAAGCTCCGCTGCGGGAAAGCTCTCGCACTGAAAGGATTGTCCCCATCACGTCCGTACTACATGCAGTTCACGATGAAGGTACAGGAAGAAGAATTCTACAGAATAACCGCAGAGGAAGCCTCGAAGGATTTTGACCCGATGGAACTGCTGTACCCTTCGGAGGTGCCTGTGTTTGAGAAATACGATGAATATGTTCCGCCGCAGCTGGTGAGGAAAGGTTTTGCCGCCGGTGTTCTCGATATAGAAGGAATGAAGCAGAGAGTTCTCAGCTGGTCGGAGGACAGAAGCACTGCGGGCATATGAGACAGAAAATCTCTCACCTGCCCGCATCATAAGAGCCAGACATGCATATCAGAGTGTTTTCCAGAGGATCATTCCGTCTTCCGGCACACTCTCCAGCACTCCCCTGTCCTTAAGCCATGACAGATAGGATCTCACCGTACTGCCGACAAGCACATACTGCTGCATGTTTATGCCAAGGCCGTAAGAGATGAAGATACAGCGGATCACCTCATCGCATGATTTCGGCTCACGGCAGAAACCGCAGATTCTCTCTGCAATCTCATTGACCTTGTCCATATTGTACCGGGCAAGAGCGGAAATATCTTCACAGGCATCGGCATGCGATGGAACAAACAATCTGGCCTCCATTTTCATGACCATTTCAAGAGTGTTCAAATATGATTCAACATCATAGATGAAGGTTACAGCGTACTTCTCAAGCGTCTGTCTGCTTGAAAGACAGCCGGCAAGATAGACAACATCATCCGCAGTACGGAAACCTGTCATATCGAAGAAATGACCTGGAAGAGGGATGGCTTTCATCCCATTCTCAAGCACATCATCCGTAAGATACATGGCCTCGCTTTCCGCCGCCATAAGGAACTTATGCCTCAGATCCTTTGAAGGGAAACCGCCGTAAAGGAACGCCGGCTCCAGAACAGGATGACGGGTGAAGCCGCACTCGATACCGGGAGCATAGATTCTGCATCCGCTCTGTTTCTGCAGGTAGCTGCAGCCTCCAATATGATCGGCATTTGAATGCGTGATGAAAACCGACTTCAGCTTCCAGCTGTGCGAATCAAGAATCTGCCTGACCTTACGGCCGGCCTCCTTATCGCTGCCGCTGTCGATGAGACAGACTTCATCCTCACCTGTCCTGACAAGCCCGATTTTCGCAGGACAGTCAATATAATAGCTGTTCCCTGCAGCCTGTATCAGTTCGTACATTGCAAATATCTCCTGAAGGCATGATCAGATTGAGAGTTTTCCCTCAATGCCTGCGAAATCAACTTCATACTCTCTTCCATTTTTCATTCTGATTGAGACCGGTCCGAAACCGCCGCACTGTTGCACGTCAGTGTAGCTGATGCCGGCAATGCTGAAGATTTCATCATCACTGAAGCCTTCATCCCCTTCTTTTGTTATGACCTGGCTTATGAGGATATAAGGGTCATAGGAGAAAACCTTCTTTCTATATGCATGGGCGAAGATGATGAAGCTTTCCCCGGTATCGGCACTGGTGCCATGGCTTTTCTCAACGCTCAGATCATTCCAGCCGCCCCATATGGTCATTGCCATATGGCGGACTTTCCCGTCACTTCCATGCCCGCTCATGATGACGGCCTGTGCATCAGAGTGTCTTTCAATACGGTACACGGCATCAGGACAGGGAAAACCGTAGGAACCGAGATACACGTCAACCGGTTTATGGAAAAGTCGGAGCTTGTCTGCACGGACAAGGCCGTTGGCGACAGGGAAATCAGCAAGGTCGATCTGACTGGTCCAGTGCAGATCAGAGGAAGTGTCAAAACCGAAAAGGGCACGACGGTAGAGAACATCATTCCTCTTTCCGCTCCACAGTATGCTGTTTATCTGCTCAGTCCTGCCGATATCGCTTTCCCTGAGCACATATGAAGCAGCGCTGAGCCCGCCCGCGATGTCGGACTCCCAAGGGTAGCGGCTGTTATATGAAAGCTTGGCATAGCACCATCTGCCGTTGTCATCCCCCACTCTCTTCACCACCTTTCCGGTACGCAGGATCATCGTACCGTTGTCATGATGATCGGAAATTGCAAGTCCCGGCCCGTCAAGCACTGTCTCAAGTACATCTCCCCTCTCCATACTTTCCCATACGCCGTTCTTTTCCACTGCCGTCCAGAAAGGATGATCCCCGGGAAGCTCAAGGCACAGGAACGCCTTACCCAGCCAGAGAGGACTTTCCGCGCAGCTGTAGCCCTGCACCATAGGAGTGAAAGGACCGTAGAAACCGAGAACAGGAGCCCCTTCATAGAGAATATCGTCACGGGTGAAGAACTGCAGCAGGGCACCTGATGCGATACGCCTTGCAAGACCGGGATCGGCTAGAGGATTCCTCAGGTTGAAATTCGCTGCCAGCGGAGCAGTTGCCGCATTGCGGTAAATGCTGCTCCTTCCCCACATCGTCACCTGTCCTTTCTCATCAAACAGCCTGTCATATGTCTTCATGAGTTCATTTGAATTCTTCTCGAATTCCGCTGCGATGTACGGCTCATTATCATAACCGTACCAGCAGCACCAGATCGGAGCATAGACCTGGAAAGCCCAGGCTGAGTAATAATCAAAGGAATGTCCGTCACGATACCAGCCTTCTCCCGCATAATAGGAAAGAATCGCCTGGGCATGCTCCCTCATCTTGTCTTTGTCAATCTCATAGCCCATCATATTGAGAAATGCCAGATCAAGCATGTTGAAAAGCCGCCAGTTCTGAGTCGCAGTCGTGCCTTGAGCGTAATCGCGGATGAAATAAGCTATCCTGTCTTTCTCTTCTTTTGTATATGTATCCCAGATTTCCTTCTTCGTCGTCACAAGACCGATCACGACGGCACAGGTCTCAACGGTCTGCTGGTAAGTATGCAGGCCGAATGAAGGCTCCGCGTCCTTGTCCATATCGCTGTAGCTGAGGACATACTGCTCATCACCGGCAGTACAGGAACGGAGAATATGATCCTTGTAATATTCCCTCAGCTTCTTGCCGTCAATCACGATATCAGGTTCAATGCTGATAAGCGGAGCCGCAATGAAGAAGCTTCTGGCAAGTCCTTCGTAATACTCCGCCTGTACCTTCCATGCCGGTGTACGGCTGTTGGGATACGTCACTTCTGTCTCATAACGCGGAACGAGGACCGGGTCGTCCATCGTCTTCACATGGCGGAATACGCCTTCAAGAATATATTTTCCCGCATCTATCCAGTGTTTTCTCGTCAATCCTGTATACGGGCTCAGTTCAAAATCAGGATGCTCAGGTGAAAAATGCATATCCTTCCTCCTCTTTGTTGTCTGATTCTAGCATGCAGACACGATTTCTGGCTATTGTATTTAACAGGTCCAGACAGAAAACGAAAGGTGCAGCAAAGATTCAGACCTAACAATCAGCATGAACCTGCGGGTTAGTGTTCAAACAGATCTTCAAGGGTTATCACATTTGTGAAAACACCGCTGTATTTGTTATGTGCAAGCCCATATGTGGTGATCAGTGTGTTGCGTATTCCCATACCGCGTTTGAGAAAAGGTTCCAGCAACGCCTGCCGGCGCATGACAGTCCTGTAATAATCGCTATCCACAGTGAACAGATCACTATAGAACTTGATCTCACAAAGATTGACGACATTATCCATTCTGCTTATCAGCAGATCAATCTGAGTACCTTCTTCATCATCATCCCTCTTCGACCATGCAGACTGAGTTGTTTTAACCCCGCTGATCCCGAGAGCTTTCTTTATCTGAGGAATATGATTGAAACAAACATTCTCAAAAGCAATCCCCCTCCACGTGACAACAGGCTGGGAAGACAGATTCTGCAGCCAGAAACCTTCACTCAGAGAATCCCTGCCTTCAACAAATTTCAGATAGAAAAGACAGAATGGATCAATCAGTTTGTAATGTACTTTTCTTTTCGAAAAACCAAATGGCACATATTTCATAACAAAATCGCTGGCAATCAATGCCTTCAGTATTGAAGAAAGTGTACTGCCGTTGCTGATTTTGAGATATCCGGAAATTTCATCCCGGGTGAAACCAGAGTTTCTCTTGCTGAGGCAGACAACCACATCCCGTACCCTGTCCGGGTTGTCAAAGACAGACAGGAAGAGTCTGCCGAATTCATCTCTGAGCTGTGCACCTTTTGTGAAGAACATATCATCAATGTTCTGAGAAAGACTCTTCTGACGTCTCATATATCCCATATAATAAGGAATACCGCCCATGATCATATAACTTTGAACTATGTCATACCGTGACAGATCAATATTTCTGGATTCAAAATATTCCTCACACTCGCCAAGCGTAAATGGAGAAAGTTTTATCTGGTATGTCAGTCTTCCGTAAAGACCGCCATGGTTATTGACAAGCTTGTTAAGGATCCAGGAATTCGCACTTCCGCATACAACAAGCATGAAATTGGATCTGTGACATGCCCAGCCATTCCAGAAGTTTTCAAGAGCCGTAACAAAGAAAGACCGGGGTGTGTCCATCCATGGAAGTTCATCCAGAAAAACCAGCTGACGCGAACCATCATCTGTTTTCTGCAGTGCCATGGAAAGCATGAAAAAAGCTTCCATCCAGTCACGAGGGCAGTGGTCCGCTTCCAGATTCTGTCTTACCATTGACTCATGAAAAGATTTCAGCTGGGCTTTCAGAAGCCCCTCACCCTTTTTGACATACTCGACTGGGGAAATTCCCGTATGACGGAATGTGATCCGTCCTTCAAATGTCTGATCAACAAGATAAGTTTTTCCGACCCGTCTTCTTCCATAGATGGCAACAAATTCAGCCATGCCGCTTGAATACAGGTCATTCAGTTCCTGAATTTCCTTCTTACGTCCAACCATATCAGAATTTTAGCAGGAAAATCCGCTGCGAACAAGTCGAAAATACATTTCGCAGCGTAATAAACCCATCAGAATGCTAAAAAATACCTTAAGATTCAGAATCTTCCGTAGGTTATGATCAACAGAAAAACATCTGCTGATCATCAGATCTCATCTGCATTCCTTCCGCATTGCCTTGTACCCGATTACAACAGCCCATACATATGCACATGTCTTGGGAATCATCAGCATGCCGGTTACAGGAACAGCATCAGAGAACAGGACAACAGGAATGTAACAGGCGAAACTGAGTGTTATGGCAAGCCACATCCAGCGGAAGGGCGTATCGGAATTTGCCTTTGCTTCCCTGTGGAAAAGAACGATCATCATGATACCGAGGATGGTGAACGGAATGTTCCTGTAAATTCCCCATGAAAGAGGAGAAGCGGCACTCAGCCAGTCGTTCTGAGGCATCAGACAGAGTATGATTCTAATGGCAGCAAGAGCATAGACAGATGCAGTGAGGAGCCTTTCCTTCTTTCCATAGCACAGCAGCCAAATATGATACAGAATGACATAAAACACTGTCATTGTAATGGAAGTCACAAGCTTGCCGAAACCTAGCGCAGCAGTGTATGACTCCAGCTCAGTCGTGCACAGTGCTACAGCCCGGGGAAAAAGATGGAAAGCATCCCCTGCGCCCAGCACTATCGTCATGATACCGAACAGGCTGAACTGCCTGTTGCCACGGCTGCCCTTTACGATAATGATGCCAAGTGTTATGACACTGACAAGATAGATAATGTCAAAAGCAGTTTCGAATATTGCCTGCATCAGTTTTTCTCCTCAATTGCCGTAGTTCCATCTCATACTGTTCAGCAAAGGGGACAAAGTCAAGATGTGTAAGAAAGGATCGGGTTGCCTCATCACCGACGTTCACCACACGCAATGTGGATGCTGCGGTATTGTCCCTTATGTCTGTCAGGAGGCTTTTCCCCATACCTCTTCCTCTGCATTCATGAGAGACCGCAAATTGTGCAATGTCGCCTGTTACGGGATCGGAAACAGCATAAGCACACACCCTGCCACCGGCAGAGATTACTGAGAATACATACCGGTCATTGTCTGAAAGAATGCTTTCAGCTGAATTCTGCCAGGACGGTGATGCATCCTGAAATCCCTTCACATGATCAAAATCGAGCGAGGGGACATGTTCAACATGAAAGGATGAAACACCTTTCAGACGGCTCTTGTCGATCTGAAAACAGGTGAATTCACGTCTGATCTCAAAGCCTTTGTGTCTGTAAAGGTTCAATGCCCTTTCATTGTCCCTGATGACCTCAAGAACATACCGTGATACACCTTCCTGATCCAGAAGACATTTCAGATGATCTATCATATTTCCGGCTATCCCACGGCTTCTGTACTTTGGAATCACACCTGTTCCCATGTCATATGCAGACAGAATGCCATAATGGACTCTTCTTCCGCTCATGATGAAACCGACAAGCTTTCCATCGGAGAACGCTCCGGCAGACACCCTGCCGTCATATCCGTTTCTCCTCATGTTTCCGGTGAACCGTTCAAGTGACATATTGACCGGAACCATGTAATCGGAGAAAGCCTCTGCAAAAACTGAGAAAAGCTCATTTACATCTGTGTTTTCAAGACTTGAATATCTTATCATGACAGTTAATATGCTATCAGAACCGAGTGATGTGTGAATACTTCAGTTTATGAATGTACCTGAAGACGAAAACCATCTGATGTTTCTGAAGATCTTCTGAAGCAATACGTATATACTTTTTATGTTTCATCAAGATATTCCGTCTTCTATATATAAGAGACAAATCAATGACCTACGATACAAGTCTAAGATTTGCCCTGCCCCAGAAAAATATATCCTGTCGACGGTCCTGCACCGACCTTTGCTATGCATCCGCTTTTAACAAGAGCCGTCAGAGTACGCTCAACTGTGATCCTGCTTATATCAGGACAAATATCCATAATTTCCTTTTTTGTGATCCTGCCGGCATTCTGTTCTATTACAGATCTGATCCGCTGTGCTTTTGAAAGCCCCTTATATCTTAAATATTCAACACGTGATTCAAATTCATTGTATGCCTTGATAAAAACTCCAAGATAATACTTTACAAACGGTTCATAATTATTTTCACCCTCATGCCAGAGATAAGAACTTGCCTGCAACGTTTCATAATATGTTTCCTTGCTTTTCTCAATAAGCATTTCAATACTGATATACTTTCCCACTATGTACCCTGCTTTATAGCAAAGTAACAATGTCAGCAGGCGGCTCATGCGGCCATTGCCATCGTTGAAAGGATGAATGCACAGAAAATCAAGTATGAACATTGTAATCAGAAGCAGTTTGTCTATCTTATCTCCGTTCCATGCCTGCCGGAAACTGAAGCACATCTCATTCATCACATCAGGAGTCATCCACGCAGAAACAGGTATGAATCTTGCCCTCTGATTACCTTCTCCATCAATTTCAGCAATGACATTATCAGAATTCTTATAGACACCGCCCATAACACTGCTGGAATAAGAATACAGACTCTTATGAAGCTGCAATATGACATTCACAGAAGGATTCATGTATTCGTAATTCTCATGGATTGTTGCCAGTACTTCACGATAGCCGGCAATCTCCTGCTCATTTCTGTTACGAGGTTCAGCTTTCTCTTTTACAAGTTCCTCAAGGCGCTTATCAGTAGAGAAGATTCCTTCTATCCTGTTTGATGCTCCCGTACTCTGGATCATAGCCACATCCAAAAGCATCTTCAATTCATCCATATGTGCTTCAAGAAACAAATCCTGCCGGCCTTTATGTTCATGAATAGTGCTCAGCATCTGGACTATTTCCGCTGTAAGCAGTTTTTCAGCTTTTTTTGTGTAATCAAATTTTCTCATAGATATCGCCTTTGCTTCACTTATATCTCACTCATTTAACCATAAAATGATGGAGATAACAATAGTAATGATGGAGATATTGTCTGATTGGCAAAGTTATAAACTGTTCAAAAAAAAGCAATGCCTCTTATATCGGTGTTAATATATTCCTCTTTTTCTGATAATGTTTTCCTATGAGTCTGACAGTCAGAAAAGTTCTTGAATTGCCATCCATGAGAGGCGCCAGCGTAGTTGCCGGTGCAAATGCACTGGAGCGCACCGTATCATCTGTATCGGTACTGGAATACTCAACTCCGAACGATACTCAGAGCAAGCTTTTCAAAGCAATCAGTTTTGAGGGAAATGAACTTGTCATTACGGCTTTTGCCTCTATCTGTGACACTCCTCAGGCTCAGAAAGCAGTCATCCGCCGTCTGGCCGAGGCCGGAGAAGTAGGACTTCTGCTGTATTATGTCGGAACATTCATCCCTTTCATTGCTGAGGATGTGATTGAAACTGCCAACAGTCTCAATTTTGTTCTGGTTGAAATGCCTCATTCCATGTCGCTGCGCTACAGTGATGCAATAAGTGAAATCAGTGAAGCCATACTGAAAGAAGAAGAAGACAAAGGTTCCAGTTTCGTTGCGGAAATACTTGAGGATGTGAGTCTGCTTTCTCCCGATCTGAGAAGTGTATCTACAGTACTCAGAATGCTGCGCGACAGGCTGAGAACAAGCCTGATCCTGTCTGACAACGAAAACAGTGTGATAAATATCTCAACTTTCCCTCACGGAAGAGAGAGTGAGATGAAAAAGTGTTTTGAGACAAATTCAATGGATCCTTCCTGGTATGTGAACAGGGCATATATTCAGGGGAAAGGCTTAAAAACGCTGTGTCTTACTTTCATAAGGGAAAACGGAACGCCTCTTGAACATCACCAGATTGCAATGACAGTGGAAACACTTCATCTGTTTCTGGTCATATGGTCACCGAACCACGGAGAGGCTGTAATAGCGGAGCTGGTAAGGGCAATACTTCAGGATGAGAGCCTTAAAATGAGAAGACTGGCTGCGATGTTCAATATCGATGTAAAAAGTCTTGATACGATGTATGTCATACATAGCAGGAAAAACACGGAAAACGTGATGAAGGAGATAAGGCAGAAACTTACTCCGTTCATTTCCCGTCCTGTTGTGGATCTTTATGAAGGAAATATCGTTCTGTTTCTTGCATCAGGAATGGGCAGTGAACTGCTTGAAAGCATATGCACACTGCTGTCAGATGAAAACTGCTTCCTGATAAGAGCGTTCAATCTGAAAGATACAAGTGAGGCGCGGAAAGCTTTTCTTGAAATAACTCCGTCACTTGAACTGGCATGCAGGGCATACAGGAAAAATGTCCTCAATCTTTCAGACATACAGCTTATAAACTATTTCCTTCAGGTGATGGAGAAAGGTGAAGATGAAATATCAAAAGTGCTTTCACCGTTAAAAGTTCTGGAAGAGACAGAAGATGCAGCTCTCCTGATGCAGACACTTGAAGCATTCATCCTCAACACGGATCTCAGCACTCTGAAGACATCAAAGCTCATCAATGTTCACAACAATACAGTCAAATACAGAATCAGAAGGATATCATCCCTCATGCATGCGGACATAACAAAGGCCCCGCAGAGCATTATGCTCTACAGAGCCATGATGATGAGGCGAATTCTCGGATTGCAGGGGTCAGGCTAGATCTCCTGCTGCCTTTATCCTGATCCTGACCATATTGCCCGGGTAATACTGAAGAGGTACATCTTCAAGTTCAACTATCTCGACGCTGTCCATTCTGGCACCGGAACGGGATGCTTCAAGAATCGCCTCATTAGTCGCAAGTTTGATCGCCTGCTCACGCGGTATCTCATCGTATGAGACAAGCTTCTCATAATAGCCGCTTACTTTGCTTATGGCACTTCCAATGGCATTAGCACAGCCGAAGTGAGGAGGTACGATGACCTCCTTTGCACCTTTAAGCTGCTTTGAAATTACAACAGAACCTCCGCCGGCAAGAATAACGGTGACGTCACTGCTGGAAATCTTCATGGAATCAATGGCATCCTCAACTTTGTTTTTCATGACTTCAGCTGCCTTGCGGGCAGTATCCAGACTCAATGCGGCGACTTTTGTCTTGTCTCCTATATCGGCAAGACCGAGGCGGACCGCTACATCAGTTGCTGTAATGGTATTCCCGCCGAATACAAGGGCTTCTGAAGTTATCCTGTAGCCAACACTGTCTGGACCGACTGTAACAGAACCGTCATCCTTCAATCTGACGATACTGCCGCCTCCAAGGCCGATTGACACGACATCGGGCATCCTGAAATTTGTCCGAACTCCTCCTATTGTGACCGCAACGCCGCTTTCACGGGGAAAACCATTCTGAAGTGCACCCACATCGGTTGTGGTTCCTCCGACATCGACTATGATAGCATTCGCTATCTGTGACAGATAACTTGCCCCTCTGATGCTGTTTGTCGGTCCACATGCTATTGTGAGTACAGGATAGCGGCGCGCTTCTTCAATGCTCATCAGAGTCCCGTCATTCTGTGAAATATACAGCGAAACGTTTTCAAGTCCTTCTTCCTTCAGACTATTTGCAAATCCTTCCGTAAAAGCTTTTGCAACTCTGTTCAGGGCAGCATTCAGAATCGTGGCATTCTCACGTTCAATCAGTCCCATTGATCCTATTTCAGAGGAAAGAGAAATATGAATATCACTGCCCAGTATCATACGGGCAATCTCACCTGCTCTGACTTCCTGTTCGTTTCTGAGTGTGGAGAATACTCCTGAAATAGCCACTGAATCCACATGGCCCCTGATTTCTTCAAAAAAAGCTCTGCAGGCATTTTCATCGAGCGGATTCAGCTCCTTACCGTCATACTCATAACCACCGGTGACAACCGTACTTCTATAGACAATATTCCTTAAATCTTCCGGCCAGTCGGTCATAGGCTGGATACCTGTTGTCGCAGGTGCGCCGATACGCAGTACCCCGACTTTAACAAGATTCTTCCTCTCAACAATAGCATTGGTGCACTGTGTAGTTCCCAGCATAGCCATCGTTATGTCCCTTTTATCAACATTGCAGGAATCAAGCACACTGCGCACCGCATTCATTATTCCAGTATATACATCCTGCGTAGTCGGCACCTTTGTCTGAGATATGACATTAAGCTTTTCATCTATAAGAACGGCATCAGTATTTGTGCCGCCCACATCTATTCCAAGTCTGTATTTCATGCCTTAACCCTCTCTTCAAGCGGAATATAATCAGTCTCAAGACCGAAATAGTGAGGCCCAACCAAGGCAAGCCCGGCCTCTGTTCTCCAGCGTTCAAAACATTTCAGACCGACAACAATAACCCTTTTACCGTATTTCAGGGCGTCAGTCGGTACCGGTGTATAGGTATTGCTGTCAACGAGACAGATAAGATCCGGAACAGTGGCCATTATCTTTCCGTCCACAACCGCAGACAAGTTTTCGTTCTGGAATTCCACATATGCACTATGTTTTTTATACTCGCCGATTCCATCAAGCGTTACCTTACCGAAATTGAAGGCACCCCTTACTTCTCTTTTCACATCCGATATCTTGCCTTTGAACAGTTTGAATCCCTCTGTGGTCTGAAGGAATCTGTCTTCAGTATCTTCCTGCCCTGACTCCTTTATAAGACGCAGTGCCGAACCAAGCTGCTCACTCCTTGTCACGATATCTCTCACTGCATATTTTTTCATATCAGCTCCGCTCATTGTATAAAGGCATACAGACACAGAACCTCCGCATGACATGGTAACGCTGCGCGCAAGCTCCTCTGTCCATTTGTTCGTTATGGTGTTGAAAATGCAGCTGTTGCCTTTCTCATCAGTCAAAGCCATTGGAGTAGCCTTCATGCCTCCTATTGTGAAAGTCACCATCTGGAGCTCTGGAAAAGCCCTGCCCATTCCATCGGCATCAACAAGAGGAAGCCCCAGTCTTGCAGCAGCGGCAATTGGCAGCATGCTGTTGACTCCGCCGGCTTCTATTGGCATGAATGCATATATTTTCTTATTGAAATACGATTCCACCATCTGCGAGAGGACTTTGTACTCTCCTCCGTTGATCGCCTTCTCACACAAAACCGTCGGAGCACCCATCATGGCAATAGGTACAATAAAAGCATCATCAGGAACTTCCTCGGGAGACAGCAATGTGACATCACCGCATTCCCTCACGGCATTAAGTGCTATAAGTCGCCCGATATACGGATCCCCTCCGCCTCCTGCACCGAGCAGGGCAGCCCCGGTTGCGATATCATTGATCTCTTTTTCTCCTATTTTTCTCATATATTCATACTTCTCCTTTTTTCATTGTTTTTTCCAATACGACATAAACTATCATGGAGACCACTATTCCATTGACAGGTCCTATGAGAAATACGGCAATGCTGCCAGTGACATAAGCAACAACAGCACCAGCGGCAAAAGATATTATACCTGGAATATACCAGCCCTCTTTCTGTCTGAGATTCTCTTTCCTGCCTTTTCCAAGTATCCAGTATGAAGCAATCATGACACCAGCTATCGGAGGGATAAGAGCACTGAGAATGTTAAGGAAGAACTCGAACTCTGAAAGCAATCCTGCCGCCGCAAGTATTGTACCGATAACACCGGCAACAGCACAGGAAACCTTGAATCTGTCCTCTCCGAAACCAAACAGATTCGATACGGCCAGTCCTCCGCTGTATGCATTTGTCACATTTGTCGTCCATGTGGCAAGAACAAGAGCCACAAGACCGAGTGCAGGAACTCCGACCGCAGCAAGAACAAGGGAAATATCATACTGTCCTGTGACAATTGACAGTATTGCACCGATAAGCATCATGACCATACCGGATGGAAAGACACCAAGAACAGTGCTTTTCACCACATCTTTTCTGCTTTTCGCATAACGGGAATAATCGCCACTTATTACACCGCCCAGTGCAAATGAGGCGACGACCATGCTGACCGCAGATATGAAAGACATCTGAGATGAAGGGGAAAAGGTCTTTATTGTCTCAAGACCACCTCCTGATAAGGCGAGAAACATACTGTAAGCAAGAACAATCAAAAGAGCCGGAACAGCAATGAAATTCAGTATCTTCAGACCGTTATATCCATAGACGGCTGTCAGCAGCATGACAAGTCCCCAGAAAATACTTGAGATCCATGACGGAATTTCAAAACCGGTGAAGCCTGCAACCATGGCAGAGAATGACTCACCGCACACGGCACTCTGTATTCCGAACCAGCCGACACAGGCAATCGCAAGCATCAGGCTTATTATGAACTGTGCCCCCTTTTCCCCTAAAACTGCAGAAGCCATTGAAACGGTGGGCAGGCCTGTATCGCAGCTTTCCATTCCAACAAGGCACATATATAAACATACAATGCCGTATCCTGCCAGAACGGCAAGTATGACACCAGACAGACTCAGCCCTGCTCCAAGCACTCCCCCTATCATCAGACATGGAATACATATCATGCTGCCTGTCCAGATCATGGCAAGAGAAAGCCAGCTTTGTCTTTCGCTTTCCTTTATTTCATATTTGTCTTCCATCATGAACCTCCTTTGAAACAAGTTGGACAAAGTATAGATTCATGAAGGAATTCTTTTCTTTATTGCAAATTACAAAAATAAAACTCCGATAATTGTCCAAACGGACAAATATCGGGACATTTCCTTTCCATATAAAAAGACGACAGCTCCATCCGCTATTATCCGTTCTGCCCTTTCAGATCACATTGAGGCTTTGTCAAGAATCTTCTCCACAACACTCAGAGCTCTGAGTCCGTCATGACCGGAGCATACAGGAGGTTTTCCCTGCAGAATGCACTGGATCACCTCTTCATGCTGCCTGTAACCGAACGGGACATCTGCCAGCACCGGTTTTATAAGTTCCCCGGGCTGAGCCGAATCAATGGAAGTGAACTACCTCCACCTTAAAAGGTGGAAGCTTCGCCCTTCAACGGTCCATGACAATCGAGATTGCCTTTTTTGAAGGCCTTTTCAATTGCTCTTCGGATCTCAGGTGCGCTTGTTTCGGTGCGTCCCACACCTACATTGTTTTCATAG
>CALXYO010000015.1 GCA_944393005.1 uncultured Spirochaetales bacterium | reverse complement strand
GGAATGAGAGAACACTTCGTGAACACAAGGCTGAGCGATGAGGAGATCAGCCTGCTGGACAGTCTGAGGAAAGGGACGTCCCTTTCACGCTCATCGTACATGAGAGCGGCAGCCTTGGGGACTCCGCCCCGTGTCATTCCCTCCATCAACAGGGAGCAGTGGGTTGCGCTCTCGCGTGTGGGAAGCAACCTCAACCAGCTTGCAGCGGCTGCGAACATCGGCGGTTTTCCTGCTGGGGTCGAGGCATCGATCGAGGAGACCAGACGCCTTCTCCGCGATGTAAGGGCGCAGCTGGTAGGAGGATGAGCCATGAAGGCGAACATCACGAGAGGCGATGTCTACAAGCCGCTTGTCCAGTATGGAGCCGATATCGGGAGGAAAGGTGCTGGCAGGAAACATGCCGAGTACATCGGAGGGACTATCGAGGAGTCATCTGTTGACGACATCGTGAAGGCTCTTCTTGTTCCTCAGAAAGTCCGTAAAGTGGACAAGCCGGTCTATCACATATCGCTATCACAGCCGCCTGGTGAGCGTCTGACGAGCGCCCAGTGGAGAGATGTGATAGAAGCCTTCCTGAGGAAGATGGGAATACCTCCTGACACGCCCTGGATCGCCTACAGACACAACGACACGCCACATGACCATGTGCATATCTGCCTGTCCCGCGTGTCGCTCAGCGGCAAGCTTTATCTCGGACAGTTCGAGATGCTGAAGGCGATACAGGCGACGCAGGAGATCGAGGAGGAGTTCGGGCTTACCCGTACAAAAGGCCTCTGGAAGGACAGGAGCGGACTGACAAGAGGAGAACGGAGGATGATTGAAAGGACACAGAAGCTGAGCGACAAGCAGCTCATAAGAATCCAGGTGGACAAGGCTCTCGCAAGGTCTGCCTCGATGGAGGAGTTCACGATCCGGCTTGGCGATGTCGGCATCGAGGTCAGGTTCAACGGTTCCAGAAATGGGCGCATCTCTGGAATCAGCTTCAGCCGTGACGGCTTTTCAGGGAAGGGATCGAAGCTCGGTTCGAAGTACAGCTACAGCGCTCTCAGCAGGAGGCTGCCTTCGATCGCCGAGATATCGATTGGATACGAGAAGGACCTTGGCTCGCGTACAAGGTCAGTCAGAACCAGATAGGAGGAACACAATGGACAGGTTTGACGATGGAAGAAGCAGGAAGAGGACATCTTGTGACGATCCTCGCGACACGAGGCTCAGGGAGCATGACGAGGAGACGAAGGTCGGTGACAAGCCCCAGAGGCTGAAGAGCGTGAAGGAGCTCATCGAGGAGGAGGCGGCAATCGAGTCCGGCTACAAGAAGGAGCTCGCGGAGGCTACCGACAACGGCAAGATCAGCCCGAGGTCGATGTTCCTCCAGCAGGCCCAGAGAGAGGAGCTCCTCGACAAGATGTGCGCGATCTATGACAAGCACAGAAAGCTGTTCCAGACAAGTTATGAGGGATATCGCAAGGAGCTGTATCGCCTCAGGAACGAGAAGGAGGAGTTCGGTAAGAAGATGTACCTTGAGGGACGTGAAAGCGGATTCGCAAAAGGGGCCTCGGAAAAGGCTGAGGAACTCATGCCCGATATCGAGTACTCGAGACGGTCTGCAAGGCGTTACAGGCTCTTCTCGTGGCTTCTGGGGGCATATGGGCTCATAGCCACGGCTGTTGTGCTGGGACTGCTCTGGTGAGGCTGGTTGCTAGGAGGATGGTTCAAAATGCCATCCTCCTGTCTTGTCAAAGATCAGTTTTTCCTTTTGTCGGGATCTGTACTGACTGATGGTCGTTGTCAAGACCTTGTTTTGTTCGTCCGAGTCGTAACATGCGACATGCTTGGCGATGAGACTGGGCTTGAATTTCTGGATCTGGTCGAGCACGAATACAAGAGCTTCAAGATTTCTATTGCTGACTCCGAAGACCAGTGATTTCTCCTTCAGGTCTTTTATCGAGTGGCCTGCTGTATCCTTGGTGTCTGGAATGAGCAATCCAAGCTTCTTGTTCTTTTCCCTCAGATAGCACAGGTCTATTATGAGATTGAGTTCGTCATCATCGAAATCGGGAGCCTTTACTCTCTCCATCGCCCATATCTTGAACAGGTCGAGGAACCTGTCATCAAGCTCCGAGATGCTTTCCTTCAACTGGGTCTTGAAGGCTGAAATGGCCTTGTTGATTTTCGCCTCGACATCCGGATTGCTTCTTCCAGACGCGGCACGGGGCCTGAAGTTCTTGAGGTCTTCGACTGCGGATGCAAGCTGTGCCTGGATCTGCGCGAGTTCGCTGAGGTCGATATTGCATTCGGTGTGATTGTCATTGACCTCTGTATGGTCGACATTGATCTGAACAAGAATGACCGTGCCAGGCTGGAATGCTGATTTGGGACTGCTCCCTATATCGTACTTGGCTACAAGCTCATCATAGTCCGGATGCTCTTCGAAGAACTCCGAGAACAGTCTCGACTCGCTGTTCACGGCATTGATGATGAATTCTCTTGCGTCCGTATACCTTCTTTTCCGTTCATGAAGCTTGTAACCTTCAATTTCAGGGTGACAGTCAAGCCACATGTTGAGTCCGGCGAGGCACCAGTTCGCGACAAGATAGCCGTCCATGGAGTTGCCTCTCATTCCAAGATACCCTTTGACATCGGAATTCGCGGTGATGGACAACAGAACCGATTCGGAAGTGTAGTTCCTGGTGTTTTTGCGGGCTCCCGCGCTGAGCTTCTGCACTTCCTCTATAATCCTGCTACGGAGGATGATGTAGCCGATCATCTCGAAGCACAACCATGTCTTCTCATCCTCGTGATATATCTTTGTCTGAATCCTGCTCCCCAGTTTCTTCCTTATCCTGTTGTTCTCCTCCGCCAACTCTTCAAGCTTACCCCTGAGGAAGTCATCTACTGCTGAGATGACCTCATCATCAGGTCTGATATGGTAATTGACAGCACTTTCTATCGCTTTGGTCTCCATTCTTCCTTGCCTCCTATTCGACATCAAGGATGTGCTCGGACATGACACCTATCGTCACCAGACGGGTAGGAGTGTCATGCGTGTAGATGAGCTCGTCCACGCTCTTGCTCTTATGACCTATCGCCTCGCGTATCTCCTTGACATAGATCTCCATTTTCTGGGCTACAGCCTTTGACTCGGAATCGTAGAAATGTCTGAGTGAATGGAAGTCGATTCCACGTGCTTTACGAGTTTCGTTGTCGATTCCTATTTCCCTGAGCGCCTCATAGAAATAATCCTGGAAGATGTTTTTGACCAACGGCCTTTCGATATCGGTATATTCACCGATGAAAGACCTGAACAGGAGATTGGATTCGACTCTGTCTGTATCTTCGGCAAAATCAATCAACTCGTTTGCCAGACTGCTGTGGATGACCGTTGTGCGTTTATAGCGCCCCTTGGTCGGCCCGACTGCCTTCATCTCATCATCCCAGCTCACGTCGACATCTATCTTGTAAAAGGCTGTGGGCATCCCTTTCTCATCAAGGACACGGGAAAGCTGCCTGAGAGAGAATGCCCTGATCTCACCCTCTCTCATACCAGCGTAGATCGCCAGCTTGGTACCCAGATAGGCGGCTCTTCTGGTCGGCGACTCCACCGCATGACGTTCAAGAACCTCCAGCACCTTCTTCGCCTCCACGCGGGAGAGAATGCGCTTCTCCTTGGGTTTGGAAATGAAAGGCTTGATCTGATCTACTGGATTGGCCTCGACAATTCCTCTCTCCATCGCATAGTTGTACGCTGTCTTGATTCCATTGATCGCGGCGGTGATGTTGTTCGCTGAGACATGATTGTCCAGCATCTTGTCCTGCAGGGCTTTCGCGTCAGCCTTGGTGAATGTGATCAGTGTCTTGGAACTGTCGATCAAGGGCTTTGCATGTATTCTGAACGCTGTCTCGAGCTTCCTGACATATTTCTTCGAGTGGGCGATCCCCTTTCTCTTCGATTCCTCCGCCACCCATGGGGATGTGTCGTATGCAAGGATCTTCTCGATGAAGGGGATGAGTGGCGTGGCTCCGGTTTCCATTATCGGAGCATCTATCGTGATAAGTCCCTTTCGCTTTCCCTCCTCAACGATGTGCTCCGCGTCTCTCTTGTTGATCTTGTCGTATCTGAGTCCGAGCTTCTTCGCCAGCCCCTTCACGCTCTTCTTCGAGTTGGAATACCTGCCTGTTATGGGATCCTGAACAGCGTAATAGTAGGAAGGTTCTCTGCCCTCCGCCTTCCTGCGTCTCATCGTTATGGAAACGTTTATGATGTTCGTGCCTCCTCCTGTGAATCTGCTGTGTACCACCTTACACCTCCTATTATACTCAAGAAGGTCAAGGAAACCAAACAAGGTTGCCGATGAAGAGGTTTTCAACTGCTCATGTGCGTCTCAGATGGAAACAGCGGAGCCTCTTCGGCCTGTGCCCGGAATCCACTTTCAGGAGTGAATTGCTGTGCCCGTTTGTGTGCCCATCCACGTTTTTCGGCTACATGAGAAGAAAAAGAAAGACCTAAATAACTCCTTGTACCAGAATTATTTAGGTCTCAAAGCGAAAGACGGGACTTGAACCCGCGACATCCACCTTGGCAAGGTGGAGCTCTACCACTGAGCTACTTTCGCATGACAGAGTCTTTATGCCATATTTCCCGCATGTTTGTAAATACATATGCAAAAAAATAAATCACCTGTTTTATATCCTGCGAACCGTGAAAATGCACCGCTCCTGCTTCAGAGCAGCGCATTAAAATTATCACAGCAAACCCATTTCCTCAAATTTTTTCTCCACATATGCCGCCTTTATATTCATCACGGGAGTCGTCAGATCCTCTCTGAGGATTATTCCGTTACGCTCAGCATTTTTTCTCAGTTGAGGAAGCAGGACCTTCAATGTTGTCCCTTCCATGTTTGCTTCACGTATCAGACGGAGAGTCTGGTTTTTTGAGAGAACGCAGGAAGGATCCTGTGCCCAGGATGGAAGTTCTTCGATTACCCGGAAGACAGCCGTCTCAAGAGGAAGACCGGAATACCCGTCGTAAATGATCCCATCTTCTATCTGGTCATATAATGCATCAAGATGAAGTATCTCATCAGATAAATAAAGCACATAAACAGAATAATCCACCCAGTTTGAGGCAAATGATAACATTTCATCCTGTGAATCAAAGTATTTTTCCTGCAGTTGTATGAAAAACTCATTCTGCAGTTTCTCGATTGTGCCTGCGCCTCTGAGATATCCGAAAAGATGCCTTATCTCCTCACTTGTCAGATCATCAACGTCTTTTGAAAGAAGAGAATCGAAATATTCATCTGTTGCCTCTTCTCCGGTAAGACCGTATGGCAGCCAGTATATATCATCTGAGTTGTATCTCTTCAGCCAGTCAATATTAATATATCCAGGCGGAAGGCTGTCATACAGACGGCGTGTCTTGTGAGGAAGAGTAAGCCTGTACAGAGACTGCAGTCTGTGAAAAGTGAACTCAATACCGGACGGTCCGTTTTTGCTGACAAGAATCGGAGTGAACAGGTTGAGGATTCCTGCCAGTGCCCATAATACAAGTATGATCAGTGTAACCAGTATGATAATCTTTGTGCTTCTATACAGTCTATTCATTTATGACAATAAGCAGAACGCAGAATGACAGTGCGCTCAGATCACGGAGCACCCATAACTTCCATATATAGCGGAATGTCAGAACTGCATACAAATCAAAAAGAACAACCGATGAAACCATAAGCTCGCATAAGAGAACAAAGAGCATGATAAGGATCCATAAAACTGCCTTGAATCTGTACCCGCTCACCTTAAGCGACAGGAAAAGCGAGCTCATCCCGCCTCTTATCGTGTGGCCTGCACTTCCCCTGTCCTCAAGAATCCCGTCAACTGCCCTCTGAAGGAACCGAGACGGGAAATAAGTACATCTTCATCCTCCTCATCAAAAAGCTCGCTGTAATACTGATATGCGCTCTTCACCTCAGACGGCTCAAGATTGACGCACAGTAGAACTTTCAGTTCATCAAGAAAACTCTTTCTGTTCATACTCACCTCCTTCCAGCAGCAGATCAACAGCCTGTTTGTACTTTTTCCACTCATCTCTCATCTGACAGAGCACGCTCTGGCCGGCTTCTGTTATTTCATAAAGTCTGCGATTCCTTCCGTTCACGACATTGTTGCCGGAGACAAGCAGTCCCGATTTCTCAAGTCTCCTTAAAATCGGATACAGCGTTGATTCGCTGCACTCAATAGCCTTCATCATCGTCTGTGTCAATACATAACCGTATGAGGGACCGTTTTCCAGACAGGCAAGCACGCAGGCATCAAGCATGTTAACATTGGATGTCACCATAAGTGTTACCTCCTGTTTAAATACTATATTTCATATAATATACTGTCAACAATAATATTGCTATGGATAAAATAAAACTTAACCACAGGTTTTCATAAGAAAAGAGGCAAAGACAGATTAAGAGCTTGCCTCGTGAATACTTGTTTTCATCAAGCTGTGATCAGCATGATTTCAGATGATGAGAAATCCGGATGTGACCGGCAGTTTTCCGCCTTTCATAAGGTATTCCCTGGCCTTTGCAGCCAGTGACGTTTCAACTTCATAGTTTTCAGGATTGTCTTCAAGATGTCCGAAAATTCTCTCCTCGGCCTGACGCCTGCCGTAATCGGAAGAAACTTTGGTGAATAATGAAGAGAATGCTTTTATCCTGGAAGAATCATCCAGAAGAGACGAAAGTTCATCAGACAGCAACCAGGAAAAGCACTTGATCTTAATTTTATCCTTTTTGAAAAACTGTCTGGTCTTTTCAAAAGATGAAAGGACACTTGGCAGGGAAATGTCACTGTCTTTGGGGATGTGTAGATTCAAAGTGAAGATACCGTCTTCTTCCGGCAGAAGCTGGTACTGAAGAGAGCCAAGTGCGAACAGCTGAAGCTGCAGATGGTATTTAAGCCACCTGATCTCACTCAGCCCCGGCCGGCCTTCATGTGTTCTTTCATACTCCTCTTCCCATCTTGCGATGTCAGACAATGTTGCAATTGCGATGTCAACGCTTATGTCTCTTTTTCTGTATTCAGGAAGCGTGATCTCATAAGCAGCTGATGCAACAAGACTAAGAGCCCTGAGCGCATCAGTCACATCCTCACCATTTATTATTGCCTCATATCCTCTTGAAATATCATCATGAGAAAGAAGTGAGGAAAGTATGATTCCCTTCGCCTTTTCATTAAGATTTATCTGATCAAGAAATGAGGCAAAAGATATTTCATTCAGCATCGTTTTATCCATATAGTCATATCTCCGGGTTCTCTGTTTTCCCAGGCAAAATAAGGGCTTCGGACACTGCGTGGTTCACCAGTACTCCCCATCAGGCAATTTTTATCGGCTTCCTTTCTGCCCAAAACCGGTCACCTTTTGCCACTGCATCTTCAAGTCTATCATGGAATCTTCTCCTCATATTACGTTTCGTTCCTCGTGGTGCTGGTCCTAGCGTGAGAATTTTTTTAAATTGACAATTTTAAAAGATTCAGAACTCTTGAAAAGAAATGGAGCCTACGAGACTCGAACTCGCCACCCTCAGATTGCGAACCTGATGCTCTACCAGATGAGCTAAGGCCCCATTCAAGAAAAATTAACCCGTCAGTCGGATTAACGGATATAGTTATACGCGAATTTTGCAACTAATACAAGTGAGCTGTTTATGAGGTTGACTATGCAATTTATATTGCTTTCACTCCGATCATGTGCAATTCTGTCTGTATGAAAGGTATCATTCTTGACGGCTATGCCCTGAATCCGGGCGATTTATCATTTGACTGTCTTAAAGCCATTGCTGACTTTGAGGTATATGATTTCACATCTCCCGATCTTGTAATCGAAAGATGCTATGACAAGGAAATTGTGATCACAAACAAGGTTGTCTTCACAAAAGATGTCATACAGCAGCTTCCACATCTCCGCTACATAGGAGTCAGCGCCACAGGCTACAATATCATAGATATATGGGAATGCAGGAAAAGAGGAATTGCAGTTACGAATATTCCGGCCTACAGCACTGATGCAGTGGCACAGCACGTGTTTGCCTTCATTCTCTCAATCGCAAACCGTGTCGATGAACATGACAGAAGCGTGAAAAAAGGAGACTGGGAGAAATCCCCATGCTTCTGCTACTGGCTCTCCCCGCTGTTTGAGCTGAAGGGAAAGACAATAGGAATAATAGGACTTGGAAATATAGGGAAGCAGGTTGCCCGGCTTGCACTTGCATTCGGCATGAATGTGCTGGCCTACTCTCCTCATTCAAAGATGGAAGGAGTGATGAATCTGCCTCTTGCTGATGTCATATCTTCTTCAGACATCATCACCCTTCACTGCCCGCAAAATGAAAATACAGCAGGTATGGTGAACAAGGACTTTCTCTCTCATGTCAGAAAGGGTGCAATTCTAATAAATGCATCAAGAGGTGGTCTTGTCCGTGAGGGTGATGTGATTGAAGCTCTTAATGACGGTACACTCTCATGGTATTGCGCGGATGTGCTTGAAAAGGAGCCTCCCGTGAACAATATGCTTTCCAGACATGAAAGAAGCATTGTCACGCCTCATATAGCATGGGCACCGGTTGAAACAAGGCAGAGACTCCTTTCAATTCTTGCTGAAAACCTTTCATCATTCATCAGGAATGAAAGACTCAACAGAATTGTCTGAAAAACATTTTCCAGTAATATATGGAATTAAGAGAATCATCAAAGAAAAATAAAAATTTTTGTTTCTTTAAGCTTGACAAAAGTTTTGCTTTTTGCAATATTAACCACCGTTGATTGCGTTGGTTTACACCGACTGCTTCGCATAAATGGTGGAAGTAGTTCAGTGGTAGAGCGCCAGATTGTGGATCTGGTTGTCGAGGGTTCGAACCCCTTCTTCCACCCACTTCTTTCTTCGGAAAGATTGCGCTCGTAGCTCAATTGGATAGAGCGTCGGACTTCGAATCCGCAGGTCGCAGGTTCGAATCCTGCCGGGCGCACAACAAAATGGGCCGCTAGCTCAGCTGGTAGAGCAGCAGACTCTTAATCTGCGGGTCAAAGGTTCGATCCCTTTGCGGCTCAAAATTCCATTGCGAGAGTGGTGGAATTGGCAGACACGCTAGATTTAGGTTCTAGTATCGTTGATGTGCGGGTTCAAGTCCCGCCTCTCGCAACAGGACTTGAGTTTAACGACCGGAAGCCAGTTTAATGCGAAAGTAGCTCAGTGGTAGAGCTCCACCTTGCCAAGGTGGATGTCGCGGGTTCAAGTCCCGTCTTTCGCTCTTTTTGTTAGTCCTTACGCTGTAAGGACTTTTTTATTTTGGTTACCCCTAAAAAAGTCAAAAAAATTGCAAAAAAATTGCAAAATCATGATTTTTAAGGGTGTTTTTCTGGCTTTTATAAAGTTAACTTATTCTTACTTTTTGATGCGAATATGAGGAATATGGACTCATTACCGCACTTGAAAATATCCTAAAAGCCTGTCGTAATAGATGTTTACCAACTCTTCTAAAAATCTCTTTTTTTGATATCCATTGCTTTCATGGTCCCATTTTTCCGGTTGAGATTTGAAAAAGATTAACCTATGAAGTTTTGGACGCAGCTGGAGTAACAAAAATCAATCAGTATCAGACACAGAGGCATGAGGAAGGAGAGGATAGCTCTTTATGGGAGTTGTGTGATGAAGGTCTTTTCTTTTAAAAATCGAATCCTGTTTCAAAGGAGGTGATGATATCTCCTCTGATCATCCACACTGTATCAGGTGCATCGTGTAGCATTAATCTTTGATGAAATCCATAATTGACATCGTATGTGATATCATAATATGCTTATTACAGGAGAGATAGGATGTCTCAATGGGATAAGCTGTTGGCTCGGCTGAAGGCTTTGGATCCTGATCTGAGATTCGAGGAACTGGAGAAGATCCTGCTTCGTCTTGGATACATGGAGACGCAGCCGAAAGGCGGAAGCAGTCATCATATATTCAAGAAAGGCCGGTCGAAGATCGTGATCCCGAAGCACAAGCCGATACTGAAAGTGTATATCGCTCTCGTAAGGGATGCCGTAGAGGAGGAAGGAAAATGAAGAAGGATCTTGCTTACTACATGTCTCTTCCTTACAGGGTAGAGATTATCAAAGACATGGATGAGGAAGGATATGTAGCATTCATACCTGAATTGAGAGGCTGTATTACCACAGGAATCACGGAGGAGGATGCGCTTGAGAGTCTCAAGGATGCAAAGGCTGTATGGCTCTCATCCGCACTGGAAGATGGAGACCCGATTCCTGAACCTGATATCATGAAGGAATACAGTGGCGAATTCAAATTGAGAATGCCGAAATCCCTTCATAGGCTTCTTATGGAGAAGGCTCGGGAGGAAGGCGTCAGCATGAACCAGTACTGCGTGATGTTGCTAAGCATGAATGCTACTCTTCGTTCCGTTGCTGTCAAATAAAATTATGGTGAACAAAAGAAAAATCTCGGATGTGCGGATCGAAGAGCTGAAAGCGAGTCCGATTGACCTTTCGGACATTCCTGAAATTACTGAGGAGATGTGGAAGACAGGGCATCTCAGAAACTGGAAGCCTTCGAAGAAATCGATTACTGTCAGGATTGATCTCGACAATCTCGAATGTCTCAAAGGGGAAAACCCGAGACTATTAGAACCTTCTGAGTGATGTAATCAGGTGGGCTTGCAACAACGGATATCATTTTCCCTAATGGATGATACAATATAGGAAGAAGATGACACGCTTAAACAGACTCGATTTATGCGTCTTTCGCAAGAAATGAAGTAGTCTCTTTTTTATTTTGTTTACCCCATCAAAAAAGTCAAATATTGCAAAATCATTTTTCTTTCACTTTATACTATTGACTGGACGATACTTTTATAACGAGAAAATGAGGAATATGGACTCATTATCGCACTTGAAAGATATCCTAAAAGCCTGTCGTAATAGGAGTTTGTCAACTCTTCTAAGAAATCTCTATCCTTTTTGATATCTATTGCAAAGTCTTCGTAGTCCCATCTTTCTGGCATGGATTCAAAAGAGTCTTTTAAATCTTTTTCTTCCCCCATTTCAATGAAGTATTCGATATCCCCTAGAAAAAGGAGTTGTGAAAGGAATTTTGCAAAGGAGGGAACAGTCTTAAGCTCTTTTAAGATTATTGAAGCAGACAGCCATGCCGTATTAGACTCTGCAGCTGGCAATGTTATTGTATTCTTCATCATTGAGTTGATTGTTATCAGCTGCTCCTGCAATGGTTCGACCTCATCTCTGACGGCCTTGTCTATCGATGAGATATTCAAAGTAGTTGCGGCTTTCACTATTGTTGCCACCGAAGGAGATAGGGATTTTTCCCTTTCTGTCATATATGTTCGATAACTGACTGCACTTATACCCGTTTCCTGCTGGAAGATGGTTTTGTTCCGGATTGCAGATGATGGAATCAAATCATCTACAGCTTTCATGAAGTTATGGATAACGGAATTTCTTTTACGAAAGCAATATGATGAGAGCATAGCCATAAGCTCGATGAACTGCCCGCACAATGAACTTATAATCCTGTATTCAAACTGACTGCGGTAATACTTTGACAGATACTCTCTCGTAATCATATTCAGAAAGAACAATAAATCCGGCTGCTCAAGAGAAAGGAGACGCAACACAATGCTGAATCTTTTCTTATCCATTTCCCCTGTTTTTATTGATAATGCGTTCAGGAGATTGGCAAGGGCAATCTTGTCTGGGAAAACTACCATCAGACTTTCGGGAGATAAAGAGTAGACATTTTCAGAAAAGAGTTTCTCTCCTTCCTCTTTCCAATATAGATAATCCTTACTCCCCTTACTATCATCTTCTTCTCCCGTAATAAGTGTATCAAAAGGAATCCCTATAGCGTTTGCAATCCTATATAGGTCCTGGAAGCTTGGTATCTTTTCTTTTGCATATGAGTTCAGCAGTGTTGCCTCTTTTATATCTGCTTGGAAAGATAGTTCTTTCCTTGAAAGGGAAAGGAGAGAGAGGCGCTCATCAATTTTAGAAAGAATATCAGATGGAGACAGTGCAAAGAACTTTGTTAAATTCATATCTACCTCAATGTAAGTCGAGATTTAATTTCAATATAAATCATATTGACATAAAAGTAAATTATGGCTATTTGACTTTTTTCAAAACTTTAGTATTATCTTTGTATAGATACAGGAAGTATCAATCATCCTACTTGTCCATATAAGGACTCTAATTTTTGTCTACATTGCCAGAACTTTTTGAGAAGACAGAAGCCTGTCAGATTCTCAGAGTCTGCCCCAGCACTCTCGATAAGCTTATAAGGGATGGATCATTACCTTCGGTAAAAATTGGGCGTCGCCGATTTATCACAAAAGAGGATTTGGAGAATTTCATTTCCTCAAGGAGGCGCTAAGTGCTTGAAGATATCGCTCTGAATGACCTCATTTCAGGAAAACCGAAAGTCTCTGATATCACGCAGAATGAGAAGATTCCTCCTGAAGGTTATAAGCTTACAGGACGCGTAAACAGGCTCAAAAACTACAATACGTATGAGACGATAATCTTCAATCAGTTCACAGGGAAGAAAATGACACTCTCCATCAAGGCACAGGATAAGGAGGACATTCCTCTCCTTATTCTGCGTCTTTTGACTTTAGGGTGTCTTAACACACTTTTCACATCGAGCTCTTCTTCGGCATCTCCCTCTGAGGTCCCAACTTTTGCGGAGTTCGCTGCAGATATATTCGCAGAAGGAGGGCGTTATGCCAGACGCAGGGAGCTAAAAGAACGTCCTATAACACCTAAGGATCTGCAGGCGGCAGATCGTGCAATAAAGCGTATTGCGAAAGCCTGGGGGAAATACCGGCTTGATGAATTTAACACAATAGCTGTTCATGAGAAGCTTATTCACAACCTACGTTATGAATCGAGAGCTGGAAAGCAGATAAAGTATTCAAAGCTGAAGCCAAAAGAACGTAATGCGAAGACGGTCGAGAACCTTTTGTCGTACATGTCGATTGTATTTAATTTTGCAGTCGAAGATGGGTTGATTTCAGTAAATCCCATACCAAGTGTCAAAAAACTTCTGCCGGCAAACCGTAGGAATTCAACTTATCAGGCGATTCCGATGATTGCTGTGAAAAAGCTCTTTTCAGAAAAGGAGATCTGGAGGGATTATTTCTCCTTTGTCATGTTTCTTTTCCTTATTCTCACCGGAGTGAGAATCGGAGAAGCAGCGTCGCTGAAGGTTAAGGATTTCGATCTTGATAAGAGAACATTCTACATATCTCAAACTTATAAGGGTGGCGGATATGAAAAGGCGACGAAAACTTTTACTCCCAGAAAGGTCCCGCTCTGCAATCTCCTTTATTTTGCATTAAAGCCCCTTCTGAGTAGGAGTAAAAATGCATATGTTTTCTCTCTCGATGGAAAACGTCCATTCTCTCATGGAAAGTTTTATACTGCTTTCAGGAAAGCCATGGATGGAGTTGGCCTTACAAAACCAATCAGGGTTAAAGAGTCATATGTAATCCATTCTCTCAGGAGAAACTTCATATCAAGTCTTGTTGCTGCAGGTGTTAGTGACGCATTGATCTCTCTCATCACTGGACACGATACTGTGAAGCTTTCCTCAATGAATCTCAGGTATTCGGAGCTCCTGGATGAGGCAGTTCCTTCGCTTATCGAGAAGATTGACGGAATATTCGATGGTGAGACAGTTGATAGAATCAAAAGCGTAGCACTTTCTCTATGCCCATACATATGGCGCAGGGTCTGGACATCTGAGGAGGTTGAAGATGTACAGGCCATTTAAGCACTCTCCCCTTTCCGATACATGTAGCCTGACTCACAGAGCTCAGGCACATATATCTCATCAGGCTCTTCTTCCACAACAGAGTATGGGTATCGAAGAGCCTGAGCAAAAAGACCTCTCCAGCATGAGAAGCTCATTCGTCGATTCTTTTTTTTTCAGGGGAGAGGCAAGGTTTAAATTTAGCTTCGCAAAATTCCACCCTTCGCCTTCGGCTCGTCACCGCTCCATCCTGTCGGGTGATTGCTTTTACAACCTGCATCCTCATTCGCCCCTATAAGGAGGTCTCATCAGATGGCAGATAGGAGCAGAAAGAAACGGGGCCGAAAGCCTAAATCATCTGAAACAAAAAGGACCAAGTGCGTTTCTGTCCGTTTTACGGAAAGTGAATTCTGTCAGCTGTCGAAGATTGCAAGAGAAATGGGGAAGACGAAGGGTGAGCTATTACATGAGCTTGCTGTCGGATTTGAACCGACATTCATACCTGCAATTAACAAAAAACAATGGATTGAGCTCGCTTCATTAGCGGCAAACTTCAATCAGTTCATGGCTCGTATCAACAGGACAAACACAATAGACAATAAGGAAGAACTCACACAATGCGTAAGAGAAATGGCGGGGACGATTAGAGAGATAAGAAAATCGCTGATTGGAATGAGGAGCAATGAATGATTTGTAAAATACAAGAACGGAGAGAACAACCTACAGGAACAGTTTACTATGTATCCGATTTGAAGCCATATGGCAAAGGATTGAAGAATGCGGATGTGGTAGGAGGAACCGTATCCTCAAGAAATGTAAAACAGGTAATTGATGAGTTGATGATCCCATGTTCGATACGACCTTCAGTGAAGAAGCCGATTTCCGTTTACTCACTTTCTCTGCACCCAGCTGATGGAACAATCAGTAGAGAAAAATGGCGCCATATTGTACAAGACTTCATGAAGGCAATGGGTTTCCCTGATGATACCATCTATATAGCTATGCGCCATCATGACAAGCCGCATGAACATGTGCATATCATAGCCAACAGGATAAGTCTTTCAGGTAAGCTCTATTACGGTAGAAATGAAGTGAAGAAAGCAATAAGAATTACCAGGGAGCTTGAGAAACGGTATCATCTGAAAGAGGTGAAGAGTACAGGGAAAGAAAAGTCTGATAACTTCATGACTCAAGGCGAATATGCGGGTATGAGGTACAGGGGTAAAATACCAGCCAGAGTGCAGATAAGACAAGCAATACAGGGGATTCTCAAAGCCTCTAATGGAGTAATTAACATAAAAGAGTTTGAGCATAAACTTAGAGATAAAGGTGTGTCCTTCATACCTTCAACGACTGAAAGCGGAAGGATTTTCGGCTGTTCGTTTGAATACGATGGAGTACACATTAAAGGATCGGACTTAGGAAAAAGTTATTCTTGGAACAATCTTGTGAAACAGCTGGAACTTACAAGAGATACTGAAAAGGTAACTACAGAAACCGAAGTTGCTGTTAATTCCGATAGCGGTATACCAATAAGTACGGGCACTTCGCAAAATGTCGAACTGGATTTGGAGAAAGAGAAATGGCTCAGAAGTATAAGTCTGATTGACTACCTGAAGAAAAATTATGATTACAAATCAAAAGATAGAAGCAATGCCCATTACTCGGGATATGTTGATGGCAAATTGCTTATCGCTACAAAATTTTCTTCAAGCTATCGTATAACCTATGATATGAAAAGTATTGGAGGTAATTTTGACCTGATTATGCAACTTGAGAATAAAACCCTTGATAAGGCGAAACTGACTCTCTGGAATTATTATAAAGATGTTTATGAAAATGAAAGACATAAAACAATTCCAAGAAAACAGCAAGAAAAAGAAACACCAGGGAAAAACTCTCTCTCCTGAAATACTACAAATTTTACAGGTACTTCAATAATGTTTTATAAAGAATCAGAGAAGAGAACAGCCTTTGGGGTATTAGTGGAAGCATATTACGACGCGGACTGGTCCAGGCGAGTAACCATAGACGTCACGGCTAAGATGAGGCTCGGGGAAGGTGTTGATGACCCTATGATTACAACATCAAGGCCTATTGCCTACGTCAACGGCTATGGAAGCAAGGGATGGGTCGATGAAAAGGGGAAGATCGTCCAGAACTGGATATATGCGAACGGTAAGCAGGTAGCTTATGGATCAGCCAGCTGCGACGATACAAGCGCAAACTGGGAGTTCCAGAGTAAAGAGACCCCTGCAGACATTGGTTCAGGAGATCTTGTTTCAGTGAGGTTCAGGACAACGAATGGAGAGGAGTACACGTCGATGAACCTCCTCGTGTTCCCGTTCGGACAGTGATCGATGAACACCAGAGCAGCTGACAGGTAAAGCTGCTCGAAGAAGGGCATACGGAGGATTGCGGTACAGACTGCAGTCTCCTGTATGCCCAGGTTGTCTTCCATTATATATAACAATGGCATATGATTATCCATGGAGAAGGCTTTCATGAACATACCGATTGTGAATCTTGCTGCGGAGGTATTATGACAGATGACAGGTCTCCATTCTTCTTCATCGATGAGGATCATCCGGTGCCGGAAGGGCTTCCGAAGAGCATCCAGGCGGACGTGGACATGCTGGAGATGCTCGCGGAGGAAGGAAAGAGGGATGCGCTCTTCGATCAGTACGTGGAACTCCTTGAAAGCAATATCAAAGGGCATGTGATCGACAGGAAGATGACTTACGAGAAGGGGAAGGCGCTTCTTGCCCGATACGGGATTCATCTGACATGAGAAAAGGGCTGACCCGAAGGCCAGCCCAGATCTATCATCTTGGAGGAGAGAATCACTCAGCAGTATCCACCTTGGTGAATGTCAGTGTCGCAGGGTCCTTGACACCAGGGGTGTATGTATCGACCTCGATCTCCTTCGGATTCTCCGCTGTAGGGAAGTGGAACCTGTATGCGAAACTATGGTCGCTGGCGTTCAGAATCGCATAATCGTCAAAACGTGAACCATCTGCCCCTTCATATATATCCTGCCTCAGGCTGAACCCCTCGGCATCCTGGCTGGAGTAGAAGACGATGTTGTCCGCCGTGATGACATAGCTCTGGGTGGGATAGCCCTCGCCGAGGGAGTACTCCCAGGTGCCGCGGAGCTCCTCCGGGACCGTGTCCCAGCGCGCGGTGTCCGTGCCCGTATCGGGTGCCGGGGTGTCGCCTGAGCAGGATGCGAATGCGAAAAGCGTGAATGCGCACAGAAGCGCGATGATGATTTTCTTCATGAGGTTTTTCTCCTTTGTTGGTGATTTTGTATTTATGATATTTTATTGCTATAGCAATTTCAATATTTCTATACATAATTGAATTGATATTTTCCATCACTTGAAAATTTAATCATGAGTGATGTAGATAAGTCTGTTGAAGCAATCATAGAGAGATTGAGAAAAATGAGGGAGTCTAAAAGGATGAGTCAGCTGGACTTATCTCTTACATCAGGTGTTTCGCAGACGATGATTTCCCAAATGGAAAACGGGCAGAGAATACCTACCCTGTCTACGTTTTTAAAGATTTGCGATGCTTTGGATACTCCTCCTGAAACAGTAATCGGCTTAGCCTTGGATAATAAAAAGGAAAGAGAGTTGGATAAGGCAAAAGCCTTGGAAATAATCGAGAAGTGGATGTGATTTGACCTTTACTGAAATGATATGAATGCGCATTCTGCGCCTTCAGTAGGGGGTATGAGACAAAATATATTATCCAACGTAGACAAATGTATCGGTTTTGATGAAAGACATATCATCAATTCAGCAAAGAACCTTACCTCCTGTTTTCCTTTAACAGACTTAGAAGCGCTCGTATTGACTATAATAAGAGATCTTGCATCTAAGTCGGAATCGATAACAAGAAGGAATATCCGTCAGACGCTCTTCTCTGTCGGTGTAGATGAAGATGATCCTGAAATCATTCCAACAATCGACGAGATCTTCGCTTTGGTTTTTCCCAATAAAAAACCTTCGGAGGCCCCTGCGTGGATTGAATACTTTTGGAAGGAAAGAGCTCTGAAGTACGATGAGGATGAGATTGAGATTCCTGAATATGTGAGAGCAGCATCGCTTTTCTATAAGACCGATGAAGAGACGATAAGAGTGATGAGACATGCGATGGAATCAAAATCCGCGCTCTGTTTGAAAATCGATTTCTTTATCGAGTTCTTCAATACGGAAATTGTCAAATGCCTTGTCGAAAAAGAGGATATTCCATGCTTCATCTTAAAGGAAACAGGGGGAAACACATCCTACTACTACATCAAGGCGGCACTTCAGGCATATCACAAAAGAGGAATAGTTCTATTCGATTTTTCCCTTCCTGAAGATGATAAATACTTCATCCAGATATGTAAGAAGCTTGGATTGAGATTCGGTATCCTTAGGAGTGCTAAATCAGAATCCGACGATGAAAACACAGAGAATGGTTTTCCTCGGATCCTTACAATTCCTTATATTTCATTCAAAGCTGTTCCTCTTTCGGGAGATGGACTGAAGAATGTTGCAGCCAAATACTTCAACAGTAATGAGGAATTCCTACGTATAATTGAAAATGCTGGAATCAATGCGGCTTCTCTTTGCAATGAAAAAGTGCTGATAAATCATATTGTGCAAAAAAAAGATTGGAAATCTCTTGAAAGGTTGCTTGAAGAAGCTTCCAAGGTTGAAATTTCCGAAGACACGATGAAAAGCAGTGCTGTCAGATCCGGGTACTACGATTTATCGATACTGAATACGAGCATGCCGCTATCCGTCGTAGAGAAAATGGCTGAAAAAGCAAAGGAAAGAAGGACTCCTCTGAGAATCCTGGCTTACGGAGCCGGATCGGGAACAGGCAAATCTGCCTTCGCTTATCACCTTGCTGAAATTCTCGGCCTTAAACTCATGGTCCGCCGCCCATCAGACATAATACTGAAATATATAGGAGAAAGTGAGGCAGCTGTAAGTTCTGCTTTCAGGGAGGCGGAAATAACACACTCCATACTGCTTTTCGATGAAGCAGAGTCCTACTTGGCAAAGAAGATTGACGGTACATCCAGCGGGAGCAGGTCTTACAACGATCTGACAAACTGCTTCCTTGTTGAAATGGAGCGTTTCTCAGGAATTATGATTTGTACAACGAATCATAATGAGTTTCTTGAATCATCTTTTATAAGGAGATTCCATAGAGCTATTGAATTCAAATATCCGAAGGCGACGGGTATAAGGAAACTCTTCTCTTCATATTTCCATGATATCCACTTCAGGGAAAAAGATATCGATATGATATGCGAGACAGAAGCAATCGGACCTGGAGATTTTTCAAATCTCAAGGAGGTCATCGATTACATGGAAAAGGAAGATATCACAGATAAATTCATCATCGATTCCCTATATGATACAGCTCTCGCAAGAGGGTATGAGGGTAAAAATGATAAAAAGATGATTGGTTTTCATTAAAAGAATATTTAAAGCACCTTCGGCGCTCTAAATAAATGATGAAATCAAAAAACATTCAAATGTTGATGTTGTTGTCATAGAACTTCCGATATGGAGAGCCTGACTTTTTCTGACTCTCCATATCCATTTTAAAACAACCAGGGATTATCCCGATTACATATACAAAACGACACAGATAGTGTCTGAATTCTTGATTTCCCAAGGAGATATAAAAATGGGAACAAAAACATTCAATCCTTCTTTTGTGTTTTTCTCACAGAGAATCGGAGAAAGCAACAAGGCCGTTTATGTTTATCTTGAAAAAGATGAGAAAGGTATGACCATGATCACTTTTGCCCTTATTAAGAAAAACGATAACGGGGACAAAGAAATCGCAGATAGTTATACGGCAGCAATCGAAGCAGACACCAGAACGAAGCCATTTGTCACTAGCGAAGCGAATCCGGTTTTCGCACTTGGTGATGATATGACCGGTGTTCTCTTCCTCATGGTGGATGAACTGAAAGGTACTTGGAAAATTCAGATTTCATCTGAAACCGAGTTCGGTAATACGATGGTGGAAGAAATCGATTTCACCATCAGTCTTCCATGGCTTCCATTTTAATCGATAAACTACACACCCCGCTTGTGCGGGGCTAATTAATCACCAAAAGGACACATTATGACAAACACAGAAAAAATCAGAACAACATTTCATAGCACAGAAAACGTAACACTTCTTTCATCCATGCTTAAAAGCTCTGGAATAGCATATGACTCTCTTCCGTCCCCAATAAAGGATGAGATAGGATATGTCAAGAATCTTGAGCTTGCAAAGAAACATTCCGACGGTTCATACAGGTTCTCAGGTCTTGTCGCCATGCTGGGGCGTGCAGAGGATGGACAGCTTCTTCTTAGGAACAGGAAGATTGAAGAGGGAAAAGAAGGATTCGTCTCAAGTCCGTTTTACTGTGATAAAATGGAAATCTTCAATCCGAATGCTCTCTATACAGAAGCCCCTCTCATCATCGTTCCTGATTTCCTTGCAGCTCTCAAACTCAATTCCCATGGAATTAATGCAATATCGATTGGAAACTCCTCAGTAAGGAGATATCTTATTCCTGCTCTCGATAAAGTTATGATGAAGAGGAGGAACAGACCTGAGGTTCATTTCTACCTTCCTGGATGGAATGCCAATACCCTCAAAAGAGCTCTGAACAGAAGGAGAATCAAATATTACGATCTTAATGATGAGATATCATCATTCTACTTTGGAAGATCTTTTTCTGAAGAACAGATTCAGACTCTCAGAGAAATATTGCCGACAATAAAGCTGCAGGAACTTCCAGCAAGGAAAATAGCAGCATAAACTTATTTCAAATGCTAACTACTTCAGTTTTCTGGAGTAGTTAGCTTAATGTAACATTTATATTCGACTGGGAACTTTTCCAATTTATTGCAAAAAAATTGCATTTTCATAGTAACCATAGATGATTATTGATGCGTATTTATGAGTATTGATGCTTGCTAAGTATTTATATGAGAAATAAATATACTCATAGATACTCATTAATGATACTCGCTCCAACATTTTCAAGTCCCGTCTTTCGCTTGAAGCCTGATTGATTCTTCAAAAAAGAATTGGTCAGGTTTTTTCATATTTACACATTGCCGGAAAATCCAATGGCAGAAAATGGGCCGATATTTTTGTGAAAACCAATACAGTATTTGAGTTGGTCCTATTGAGTTTGAAATTAAAACTTATATGGTATTAAAACAATAGTGATATGAAGATTGTATGCCTTGCTGTTTTTGCTGTAGATTAAACATGCGTATTATGTAGAAAACTGCCATTTCGTAATCTGCGTACTTTGCACTTACTGCTCCCACAACCAATGGTTTTTCGCAACATTCCTATAACGAACGGCAGAGATGAAATTCCGGATGGCTTTCTTGAAACTTTCAAACCGGCATATGAGCTGACAGATGATGAAATTGAGGCCGTGTTTTCAGGACTTTTTCCGTTTTCTGTCAGGAAAAGTTCTTCCGTGGAATCAGCAGGCTCATCATCTGGATGGGAAAGTGCGTAGTTTCAGGTATGAATCAATGCAGCTTGTATGCTAGAATACAGTCATGACGGCATTTTTTGTTTCACTGACGGTATTCATTGCTGACAGCATCATTCATCTCTATATTCAGAAGCACAAGGCTGTGCAGAGAGGGGAAGACCTTAAGGGCGCACTGTCGAAGATTGTGCTGATGCCCTCTCTTTATCTGACTCTGTATCTTGCATCATTTGCGTTCGACCGTCCGCTTGCCGGTGCGGACCTGATATATTTCATAGCCCTGTTCTATACACTGGGCGATCTGTTCCTTGTTTTCAAGAATGAAATATTTTTCTACATCGGTGTGATTTCATTCATGGTCGGACACGTCTTCTATATCATATATTTCAGCCATTTCGGTTTTTCGTATATGACGCTTGCCGCAGGACTCATCGTATACGGGGTGCTTTTCGCACAGTATTGCCGCAGGGTCATGTCGAAGAAGCCGGCTCTTGCCGCCGGCTATATCGTTTACGGCCTTATGCTCCTCCTCTTCGCATGCGGAATGGCATCTGTCTTTTCATTTGATCATGTATATTCATCACTGCTGGCACTTGCCGGTGTCACGGTTTTCGCATATTCGGACACCCGCATTGCCTACAATATGATCGGACACGGCAACACATCGGATTTCACGATAATGCTGACATATGTGCTGGCAAATGTTCTCCTGGTGCTTTCCCTCTGGTGCATCAACGCCTAGATGGAACGCGAGCGGCAGCGGTAGGCGTAGCCTGATGATCTTCTGTCACCTGAGACGCGCTTTATCTCATACAGCTGAGGATAATCCTTTATGAGCTCGGACAGCTTTGAATAGCCGTAGGCGAGGGGACTGAACTCAGGTTTGACTCGTTTTATGTAGATGCCGGCACTGCTGATATTCACGTAATCATCCTCATCCTCGACATACTTTCCGTATGCTATGCGGAGAAGTGCATGTATTTCATTTATATCGGCATCCGCAGCAGGTGTTATGTTCTTTTTCTTTCCTGTAGCTGCAGGCTGCGCTTTTTCCTTTTCATTCTTCTGTTCATCATTCTTCGTGCTTGTGAGGTACTCAAGATAGATGAAGTCATCACAGGCATTGCAGAAAGCCTCCGGGGTCTTTTTCTCACCGACTCCTATGACATACATTCCGCTTTCCCTGAGTCTTACGGCGAGGGGCGTGAAATCGGAATCACTGCTGACAAGCACAACGGCATCATACATGCCGGTGTGGAGCAGGTCCATCGCGTCAATCACCATTGCTATGTCGGTGGTATTCTTTCCTGCAACATAGTCAAACTGCTGCTCGGCCTTGATTGCAAGGCTTTTTATTTTACCCTCCCACTTGTGGAGGTTGGTCTTGGTAAAGTTACCGTAGGCTTTCTTGACTATGATCCTGCCATAGGTCGAAACCTCATGCAGTACTTCCTCAAGTTTGCTGAGCTGTGTGTTGTCCGCATCGATGAGGACAACCATTTTTTCAAAATCTTCCATTGAAATCCTTTTCATACTTCAGGGGGAGTTTTTCCCCCTGAGATAAATCAAATCAGAATACTGTGAAGGTGTTCTCCCACACTTCGCTCTCTCCTTCCTTAAGAAGACGGGTCTCCTCCATCTTCTCGATTTCAAGCGGACGGGATGCAAAGCCGAAGGACACCATCGGTTCGAGACAGAGGAACTGTGCCTTCATGTTGAGCACTGTCCATGCGACGAATGTTGTCATGTTCCCCATATCGACAGTCACTCCATGTTCGCCTTCGCTGGATGTCAGTGTGATTTCCCTTGACTTCACACCCTGCAGCACGATGGGGCCTTTATCGGTCTCGCTTCTCTTCAGGTCGATGGAGTCTCCGATGAGGAAGTTCTTTTCCTCTATGAAACTGTCTCCCTTCTGGTATTTTCTGTTAAGATGTTCATTCTCCAGGAATGAAAGGCTGTAGGTCTCAAGATCGCAGCCTTCTCCGTTTATATCGAGGCTGAAGGCCGGATGCCAGGCAAAAGTATAGTAAAGGTCCTCCTTTGCATATACTTCAGCGCGGGCAGTATAGCCGTTTTCATGGAGTGTGTATGTGACTGTAAGTGTGAAGCCGTAAGGGTAATAGTTCTCTCTGAAGAATTTGTTATCCTCAAGAGTGAACTGCGCTATGTTGTCGGTAAGCTGTTCTGCCTTGAATTCATTGTCACGGGCAAAGCCGTTGTTCGGCATGCCGTATATCTTTCCCTTTGCGCTTATCTTGTTGTCCTTGGTCGGTCCTGACATGGGAAAGAGCAGGGGAGCACGGCGCGGCCAGTAAGTCTTGTCGCCCTGCCAGATGTACTGGATACCGTTTCTTACAAGGGACTGCGGTTCAGCTCCGAGGGAGCTGACTGTCATGGTTGTTCCTGCGTTTTTCAGTGTGATCAGCATTTTCTCATTCTCCTTTTTTAGCTTTGAAAATAATGAAGGAAGGCTTGATCAGATCCCTTGAAAGTCCTTTTAGGATCTTCACCGCCTCCTTTGCCGGTTTGGGTTCGGCACATTCCTGAATTATAAATCCATTTTTACAGAGTGTCGTTATTATTGTCGAGACTTTTCTGTGCTGGTGTATGACATCATCAACAAACCATTTGACATGACGCTCTCCTTCACTCTGGTAATCGGCAATCTTGAAGAAAACGTTTCCTTCCTCATCCTTCACGTATCGGTTGTCTGTATTCTTTGAGGCGGTTGTTATCGGGTTCTCCTGACTGAACAGCAGAGTGCCGCCTTTTTTAAGGATGCGGAAACAGGATGCGATGAGTCTGTCGAAGTCAATCGCGTAATGGAAGGCGAGCGAGCTGTAGACAAGATCATAGCTTCCGGAAGGAAGACATGAGAGATCTTCCATGGAGAGCTTCATGTACTTTATGTTGCCGCCGCAGTTTATTTTCTCTGCTGTCTCAAGCATCCTCTGTGAAATGTCGATACCGGTCACAGAATGTGCCTTGTAGGAGAATTCAAGGCAGTTTGCACCGAAACCGCAGCCGATGTCGAGAATATCCATCCCGCTTATGTCAGGAAGAAGCGCTCTCATTGCCGGCTGTTCCAGCAGATCATTGAAGTTCGCACCGTCCCTGAGATTCATGTATGAGTCGAAGAAGATTTTGTTGTCGAATATGTTCTGGTTTTTCATAACTATCTGGCCTTTGTCCTGTCAAGGACATCTTTCCAGTTTTCATCCTCTCTGCCGTCCTTCGGGCTTTCAGGAGGATTCTGTCCCGCGCTTATGAATACGAAACGGTGAGACCATGACACACTCCGGTTCTCAAGTTCAGAAAGGACCTTCGGCAACAGCGTGTCGCTTGAGATCCCGCTTTTCTCAAGAGCCGGCAGGTATGTCTTTGTGATCCACATGGTGAGGGTCGCCTTGTCCAGCATACGCTCTTCCCTGCTTTCCTTTACCTGTGTGTCAACATATTTGAACCGTCTGGAGAAGAAAGGCTTCACATCATTTTCATCCCATGCAGTCATCGGATTGCTTCTGCTGTGGTATATTGTCTCCTCCGCTTTCATCAGCAGGGTTTTCACGCCCTGATCCTTTATGAAGGAGGAGAGGGTGGAACCTTCTGACGGGATGCTTTCGCACAGTCTCAGTGTTCCGCCCAGATGAAGACGGTTTGAAACGGCATTCAGCAGGGCCTCCTCTTCAAGAAGCCTCGTGAAGACATTGCGTCCTGTTATGATTTCGAACTTGAGGTCCTCGTCAAGCTCCTGCAGCACCTCAAGGGCTGTTCCCTGATGGATCTCCGGCTGTCTGAGGATGTCGAGGGACTGTTTGTAATGATTGATATAATCCTCATCTTCCTTTGTCCTGACCTGTGCCACGGCAAGACCTTCCGGATTGTATTTCACAGCCTGCCACAGTAACAGTCCGTGCGAGGCATTGAGAACGAGGATGTTGTCGCTTCTCCTGATGGAAAGCGGGGCGAACAGCTCATCCCTTATCTTCAGCAGCAGCTGTGAGCCGTTGGAGCTTGTCCGCTGCAGCCACCGTGTCTCGGCCCTGTTCTCAGGAGAGAATGTGAGGTTCTCTATGAAAGGGTATGACGATATGTTTTCAAGCTGTGCTTCTCTCTTCCTTTCAACTTCATCCCTTATTCTGGCTTCATACCCCTGATCGGAGGGATGGTAATACATTTTTCCCTGAAGTGTGGAGGGAAGATACTGCTGTGCGACAAAGTGGTCCTTGTAGGCATGAGGATACATATAACCTTTACCGTGTCCGAGGTCATTGCCGTCACGGGACGGATCCTTCAGATGGTTGGGAACCTCTGCGCGGTTTTCCTTCTCCACATCTGAGAGAGCATCGAAAAAGCCCATTGAGGAATTGCTTTTGGGACATGTTGCAAGATAGAGTGCCGCCTGAGTGAGGAGGAAACGTCCTTCCGGCAGTCCTATCCTGTCATATGCTGATGCAGCGCTTTCGACTATGCTTATTGCATCGGGATCGGCAAGACCGACGTCCTCGCATGCGAGAATCAGCATGCGGCGGAATATGAAGCGGGGTTCCTCTCCTGCGGCAACCATTCTTGCAAGCCAGTACAGCGCCGCATCCGGGTCGCTGCCCCTCAGGGACTTTATGAATGCCGATATGACATCGAAATGGTAATCACCTTCCTTGTCATAGAGGATGGCTTTCTTCTGTATCGATTCCTCCGCGACATCCATCGTTATGTTTATGACTTCATCTTCTGACGGAGGGAAGTGGTCGGGTGTTGTCTCGACAGCCAGCTGCAGGGCATTGAGGAGGGATCTTGCATCGCCTGATGCGACAGAGACGATGTGCTCGAGCGCACCTTCTTCAAAATGTACTTTGTATTTTCCGTATCCTCTTTCCTTATCGCTGAGTGCCTGATGGGCGACCATCATCATCTCTTCATCGCTGAGTTTCGTGAGCTGGAATATGCGTGAGCGTGATACAAGCGCCGCATTGACCTCGAAGTACGGGTTTTCCGTAGTTGCACCGATAAGGATTATCGTGCCGTTCTCGACCCACGGCAGGAGCGCGTCCTGCTGGCTTTTGTTCCAGCGGTGAACCTCATCGACGAAAAGAATCGTCTTCTTGCCGTAAAGTTTCAGCCTGTCTCTTGCGTTGTCTATTTCAAAGCGCAGTTCCTTTACACCGGAAAGAACCGCGTTGAGCGTTGAGAAATGACTTTTGGTCGTATTCGCGATGACACGGGCGAGGGTGGTCTTTCCCGTTCCCGGAGGACCATAGAAGATAACAGATGTGAGCAGGTCAGCCTGTATCGCGCGTCTCAGGAGTCTTCCTTTGCCGATTATGTGCTCCTGTCCGATGTATTCATCTATCGTGCGGGGTCTCATCCTTGCGGCGAGAGGCTCGACGCTCTGGTCCACTGCAGCCGCGAAAAGGTCGTCATTTTCACTGTAAGGCATCAGAATTCTCCTCCTGAGAGAAGGCTGCTGCGCTGTATGACTTCTCTCTCTGACAATGTCCTGAAATAAGATGATGCTGCATAGTCTGCGATCTCTTCCAGTGTTATCTCAGCCAGCGGTGATATGTCCCTTCCCTGATCAACCAGATCAAGATTCGCCTGATTCTCCCTCCATATCCTTGCTTCACGTTCGATCATGGCGAAACTTTCATCCAGCGCTTCCTCATTCTCCTGAAGATATGAGAGGAAGGTGTTCTCCACATCTTCATGATAAAGCTTTTCAAGTTCATCTGTTATTGATGAATAGCCGGCTTCCATGTATGAAAGCACGTCGTTTATCGCAAGATTGTCAAGCTCAAGCAGCAGACTGTCGGTAATGCCTTCCATGGCCTGTGAGAGAAGGGATGCGATGAGGTTCTCATACGCACTGAGGCTTGATCGGAACTGCGGCAGATCCTGAATGTATACCGAGTATGTGGAATTCAGAGGAAAGTCTGAAAGATCCTGAAACGCAAGAGTCTCCGTTTCTATTATCGCATTGCGCTCTCCCTGCCTCAGCAGGACGGATATCCTCATCTCGTCTTCGCTGCTGAAAGCCTCATCCCTGCGGCTTGTCATGCAGGATGTGAGGAGCAGGAATATGGCGATGATTAGTGAAAAGCGTCTCATGATATGAATAATACGACCTGATAAACCTGAATGTCTACCTTGGGGAGGGAAGAAAAAATGCGTATAGTACGTTCGGATGACAGTATTTGCTTGACGTTTTCTGTCAATTTGCTAAATTTAATTCTAGCGAGGATTATCAATGAATAATACGAATCTGAAAGTAATCGGAAATGTGCGTGAGAGGGAAAACACTCTTCTGCGCAATGTATACGGATATATGACAATCGGTCTCATACTGACAGCCGCGGTTGCATATTTTGCCTCCGTGACTCCGGCTATAATAAATTTGTTCCTGCTCAATCCTGCAGGATCGATCGTTCTGATCATAGCACAGTTCGCAATTGTGTTCTTCCTTTCAAGCAGGGTTGAGAGAATGTCGACAGGAGCTGCAGTCACCGCATTCTTCGCCTATGCGGCCCTGACCGGAATAAGCTTTTCGTCCATATTCATCGTTTATGCCGGAACGACCATCTGGAAGGCATTTCTGACAACAGCCCTGATGTTTGCCGGAATGACGGTATATGCAGCCGTGAGCAAGAAGAACATCGCAGGATGGACACGCTATCTCATGATGGGACTTTGGGGTGTGATAATCGCCACACTGGTGAACATGTTCCTCGGTTCCTCGATGCTTGATCTCATCATCAGCCTGGTCGGCATCGTCCTGTTTGTCGGTCTTACAGTCTGGGATACGAAGAGAATAATGGAAATGAACAGGGAGTACGGTTCGGAGATGACGGTCAGCGAGCATACTAAGCTCGGCATCATCGGCGCACTGGATCTGTATCTCGATTTCCTCAATATCTTCCTCTATGTTCTGAGACTCTATGCAGCAGCGGACAGAGATTGAGACAATTTACAGGAATGACGACGTTCTTGTCGTATACAAACCAGGAAACATCCCCAGCGCACCCCTCACATGTGCCGGGGATGAATTTTGTCTGGTCAATGAAGTGAGGAAAACAGAACCTGGGATCATGAATGCCTCAGGTATTCTGATAAGGGAAGGCGGGCTTATACACCGTCTTGACACTCCGACTTCCGGTCTTGTGCTCTTTGCCCTGAATCAGAGGTCATATGACAATCTCATCACACAGCAGAAGAAAGACCTCATAATAAAACAGTACAGGGCGGTTTTCACATCAAGGAAGGGCGCTCCTGAAGGTTTCATTCCTTATACAGGCTATGATGTCGCATCTTCATGCGGCTATATTTCATCATATTTCAGAAGTTTCGGTCCAAGGGGAGCTCAGGTGCGTCCTCTGACAAATCCGAAGGCAAAGAACTGCTCCGGTGTCCTTTACACAACACAGACAGAGGTTGAAAGCAGCAACAGCGTACTGTGCACAATCACAAGGGGATTCCGTCATCAGATAAGGGTTCATATGGCATGGGCGGGGTATCCTCTGGCCGGAGATACTCTGTACGGCGGAGATGAGGCGGATGTCTTCGGTCTTGAAGCCGTGTCCCTGACATTTGCAAACCCCTCTGACGGGCAAGTTTTAACTATTACATTGTAATAAATTATTTGTTTACTGTCATTACTTAACAAAACTTGAAGTAACGTATCTCCTCAAAGAGTGTTAACATGTGCGCAGGAATGAGCATACATTCCATGCTCTTACAAAAAGGAGAATACTATGAAAACAAACAGAAATGTTTTCCTGCTTGCCTTTGTAGCGTTTGTCCTCAGCCTCATTCTGACTTCCTGTGCGGGAGCGGAACATGAGACGACAGCAGAGGTGAGAGTGGTTGGAACGGCAGCGGAATCAGCTTCCCGTTCAGTTTCTGCATCGGCAGAATTCGCATCGGCTGAGATAATTGTTGATGACAGAAACATCACGGATGATCTTAAGCCGGAATCTTACAGCACATCAGGTTCAACAAATGATGTGGAGTTCCAGGCAGATGTACCTGTTCTGGGCAGAACTGTTTCTTATTCAGTGGAACCGAGACCCGGTTTTGTCTTTGACGAATGGGAGTTCAGCAGAGATGCGAGAAGCTGGATCCGCAGAGAGCCCGGTCAGAACTGGATGAATGTCATGAGAGAAATAATGTGGGCAATTGCCGGTGATCCGGAGACAATTGAGATAAATCCCGATTACATCAAATACATCCGTCCGACATTCGACAGAGGTGCGTATTTTGATGCTGAATATGATACAGATCCTGATCTTCCGATCGGAACAAAGGCCAATCCGATTTCAGATACAGAAGATTTGGCAACGTTCATTTCAAAATACTCAGATGGCAGATTTGACGATGATGAGCTTACAATCAAGTTCACTGCAAGCTCCAATATTGATAGTCTTGATTTGTCACAACTGAGAAATCATGGCTACTGGTATGATGACGAACTTGAAATCGAGCTGAAGCTCATCGGCGGATATGATCCTGACAGCTGGAGGGTGACAGGACGAACTTCTATCAATGACCTTAAACTCCCAAGCCTCAGCTACAGGAATGATGAACTTGAAATAGAGATTGAATTCAGGAATATTGCTTTCACGGAACTTGATTATTCTAATCTTCTTGGCTCATACGGTGACGATGACAGAGAATTTGAATTCAGGAACTGCAGTGTCGGAACACTTACTAATGCAGGAAGGGCTATCAACGGCTTGATCATTGACAAAATGAGTGAAGGCAGTGGAAATACGATATTCATCAACTCTGCCGCACCGTATGCAGCCGGTAACACGTATATTCATTCAATCATTACAGGATATTCAGGTGGTGAAATCAATGGAGTGAACAATATTGTTGTATGTACTGACAGTTATATGCCAACTTCTAGTGATAAGGAGAATATTTATATATCTGGATCTGAATACGCTTCATTTGCTAACGGCTATAAAACTTCAAATCAGTCTCTCATTGCTAAACTGACCACAGCCACCGCTTTGGATGAAGAAGCTTTCGATGATGATAATCATTCATGGCATGGCGTTGAAATTGACGATGACATGATAGAGGAAGACATAGTCGGAAGAGAAAGATATCTTATTGATGACGATGGGCATTACTGGGATACACCGACAGTTTCCTACGGACCGTATGAATACAAATGGTTTGATGACTGACATCGTTTTCAGGCTCGCCTTCCGGCGGGCCTGAATCATAATGTCATTCTTCTTCCTTCACTTCGCTCACTGAGCCGTCGGCTGATACAGCCTCAATGCGGCGTTTCACATCTTCAAGCATTTTTGTAAGCTTTTTGTTGAGTGCGCTTGCCTCTTCGTAAAGCTTGAGACTCTCTTCAAGTCCGGTGGAATCATCCTTCAGCTTTTCGCTGATATCCTCAAGTCTTTTGAGATCACTTTCAAAACTCATTATGTTCATTCTCCTTCTATCTTTGCTTTGAGTCTGTCCTTTTCAAGGATTATCGTGACAGTTTCATCTGCCCTGACATCCTTCCTGTTCCTTACGATCGTTCCGTCCGTTTTCTCGACAATCGCATAACCGCGGGAGAGAACGGAGACGGGACTGAGAGCTTCACTTTCAGCACGTGCTGCGCTGAAACGTGAACAGGCTTCCTTGTATTTTCCTGACACTGCAAGTACATTCTTATCCGCACAGAACCTGATTCTCTCCTGTCCCCTTGAATACTTGAGTCTTATTTCCTGAAGCATTGATGGCATGCTGAAAGCATCAAGCAGGCTTTTCTTCCTGAGATATATGGATTCAAGGGAAAGAGGCAGTCTGAGCGTGCATTCCCTGAGTTCTGCAAAAAGAGATGCAGTCTTTTCCTTCAGTGCGCGCATCATCTCATCATCAGTGTCTCTCAGTTTTCCCTCTGCCTGTACTGTTTTCGCAGCAATACTGTCAGCAATGCTGTCTGCAGCATAGCCAAGACGCATAAGTGCAGAATCCGTCTTTGCCCTCAGCAGACGGCTCAGCGCATCAGGTGAGGGAATATGCACTGCAACCGTTTTTCTGGCTATAAGAGTGCTGATATATGCTTCTGACGGTATTGAGGCTGATGCTCTGTAAAGGCGCATCCTCATGCCTTCCCTGAGTTCTTTTTCCGTTTTTCTCAGTGATTCGCGGAGGCTGTAATAGCCTTCTGTTGCGATCACCGCAGCATCTGTCGGCGTGATGGCTCTTCTGGTTGCCACGTAATCGCACAGGGAGGTGTCTATTTCATGTCCCACTGCGGATATAACCGGTATTTCGCTTTCATGGACGGCTTTCAAGACCTCGTCACTGCTGAATGGCAGCAGGTCTTCAATACTGCCGCCCCCGCGGCCGACTATGAGCACATCGGAGATCGAAAGCTCATTGGCCTGTCTTATGGCAGCAGCTATCATTGCCGGTGCGCTTTCACCCTGTACAAGCACCGGGTAAATCGTAATGTCGACAGAAGGTGCCCTGCGTCCTGTGGTGTCGAGGATGTCTTTTATCGCGGCACCTGTTGATGCCGTTATGACACCTATGTTTTTCGGGTACAGCGGAATATGAGGCTTGCCATCCGGGTCAAACCAGCCGAGGCTCTGGTAATATTCCTTTTTTTTCTGAAGCTGTGCGAGGATGGCGCCAAGGCCGGCATGCTTCATGCTCTGGATTATTATCTGGTATGTGCCGCGCACTTCATATACGTCAAGATTTCCCGTAACCTCCACAAGATCCCCGTCACATGGAGTGAAGGGGCACATTGCATTGGCGCTTCTGAACATCACAGCCGAGATCTGGGACTTCTCATCCTTCAGCGTGAAATACCAGTGCCCGTTTGCCGACGGACGGAATGATGATATTTCCCCGACAAGGCAGATGTTGTAGAACCTTTCCCTTATGAAGGCTTTCAAAAGCTGGTTTATCTCACTGATAGTCAGCGGTTTGTCAAGAAGGGTGTTGTCGCTGTTGTAACTCACATAATGCATTCTACAATTTTCAGGCACATGTGACCAGAAGAAAGCATTTCATTTTTCCCTGTGCACCCTGAGAGGGTCAAGCACAAGTGAGAGAACAAGGAAAACAGAGGCGATGATGAGTGTTACGAGGGGTGAGAGATAGTACATTCTGGAAAGGTTGAGGGAAAGCAGTGCCGATGAGAATAACATGATGAAATATTTCATCAGCGTTTTTCTGAATACCGATGCAGCCACTGACAGAACAAGGAATAGGAGGAAAAGGGTGTTGCCGAAAGGCAGAAAACATACTGATGATGCTATTGAAAAAGGAACGAGAAGTCTGTCCGCATTGTTCCTGACCGGATTGATGAGGAAAAGCAGCACTGTCATTGCGAGTGCTGCCGCATATGACAGGACCTCTGTATTCATGAAGAACATGAAGACAGACTCCAGTGTCAGGTAAAACAGGACGAAGCATGCGAGTTTGGGAAGCTTCGGAGCGAGGAAAAGGGATATGAGCAGGGGAATTGCAGAGAGAATGAATGTAACCATGGAAAAGACAATAAAAAAGCTGTCCCTTGCAGGACAGCCGTCTTATAAAGCTTTCACTTAAGCTTCTTCAATTGAACCTGTCGGGCATACACCTGCACATGTACCGCAGTCAATGCACTTCTCAGGATCGATTGAGTAGATATCTCCTTCAGAGATAGCTCCTACCGGGCATTCGCCTGCACATGTACCGCATGCTACACAAGAATCAAGAATCTTATAAGCCATAGTTTTTACTCCTTATTCAATCTTGGAAAGATAGACAAAGTATAATTCCTCAGCATGATTCAGGTCAAGGAAAGAAATCATCAATAATGGGTCAAATTTGACGAAATCCGGTTTTATGTCAGGTCATTTTCAAAGCTTCAAGTGAGTTGTCTGCTGCTAACTCGTGAATCTTCTTTTCGTAAGCTTTTCTTTCTGCTAGAATCCTCCAGCATGAAGAAACTTGTTATTGCGGAAAAGCCGTCTGTGGCAAGAGAGCTTGCCAGGACCCTCGGCTCAAGAGTCAGAGGCGACGGTTATATCGAAGGCAGTGATTACATTGTCACCTGGGCGCTGGGGCATCTTGTGGAGCTTTGCGAACCCAGTCATTACAGTGAACGTTATAAAAGATGGTCCATAAAGGATCTTCCGATGCTTCCACAGCAGCTTGACCAGCAGGTCATAGAAGATACACATGAGCAGTTTGATCATATTCAGGCGCTGCTGACACGTGATGATATCAGCGGTGTCATCATAGCAACTGATGCTGGAAGGGAAGGTGAGCTTGTCGCACGCTGGATACTCAAGCTGTGCGGCTACTCGGGCAAGGTCGAACGCCTGTGGATAAGTTCGCAGACTGAAAAGGCGATCCGTGACGGATTTGCTTCCCTTCATCCTGCGGAGGATTATGACAATCTCTATCATGCTGCCGAATGCCGTTCTGCGGCTGACTGGTATGTCGGCATGAATGTCACGCGTGCTCTGACCTGCCATCATGATGCGAAGCTTTCGGCCGGCCGTGTCCAGACACCGACTCTTGCGCTCATGACGCAGAGGGAAGATGAGATAGATGCATTCCTCGGCTCCTTCTATTATACTGCACGTGCAGATTTCGGTCTTTTCAGTGCAAGCTATTACCCTGAAGAGAATTCAGTCCGTTTCAGTGATGAGAAGCTCAAAGAGGAGTTTGAAACCTCTTTTGCGGGAAAAGAGGGAACGGTTGTCTCCCTTACAGGAGAGGAGAAGGAAGATAAAGCTCCGCTTGCCTATGATCTTACAGAACTTCAGAGGGATGCCAACATAATGCTCGGCTTCTCGGCAAAGGAGACGCTGGACACCCTTCAGCGTCTTTACGAGGTGCACAAGATCGTCACATACCCGCGTACTGATTCAAGATACATTTCCTCTGACATCGTGCCGACTCTCCCAGAGCGTCTCCATGCCCTGCGTGATACCGAGTTCTCAATTGTCAGCGAGGAGTACTGCAGAAACGGATTTGAGTATGAGAGCGACCGCTTCGTGCAGGATGCACTGGTCTCAGACCATCATGCGATAATCCCGACAGAGCAGCATGTGGACATGAGTGCTCTCTCATCTGACGAGGCAAAGCTGTTCCGTCTTATCGCGATGCGCTTCCTTGAGGTGCTTTCTCCTTCCTATCTTTATAAGACAACAACGGCTGTCATTGATGTGGAGGGAAAGAAATTCAAGACACGTCTCACCCAGAGTGTGAGGCCGGGCTACCGCTCTGTATCAATTGCGCTCAACATAAGATCCGCAGCCCCTGCCGTGGATGATCTTGAGAATTCTGTCGCGCTTCTCCGTCTCAGGGAAGGGGACAAGGTCAAAGTCGAGAAGATCAAGGTGCGTCAGAGTGCGACGACTCCGCCGGAGAGATATACCGATGCTACGCTTCTGTCGGCAATGGAACATGCCGGACGTTTTGTTGAGGACAGAGAGATCAAGTCAAATCTCTCAAACGGACTTGGCACACCTGCCACCCGTGCTGAGATTATAGAGAAACTCATACAGAACAATTATGTGAACAGGGACGGCAAATACCTTGTGCCGACTGCAAAGGGAAGGGAAGTCGTACGTCTTGCCCCGCAGGTTCTTGCGTCTCCCGTTCTCACAGGTGAATGGGAAGCCCGTCTTGATGCCATAAGCAAAGGACGTCAGGAACCTGATCTCTTCATCCGCGACATAAAGAAGATGGCTGCGGATCTTGTTGAGGAAGTGAAGAATTCCCATCTTGTCTACAGTCCTAAATTCACAGACGCGAAGGAATGTCCTTACTGTCACACTCCGATGATGAAGGTTGTTGATACTGCCGGATGCGTGCATTACATCTGCCAGAAGCTCAGCTGCGCATATGAGGAGAAAGAGGTCAGGGTCAAGCTTGAGGGTGCGGGGCAGAGTGCCAGAACCAAACCCGTGATGACGGCAGACGGAAAGATCAGGATAACCGTAAAGAAATCTGCAGTTAAGCTTCCCAAGGCCGTATATGAGACGAAGACAGAAGTCGTTCATCCAAGCAAGCTTGCCTACAGGAAAGACAGGAATGAGAAAAAGTTCACGTCTTCTCCCCGTTACAGCGCACACTCCTCCGATTCAGATATGGGCGGAGGAACATTTGCCGACTTCCTGAAGCAGGCTGAGGAGAGACGCAGCAGGGACAGCAGGAAGAGGAAATAAGACATGAAGACATTCATATACAACCAGAGAGTGTATTTTTCCGATACTGATGCCCAGGGTATTGTCTATCATGCGGCCTATCTCAACTTCGCCGAACATGCCCGCACTGAACTGGGACGTGAACTTCACGCATCAGGTCTGTCAGGAGGCAATGCCTTTGTCGTCAAGAGCATCAGCATAAGCTATGAAAAGCCGGGCTATCTTGACGATATGCTTACGGTAGAGACCCGTGTGAAGGATTTCGGGAAGGTCACAATAGTATTTTCACAGACCGTGAAAAGGGGAGATGAGGTGCTTGCCGATATGGAGGTGAAAGTCGCCTGCATAAATCTTGAGACAAAGCGCCCTGTCAGGATCGGGGAAGATATTCTCTCACTTCTCAGCTGAAACAGAAAAAGGCCGTTCGTGCCTTTTTCTGTCATTTCTTCCCTGCCGTCATTCCTTGACTGCACCGCTTGTAAGTCCTGTGATGAAGTAACGCTGCAGGAACACGAATATAACAGTGACGGGAATTGCCGCCACGATTGATGCGCTCATCATCGCAGCCCAGTTCGTGCTCGCTTCTCCCAGATACGTCATCACCAGACCCGGTGCGAGAGTTCTTCTTGCCGGATCCGTGACAAGGGTCATTGCGTACAGGAGGTCATTCCATGACCATACGAAGCCGTATATTGCAATCGAGATCATGCCCGGAACCGCCATCGGAAACACAATGCGTGTCATTATCCTGAAATTTCCCGCGCCGTCGATTTTCGCACTTTCAATGAGGGAATTTGAAATGCCGTCAAAATATCCTTTCAGCGTCCATGTCCCGACCGGCAGTGTGAACACGATGTAGCTTATGAGAAGGGACCAGTATGAGCCGAGCAGATGGAAGCGCTGCATCATAAGATAGATCGCAAGCAGCAGGATCGCCTGCGGGAATGCCTGACTCATCATGAAGGCTCCCATTATTGCCTTTCTTCCCCTGTAGCGGAACTTTGAGAAGCTGTATGCCGCGAAGGATGATACCAGTGTCGCCATGAAAGAGGAGAGGAATGAGACTATGAGGGAATTCTTCAGATAAGTCATTATCGTCTTGTCCGTAAGAATCCCGATGATGTTCTCTAACGTGAGCTCTCCCGCAAAGAAATAAAGGGTGAATGTCTTGTCTGCCGGTTTCAGTGCTGTATTTATCATCCACAGAAGCGGCAGGAATACGAAACATCCGATGAGAATCAGGGAGAAGATGAAGAATATTCTGAATGCAAGTGTTTTCTGAAACATTTTCCTTTTCCTCCTAATCTGATTCCCTGACCTGTTTCAGGTATACAACCGAGAACAGCAGCAGAAGAACTGCCCAGACTGTGCCGACTGTTGCCGCCTGACCGAGTTTCCAGTTCTTGAATGCAGTTCTGTAAACTTCAATCGAAAGGGTGGTGGTGGCTCGTGCCGGTCCTCCTTCCGTCATTGTCCATGGGATATCAAAATGCTGGAGATTTCCGATCGCACCGAGGATGAGGACCAGGAAAAATATCTGCCTCATGCCGGGTATTACGATATACCGGAAGACCTGGAGATTGTTGGCACCGTCTATTCTTGCCGCTTCGATCCTTTCCACAGGCACTCCCTGAAGTCCTCCAAGCAGGAATGCCATGTACCACGGCAGCATCTGCCAGCTTCGCGCGATGATGACGCAGATGAGGGCGCTTGCCGGCTGTCCGAGGAAACTTATGTTCTCATCGATTATTCCCAGAGCTGACAGCAGTCCGTTGAGTATGCCGTACTGACCGTTGAAGATCCAGGACCAGAGGAAGCCGATGGCGGTTCCCGGGATGATCCAGTTGACAAGAGTGACACCGCGCAGGAACTCGCTTCCTCTGAATCCCTGATTCAGAACAATCGCCCAAATGAGGCCGAGTGTGAACGGAATCAGGGTTGCAAAGACCACGAATATGATTGTCGTCCATACTGTCTGGAAGAAGTATGGATCCGAGAAAACCTTTATGTAATTGTCCAGACCCACGAAAGATGAGTTAGGATTCAGCAGCGACCGGTCTGTGAATGACATCGCGATCGCGCTGATGAAAGGGTAGAGTATTACGGCAATGAATACCGCAAGCCCCGGTATTACCAGAAGTATTCCGGTCTGTGTGTCCGTAAGACGTCCGTTATTCCTGAATTTTGCCATGATACTCTTCTCCCGGTTTCTGATTTAGATTGCAGCGTTGAGTCTTGTTCTCATGTTCTCAACGCATTCCTCGGCAGTTGTCTGTCCGAGAAGCGTTCTCTGGAGCTCCTCAACGATGATTGTCTTGATTTCGCTTGCATTTGTCATTCTTGCGGTTTCATCAAGTTTTGCCGTTGCTGTCGCATCGATGAAGCCTTTGAGATATTCATCATTGAGGACTTCTTCTGTATTTGCAGCTGAGTTGGTCACAGGAGGCATTCCGTTCTGCTCGAAATACTCAAGGGCAACATCATCGCTGAGAAGATACTTTGCGAAATCTGCTGCACTGTCCTTGTACTGTGATGAGTCGAAGATCACGAGCATGTGACCCCACATCGTGCTCTGGCTTTCATCACCGGCATTGAGAACGGGGCGGGGCATTGCCGAACATACGTTAACGACTTCAGCTGGATCGACACCTGCACTTACAGCCTGGCCTTTTGCAAGAACCGCATCATCATAGAATGCCATCATGCCCTGTGCGAAGAGCTGGCGTGCGTCACCTCTTCCGATATCCATCTGGATATAGCCTTTTGCCAGGAGATCCTTGTACCAGTTGATTGTATCTACAGCTTCAGGTCCGAGATTCACGCTTCCGTCTTCATTGAAGACTGTTGTGCCGAATGTCCACAGCCATGGCATGAGATCGCCGGCGGCAGTGTCATCTTTTGTTGAGACACCGTACGGAATGATTCCTTCTCCGAGTGCGGCGATATCGGCCATGCACTGTTCGAATTCCTCAATTGTGGATGGAACTTCGCTCCAGCCCGCACGTTCGAGAATCTGTGGGTTGTAAACCATTGTGATGGCAGCCATTGACCAAGGAAGTCCGAGCTGCTTTCCGTCAATCTGTCCCACGGCAAGAGTGGAAGGAGCAAAGTTCTCCTCAAGCCATTCCCTGCCGAAGATCTCGTTAAGATCAGCAAGAGCTCCGGTCTGTGCAACCGTGTTGAAGATGCCGATATCTGTCTGGGCTATGTCAAGCTGTTCGCCGCCCTGGAGACGGATGAGCAGCTGCTGTGCCGTATCTGCCCATGTCCAGCCGACCCACTGTACGGTGTTTCCGCTCTGTTCCTCATAACCGGTTCTCATTCTCTGGAAGATGTCTCTTGTTGCTTCTTCTTCTCCGGACCATCCAGCCCAGACAATGCTTGTGCTTCCGCTTTCAGCTGATGCATTCTGGCTTTCTCCGGCTCCAGCGGCGAAAAGAGAAAGTGAAAGAAGAGAGATCAGAGCAATTGCCAATACTTTTCTCATAAATTAACTCCTTTTGTCTGTTTTTCTATGTTCCAAGCCTTAGGTAACAGTACTTCCGGCTTTGAATACTTCTTTGTTTTCAATGGATCTGAGGAATGACAGGAACTCTTCGAGGTGGTCTGTGTATATCTGACGCGGGCTGCATGAATACTTTATGCAGAACCTTGCGGCATATCCGACAACCTCTCCCATGATACCGCAGGTCCTCATCACTCTTGCCGTACCTGACGCATCATGGGACACGCTCACGTTCCTTCCTGCCATGAACATGTTGTTCACGTTCCTTGAATAGAGAATCCGGTAGGGAAGAAAATATGGCCAGTCGACTATTTCCCTGCAGTCCATCGTTATGAAGGCATCACCTTCCTTGAACGCCTCATAATAATTCTTATGAGGGTATCAGAGCGCCATTAATGTAAACGAAACCCGGAAAGCCTTGTGGAATAAGGCTTTCCGGGCTTTATATGTAACTGGGGTAGCTTCGCGCTTATTGTAAACGAGGCAGAAAATTAAGATAAGCGACCATTCATCAAAATTATTGGGGCAGCTCAGGGATATACTCGGATAAGATAGTGATGATTTGCTCTCTTACATTATTAGGATTTCGCTTCATCAAATTGATTACACGCTGAGGGTAGTCATTTCCGTGAATCCCAAACCGACTCCCAATTTTTTTGCTCAAGTCCTTGAAATTAAAAATCTGTAAGATTTCTTTTGTTGTATGCGCTGAATCAAACTGTTGCTGCTTTTCAGCATAAAACACGGCGATCTTGGCTTCAGAAAAATCAGTATCCAAACATTCTTTTACTTCAGATGGGGTCAACTGTTTATCTGAGAAGTTTTTCAGCGTAAGCTGATGGTTGACTTCCTTGATAAATGCTTCGCCAATTTGATTTGCCTTGTTTTGCACAAAAAGTGTTTGAATAAAATCCTTTGCACTCTGTGCCGCTCCTTCAGCGCATCCCAACTGCTCAGCCATCAAGTCCAACAATTCTGGAACGACGAAGAGGTTTTCGACTTCGGCAACATCAAGGCAGAATACACCATCGTTTTGGAGCGCAGTAATTTCTGCTTCTGTTCTAAAGTCCCGATCAACAATGCCATAAACATCAATTGCATTCAATTTTTCATACGCGCGTTTTGATTTTACAAATTTTACAACATCCTGACAGCCTCCACAAGGGATTACATGGTAGCCTTTATCACGGAACACTTCTTGATATAAAAAGTGATCGTAACTGTTTTTTTCACCTTCAACAAATAAAATCTTTTGCCGAGTACCAATTACCTCATATAATAAATCATTTGGCAAATCAGAAAAATCAGCGATATTTAAAAACTCATAATCCCAAGTTGTGCCGTCATAGCTTTTAATCCACAGAACATTTTCTGTATTACGAGATAGAGCAAAGTTCAAATCGTGAGTGATGTATACAAACACACAATCCTGTCTAAGTTCCTCTAACTTATCCCAGAGTTTATCTACAATTGCTTTGTGGATATGTAATTCTGGTTCATCAATAATCAAAATACTGTTTGGCTTCAAGACCAGAACTTGGCAAATCATATATAGCATGACTCGCTCACCATCGCTCATTTCTTTTCCGTGATAACGTTTTCCACCATACTCTACATGAACACCGTTACCACTTAAATCAATTTTGCGATGGGGCAGTAATTCGTTCCAAACTAATGTAGCGGTTTCTACAACTGTTGTAATTGGAGTTGGTCGTTCGGTACCAGCCTTATATGCTGCTACATCTGATGCATGTGCATTTTGTAATTGATCATTATTTTTGGCAAAAAGCAATGATAATGCTTGTTCATAGTCATTTAACAATCCTGTAACTGGATTACTACTAAATCGATTGCTTATTTTACTGGCGTACATGTTTGAATCGCCGATGAACAAAGATTTTGTGGCACTATCGAGGTCGAAAATGGAGATAGATTCATTGATTGTAAGTGATTTTTGTGCAGAAATCCGATGAATCAATAGTGATTGTTCCTTGTCCCAAGTATTGTATTTTCCGTCGTTCAATTCTTCGACTTTTGAACTAAAACGCGTTTTTCCTGCACCATTAGCTCCAAGAACCACAATAGGCTTTCCTTGTTCAAAAGTGACATCTTCATTATTGGGAAATTTTATTGT
>CALXYO010000014.1 GCA_944393005.1 uncultured Spirochaetales bacterium | reverse complement strand
TTTTTTCAGCTATTTTCTTTCCTTTACAGACATTGCAAAAACTCAATTCATCTGCCGCATTGAAAGACGGCAGCTTCTTTGCTTGGTAAATTGTGAAAATAAGGGAAGGACGCATTGATCATCAGTCCCGGCTGCCGCATCTCACCAAGTGGTGCGGCAGCCTTTTTTCATCAGAAGAAGGATGCTGAAACAAGACAGACCGGTATGACGCATAAAGCACTGAGCACGCTGCCTGTGTAAAGCCTCATTCCGTAATCTTCCTTTTTCCTTATGACAAGGGAGAAAAGAGCACATTTTGCGAAGAAGAAAATGGCGAAAGAAAGCCATGAACCGCAGAAAATGGAATATACGTACAGCAGCCTTTCGATGATTCCGGTCACAGAGCCTCTGTATCCTGTATTCTCATTCTGACCTTCCTCCATGAGAGAAAGGAGTTTCCTTATGATCACGTTTGCGGGCCGCATGATCAGGACAAGTGTGAATGCAAAGGAAAGCACCTGATTGTAATCAAGGGCGAACCTGTCAAGGAAGAAACGCACCTGTCTCCATGGCTCGAAGCTTCCCCATCTGACAGAGTGCAGGAATGCCAGTGCGGCGAAGGCGGCAATCTTCAGAATCTCGAATATGACAAAGACTGTATCCCTCACCTTCTCATTTCCGCTTCTGCCGGCAGTGAAGAAATAAATCACGGAAAGCAGAAGATGGAGAATCAGTATGCTGAGTGCATACAGATAGTTGTTGCCGTCCAGCACCGGAGCGAAGACCAGGGCAAGAGCGATGGTGTAGATCAGGAACTCGGGAATCAGGCGCCGGAACTTCTTGCCTTCCCTGAATGATGAAAAATAGTAAAATCCGAACGCATGCGCGCATAAAAAAAGCATAAATGCCTGTCTCATATCCATGTGAATGATAATATCCTTTCCTTCCAGATTAAGAAAGAACCTTCTTTAAAAGTGAAAACCTGCTAGAATATTCCAGATTTCACATGGTTTTCACATTTAAAACATTTTTCATTGTTTGAAAAACTTTGCTAAGATGGTAAAAAAAGGAGGACAGATTATGAGAATCGGTATTCTAACGGCGGGCGGAGACTGTCCTGGTCTCAACGCAGTCATCAGAGGTTTCGCAAAATATGTTTACAACCAGATCCCGGATGCGGAGATCATCGGTATATCGGACGGTTACCGCGGACTCATCAACGGAGAGTTCAAGAACCTGAAGGAGTCGGATTTCTCCGGCATTCTGAACATAGGCGGCACCATCCTCGGAACATCGCGCCAGCCCTTCAAGGAAATGACGAAGGAGGAGCAGAACGGCAGCACCCGTCTTGAACAGATGGTGAAGAACTACAGGAAGGCAAAGCTTGACCTTGTCGTCACGCTGGGAGGAGCCGGCACGCACAAGACCGCGGCCCTGCTCTCCGGTGCCGGCTGCAACGTCATCGGTCTTCCCAAGACCATCGACAACGATATATGGGGAACGGACATCACCTTCGGTTTCCATACTGCTGTCGACATAGACACGGAGTGCATCGACCGTCTTCACACCACGGCTGCAAGCCACGGCAGGACGATGGTCATAGAGATCATGGGGAACAAAGTCGGCTGGCTCACACTGTATTCAGGCATAGCGGGAGGTGCCGACATCATCCTGATTCCGGAAATCCCGTTCGACCCGGATGAAGTGTGCAAGACCGTTGCAAAGCGCTACAAGAACGGCAAGGACTTCACCATCATCGCCATAGCGGAAGGCGCAATGACAAAGGCGGAGGCTGAAATGAAGAAAGCCGACAGACTTGCCGCCAGGGGAAGTGACACCACCGCGACAAATGCCATCGCCCGCTATATACAGGAGCAGGTCGGAGTCGAGACGAGGACAGTCGTCATCGGACACCTCCAGAGAGGCGGCAGCCCATCCCCGTATGACCGTCTCATCTCCACTGAGCTGGGAAGCTTTGCCGGAAAGCTGGTTCAGGAAGGAAACTTCGGAACCACGGTTGCCGTGCAGAACAATGCCATCACCTACAACTGGCTCAGCGATGTCGCAGGAAAGACAAAGTACGTCAGCGAGGACAACCAGATGGTCAATGTCGCCAGGTCAATCGGAATCTCATTCGGGGATGGCAAGAAATTCAAGGGAATAAAATGAGAAAATACGCAATCATCGACTTTTCGGCTTCCTCCCTCTCCCTACTGATCGCAAAGATCGAGGGCTTGAGAATGGAAGGCCTTTTACACACAAGGATCCCGCTCAGTTTCTCCACTTCGATTTTCGAAGGAAGGGTCCTGAGCAGTGTCGAGAAACTGGAAGTGATGGAATCAGCTGAGAGCATGATAGAAGTCTGCCGTGAGAACGGTGTGGACAAGGTATATGCAATCGCATCTTCCACACTGTCATCCGTCAGTGAGGCGGATGATCTCATCAGAGAGATATCGGACAGACTTTCGCTTCACATCCAGAAACTCGACATCGCGGAGGAAGGAGAAGCCCGCCTGATTGCGAATGAACGCTACAGCATACTGCCCCGTGCCGTTCTGGTCGACTTCGGTTCCTTCTCGACTAAGCTTTACAGTTTCTCGAACTATCTATGCACCATACCGGCAGGACCGCTCGGACTCTACAAGGAACATGTGTCCCAGATGGTGCCCAGCATAAAGGAAGCAGACAGCATAAAGGAGAAAGTCAGGACGGTACTGGATGAGGCCAACCTTCCGGAAGAAGGCTATTTCGAGAATGCGGTTCTGGCAGGTGTTTACAGCTGGGCGCTTTACCAGCTGTACGCAGACTATTTCAAACTCTCGCACCAGCATGGTGAGAAGATAATGCAGTACAAGAAGCTCAAGAAGCTGTGCAAATACCTCATAAAACAGGATAACAGCCGTTCCCTCATGATACTTAAGAATGCGCCTGAGGTGATGACACAGGTCATTCCCACAGCCATTCTGGCAAAGGAGATGCTGAAAAGGTTCGGCGTTTCAAGCATAATAATTTCCGATCTCGGTGTTAAGGAAGGCGTGCTGAAACAGATTGTCTGCTCCTCCCGCAAGGTCGAGGGACTTGAGCTCAAGGGTTAATGGTATGTCAAAAGAACTGGACGTAATGGCAAAATGCATCAAAGGTGCATATACAAACAGGGAAATAAGCTGGCTTGCATTCAACAAGAGGGTGCTTGATCAGGCAATGGATCTGACAAATCCTCTGCTTGAGAGATGCAAGTTCCTGTCAATCTTCATTTCGAATCTTGATGAATTCATCCAGGTGAGGCTGGGAACCCTCATAAATCAGGATGAAAAGGATCCCACGGCAAGAGAGAACAAGACGGACATGACTGCCAGGGAGCAGATCGATGCCATACTTCACTGCCTTCCCTCTCTCTACAAAGCCAGCAACGAGACCTACCGTTTCCTTAAGAACGAGCTGTATGACAAAGGCATAAGCATAATAAAGGGAAAGGATCTCTCCGAGCGGCAGCTGAACGTTGCAAAGGAAGCCTTCCACAGCCAGATCCTGCCAAGGACCAACCCGATGGTGCTTGACTCCAAGCACCCTCTCTACCGCTTTGAGAATTTCAGGATCTATCTTGTCGTTTCCCTTGAGAGGAAAGGCCGTGAGATGACAGGTGTTGCATCTCTGCACACCACCACCCCGCGGCTCATAAAGCTTTCAGGCGGAAAGAAGGTCCATCTCATGCGCAGCGAGGAAATGCTCCTCAACTTCGCAGACAGCGTCTTTCCCGGTTTCACCGTGAAGGACAAGGCCCTCATCCGCGTCACACGCAATGCGGACTTCGACGCAAGTGCGGAGGATGCCGATGATGAATACGGCTTCGATTTCTCCCGCCTGATCCAGACAAAGGTGGAAGGCAGGACCAGCAACGATGTGATCCGCCTTGAGACAACTGTCATTTCCGACAGTCTCAAAGCCTTTCTCCTCAAGACGCTGGGCATAAAGAAAAACAGCTGTTTCCTCATTCAGGGATGCTTTGACTACAAGTTCATGTTCCGTATCGGCGATTTCTTCGACTACGAGACGCTCTCATCCCTCCGCTATCCGGCATACAAGCCGGTGGTGCCACGCTACCTGTCCCTTTCAGAGGACCTGATCAGTGAAGTGAGGAAGAAAGACATCTTCCTTGCCTATCCGTATCAGAGCATGGATGTGCTTCTGAAGCTGCTTGAACAGGCGGCATGCGACAGGAGGGTCACCTCGATAAAGATCACCATCTACCGTCTTGCCAGCAGATCAAAGATCATCGAGGCCCTTCTCAAAGCGGCGGAAAACGGCAAGGAGGTTGTCGCCATCATGGAGCTGTGCGCACGCTTTGATGAGGAGAACAATCTTTACAATGCCGACATGCTGCGTGATGCAGGCTGCACTGTCTTCTATGGAATAGAAAACTACAAAGTCCATTCCAAGATCATATCCATAACAATGGAGGATGAAGACGGCATAAGCTACATCACCCATATAGGAACTGGAAACTACAATGAGTCTACGGCAAAGCAGTACACCGACCTGAACATAATAACGGCAAATCAGGAGATCGGTGAAGACGGCGCAGCTTTCTTCAGGAATCTTGCAGTTCTCAATGTGGAGTATGATTACCCGCATCTCCTTGTCGCACCCTACTCGCTCAAGACAAGGCTCCTTGCAGAAATGGACAGTGAAATCGCAAAAGGAGAGAAAGGTGTGATCCGTGCGAAGTTCAACTCCCTTACCGACAGGGACTGCATAGAGAAGCTCATTGAGGCAAGCCGTGCCGGCTGCCAGGTGTCTCTTGTCGTAAGGGGTATCTGCTGTCTGGTGCCGGGTGTGAAGGACCTTACGGAGAATATCACTGTGATAAGCATAGTGGGACGCTTCCTTGAGCATTCCAGGATCTACGCATTCGGAAGCGAAGGCGAAGAGAGGGTGTACATCGCAAGTGCCGACATGATGACAAGGAATCTTGAGAAGAGAGTCGAGATCGCAGCACCCGTTCTTGATCCTGACGTGAAGAAGAAAGTCCTTCATATCCTCTCTCTCGTGGAAAACGACAATGTGAAGGCCCGCCGCATGGACAGCAGAGGCCGCTATAGCAAGATACAGAACCTCTCCTCACCGATCAACAGTCAGGAGGAATGTCTGAGAGAAGCTCTGAATCTCTAGGAAAAAAGTCACTAAAAAAGAAACAAGGCATTCCGTCCAGTCTGGCAGACGGTATGCCTTTTTTTTAAAATAAGCCTGTTATTAAACCTTTTCCACACTCAGGGTGACAGAGTTATTTCCGCTGTTGCAACGCGGTTCTATGTATGCATATGTCAACTCAACTTCCGGGGTCGTCAGCTGAGAAATTAAATGAATGCTTTCCCTGATAAAGTCATGATCTAAGAGTTCTATGTTTTCAACATTGTCTAAAAAGAAAATATGAAAACATGATTCATTGACTGTTTGAGCAGTTGAGCTGTATTATGATTATAGAAAAAGTCGCCAGCAAAACGGCGGCCTCAGATATTAAGAGTAGAATCTCCGCTTACCTTTTGGCTTTTGGACGGCGGAGATCTTTTATATCCCTGATCAGGCCGAGAACCTCTTTCAAGATCCGCAGGAGCACCAGAGCAAGCTCTAATACTACTTTCATTCTGGTCTTTCACCTCCTTTCCTATGGTGGATTAGGAAGATTGTTCTCCCTCCATAGGATCAGAGGCCACCGTCTGTCATCTGCTGACGACCGCAAAATCTTATCAAATCATTCGCCAGACTTCAAGATGATTTTGATTATGTAGTGATGCTATTCACTTGAATTCCTGCCAATATGCATCCTCATTTCCATTACCAAGATACAGAACCTCTCATCCCCGATCAGCAGCAGGAAGAATGTCTGAGGGAAGCTCTGAATCTCTAGAAAAAGAAGTCTCTAAAAAAGAAAAAGGCATTCCGCTCAGCTTTACAGACGGAATGCCTTTTGTTTAACATTATATATCCTTACCATTCAAGCTCACTGGCAAGCTTTATCTTCCATATAAACTTCCCGTTGCCTGGTATTGAAGAAAAGATGTTACATTATGAATGTGAAAGATCTTACATATAAAGGGAACATACAATGCAACTCATATCAGTTTCAAAAAAAGGTCAGATTTCCATTCCTGTGAGCTACAGGAAAGCATTATCTATCAGAGAAGGTAGCCAGCTCATTATTTTTTCTGATGGAGAGAACATCATTCTGAAGCCCATTGAATTACCTTGTGAAGATAAGCTTTCAGCTGCGCTTGCCGATGCAAGAAAATATGCAGAAAAAGAGGGTCTTTCTGAAGACGACATAAAGACAGCAATAAAAGAGTCAAGGAAATCACGGAGATAACTTAAATAAAGATAGTGAATACATTTTTGTTTATTTAAAAAGTATTCAAATCGATAAATGACAACCTCGTTTTTCTGCTGTATCATTAAAGTAAACATGTCGCATAAAATGAGGGCACAAGATGGCATCAGCTAATTCAATTGAACATAAGCTCAGATTTTCTGTCGAATCACTGAGCAAAGTTGGAAAGCAAATAGCATCATACATAGAAAACCATATAGATCATGTGTCATCAATGTCGATTCTGGAACTTGCCCAGAAAATAGGAACAAGTGAAGCCTCGATAAATAGATTCTGTAAAGCCTTAGGTTTTAAAGGATATAGGGACTTTATAATTTCCCTATCGAAAGAACTGGGATCAAAGAAAGAAGCAGGACCAACCTTAAAATATACTGATATAAAACCGGGAGATGATATAAACATAATCATCGAAAATGTTTCACTTGTAAATATGCAGTCCATTGCAGATACAAAGACAATTATAGATCCGGTTTGTATAAAAAAGGCAGTGGAAATCATCCGAAATGCAGACAGGCTTTTCTTTTTCGGAATCGGAGCAAGCGGTCTTGTAGCTTTGGACGGGCAGCAGAAATTCATGAGGATAAACAGAAAGGCATGGGCCATAACCGATGCCCACGAAATAAAACAGACTGCCTCGATTCTGAACAGCAATGATGCAGCTGTATTCTTATCTTATTCAGGCACTACAAAAGAGATAGTAAGCGCATTTAACATGGCGAAGAATATAGGAGCAAGAACCGTTGTAATGACAAAATTAAGAAAAAAAGGAATCGCAAAAAGCGCAGATGCAACACTATGTATCTCGTCCCCAGAGATTACAATAAGAAGTGGTGCTATGGGTTCAAGAATCGCAATGCTAAATGTTATTGATATACTGTTTACTGCTGTTGCATCTGCCGAATATGATATTGTCAAGAAATATCTTGATCTGACTCATGAAGCGGTCTTTCATTCATGAGCTCATCTTTATTCACCATCAGCATTGTAGCTGTAAAACCACCTATATATGAGACAATAAGTCCGGCAAAATAGAATGCCATACTTGCCAGCGGTGAGCTGCTTCCAGCACTCATAAGTGGAAGTGCAAGTAGACCAGAGGGCCCCCAGCCAGTTGAAGCGACTCCTGAAGCTACAATAAACGCCCCACCAAATCCTGCACCGATACATGAAGTGATCAGCAACTTTATATGGGCAAGAGAAACTCCATACAAAAGCGGGGCTCCAACTCCCAGCAGACCTGGAACGATACCTGAAAGTGCCGCCGTTTTAAGGTTAGTGTTTTTTTTCCCAGATTTCATACTCACAGCAAGCCCCATACCAACCTGACTTGCACCTGCCATTGCAAGAACAGGATACAGTGATATACTCCCGCTTTCTTCCAGCTGAACAAGATAGATTGCAATAAATGCATAATTCAACCCAAAGAGATTTACAGGAAGAAAAAGAGCCGCACATATATACCCTGTAAAGAGCCGGACAACAATGCTGTCACTGAAAATAACCGCAGATATAAGGTTGCATATCATATCAGACAGCAGACCGAAAAACGGCATGACTATAACTACATAAGGTACAAGGACGATAATAAACGAAAAGAATGGTGCAAATATGCTCCTTATACTTTCAGGAAGCTTTCTTGTAAAAAATGATTCCAGCAAACCCAGCAGCCAGGCTCCAGCAATTATCGCCAGCACTCCGCCAGAACCAGAATTAAGCAGAAAAGAAAGTTCTTCAGGAAGAAAAGATGCAAGTATATCAATTTCATCCATCAGTCCAAACATGGCAAGCAGTGCACAAAGCACAGGATGCGCTCCATATCTCCCTGCCGCCTGCCAGCCAACCCACACCGGAATATATGTAGAAAAAGCATTATTCACCATATCAAGGGTAAAAGGGATAACACTTGATGATAAAGAAGGAAAAATCTGCTTGAAAAGTGCAGAAAAGCCCGCGCACAATCCAGCAGTCATGAATCCGGGAAAAAGTGGTGTGAATATTTCTCCAAGAGATGCAAACGGGTTATTTGTCTTCATTTATCATTGAGGCAGCAATCATCAGCGCTCCATGCAGTGCATCATCCGCAGGATAAACACACTTTATATCGCTTCTCCTTTCACCAAGAAGACGCACAACTTCCTTTCGCATACATGTCTCATGAGAAAGAAGCCCCCCAAGAAGAGCTACAGACACATTGCTCAAATCCAGTTTATCAGCAACACAGCATATCCCATCAACAAGAGCAGTAGCATTTTCAACAACTATTCTGACAGCCGTCTTGTCATTAGCCCAGTAGGCATCTTCCACCAGCGGAGAAAGAGCGGCAACAGCACTTTTATCATGGCCGTATACATATACGATTATATCACCACGGTCTTTGAGGGATAGCTTAGACGCCACAAGTTCTCTTATAATTGTCTCATCTCCATACCCGTCTATTACTTTAGCCAGATGGGAAAGTGCATCACGACCAAGTGCATATCCACTGCCATCATCTCCTATAAGGTGCCCCCATCCTCCGCACCTCCATTCTTCTCCAGTGTTATTACGGCCATAACATATTGCACCGGTCCCAGCAATAAGTATAATTCCTTCATTTCCACTTAAAGCTCCATAGTGCGCTGTCACATGATCTCCGACCAGCGACCATTTTTTTATAAAAGATACTGAAAATCCTTTATCAACAGCATCTCTCATCTTTGAATTACTGATCCCGGCAGCACCGACACACAGGCTTTCACATACACCCAGGGAAGAGAGTTCATCACATATTTCAGCAAGTAAAGAAGAAAAAGCTTTTTCCCCTATGCTGTTGAAATTAAAAGCACCATACTCATATATTTTCTCAAAACTGCCGTCAAGAGAGCGGACAATAAGACGAGTTTTAGTACCTCCACCATCTATTCCTGCAATAAACTCCATAACCACCTCTCAGCAAATAGCAGCTCTTATATGTCCATGCGCAGCATTGAGTCTGTTTTCCGCTTCAATTGCAGTACAGGAATCCAGAATCATGACAATGGCTTTCTTTGCACTTCCACCGGCTTTTTCAAGAACATCAGATGCCTTCTGCCGGCTGACACCTGTAGCTTCCATGACAATATTCTGAGCCCGGACATGGAGCTTGGCATTTGACTGCATCACATCAACCATGAGATTCTCATAGCATTTTCCTGTCGATACCATGGTTGCTGTTGATATCATATTCAATACAAGTTTCTGTGCAGTACCTGCTTTCAGCCTTGTAGAACCGGTAAGGACTTCAGGTCCCACCAGAATCTCAACTGCCATTTCAGCAGCACGACTTATTTCACTGCCATTGTTACAGGAAATTGCCGCAGTACGGCATCCTATTGAAGAAGCATATTCAAGACCACCTATAACATATGGTGTACGTCCGCTGGCTGCAAGTCCTATAACAGTGTCTTTACAGGTAAGATTGATATTCTTCAAATCTTCGGCACCTAATTCAACACTGTCCTCAGCTCCTTCAACAGCTTTTATGAACGCTTTCTCTCCACCAGCAATCAATCCAACTACCAAAGATGGAGAAACGCCAAAAGTCGGAGGGCATTCGGAAGCGTCCACGACGCCAAGCCTTCCACTTGTACCTGCTCCGATATATATAATTCTTCCTCCGTTTTCTACAGACTTGATACACCATTGTATTATAGTTGCAATATTCTCAAGATGAGGTTTTATCGCAAGAGGAACTTTCATATCCTCCTCATTCATCAGTTTTATTATTTCAAGAGGTGACATCACATCAAGATTCACGGATGCCTTATTTCTGGCTTCTGTCGTCATGTGATCAAGACATATATCCATTTAAAACAATCTCCTATCAGTATTCTTCAGGAAAAGAAGAAATCAAACGCTTTATTTACTGACTCATCCCAGAAGGACCATTCATGTCCGCCCTTCCACGAAGAAAAGGTGCAATCAATTCCTTTTTCTTTCAGCCGTGTTGAGAAATCCTCGTTCTGGCATAGAAAATCATCATCAAGCCCGCATGTCATATATATGCGTCCTAACTTTGAGGCATCCGTTTTTTCAAGAAGGTCATAAAGATTGCAGCTTGCAGGAACATGCAGACGGGAACCGAATATAGCCTGATATTCTTTTCTTCGCTGCTGTGAAGACACGGAAATCTGCCCTTCAATATCAGTAACGGATGAAAAAACTGCACAGCCTGCATACCTTGAAGGTTTTGTGAGCATGCATTTAAGTGCACCATAGCCACCCATTGAAAAACCCATTATATAGTTTTTTTCTTTTTTCTGTGAAAAGGAAAACAGATTCCTGCAGATTTCAGGAAGCTCACGGCTGACATAAGAAAAATATTTAAGGCCATTTACCATATCACAGTAAAAGGATCGCTCTACTTCAGGAATCACAAGAGCGACATTGGCACTTCTTGCATAACGCTCAACACTTGTATACCTGCTCCAGCCAGTGCAGTTATCAGCAAGACCGTGCAAAAGATATACAACATTCACATCTCCAGCCTTAACACCGTCAGGAATAACAACTGTCAGAGAAGTAATCATATCCAATGATTCAGATCTAACATCACATCTCAAATGGGCCATCACCTCACCCCCTTGGTACATGCGGCATAATGTCCGCTTTCCACTTCAACAAGCTTATGTTCATTTCTGCACTCCTCGCTCGCATATGGACAACGTGGAGCAAATCTGCAACCGGGTTTAGGATTTACAGGACTTGATATCTCACCATGGATAGTAATTCTTTCCCTGTTCCTCTTTGACAAATCTATAGTCGGAATCGAATTCAGAAGCGCAACTGTATAAGGATGCATCGGATTGGCAAAAAGCGTGGCTGATGATGCATATTCAACAACCTGCCCCATATACATAACCATGATATCATCACTTATATGTTTGACCACAGCAAGATCATGAGTAATAAACATATAGCTCAGCTTATGTTCATCCTGCAGATCCATGAGAAGGTTAAGTATCTGAGCCTGAATAGATACATCAAGTGCAGATACAGGCTCATCACATACAATGAAACGAGGATCAAGGATCATAGAACGGGCTAAGCCAACGCGCTGTCTCATTCCTCCATCAAGTTCATGAGGATACAGATTCGCATAATGAGCTGGAAGTCCGCACATTTCCATTATATGATCAACACTTTCTTTTTCCTGAGCAGGAGACATCCTTTCACTTTTTGGAAGCCCTGAAAGAGGCTCACTTATGAGTGCTCTTACAGACATTCTGGGATCCAGAGAACTATATGGATCCTGGAAAATCATCTGCATATTCCTGTGCAGTTTATGCATTTCGGATTTTGAAAAAGAAAGTACGTCTTCTCCTTTATAGAGGACCTTTCCGCTTGTTGCTTTATGAAGACGAAGAACCGTTCGTCCCAGAGTACTTTTACCACATCCGGATTCACCGACAACGCCAAGAGTTTTACCTTCTTCTATTTTGAAGCTCACATTTTCAACAGCATGGAGCATACCTTTCGGCGTCTTGAAGTATTTGCATAAATCAACAGCTTCGATTAATGGTGTGCTCATTTTTCACCCTCCTTTATAGCATCATACAAATGGCAAAACACACTGTGGGTTCCATTTACGTGTTCTTCCGGTATTATCTTCCTACATATATCCATACAATGCGGACAACGATCTGCGAAAGCACATCCTTCCGGTATGGATCTGGCATCTACCATTGAACCCGGTATCGGATGCAGACGGTCCTCATCCTTTGAAAGGTCAGGAATACAGCCAATAAGCCCTTTTGTATATGGATGATTTTCATTACCCATGAAAATATCCTCAACTGCTCCGTGTTCAACAACACGCCCTGCATATATAACGGAAACGGTATCACAGAATTCTGCAACAACGCCAAGATCATGGGTAATAAGCAGAACAGCGGAATTGAATTTTTCCTTCAACTGTCCCATTAAAGCCATTATCTGGGCCTGAATCGTCACATCAAGAGCTGTCGTAGGTTCATCTGCAAGCAGAAGTTCCGGCTCAGCGATAAGAGCCATTGCAATGACAACACGCTGTTTCATACCACCGGAGAACTGATGAGGAAATTCTCCTTTTCTGGATGCGGGGATACCGACAAGCTGGAGCATTTCATCAACTTTTTTCTCTTTCTCATCTTTTGAGAGATCTGGAAAATGGAGATTGAGAACTTCAAGTATCTGGTTGCCGACCGTCTTTACAGGATTAAGGCTTGTCATAGGATCCTGAAAGATCATTGACACTCTTCTGCCCCGGAGTCCAAGCATATACGCTTCATTTTTATCAAGAAGCTCTTCTCCTTTGTATTTGATTGAACCTGATACAATCTGACCTACTTTAGGTAGAAGCCGGAGAATTGAAAGTGCAAGTGTAGTCTTTCCTGCGCCGGTCTCTCCTACAAGACCAAGCTTCTCCCCTTCTTTCAGGCGGAGATTTAGCCCATTAAGAGCATGGACCACAGAATCGTCTGTATTATACTGAACATGGAGGTCATTCACCTCAAGCAAATAATCTGACATCAGAACACCTCCTTTCAGTTTTTGGATTTCGGATCAAATGCATCACGCAGTCCATCGCCGATGAAGTTCACAGACATGACGGTGAGCATAATGCATATGCCAGGAATAATTCCAAGGTATGGATAATATTGGATATTGACTTTGTTTTCGCTTATGATCGTTCCCCATTCAGGAGTCGGAGATGCAACACCAAGGCCAAGATAGCCCATTGATGAGATACTCAGGATGACCGCACCAAGAGTAAGCGTTGCAGATACAACGATAGGGCCGATTCCGTTAGGAAGAATATGCTTAAGCATTATCTTCATGCTGCTTATACCAAAACAGCGTGCAGCCTCAACATATTCCATATTACGTAAAGTAATGACACTTGAACGTACCATACGCGCAAAACGTGGAATCTGCCCTATTGCAAGTGCAAGAACCAGTTTCCACACTCCGTTGCCCAGCGCTGTTATGATAGCCATTGCAAGAAGTGCGGATGGAACACTCATAAGCATATCGACAATTCTCATCAGAACAGTATCAACTTTACCACCGAAAAATCCCGCAGCTCCTCCGATCAGAGCACCTGATACAAAAGCAATTGCAATTATTGCTAATGAACAGAAAAGAGAAATTCGCCCGCCATAAAGAATTCTGGAAAACAGATCACGTCCGAGTTCATCTGTTCCGAAAATATATTCACTGCTGGGACCTTGAAGACGATCTGCAATATTCTGTTTTACAACAGTGTCATATGGTCTTATCAGTGGAGCAAAAAGGATGAACAAAGCCACAAAAAGAAACATTGCTACACCAAGCATGGCAAGTTTGTTTTTTCTGAACCGATATAATACAAGTTCACCGGTGCTGTATTCTGATAATGTTTTTTTCTTTCTCATTTTGTTTCCCTCATATCAGCTGGCCAGATCAATTCTCGGATCGATGATCGCACAGACCAGGTCAACCAGGAGATTAATGACACAGACTATAACTGTGATGAATATTACAGTGCCCATGACAACAGGGACATCTCTTCCTTTTACTGCATTAATCAGCATGGAGCCGATACCTGGTATTGCAAAGATATTCTCAGTGACGACAGCACCCCCTATTGTTCCTGCAAAATTTATTCCGATCTGTGTGACAACAGGTATGAGGCTGTTTCTTATTGCGTGATGGATAATTACATCTTTATTTGAATTACCTTTAGCACGGGCGGTTCTTATATAATCCATCTTGATTACATCAAGCATGCTTGTCCTGCTCATTCTTATCATAGAAGCTAATGTATTGGCACCTAAAATCACTGCTGGCAGAATATAGCTCTGCCATGAACCTACACCTGATACAGGAAGCCAACGCAGTGTCAGACAGAAGAATATCTGGCACATAGTTCCAAGCCAGAATGCCGGCATGGAAAAAAGAAGCATGACCACGAATGTACAACCGTAGTCAAGAAGACTGTATTGCTTTATTGCCGATGCGATCCCAAGCGGAACACCCACAGCAATTGCGAATAGTATTGCAAGTGTCGATACCAGTAATGTGTACGGCAGCCTGAAAGAAAACTCTTCCAGGACATCAAAGTTACCAGTCCATGAAGTACCGAAATCAAGCTGTACAGCATCTACCATATAGCTGACATATCTTATGAGAAGAGGACGGTCAAGTCCCATTTCATGATTCAATGCTGCTATCTGCTCGTCTGTGGCATCAGCACCGAGAATCATTCTAGCAACATCTCCCGGTGCAAGGGAGAGAATTACAAAAAGAATGAATGTTACGCAGATTATGACCGGGATCAGCATGATCAGACGTTTTAAAGCATATTTCAGCCAGTCCATTCCTTTCCTCCTTGGATAAAGAAAAAATATTGATGTAAGGAGGGTTGCACCTCCCTACATCATCACTATAAAAAGAGAAATCAGTTCCAGCTCCAGTAACGGAAGTTGTAATAACCAAGGCAATGAGCCTCAACACCGGAAAGCTGACTGTTGTAAGCAACAGTATTGATACCGTTGTAGAGAGGCACTGTATATGCTTCGTCAAGAAGGATCTGTGCAATCTGTCCGTAGAGTTCCTTTCTCTCTTCACCCTGAAGACCTCTGCCCTTCTGTGAAAGCTCATATATCTCTGCCTCACGTGGATATGACTGTCCGAAACGCCCTGGAATGAACTGAGTTGAAATAGAATCAGCATCAATGAGAGAGCTGGCTTCATTGATAATGCTGGCATCATAATTACGCTCAGTAAGTTTGCTCTGATAGGTCATATTATCAACAGCTTCTACTGTGCAGTTGATTCCGATATCCATAAGCTGGGCCTGAATAATCTCGGCAACAGTCTCATATGTTGTTCCAGCCTGAACGTTGATTGCGAATTCCTCTCCATTATAACTTGAAGCAGCAAGATATGCTTTCGCAGCTTCTACATCATATGGTACGCCTTCAACCTGGTCAGGATAGCCGCCATACATCGGGCAGATATCAACAGTAAGGATAGTTGCCTGACCATTATTCACAGCAGCATTTATATCATCTTTATTTATTGCAGCCTGCACTGCTTTTCTGAAATTGAGATCTTTTCCAATACCTGACCATGCATTGAGTGTCATGGTTATGCGGGCTGTCGAGTCACCGATACTTGTGCTGATACCATCCATATTGTCAAATCTCTGACACATTTCAATTGACGGATCTCTCATAACATCATAGTCCCCGTTCTGAAGACCAAGAATCTGTGTATTGACATCAGCAACAAGAGCAATGGTGACATTTTTGATTGCAGGAGCACCTCTCCAGTAATCCTCAAAAGCTTCAAGAGTCACATGATCTGCATTTACATACTCAACAAACTTATATGCACCGGTTCCAATAGGTGCTGCAAGATATCCTTCATCACCTACTTCTTCCCAGTAAGACTTAGAACAGATACCTCCAAGTCTTGATGCAACACCATATGGGAATGCAGCAAAAGGAGAAGACAGGACAATTTCAACTGTGTAATCATCAATGATATTGCAATGATCATAGTTAATGAAAAGAGCTGAACCAAGAGGACCTGCAGCTCCCTTGTCAAAAGTGAATTTAACATCTTCTGCTGTCATCTCTGTACCATTATGGAACTTAACGCCCTGTCTCAGATGGAATGTATATACAAGACCATCATCTGAAACTTCATAACTCTCAGCAAGAGCCGGGGTGAGACTACCGTCAGCTTCAAGGCAGAGCAGACAATCATAGATATTGCTCAGCACAAGATTGTCATCACCTCCGCAACCTGTATCAGAAAGAGCATAAAAACGATATGGATTTCCTGAAACAACAAGAGTAACAGAGTCTTTATCCTGCACTGATGCAGTGGCTTCTGACGAACCTCCTGCAAACACAGAGAAAGCGATGAGTGCTACAAACACAAACATAGCCGCCTTTTTCATAAATTTCCTCCTATCTGGGTTTTATATTTCTTTTGTAAACCCTGAAACGGCACTTGTCAATGAAAATTTTTTGCAAAATTTATTTTCTTATCAGTGAAATTCTGTATATTTTTTTCGTTTACAAAAACTCAAACACAAGGCTATATGCATTTAAGCTCTCGAACAACATAATTCCGCATAAATGGAATAAATGGGTAGAAAAAAATCTTTGTTAAATATATATGCCCTTACACTGATTCGGACTTACAGCCAGATATAAAATACAAAAAATGGAAATGGGATATTTTCAAAAGTCAGCTATAATTAAATTCTCAATTTCAAATAAATATGACAAAGGCATTCTGAGCATGAATACAACCCAGAATGCCTTCTTTTTCAAATCACAGATTTCACCCTTCAAGCTCACCGGCAAGTTTTATCTTCCATATCTCTCTCAGGGCATCAGTATATGTAAGAACTCTCAGAGTCTCACTCCATGGCATATGAGGATCTTCAATCTTTCCTTCTGCGATGCAGTTTGCGGCAGAAAGAAGCTCATACTCATAGCCGTTGACCTCGTGAGTGATCTCGATTGTCTCAAGCAGGACAGGATTCCTGTCACCGGAGAAAACTTCAATCTTCTCGGGGTTGTTGACATTCGTCACCTCAATATGGCCATTCGTACCGTATATGATACCTTTCCTGTCAGTCACACAGCAGGCTTCTGAATACACACTCGCCTGGGCACCGCTTTTGAATGTGATGTTGATGAAGCTCCTCTCATCAACTCCCTTCTCTGTTTTCACACAGGTTCCGGTAAGGGTGGATACAGGAGTACCTTCCATTGCCATGAGAGTGAAATTGAGAGGATACACACCGACATCAAGCAAAGCTCCACCGGCAAGGGACGGCTCGCTTATCCTCGGCTTCTGGATGATGGTGTAGCCGAGGTTTGCCGTAATCGACTTCACCTCCCCTATACGGCCTGAATCGATTATGTCATTGATCATCTTTCTGGAAGGCATATAGCGTGTCCATATGGCTTCAGCAACATAAAGATTCTTTTCTTTTGCAAGTGCGAAGACTTCCCTTGCCTCGGCTGCATTCACACAGAAAGCCTTCTCACACAGTATGTGCTTGCCATGATTCAGGGCCTCAAGCATGATCTCCTTGTGATGCGAATGCGGAGTTGCGACATACACGATGTCAACATCGGCATCCTCATACAGTTCCTCATATGATCCGTAAGCCTTCCCGATCGAGAAACGGGAGGCAAACTCCTCCGCCTTTTCCTTTGAACGGGATGCCGCAGCTTCAATCTTCATCACCTCAGGATAGTGGTTCATTACAGGTGCAAGCGTCGATGCGATGTTGCCGCATCCGACAATACCGATTCTCATCATCAGATGTTATCCTCCTTGGTTTTATTATCATTTCTCATCTTCATCTTCTCGGCTTTTCTCTCAGCCTTCCTCTTCTTCGCCTCAGCCGCTTCCTTGTATTTCACTGTCGGAATGAAAAGACGCGCGAAACGTCCTTCCCCTCTGTTCTTCGTATAGAAGAAACCGATGAAGGAAAAGACAACAGCACCGACAAAATTGACAAAAAGGTCTTTCATAGTGTCTATCAGTCCGATGTCAAGATAGCCGCCGAGTCCGAGATTCGTGCCGTCAGGGAAATACACATCGGTTATACCGTCGATGGTGACAACCTTGTTGGAACGTGTCACGTCAAGCTCGACGGTGTTGATGGTGTTTATTATCGTGTCCTTCTGCATGTCGGAGCCGAAAAGCTGGTCCGCAGAGAACTCGAAGAATTCCCAGCATACAGCCACCGTCATCGAGAAGCAGAATGCCACGAATGCGAGAAAGAACGGAGAAAGGGAGAACTTTATGTTCTCGTTCCTGTTGAAGATGTCACACAGGGAAAAACCGACTGCAGCGGCAAGGAAACCCGTGATCGTATGCAGCATCGTGTCCCAGAAGGGAATATTCACATAGTAGGCACTGAGCTCACCAAGTATTTCCGCCGCATATATGAAAAGAAGGACTATTATCTCAAGCGTGTCCGGTATGTCTATATGCCAGTTGTCCTCTATGAAAGACGGAATGAGCATCAGGATGAGGGAAAGCACACAGTAGAACACATTCTCCCAGTTGCCGTTCAGTATCTGGGCGATGAGTATCATGACAACCGAAAGGCGCAGTGCAAAGTAGACAGCGAAAAGCGCCTTATGTTCCCTGACGCGGTTCTTAAAGCTTTCTGTGTGGATTTTCTGCCTCTTTGCCATATGTGAATCATACAATCTTTTTTCCACTGTGACAAACTGAAGAAATCATATTATATTATTTCAGGAAAACAGGAGATGCTTATGGATCTTATCAACACTTATAAAACATTCCTCGACAGAGGAAAAACGGAAAGAGAATGCGTGAGCGTGGCTCTTGAGCTTGCAGATAAAGCCGGATTCAGGGACATCAGCACATATGAATCCCTCAGGAGCGGTGACAAGGTATACGTTGTCAACAAAGACAAGTCAGTTGCCCTTTTCATCATCGGACGCAAGAGCCTTCAGGACGGCATCAACTTCGTGACAGCACACATCGACTCACCCCGCCTCGATCTGAAAATGAAACCGGTGTATGAGAAAGACGGTGTTGTCTATCTCAACACCCATTACTACGGCGGTATCAAGAAGTACCAGTGGGTGACCATGCCGCTTGCCCTTCACGGCGTCGTGTTCAGAAAAGACGGAAGCAGTGTCAACATCTGCATCGGTGAAGATGAAGACGGACCTTCCTTCTGCATCAGCGACATTCTTCCACACATGGCACAGGACCAGATGAAAAAAGGTGCCTCGGAATTCATCGACGGTGAGAATCTCGACATTGTTGCAGGACTCAATCTCAGGGAAGGAGATGAGAAGGATGGAGGAAAGAAAGAAATCCTCAGGATCATCGAAAAAGAATACAAGATAAATGAAGAGGATTTCCTCTCCGCTGAAATCGAAGTCGTTCCTGCCGGACGGGCCCGCTCTCTCGGCTTCGACAGCTCAATGGTCATGGCTTACGGCCAGGATGACAGAGTATGTGCATACACTGCCCTTCAGGCTCTGCTCGACAGTGATGGCGATCTTGAGACAACAGCATGCACACTGCTTGTGGACAAGGAGGAGATCGGTTCCGTCGGTTCCACCGGCATGGACAGCGAAATGCTTCCCAACATGGTCAGTGAAGTCATGGAAAAGACAGGAGAATACTCATCTCTTGCACTCAGACGCTGTCTGAAGAATTCACACATGCTCTCAAGTGATGTCACAGCGGCATTCGATCCCCTCAACGGAGAACTCTATGACAAGATGAATGCATCATTCATGTCCAAAGGTGTTTCATTTGAAAAGTATACAGGAAGCAGAGGCAAGAGCGGATCAAGCGATGCTTGTCCTGAATTCATCGCAAAACTCAGGAAGACCCTTGACGATGCCGGCGTGAAATACCAGATGAATGAAATGTCAAAGGTTGATGTCGGTGGCGGCGGTACAATCGCAAAGTTCGCCGCATATTACGGCATGGATGTCATTGACTGCGGAGTATGCGTGCTTTCAATGCACAGTCCGTGGGAAATCACAGCTGTAAAGGATATCGAAAGCGCATACAGTGCCTACAAGGCATTCTTTGCTGACTGAAAAAACAGAAAACATCTGTCGTAAAACAATCAGGAGCCGTTTCAAAAATGCGGCTCCTGATTTTTCTTATCTCATCAATTCTGAGAATCTATACATAGAACAGCATCTGTCCATATGTAGGATACGGCCACACTTTCTCGTCAACGATCAGCTCAAGCCTGTCACTGACACTGCGCACAGCCTGCATCTGTGCCAGGATGTATCTTCTTGAGTAATGAGCAAGGTCAGAGCCATGGAACTCACCGGCAGCCTGCACAGCCTCATCAAGCTTCTGTGTCTCTTGTGCAAGCTCATCGAGAAGGCCTGTGATCTGTCTGACAAGACTGACTTCTGACCTGCACTCAAGATCAGAAAGCAGACTCTTCTTTGCCTTCACCGACCGTGCAAGATTCATCGAATACTCTGAAACGGCGGGAATGATCTGCTTGTTCACCATATCGACAAGGGTGACAGCCTCAATGTGGACAGTCTTCGAATATTCCTCATTGAGAATCTCATAGCGGGCATGCATCTCAACGGAGTTGAAGATGTTGAAACTTGCAAACAGATCAATATTCTTCTGAAGCAGGAAAGTATCATAAGCTTCAGGAGAACTTGAAAGATTGAGAAGACCTCTCTTCTCAGCCTCGCCTATCCACTCAGGAGCATAGTTGTTGCCGTTGAATACGATTCTCTTATGCTCACTGTATACTCTCTTCACAAGATCCTGGACTGCGCTGTCGAAATCAGCAGCATCCTTGAGCTCCTCATAGAATGAACGCAGTGAATTTGCAACAATTGTGTTGAGGACAGTATTGGGATCAGCAACCGAGAAAGAGGAGCCCAGCATGCGGAACTCAAACTTGTTTCCGGTGAATGCGAAAGGACTTGTCCTGTTCCTGTCCGTCGTATCACGAGGGATGGGAGGAAGAACATGGACACCCAGCTTCATCTGTCTCTTTCCCCTGCCGGCAACGGCACTGCCGCTGGCAAGACCTTCCAGTATTTCGGTAAGCTCGTCACCGAGGAACATTGACACAATCGCAGGAGGTGCCTCAAATCCGCCGAGGCGGTGGTCATTGCCGGCACTGGAGACACTGACTCTCAAGAGATCCTGATACTCGTCAACAGCTTTTATGACAGCGACAAGGAAAAGAAGGAACTGCGCATTGTCCTTGGGATTGTCGCCCGGTTCAAGCAGGTTGCTGCCGGTGTCGGTTGAAAGCGACCAGTTATTATGCTTGCCAGAACCGTTGAAACCGGCAAACGGCTTCTCATGCAGAAGACATGCGAAACCATGCTTGTTCGCTATCTTCTTCATCAGCTCCATGGTCAGCTGGTTCTGATCCACAGCGACATTGGTCGTCGTATAGACAGGTGCAAGCTCATGCTGACAAGGAGCAACTTCATTGTGGCTTGTCTTGGCATATATTCCAAGGCGCCACAATTCATGATCAAGATCCTTCATATAAGCGGACACGCGGGTTCTCAGCGGACCGAAGTAATGATCCTCAAGCTCCTGCCCCTTCGGACTTCTGGCTCCGATGAGTGTGCGTCCGGTATAGATAAGATCCTTGCGCCTTTCATAATCCTTTTTGTCAATCAGGAAGTATTCCTGCTCAGCACCTACAGTGGTGATAACTCTCTTCACATCAGTCTTGCCGAAAAGATGAAGTATTTTGACAGCTTCCTCACTGAGTGCTTCCATACTTCTGAGAAGCGGCGTCTTCTTATCCAGCACCTCCCCTGAGAATGAGCAGAAAGCGGTGGGAATACAAAGTGTCTCGTCCTTTATGAACGCATAGCTTGTAGGATCCCATGCAGTGTAGCCGCGGGCTTCAAATGTTGCTCTTATTCCGCCTGAGGGAAAACTTGATGCGTCAGGCTCGCCTTTGATGAGTTCCTTTCCACTGAATTCCATTATGATTCTGCCGCCGCCGGCGGGGACAATGAAGGCATCATGCTTTTCAGCGGTTATTCCGGTCATCGGCTGGAACCAGTGTGTGTAATGTGTTGCACCGTTCTCAATCGCCCATACCTTCATGGCGTGGGCAACACTGTTTGCAATGTTCAGGTCAAGATCCTTGCCTTCTCCGACAGTTTTCTTCAGCTGTCTGTATACATCCTTCGGCAGACGGGATCTCATTTCCTCGTCATTGAATACCAGCTCACCGAAATAAGATGTGACATCATCCATATTCTCACACTCCCAGATTCATATGTTGCAAACAGTTGCATTACTGTTCCACACAATACAGATTAATACAAAGCTACTCTAGCAGATGTTTGAATCTTAGAAAACCGGAAAGAAGAAAGAAAACATGGTTTTAAACACTGCTATCCACCTGAAACTGAAATTTGCAATTCTATATCACAACCAGACTGTACTAGATCAAATCCGTATTCAATGCGCAATATTTTACAAAATAATGTTAAAAAACTTTTCAACAAAAAACTTTTCAACATTTTTCAAGCTTCAGAGAACGGAATTCCCACATAAAAACAGGAGGAGAAAAGATCTCCTCCCGCCTTGGTATTACAAATCAAACTATCCCTACAATGCTCAATAACTCATTGCAGGAAACATCTCTGCCAAAGCAGCATTGGCGACGATAGTTGCGTCATAAACAGTTCCGTCATATGTAGCAATGCACGAAGTGACAGCCATACCTCCTTCAGCACCGATAGATGCTTCAACATTCAGTGTGTGGTTATCATATGAGAGATTTGCCGTCATTCCAGTCAGTGTATAAGCCAGAGTACTGTCTTTTTCAAATAAAATTCCATCAATCTCATATCCGGTATCGCTTGTGACTGTCCACGAGATATCCGAAGCTGTTATTTCTCCGGTCTCAATTCCAGCTTCTTTGCCATTGAAAAATGCCAGAAACGGAGTCATAATTTCCTCTGCAATAGGATCACCATTTTCAATAACAATAGGTTCTTCTGTGTCACCTCCTGGTTCCTGTCCTGCTACTTCATCTGTATAATTACCCGCATATTCGCCGCCAATTACAGTGTAAGTTATCTCAGTGCTTTCTGAAATGCTATCGTAGACACGATACCGAATAAAATGATCTATACCCTTATATGCTGCATTTAAAACGTATTCATAAGAGATAACATCAGAGGAAGACCCATCTGAAACATGAGTTGCCTTTAACGTAATATCGTATTTGCCGCTATCAATTTCCACATTCTCAAGAACTACAGTTTGTACTTCAGCGCCAGAAACAACAATATCTCCTATCTTTATTAACAGATTCAGCAAAGCAGTCATCTTCTCCAGAGTATCAGGTTCAAAGCCCTCCGGATAACCGCCATCAGACAATTTGTACTCACCAGCTTTTATCACAACTCCATCAAAATAACCTTCAGGTATTGGGATAGATGAAGGGATATCGGAAGGCGCATACAAATCTTTATACACGTTCATTACTTCTTCATCCCCGGCATATACATATACAATCTGCCCGGAACGATCATAGCCAATAGTCATCTTTGATCCGGTAGTCTTAACAGGTTCAGCAGTATCTGCAGCATTTCCAATCGTATTAAGAACAGTAAGCACATTCTGAGGAATAGGCTGTGTCTCTTCTTCAGATGGCGGTGTTACAACAGGAACATCTGGCGTATCAGGTACTGACGGACTTGATGTACTGTTATCGCAGGATACTGCGAAAATCAGCAGAATCGCTGATAACAGAACCAAAAGCTTTTTCATACTTTTCACCTCTTGTTTTTTATTGATCAGAGGTGAATTCACCTGTGTATGATAATAATTCCCCTCTGATTACCTATAAAATAGAGTATTTTTTTTTCCACGCAAGATTTATCGTAAGGTTTCCGCAAATTTGTTCATTTTTCTTTTCTGCGTGTTGTGAAAGTGATATTCCAGCCTGCCGATTTTATCGTGAGCCGTCCGGACAGTTTTTCTTTCTGCTTTGCATGTTTTTAAATTAATTTGAGTAGATAATATGTTTTAATTAAAGAAGATAAGGCAACATAGCAGTCAATTTTCATGAATTTCTGATATTTTTCACCGCATTTTCAAAATCAAACAGTTATGGGCAATTTTGTTTGATTTTAAGCAAATGTTTATTTATTTTGGATATACTCTGTGACCTTCCCAGTTATTATACTTTATATACTATGAGTGATAACAGGAAACCGGTCTTTAGACGGATCATAAAATACGTCGTTTTCATTTTGATCATCGTTGCAGCCCTGATCGGGCTGAATATGTTCTTCTCATCAAGGACAGTTGAGACATACACCCCGCCGCTGAAGAATGTCGTGACGGCAGAAGCTCAAAGGAGAGACATAAGGGAAAGCGTGACCGTCTCATCCTATGTCGAATCGCAGAGCATGGTGCCTGTGGTTCCTTTCGTAAGCGGGACGATCGAAGAATACGGCATCGAAGCCGGAGACAAGGTTGAAGAAGGAGATGTCATTGCCGTGATCGACAAAGAGCCTTATGAGCTTCAGGTTGCACAGGCAGAAGCTGCGCTGAGTGCTTATTCAAGCTCGTACGAAAGACTGCTCAGACTGCAGGAAGCCGGAGCCGCGACACAGCAGGACATCGATACAGTCAAGGCACAGCTTGATGCGGCACAGGCTCAGGAAGAGCTTGCCAGGCTGCAGCTTTCCTACACCGACGTCACCGCACCTGTGACCGGCAGCATAATAATGGCTTCGTCCTCAAAAGGCAGTCCTGCCAGCAGCCAGAGTCCTGTTGCCGTGATTGCAGACACCTCTGACCTTGTTGTCAATGCCGAGGTGAGCGAGCGTTATTACTCCGTCCTGACCTCAAACAGGGAAAATCTCACTCTCACGGTATACGACAGGAACGGAGAGATCTCATCATCCGCTTCGCTTGTTTCCATCGCTCCTTACATCAACCCCACCACAAAGACATTCACCGTGAAGGTCAGGATAGACGATCCTTCACTTTTCTCAATAGGAATGTATGTAAAGGTGAATATCGCATACGCATCATATGAGGATGTCATGACACTGCCGCAGAGCGTGAGGAAGGCAGACGGTTCCCTCTATTATGCAGAAGACGGCTGTGCAAGATACATAGCGCCGTTCCAGAGTGTGGAAGATGATGAGTACTTCATGGTTCCCTCAGGTTATGAAGACAAAAAGTTCATAGTCGAAGGACAGAACTCCGTCCTTGACGGAGAGAAAGTGAACATTGTGGAGAGTGTAAAGTGAGAATCACACGATATGCGGTCAGGCACCCCGTCTACATAACAATGCTGCTTATTGCACTGGTGCTCTTTGCAATACTTTCAATCTCCAGCATGAACACTGAATTCATAAGCGGCATGAACCTGCCTACTGTCATCGTATATGCCATCTACCCCGGCGCCAGTGCAGAGGAAGTTGAAAGAGGCGTCATCGATGTGCTGGAAGATGACTTTGCCACCCTGCCCGACTTCGCATCAATGACAAGCAACGCCTATTCAAGCGTCGGTGTCGTTCAGGTGCAGTTCGCAGACGGTGTTGATGTGTATGATCAGGTTGACGAGGTGAGAAACAGAATCAGGCAGCTTTCAGATTCACTGCCGGACGGCCTGCAGGGAGAACCGGCAGTCATTGTCGGCGGTACCGAAATGCTTCCCATGTTCACTTTCACGGTTGAAGGAGGAGAAGATCTCGCATCCCTGACGGAATACATCAACGACACACTCACACCGATGATCACCCAGCTTGAGGGCGTAAGCGGCGTGAGTGTATCGGGAGGAAGCGAAAGAGAAGTCGTGATCACACTCGACACAGATGAGCTCAAGAGCAAGGGAATATCGCCGGCGGCAGTATATCAGGTGCTGAGCTACAGCAACACAAACCTTCCCCTTGACATGACGACCTACGAGGGTAAAAGCTCTTCGCTCAGATTTGATGCACAGTTTGAGAGCCTTGATGACATGAGGAACCTTGCAGTGGGAGCTGACGCGGATGGAAACATCATAAGGCTCTCTGATGTCGCAGAGGTTGAGATCAGGGCAACTGAACCTGAGACCATAATAAAGAATGACGGAAAGAACATTGTTCTTGTTGATGTCACAAAACGCTCCGACGGCAACACCATGGCCATATCAGGATGGATAAAGGACATTCTGGAAGAACAGGAAGCGGAAATGAACGGGGCAGTTCATTTCAACATCATCGCAGATGATGCGAGAACGATCAGCGCATCCCTTGAAGCCGTCATCAATTCCGGCATCATGGGTGTAATAGTCGCCATCCTTGTAATATTCTTCATCCTCGGCAACATGCAGGCAACCCTCACGATCGCAATCTCAATGCCGCTGTCAGTATTCTTCACTTTCATTGCAATGTCGGTAAGCGGTATCAGCATAAGCCTCATGAGCATATCCGGCATGGTTGTCGCACTTGGCGCCATAGTCGACGGATCGATCGTCATGCTTGAACAGGTGTACAAGCACTGGCAGACAAAAAAGAACGGACGCTTCCTCTACACTGTCAGTGAAAGCATATTCAAAAGTGCGGATGAGGTCGGCGTCTCGATCCTCGGTTCCACGATAACCACTGTCATCGTCTTCGTCCCGATCTTATTCGTCGGCGGACTTGGCGGCCAGATCATGCATGATGTGGCCCTCACCTTCATGTATGCACTCTCTGCTTCATGTATCGTGGCCATTGTCATCATCCCCTATCTTCTCAAGAAGTTCCTGAAGGAAGACCGCAAAGACATGAAGGACAATGTGATCACACGCACTGTCGACCGGCTTACGAATCTTTACGGAAAAGCAGTCAGCTGGACACTGAAAAACAGAAAGTTCGTGATCCTGATGTCTCTCGTGATCCTCATTGTCACTGTATGGGCGGTCGTGCAGCTCGGAGTTGCCTTCATTCCGTCCACTGACAACAGCGAGTTCTATATAAACCTGTACTTTCCATCAGGCTACACACAGGATAAGACAGAGGCTGAAATAGACAAGGCAGAGCAGACAGTGCGCACTGTCATACCGGAAGTGCAGACCATAGTCACTACTGTAGGTTCCACCAGCGGTCTGAGCTTCAGCTCCAACACTTACAGCGGCAACATCAGAGTGATTCTTCCTCCTGTGGCAGAGCGCGACAGGGACAGGGATATACACACCCTGATGAATGAAGTTAAGCTTGCGCTCGACAGCACGATGGTTGACTGCCAGGTTGAGGTTCTCAACGGCGGTTTTGACAACCTTGTAAGCTACGTGACCGGCGGAGGCGGATACGGAATCACACTTGTAGGTGAAGACATGGATACACTCTACAGTGATGCCGTAAGAATAAAGCAGCATCTTGAAAGCGATCCGGAAGTTCTCTCCGTGACAATGGATTCTTCCTATGACGCCTATTCAACCGTGATTGATGCCAGCAACGAGCTGCTCTCCTCGCTGGGGATCACGGGATATGAAGCCGGGACCACGACGGCTATTCTCTTCAACGGAATGGACTGCGGCATCTATACTGCTCCAGACGGAGAGCGTTATGACATACGCCTAGAAAGCAGCGTCGCAGGGGAACCCGTGACAATGGATACGCTTGAGAATCTCGAGATCATAAGCCAGAGCGGCATAAAAGTGAATTATGCCTCGGTTGCGGATCTTGCAGTGGAGAACACCATAAGCCAGATCAACCACACCGACAGGGCAAACACGATAAGTCTTTCGGCCGCCATCACAGGCGAAAGCTCATCATCTATACAGAAGCGCCTTGATGAATATCTTGAAGAATATCCTCTCAGCAGCGGAGTGAGCACACAGACAGGAGGAGTCGGAGAACTCATACAGGACACGATGGGTCCTCTGATCCTTGCAATGCTCATAGGTTTCTTCCTTGTCTTCATGGTCATGGTGTTCCAGTTTGAACGCTTCAGCCAGCCTCTTCTGGTAATGCTCACGATACCCTTCTGTTTCATCGGTGTCGCGCTGGGACTCCTTGCCTTCAACTCAACTCTGAACATCCTCTCAATGCTCGGTGTCATAACCCTCGGAGGAACCGCTGTGAACAACGGCATCATCCTCTATGACTACATAAACATGATCATAAAGAGAAAAAGAACGGTCGCAATTGAGGAAAAGGAGAACATAAAGGCGGATGAGGATACCGTCATTGAAGGCAGGCTCAGCTATGATGAGGAAAGGGAAATTCTCTCATCCTCAATAGTCGAGTCGGCACAGAACAGACTCAAGTCCATCCTCATGACCACCCTCACCACGATGATGGGTGTCGTTCCCATGGCCGTGGCAACAGGAGAAGGCAGTGAGATATATGCATCCCTTGGACAGGCCATCGCCGGCGGTCTTTTCGCAACGACTCTCATCTCTCTCTTCGTCCTTCCTGTGCTCTACTACACACTTGAAAGGAGAAGGATAAGAAGGATCTACGCAAAGAGCCGCAGGGATGTGAAGAAGCTGGAGGTGAAACAGTGATGAGAAAATTCAGGAAATTCCTTTTATATACACTGCTTGCTGCAGCTGCATGCACTCTCAGTGCTGCCGCAGGGGATACTCTTACATTCGACGATCTTGTCGCATCGCTTGAAGATAACAACACCACCCTGCTCCAGAGCATTGAGGACTACAGGACCTCAAGTCTGGATGTCAAGGATGCGAAGGCGAACTACCATCCACAGATCACCTACACCATTGCAGGAAGCTATGTGTACAATCATCAGGTGATGAATATGTCAACTGATTCAATAAAGAATGACATGAGAGGGAAAACAATCAACATTCCTTTTGGTGGGATGAACATACCAATTGGTCTTGATGATATTGCAAGCCAACTGCCAAATGAGATTGACTTGCCCATAACAGTCAGTGATCCATACTTCAATGCGCAGATCTCCCTCGTCCAGCCTGTCTGGACATGGGGAAAGGTGGGAAGCGGCGTCGAGATGTATGAGGAGATTGAAAGTGCCCGCGCACTTCAGATAGGAGATACCGAAAAACGTCTCACAGCTGAACTCAAAGCCTGTCTTGCATCACTGTATTACCTGAAGGAAATCGACAGCGTTCTCTCCGAGCTTCAGGCAGACTCCCGGGAACTGGTCACACTTGCGCAGGACAGCAGCGATGCGGGAGCCCTGCTTGCCGTCGATGCGGCAAAAGCCCGTGTCACCGCCAGCCAGATTGACGTCAGCCGCACTCAGATACAGACTCAGATTGGGAGCATCCTCACAAGCATTGAGACTCTCACCGGTATAAACGACATAACAGCAGACATGATTGATTTCACACCGGATGAGGATTATTTCAGGGAAATGGCAGAGATTGACCGGACAATGCTCCTGGCCATGGCCACAAGCGGCAGCCAGGCATCCATGCAGATGCTGGATCATATGATAAATGCGGCCCAGGCCGCATCTAAGGCTGCAGACAGATCAATGTACTGGTATCCTGATATAGCGCTGAGCGTAAGTGCGAACTACACCGCCCCCATGACAAGTAAATGGGCCGACAACAGCAGCTGGGGTGTCACAGTGGCAGTAGGACTTCAGGGTACACTGTGGGACGGCGGCAAGAAGCTGAATGATCAGGACAGGGCGGAAAGTGCAGCTGTGAGCGCACAGATCAGCAGAAGTGAAGCGGTCAACACAATAAAGACCACGCTTACTGAGAACCTCAATACAATTGACCTTGCTCTTGCCAGTATTGACTACCAGGAGGCAAATATAGAACTTCTCACATCAGAACTTGAGCTTGAGGAAAAGAAACTTGAACTCGGCGCCTCAAGCAGAAGCGATGTGCTGAACAAAAGAATCGAGCTCAATCAGGCACGCATTGAGGAGCTTACAAACAGAATAAGCCTCGCATCTGCAGTCTACACGGTCGAATACCTGACAGGATACGTTCCTGACACTGTTTCCGACTGATCCTAATGGCCCCGGTGATAAGATTCTTCCGGGGCTTTTCTCATAAAAAGCAACTTCATGGCAAAAGAAATTGTGATCATTTAACCACATACCCAAAAATAAGATATACTTACTCATGCAAGGAAGTATAAAGAAGATGCAGTTTGAATGGGATGAAGAATAAGTATTGTGAGAATAATATCTCCAATGAAAACAACGAAGAAAAAATACAATGAGTAGGATGAAAAGAATTACATTTGAAGAGCTGAAGGCAACGCCTCCCCTTTCTGAAGAGGAAAAGAAGACAATTAAGAATGCCCGCCCGATTGAAAGTGAGGAATGTCCGTTCATGACAAAAAATGAATTGAAGGAATTCTACCATGTTAAAAACTATGCCCACACGTAATCTGTCGTTCATATTATGAATGCTGATATCCGCAAGATCTGCTGAGGAGGATGAAATCAATGAGTACTATGGAAAGAATGACATTAGAAGACGTTAAGGCATATAAACCGAATGCTGAAGAACTTGAACGGGCACGGACTTTCAAGAATACAGATTTCTCCGACTGCCCCAAAATGACAAAAGAGGAATTGAAGAACTTTCACCGTGTGGGTTCGAGAATGATGAAATCTACAGGCAGATGACGGATTACTACATCGCATTCCACGGCGGAAAACATTGTTTCATACATGATCCTTCCACTATCGCCTTCCTGCTGCATCCCGAATACTTCATGACGGAAAAATAAAGATTTCAGTTACTACTGAAGGGGAAGAGAAAGGGCACATGAATATTTCGCACGACGGCTCTTGCATAAATGCTGCCCTTTCCTGTGACAGGGAAGCTGTCGTGAAGTTTCTCACTGACAGCTGGATGAGAATATTTTCATGATTACAATGCAAGTCATTCAGACTGTGCTGTGACTTTCTTCTTCCCTGCAGATTTCCTGATTTTCTCATGATAGAAGAAATTCACAATTACTGGAGGAGCTTCAAAGGGTCGCTTCATGCTGTCATCGTTTGTCACGTAATCCAGTCCTCTTTCAGCCGCATAAGCCTTGACCTCTCCATCAAGACTCTGCCAGTAAGCAAGTTCACCCTTGCCATATATTCCTTCATACAGACCCGTCAGTTCAGGATGCTTTTCCTTTATATAATCCAAGATCACAGCCTTGAAGCTGCCTCTGAGGTTGAGGTTCTCAAGCCAGATCAGGTTGCATTGTCCCTTCACTCTTTCAATGATCGCCTTCACATCGGTGATGCCGGGAAAGATCGGGGAAATGAAGCATGTCGTACGCACTCCGGCATCGTGGAAGGCTTTCATCGCATCAAGCCTTCTCTCAATGCTGGCAGCATTGTCCATGTCTTTCCGGAAATCTTCATCAAGGGTATTCACAGACCACGATACGCGTACATCCTTGAAAGTCCTTATGATATCAAGATCACGCAGGATAAGATCACTTTTCGTCGCAATGCTGAGTCTTACCCCGCTTGTCTGCAATTCTTCAAGCAGGGCACGGGTGCGGCAGAATATCTCCTCCTGAGGAAGGTAAGGATCCGTGACGGAGCCTATGAAGAGTTCCTTCCCAACATACTTTTCAGGATGTGGAATTCTCCCCCAGTACTTCACATCAAGAAAGGATCCCCATGGTTCAGTATGTCCCGTGAAGCGCTTCATGAATGATGCATAGCAGTAGCGGCACGCATGTGTGCAGCCGACATACGGATTCACGGAGTAGTCACACACCGGAAGATCCGATTTCGTAAGAATATTCCTGACTTGTATTTCTCTGATGAGTGGATCGGTCATATATGCCTCTCATAAACAGAGGCCCGGAAAGAGTCCCATGCTCCGCACTTCAGCGTATGAAATTAGTTTTGACCGGCTTTTCCCTCTCAGGCTTTGTCTCTTTGGAGAGAGACCTGAGCATCCATGCCATATTGACGGCGAGAGTGCGCATCGTCTGCATGCCCTCTTCATCTTTCATCACTTCTTCAGGAGTGTTGCCATGCACCTGATTCCAGTACTGAGAGGACACCACCGGCATGTTGTTGATCGTGTAGAACATGTTCAGCTGGCTGAAAGCCTGTGCCGCCCCGCCTCTTCTGCAGGACACAACCGTCGCAGCCGGTTTATCGGCGAGATAGCGTCCGCCGCTGTAGAAGGCTCTGTCCATGAATGATTTTATGCCGCCTGCCGCAGAGCCGTAATAGACAGGGGTGCCGAAAACAAAGCCGTCGGCTGTCTTTGCCTTTTCAATGAATTCATTCACGTTGTCATCAAAGACACACTTCCCCTTAGTTGCACACTGTCTGCATCCGATGCAGTTCTGAACAGAAGTTCCGATCCAGAAGATTTCAGTCTCAATGCCTTCCTTCTCAAGTGTTTTCCTCACTTCATCAAGAGCACATGCAGTGCATCCGTTCTTACGCGGAGAGCCGTTGACAAGAATAACTTTCATATTTCATCCTCCACTACTGAAAATATTGACAAACATCTCAGATTGCAAGATCGGGACGTGAAATATTCTTCCTCTCCCTCATGAGGATGATCAGCGACATAATTGCGCAGCAGAGGGAAGAGAGAGGGAAATTGAACCATATCCCCGTAAGGCCAAGTCCCTGCAGTGAGAAAATAAACAGCAGAGGGAACACCAGTGCCGCCGAAATTGACAGTATCGTGGCGTACAGTGATTTCTCGATTGCAAGCATGAAGCTCTGCGTGGAGAACGTGATCCAGCGTGTCACATATGTGAAGGCAAAAACATGCACCGCAAAAACAGCATAGGATGGAGCTGCACCTGACATGAATGCATGTACGATGAAAGAAGGTGCGAAAGTGCACATGAGGAAAGCCATGGCACACAGCCCTGCGGCAACTGAGAAGCAGTATTTCTCGATCTTCCTCACTCTGGAGTACTGTCCTGCTCCCCAGTTATAGCCGATAGCCGGCTGAAGGGAGTCGCAGGAGCCGTACATGAGCGGCTGGATTATACCGTCGGCATACATGAGGACGCCATACACAGAAACGGCATTCTGACCTCCGAAACGCACCAGCATCATGTTCATGACGATTGAGGTGAGACGGCCTGCGATGTTGTTGAGAAAACTCGGCAGACCGCATTTTACTATCTTCTTTATCACGCGCAGTGAGAACTGCGGCCTTACAAAACGGAGTGCGAGCTTCTTTGACAGGAACGGCAGCATTGAAAGCAGTGTCGTCGTCATCATCGCAAGACAGTTGGCAAGCGCCGCTGCCCATATTCCGAAACCGAAAACCGCAAGGAAAAGTAATTCGACGGTGGCACCGAAAAGCGACATGAATATGTTGAGACTCATGCTTGTCCTGATCTTTCCGCAGATGCGGAGGAAGTTGTCGGATGCGAACATCATAGTCGTGAACGGAGAAAGCATCGCATACGTTCTCATGTACATAACCGCCTGATCTGCGAATTCCCCTTCAGCTCCCATCAGCGCAATCAGGAGAGGAGCCGCGAAAAACAGCAGTCCGCCTATTGCCAGACCTGCGAGAAAGATAAGGACAATCGCAAGGGAGAATATCTTATTCGCATCCTCTCCTCTTCCTTCTCCCAGCGCGATTGATATTGGAACAGAAGAGCCCACACCGATGAGATCAGCAAGGGAGAAGTTTATGATTACAAAAGGCATTGCAAGATTGATGGCCGCAAATGCGGTACTGCCGAGAAAGCGGCCGACAAAGACACCGTCCAGTGTCTGGTACATTGCGGATGCAAGCATGCCTATGGCACCGGGAAGTGCCGCCTTCAGGAAAAGCCTTCCCGGCTTTGTATTGACAAAAAGATTATGCTGTTCAATGTTTCTCATATTTGTTTTCCTTCAGTTCTTCTTCAAGTCTGTCCGCAAAATAAGAACAGGCATCTATGAAAACAGCTGAATATGATTCAAGCGTTTTCTTCAAAGCAACCTTCTCCGCTTCCCTTATGGGAGAGAGAAGCTTTTCACTGTATTCCTTCCCTTTTTCCGTAAGGATTATCATTTTCTCCTTGCCGTTTGTCTCACTTGTCACAAGGCCCCTGTCCTCCAGAGAACGGAATACTGTGTTCACTGTGGTTTTAGGCACAAGCCATTCCTGCGAGATCTGCTTCTGGGAATACTTTTCCCCGTCACTCAGCGCATACAGAAAACATACTTCGTTCTCGGGACACCCGAGCCTGCGTGATGCAAGGTAGTATGAACCGTCAATCCTGTTGGTTGCCTCTACCAGTTTTCTTATCATTCTGTCAGTTGTCATATTCCACTGTCACAGTACGAATCCGTACCGGGCAGAATGGAGTCTAGACAAATGAAAAAAGATTGTCAAATGGTGGAAAAAGAATTCGGAAAACTTTCACCGGAATATTAAAAACCGATGAAAGAACCTTATTTAAGACACATCTCAGATGATATTGAACATGTTTTTTTGAGGAGCCGGTTTTAAGTGTATCCTGACCGCTTGCTCCACATTGCTCTTCACTCTTTGACTCCCGTGCATTATCCTTAAGGCAAGGAGATATTCAAATGCTTGCAGAAGGAACAAAAGCACCTCTTTTTACATTGGATGATCAGAACGGCAACAATGTGAGCCTTTCAGATTTCAGAGGACAGAAGGTCGTACTCTATTTCTACCCCAAGGACAACACTCCGGGCTGTACAAAGGAAGCCTGCTCCATCAGGGACAACATGCCTGATTTTTCCCGCCTCAATGTGAAAATTCTCGGTGTCAGCCGTGACAGCGGAGAATCACACAGAAAATTCATTGAAAAGCAGAATCTGAACTTCACCCTGCTCTCAGATCCTGAGCACAAAGTGATGGAAGAATACGGAGCATGGGGAGAGAAAACCCTTTACGGCAAGAAAAGCATGGGTGTGATCCGTTCGACTTTCGTCATAAACGAGGATGGTGTTATTGAAAAGGTTTATAAGAAAGTCAATACAGCAACCCATGGAGAGGATCTGAAGAAATATTTTGAAGGGAAATAAGATTACAGCCGCAGGTATGAAAGCAACATGATGACCTGCACTGCTTATCCGGAGGAATTCTTTACAGAAATGCAAGTGGATCGCCTGCTGCTTTCAGTAAGACTATGAGTATTCTGGAAAAATATTTTTATATAAAAGAAACCGCCGACAATTGAAAGCAATAAGAAAGCAGGCATTTCCAGCCTGCTTTCCTGCTTAATAAGAGCCTTGATACCCAGATCAATAAGCTGCGTTGAGCCACTGGATTCCGTCAATCTGTACTGTGAAGTACGGAGCTGACTGGAATTCTGATTCATGGAATGCACCGTCGTAGACAGCTTCTTCGCTGTCAGCAGTGAAGTCACCGTCAGTGTCGAGGGCAAATGCATGTGTAAGCTCCTGTCCGCCGACTGTGAATGTGCTTGTATCAAATACTTCAAGTGAACCGTCAGCAAGAGCAGCTTCGACTTCTGCGATCTTCTCAGCTGTTCCAGGAGCTGCGATGGCTTCGTTGAGCGGAGTCATGACAACTGCACCTTCAGCCATACCTGCGCACCAGTCCTGAGGAATAGGCTCGCCGTTGACGTAATTTCTGATAGCCTCAGAGAAGTAGATACCCCAGTCGATTCTTGTTCCGATAAGGGATGCATCCGGAGCAATACCTGTCATGTCGTTGTTGTAACCTGTGTGGAATACACCGCGTGACTGTGCAGCTGTTGCCGGAGTCGTGTTGTCTGAGTGCTGGCTGATCATGACACAGCCTTCATCAATGAGTGCGAGTGCAGCATCAGATTCGGCAGTTGCATCAGACCATGAACCTACGAACATGACCTTCATTGTAACGGAAGGACATACACTCCTTGCACCGAGGAAGTAGCTGGTGAAGCCTGAAATGACTTCTGCGAATGAGAATGCGCCAACATAACCGATGACAGCTTCTTCAGGAGCGATCTGGCCTTCATCAATCATCTGCTGGAGCTTCATGCCTGCCACAACACCTGCGATGTATCTGCCTTCGTAGATATTGGCAAATGCATTGTGAGTGTTCTCTCTTCCGTCAAAAACAGAGGCACAGTTGGTGCAGCTGATGAACTCGATTTCAGGATAGTCATCGACAACCTCAAGCATGAACGGCTCAAAACCATAGCTGTTGTTGATGATGATCTGGCAGCCTTCTTCGGCAGCTTCGATGTTGGCATCGATACAGCTTGCATCTTCTCCGATGTTGTAGATGGTCATCCATTCAACATTGATGCCTTCCTCAGCGAGCATCTGAGTCGCTTCATCACGGCCGCGGATAAAGTTGTATGTATATCCCTGGTCGTTCTCATCTCCGATACAGATAAGGCCAACCTTAACTGTCTTTGTATCGGAAGACGCCGCTGCAGATGTACCGGTCTCGCCCGCACCGCCTGCAAAGACGAATGAACAGGCAAGAATCAGAACAAACAGTACTGACAATGTCTTTTTCATAATATAATCTCCTTTTTCAGGTCTAAGCCCGAATTAATTTTAACACATTTTCTTCACCCAGAGGATTTTTTTCACCGCTCCTCACGGAAATAGTTCAGCCCGAGCGAGGCGGGAGGCTGCTTGTCGCGGCTGTTGCGCATGCTTGTGATGACCAGAACAATGACAGTAACCACATACGGCAGAATCTTGTACAGCTGTGTCGGAATGAACGGAAGAGCCACCCGCAGGTACATGATCATCATCGAGCCGAATATTATGGATCCCCAGATTGCGTTCAGAGGTCTCCACAGGCAGAAGATGACGAGCGCGACCGCCAGCCAGCCGACACCGGAAAGACCTTCGTGGTTCCATACACAGCCGGCCGTCGTGACAATGTATACCATGCCGCCGATAGCTGAAATGCCGCCGCCGATAATTGTCGCAAGATATTTGTACCGTGTGATATTTATGCCGGCGGCATCGCTGGTTGCAGGAGATTCACCCACAGCCGTAAGGTACATGCCGCTTCTGGTCTTCGAAAGGTAATACCACATGGCAAAAGCAAGAATGACTGCCATATAGAAGAAAATCGTATGGCTGAACAATATGGGGCCAGCCACAGGAATATCGATCAGGCCTTTCGGGAATATGGAAGAAGCAAAAGCATTCTTGAGATTGTTTGAAAGAGCAACGTAACCGCCCTCCTTCACTCTCATCAGCTCACCTACAAACTGTCCGACACCCGTACCGAAAATCGACAGTGCAAGTCCGGTCACATTCTGATTCGTTCTCAGCGTGATTGTAAGAAAACTGTAGATTGCACTTGCGGCACATCCGGCCGCGAATGCTGCCAGAAGTGCAAGGATGATAGCCACCGGACCTGCGGCCGCTGCTCCTGCAGCCTTCTCGTAATAGAAAGCTCCTGCCAGGCCGAACGCGCCTCCCATATACATGATACCTTCCACACCGAGGTTAAGGTTTCCGGATTTCTCTGTCAGTATTTCTCCCAGAGTGCCGTACATAAGCACTGTTCCGAATGTGATTCCTGCCGTAATCAATGTAACAAGAGTATTCATACCTTTTCCTCCTTGCCTGTCCTGGAGCGGAAGATGATCCGGTAATTTATGAAGAACTCGCAGCTCAGCATTGTGAACAGGAGAATGCCTGTGATGATATCAGAAATGGAAGCCGGCACCTGCAGCCTGGTCTGCAACGTATTGGCGCCTTTCTCAAGAACGGCAAGCATCATTGAAATTGCTATCATCGCAAAAGAGTTGAGCTGGCTCAGCCATGCCACCGTAATGGCCGTGAAACCGACTCCGTCCGCAACCCCGCTGAAAAGCGTGTAATTGGCACCTGATACCGTGAGAAAACCCACAAGACCGGAAATGGCTCCGGAGATGAACATGGTTCTCATCATGATCTGTCCGACATTCATGCCTGCATAACGTGCGGTGTTCACCGAATCGCCGATAACAGCTATCTCATAACCCTGCTTTGTCTTGTTCATGTAGATGTACATCAGGACAACAAGTACAAGCACAACGATCCAGCCGCAATGGACTTTGAAAACATCGGGAAGACGTGCGGCGTCATTGAACATCGGAATCAGCTGGCTTCCCTTTCTTCCTTCCCATGGCCCGCCCTGAAGCCATGCGACAATACCGATGGCGATATAATTCATCATAAGAGTGAAAAGCGTCTCATTCGTATTCCACTTCGCCTTGAAGAAAGCCGGGATCAGAGCCCAGATTCCTCCTCCTATCACAGCCGCAAGGAACATGATCAGCAGCAGGACAACATGGGGAACCTTATCATACCAGTAAAGGGCGAAATAAGTCGCGCACATCGCTCCGATTGTGATCTGTCCCTCTGCCCCGATATTCCAGAAACGCATTTTGAAACACGGAGCGATTGCCAGTGCGCAGCCGAGCAGGGGGATGGCAATCTTTATCGTCTGCCTGATGTATACCGGCCGGGAAAGAGACCCCTGAATGATGACACCATATGCTGAGAAGGGATTGTTTCCGGAAATGATCATGGGGATACAGCCCAGGATCAGGGCAACGAGAATCGAAGCAACCCGGATAGCCCAGACTTTCTTTTTATCCATTCCGCTTCGCTTTTCAAGGCGGATTAAAGGAGTTCTGACTTCTTCACTCATGAGCTTTTTCCTCCTTTGAATTGAACTGGGTCATAAGCAGGCCGATCTCGTCTTTTGTTGTTTTTCTGGCATCCACTATTCCGCTGACCTGACCGCCGCACAGAACGAGGATTCTGTCCGCAAGCTCAAGAAGGACATCAAGGTCCTCACCCACATATATGACGGCAACACCTTTCATCTTCTGCTCGGTCAGCAGATTGTATATTGTATAAGATGTGTTTATATCCAGACCGCGGACTGCATATGCAGTCAGAAGGACGGCCGGTCCTATGGAGATCTCACGTCCGACAAGAACCTTCTGGACGTTGCCGCCCGATAGCTTTCTGACCGGGAAGTTGACATCAGGGGTGACGACATCGAGTTCTTCAAGAATCTTCTTGGCAAGCGCATTCGGATCCTTCTTATGAAGCAGTGCCCCTTTTCCGTCTTTCCATGAGCGCAACATCATGTTTCCTGTCATGCCCATCGAGCCGACAAGTCCCATGCCGAGTCTGTCTTCAGGAACGAAAGCCATGCCGACACCTGCTTTCCTTATCTTCATCGGTGGAAGACCGGCAAGCTCTTTCTCACTGCCGTCATCATTTACGAAACGGATACTGCCTTCCCTGAGCGGATACAGACCGCTCATGGCCTCAAGCAGTTCCTTCTGGCCGGAACCGGAAATGCCGGCTACACCCAGAATCTCTCCGCTGTATGCTGTGAATGAAACCGAATCGAGTTTCTTCACGCCTTCATCGTCGATGCATGTAAGATTCTCGACGATCAGCCTTTTTTCCGGATGCTCATAGCGGGGACGGTCAATGTTGAGCGATACAGAATGCCCGACCATCATGTCCGTCAGTGCCTGAGGATCAGTATCTTTTGTATCAACACATCCTACATAGCGGCCTTTTCTGAGAACAGCGACCCTGTCGGAAACTTCCATAACCTCATTCAGCTTGTGGGTTATTATGATGATGGCCTTTCCGTCTTCCTTCATGTTGCGAAGAACATTGAAAAGCTTCTGCGTCTCCTGTGGGGTAAGAACTGCAGTCGGCTCATCAAGGATGAGGATTTCCGCCCCTCTGTAAAGCACTTTGACGATTTCAATTGTCTGTTTCTGGCTGACCGACATGTCATATACTTTACGCGCGGGATCAATTTCAAAGCCGTATCTGTCACAGATTTCCTTAACACGGACATTGGTCTTCGCAAGATCCATTTTCTCTTCATCAAGTCCGAGAATTATGTTCTGGGCAGCAGTGAAGACCTCTATCAACTTATAATGCTGATGTATCATTCCGATCCCATGCAGGAAGGCATCATGGGGAGAGCGAATGTAAATTCTCTCACCGTTTTCATAGATTTCCCCCGAATCAGGCTGATAGATTCCGGAAAGCATGTTCATAAGCGTTGTCTTTCCGCTTCCGTTCTCACCAAGCAGTGCAAGAATCTCGCCGCAGTAAAGCTCCAGATTGATATCATCATTGGCAGCAACCTGGCCGAACCTTTTGGTAATGCCCCTCATTTCAATAATGGGTTTCTTTTCCAAAGTCTCACCTCTTTATTCCGATTGTAACACAGGAAAGGCATTCTTGTGTTAAAAAATGACAGCGGATAATTCAGAAAACCGGTATTTTTTTGATGTTTTTCACAAATTCCCGGATAGCCTGTTTCTGTTTCCCTTGAGCAGTAAGTCTGCATAATGAAAATACAATGAATTTTTATGCATCGATATGCATAATACAGAATAAGCTCTTGACATCATGACAATATTACGTGATAGTTAAAATCAACGGCATGCAGATTTATCAAATATTTTCATAATGAATAAAGAAATATATGCGATAAAACACAACATTGCCGCAAAGAAGGAGGAAAAAGCCATGAAAAAATTACTGATTCTTGCCGCTATATTCGCAATAGTCTTCACCATGCCTCTCATCGCCGGAGGAGCAAGTGAAGGAGGCAGCAGCACACTGCGCTTCGGAACAGGCGGAGATCAGGGAACATACTACGGATTCGGCAACGTGCTTGCCCAGAGAATATCATCGGAAACAGATACATCCGTCGTAGCGGTCGTCAGTGCAGGAAGCCAGGACAACATTGAAATGATGGACATGGGAAGCTATCAGCTCGGTTTCGTGCAGACTGACGTTATGAGCTATGCTTACAACGGAACCAACCTCTTCGCACAGACAGGTGCGATAACAGACTTCTCAACAGTCGCCGCACTTTACATGGAGCAGGTCCAGATCGTTACTCTCGATCCGGATATAAAGACAGTCGCTGACCTCAGAGGCAAGACTGTATCAATCGGTTCCTCCGGTTCAGGCGTTTACTACAATGCCCTTGACATTCTTGGTGCATACGGAATCGGAGAAGATGATATCAACCCGACATACCAGAGCTTCGGTGACAGTGTCGATGCTCTTCAGGACGGCAAGATCGATGCAGCATTCGTAGTTGCCGGTGCCCCGACTGTCGCCGTATCCACACTGGCAACCACACATGACGTGCGTCTGGTGTCAATTGATGATGAGCATATCGACATTCTGCTTGAATCATCTCCATACTACAGCCCGTACACAATCTCTGCGGATGTATACGGAACGGATGAAGACTGCCAGACCGTTGCGGTAGGCGCAGTCGTCATTGCCCGCAACGATGTCAGCGAAGATGCCGTATATGATGTGGTCAGCACGATATTCAACGACAAGGACGCCATCGCCCAGAGTCATGACAAGGGAAACGAGCTTGACATTGCATTCGCAAGTTCGATAACAACCGTGCCTTATCATCCTGGTGCTGCGAAATATTTCGCCGAGCAGGGAATTGAGGTTCCTGTAAACTGAAATACGGAAAAACAGATGGAAGGAGGCTGCTTCCGGCAGCCTCTTTCTTTACTTCCAGGAGGATAAAAACTTGAAAGAGAAAGAAACTTTCGTACATGACGATTCTGTGGGAACAATGGCTGATGTTGAAGCCGTGATGAAAAAATACGACAGGGAGTCAAACACAAGAATATGGACAGGCGTGCCTGAGAAGATAATCCGCTATCTTATGGCGGCTTTTGCCGTATACTGCATCATCGATGCGATTTTCCTCACCACACTTCAGGAAATCCGCTATTCCGTATTCATGGGAATGATCATTCTGCTTGGCTTTCTCACCTTCCCCGTGAAAAAAGGAGTTGAGAGGGTCAATCATATTCCATGGTACGACATAATAATAATGATAGTCGGCTCGGGAGCCTATTTCTTCTATGCATTCAATGCGATGACAGTCATCAGACTGTCGGCAAGGATCATGGCAGAACCTCTTTTCATGGCGGTCGGCCTTATCGGCATTCTTGCCCTCGTAGAGCTGTGCCGACGCTGCGTCGGTCTTCCGATTCTCTGTGTCGCAGGCGCACTCATCATCTATACTTTCATCAGCGGAATCGGATTCACCCAGCTTATAAGGACACTTTTCTACACAGCCAACGGCATATTCTCCACTCCGGTCGGAGTATGTGTGAAATACATCGTCATATTCATAATCTTCGGTGCATTCCTCGAGAGAACCGGAGTTGCCGACTTCTTCATACGTTTTGCAAACACCGCTGTAGGCCGTTTCACCGGCGGTCCTGCAAAAGTCGCAGTCGTCGCATCCGCACTTGAGGGAATGGCGTCAGGATCCTCAGTTGCCAATACAGTGGGATCAGGCTCAATAACGATTCCGATGATGAAGAAGATGGGCTACCGTCCTGAATTCGCAGCAGCCGTCGAAGCCGCAGCCTCCACAGGCGGACAGATCATGCCGCCGATCATGGGAGCCGCAGCCTTCCTCATGGCGGAATTCACAGGTATCCCGTACGGGCGCATTGCACTCATGGCAATCCTTCCGGCAGTTCTGTATTTCACCGGAATCTTCATAGCAGTTCACCTTGAAGCCAAAAGAACCGGAATGGAAGGCATCCCTAAAGACCAGCTTCCCAGACCGAAGGAACTGCTGAAGGAACTTTACCTTCTGCTTCCACTCATCGCACTGATCTATCTTGTCGGTTCAAACACCTTCACCATGGCATATTCGGCAACGCTTTCCATCCTGGTCGCAATGATCGTCGGAGTCATCCACAAGATCATCCCTCATATAATTTTCACAAAGGACGGCAGCGAGAAGGAAGATGAGGGAGAAAAGCCGAGCCTCTCATTCAGCTGGATCATAGATGCGTTCTCAAACGGATCAAAAAGTTCCATAACCGTTGTCGTAGCATGCGGCATTGCCGGCATCATCTCCGGCTGTATCACGGTGACGGGACTCGCATCCATCCTGCTTGGAGCAATTGTCTCGCTTTCGCACGGCATCGTAATGGTTGCACTCGTGCTCACAATGCTCTGCTGCATCGTGCTCGGCATGGGTGTGCCGACAACAGCGAACTACTGCATCATGGCCGGCGTGTGCGCCCCCATCCTGATCGCACTCAACGTTGAACCTGTTGCAGCTCACTTCTTTGTGTTCTATTTCGGCATAGTCGCAGACATAACACCTCCGGTTGCACTGGCAGCCTATGCGGGCAGCGCAATCGCAAAATCGGATCCGATGAAGACAGGTCTTGTCGCCACAAAGCTCGCGATTGCGGCATTTGTCGTACCTTATGTCTTCGCACTCAATCCGGCAATGCTGTTCGTCAATGTCACGAGCGTTTTCGAAGTCGTCCAGATCTGCATCACATCTCTGCTGGGCATCTTCGGCGTTGCGGCTGCCCTGAACGGCTATCTTGCCCGCCCGCTCAATCCTTTTGTCAGGATCATACTGGCAGCGGCAGGACTGTGCATGATCGTGCCGGGAACCGTAACAGACCTTGCAGGACTTGTCGCCCTTGTGATGGTCGTTGTCTACGAGTTCGGCATAAAGAAAAAGGAAAGCATCAGCAAAGCCTGAGCATCCGTGCACTCTTGCATCACAATACCGTCGCAGGTTGCGGCGGTAATTTTTTTCATGCAAAGATCAGCAACATTCTCCTCCAGTGTGATAAAATACAGGAAAAAGGAGGAGATGTGGAAAATGAAAACTCTTGAAGATGTTGTTGATTTTCTGAAAAAGGCTGGAACCTATTACCTTGCAACAGATGACAGAGGACAGCCGAGAGTCCGCCCGTTCGGTACAGCACATGTGTTTGAAGGAAGACTGTACATTCAGACCGGAAAGAAGAAAGAAGTCTCAAGACAGATGCATGAGAATCCGAAAATAGAAATATGTGCGTTCATGGACGGACAGTGGATAAGGATCTCAGGACAGGCAGTTGAGGATGACAGGAGAGAAGCCCGCAAGAGCATGCTTGATGCCTACCCTGAACTGAGAAACATGTACAATGAGGACGACGGAAACACCGAAGTCTTTTTCATCACAGACGGAGAAGCCGTGTTCTCTTCTTTCACAGCTCCATCTGAAAGCGTGAGACTTCCCTGAGTCTGAGCTCTGCACAGCACATAATGAAAACGTCCATCGCAATGGATGGACGCATTTCACTGTAACCTTTTTCCTTTCAGAAACTCAGTGATGATGAAAGATGGGAGACAAGCACAGCCTTTATTGTATGCATTCTGTTCTCAGCTTCATCAAAGACCACACTCTGAGGGCTTCTGAAGACTTCATCAGTCACTTCCATTTCCCTGATACCGAACTTCTCATATACCATCTGGGCTGTTGTGGTGTTCAGATCATGGAAAGAAGGAAGGCAGTGCTCGAATATGCAGGAGGGATTTCCTGTGGCTTCCATAACCTCTTTCGTCACCTGATAAGGCTTGAGCAGGCTGATGCGTTCAGCCATCTTGTCTTCTTCTCCCATCGAACACCAGATATCTGTATAGATTATATCGGCACCTTTGACAGCTTCCATGATATCACTGGTGATCGTTATGCTGCTGCCGCTTTCCGCCGCAAATGCCTTGCAGGTATCCACCAGTTCAGAAGACGGGAAAAGGGACTCAGGTGCGGCGATGGCGAAATCCATACCGACTTTTGTGGCTCCTATGAAAAGCGCATTTGCAACGTTATTGCGCCCGTCCCCGATGAAGCACAGCTTCATTTCATCAAGCTTTTTGTCAATATGTTCGCTCGCAGTAAGGAAATCTGCAAGAACCTGTGTCGGGTGATCATCGTCAGTCAGACCGTTGAATACAGGAACACCGGAGTATCTGGCAAGATCCTCGACAACGGAATGTGCAAAACCTCTGTATTCGATACCGTCATAAAGACGTCCAAGCACCTTTGCCGTATCTTCCAGCGATTCCTTCTTTCCCATCTGGCTGTTTGTGAGGAATGTGACACCGGCACCTTCATCAAAAGCCGCAACCTCAAAAGAACAGCGGGTGCGGGTTGAGGTCTTGTCGAAGATCAGAACTATGTTCTTTCCGGAAAGAAGACGGCCCATGACGCCGGGGTCACACGGCTGTGTGTTCTTTTTTTTCTTAAGCTCCTTTGCCAGGTCGATAAGATACAGTATCTCATCTTTTGAATAGTCTTTTAAAGTAAGAAAGCTTCTTCCTTTCAGATTCATAAACAATACCTCCTAATCTTCTGTCTTGAATTCTATCATATTCTTATCTTCCCCGTTCTCAGAATCAGGGAGCTCCATGGAATCAAGTTTCTGGCTTATCCTGTTTGATCTTGATGATACATCTTCTACCTTGTTCACGGCCGTACCGAGACTCTTCATCGCACTGTCAAGCGAAGAGGAGAACAGAGAGAACTGCTTCTTCATCTGGCTGAACAGTTTCCAGACCTCATGACTTCTCTTCTCAACAGCAAGTGTCCTGAAGCCCATCTGCAGGCTGTTGATGAGTGCGGCAAGGGTCGTAGGACCGGCTACAGTCACACGGTACCTGTTCTGAAGCTCATCGGTGAAACCCGGAATCGAGAGGATTTCCGCATATATGCTCTCAGCCGGAAGGAAGAGAATCGCAAAATCTGTAGTACGCGGTGGTGCGATATACTTGTCATGTATATCTCTCGCCTCCGAAAGCACCCGGTTCTTCATTGCAGCCTGGAATGCCTTTATCCTCTCTATGTTGCCCTCTTCCTGAGCCTTTACATAGTTCTCATAATCCTCCTTGGGGAATTTCGAGTCAATCGGAAGGTAAACGTTGTCATCCTCGCTTTTTCCGGGAAGGCGGATCGCAAACTCGACAACCTCCTGGCTTTTCGGCTTTGGACGGAAGTTTCTTACATACTGGTCCGGCGTGAGGATCTCATCCAGAATTGAAGCCGCCTGAACCTCACCCCATACGCCGCGTGCCTTCACGTTTGAGAATATTTTGGAAAGGTCCCCGACGCTCTTTGCAAGATTCTGCATCTCGCCAAGACCTTTGTAGACAGATTCAAGCTGTTTCTGAACCTGTTCGAAAGACTGTGCAAGCCGGGATTCAAGTGTATCCTTGAGCTGTTCATCAACGGTTTTCCGCATTCTGTCCAGTTGTTCCGTATTCTCCTTGCGCAGGTTCTGCATATTCCTGTCAACAGCTTCCGTAAGCTTGTCGGAACGCTGCAGGATGGCGTCCATCTGGCGGGTGTTCTCATTTCTTATCCTGTCGAGCGATGAAAGCTGGGCTTCCCTGAACTGGTTGTTTTTCGAATCCATCGCATCAAAGCGGTTTTCGATTGAAGAGCGGAAAGTCTCAAGCGAGGACGAAATCATCTGGTTGATTTCCAGCATGTCCCGGCTGCTGTCCTTTTTCCTCCCCTTTCTTGCCAGGAGGATTATCTGGAGGACGGCATTCACCGTGCACAGCAGTGCCAGGATAATCAGCAGTTCTGTTGTAATTTCCATAAAGCTATAATACCCAAAAAGTCATCATAATGACCACAGTCAGAAGAAACAGGACAGGGCAGGATCGCCCTGCCCTGCAAAGGAGAATAGACAAAACCGTTCAGTCAACAAGGATGACTTCACCGTTGGGATAGTTCTCAGCAACGAACTGTGCGACTTCATCGCTCTTGAGGGTTTCGACAAGTGCCTGGATTGCAGGATTGTTCTCATCACCTGACCGTACTGCGATGACATTCACATACGGGCTGTCGCCGCCTTCAACATAAAGACCGTCACGTGTTGCGATAAGGCCTGCAGGAATTGCATAGTTGCCGTTTATGACTGCTGCGTCAGCATCATCAAGAACACGCGGGAGGGAAGCTGCCTCAATCTCGCTGAAGCTGAAGTTATGCGGGTTGTCCACGATATCAGCAGGAACAGCTTCAATGCCGGCATCCTCTGAAAGAGTGATCAGACCTGCGGATTCGAGGAGAAGAAGAGCTCTACCTTCGTTTGTCGGGTCATTCGGGATTGCGATTGTCGCTCCGTCAGGAATGGCTTCGATGGAATCATATGTCTTTGAATAAAGAGCCATCGGTTCGATATGGATGCCGCCGGCGGAGACCAGATTGAAACCGCGTTCCGCATTGAATGATTCAAGATAAGGAAGATGCTGGAAATAGTTAGCATCGATCTCACCTGCTTCAAGAGCTTCATTCGGCATTACGTAATCAGTGAATTCAACAACCTCAAGTGTGATGCCCTGCTCTGCCAGATTGTCAACGACAAGGTTGAGCAGAGTTCCGTGGGGTTCTGGTGAAGCGCCCACCTTGAGAACTGTTGATGAAGAATCCTCTGCAGCACCGCCTGCAAAGACGAAAGACACACAAACAAATGCAATGGCAATAATTGAAATCAGTTTTTTCATATAAAACTCTCTCCGTTTTTAAATTTTGATAAAATCCCCATGGGACAGATGTTTACTTGATTTTTTTACTTTGGAATACAAAAATATCTGGTGATTGAGAAAAGAATACTATGCCCTGACGGGCATCATCATGGAAGACATCATCATAGCGCAGTGGCGATAATCAACATTGTATGTCATTACTGATGTCCTCCTTGTTCCCTTTTGATGGTTAGAGCATACACGAGGATGATATTATTTTTCAAGAGGTTTTATGCAAAATTTTTGATTTTTATACATGTTTAATGAATATTAACTTAGCTTGAAAAGAATTAAGGCAAATAAAAAACTTCGCCCGAAAGCGAAGTTTTTATTGTTCTTCAGCGTTTTGACATCATTTTCTTGACTATCATATCGCCTGCGACCTGTATGATCTCAACCATTATCAGGATGATTATAACAGCGGCGACAAGGTAGCTCGGGCGGAATCGCTGGTAGCCGTATCTGATCGCAAGGTCACCAAGACCGCCGCCGCCGATCGTACCTGCCATTGCCGAATAACCTATCAGATTTATTATGGTAAGCGTAAGACCGCTGATAAGAGCCGGCATGGCTTCGGGAAGGAGCACTTTGTATACTAGCTGCCAGTTCGTTGAGCCCATGGCCTTGGCAGCCTGCAGGACACCGGGATCCACTTCTTTCAGTGCTGATTCTATGATTCTTGCAACGAAGGGAGCCGCCGCAATTGAAAGGGGAACTATAGCAGCCTTTGTACCAATGCTTGTACCAACAATCACCCTTGAAAGCGGAATGAGAACGATCAGGAGAATGATGAACGGAAAAGATCTGAGAACGTTCACTATTCTGGAAAGTACATTATTGAAAACAGGAGAAGGAATGATTCCTCCTGACTCCTCTTTCCCCGTGATGTGAAGGAGAACGCCTATGGGAAGGCCCAGCACCAGCGAGAAAACCGTTGAGAAGAGAACCATGATCAGTGTTTCTCCCGTTGCTTCCATAACCTGACTAATCAACTGTGCATCCATCAGACTTCACCCTCCACGCTTACGCCGTATTTTCTGAGCATCTCAACTGCAGCCCTGACGCTTTTCTCATCCGGTCCGATATCGACAACCATGACACCGATATCTTCCCCTGAGACTTCCTGAACACCTGCTGCCCTGATATTGAATGTGGCACCTGTTTCAATTGATACATTGCTGATGATAGGAGAATCCGTGGTGTTTCCCCTGAAGCGGAGTGTGAAACGCCCCTCCTCATCCGACCAGCGTACAATGGAATCCTTGACGTTGGTGAGATTGGAGATGAAATCCTTCGTGACTTCACTTTTCGGATTTGCAAAGATATCGGAGACAGTGCCTTCCTCGACAATGCGGCCGCTGTCAATGACGGCGACTCTTTCACAGGCATCACGCACCACTTCCATCTGATGTGTGATCATAACGACGGTCAGGTTCATTTTCGCCTGCAGTTCCTTTATGAGAGCGAGAATGGATCTTGTGGTCTGGGGATCCAGGGCGCTTGTCGCCTCGTCGCAGAAGAGGATGTCAGGATTGCATGCAAGGGCACGTGCTATTGCGACTCTCTGCTTCTGGCCTCCGGAGAGTGTCGATATAGGGGCACTTCCCCTTCCCTGAAGTCCTACAAGAGAGAGAAGCTCCTCGACTCTCTTCGATATATGAACCCTGTCCATACCGCAGATTTCCATCGGATATGCAATATTGCCTGCCGCATTGCGTGATGAGAAGAGATTGAAGTTCTGAAAGATCATTCCGATTCTTCTCCTTCTCTGGATAAGAGCCTTTCCTTCCAGGTTGTCGACTCTTTCATCATCGTAATACACTTCACCGGAATCCGGCCTCTCCAGCATGCTCACAAGCCTGACCAGTGTGGATTTCCCGGCTCCTGATCTGCCGATGATGCCGTAAATGGTGTTTGAGGGGATATCCAGCGTGACATCCTGTACGGCATGAAGAGTGCCGTAATCCCTCTTGAGGTTTTTCAGTTTTATATGCATCTGCTTTTATTTCCTGTGTTTAGTAATGCTTTCTTATAGCAATTATGGAAAAAAAATACAATCAATCCAGCTTCTCGAAAATTCCTTTTTCCCTGTTCTTCTGGACCTTTCCCGCTTCGAATATCCTGCCGCCCATGACAATATACACACCTTTTTCAAGCAGCTGGACAGCAGAAACGGCACAGCCCAGATTGAAAACAGCATCAGAATTCTCCAGCGCATAAGGTATCATGGCGCCTGTGAAAACGAACACATGCTCATCGCTGTCATTCAGGCTGTCCTTGAGCATCTGGGCAGTTCTGGTCATCGTGTCTGTGCCATGTATGATGACAACCCGTTTCTCAATACAGGAAAGAGCATCCTCAACAACGGCTTTCCTCTGTTCTTCCGTCATGACGAGACTGTCAACGGCAAGCAGGGTATCGAGATGAACCGGAAGTGTAACTCTTGCCTGATTGAGAATACGTGGAAGCTGGGATTCGGAGAATGTCAGCTCGCCTTTCACAGCATCATACAGCTTGTCAAAAGTACCGCCAGTGGTGATGATCCTTATCCTGTCCTCAAACATCGGTAAGCTCCTTGTGTGCTTTCAGGAGAAAAGAATAGAAAGCCCGGCATCCTGCATCGATATCTTCAAAACAGGTTTCAAAATCACCGGTATACCAGGGATCGGCAACATCACGGTCCTCTCCTGTGAAACTCATGAGAAGATATGTCTTATCCATGGAAGGAAGCATCCTTTCAAGATAGCGCATATTCGACCGGTCCATGGCAATTATGTAATCAGAGTGCATGTAATCATCCTCTCTTATGCGTCTTGCCCTCTTACCACTGCAGGATATCCCGTGAAGAGAGAGAATCTGACGCGCGGGAGGATAAACAGGATTACCTGTTTCCTCGCTGCTCACTGCAGCAGATTCTATATTGAAGAATTCTTCCTTTCCCTTTTCCTTTACAAGAGCCTTGAACATGAACTCTGCCATCGGCGAACGGCATATATTGCCGTGGCAGACAAAAAGCACATTAATCATCCATACCTCAGAAACTTAATTATCAGATGAAATATTCCCTGTTGTCCTTCATGCACTTGTCTATAAGCTTTGCGACATGCGTATAGACGTGCTGTTCAAGGACACTGTTCACCTTTTCTATATCAGAAGCGGCAATGGCTGCAGCAAGTGCCTTATGCTCGCTTATTATCACATCATAGTCCTGCTCTCTTTTGTAATCGAGTATCTTCATACGGGTATAATCAATCGAGTTTCTGAAATAATGCCAGATCTCCATTTTATCAAGCGTTCTGAACCATATCTCATGCAGCTGGACATCAAGGTCATTGAATGCAAGAAGATCAACAGTATCCTGAGATGCAAGAATCTCCTGCTTTCTTATCACATGATTAACATCTTCAAGCAGCAGAGGATCCTTCAGGCTTATGAAATCCCTTATCACCCTGCTTTCTATCGCAACTCTGCCGTACAGATACTGCAGTGTCTCATCAGCATTGATGTACCTGACTCTTGACTGCTGATAAGGCAGAAGATCTATATAACCGCCGTCAGAGAGACGGTTGAGAACCGTCTTTGCAGGCGTACGCGATGTATTGTACGTAGAACATATATCAGATTCAGAGACAGGACTGCCCGGTTCAAGGTCGAGCCGGAGTATTTTAGCAGCCATATCCTCAAAAATAAGAGATGCGGTATCTTTGGAATTTGTAAGTTTTGCCATTTACTTCCTCTTCTGACAATCCTACCTGCTCATCAAAATAAAAGAAAGAGGCAAGGAGAAAAAAGGAAGGAGATGGGAAGATAAAAAAAAAGACCTGGCGACGACCTACTCTCCCACAGACGAACTGCAGTACCATTGGCGAAGAAGCGTTTCACGGTCGT
>CALXYO010000013.1 GCA_944393005.1 uncultured Spirochaetales bacterium | reverse complement strand
CTGTCTTACTCGCACGAACTTCCTGGTCTTTCTTCCAGTTCGTTCTTACTTATTGACAGAAGCCTCAAGCTTCTATTTTTTTCTCTTCCCTTCGCTTATATATCTGTCAAAAATCTTTGTTTATTTTTTTGTGTTGCTCTCACAACGCTTGAGTAACATACCAAACCTTCGAACACTTTGTCAACAATTTTTTCAAGAAATTTTAAACTTTTTTCTAATTTCCATTATAGCAAAGAAATAATTTTAAGATTTAGCTAAACCGGTTTTTCCGCTCAAGCACCGCGCTGACAATCTCGCTGAAACCCTCACCTCCGGAGGACGGGGAAAAGTAGGAAGGAAGATGAGTGAAACATTCCTTTTTCTCCTCAACGGAACGCACCCCGAATGAGAGAGGGAAAAGAGAGAACATCTCCTCGTCATTGAGGGCATCCCCCGTGTAAGCGCATTTGCCAATGTCCAGCTGAGGGAAGAAATGCCGCAGTCCGCTGCTTTTCGAATAAGAGCCGAACCATATGTTGAGATGGATTGATGAGAGTGCACATGAAGCACCTGAAGCGGCTGCAAAAGCCTCGATTTTCCTGACCTCAGCCTCTCCTGCTTTTGAAAGATCCACAGCAATATCGCTCAGACGGGCATACTGGTCACTTGAAAGGAGAGAAGGATCAATCTGTTCAAGCAGCTTTTTCCTTTTCTCATCATCTACATCGCTGATGGTACTGTTCTTCCTGTATATGATATTCCCCTTCCCGTCCTTATTCAGGAGCCAGGCACCGGACTCGCTTATCACGGCAGAAACCGGCCACTGTCTGAGATAGACCTCACACCATCCGCTTGATCCGCCGGACAGCAGGATAAGAGGAATCCCGGCTTCCCTCAGTCTGTACATTGCCTGAAGCGCACAGGGATGCAGTTCGCCTTTTGTCGTTATCGTGTCATCAACGTCAGAGACGATGCAGCACGGTAAGGCCGCATCGTCTCTCAGGTATTCTTCAAGCTTTTTCATTCTGTCTCAGCGTGTCATGCCGGAAAGCGCCCTGCTTTTGAGTATCGCACTCAGATATGTGGTGAAGCTGAGCAGGGATGCCAGAGCGGCAAGATAGAACATGACTGTCAGTACGAGTGAGTACGGATTCTGCCATTCACCCGGGATGAAATGACTCATGACAATATATACAATCGACAGAATCGAAACGACCGCATACAGCACGGTCTTGCTCTTGCCCCAGATGTTCGCAGCCACAGCCTTGCCTTTTCCCATCATGAGCATGCGTAAGAAGAGAATCGAGAATTCCCTCCACATGATGATTATGAATGCAAGGGAAGGCATTATGCCCATGCCGTAGAAGCAGGCAAAGAACGTGAGATGGGAAAGAGTGTCGGCAAAGGGATCCATGACTTTCCCCAGATCAGTCACGAGGTTGTACTTTCTCGCGATCTTTCCGTCAAGAAGATCGCTCAGCTCAGCCGTCAGATAGCAGACAAGCATCATTATCACCGATATCACTTCAGCACCTTCACCGAACCACTGCGGCAGGCAGAAGGAAATGAAGAAAACCGGAACCATTATCAATCTCAATACTGTAAGTTTATTCGGTAAGTTCATTCCAGATTAATCCTAATGTTTTTAATGATTATATATTTCCTTGTACTTATCAGCAAGATAAGCCTTATAGACATCTGCATCAAGAGGATGTCCGGTGACACGTCTGACAACTGTCTCGAAATCATAGACAGAGCCGTACCTCCAGATCTCATCCCGCTGGAAGCCGGTCACCACATCCCATTCACCGCGGGATATTTTCTCATCAAGCGCATCCTTTCCTCCCGCCCTCTCCTCAAGAGTCTTCATGAATAGAGCCGCGGCAATGCTTCCCATGGCATAACTTGGGAAATAACCGATGAGGCCTTCCGCCCAGTGAACATCCTGCAGGCAGCCTTCACTGTCATTCCTAACATCATATCTGATGATCTGTGATGACATTTCGTTCCAGGCTTCAGGAAGATCCTTCACGGCAAGGCTGCCGTCCACGAGCATTTTCTCAAGGCGGAAGCGCAGTATTATATGAAGAGGATATGTCACCTCATCGGCATTCACGCGTATTGCCGAGGGAGTGCATCTGTTGATCCCCCTGTAGAAATCATCAAGGCTCACAGACTGCAGACCGTCAACTGCCTCCTGAAGCATCGGATAGGCGTAAAGCCAGAACGAGCGGCGGCGCAGCATCATGTTTTCCCAGAAACGGGACTGCGATTCATGCAGCGACATCGAGGATCCGAATCCGATTCCGCTTCCCCTGATCTTCTCATTAAGCGATGCATTCATATCATAAAGGGCATGCCCGCATTCATGAACTATTGTGGAAACCGAATCGAAATAACTCGGATCACTGTAGCGTGTCGTCATTCTTATGTCATCACGCCCCAGATAGCTGGTGAAGGGATGAGCGGAGATGGACACCATCCCGCGTGAGAAATCAAAGCCCATCTGTGTTATGATCTTCATGCAGAAAGCATGGAGAGACTCCCTGTCATACGGGACGTACAGGAAGCCGGATTCCACCCTCCTGCCGCAGCACATGTCCATGATCTCATGAATTGAAGTCTCAAGCGGGTCGAATACGGAAGCGAGGAAGGATGCATTCATTCCCTCTTCATACAGATCCAGAAGCGTATCATAGGCATCTGCTTCAGGGTTGATGATCCGGGCTTTCTCTTCCGCATTGAGAAAAACCTCAGCCAGAAGCGGAGCATATGATGCAAAGTCATCATTCTCCCTTGCCCTCACCCATGCGCTCTGCGACAGTGATGTCAGCCGTGCACTTTCCTCGACAAAGCTCTTCGGCAGTTTGCCTTCTGTCGAGAGGAAGCGGTTCCAGGATCTGACAAGAGCCCTGTCCTCAAGTGAGAGCTCCTCATCATCCTTCAGGCATTCGGCTGCATTGCATATTTCATCGCTGAGCGAAAACTCGTGCTGAAGGCCGGAAAGCAGTGCGATCTGCTCACCCCGCTCCTCAGCCGCCTTTTCAGGCATCACGGTCTCCATGTCAAATGAAAGGACGGCAATGCTGTCCCTCAGGAGAGAAACACGTCTGTCAGCAGCCTTAAGAGTCTCAAGTGCCTTGTCTTTTTCCATAACATCCTCTCAAAAAAAGTCCTCCCTTGATTATAAAGAGAGGACAGTTATCACTCTATTCAAGCTGTGCCTTCGAATCGACCACAGCCTTGACTTCTGCAATGAAATCATCAGTCTTCAGACCGTTCTTCTGACGTCCCGTGCGGTAACGTACCGAGACAAGGTCATCATTCATTTCCTTTTCACCGATAATCACCTGATACGGAACCTTCATCTGCTGGGCCTTTCTGATCTTCGCATTCATCCTTTCCGATGAGAGATCCGTATAGGCTCTCAGTCCGGCTGCCTTGAACCTGGCTTCAAGCTCTGAGGCATAAGCGAAAGCCATCTCGCCGACAGGAACGATTGCGATCTGTTCAGGAGCAAGCCATGGTGGGAATGCCCCGGCATAGTTTTCAAGCAGCACGCCGAAGAAACGTTCGATAGAACCAAGAAGTGCACGGTGAATCATCAGAGGCTGTTTCTCCTTTCCGTCCTTGTCCACATATGTCATCTTGAAACGCTGAGGCAGATTGAAGTCGAACTGAACAGTTGAAAGCTGCCATTCGCGGCCGATCGCATCCTTGATCTTGAGGTCGATCTTGGGCCCGTAGAAAGCACCGCCGCCTTCATCGATGTCATAGGCAAGGCCTGCTTTCTCGACTGCCTTTGTGAGGGCAACCGTCGCGCTGTCCCACAGAGCCGGATCGCCTACCGATTTCTCGGGACGAGTGGAAATATATGCATGGATCTCGGTGAAACCGAACGAGCGGAGCATATGGAGAGAGAAACGGAGGACTTCCTCAATTTCGTCATCCATCTGTTCAGGTGTGCAGAAGAGGTGCGCATCATCCTGCGTGAATCCTCTTACACGCAGCAGACCGTGGAGAGCACCCGCCTTCTCATAGCGGTAGACAGTGCCAAGCTCTGCCCAGCGGCAGGGAAGATCCCTGTAGCTTCTCAGGCTGTTGTTGTAGATCATGATGTGGAAAGGACAGTTCATGGGCTTGACGTAATAGTCCGCCTTGTCCATCTCCATTGGAGGATACATGCTCTCCTTGTAGAAGCCCAGATGTCCGGAAGTCTCCCACAGCCAGGACTTTCCCACATGCGGAGTGTATACCATCTCATAGCCGTTTTTATAATGCTCTTCCCTCCAGAACTGCTCGATGATCTGCCTGACCCTTGCTCCTCTGGGGTGCCAGTAGACAAGACCGGGACCGGCTTCCTCATGAAGTGAGAAGAGATCAAGATCCTTGCCGAGTTTTCTGTGGTCCCTTCTCTCGACATCCGCCAGATGATCAAGATAAGCCCTCAGTTCCTTGCCTGTTGACCATGCAGTGCCGTAAATACGTGTGAGCATCTCGTTCTTTTCGCTGCCTCTCCAGTATGCACCGGCAATCGAAAGCAGCTTGAAGGCATCGGGATTCAGCTCCTTTGTGGATGAAACATGCGGACCGCGGCACAAATCGGTGAAACCGCCCTGGTTGTAAACAGTGACAGTCTCTCCTTCAGGAATGGCATCAATGAGTTCAAGCTTGAATTTCTGATCAGCGAACATCTTCTTCGCCTCTTCCCTTGACACCTCGATCCTCTTGAATTCCTTGTCGGATCTGATGATCTTCTTCATTCTCTCGGTGATCTCATCGAGGTCTGCCTCCGTGAGCTGACGGGGCAGAGCGAAATCATAATAGAATCCGTTCTCAATCGACGGTCCGATCGCAATCTGCGCATCAGGGAACATCTCAAGCACGGCTTCAGCCATGACATGGGACATAGAGTGACGGATAGTAGACAAATCTTTTTCCATATCTGAAGTCTCTCCTCAACTTAAGTTTTCCATCCCCAGATAAAAACAAGCCTTTCCAGACTCATCCTCACCTGCATTGTTTACTGCAAGGACGAAACTGCAAAGGCTTGCATTTCCGCGGTACCACCCTGCTTCCCCTTTTCAGCAAAAAAGGGACGCTCAAGACAGATTTTTCGCATCTTACACGGTCTATTAACTTTCTCATAGACAGCTCGGAAGGGGTTTTCATGCACTGTCCGTCAGCTCACTTCCAGCCACGGTGATGCCTCTCTTTCACGCAGGGAGTGCACTACTCGTCTTCGTCTCAGCCACTGTCCTGATTATTACAACAATCAGGCCAAAGATTCAAGTACCGGGTGCACTCTGCCTCATTGTGCGGCAGAGTGCGGAAATCAGTCATTTCTTATATCCGAAAGAAGGGATGTCGCCCCAGCGCTTTCTGAAATAATGGGCGCTCATCTTCGGTCTCCTGTCACGGGTCAGAAGTCCCTTCCTGTTGCCGTCCGCCCGGTATACACCCTGTATCGTATTGAAATCGGCGAAGTTCCACGGATGTTCGCCGATCACGAAATCCCTCTTGTCGAATTCCCTGTTGATCAGGTCGTAGTACATAACCTGGAATTCCTCACTGAACATCTCAGGCGTCGTCAGATGGAAACCTGGAAGCGTGTCCGCGCCGTACTCTGTTATGATGAGCGGCTTGTTTATCTTCTGCCAGAAATCGAGTTCTATGTTCCATGCATAGCAGGCAGCTTCCATGTCGCCTGAAAGATTGTACCAGCCGTAATAGCGGTTGATGCACACGACATCCATCTCACGGGTTGAAAGATCTGCCTCATAGTTGTTCTGGCAACAGACGAATGTGACCGGCCTGTCCTGAGGATCATGCGCATGAGTGAAGTCATACAGGCTTGTCCAGTACTCTTTCGCAGAAAGCGGGAAATGCTCCGTATCGGGCTCGTTCGCCATGCTCCACATGACAACACAAGGATGATTCTTGTCCCTTGCGATGAGATCGCGTATCACTGCTTCATGATGCTCCCTGATGCTGAATGTCCTGTACGGATCCTGAGATGCTCCGGCACCGATACCGACCGCGGGAGTCTCATCAATGATGACAATACCTTCCTCATCGGCAAGATCATACATCTCCTCGGCATACGGATAGTGGCTGGTCCTGAAGGAATTGGCATTCATCCACTTGATGAGGCTCATGTCCTTCACATCGTATGCAAGGTCAAAACCGCGTCCGTGAACGGCTGAATCCTCATGCTTGCCAAAACCCTTGAAGAAGAATGGCCTGCCGTTTATGAGGAATTTGTTTCCTTCGACCTTCACCGTGCGGATACCGAAACGCAGGCTGTACCTGTCACCTCCGCTCGCAACCGAGGCAGTATAGAGATAGGGATCTTCAGGATACGGATTCCACAGCTTCGCATCCTCTATCACGATCTCGCCTTCAAGACCAGAAGCACGTGCAACTTCATTGCCCTCGCGGTCAAGGATCGTCACCACGGCGTCGCTGCAGCCTGAAACGGAAACAGAATACCTGACTATTCCGTCCTTTCCCTTCACATCCGGCACTATAATGATGTCATCAATATGGTTTTTAGGCGTGGTGTAGATCCTCACGCTTCTGTTTATGCCCGCGTAGTTGAAGAAATCGAAATTCGGAAGATTCCTCTTCTTCCTCCAGACCTTCGCCATCTCCACGGAAGGGACACCCGCATTGTCGGAGCCGAAAAACGCGGTACCCTCCTCGTTTCCGACCGGAAGCGTCGAATGATTCACTTCATTGTTGACGGCAACCTGAAGCAGCGATTCCTTTCCCGCAGTGACGATGCCCTCAAGCTCGATCTCGAACGGAAGAAACCCGCCCTTATGCTCGCACACAAGCTTTCCGTCCACATATACTTTCGCGTAATGCGTCACGGCATCAAAGCGCAGCACAAGCCGTTCATTTCCGTAGATTTCAGGAACAGTGAATCTCCTGCTGTAATATGCCCAGCCGCAGTGTTCCCTGAAGCGCAGGTCATCTTTCTGGTCGTTATAGCTTGCCGGAACCGCGATCGTCTCTCCGTTCCTTTCAATGAAACCGCTGTTTATGTTCCCGCCGTTGGAACCGTCATCAAGACAGAATGACCATACGCCGTCAAGGCTGATCACACTTCTTTTCTCATTAGTCTCAGGATAAAGCATTGTACCTCCATATATTTCAATTCTGAACCTCACAGGTCATTGAATACATATAATATTGTACGTTTTGCATACACAAAACAACGGAAAAAACTTGTCCGGGGCCGTTTTGGTGGTAAAATGGAGATGAAGGTGGTTACAGTATCAAGTCATATGAGGGAATTGAATGGCAGGAGAGAACTACAGCAGAGAAAGAGGAGAAAAAGCAGTCAGCATCACAAGCCTCATTCTTCACAAGCACTACTGTGAGAACGATGTGGAGGCTGTCATAGGCTACTTTGACGAGCCTTTCATGTGGATCGGTGCCGGCGAGAGCGAGTTCGCATCGGGGCGGGAGAAAGTCGCAGAAATCTTCCGCACTTTCCGCGGTATGGTTCCTCGCTGCAACCTGTCTGACGAAGAATACAGTGCATGCATGCTGGGCGATGACATCACAATGGTGACGGGAAGAGTATGGATCACGACTGATCCTTCCTCCGGCGTTTTTCTCCGCGTGCATCAGCGGATCACCACACTCTTCCGCTGGAGGGAAGGCAGAGCGTACTGCAGCCATATACACATCTCGAATCCGTATGTCGAGATGGATGAGGATGATGTGGGCTTTCCTTCCAAAATGGCAAAGCAGTCCTCCGACTACCTGAGAATGCATAGAAGAGCAGAAGAAACAGATTGCAGAACAGACGGAGGAGCTTGCCAGCATCTACAATACGATTCCCTGCGCGATAGCCCGTCTTGTGAAAAAGGATGACGGCACATTCTCCATAGTCTCGTACAACAGTGCCGTTTCAGCCTTCACCGGGGTCAGGACAGAAGACATAGGAAAGCTCGACTGGTCAAAGGGTTACTGCACCGACATAATCGAAGAAGATGTCCCGAAAATGAAAGCTGCGCTGGACAGGCTGTGCAAGATCGGTGACACATCCGGCATAGACTACAAAATACACAGAAACGGAAGCTGGATGGCACTGAGCTGCACGAATACGGCCGTCTCACGCACACCGGAAGGTTTTGTCATACAACGGATCGCCTTTGACATCACTGAGCGCACCCGCCTTGAGGAACTGCTGTCCCAGCTGAGCTTCAGGGACTCCCTCACAGGGCTCTTCAACAGGAACAAATTCAACCACATGCTTGACAGCCGGCCTGAAGGGAACGGGATGCTGGGCATTGCATACCTGGACATAAACGGGCTGAAGGCTGCCAATGACCGCTTCGGCCACAGTTACGGCGACAGGCTCATAAAGAAAACTGCCGATATAATCAGAAAATATTTCAAGGACGGGGCTTACAGGATCGGAGGCGATGAATTTGTCATAATCGACAGCCGGCTTGATGAAAGGAAATTCACGGAAAGAGTGGCACAGCTTTGCCGCATGATGGAGGAAAACGGCATACCCGTGGCTGCAGGACTTTCATGGAGATGCGGCAAAGAATGCAGCTGCAAAGAACAGTTTGAGGAAGCCGACAGGCTCATGTATCAGGACAAGGAAGCATTTTACGACGTCAGGAAAAGGACAGATGTGAAAAACCGGGCATCAGACAATCCTGCATGAAAAAACGGCACAATGTGAAATTTTCCGCATCTTCCCTATTTCCATTTGTGCATATTTGCAAAAAGGTCTAGAATTAATCTGTTAAATCTGTAACACGAGGAACATATGGATATCAGGCTTGAAAACCTTACTAAAACATTCTCGAACAAGGACCGGCAGGTCGAGACCATTGCTGTCAACAACTTCTCATTCACCATTCCAAGCGGACATCTTGCCGGTCTCCTCGGTCCCTCCGGATGCGGGAAAAGCACGACACTCTTCCTGCTGGCGGGACTTCTCGAGCCGACAAGCGGCAAGATATTCTTCGGCGATGAGGATGTGACGGCACTGCCTCCGGAAAAGAGGGGGATCGGGCTTGTTTTCCAGAACTATGCGCTCTATCCCCACATGTCGGTTTACGACAATATCGCATTTCCCCTGCGCAACAGCAAAAGCTTCAGGGAACAGCATAAAGATGCAAGGGAAAGAAAGAGTGAAATAGACAGGATCGTTCAGGAAACGGCAAAAATAGTTGCCATCGAGGAATTGCTGGACAGGAAGCCCGCTCAGCTTTCAGGCGGTCAGCAGCAGAGAGTCGCGATTGCCAGGGCGATAGCCAAGAAACCCAAAGTGCTTCTCCTGGATGAACCGCTTTCAAACCTGGATGCAAGGCTGAGAATACAGACGAGAGAGGAAATAAGGAGAATACAGCAGGCGACAGGCATCACGACGGTGTTCGTCACGCATGATCAGGAAGAGGCGATGAGCATCACCGACGAGATCATAATCATGAAGGACGGAATAATCCAGCAGATCGCACAGCCGCAGGAAACTTACATACATCCCGCAAATGTCTTCGTGGCGCAGTTTCTCGGCAATCCTCCGATCAATCTCATCGATGTGAGCATCTGTGACGGGTGGATCATCCTCAATGACAGAAAAACGGTGAAGACAAAGCTGCAGGATGGAAACTATAAAATGGGCATCCGGCCCGAAAGTTTCGCCCTTGGCACACAGGACAGTGAGGAGGCTGTCGCCGCAACAGTTGTCTACAAGGCAACCATCGGAAGGGATTTCCAGGTCCGCTTCAACATAAACGGCAGGCTGTGCGAGGCTCTTATCGAATCCGACAGCCGCATAGAAACAGGCGACAATGTTTTCTTCACAATGAAACGCAGCGGCGTGCATCTTTTCAGCACCGACGGGGAGAGAGAGGAAATATGGTAGGACAGAACAAGAAGAAAACATTCCTGAAGGCACTCCTCTACCTGCTTCCCTCCCTGCTGGTTGTCGCGCTCTTCGTCGTCTATCCGATGTTCCACACACTGCGCATGAGCTTCTATGAGGACTTCAACATCTTCAGCAAGGAAGGTTCGGGATTCGGACTTTCCAGCTATATATGGGTGCTTGAGGATCCGACCTTCCACAAAGCACTGCTGAATACATTCATTTATGCAATCGTAACTGTTCCCGTATCAATAGTAATTTCCCTTTTCATAGCAATACTGCTTGACAGCAAGATAAGAGGCAGCAAGTTCTTCCAGACAGCTTTCTTCCTTCCGTATGTGACGAATGCAATTGCGATCGGGCTGGCCTTCCGTTTCATCTTCCACAGCGAATTCGGCATTTTCAACAAATTCCTCGCCGTTTTCGGCATTGATGCGATTCAGTGGCTCAATGATCCGGACTGGTCAATGTTCACGCTGTGCATTTTCGGCATATGGTCCGCCCTCGCCTTCAAGATTGTCATTTTCCTTGCAGGCCTGCAGGGAATAGATCCGCAGCTTTATCAGGCGGCGAGAATAGACGAAGCCGGGAGGTGGAAGCAGTTCACGAAAATCACGCTGCCCCAGCTGGGACCTATTCTGGCATATCAGTTCGTCATTGCGACAATAGGAGCCTTCAAATGCTATGAGGAAGTCATAGGCCTCTTCGGCGATGACGGTCCACTTCACAGCGCGACGACGATGGTATACTACATGTATGACAAATTCTACAATGCGAACCGCTACACAATAGCAGCCGCGAGTGGTGTTCTGATGTTCCTCATCATAATGGTGTTCACATTCATACAGCTGAGGATGAGCAACAGAAAAGCTGCACAGTGAGGAGGAAGGAAATGAGTCAGGATAACAAAATCGGCAGTCCCTGCCTCAGAGCGGCAGCATTCATCTTCCTTGCCGCAGGATCGCTCATCATGCTCTTTCCGTTTTTCTGGATGATAAGCGGATCGCTTAAAACGCTGAGGGAAATAACAAGCCCTAAGATCATCTGGTGGCCGGCAGAAATGCAGTGGCAGAACTACACAACCGTTCTCACCATGGAAACGAATCCGTTCGGCATTTACTTCCGCAACTCCATCATCGTGGCAGTCATAAACACGGTATTCACGCTGCTTACCACAATCCTCGGGGCCTTCGCCTTCTCGCGGCTTGAATTCAAAGGCCGTGACAGGCTTTTCAACCTTCTTCTGGCGACAATGATGGTTCCAAGCCAGATGTACATCATCACAAACTTCATCACGATCACGAGAATGAATCTGTACAACTCGCTGTGGGCACAGATCCTGCCTTACAGTGCAAGCATATTCTACATCTACCTTCTGCGGCAGTTTTTCAACCAGATTCCCGATCAGCTGTATCTTGCCTCGAAAGTGGACGGCTGCTCGGACTGGAAATATCTGTGGAAGATAATGGTGCCGAATGCGAAAAGCAGCCTTGTCACGATAGGACTTTTCAACTTCATCGCAAGCTGGAACGCATACCTGTGGCCCCTTATGGTGACAGGAGACATCGACAAAAGAGTACTTTCGATCGGTCTTAAGTACTTTGCCAGCGATTCGGGATCAGACTATCATCTGATGATGGCAGGCGCGACAATAGTCGTTGTGCCGCTGATTCTCATATATCTCATATTCCAGAAATACATCATCCAGGGCATAGCCCGCGGAGGCTTGAAAGGATAATGCGGATAACATCCGTCAACATAGGAGAAAAGAAATGAAGAAAATTCTTGTTCTGTTTATGGTTTTCTCTCTGCTTCTCACATCTGCATTCGCAGGAGGAAGCAGCGAAAGTACGGCATCTGATGCTGCAAAAGAAGTTACGGCAGAAGATCTTGCCGGGATCACTCTTGAATTCTGGCATGCCCAGACAGGAGAAAACGGTGTTGCAATGGACAAGGTGGTAGCCCTGTTCAACGAGACAAATGAATACGGCATCACTGTCAACGCAACATGCCAGGGCGGCTACAATGACTGCCACAACAAAGTTCTCAGCGCACTCTCGGCAGGTACGGCTCCGAATATCAGCCAGGCTTACAACAACAACATGATGAGCTATATGCCCAGCGGAAAGCTCATGGACCTGACGGACTACCTGACAGACGGTTTCGGCATCACAGATGAGGAACTCGCACAGGTGGTGCCAAGCTACCTTGAGGAAAACAAGGCATTCCCCGACGGAAGAACATATGCAACCAGTCTGGGAAAGAGCACTGAGGTAATGTTCTACAACAAGACTTTCTTTGACGAGCACGGTCTTGAAGTCCCGACAACATATGAAGAACTTGCCGATGTCGCAAAGCAGATCAGCCAGATCACAGGACGCCCGTCGGTAGGATTTGACTCGATGGACAACCTCGGCATTTACGGCCCGATCAACTTCGGCGCACGCTATGCCGACACACAGGGCAATCTCTACATCTTCGATGATGAGAATATCGATGCGACAATGGATTTCTACCGCTGGTGGCAGAAAGGAATCAGTGAAGGCTACTTCCGCACGGCAGGAGAAGATCAGTACTGCTCCGGTCCGTTCAGCAACGGCACGATCATTGCATATATCGGATCAAGCTCCGGAACATCATACATCCAGCCGGACGGCTTTGAATGCGCAGTCACATACGCTCCGGTAGGAGTCAACCCGGCTGTAATCCAGCAGGGCGGCAACTTCTGCGGCTTCACGACAGGCGACGCTGCCGTTGATCTTGCGACCAGCATCTTCCTTGAATACATGTATGATGCAGAAGCTTCCGGCCTCTATGCTGCGAACACAGGTTATGCTCCAAGCAGCAAGGCAGGTACACAGACCGAAGCTTACAGGCAGTCAATTGCAAAGGGCGGCATCGCAGCTGAGGCAAAGGATATCAGCGCAACATATCCTGACGGCGTACTTGCTTACGACCCTGTATTCGAGAACAGCTATGAGACACGTCTCGCCCTCTCCGATATCGTTGAGGCAATTGCTCTTGATGACGATGCAGACATTGACGCACTCATCGCACAGGCCGAGAGGACAATCGCAGCTCTCTGAGGCAAAAGCAAATCTTTCACAAAGCCGCTCCGCAAATGCCGGAACGGCTTTTTTCTTTTCCATCAAGATGGTAGACTTCCTGCCATGAACGCATTCGACATTATAGAAAGGGAAATCAGGAAATACCCAAAAACAGTAATCATAGGACATATCCAGCCGGACGGAGACTGCATCGGCTCATCACTGGGACTCAAATATCTCATAAAGGACAACTGGGGTGTGGAAGCAACAGTCATAAACCAGAAAATAGACCGCCTTTCCTTCCTCGGCTGCTGGGATGAGGCTGGAAGTGCCGCATATGAGAATACGTTTGTGATTCAGGTCGACAATTCGACAAGAGAACGCAGTGCGGATCCTGCATTCATCAAAGCTCCGGCAATACTCAAAATAGATCATCACATCGTCACGGACAGCTATGGAAAGTGGAATATTGAAGAACAGCTTTCATCCTGCTGCCAGATAATCGCATCGCATGCCATTGAAAAAGGCCTGAAGATATCAAAGCAGGCCGCCGCGGCGTTGTACACCGGCATGGTCACGGACACGGGACGCTTTTCCTATACAGGCGTTGACGGGAAAACACTCGCCGTTGCCTCCCGGCTCCTGGAGACAGGCTTCGACATGCCGGCAATAATCTCGCTTCTCAGCAGAAGGGACATGAACAGCGTTGAATATACGAAGTACTGCTATGAGAACATGAAAATAAGCAAAGGCGGTGTGGTATGGCTTTATGTGAAACAGGAAATCATTGACCGCTTCGGCCTCACTCCGGACAAAGTCTCCTCCGCCCTTGACACCCTCAGGGACATTGAAGGACATCCCGTCTTCGTTCTCTTTGCCGATCTTGAAGGGAAAATAAGAGTCGAATTCCGCTCAGACAGAATAAGAATCGTCGATGCCGCCGTGAAATTCGGGGGCGGCGGCCATGAATGCGCATGCGGTGCAAGGCTTGAAAGTGCAGAACAGATACCGGCGGTTATTGAAGAACTTGAAAAATATGTGCCCTCCCGCCGGAGTGATGCGGAAAAAATCAGTTTGAATGAGGAAGTCCTGAAAAAATGAAAATACTCTGTCAGATTGCGATAATATTCTCCCTCTGTCTTGCAGGAGAAGTCATCAGTGCCCTTCTGCCTTTCCCGTTTCCTTCCCCCCATCATTGCGATGCTGCTGCTTCTCCTGTTTCTTTTCACGGGCCTGCTTAAAATAGACCACATCAAAGAGAAAAGCGACTTTCTGCTTTCAAACATGGCATTCTTTTTCATCCCTGCAGGGGTGAAGGTAGTCGAGCATTTGGAGCTTGTCTCGTCAATCTGGCTGCCTTTCCTCATCATTGTCATTGTTTCCACGGCCGCTGTCCTTCTTGTCACCGCAGCAGCCGTGACACTTGTCATGAAAGCCGGAGAGAGGAGAAAGACAAAATGAAGGAAATCATCTGCTCCTCCCCTTTTTTCGGTATCACGGTTTCAATCGCGGCATACAGCATCGGAGTCATGGTGAACAGAAAGACAAGGCTCGCACTCTTCAATCCGCTGCTTGTTTCCTACCTAATCATCATTCCTCTTCTTCTCCTCTTCGATATTCCCCTTGAATGGTATGACAGAGGCGGCGACATCATAAACATGTTTCTCTCCCCGGCAACTGCAGTGCTGGCGATTACGATCTACCGGCAGCGGTTTCTCATTAAAGAACACCTTGCCGCTGTAATTGCGGGAACGGCAGCAGGAAGCATCTGTTCCATTCTGCTCGTCCTCTTCCTTTGCCGTCTTTTCGCTCTTCCCGGCACGGTCACGGCATCGCTGATCCCCAAAAGCATCACAACTCCGCTTGCAATTGCCGTATGCGACAGTCTCGGCGGCATTCAGGCCCTTACCGTGCTTGCAGTAATTGTTACGGGAATCACGGGAAGCATCATCGCTCCGCCATTGATAAAGCTTTTCAGAATCAGAAGTGAAATAGCACAGGGGCTTGCAATTGGAGCTGCCAGCCATGCAGTAGGCACAAGCAAGGCCGTTGAGATGGGAGATGTCCAGGGTGCGCTTTCTTCAGTCTCCCTCGTGATGTCAGGAGTCATCACCGTGCTTATCTCGATTATCTTTTTTTCCTGAACTCGGCTAAGGAGGCCAAACGCATTCCTTTTTCATGTTCTCACATTAACCTGCTTCCGCACCACAGGCTCAGCCTGTGGATTTCTTCCAGCTGTTAATTGAGTGATAACCTCATCCGGGACTCACAGTGACGGCAGCAGGTTCTATGCAGAAAAGCAGAAGCGAACAGCATTTTTCTTCATATTCAGACCTCCTTTTCAATGTTTTCATCTGCCGGACGGAATACTGTTGCGGAATTAGGAAATTTTCTGTACCGGTAATTTCTTTATTTTTTCTTGTACTCGCTAAAATTCATGATAAAATTTACACAGACTTTACAGTGTTTTCACACTGCTTTCACAAAAAGGAGGAAAGTTGATGTCTACAAAAAACAAAGTTTTAGTCGTTATTTCACTTATTCTGGCAATAGCCCTTCCGGTTTTTGCCAACGGAAACGGTGAAACCACAACAGCTGCAAGCGAGCTTTCACCTGTACAGGAAATCATCCGTCAGGCAGAAGGCATGAGCATGGAAGAACTTGCGAAAAAAGCCATTGAGGAATCAAACGGTGCAATGTTCTACGGAGTCGGCAACTCAAGCCGCGGCAAGACAGCCCTTCCGCTGTTCATTGCATATCTGCAGACAATCGATCCGAGCTATACACTCAATTACGAATGGCAGCAGCCGAAAAACAACAAGATCTTCGATCAGCTTACAGCAGACTCCCTCAAGGAGACCGGCACATTCGCAATGACTCTCATCCAGGACGGCAACCAGATTGAGAGCAAGATGGTCAAGACCGGCATTCTCGACACATTCATTCCGAAAGAATGGGCGGAAGCCAACGGCACAACAGCAGATGAATACACAGGATATCTTCCTCTTCAGACTCTCAACAAGGTATTCATGTACAACAACACCGGAAGCAAGACATACGACAACGTATGGGACTTCGTCGCTCCGGGCGAGCACGGACTCTTCATGGATATCGATTCAGAGATCGTCGGCAAGAACTTCCTCTACATGCTCACTGAGGACACATATGCCGCAGAACTCAAGGAAGCATTCGATGCCCTTTCAGACAGTGAGAAAGCTCTCTTCCAGCCGACAATCGACGCAGTCAGCAGCGATGCATCGGACCTCGGCCTCGGCGAGAACGGCAAGTATGCCCTTGCATGGATCAAGCTCTGGGTTGAAAGCTACAACGCACAGACAGATGACGGACCGATCTGCAACACGCTCGTTTCCGCATCGGCAACCGACCAGTTCGGTCTCATCGTATACTCCAAGCTCAGAAGCGTTGAGGAATCAGCAACAGTTTCAAAGAAAAATGTCGACATCGCAGCATACAATGACGGCTATCAGGGATTCGGCGGCTACGGCTACTGCCACTATCTCTTCGTTACAGACAACTCTCCGCTTCCCTGGACAGCATGTGCATTCATCGCATACATGGTCAATACGGCTGACGGATTCTCCGCATGGGGCAAGGATATCGGAGGATATTCATCCAACCCGAACGTCGCAGCAGAGACAGAGGCCATCTACCAGCACAAGACCGGCGGTATGGCTGAAGACGGTGTCACAGTCGAATATCCGGCACTCAACGACCGCGGCGGTGACTGGTGGCTTTCAGAGAACCGCCTTGTTCTTGAAGACCCCGCATACTGCGCATCCGTTTCATTCACAGTCGGAAGCTGGATTGAAATGCTTTCAAAATACACACCTCAGTAAGGTGAATTATGCTGCCTCTGCCCTCGTGCAGGGGCAGTTTCAGGATTGAATAAATGACAAGAACCGATACGATATCGAAACAGAAACTCATACTCAACAAAATAAAATCTTTTCTGTCAAAACCGCAGAACGTAATTCTCCTCCTCATGGGAATCGTGCTGACGGTAAGCACAATCGCGCCTGTCATCGCAATCATCCAGGACACGATAAAAATACATCCGGGAACGATTGACGAATATCTTTCAGGCAGAAGCAGCGGATACACACTGGCCAATTACATTGACCTGTTCACATCCCCTCTGGCAAAAAGGAATCTGTGGGAACCTCTTCTGAACACAATATGGCTTTCAGCAGGATCCTGTATCGTCGCAATACTTTACGGCGGTCTTTTTGCCTTCCTCATAACACGCACAAACCTGAAGGCGAGAAAGTATCTCTCCTCCATCTTCATATTCCCATACATCATGCCGCAGTGGACTCTGGCAGTAGTATGGCAGCATATGTTCTCCTCAAATGCCGTGACAGGAACATCCAACGGACTTCTTGCTTCTTTCGGAATCATCATGCCGGCATGGTGGTGCGTCGGACTTTTTCCCAGCATAATGGTGCTGGGTCTGCATTACGCTCCGTTCGCATACATCCTCATCGGCGGAATATTCCGCAATATGGATGCAAATCTTGAAGAAGCCGCGACAATCCTCGACACACCGAAATGGAAGACAATGCTGCGCATCACGATTCCGATGATCAAACCGGCAATACTCTCCACAATCCTTCTCGTTTTCGGAGGTGCGATGGGAAGCTACCCTGTTCCTCATTATCTGAATCTCACGACACTGTCGACGAAGTATGTCACGATGAATGACAAATATACAGGAGAAGCCAGTATCCTTGCCATCATCATGATGCTTTTCGGTGTCGCGATAATGTTCGCAAACCAGCTGAGTCTGAAGAGCCGCAAGAACTACACCACGGTTACAGGCAAATCAGGACAGATATCGAAACTGAATCTCGGCAAAGCCGGCAAGTACATAATCGCAGTTCTTCTCATAATCCTCACGTTCTTCACATCAATCTTCCCGATCATCTCGTTTGCATTCGAGACCTTCCTTCCAAATCCGGGAGACTACAGCTTCCTCTATACAGGGGATACAAGCAATCTTACGACGAAGTGGTGGACGACGGATGAGAACATCACGGAGAACGGAATGTACGGCCAGATGGGAATCCTGCACAACCAGACGATATGGAGGGCTTACGGGGGAACCATTCTCGTTGCCGTATGCTGTTCCCTGTTTGCAGGAACAATCGGCACGATGATAGGCTACGCGGTATCAAAGAACAGAAGGTCAAAGGCTGCAAACTACGTCAACTCGGTCGCATTCCTTCCCTACCTCATGCCGTCAATTGCAGTGGGTGCCGCGTTCTTCGTGCTTTTCTCGAACCAGTACTTCAATCTTTTCAACACATACACCCTCCTCATCATCGTCGGTACTATAAAATACATACCCTTCGCGTCAAGAAGCGCATTGAATTCAATGCTCCAGCTTTCCGGCGAAATCGAGGAAGCGGCTCTCATCCAGAATGTTCCATGGTATAAGAGAATGCTCAGGATCATCATTCCGATTCAGAAGACATCAATCCTCAGCGGCTATCTGCTGCCGTTCATGACATGTCTGAGAGAGCTGAGTCTGTTCATGCTGCTTTGCGTGCAGGGGTTCATCCTCGCCACCACCCTCGACTATTTCGACGAGATGGGACTTTATGCATTCTCCAGCGGTATCAACCTGATACTCATCATCACAATTCTTGTATGCAACACAATAGTCAACAAGCTGACAGGTGCAAGCATCGACAGCGGCATAGGAGGTTAAAATGCCCGAAATAAAACTTGAGAACGTCACAAAAAGATGGGGGAAATTCTACGGAGTGGATGACCTCACGCTTACAATAAAAAACAATGCCTTCGTCACACTGCTGGGTCCTTCCGGCTGCGGAAAGACCACAACGCTGCGCATGATAGCAGGTCTTGAAACGCCCACAAGCGGAAAAATAACAATCGGAGACACAGTGGTCTTCGACAGCAGCAGGGGAATAAATGTTCCAAGCAACAAGAGAAAGGTGGGCTTTCTTTTCCAGAACTATGCACTCTGGCCGAACATGACGGTATACCAGAACATCGCATTCGGACTTTCAAACATCAAGGAGGAAATGAATCAGTATGCCTTCGAGCTCAAAGAGGCATCCGTGATCCTTCAGGCACTTGAGAACCCCGCCCAGGCTCTTGAAATCCTCGAGGATTCAAAGACAAAGGAAGGCAAGGTTGATGAGAAGAAAGCCCTCATAAGACTTACTGAAACCTTTGAGCTTCCAATGTCAGGTGCAAAAAAACTGTATGCATCACTTTCTTCCTCTGACACAAACACGGAAAAAGGCAAATGGAAGGCTGCTATTGAGAAGGAAAAGGAAAAGCTTGCATCATCAGGCTGCAGCGCCGCCGATGATTTCTCCATCATCAAAGACGGGAAACCGATGAGAAGTGTCAGAAAACTCACGAAAGACGAGATAGATGTCTCGGTGCGCAAAGTCTCAAAACTCGTGAAGATCGGAATGTTCATGGACCGCTACCCCGCCGAGCTTTCCGGAGGACAGCAGCAGAGAGTCGCCATAGCAAGAACACTCGCGCCGCAGCCGTCCGTGCTCTTCATGGACGAGCCGCTTTCAAACCTCGATGCAAAACTCAGGCTTGAAATGCGTTACGAACTGCAGCGCCTGCATGTCGAGACGGGAAGCACTTTTGTTTACGTCACCCATGATCAGATGGAAGCCATGACGCTTGCAACCGACATCTGCCTCATGTCGAATGCAGTGCTCCAGCAGTATGCCCCTCCGCTCGAGGTCTACAACAGACCGGCAAATCTCTTCGCCGCCGATTTTGTCGGCAATCCTTCCATCAACTTCATAGAAGCAAGCGGACAGCAGAATGAGGACGGAAGCATTTCCCTCGAACTTTTCAAGTCAAGAAAGGCCCGTTTCGTTCCGCAAGCCGAGATTTCTCTCAGAAAGTGGCGTGAAGAACGTGACAGGGATGCCGCTGAAAAAGAAGAGAAGATGAAGGAAGCCGCATCACAGAAGGGATATGTGGAAAAAAGCAACAAAGAGGAAGTATTCCGCTACCACATCCAGAAAGTTGTTGAAACCGATGATTCCCTTGAAGGTGCGAAAAAAGTCAGTGACAGCGACTTTGTCCTCGGTCTCAGGCCAGAACTGCTTGAAATGGATGAGACAGGTCCGCTTGAATGTGAGATCTACGGTGCAATGCCTACCGGTATGGAATCAACAATAAAGGTGAGCATTGATGACTTCCTGCTCACATCGGTTATCTTCGGAAACCTCAATTTCAAACTCGGAACAAGAATCAGAATGAAAATGTCAAGTGAGAGAATAATGCTTTTCGACCGCACATCCGGCCGCCTCATAACTCTCGGACACATTGAATTCTGATTCCAGAATAGTCAGTGTTTCTCCTCCGGCAGACTGCGGAAAACGGTCTGCCGTCTTTTTTCTCAAAACGAACTTGACTGCAGTGTGAAACCAGCCTTATTGCACTGCCCGTTCAGGAATTAATCAGCCCATCACTTCTGATTATCCGCGGCATTTATTCTCCGCCCAATCTAATCAGGAGGAATATTCAGTGAAGGCATATTCCAGACAGAGCGTATGTGAAGCTCCATCACCATCCCTATCATCTATCAGGGGAAGACCATGATGGAAGAAGAAGGGGAAATCCAATATATCCTCTTCTGCGTGAGGATTGTCAGTTCCCTCAACATGAAGAATCCCTTTCAGCGGCACTCATCCATACTTGCCGCAATGTGTTTCTCCAGAATCAGATCATAGCCCAGCTTCAATGCCTTCACGGCATTGTCATAATGGTCCCTGTCCTGTGTTGCGATAATTGCCAGATCAGCGATCTTCCCTTCTTTGTACAGGCTGTCCGCACTGTCATAGCAGCAGCTTTCATCAAGATTGTTCTCGGCTGCGAAAATACGCCTTCTTTCAGGGTCTTTCTCAGCCACCGCGACAATCTTCATGTCAGAGAGGTTGTGGGGCATAAGGTCCGAACACGAACCGGGATCCGTTGCCGCCTCCGACAACTATTGCCTTTATTGCTCCCATGTCACTCCCCTTTTATCACTACTGTGGCAGGAGAATAGAAATCCACAATTCTGTTGAAATCATCAATAAGGTATGCACTCTCTTCATCAAGGAACAATGAAAAGTTCTCATGTGTCTTCAGCAGAGTCGCAGGAACCGTATTGGTCACCACCTTTGAATAAAGTGTATTCCTCACCGCTTCGGCCTTCACCTTATGAGGCACCGCACTTACAATATTGAGGCATTTCAGTATCTGGCGGCATGACATCGACACCGCCTGAGGAGGCACTTCAGAGGTATCGGCAAACCAGCCCTCTCCAACCTGCTGTCTTTTGCATGTATCATTCAAATTGACAATGATGTAAGGATCCTGTGTATCGAAATCACATGGAGGATCATTGAATGCGATATGGCCGTTCTCTCCTATGCCGATGAGACCGAGATCGATGGGCTTCTCACATAAAAGCCGTGAGAGTTCCTCAAGCTGTTCTTTCCTTCCCTCAACAAGATGGCAAGCCTTGAGATTCACCTTTGAGATGAATCTCTCCTTAAGATACTTCCTGAAACTTGCCGCATGGGATTCAGGCAGTCCCACGTATTCATCAAGATGGAACATGGTTACCTTACTCCAGTCGACATCTTCCGAAACAAGATGGGAAAGTGTCTCGAACTGGCTTGCTCCTGTGGAGAGGATTATCCTTGCCTCTCCATTCTCTACTATCGCCCTGTTTATGATCTGCGCACATTTACGTGAAGCAGCAGCACCAAGACTGTCTGCATCATGATAAATCCTTACTTCCATTCAAAACCCCTGCTGTCAGATTAGCACCGCCAGACATGACATGCAACGCTATTTCATATGTGATCATCAAATTGCGAAGGCGTGATCTGCAATATTCTTCATGATGCACGGACAAGCACAATAGAAGCTGTACCAGCCCGGCAGAACCGCAGGACGCGGCAGGCCTGGGCAGCAAAATGAACAAAGCACCAGACATCAGTCCCCGTCTGATGTCTGATGAAAAAGAAATACACAAACCGGAAGAAACCATACTACCGGCAAGGAGAGCTTAGATATATTCCCTCAGAAAGGCGCTGATCCTTTTTGCCATGATCAGATGACCTTTCTCATTGGGATGAGTACCATCCCCCTCTGGACATGCGGGACAGGAAAAATATTCCCTGTTGTTCTCTTCTATCCACGGTCTGAGCGCAGTACCTGAATAGATATTGAGAAACGGCAGAGAATAATGCCTTGCCGTCTCCTCAAGTGCATCCACATACCAGCACGGCCCGTTGATGTATGAGCGCGGCGGCGGGGAAAGGAGTGCAATGAAACTCAGAGGATAATATTCAATTGTCTTGTCAACATATTCAGCCATCGCACGGCGCAGGCTCATTTCAATCTGCGCGCGCGGATCATCAAGAAAGAACAGATCATTCAGACTGCCCATTATCGTGATGATGTCAGGAGAAGGTGAATACTTTTTCTGTCTTTTCAGATAAGAGACATTTCCTTCAAAATCCTGCAGGAATCCGGTTCCGCTCAGACCTTCGTTTATCACATCAAAGCCGAATTCTTCCGCCACATAATCATGGTAGTTCAATGCAGTCCTGAAATTTTTCTCGGTTATTGAATCGCCGACACAAAGCCATGTCATCTTCCCTTCTCCTCTTTGTATTCCTTAATTGCCTTTCTGATCATTTCATAAGACTCATCTGAGAATTTCTTTTTCCTGTCATATGTGAAAAGTCCGTTGATCTCCTGTTCGACATCATAAAGCTGTGTGTAGCAGAAACCGATGAAAGGACAGCTTTTCAGTGCCCGGATCAGAGAAATGACACGACTGACGAACTCACTTTCGTTTTTAACCGGCTTCCATTTCTTCCATGCATCATCCTGACCGGGGAAAAGCTCATCCGGGAACAGAGACGTACTGTAATATGTTCCTCCGAATTCGCTCAGCATCAGCGGAGTCATACCGTTATAACTGCTGTTGTATTCATCGTATCCCAGTACGCCGTAATCCCTTCTATAATGCTCCTCAAGCACCCTGCCGTTCTGTTCATAGTCATGTATATCGAAGATGTCCGAAACAACATGATGAAAGCCGCTTGTGTCAATAACCGGACGGGTGGGATCAAAAGACTTTGTCAGCCTGTACACTCTTTCGACCAGCCCGGCATCCTGATTCACAGGAGTCTCATTGAAAGGACAGTAGGCAATCACTGAAGGATGGGAGTAATACAGCTCCATGGTCTCTGTCCATTCCCTTTCCATTATGTTCTCTGTCGCAGGAGAGGAAGCATCAAGACCCCAGGACGGGAACTCGCAGAAAACAAGAAAGCCAAGTTCATCGGCAATTGACAGATATTCCTCCTGAAACACTTTCTGATGCAGCCGTGCACCGTTGAAACCGAGCTTCTGCGCTCTGATAATGTCATCACGAAAAGCATCAGCACTGTCAGGAGTATATATCCCGTCAGGATAATATCCCTGGTCCATTACGAGACACAGCGGTGTTCTTTCACCATTCAGATAAAACCCGTATTTATCCCATGAGATATCCCTGAAACCGAAACGGCCTTCAGCAATATCTCCTGAAGAAAGTGCCACCTCATAATGATAAAGTGCAGGTTTCGCAACGTTCCAGAGAACAGGATCGTCAACATGTATGGAGAATGACAAATCCCTTGCATCTGCATTCATGCACAGCTTCATTTCACCATTTACCGAAACAGAGAGTGTGAGATTGTCGGGTTTCCTGCTGAGGCGCAGCGAGAATACGGCATCCCCGTCGCTGTTGAAGGAATCAACCTTGACACTCTCAATGTATATCATGCTTTTTCTTTCAATCCAGACACTCTGCCAGATACCGGTGACCCTGGTGTAAAAACATCCGTGAGGTTCATCATCGACACACTGCTTGCCTCTGGCCTGATTTGACGCATCTGTATCATCAAAAACCTCCACCCGCAGCAGATTGCACCCGTTTACAATATAATCCGTAATGTCAATGTCAAACGGAGTGTATCCGCCTGAATGACTTCCGGCCAGTATTCCGTTCACAAAAACCGATGCATCATGATCAACAGCCCCGAAATGAATGACCGTCCGCTGTCCGTCAGCATCATCAAGCTCAACCTCTCTTGTATATATGAGCTTATCTATACGTCCTTTGTATTCAACAAATGACTTTCTGCTCTCAACGGGAAAGGGAACATTGATTCTTCCGCTCAGATGTGTGCTGCCGGAAAAGAGTTCATAATTCCACCATCCATCAAGATTGATTCGTTCCCTAGCTTTCATTTTCACTCCTTGATACCGCCGACGTTCACACCTTCTATGAGGTAACGCTGTCCAGCGATATAGAATACAACTGTAGGAATAATGACTATTGTCAGTGCGGCGAAAAGCGCACCCCAGTCCGTGGCATAGCGCTGTGCTTCATACAGCGTCGCAATTCCCACGGGAATTGTCTGTTTTGCCTGATCGGTGATCAGCACAAGCGCTATTGCATATTCATTGAATGCGTTCATGGCATCCAGAAGAACCACTGTGAATATCCCGCTTTTGGCCAATGGTGTGATTATGTAGACAAGTGTGCGCAACGGACTGCATCCATCTATCTCGGCAGCTTCTTCATATGATTTGGGAATGCTTTCCATATAGCCGGAGAGAAGGAAAATCGAAAAAGGATAAAGCATTGCAGCATACACAAAGGAAAGGGCAATCCTGTTGTTCAGAAGATGCATTGAACTCATCTGCGAGAACAGAGGTATCATGATAAGCGAAACCGGAACGAAAATAAGTGCCATGAAAAAGCTTTTTATCAGGCGGCGTCCGGCAAACCTGTACCGGCTGAGCACATATGAAGCCGGTACTGTAAAGAGCACCACAAGGAAAAGCGTGCAGATAAGGACTATTATTGAAGACAGGAAATTCCCGGCTATGTTCGATTTCTGGAAAGCCCTGACAAAATTATCAAGATAAAGGCCGGATGGAAGAGAGAAAGGAGAAGCAAGGAACTCCTCATTTGTCTTGAATGAAGAGAAGATGCTCCACACAAATGGATATATGACAACAATAGTTATCAGGATGAGGAGAATTCTCAGAACCAGTCTTACGATCTTCATACCGCCTCCTCCCTTCTCTGCAGTTTCTGCACTGCGATGGAAAGAATGATGGAGAACAGCAGGGTGAAAACGGTGATGGCCATTGAATAGCCGAAATTGCCGTTTGTCATTCCCTGGTTGTATATGTACTTCAAAAGAACGAGGGATGCGTTGTTCGGCCCTCCGTTCGTCATGATTGTGGACAGAGTGAAACTCAGGTTGAGGGTACCCGACATTGAGAGAATGATTGTTATGATTATTATGTTCTTTACTTCCGGCAGCGTTATATAGACGAACTGTCTGAACCATCCTGCCCCGTCAATGGTTGCCGCCTCATAATAATCGTTGTTTATCGATGTCATTGCAGCCAGTATCATCACAAGATAATATCCGGCAGCCTGCCATACAAGAGTGAATGCGATCGATCCCAGCGCTGTCTCTGCCGTTCCAAGCCATGACCTCTTCATCTGTGAAAGATGCAGAAAGTCCAGCATGCTGTTAACAAGACCCATTGTAGGATGGAAAATGAATGACCAGACAATGGCAACGACAGTCAGGGAAATTATGCTGGGAAAGAAAAACACCACCCTGTAAAAGCCCGCTTCCCTCAGATTTCCCCTGTGAAGGATCTCTGAGAGAATCAGGCTGACAGTGATCGTGATGAGGGGTACCACGATCAGCAGTATAACTGTATTGCGGAAAGCCTTCATGAAAACCTGGTCGGAAAACATGTAGCGATAATTTTCAAGACCGGTAAAAGAAGTTCCTCCGATGCCTATCATGTTCGCATCAGTGAAAGACAGGCAGAAAGCACGTACGGCAGGTATGGCAAGAAAGACAAGCGTAATCAGAAGCGGAGGTATTATGGAGAATGATATAAAAATATTCCGCTGAAAGTTTTTCCTGCTCATCCTGCCGTCACTCCTTACATATAAGATCTTATTTCCGCGTATGCACTTTCAATTTGATCAATCCACTGATCAATTGTCATGCGTCCGGCAAGAACATCCGGAACAGGATTCCAGATAACATCCATCGGCACCACGTTACATCCATCCGGAACAGCGTCAAGAACTGCGACAACGGCATTGACACCCGGCTGATTGTTGACACTGTACATACCGTACACACCGTCACTTACTATTCCTTCAACAAGTTCAAGTGCATCTGCTGTGGCATACACACCGTTTGATTTCTCGGCAAAAAGCTTTACGGATTCATCTGTATAGAGGAATCTGAGGAATTCCTTTGCAAGCTCCGTGTTGTCAGCCTCAGCCGGAATGATGAAAGTGTCTCCGTCATTTCTGATGTAGCTTGTCTCATCTTCGCTCACACAGGGAGCCGGAGCCATCGCAAATACAAAGCCCTCGGTCCTCGGTGCATCAGCCATCTCGCTTTCAACCCAGTTTCCCGTTGAAATGAAAAGAGCATGGTCCATCATAAGCTCGCTCTGGCTCTGTGTATGGTTGAGAGCTTCTGAACCGGGAAGGACATAGCCCTGAGCCATTCTGACGAACTCTTCAAGAACTTCCCTCACCTCGGGATTGTCCCATGAGTTCTCCTCGTATGACATGATCGCATTGATTGCATCCACGCCGGCATGTGCGGTGATTGCCGCAATCAGCATATGTTCCCAGTAATACGGATAGATACCCGGATATGTGAACAGGCTGATCCCCTGCTGGGCCGCTTCCTCGCCGAGGGCATAGAATTCATCCCATGTCTTCGGAAGTTCCCATCCGTTCTTCTCAAAGAGGGTCTTGTTATAAACAAGTCCGGTGGGGCCGCAGTTGAACGGTGCAAAATAGATTCTGCCGTCTCCGTATGGAGCATACTTTCTTGAATCCAGCAGACCGGGCATCATTTTTTCACGGAGTGTCACACCTTCCTCTCCGAGAGCCGGAGAGTCAAATACATCCGTGATGTCAAGGATCGCCTTTTCCCTCTTCATGGTTGTAATGAGTCCCTGAGTGTCATTACCGTTGCAGCACATGAAATCAGGCCAGTCTCCTGCTGCGATCTGCGGAGTGATGATCTGACCGATTGTCGGGCTGATCTGCATGTTCACGGTGACTCCGGGATAAGCTTCTTCAAACATTTCGACAATCTGGTACCAGTATTCATCTCCGTATCCGCCGCCGAAAACAGCAATATTGAGTACCGGATCCTCAAACCCTGAAGTATTCTCTGCAGCTGCCTTTTCGCCACTGCCCTGTGCGAAAAGCGCAAAGGCGGATATGAATACAATCAGAAACATTACCAATGATTTAAATTTCGTTTTTCTCATAGGTGTCCTCCTGACCCCAGCGTAAGAGAGGAAATTTCGGTTTGCAAGAAAAAATCACAAAAATTATGTGTTTATTTCTCATGGTTTTCCCTTAAAACGCTATTTCAGACTATATTATCACAAAATTTATGTTATAATCCCTGTAAAAAGAGGAGACGGGAATAATGGCACGTAACGAGCGGCTCACAATTGAAGATACAGACAGACTATCAATAATCGCAAAAGCCCTTTCCAACAGGGAAAGACTGGCAATAGTGAAAAGCCTCATAAACTCAAGCCTGAACATTTCAGAGATAGCATCACAGCTGCACATTCCGCAGTCCACGGCAGCACTTCACCTGAAGATTCTGGAAGAAGCGGGAATAATACAAAGCGAGCTGCTTCCCGGCGAAAGGGGAACAATGAAACTTTGCACCCGGTGCATGGACAAGCTTGAGATAAACCTTGCCGAAGGCAAGAAGAAGCATTTCTCGACATCTATCTCGATGCCGGTGGGTGCTTTCACAAACTGCGATATCCATCCGACCTGCGGTATGTGTTCGGCAAATGAAATCATAAGATGCGACAACTCCCCTTCCGAATTTTTCATTCCGGAAAGGATGAATGCGGAACTCATCTGGACCAGCTCAGGTTTCATAGAATACTCGTTTCCGATTCCAGTCGAGGGACTTATGAAAAAACCCAAGCGCCTCATATTCTCATTTGAAGCGTCAAGCGAAGCACCTTTCTACAATGAAGACTGGCCGAGCGACATCACAATCTGGATCAATGACATCGAAGCCGTGACATTCACATGCCCCGGCGACTACGGCAAGAGAAGAGGAAGGATAACTCCGATGTGGTGGAACGCCAGCCAGTTCGGCCTGCTCTACACTCTCGAGCTGACAAACGTGGGCACAATACTCAACCGTGTGAGACAGAACGAGAAAGACATAGACTCATACGGAATAGACAAACAGACAAACGCCATAAAAATAAGAATAGGAAACAAGGATGATGCTATGAACAAAAGAGGTTTCAACCTGTACGGCAAGCGTTTCGGCGACTATGAGCAGGATCTTGTCCTGTCATTGGTGTTCGACTGAGAAATCTTTTCATTGTGCATCTCTTCAATCAGATGTAAACTTATTACAGGAAGAGAGATACCATGAATACAAACATATTCCGCAGAGGTATTGACGAATACATCCACCGCGACAATACAGATTACGCTATCCTCGTCACAGGCGACTGGGGATCCGGTAAAAGCTATTATCTGTGCAACACCATTGCCGATGAATACAACAGGAATGACGGGGATGAGGATGTATTCTATACTGTCCTTACAGCATCCGCCGCCGGGCTCTCATCTTCCAGCCAGTTTCTTTCACTGCTGTTCGAAAAGATAAAAAGCAACCGCGTACTCTCGGTTCTCAGCAGGTCATCCAGTTTCTTCTCGACCCAGAAAGACGCCAATATTTCGCTTGTGGCGTCAATTATCTCGTCGTTCACCAATATGTTCCAATCCCGGAGGATAAGGAAGGAACTTGAAAAGACAAAGAAGAAAATAATCCTCATCATTGATGACATAGAACGCTACAAGGGAGAACTTGACGAGCTTTTCGCAGCTGTGCAGAACACATTCATCGAAAAACATACGCATGTAATCTATGTGGCTTATGAAGATGATCTGCTTGAAAACGAATATTACCGCAAGTACAAGGAAAAATACATACGCTACACTCTGCATTTCGACATACTTGATGAAGATATGATCCGCCATGTGGCTGAAGGTGCGGACAATGAGAGGGGAGCATTCTCCCTTCTGCTGAAAGAACAGGACAATGCATCGCTCATTGTCCTGTGGATGAAGAAAACGAACATCATCAATCTCAGGACATTCATCATAGCAGTGAACTGCTACAATCATTTCGCATCTGTCTGTCCCATTCTTGACAACAACCAGTCACTCTATCTGTTCTTCTCGGCGCTGACTCATGCCGCCTTTGTGAAATCAGGTTCCGATGACGGTGATGAAGACGCATTTGCTTCTTTCAAGAAGGAATACAACCTCAGAAGCGATAACCTTGGCTATCTGCCGCGCTTCTATGCATCCTACGGAGATTTCGAGAACATTGAATTCTCGCCTCTGATTCTTTCGTACATAAAGAACGGCTACTGCGATCCGGAGGATATCAGGGAGTACATAAGGAAAGACTACGGCCTGCTGTCAGAAGAACTTGTTGCACTCTCCCATCTCGGGCACTACTCACAGCAGAGCGAAAACCAGGTCAGAGTGGACACACATACTCTTATCAGCAGCATAAAGGAAAAGAAGCTCCCATACAGCGAGCTTGTGAATGCCGCGAAGGCCCTTTCCGGTGTCGAGGACGAGCTTCTTGATGAAAGCTACAGGGAAACAATCGTGAATGCGATTGAAGACAAGTCATACCCCGGAAGGGATGAATATTTCCGTGATGTCAAGCTTGAAAGCGATACGGACAAAACTTCCTTTTCATACCATGTGTATGAACTGCTGAAAGCACAGAAGGAAGATCATGACAGGGAAAGCGAAAGGAAAGAGCTGATGAAGCTGTTCTCACTTGCCGCATCCGACGCGAATTACATCGTGCAGGATCCCCGATTCAAAGGAAGCCAGCTGTTTGAAAGAATATGCAGTCATGATCTTGTCAGACAATTCAGGAATCTTGATGACAGAGGTCTCTACCGTGTCGCCGAAGTCAATATCAATGACATTGCATCCTCTCCCGATCCGCTTACGCCTTCCACCATTGATGCTCTTGGGAAAATAAGGGATGAACTCATCATGGAAACAGATGAAGGCGGACACATGAACAACAAGACAAACCGCTTCAGGAAAACTCTTGCCTCACAGATTGACGATATCATCATGAAAGCCGATCAGATGAAATGAACAGCCTTGTTTCTCTTCCCATTCCAGCTGCTTATATTCTCAGCCTGAAGATGAAGCAAAGCCCGCTGTTTCCAGCGGACTTTGGATTGATACAGTATTTGAACTGTCAGGATTTATCTCAAAGAGGAGATTTCACTGCCTTTACCGGGCTTGCTGCCTTACCGCCTCTGAGTTTCATTGCAACTGCAGGCTTTACGATGGTGCCGGGACCGTCGATACAGCCGCCTTCACAGCACATGACCTCGATGAGATCGACTTCAGGAGCTCTCTTCTCCCAGCTCTTCATCAGGCGGAAAGTCTTCTTGTCCACACCGTTGATCGGCTGAACGCGGATTGAGGACTTGTCCTCAATGCGGGAAAGGACACAATTTGCAACACCATTGGTAACTGCGAATTCCCTGCAGTACTCAAATGAGGAAGTATCGCCAAGATCAGCGCTTCCCTCTTCTCTTACATCGATTCCCTTTGCCATGAAAATGGCGGCAAGCTCGGAGAAGCTTATGACACCGTCAACACCGCCGCGGCGGGCAGCCTCGACTCTCTTTGCAAGACAGGGTCCGATGAAGACTGTCTTGCAGTCAGGATCCTCATCCTTGCAGAGTTTTGCAGTATAGATCATCGGACTGAATGCGGATGAATAACGTTCTTTGAGGAACGTGAGGTGCTTGTCGACAAGTTCCATATATGCAGAACAGCAGCTTGTCGTCATGTAGCCTTCTCCTGCAGTCTTGCGGCGCATGAGCTCATCAGCTTCGTGCTCCGTTGTCACGGCAGCTCCCTTTGCAACTTCCACGATCTTGGTGAAGCCGATCTTCAGCAATGATTCCTTGATCTGAGCGAGAGTGCCCGGGAACTGACCTTCGATTGCAGGTGCGATCATTGCAGTCACTTTTTCTCCACTCTGCAGCATCTTGAGCACCGGGAAAAGACCGCTTCTCTCGGCAATTGCGCCGAAAGGACATGAACGGGCACAGCGGCCGCAGCTGATACAGTTCTTGTGATCAATCTCAACCACACCCCTGTCGTTCTTCTTCACAGCTCCTACAGGACATGCCTCTTCACAGGGAACAGGAATATGCACGACTGCATGGAACGGACAGACATCCATACACTTGCCGCAACGGATACATCTCTCCTCATTGATATGAGCCTGGCCGTTGATGAACACAATCGCATCCTTGGGGCAGTTTGCCATGCACGGACGTGCGAAACAGCCGCGGCATGCATCGCTGATACGGTACTGGTCAGGCGGACAGCCATAGCATCCTGTGGAAATTGTGGTGAGAAGAGGAAGTACCGGCGGATTCTCTGCCATAATCTCTCTGGCATATTCGCTCAGCGGCTTCATTTCATCATCATAGCGTTCAATATCGATACCGAGAAGAGCCATGATGCGGTAGCGTACAATTGCCCTTTCCTTGTAGATACAACACCTGTTGGGTGTCCTGTCCTTCGGGATTATCGTGTACGGCAGCTTATCAAGCTCATCCAGCTTTCCCTCAAAGAAAAGCTTCAGGACTTCAGTATCGATACGACGTTTCATCGCAGTATACTGGTTGTTGAGTTCAAGCATTTTTCTTTACGGCCTCCGTGAGAAGTCTTGCAAATTCTTCCTGTGTCACCTTTCCGTGGATCTCATTGTTGATCATGACATATGGAGCTCCTTCCCCGCCTGCCTTGCAGGTCTCGAGACATGAGCATCCTTCAATCTCGCATTCCGCGATGACTGCGGGGTCTACGAAATCGTTATACAGGAGCAGGTCAGAACCTCCCTGAACGAAACATGCGGTTCCGACACAAATCTTAACCTGAACTTTTTCCTTCTTCATAACTATCCTCCTACAGATATTCTTGTGAAGTTTCTTTTAGATAAATATTTTCCAGGGCAGCCCGCAGGCGGCCTACAATGGTCCTTCTTATACCGATCTCGACAGGAATGTTGGGATCCTGATGAGCCTCGTTGATCTTCGTTCCGACAATGAAGTGTATCTGGTCACTGTCAAGCAGAATCTCGACAAACTTCTTCACGGGAGTGTTGGGCAGCGAGGCTGGCGGTATCTTCTTCTCCAGCACATTCGCAACCTGCGAAAGCGTCAGCATGCCTTCGGTCACGAGATCAATGCCCTCCATCTTGCTGGCAGGAGGCACATCCGGTGACCAGCAGCTGAGGTCCACCGATATCTTGGCATTGAACAGACGGGAGACAATGAGCGCGGTCGTACCGCCGGAGACGATCTTGCGCCCGTCGAAAGCTTTTATCTTCTCTCCGAGAACAGCATCCGATTCCTTTGAGAACGGAGGACCTGTCACGATCACGGTCTTTCTCGGTCTTCTGATATAAACGACAACTGCCGTTATGTCATCTTTGGAAGAAAGCCCATCAAGGCTGTTCGCCTTCTGCACTATCGCGGCGGAAAGCTCTCTTGACGATATATCAGGCTCTTTGGCGATCAGATCCTTAACGAAAGCCTCAACTCCGCTGTTTCTCCAGCCTAGGGGAAGGCTCTTGCCAAGTCCTGCCTGAGCAACGCCGTCAGAGAACATTATGAGGCGTTCGCCGATCTCCATGGAAAACGTGGAATACTGTATTGTCTCTTTCTTGAAGGCGTTTTTCCTCTGAAGCTCGTTCTTTTCTCTCTGCCATGTTATCTTCTCGGTTCCATTGAAACGGAGAGAGAGAGGATTGTCGTATTCAACAAGGCGGACGGAAATGTTTTCCATGTTCTCCTTGTAGTGGATATCTGCAATCGTGAATGTGGAATAGCTTATCTTCCTCTCCTTGCACACCGGAAGCGTATTCATTATGATCTCTGCCGAATGGGACAGCGAGATCGGGGAGAATGAAAGCTTGTGTGCCATGTGTGCGGTCAGCGATGCAAGGACGTTTGCCTTGACACCGGAGCCCAGACCGTCGGAAAGAGTGCAGACGATCTGATTGCTGTCAGGATTCCTCGACAGCAGGAACACATCTCCGCCTATTCTCTGGCCGTGCTTGTAAATCTGGGCATAGTCCACATCAATGAAAATATTGTTCACGACAGCTGATCCTCATCAAGAGTGAATCCGTCACCCTGTCCGCCTTCATCATGCACCGAGAAGGCATCAATAAGGCTGTTGAGCATGATCTCGGTCTCAGCGGCATTCTCGCCGAGCAGGGACGCGATCTGCTGAACGGTCGCAAGTGACTTCTCAATGACATCTTCCGCTTTCTTGACCACAGTCTCCCTTCTCACAGTCGGACTGGTGATATCTTCAAACATCGCACCCAGCAGGCGTCCTGCCTCAACAAGGAAGAATGTCACACGCAGGAACTTGTCCTTGTAGTGGAGACGGTACTGGTTTCTCTTCGGGGCATAGAACTCATCATCGAACTTCTGGTAGAAAGGCACGAACCTCTCAAGAGGAAGACCGCTGACAAGAGGAAGCATGCTGTCATCAAGCATCGCCTCATCCATATCCCCGAAGATCCTGAGGAAGTTGATGTTGCAGTCCGCTATGCTGAGATCCTTGTTCACGATCACAACGGCATTCGGAATTGTCCTCAGCAGCACATCAACCTTGCTCTGAGCCTCCTTTCTCATCTTCGTCACGCACATCTCTGCCTCAGCCATGCCGGAAAGATATGCGACCGCCATCTCGCGGCAGGTGTTGTAACCGCAGCCGCCGCAGTTCAGCTCATCCGCCTTGCTCGTCTTTCCAAGCTCGAGCATCGCATGTGCGATCTCTTCTTCCGTAAATGTCTTATGGAAGGTTATGGGCTCATCCGCCTTCAGCGTTCTCACAATCCCATAGCCTTTCTCAAGCACTTCACGTGCAAAGGCCTCGTCAACCTTGAAAAGAGCCTCTCCGCTCTTGAGACGGTGCTGCGTGAATTTCATGACAGCGCTCTTGCGCTCTGCAAGAGAGACGCTCTTGTTACCAACAGGACCGTTGATGCAGCCTCCGTCACAGCTCAGGAGCTCAAGGAACGGCATATCCTCAGAAAGTTTTCCGAATACAGCCTGTATCTCGCCCATACCGGAGAGGGAGACCGCCTCTTCGTCAAATGTGCTCCTGCCCCATATCTCGCTTGCCGCGATCTGTCCGTTCTCAACAGGATAGAACGCGCTCACTCCCGCTTTAGCCGGAATGAAAGGAAGTGCATCCTTTTCATCAACACCGTCCAGCGTGAAATGCTCATCCTCTATCCACGCCGAAAACTCGTCCCAGGTAAGTGCAACATCAGGGTAGCCGGGAGCCATGTCGGCCTCGTTCTTCTTAGCGGCACACGGTCCGATGAAGATTATTCCGATATCATCACCATATATCTTCCTGAGATACGCACAGTGAGTCTGCAGCGGAGAGGGGACCTTTGCAAGATACCCGATATCTTCAGGATGGTATTTTTTAACCATCTCGACGACTGAGGGACATGCAGTTGAAACCCACGGACAGCGCCCGCCATGTTCTGATGCGTATATATCAATGGCGGCACTTACGAATGCGGCGCCGATTGCCGTCTCGCTGACTCCGTAGAAACCAAGCTTTCTCAGAGCGGAAAGCACTTTTTCCTCCCTGCCCTGGAATTCACCGGCAAAGGAAGGTGCAAGAGAGCAGATGACCCTCTCCTTTGAACTCATGAGCACCTTTGCGCGGGCAAGGTCGCTCCTTATCTTCTTGGCATTATTCGGACAGACACTGACACAGCGTCCGCAGAAAATGCACCGCTCTTTTATGATGACCGCACTTCCATCCTTTATCTGGATGGCTTTCACAGGACAGGTTCTGACACATTTGTAGCAGTCACGGCAGTTCGTGGTCTCGGTGTATACGGGGTACAGCATTCCTCACACCTCCAGTGCCTTCGCGATTATCGCGACAGCTTCATCAGGACCGAGGCCTGAATAATCAGTTCCGTCAATCTTTATGTTCGGACCGTCCTTGCATTTTCCAAGACACAGATGGCCCACAAGCTCAATTCTGTCAGCAAGATCATTCTCGCTCATATAATTCTCGATTGCCTGAAGAACCTCACTGTTGCCGCGTGCGAAACAGCTGGATCCCATGCAAAGTTCCACTGTTATTTTCTCAGCCATCCTTTTAATTTCCTCTATCTAAAAAGATTAACCTCAGAACAGAGGTTAGTCAATAAAATCTAGCCGTGCAAATAAATATGTCCATATCAGTGTTTATTCCGCAATTTAAACACCTGAAACATATGATTAATTAAACTGTTTTCACATTAACATGCACAACGCAGAGGAATAATAAGAAAAACGGAAAATGAAATACGGCTCAGCGGTCCTGAACTATCATACCGCCCCTTTCCTCCAGAGCCGCAACCAGATCCTTCACATCTTTCGGATATACGCTCGCACCGGCGCACACACCGATATCCTTGCCGGAATACATTTCCTCTTTCAGATACTCAGCTCCAGGTACAAGGTAGCCCTTCACACCGTGCGATACAACTATATTGTACAGCTCAGTCGCATTGGCGGACTGGCCCTCGCCGACAACTATTATCGTGTCACATATCCTGCACAGTTCATCGACAGAGATTCTGCGGCGCATTGATGCCGCACATATCGAATTATGATAGCGTACCTTCATTCCCCTCTCTTTTATGATTGCCTTGAATTCCTCTATCTTCACGGAGGAGAATGTTGTCTGTATGACTACATCATAATATTCACTGGGTTCCACAAGATCGAAGTCACTGCCGGTCTCAATGACATAGCATCTGGTATTGCAGTTGCTTATGGTGCTGAGTGTCTCGGCATGCCCCTTGATGCCGAAGAAAAGCACGGGATTCACTGCAGCGGCACAGCTGCGGTGGTTTGCGGCGACGATCCTGCATGTACCGTCCACAAGGGTGAATCCCTTGTCCTCGAATTCCTTTTTCAGCTCTCTTGTGATTCCATGTGCCCTTATGAGGGCAAGGCCGGGCTCGACTTCATCCGGAGATGAGATGACACGGAGACCGCGTGATGAGAAATCATCGACCACCCTGTTGTTGTGAACAAGACGGCCTATGGAATATATCGGGCGGCCGCCTGCCTCCTCAATCATTTTCTCAGCAGTTCTGACAGAGGACTCGACACCCTTGCAGAAACCGTACACAGATGCGACATGAATGTTGAACATAGCCATATGATTGCAAAAAAGCCGCCTCACATCAATGAGACGGCTCTCAGAAGCTGCGTGTAAAGCGCAATTATTCTTTGTCTTCCTTTTCAGGAACCTTGAATTCAACTGTATTGTCAGCAGACTTTTCTTCCGCCTTCTCCTCAGTCTTCTCTTCCACGGCAGGCTTTTCCTCTTTCTTCTCCTCAGCCTTCTTCTTGTTCGGGTTGGCCTTTGCGCCGTCCTTGTTAACCACGGATGAGATGGCACCCTTTGTGAATTCGATTCTTGTGTTGTCATCGACCTTCACGACGACCGTCTGTTCCTTTACCGTGACAACTGTTCCGTGGATACCGCCGATCGTGACGACCTTGTCACCCTTCTTCATGGCATCCAGCATTGCCTTTGTTTCCTTGTCCCTCTTCTTCTGCGGTCTGATGATCAGGAAGTAGAAGATTAAGATGATGGCGACAAACATTATGACGGTTGTCCACATTGATCCTGTCTGATTCATAGTTTTATATCCTCACTATTGTTTTCAAAATTAAATACAACAAGGCAAAAATTAACATTATTGCCGCTCTGTGGTCAAGACAGGAATCTGTATGACACCAGCTCGACACGGCTGACAGCCTCATCATACAGGATGCGTCCTGAACATTCAGCCTCGCCTGTCTGGTTGTCGGTGGGATCCCGTCCTATGGTCTTCTTGCCGGTTAGTGTGCAGCAGCACTTCTCATTGGCAATCATGCGCAGAGTATCGAGGTTTCCGAAATAATGACGGCGGCGTTTCTCATTACCCTGCCGGAATGCGCCTCCCCCGAAAGAACAGTCAACAGGGAACCATGTTCCTGAAATGTTTATCCTTGCCCAGTCATGACCTCCTATATCCTCATCAGTCACGTACCATCCGGACTCCCATGCGGCGGGGATGCCTGAAATACGGCACAGTGTGATGAAAAGCATTGCCTGAATACCGCAGTCACCCTTCAGGGATGTTGCGGCATACGTGCTTATATCCCTTATAAGGGCATAAGGACGGACAAAGGAATAGCGGACATGAGAGGTGATCCAGTCATAGATGGCTTCAGCTTTCCCCCTCATTGTCATGCAGCCGGCAGTGATCTCTCCGGCAAGTGCCTTCAGGTACGGCGTGAACGCGATGTGGGGAAGTTCCTCACACAGATACTCATCCATTCCATCAGCAACATATTCTTCCTCTGGAAAGCGGCGAAGACTCTCGCTGATGCGGTATGAGAATGTGAGGGAAAACTCATCATTTCCATCAAGCACTTTTTCAAAAACCGCAGTCCTCATCGGCACACTGTCATCATCAACGGATATGAGAGTGTCAGATGCATCAATGATTTTCACATCATCCTGCCGTCCCTCTATTTTCCTTGCAAGCGGCAGATTCACATGTACATGCTGTCCGCGCAGGGATTCATCACAGATACGCATGCTTATCCTTGCACTGATCTCAGCACAGAGGCTGCCCTTCTCCTCAATGAGGGCTATGCAGTCATCTCTTTTCTTAAGATCCCTTCCGGTATCAGGATCAGGCTGAGAAAGCACATCGCAGCGCTTTGCGGCATTATCCAGAAGCTTTTTCTCAAACCTCATTTCATTATCCACAAAGGCCCAGTCCAGGAGGCCTTCCTCCATGAATGATGAAAGCATCCCCTTTCTGTAGAGAGAAAAGCGGGATGAAAGGAGCGCTTCAGCTTCCTCATAGGTATATTTGTAATAAGAAAGCCTGCGCTTCATCAGCTCAAGCTCAAGCCGCAGACGGGCTTTCATGACCTCAGGAGTCTCTTTCTTTTCAAGATACTTTGCGATAAGTTTCCCTGCTTCAGCAGCGCATCCGGCAGCCAGCATGTTCTCCACCGCCTCGGGAAGCGGGTATGACAGAAGTTCAAGTTTGTTCATGAGCTGATTATATCATCTGAAACGGAGAGTGCAGACTGAATTTTCCAGGAAAACACAACCAGGATGTCCTAATCTCATGAATGCCAGTTTTCAGACAATGCCTCAGCTGACAAAAAAGCATCCCCGCGCGGGGGATGCCTGTGAAGGAACAATGATGTTCAATTACATCATGCCGCCCATGCCTGCACCGCCTGCGGCAGGAGCTGCCGGTTCGGGAGCAGGGATATCTGTAACTGCGCATTCTGTTGTGAGAATGAGTGCTGCGATGCTTGCGGCATTCTGAAGTGCGGAGCGTGTGACCTTTGCAGGATCGATGATACCGGAAGATACCATGTTGACCCACTTCATTGCATTGGCATCGAAACCCACACCCTTCTTCTCGTTCTTGCAGTGATCGGCGATGACTGCACCGTCAAGACCTGCGTTTGCCGCAATCTGTCTGATAGGCTCCTCAAGAGCTCTCTTTACGATGTTGTAGCCGATCTTCTCATCTTCGCTGAGAGAGGAAAGATCCTTCTTGTCCATCTCTACTGCTGCCTGTACGAGAGCGACACCGCCACCTGGGATGACACCTTCTTCAATAGCGGCACGTGTTGCTGAAAGAGCATCCTCAACACGGTGCTTCTTCTCCTTGAGCTCAACCTCTGTAGCGGCACCCACGTTGATGAGAGCGACACCGCCGGCAAGCTTTGCAAGGCGCTCCTGGAGCTTCTCCCTGTCATAATCGCTTGTGGAATCCTGAATCTGGCCCTTGATCTGGGCGATTCTGTCCTTGATGGCGTCTGAAGAACCTGCACCGCTGATGATTGTGGTGTTCTCCTTCTCGACCTTGACGCTCTTTGCCCTGCCGAGCATTGAGATATCCGCATTCTCAAGCTTCATGCCGAGTTCCTCTGTGATGACCTGACCGCCTGTGAGGATTGCGATATCCTCAAGCATTGCCTTTCTTCTGTCACCGAAGCCCGGGGCCTTCACGGCAACCACGTTGAGAGTTCCCCTGACCGAGTTGAGAACCAGTGTTGTGAGAGCCTCACCGTCAACATCCTCTGCGATGATGAGCAGACCCTTTCCTGCCTGTACGATCTTCTCGAGAATCGGAAGGAGATCCTTCATGTTGCTGATCTTCTTGTCATAGATGAGGATGTACGGATTCTCCATGACACATGTCATGGTGTCTCTGTTGTTGCAGAAATATGCTGAGAGATAGCCGCGGTCGAACTGCATGCCTTCAACGAAGTCGACAGTGGTTTCGATTGTCTTTGACTCCTCAACTGTGATGACACCATCCTTTCCGACCTTGTCCATTGCATTTGCGATCTCATCGCCGATGCCTCTGTCGTTGTTTGCGGAAATGGATGCGACCTGTGCGATCTCTTCCTTCTCCTGAATCATCTTTGCCTGCTTTCTGATCTCTTCGACAGCATCGGCGACAGCTGTGTCAATACCTCTTCTGATGCCCATCGGGTTCACGCCGGATGCGACACTCTTCATTCCTTCCTTTGTGATTGCCCATGCAAGTACGGTAGCTGTTGTTGTTCCGTCACCTGCCACATCGTTTGTCTTTGATGCAACTTCCTTGAGAAGCTGTGCACCCATGTTCTCAAACGGATCCTCAAGCTCGATCTCACGTGCGACTGAAACGCCGTCCTTCGTCACTGTGGGAGCACCGTACTTCTTATCAAGAAGAACGAGACGGCCCTTGGGACCAAGAGTTGTCATGACTGCCTTTGAAATCTTTTCCACTCCATTTACAAGAGATTTTCTTGCCTCTTCGTTGAATTGAAGCTGTTTTGCCATAATTTATACTTCTCTCCTTAACAAATTTATATTTCCTCTGTGCTTTTGCACCACAAGATAAAATACAGATTATTATCCCATTCGGCAAGACAAAATTTCACACATCCGCTTTGCGGGGATCTCAGACAATCAGAGAGCCGAGAGCCGAGGCAAGGACGAATGTGATGATGTTGCTTGTCAGGTTCACCATATCGTTGTCCATGAAGCGGAGACCCCGCACGAGCTTGAGCGCATTTCCTTCCCTGTCCCTGCTGTGCTCTGTGATGATGTCTTCCTTGTCGTCATAGAAATGAGCCTGCACAGTCGCCCCGAGCACGGAGTCGATCATCACACCTGCAAAGGATGAGAAGATCACCACCATCACAAGGGAAAGGCCTATGCCATCATAGCAGGAAAAAGCGAAAATGCCGTACAGGACCGACGAGAGCATCGCACTGCAGGTGCCCAGGAGAGACACTCCCCCTGAAAGGCCTTTTGGAACCTTTGTGAAAGTGAGGATCGAGACAGGCTCGCTTTTTGAGAGGACACCTATCTCGCTTGCCCAGGTATCGGAGCAGGCCTCCGCAAGACATGCGGCGAAAACGGCAAGATACAGAGGGCTGCTGTCAAAAGCATGGATCAGCATCGCGGCAAGCGCGGCTCCTCCGTTGGCCAGAACCTGCACCGCATCCCTCCTTCCGCCTTTCTTGTGGATCCTCTCCAGCCCCCTTATTCTTTCTGAAAGCTTTCCGATCACAGCCGCGCTGATCAGGAAGAAAAGATAGAGGCTGAGTGAAGTGAAGCCGCCCATCAGGGTTGCCGCCATCCCCATCACCACTGCGGCGATCACACCGGAAAGGTTAAGCTGCCTCTTCCGGTATGCGATGAAACCGATGACCAGCACCACGGCAAGCGCAATGACAAGCCTCAGGGAAAAAGGAAGGGAGAAATAACGGGCATCGAGAAAGCGCATCATATGAGACTCCCCAGTATGGTGGTCAGAATAGGCACCGTTATGTTGTCAAGTCCGAGCGGAGTCACAGCCTCGAAGAAAGTCGCGACACATGCGATGACCAGCACCTTCATGAATGGGTACGGAGTGAACACGGCCAGAACGATGAGCGAAACGGCTAACATGACGGCAGTGCCTTCCCAGCTTTTGCTTGCATTGAGCACTGAGTATTTGTGACGTCCCGCCTTTGAGCCTATGAGAGCCGCAAGGCCGTCGCCGTAACCCATGACAAGCGTACCGGCTATCACATCATATGAAGCTACCATGCCGTTGTAATACAGAAGCACCATGATTATAAGGGAGAACGGGAAATAAATCAGGCCGTTGTCCCTTTTCCTGTCTCCCATGCCCAGCAGTTTCGCAGCACCGGAATAGACGAAAGCGGCATTTATTATCATGAAGCTCACAGGACCCGTCAGCGCATAAGGCAGGCTGTCGATACCGTAGATGAGTATGAACACCCAGTTGGACACACCTATGTGTATGAGCTTGCGCGTCGTTTCCTTGGAAAGATGCGCAAAACGGAAAAGAATGAATGCAACGGCTATGACTGCAACAATGAAGATATATGAACAGACAAGCGACAGAATATTCTGATTCAAGAATTCCCCCTGTTACCACCCGCGGGCTCCGCCGCCTCCGCTGCCGCCGCCGGCAAAAGACGAGAAGCCCGGATGTCCCGGCCCTCTGCCGCTGCTGCGGTATGCGGATTCCGGAGGTGCGAAACAGCTCCGGTACCGGTTGTTTATACGATTGAACATTGAATAGTAGAAATAAGATGAAAGCACAGGGTTTCCGTATCCCGTGTACCACACTGCAGGTTCCTTCACGAGATCAGATGCCTTGTCAGCCCATTCCTTCTCAAGATCAAGAACTATCGCATATGAAAGATTATGATAGAAATACGACGGATTCCCATCGATGAGAGTCCTGAGCTTGTCAATCTCGACGTTCTCAAGGAAGTCGCGGTAGCCGAGAATCTGGCCAAGCACCTCCTGTGCATATGCGCTCCTCTTTGTCATGGCGGAACACAGCCCGCTGAGAACGGAAACCGAGATGGCGACAACGATGGCCATTATCCTTGTGAATGCGGTGCTGATGCCGGCACTTGTGGCGATAGCCTGCAGTATGAACAGCGAGAAAAGCGTGACTATCGCTATGATCATATAGGAAAACACGTATGTTTTCACACCTGGTATCCTGCGTCCGAGAGACCAGAACACAAGAGATGTGAACACGAACTGGAATGCAATCAGAATGAAGGCGAAAAGGCCGAAGCTCCGGTCATTCACCGCCACGGAGAATGCCATGGCAAGACAGTAGACAAATGTGAGGGTGAAACAGATGTTATGAACTCTCTGGGACTTCGCATCGCTGAGCGCCTTCTCCCCTTTTGAGTATTTCGCCTTCAGCAGCGGACGCACACTGCTCTGTATGTCCTGGAAAATATTCAAACCGGAAAGATCCGCATCACTGCCGCTTTTGAAGAGTGCGTTGAAAAGATTCACCTCATAGGCTTCCCTGTCACCGTCAATGTCCTTTTTCTTGTGAAGGATGAATTCATCTTCCTCCTTCTCCTCAATTGACAGCAGTCCCTGATCCGCCCAGTAATAGATCATCGCGGTGTAGTCTCTGGTGTCATCATTTGAGTCGAACAGGTAACCTATATCAAGCGGAGAGAGATTGTCTGGAGGAGAGAAACGCACGCTGACGACAGGTTCCTCATCACGGCCGAAACGGATGTAAAGGAATACATAAAGGCCGATCAGTGCAAGAGAAATGACCAGAGACACAATGAAGGCGGGCAGCGAATAGTCGCTGCGGATGAAATAGCCGTCAGCCATCTCCGCCTCAATCGTTATCGTCTCCCCATCCCCAAGCTCGTCAAGGGTTCCTGTTATTATGCGGCCGTCCGTAAACTGGAAATCCAGAAGACGGGTGGAACCGTACGGACCATACGTCACCCAGACTTTATCCTGATCTATCTGCGATGGGAATGCGACAGAGAACTGTATGTTGTTCACACTCTGATCATATGCCGAGAAAAGATCAATGCAGAATTCATCATATCCTGGAAAACGGTCAAAGCCGGGATCAATGCGGTAGCTGAGGGTGTAATCCTTCACGCCCTGAACAGTTTCATCGGCATTCCCTATGACAATCGATGTGATTCCTCCTGACGTCTGTACGGAATAGTCCCCGCTCACATCAATGATTTCAAGCGAGGCTCCGTCAAGCGGAATGTCGCGGATGAAACCGTGATGAGGTTCCCTGTAGTCTATTGTGAGATTCTCGACCACGGTATACGTCTTGCTCTCGCTGACTGTTATGTCGATTCCGACATGCACGAAATCAAGAGTGCTGTCAGCTGAAAGCGGGAAAATGAAAAGCAGGAGAAGGAGAAATGCCGCAAGTCTTTTCAAAACTTAACCTCTGGCCTTTCTTTTTCCTCATCTGCGACCTCAATGTACTGAAGGGCCTTGAAGCCGAAGATGGATGCCACGATATTTGACGGGAACATGCTTACCTTGTCGTTCATCGTACGCGCAATTGCGTTGTAGTACTTGCGGGCATTGAGTATGTCATCCTCAAGTGAGCTGAGACGTGCCTGAAGGTCAAGGAAGCCGGCATTTGCTTTCAGATCCGGGTAAGCCTCACTGAGTGCGAAAAGGGACTTGAGTGTTCCAGAGAGCATGTCCTCTGCCCTGTTCCTGTCGGCTCCGCTGCTCGACATTGCACAGGAGCGCGCGCTTATGACACGGCTGAGAGCCTCCTCCTCATGCTTTGCATAGCCCCTGACTGTCTCGACAAGATTCGGGATCAGGTCATAGCGCTGTTTAAGATGCGCATCCAGGGCGCTGAGGGCCTCCTCCGCCTTATTGCGGGTCTTGATGAATGAATTATATGTACCCAGTACGTAAAGCACCGCGGCAGCCAGGACAACAAGTACGACAATCAGTACAATCATTAGCACTTTCCTCTTTCAAAATTCTCTCTTTTCTTCACGATTTTTGTCAATCTTCCGATTTCACTTGTGCCCATCCGGCCCAAGGTGTATATTTATTGCATAAGAATTGCATATTCACAAGGAGAATGGTTTGAAAGAAAGACACAACAGACTTGCTGTCGTTAAAGAGCTGATTAAAAACAACCGCATCGACAATCAGGACACACTTCTCGATCTCCTCAGGGAGGAAGGCTTCAATGTGACGCAGGCCACACTCTCAAGGGATCTGAAGATGCTGAAAGTCGGCAAGATATCCGACGGGTGGTCAGGCTATTATTATGCACTTCCCGAAAGCGACCTGATCTCGGAAAGCGAGAAAAGCTACATACAGGATGTAAGGAGGGGAATCCTCTCCATCGAGTTTTCCGGAAATTTCGGCGTGATAAAAACACGTCCGGGTCACGCGAACAGCGTATGTTTCGCACTGGACGTCCTCAACCTTCCCGAGATCCTCGGCTCCTTGGCAGGGGATGACACAATATTCGTAATACTCAGGGAAGGCATGACAAAGGAAGATCTTCTGGAGAGTTTCCAGACACGTATCCCCGACATCCAGGAATGAGATGAACAGAACAAAGACAAGGAGAATCTTATGAATTTCAACAATCTCGATAAAACACTCGCATTCGGCGACCTCAGGAAACTTGACAGGGTCTCGCTCAAGAACAATCTCACTGCAAAAAGGATCAACACATACACTGCCTGTGCAGGAGCGGATCTCACCTATAATTATGCGGCAATGCCGGTCAACAATGAGATCATCGACAAACTTCAGGAACTGTGCGATGAGCAGGAGCTTGTCGAAAAGTACATCGAACTGCTTTCAGGCGAGATGATGAACACGGGAGAGAAACGTCTCGTGCTTCACCATCTGACACGCGGCAACTGCACAGGCAAGAAAGTCATTGCTGACGGAGAGGATAAGGAAGAATTCTATAAAGGCGAGCTTGAGAAGATAAAGGACTTCTCCGAAAAGGTGAGAAGCGGCAAGATCAAGGGTTCGACAGGCAAGAAGATCGACACCGTCTGCCAGATCGGCATCGGAGGATCGGATCTAGGTCCCAGGGCACTGTATCTTGCACTGAAAGGCTGGGCTGCAGGCGAGAACGTGAAGCAGCTGAGAGCCGAGTTCATCAGTAATGTCGACCCGGATGACGCTGCAGGAGTGCTGAGGACCATTGATCCCGAAAAGACTCTCTTCATCCTCGTCTCGAAAAGCGGAACCACGCTTGAGACACTTACTAACCAAATGCTCGTGACAAGGTCACTCAAAGGTGTGGATCCGGCAAAGCATCTCGTGGCAGTCACAAGCAAGACAAGTCCCCTTGCCTCTTCAAAGGACGTCCTCACCTCTTTCTTCATCGATGACTACATCGGCGGCCGCTACAGCTCTACAAGCGCAGTGGGTGCTGTGATCCTGTCACTTGCCTTCGGTTTCGAGACTTTCGCTTCTCTCCTTGAAGGTGCTCATGAAGCGGACAACAACGCACTCAACGGAGACATCAGGAAGAATGCGGCAATGATGGATGCCGCCATCGGAGTCTATCTGAGAAATGTGCTCGGCTGCAGGGAAACAGCCATCCTTCCGTATTCACAGGCCCTGTGCCGCTTCCCTGCCCACCTGCAGCAGCTTGACATGGAGTCAAACGGCAAACATGTCAACAGAAACGGCGAGAAAGTGGATTACGAGACAGGTCCCGTTATCTTCGGCGAAAGCGGCACCAACGGCCAGCACAGCTTCTACCAGCTGCTGCATCAGGGCACCGATATGATCCCCATGCAGTTCATAGGGTTCAGGAACAGCCAGTACGGCTTTGACACGGAAGTCGAAGGCTCAACAAGCCAGAAGAAACTGAATGCGAACCTCGCCGCACAGATAGTGGCATTCGCACTTGGCAAGGACAACGAGAACCCGAACAAGCAGTTTGACGGGGAACGCTGTTCATCACTTCTGTACGCTGACCGCCTCACACCGAAGACACTGGGTGCACTGCTCTCCCATTACGAGAACAAGGTCATGTTCCAGGGATTCCTATGGAATCTCAACTCCTTTGATCAGGAAGGCGTGCAGCTGGGAAAGGTTCTTGCAAAGAAAGTACTGGCAGGATGCGAGGGAGATGAAGTGCTCAAGGCATATGCGGACATACTGATCTGAAACAGACGGAAAACATAAAGGAAATCCGGCGGACGCTTCAGGCTGCCGGATTGTTTTTGTCCACATACAGCGGAATTCTCTTTCTTTAAGGCATGATACTGTATTATGAAATTTTATGCATAATAATGTATATTTTTCCACAAAATTTTCATTTTTAATATCTACCCTATTTATCATGAGAGAAAATTTCCTTATAGTAGCAGACAAAGCAAAAGACTATCTTTTGAAGGAGACTAAAGTGAACCAGATTACAGAGAAAATTTACCAGCACGTGTGCCAGCTGGATCCGGACCAGAAGGAATTCCAGCAGGCCGTATACACATTCCTGCTTTCCATGGACAAGATCGTCGATGAACTGCCGGAGGTCACCTACCATAAAGTGATCGAAAGGATGGTCGAACCGGAAAGAGTCATAATCTTCCGTGTTCCATGGATTGATGATGAGGGACAGCTTCAGATCAACAGGGGCTTCAGAGTCCAGCAGTCATCCGCACTGGGACCATACAAGGGAGGACTCAGACTCCATCCATCCGTAAATCTGTCCATCATGAAGTTCCTTGCCTTCGAACAGGTTTTCAAGAACAGTCTCACAGGCCTTCCGATGGGCGGCGGCAAAGGCGGCAGCGACTTCAACCCGAAGGGAAAGAGTGACGCAGAGGTAATGAGATTCTGTCAGAGCTTCATGAGCGAACTTTTCAGGCACATCGGCCCTGATACTGATGTACCTGCCGGGGATATCGGAGTCGGTGCACGTGAGGTCGGTTTCCTCTTCGGTCAGTACAAGAGGCTCACAAATTCTTTCACCGGAGTGCTCACCGGAAAGGGACAGTCTTTCGGAGGCTCTCTCATCAGACCGGAAGCAACAGGCTACGGTCTTGTATATATCTCAAACGAGATCCTCAAAGGCGAAGGCAAGACACTTGAAGGCAAGACCTGTCTTGTCTCGGGTTCCGGCAACGTGGCGCAGTATACAGTCGAGAAACTCAACTCATTCGGAGCAAAGGTCGTCACCCTCTCCGACTCTTCCGGCATGATCTATGACGAGGAAGGCATCACGGCGGAGAAGCTTGAATACGTGAAGCAGCTCAAGAACGTCAAGAGAGGCAGGATCAGGGAATACAGCGAGAAATACAAAGGTGCCACATATATTCCCAGAAGCGGAAACGGTGCAAACCCGCTGTGGGACATCAAGGCCGACTATGCATTCCCATGCGCGACACAGAACGAGATCAACCTTGAGGATGCGAACAATCTTGTGAAAAACGGAATAAAGCTCATCGGAGAAGGTGCGAACATGCCCTGTGTTGCCGAAGCTGAGAAGCTCTTCCTTGAAAAAGGCGTGCTCCTCGCACCTGCCAAGGCTGCGAATGCCGGCGGCGTTGCGGTTTCCGGTCTTGAGATGAGCCAGAACTCAATGCGCCTCAAATGGACAAGGGAAGAAGTCGACAGCAAGCTTCAGGGCATCATGAAGGGCATTTACGACAACATCTCCGCCGCTGCCGATAAATACAGCGAGCACAACAATTTTGTTGACGGTGCCAACATCGCGGGCTTCCTCAAGGTCGCTGATGCGATGATTGCCCAGGGTTATGTATGATCGTCTTTGACAAAATCATGATAATGTAGTTTAAATAAGAGGGCCTGACAGAGGCCCTCTATCTTTGAAATCAAGGGGATGTTATGAGAAAGATTGGTTTTGACAACGATAAGTACCTCAGGGAACAGGCTGACTATATTCTCCAGCGCGTCAGGGAAAGCGAAGGCAAGCTTTATCTCGAATGCGGCGGAAAACTTCTTTTTGACTACCATGCATCACGCGTTCTTCCCGGTTTTGAGCCATCCGTCAAGATGAGAGTCTTCGAAAGCCTGAAGGACAAGATCGACGTGATCATCTGCATCTATGCCGGAGACATCGAGAGACGGAAAATGAGATCTGATTTCGGCATCTCATACGACAGCGATGTTTTCAAGATGATTGACGATTTCGCATCATACGGCCTCAAATGTGACAAGGTTGTCATCACACGTTATGAGAACCAGCCTGCGGCAATGCTCTTCAAGAGCAAGATAGAAAGCAAGGGCATAAAATGTTATACGCACAGTGCAACTCCGGGCTATCCGGGAAATATCGACGTGGTGGTCTCAGACGAAGGATACGGCAAGAACTCATACATCCCCACTGAAAGACCGATCGTGCTTGTCACCGCGCCGGGACCGGGAAGCGGAAAGCTGGCCACATGTCTGGGCCAGATGTACCATGAGACGAAGATGGGCAGGAAATGCTCATATGCGAAGTTCGAGACCTTCCCTGTCTGGAACCTTCCTCTTGACCATCCTGTCAACATCGCATACGAAGCAGCAACCGCCGACATCGGAGATGTCAATCTCATCGACCACTTCCACCTGCAGGCCTACGGCAAGGTTGCCGTTAACTACTCAAGGGATCTTGAGGCATTCCCCCTTCTGAAGAAAATACTTGAAAGGATCACGGGAACAAGCTGCGCATACCAGTCGCCGACAGACATGGGAGTCAACCGCATAGCATCTGGCATCATTGATGATGAGATCTGCCGGGAAGCCGGACGCCAGGAAATCGTGAGACGCTACTTCAGCACCAGAATGCAGTACGCACAGGGCATTGCGGGAGAAGACGCACTCAACAGGGCAAAGACAATAATGGACAAGGCAGGACTGAGCCCTGATTACCGCGCAGTGGTGAAAGAAGCCAACAGCGCACTTGAGAAGTGCATCGTCTCCAGAAAGGAAGGAAACAAAGGAACAATCTGCGCAGCCGCCCTTGAGACTGAAGACGGCATCATGGTGAATGCCCATAACTCTCCTCTCATGCATGCGGGAAGCGCCCTGATCCTAAACGCACTCAAGGCAATGGCCGGCATCAGCAAGGAAGAGAACCTCATCTCCCCCCAGATAATAGATGCGATCACGAAAATGAAGAGGGATGTGCTGCGCGGACGCGGAGTATCACTGAACATTGACGAGATACTCATCTGCCTCGCCATGAGCTCCACAATGAACGAAAATGCGGAAAAGGCAATGACGATGCTTCCGAACCTCACCCGTGCGGAAGTCCACTTCACCCACATCCCTTCGGCAGGAGACATGATAGGACTGAGAAAGCTCGGAATAAATGTCACGAGCGAACCGAAATTCCCGTCAAAGAATGTCTACAACCCGTAATCTCCAAAGCTGGACAATAACGCCTTCTTTTGTTTTAATACCAGCAGTGTTTCACTAAAAAGAAGGTATTTAAAATGGAAAAACGTGAAAGTCTGGGAAGCAGAATCGGTTTCATTCTGCTTTCCGCAGGCTGTGCAATCGGTCTTGGCAATGTATGGCGTTTCCCGTACATCACAGGAAAGAACGGCGGCGCAAGCTTCGTGCTTATCTATCTTTTGTTCCTCGTCATTCTCGGACTGCCGATAATGATCATGGAATTCTCAATCGGAAGAGCATCCAGACAGAATATCGCGCTGTCACTGAAGACACTTGAGCCGGAAGGCAGCAAGTGGCACTGGTACGGACCGCTGGCAATTGCCGGCAACTACCTGCTGATGATGTTCTACACGACAATCGCAGGCTGGCTGCTTTACTACTTCTACTCCACCATCATCGGGGACATGGCCGGCATGGATGCATCTGCCGTAAGCACATTCTTCAGTGATCTGACAGGAAGGCCTGTCCTACAGACATTCTGGATGGTGATCGTAGTCGCACTTTGCATGTTCATTGTCGCTCAGGGACTCCAGAAAGGCGTTGAGACAATCTCGAAGTTCATGATGGTCTGTCTGCTGTGCATCATCATAGTGCTTGCAGTCAGAAGCTGCTTCCTTCCCGGAAGTCTTGAAGGCCTGCTTTTCTACATAAAGCCGGACTTCTCAAAGATGGCTGAAATCGGCATCGGAACAGTGGTATATGAGGCTCTCGGACAGTCATTCTTCACACTGTCCATCGGTATCGGCGCAATGTCGATCTTCGGATCTTACATCGACAAGAAACAGGCCCTTGCAGGAGAGAGCGTAAGAATCATCTGTCTTGACACTTTCGTCGCCCTTATGTCGGGTTTCATCATTTTCCCGGCATGCTCATCATTCGGAATCGAAGCAGGACAGGGTCCGTCCCTTATTTTCGTCACACTGCCAAACATCTTCTCACAGATGTCGGCAGGCAGTCTCTGGGGCGGTCTCTTCTTCCTCTTCATGAGCTTTGCCGCCCTGACAACCGTCATCGCCGTTTTCGAGAATATCATATCATACTGGATGGACTGCCGCGGCTGGTCAAGAAAGAAGGCTTGCACTGTGAATTTCTTCGCAATCATTATCCTCTCACTTCCCTGCATTCTGGGCTTCAATCTTCTCTCATCCTTCCAGCCATTCGGAGCCGGAACAGGCATACTGGATCTTGAGGACTTCCTTGTCAGCAACATCCTCCTTCCCTTCGGTTCCCTGCTGTTCCTCCTCTTCTGCACACAGCGTTACGGCTGGGGATTCGATAATTTCATCGCAGAGGCTAATGAAGGAAACGGCCTGAAGTTCCCGCGCTGGGCACGCCTGTACTGCAAATACGCAATTCCAGTGATCATCGTCGTGATCATGGCTAAAGGCATATGGGACAAGTTTGTTCCACTCTTCAGCTGAAAAGCTGACACTCAATGGCAAGGCTCTGCTTTTCTCACTTGACAGGCAGAGCCTTTTTCATTTTATTTTCATATCATGAATATAAGGACCTTCGCTTTTGAAACAGGTATGGATTACGAATCCCTGATGGAAGATTTCTGCGGTGATACTGCCGCAATCAAGGAAAGGATACTCTCCTTCCCCTCCGATGCGAAATTCAGCGAACTGAAAAGCGCAGTCATTGAGAAAGATGACATGAAAGTGAAAGCTCTTGCACATTCGCTGAGAAAAAGCGCACAGAAACTCTGCCTCAGTGAAATAGAGAGCCTTGCAAGAAAAATGGAGGAAAGTCCGGCAGACAAATACCACTCCTTCATAGAACCTCTGGAAAAGGAACTCACACTGTACAGCAAAGCACTTGAAAAAGACAGCTGATTGCAATTTCACCCTATGCGGCGCTAAACTTGAGAGTGTGTGCTCTGAGGGAGGGGAAATGGCAAAGTATTCGGACTTTCTAACATACTGTGTTTTCGGCTTTCTCGCAACGCTTGTCAACATGGGGACCTACCATCTGCTCTACGACACGGTATCACTCAGCAATGTCGCCGCAACAGTTCTGGCATGGTTCACAGCTGTGACCTTCGCATTCCTCACAAACAAATTCATCGTTTTCAAGAACAGGGGAATGAAAGTCATCCAGATTATGAGAGAACTCGCAATGTTCTACTCTGCCCGTCTCTTCACCGGAATCATTGACGTGGCATTCATGTTCATCACGGTCGACCTGCTGACGCTTGCGCCCCTTATGTGCAAATTTATATCAAATATCATACAGGGAATGATAAACTACCTTGCCGGCAAGCTGATAATCTTCAGGAAAAAATGAAAAATAAAATATTTTAGAGGTGAAAAACATCCTGAGCGCACTGAAGAGAGCTGTTAGGAACATCATGACGCCATTTCAGGCTGTTTTTGACGTTATTCCATCTGATGTAAGGAAAAATCATACTTGACAGATACACTGAATAGCTGCAATATTGACCATAGGTCCATGCAAGGTCGATTCATGATTTATTGTTGAGATTCCTCCATTTACAAGGATTAACCCTCTTTGTCAGCTTCAAGCAAAGAGGGGTTTTTCTTTTTAAGGATTGTAAGCCGGATTCATTTCATGAGCCGTTTTCATCTTATTTTTGAAGAAGGAAATGAAATCATTCTCCTTTCCTGCAGCACTTACCGCCCGGCATTCCGTTTTCCGGAAAACTGAGGTCTTACAAAAAAGGCAAAGACATCAATGAAGAGCAGGAAGAAAACAGCCTGCCATATGAAAGGGAAATAAAGCAGAGCAGCAACACAGGCCCCGGAAAAACCTGCTGAAAGACAAAGCCGGTTGAAGCCGGGAACAGTTATTTCCATTACAGCAGAGACAGCTGCAAATACAAACCAGATCAGCCAGAGTTCCATAACAATCTCCTATGGCTATGATCTTAACACACAAATACAGGATATGTAAAAATATATTTTCAAATGTCTGACGAAGGCCTGAATGTAACACGAACAGTTAAATCAGGAATCATATCGTCAGCAGCTTTTAAATGCAGCCGGACTGACAGATTCCTATTCCCATCAACCCGGTCTCATCAGCCTGATCCGCTATTCCTTTGTGAAAACGACAATCATTCTGTATCTTGAAAAACACAGACAACAGCGTCCTTTAACAGGTTCCATGGATTCAAACTTCCAGCCCTGATCCGACAATGCCCTTACACGTTTCTCCACTTCTCACGGCTGGTGAAAACCAGTCTGAGGAGAAAAATGCAGCAGCAACTGCAGAAGCCGCGAAAATAAAGAAGACTATTATTCTGCCAAAAGAAAATGCCAGTGCAGATGAAAAACGGACAGAGCCGCCACAGCCAGCAGAAAATATTCATACAGAAAATAATTTGTCAGGCAGCGTAAAAGAAAAACATTCCGCAGATTTCTGCTCCCTTTTCAGAAAATATATTAACCTGGCCCAAAAGCACTTTCCCCTCTGTCTCATTATCTTTCAAAGACATGCTACCCCCCCCCGTAGTGAACTGACCCCCTGAAGGTAGACACGAAACGGGCCTTTTCACAGGAGGAACAAGAACGTGAGAAGGAAAGCAG
>CALXYO010000012.1 GCA_944393005.1 uncultured Spirochaetales bacterium | reverse complement strand
GACGGGCGGTGTGTACAAGGCCCGGGAACGTATTCACCGCGCCATGCTGATGCGCGATTACTAGCGATTCCAACTTCATGCACTCGAGTTGCAGAGTACAATCCGTACTGAGACCGGCTTTTTGCGATTCGCTCTGCCTCGCAGCTTCGCTTCGCTTTGTACCGGCCATTGTAGCACGTGTGTGGCCCAGGACATAAGGGCCATGATGACTTGACGTCGTCCCCACCTTCCTCCGATTTGTCACCGGCAGTCCTATCTGAGTCCTCAGCTCTACCTGTTAGTAACAGACAGTAGGGGTTGCGCTCGTTGAAGAACTTAATCTCACACTTCACAGCACGAGCTGACGACAGCCATGCAACACCTGTATACCGGCTGCAAGCAGCTGTTGCATCTCTGCAACATTCCAGTATATGTCAAGCCCTGGTAAGGTTTCTCGCGTATCATCGAATTAAACCACATGCTCCACCGCTTGTGCGGGCCCCCGTCAATTCCTTTGAGTTTCACCCTTGCGAGCATACTCCCCAGGCGGTGCACTCATCGCGTTTGCTTCGGTACCCGGATCGCCCCGGACACCTGGTGCACATCGTTTACTGTGCGGACTACCAGGGTATCTAAACCTGTTTGCTCCCCGCACCTTCGCGCCTCAGCGTCAGTACATGGCCAGATATTCGCCTTCGCCACCGGTGTTCTTCCAGATATCTACAGATTTCACCCCTACACCTGGAATTCCAATATCCCCTCCTGTACTCAAGATCACCAGTTTCCAACGCATCACTGGGTTGAGCCCAGCACTTTTACATCAGACTTGATCATCCGCCTGCGCGCCCTTTACGCCCAATAATTCCGAACAACGCTCGCCCCCTACGTATTACCGCGGCTGCTGGCACGTAGTTAGCCGGGGCTTATTCTTGAATTCACGTCATCATGCTGCCATTCCCTGCAACACTTATTCTTCCTTCAAAAAAGAACTTTACAACCTTTCGGCCTTCTTCGTTCACGCGGCGTCGCTCCATCAGACTTTCGTCCATTGTGGAAGATTCTTAGCTGCTGCCTCCCGTAGGAGTCTGGGCCGTGTCTCAGTCCCAATGTGGCCGTCCACCCTCTCAGGCCGGCTACCCATCGTCGCCTTGGTGGGCCTTTACCCCGCCAACAAGCTAATGGGCCGCGGACTCATCCCCCAGCGCTCCCGTAGGAGCTTTCCTGCTCCACACCTGTGTGTGAAACATCGTATCCGGTATTATCACATGTTTCCATGTGCTATCCCAATCTGGGGGGCAGATTATCCACGTGTTACTCACCCGTCCGCCGCTCTGGGGTCACCGAAGTGACCTTACCGCTCGACTTGCATGCTTAAAACGCGCCGCCAGCGTTCGTTCTGAGCCAGGATCAAACTCTCCGTTATTTAATTCTGCACGCAAGCGTGCAGTCAACTTCTCAGTTCATCCTGTCTTACTCGCACGAACTTCCTGGTCTTTCTTCCAGTTCGTTCTTACTTATTGACAGAAGCCTCAAGCTTCTATTGCTTTCTCTCTTTTCCTTCGCTCATCAGTCTTTCAAAAATCTCTTGCTCTCTTGCGAGTGCCTTGTCAACTTAGCAGATTCCTCTGTTTCCTGTCAAGCACTTTCTCTTCTCTTTTTGAAGTTTTTTTCTCAGTGCTTTTCAGTTTCAGCAGCTCTGTCTGAGCCAACAGAACGAGACATTACACCTTCTTTGATCGAATGTAAATAGGGTTTCGAAAAAATTATAAAAAATTTTCCCACGCCATTTTTCTGATTGACAAGAGGTTGTCTTTAGATTAAAAACGCATCTCGTTATGGAAAAGAATATGACACAGGGCTCAGCCCTGAAACTGCTGATAGGTTTCTCGTTGCCGCTGTTTCTCGGCAATCTGTTTCAGCAGGTTTATTCAATGGTTGACACAATAGTTGTCGGCCGTTTTGTGGGAGTGGAGGCCCTTGCCGCACTTGGTGCCATCGGAGGTTTCAGCTTCATGGTAGTAGGCTTTGCACAGGGACTCGGATGCGGCTTCGCAGTTCTTGTCAGCCAGTGTTACGGAGCAAACGACTATGACAGGATGAGAAAATGCTATGCCATGAGCATCGTGGCTTCGATAGTAGTCGGTGTAATAATATCAGCATTGTTCTTTATCTTCTCCATGCCGCTTCTGGAACTTGTCAGAACACCTGAAAACATCATCACCATGGCCAATGATTACATATCGATAATATATATTGGCCTTCTTGCATCCATATTCTACAACCTCTTTTCCTCAATCCTGAGAGCAGTCGGTGACAGCAGGAGCCCTCTTCTGTTCCTGGTCATCTCATCTGTACTGAATGTCGTCCTTGATCTCTTCTTCGTGCTTGTGATTCCTCTGGCATGTGCAGGCGTTGCCATAGCGACAATTCTCTCTCAGGCCATCTCCGCAGCTATATCGTACGTATATATTGTCAGGAAATTCCCTATTTTCAAATTCAGGAAGAATGACTTCAAGCTCGATTTCCACATCATCAGGATGCTTCTGAAAATCGGAATCCCAGGTGCTGTCCAGTTCTCCGTATGCGCACTCGGTGTGATAATCGTACAGATTGCCATAAACGATTTCGGCAGCAACATAATCGCTGCATATTCAATCGGAACGAAAATAGAAACAATCATGAGCCAGATGTTCACGGCTCTCGGCATGGCAATAAGCACATACGCTGGACAGAATCTCGGAGCCGGGGAATATGAGAGGATAAAAAAAGGATTTGCAGTATGTTTCGCACTTATCGTGCTGTGGTCACTCATCTCCTATATCCTCTCATTCTTCATCACAGAACCGCTCGCCTACCTCTTCCTTGACAGACAGACATCAGGACAGGATGTAATTGACAACGCTATCATTTATGTCAGGACAGTAATCGTATTCTTCATACCGCTTGGAATGATCTTCCTTTTCAGAACCGGATGCCAGGGGCTCGGATCCGGTTCGATACCGATGATCAGCTCAATAACAGAACTGGCGGCAAGGACAATCGCGGCATTTACGCTTCCCTCAGTCTTCGGCTATCTCGGAATCTGCTATGCAAGCCCTGTCGCATGGGTATGCGCGGCGGTGATACTCCCCATCTGCTATGCAGTGCAGATGCACGGCATCAGAACAAAACTGAAGATCCATCCGGCAGGATGATCTGCCGGAATGCAGACCGGAAGACCTGCATATATAACGATTATCCATACAGAAAAACAAAGGCTTCCGTTTCCGGAAGCTCTTTTTGTCATCTCCGAGGGGAATTGAACCCCTGTTACCGGGATGAAAACCCGATGTACTAACCACTATACGACGGAGACATGATGTCAAAATAAAAATATTTCGTGAGCCACACTGGATTCGAACCAGTGACCCACGCCTTAAAAGGGCGTTGCTCTACCGACTGAGCTAGTGGCCCGGTGCCGAAGCTCTGAACACAGTAATCTGCTGCAGAGTTCCATGCAACGGGCTTTAATCTAGCAGATATTTCCTTTTAGTGTCAACCGAGTGGAATAACTTTTTAGCAGAAATTTTTCTTGACACAAATCAGAGTTTCTGTAAAAAATACTGGCTATGAATCAGGAATACCAGTCAATACGCGAAAAAATGCAGGCTTATTATGACAGCGGAGCAACGCTTTCCTATGCATCAAGGAAAGCCGTGCTGCTGAAGCTGAGACAGACATTGAAGAAATGGGAAGGAAAGCTGAACGAGGCTGTCTTTCTTGATCTCAGCAAAACCGCATTCGAAAACTATGAAACGGAACTTGGCCTCACATTGAGCGAGATCACACATACACTCAGGCATCTGAAAAAGTGGATGAAACCTGACAGGGTAAGCACACCTCTGGCTCATTTCCCCTCTTCCTCCTATATTCTCAAGCAGCCGAAAGGTGTTGTCCTCATAATGAGTCCGTGGAACTACCCTCTTCTTCTTTCGCTCACGCCGCTTGTCGCAGCGCTGAGTGCGGGCTGCTGTGTGGTACTCAAGCCGTCACGCTACAGTGAGAACACAAGCCGTGTGCTTAAAGATATGTTCGACAGTGAGTTCGATGAGCGTCTTGTCAAGGTTTTTGAAGGCGGTCATGAAGCCAACACCCAGCTGCTTGAAATCAGATGGGACCATATATTTTTCACGGGAAGCCCGAATGTCGGTAAAGTCGTCATGCAGGCGGCCGCAAAAAATCTTACTCCGGTCACACTTGAACTTGGCGGGAAAAGCCCCTGCATAGTTGACGGGACCACCAGTCTCAGGACTGCAGCAGTACGCCTTGCATGGGGAAAGTTCCTCAACGCCGGACAGACCTGCGTTGCGCCGGATTATCTGCTGATAGACAGAAAATACAAGGATGCTTTCATTGAGAAACTCCGGAAAACAGCAGACAGGATGTACCCGGGCGGATGCAAAAACAAAGATCTTGGGAAAATAATCAACAGAAAACATTTTGACCGTCTCTCATGTCTGCTTGAAGGTCAGAAGATTGTCTATGGCGGAGATAAAGATGAGAAAACACTGAAAATTGCCCCGACAATACTAGATGATGTCTCTCCTGAAAGTCCGGTGATGAATGAGGAAATATTCGGCCCGGTGCTTCCTGTCCTGACTTATGACAACTTTGATGATGCCATACAGTTCATAAAGAAAAGGGAAAAGCCGCTTGCCCTGTATATCTTCTCAAAAGACAAGGCTCATATAAAGGCGGTGCAGGACGGCATCACATACGGCGGAGGATGTGTCAATGACACAGTAGTCCATCTTTCCAATCCGAACATGCCTTTCGGCGGTGTCGGATATTCCGGAATGGGCAGCTATCATGCAAAGCAGGGTTTTGACACCTTCACTCATGAGAAGAGCACCCTCAGGAAAGCTCTCTGGCTCGATATCCCGGTGCGCTATGCACCTTATAACGAGAAACTCGTAAAAGTTCTGAAACTTCTTTTAAAGTAATGGAGATCATATGAAAAAACTTGCATCACTTCTTTTGTGTCTGGCTCTGGCATCATGCCTCTGGGCCGCATTCAATCCTGAATACAGTGACTACCAGTTCTACAATCTTCAAGATTATGATACTGACATGGCCTATCTTGAAGACTGTCTTGCATCTGCTTCCGACGATGAGGAAAAGGCTGCAATTCTCTGGAGACAGGCAAGAACAGTGCTCACGATGACTGATGAAATCGACGAAGATGATGAAGATGCGCGTCTTACAGGCTATGGAGAAGCCCAGCGTCTTGCCGAGGAATCAGTTGCCCTGTACGAGACAGCAGACGGATATCACTGGCTCAGCTCCGCAATCGGAAGGATCGGACAGGTGAACGGTCCTCTCAACAGCCTTTCAAAAGCAAAGCCGATGAGGGAATACATTGAAAAAGTCCAGAACGACTTCAATGCCGACATGTCGGACTCATGGTATGTTCTCGGCCTGCTTTACAACCAGCTTCCGGGCGCACCTCTCAGCTTCGGCAATGAAGATTACGCCATCAGTTATATGAGACGCTGTCTTGACACACAGGATAACGTCAACAGGATGAACCTCACGAACTATCTTGAGCTTGCACAGCAGCTTTACGACAGAAACTGGAAAGCTGACAAGAGAGCAAAGGAAGCAGACAAGATGCAGAAAGACTATAATGAGGAAACCGTCCCGACAGAAAAGATGAAATACTATGAAGGCAGGGACGGCAGGAACACAAAGCCTTTCTACTCCACCGTTGCCATCAGCCAGATGAGCGACAGGCAGGAAGCCGCAATGCTCTGCCAGTATGCCATGGCTGTTTACGGCAGCAGGAGCAATCCGCTTCTTTCCGATACCGAAAAGTATAATGAGATTGTGGAATTCTACAACGAAATCACGTGAACAAATTCATGAGAGGCCTACGGGCCTCTTTAAATTTTTTCATAAATAAGCAAAAATGTTTCATCGGTATGAAAGAGCTGGAAATCGGGCATATATACTGGCCCGCGCAGATTATAAGAGGTGTGCTGACAGGACTGCTTACAGGCCTTGTCATCAGTATTTACTCAAAGGCCATCTTCATATTCACTGATCTCAACCAGGCCTTTCCCTTCCTTGTGTTCCTTCTTCCCTACGGAGCGATTCTCACCCAGTACCTGTACAGCATATTCGGAGAACGCTACAGGCGTTCGACCGTAAGTGCCATTGATGAAATCAACAACCACAGGAGAGAAGACCGAAACTGGGCGGAAAGTCAGATACCTGATGAGATCACACCGACTATGGGGCTTGTCGCATTTATCGGCGCATCGGTCACCCATATAAGCGGAGCTGCAGGAGGAAAGGAAGGAGCAGGTGTCCAGCTGGGTCTTTCCTGTTCATCCGTTATAGAGAAGACAGAACGTTATTTTGCGAAAAAAATAAACAATGCATATGACGACAGAAGTGACTACTATCTGATGAGCGGTGCGGCTGCGGCTTTCGGCGCTCTCTTCAACGCTCCGATCGCAGGCGTTCTTTTCGGCACCCAGCTTGCAAGTCCCAAAGCCACCAGGCTTGACGCTTACCTTACATGCATCTGTTCAAGTTTCACTGCCGTCATCACCGGTCAGATCACAGGATCTCATGTAATGCACATAGATCCGTTCACTCCTCTTGAGATCAATCTTTCCAATTTCGTTCTTGTAATAGTTTTTGCAGTCCTGACTGGCCTTCTGAGCCGTGCATTCTGCTTCACTCTTCATGCGCTCAAACACTTTTTCGACAGGAAAATCAATGACAGCATGCTGAGAGTTTTTTTCCCCTCCCTCATCCTTCTTGCACTCTCCCTGTCATGTCTTGTTTTCACCGGAGGGATTGTTTATAACGGACTTGGAACCGATCTCATAAACACAGCGGTAAACAATGAAGCACAGATTGGAGATTTCATCTTTAAATTCATCTTCATCGCACTGACATATGCTTCAGGCTTCATCGGCGGAGAGGTTGTACCGCTCATGGTCAGCGGATCTCTTGCCGGATGGCTGTTTGCATCCATCACAGGAGCCGACTGCGGTGCCTTCGCGGCGCTGGGTGCAATAGGACTGCTGAGCGGAGGAACGAACCTTCCCCTCGTATGCTTCATCCTGGGCTTTGAACTTTTCCATTACAGCGAGCTCACATTGCTTTTCATAATGTGCTCGATTTCGTTCATCGTCTCCGGCAGAAGCGGCATCTACAACCATCAGAAACTGCCCTACCGCTGACGCTTTCCCGCTATTCTGAAACGAAGGAAATAAACGATAAGCTGGTAAATCCATGCAACGGCTTCGGCATATGCGATTGTCATGTTGCCGAAGAATGGTTTCATGATATACGACATTATTATCCTGACAACAAGAGATGATATTCCCAGAAGACCTGATGCAAGCATGTCACCGCGACCCTCAATGAAACCACGCAGTGCCATGCTGAGACCGAAAATCACATAGAATGTCGACAAGCCGCGGAAAAAAGAACGGCCGATCAGAACTGTATCCCCGCTCAGGCCGAACATAGCAATCAGAGAAGAGCCGTATGTGAAAACCAGAAGAGTCAGAGCGGCTGATACACAAACCATAAGCACAAGTCCGGCATGCAGGACTTTCAATGCACTCTCCCTGTCTCCTGATCCTTCCCTCTGGGCAACAAGTGTCGAGATTCCCGAACCCAGATTAATTATCGGAAGCAGAATCACTGTATCCACACGGTATGCCGTGGTGATCGCCGCAACTGTTTTTTCGCCGAAACCGTTCATGAAACTCTGCAGTACGACATTGCCCGCAGATGTGATGCCGGACTGTACTGAGGGCGGGAAACCGAAGACTGCGCTCTTTTTCAGCGTGTATGCATCAGCCGGCCTGCTGAAAAACCTGAAACGCAGATGAGGATATCTCACCACTGTGTAAATCACAAGATAGATAGTCATGGCTGCCTGAGCGATCACGGTAGCAGCTGCGGCTCCTGCACAGGACATGCCGAGTCCAGCAACGAAAAGAAGATCGAGAGCTACATTCGAAAGAGATGATACAAGTACCGCAGTGAACGGTGCCCTGCTGTTCCCCTCTCCCCTCAGGACAGCCGAATATACATTGTAGACAACGAGAAATGGAATTCCCGCCATCATGATTGAAAGATAGCTTTCCGCCTGAGATGAAATGTTCTCAGGTGTGGCCATCAGAGCAAGAAGACTGTCTGTGAAGACAATTCCCGCAAGAGAGATGAAAAGGAAGACAAGAGTGAGAACAAGCACATTTGAGGAAAGAGTCTCCTTGATTCTTTCCTTCTCTCCTCTTCCGTGCATCTGGGCGCACAATACAGACAATCCTGAAGTGAAACCTGTGATCAATGAGACAAAAAGGGAATATATGGAATTCGTCGCACCGATTGCGGCAAGCGCCGCCTCTCCGTTTATGTTACCTACTATGAATGCATCAACCCAGCTGAACAGCTGCTGGAAAAGTCCGCTCAGGATGAGAGGAAGCGTGAATGATACAAGTTCTGTGACAATTTTCATGTGTTTCATGTGTCTATCCGCGCAATGCTAGCATGTCTGCTGTTTCCAAAACAACCATTATCTGGTATTTTCTTCATCATGAGCGAAAAAGAAATAAGAAACATAGGCATCATGGCTCACATTGATGCGGGAAAGACAACCACAACAGAAAGAATTCTTTATTATACAGGTGAAAACCACAAGATCGGAGAAGTCGACAACGGAGAAGCGACGATGGACTGGATGCAGCAGGAACAGGACAGAGGAATAACAATCACTTCTGCCGCCACAACCTGCTACTGGAGGGACCACCAGATAAACATCATCGACACTCCGGGCCATGTCGACTTCACGGCGGAGGTTGAGAGAAGTCTCCGCGTGCTTGACGGTGCGGTCGGCGTATTCTGCGCGGTGGGAGGCGTTGAACCGCAGACTGAAACGGTATGGGCACAGGCAAACACCTATCACGTGCCGCGTATCGCGTTTGTCAACAAGATGGACAGGCTCGGTGCGGATTTCTACCGCGTTCTTGAGGAAATGAAGAAGAAACTTGGCGAGAAGCCTGTTCCTCTTTTCATACCGGTCGGGAGTGAAAGCGAGTTCAAAGGCGTGATCAGCCTTCTTGACATGAAAATGCTCACATTCAGTCAGGAGGACAAGGGCTCGACAATAATTACCGCCGATATCCCGCAGGATATGGCAGACACTGCTACGCAGTGGAGGGAAAAGCTCATAGATGAATGCGCCTCTTACTCCGATGAGATAACCGAGCTTTATTTCGACGGACAGGACATTCCGAAGGAAATGCTCCTGAAAACACTGAGGGAATGCACCATAGAAAGGGAACTGCTTCCCGTATTCGTCGGCTCATCACTCAAGAACATAGGCGTTCAGACAGTCCTTGACGGTGTAGTCGATCTGCTGCCCTCCCCGTCTGAAGTGCCCCCGATGAAGGCATGGTGGGAGAAGAAGGAAAGGGAAGTAGAGGTCACCCATGACGAAAAGGGCCCGCTTCTTGCTCTCATCTTCAAGATTCAGGTTGATGCACAGGCAGGCCCTATGTGTTTCGTGCGCGTCTATTCCGGCGTTCTGAAAAAAGGCATTTCACTGTATAACATCACCAAAAAGAAAAAGGACAGGGTCAACAGACTTCTGAGGATGCACGCAGACCGCTCGGAGGATCTTTCCGAGCTCAGGGCCGGCGACATCGGCGTCATCATAGGATTCAAGTTCGCCCAGACAGGAGACACCATCGGAAGCGAAGCTGCCCCCTACCTGCTTGAGAAGATGCACTTCCCGAATCCTGTCATCTCAGTCGCGATCGAAGCCGAGAACACAAGTGAACAGGACAAGCTCCGGAAGGCCCTTGAAATCCTGTCTCAGGAAGACCCGACATTCACATACAAGGATGACAGTGAGACAGGACAGCTCGTCATTTCCGGTATGGGAGAACTGCATCTTGATGTCCTCACCACAAGGATAATAACCGAGATGAAGGTGAAGGCTCACGTCGGCTCGCCCCAGGTATCCTACAGGGAAGGCATCACACAGGAAGCAGAGGATCACTACATCTACGAAAGGACAATTGCAGGAAAGGAGAACTATGCCGGCATCACACTCGCCGTAAAGCCATCCGGCACTAAAGGCGGCAACTCGATTGTCATCTCCTGCGATACAAAAGATATTCCAGAGGAAATCACGGATGCGGTGAAAAGCGGTATCGAAGGAGCCCTCTCAGGCGGCATAAAGCTCGGTTACGAATGTACGGACATCGCCGTTGATGTCAGACAATTCGACTACAACGAACTCACAACCACACCTGTTGCGGCCCAGAGCTGTGCGGCGCTTGCATTTGACGAGGTGTGCTCAAAAGCCGGACCTGTGCTCATGGAACCTGTCATGAGCGTGAAGATAGCGGCTCCCAGCCAGTACATCGGAGATGTGATCTCGACGGTGACCAGCAGGGGCGGTATTGTCCAGGCAATGGAATCCAGACCTGCCAATGACATAATCACCTGCGAGTGTCCGCTTGCGAAAATGTTCGGCTATACGACAGTGCTGCGTTCAGCAACACAGGGAAGAGGAACATTCTCGATGGAGTTCAGCCATTACCAGGTTAAGTCCTGAAAAAACTCTTTCTTGCGGAAACAGGGAAAACCATTATATAATTCTCATGTAAGACAACAATTTGAGGAGTACTGACGAGTGGAAAAGAATTATGATGGAATGTTACAGGAAGTCTTTGGCCGTAACCTGAAGGAAAGGCGGAAGAGAATGGGTATCACACAAGGTGAGCTGGCGCAGAGAATCGGGGTTTCGACGTCCTTTGTAACTGAGATCGAGAAAGGCAGGAAAGCCCCTTCCTTCTCCACTATTGAAAAGATTGCAGAGGAAACAAATGCTCCGGTCTGGTCTTATTTCTGTGAAGGCGGATACGAAATAATGGAAGAGGATGCCACAAACATAGAAATCCTCCGCTACCGGCTGAAGCAGAACATATGCGTTGCGGTTGACAAGACGATAGAGGAAATATGAGAGAGGAAGGCTGCCATGGCGGCCTTCTTCCTTTTTATGCATCACTCTGCATTGTGATTATCACAGTGTTATTGAGTATTTTACATTTTTTCACTTTTTTTTTTGACTTATCCCCCCTTTGGCCTTACCATTTTCTTATATTACGTTTGTGACAAAAGGAGGAAGTAATGAGCGTAGAGACAAAAAACCTCAGAAATGTGGCACTTGTCGGCCACAATGGTACGGGCAAGACCAACCTGGTGGAGCAGATGCTTTACTATGCAGGGGTGCTTGACAAGCCGGAAACAGTAGAAAGCGGCAAAACAACTTCAGATTTCACAGAAGAGGAAATCGCAAGAAAGATTTCAGTACACGCTTCCCTCTCATCTTTCAAATGGGAAGACAGACAGATCAATATCCTCGATACTCCGGGAACAGCGGACTTCATCGGAGAGACCATTTCAGCATTCCGCAGCTGCGAGTCAGCACTTGTTGTCGTTGACGGAAGAGAAGGCGCACAGATCGAGACCATCAAGCTCTGGAGAAGGCTTGATGAGAGAAACAAGCCAAGAGCTGTGTTCATCAACAAGATGGACAAGGAAAGAGCAAGTTACCGTCACGTTATCGATTCACTTGAAAGCGAATTCAACTCACACTTTGTCCCTGTCGTAATGGCGCTTGGCGAGGCAGAGGAATTCCAGGGTGTGATCAACCTGATCGAAAATCAGGCATATCAGATGAAAGAAGGCGGAAAGGAAGTCGCAATTCCTATTCCAGAGAAATATTCAGTTGTCGTTGAGGACTTCAGAAACCGTCTCATCGAGAATGCGGCAGAGGGTGCAGACGACCTCATTGAAAAGTATTTTGCAGAGGGAACCCTCGATTCTGATGATATCAGAAGGGGCCTCAGGGAAGGTCTGAAGGACAACAAGGTCGTACCTGTTTTCTGCGGTGCCACCGACAAAGGCGCCGGCATCACTTCCCTTCTCAATTTCATAAAGAACAACTTCCCCAACCCGCTCGACGGTTTTGACTTCATCACTGACGAGAACGGTGAGAACAAGATCATTCCAATCGATCCGTCAGCTCCTGTTGCAGCTTACTGCTTCAAGACCACGATCGACCAGTTCTCCGGCAAGCTCAGCTTCATCAAAGTCGTACAGGGTAAAGTCACAGCGGAAACAGATCTTTACAATCCGGAAATCAAGAAGAAGGAACGCCCGGGAAAGGTATACAGGGCCCTTGGAAAGAAACTTATCGAGACAGATGCGCTTGAAGCCGGCGATATCGGCATCATAACAAAGAGCAACATCGCATCGACAAACTGCTCGCTGCTTGCAAATGCGGACATGAAGTTCACATTCCGACCGATGAGACTGCCGCAGCCGGTCTACCAGCTTGCCATCAAGGCCGATGACAAGAAGAGTGAGGACAAGATGAATGAAGCCCTTCACCGCATTGCGGAGGAAGACCTCACCTTCCAGATCACACAGAATACAGAGACAAAGCAGACTGTCATCGGAGGCATGGGAGAACTTCACATTGGCATGATCCTAGACAAGGTTCAGGACAAGCAGAAGATCAAGATCCACACTTCCGTTCCGAGCATTGCTTACAGGGAGACGATCACAAAGAAATCAGGTCTTGCCGAGTACTCACACAAGAAACAGTCAGGCGGTCACGGACAGTTCGGCCGTGTCGTGATGGAAATCGAGCCTATCGAGAGAGGTCAGTATTACAGCTTCACCAATGCCATCAAGGGAGGCGCCATCTCCAAGGGTTATATCCCCGGAATCGAGAAAGGCATCCAGGAATCAATGAATGAAGGCTATCTTGCAGGCTATCCTCTTGTGGATATCGGTGTCACGCTGGTTGACGGCAAGGAGCATCCCGTCGACTCGTCTGAAATGGCATTCAAGCTCGCCGCAAAGGGTGCGATGGAAATTGCTCTGGCGAAGGCAGGATGCGTGCTGCTTGAACCGATCATGAAACTTGAAGTCTTCATCGAGAATGAATATCTGGGAGCAATCCTCTCCGATCTGTCATCAAAGAGAGGCAGAGTGCTCGGTCAGGAGGAGAAAGGTCACCTCACCGCTGTGCAGGCCGAAGTCCCGATGGCTGAACTGAGAACCTATGCTATCGACCTGAAGTCAATGACTTCGGGCACCGGTTCATTCGAGCTTGAGTTCGACCATTATGAGATGCTCACGGGAAAACTTGCCGATGATGTGATCGCAGAGGCAAAGGCAAGAAAAGAAGCAGAGGCAAAATAAGCCATATTTTCAAATATCCCCATCCATGGAGCCGTCTGAAAAGGCGGCTCCGCTTCTTTCTCACGCTCTTTCAAACCAGAGTTCGCTGCTCCTGTAGTCCTTGTCCAGACCTTTTCTCTCAAACTTGGTTTCAGGTCTCCACACTGCAGGAGGTGCAAATCCTTCATACCTGTTCCTTATCATCGGCTCTTCATTCAGTATGTCCATCATCCACTGGGCATATTCCTCCCAGTCCGTGACAAGATAGATATATCCGCCCTTAACGAGCTTTGTGGAAAGCAGATGGACAAAGTCAGGCTGGATCAGCCGCCTTTTATGATGCCTTTTCTTCGGCCATGGATCAGGAAAGAATATATGGAAACCGGCAATTGAATTATCGGGGATCATGCGCGCAAGCACATCGACAGCGTTGAACCTCATGAGTTTTATGTTGTCCAGTTCCAGACGTGATACATCCCTCAGAAGTTTCACAAAGCCCTGAAGATAGACCTCAAGGCAGAGGTAATTGTACTCACTTCTCTCCTTTGCGATGATCTGCGTTGATGTTCCCATGCCGAAACCGATCTCTATCACTACAGGTTTCTTCTCATCCTGAAAAAGAGAAGACGGAGAGACAAATCCGTCATTGAATGCAAGACAGTATTTCTCAAAGTTGTCCAGAACGATCTTCTTCTGCTCGTCATCAAGAACATTGTTCCGCAGTGCGTATGATTTTATCGTTCTGTGTATGCCTTCCCTGACCTCAACTCTGTTTATTGCAGATATTATCTCGTTTTCCGTCATTCCTATTCCAGTCTCCTCAGCTGTTCAAGTATGAAATAAGCCTTGTCCTTAAGACTTATGGCATCAGTCTTCATCTTCATGTAATTCGGCCTTGCGGCGTCCATCTTCACCCTTCCGTTTGAAAGCTTGAGAAGGTTTATTATCTTGTCGGGATTGATGGCGGAGAAATGGCTGAACTCAATCTGGACAATTCCCCTGCTCTCCGACAGATGATATATCTCAAGCCGTCTGCAGACGATTCTGATCTGTGCAATGCAGAAAAGATTCTCAACTTCCTCAGGCACGGGCCCGAACCTTTCCTCGACCTCACCTTTGAGCGCGTCAAACTCGTAATCCGTCTTTACGGATGCGATCTTCTTGTAAAGATCGAACTTGCTGGAGGGATCACTGATGTAGCTGTTCGGAATGAATCCAGAGTAATCAAGCTCAAGATACACTTCCCTGTCGTTATGGGCCTTCTCCCCGTGCGTGAGCCGGTTTATCTCCTCATCAAGGATCTTCATGTACATGTCAAGGCCAACCGCCTCAAGCTGACCGGACTGCTCCTGTCCCAGAAGATTGCCGGCACCTCTTATCTCCATATCCTTCATCGCAACCTTGAAGCCGGAACCGAGGGCGGTATGCTCGCTTAAGACCCTGAGCCGTTTTATCGCATCATCATTCAGCATGGATTCATCCGGATACATCAGATAACAGTAAGCCTGCCTGTCACTGCGTCCCACACGGCCTCGCAGCTGGTAAAGCTGGGACAGGCCGAACATATGGGCATTGTCTATGATGATCGTATTGACATTCGGGATATCAATACCGTTCTCGATTATGGTAGTGGAGACAAGCACCTGAATGCCGCCGTAGACGAAACGGTGCATTATATCCTCAAGCTCATCACTCTCCATCTGCCCGTGGGCATATTCAACTGTCGCACTCGGGATCAGAGAATGAAGCTGATACGCTATATCATTCAGATCAGATATCCGGTTATGCAGGTAGAAGACCTGACCTCCCCTCTCAAGTTCCTTCTGTATGGCGGAAACAACTTTGTTTATATCATAATCATCGATGATGGTCTTTATTGGAAGCCTTTCACGGGGAGCCGTCGTCAGCAGCGACATGTCTCTGACCTTCAGCAGCGACATGTACAGGGTTCTTGGAATCGGAGTTGCCGAAAGAGTCAGACAGTCCACATTGACCTTGAGCTGCTTTATCTTCTCCTTTGCAGTCACGCCGAAACGCTGCTCCTCATCTATTATGAGAAGTCCCAGATTCTTGAATACTACGTTCTTCTGAAGGATTTTATGTGTCCCGAAAAGAATGTCGACCTTGCCTTCTTTCAGCTGGGAAAGAACTTTTCTCTGCCGGGCTGCAGGCACGATTCTTGAAAGCTGCTCAGCCTGCACCGGGAATTCCCCGAGCCGTTCGCAGAATTTCCTGTAATGCTGTTCGGCAAGGATTGTGGTCGGAGCCAGGAAGGCAACCTGTCTGCCGCTCATGACAGCCTTGAACGCCGCACGGAATGCGATCTCTGTCTTTCCGTATCCGACATCACCGCAGACAAGCCGGTCCATGACCTTGTCGCTTTCCATATCCTTCTTTATGTCCTCGATGCATTTGAGCTGATCTGGAGTTTCAGTGAACGGGAATGAAGCCTCGAACTGCAGCTGCCAGTCAGTATCCTTCTTGAAAGGATAGCCGAATGAGTTCTGACGCTTTGCATACAGGCTTATGAGCTGGGATGCAAGCTCCTGTGCCTTTTTTACAGCCTTCTCTTTCTTTCTCGACCAGCTTGATGTACCCATCTTGTCGAGCTTCGGGGCTCTTCCGTCGTTTCCGATATATCTCTGCACCAGATTCGCCTGTTCGATCGGCACATAAAGATATTCCTCATCAGCATACCGTATTTTTATGTAATCTCTTTCCGCACGGCTTGTTTTGGCCCTCTCGATCTTCACGAACTGCCCGATACCGTAATTGACATGAACGACGTAATCGCCTTCCTTGAGATCGACGAAACTGTCAATCGCCTCTGACTGCACATTGACAAGTGCCTGACGGCGGGCAGTCCTGCGGTTGAAGATTTCCTGATCGGCAATCACGAAAAGTTCAAGAGCGTCAACTGAGAACCCCCTGCTTATGTTTCCGATCTCAATCTTCACATCAGGAAGATCGGAAAGGATACCCGTCATCCTCTCTTCCTGTATCTGCGTCGGGACGATGACACGCACATCCCAGGAATTGGCAAGCATGGCGCCGGCTTCTTCCTTGAAAAGCTTCACATTGCCGAAAAAGCTCCTTCCTGCGTTTATGTCAAAATGGAAGCTTTCATCATCATTTCTTATGTCATATACAACTGTCGCGCTTTTCTTTCCCTCAAGATAGTCAAACGGGCTGGTGAGTATTTTTTCCGGCACGGGGGCATGTGCATCAGATGCATATGCAGCCTTGAAAAGCTGCTTCGCCTCATTCATCAGTCCGGTATAGACAGTGCGGCACCGCTCGCTGCCCACGAGAAACACATATTCATTTCCCTTCAGACAGCTGGTGAATGAATCAGTCTCAACCTTTGTGTTCTCATTGATCAGGGAAAGACTGTAGCTGCTGATATTCCTTATGACCTGCTGTGATGAAGGATCGTAATAGGCAATCCTGCCGATCTCATCCCAGTCCGCGTAAAGACGTATAGGATATTCGCTCTGATATGGAAATATTTCCATGACCTCGCCGCGCAGCGCAAATGTGCCCACTTCATAGCAGCTTGAAGCCTTGTAGTATCCAGCGGCGGCAAGCCGGGATGCGAGACCAGTGGAATCGAAATGATCGCCACTCTTCAGACGGATGGAGAAATTCCTTATGCTCTGTCTTGAAATGACCGGGCTGGCAAAAGCCCTCACATGAGTAACTATTATGCCGTCATTCATTGACTCAAGCTTCTCTATGGCTTTCAGCTGTCCCGCCTCCTGCACGCTCGCGCTGTAGGAAGAATAAAGCTGCTTGCCGGAAGAAGGGAAATAGACAACCGGGATATCCCGGACATCTGAAAGATCATCAATGAGGTTTCTGGCATTCTCCTCGCTGGGAACAATTACAAGAAGACGGCATGAGAGTTTCCTCTGCCAGAGCTCCACCGCCCTGCTTAGAGGATAACCGTCAAGATTGTTCACCTTTATTATTTCATTGCCGCTCAGATTCCTGTAGGCAGCGCTTGTCTTTATGAAAGATTTAACCTTATTTGCAATTGACTCGGCCACGAGTGTGAAACATAATGCAAAACGGGAAAAATGACAATGCATGATTTCAACTATAAAGCTTTTGAAGAACTGGAAAAAACAATAAGGAACTGCGCAAGGCTCGCAGCGGATGCGCAGAAAGATATAAGACGGTTTTACAAGGAAGACGGCTCGGTGCTGACACAGACCGACCTGAAGATATCCTCAATTGTTGAGGATGCGGTGACAGAACTCTTTCCCTCCTCATCATTCGTATGCGAGGAAAGTCCTGTTATAAGGAAAGACAGTGAAGACTATATCTTTGTTCTCGATCCGATTGACGGAACCGATGTCTACTCGCAGGGTCTTCCGTCATTCGCAGTGGCACTCGGCATCCTCGACTGCAGGAGAAAACCGGTCGGAGCCATTATCGCGGCACCCCGCTTCGGAGTCGGGAGGGAAGATCTCTTCCTTTCCCTCGCTCCGGGCAGGAATCTTCATATGGACGGGGAAGAATTTCATGCCGGCACATCAAAAGACAAAATCGAACAGGTCACACTCGGTTCGAAAGAACTTGAAAAACTCGACTTCTCCAGCTTTGACGGGAAAGTCAGGATATTCGGAAGCAGCATACTCCACATCATCGCTCCTGTGGTATTCTCTTCAATCCAGGGCTGCATAAACCAGCCCAGCTATGTATGGGACATCGCTGCATCTCATGCAGTGCTCCTGAGTCAGGGCATGGATATCTCATATTTCAGCGGCAGGAAATTCGAATACACCGATGAGTTCCTTTTTGAAAAGAAAAAATACAGCGAGGATATCTACTGCGGAACGCCAGATGGAATTGAAAACCTGAAAAAGCTTCTGCCTCTCAGAGCCTGATGACCTCAGCACTGTCCCGGCCGAAGAAATCAAGATACCACTCAAGCCTGTCAAGGCGGACTGAAAGCAGTGCAGAGAGTGACGGAGTATTCCTCAGATGCACAAGAGACGGGTAAAATCCCATTTTCTCACACTCCATCCAGCCGCATTCATCCAGGACGACAAGTCCTGACGTTTCACTCATAATACAGGTATTCGCATACGAGAAAGTCTCCTCATTCACGATGAAAACATTCTCTGCATTACGTCTCATCAGCAATCTTTTTTCACCGCTTTCAAGATCCATGAGGAAAATTTCCTTCTTCTCCTCATCAGGACTTACGGATACAAATCCCCTGCAGCCCCTGCAGTGCTCAATCACCCAGCGGGTCTTTCCTCCGTCATGAGGAGCGGTGATGAATCTAAATCTCCTCATCGAAGAATGACTGGAGCACATCATAGGCTTTTATGCTGTCTTCCTTCTCAATGACGAAAGTCAGTTCATTCATCGTGGATACAATCTCCGTCAGGTTTATATTCTCCCATGCAAGCTTGCGTGTCGCCATATAGAGAATGCCCGGAGTCTGGAGGAAATCACCGGTGAACGAAATTGTGAGAGCCACCATGTTGTCCTTCCTGTGGAGTATCTCCTCCCCTTTTATGATCTCCTCAACAGCATCCTTGAACTTGTCGGAAACCGACAGTGATATCTCGTGCGAACCGATTGACACATTAAGAAAATCACCCTTCTGCATTTTCACCTCATCATAAAGAGAAGAAAGGCGGGAGACGAAAACATCGCTTCTGACGAAGTTCACATCATAGATGTTGGTCTTCATGTTTATCTCGTAATTGATCTTCTCCCTTTTTGTGCGGCTCTGGTTCGCGATCAGCTCTTCGCTGTAGCGCCTGACTGCCATCACGATAGCAGAGTGCTTCACGCTGCTGCCGTAAAGCTGCTCAACCTTTGGCTGTATGAAACGGGAAAGGTTGGAATAGCTGATCACCTGCTGGATCAGCATCTCGTTTATGAAGGGACTGTTGTTGATGACCTGTTTGACACAGGTGGAAATTGATTCGCTCATGCTGTTATTTTTAATACACTTTGTTATTTTTTTCAAGCTGGACGTAAAAAATAACAATTGAGAGTATGTCATGAGTTTTGTAGAATGTACGTATGAAATGTCCGCGATGCTCATCAATGGAAGATAAGGTTCTGGAATCAAGACAGATAAAAGACGGTTCGGCGATCAGGAGAAGAAGACAGTGCCTCTCCTGCGGTTTCCGTTTCACAAGCTATGAGCGCATTGAGGAAAAACCGATAATTGTCATAAAGAAAGACGGCAGCGAACAGCCTTTCGACATCAGCAAGATAGAACGCGGCGTGAGGACATGCACGGAAAAGCTCAGGCTCAGTCAGGGAACGATCGAAAAGCTCCTGAACAGCATCGAGGATGAAATCTACAAAAAGACCGAGCACACGAGAAAGATAACCTCCATAGAAATCGGAGAGACAACACTAAAGGAACTTTACAAAGTCTCCAAGGTCGCTTATGTCCGTTTTGCCTCCGTTTACAGGGAATTCGACGATGTGAACAAATTCATCAATGAAATCGAGAACATCGCAAAGACAGTCGGCGAGGATGATGAATCAGACTAGACGTCAAACCACTTGCCTCTCTGACTCTGTTCTATCCTGTCATTGAGGTGCTCAGGCTTCAGTATTTCATTGGCACAGTCAAGTGCGAAGTTGTCGCTCATTCCGGCAACATAATCCAGCACAAGACGCATAGTGCTCCCTTCCTTCTCGATGTATAGGTCCTTCAGCTCCATGAGATGGGCATAGAAACCGGCGGCAAGCATGTTCTTTTCATCATCATACCCTTTCTTGTCACAGCCGTAGGAAGAGAGAAGCCCGTCAAGATAATTCACAATAAGATTCAGCAGCCTTGTGAAGTATCCTGTATACCCCGCAAGAAGCTCGCTTCTGTAAATATTCCTGTAATTGTAATCCTTCATCTCAAGGACAGCCTCATAGACTTCCCTGGAAAAGCCCATACCCTCATCCTGGCTTGTCGATGAGATTATGTCATTGACAAGAGTGTTTATGATCGTGCTGTTCCTGTCGCCCAGCATCTTCCTCACTTCCAGCGGAAGAGGCGGTGCCCCGTCCAGGATTCCAAGCCGTCTGGCATCTTCGTAATCGCGCCCGAGATATGCGATAGAGTCTGAAAAACGGACAGCCACAGCTTCGAAGGTTGAAGGAATCAGGCCCTTTCTCGTTGTGATGGAATCAAGCTCCTTCACCTTGAAATCAGGCATGATGCGCATGAGGAAATGCTCGCCGCAGTGCGAGACTATACCGTCCTGCACGGCATATGTCAGATTGAGCCCCTTGCCGTGATTGCACAGACTACGCACGACACGCAGGGAATTCACCTCATGTTCGAAATTTCCGAATCCCCTCTCCTGTGACATCGAGCTTATTATCCTCTCACCCACATGGCCGAAGGGCGTATGTCCCAGATCATGCCCCATGCCTATTGCCCATGCGAGCTCGCTGTCGAGGCCGAAGGGACGGCAGATGGTCGAAGCAATGGAGGCCACATGCAGCACATGTTCCATACGGGTGCAGATGTGGTCATTTGCAGGTGCGAAGAAAACCTGTGTCTTGTGCTTGAGACGGGAGAAAGGAGATGAATGGATGATTGCCGTCATGTCGCGGTAGTATGCACCCCTGACATCCTCGTCTCTTTTCCTGTCACGCTTCAAAAGCAGATCATTGTCAATAAGATTACGTATATGCTGCATGGAATTATCGTACAACAACACTTTATGCTGTGCAAGAAAGTCAAATTTCATTATTATTCATTATATGGCTGAATACATTGTCCCTCTGGCTTCACTTCTGCTGACAGTGCTCTCATCACTGGCCTGTCTCCGGTTTATTTTCTCACGGCAAGGGTTTTTCTGGATCATTCCCTTCATCGTCTCAATTCTGCTGAGCGTTAACAATTTCCTCATTCTCTTCATCCCTTCCGCCAGCATCGTGACCTACAGCGGGGTATTCACTCTTTTTCCCCTTTTTCTCTCATTTTTCTGGTACATGATGGTTGTCACCTTCCACTATGCCCTCAAGAAAAAGGTTGAGAAGAACAAATTCTATTCAGACATGAAGAAAAACTACGCTGAGGCGAAATTCCTTGAGAAAAACGAGAAGAGGGACTTTTTCCGCTTCACGCGCAGAAAGAAGGATGAAGCGCTCAACGGAGCCTACAGGCCTGAGATTGCAGAGCTCCACGACACTGATCTCGATTATCTGGACTGAAGACCGGTAAAAATGTTATAATTCTCCCTTAAGCAAGGAGATAAAATGCATCTTTTTTTCGTTGGAATGAAGCATTGCGGGAAAAGCACGTTCGCACCTCTGATCGCAGAAGATGCCGGCATGACATGTGCTGACAGCGATGACCTGCTTCTCATGATGCCGGACATAACAAGTATACGCTCTTTCTACAGGACTCACGGTCAGGAAGCATTCATGATGAGGGAGCTGGAAGCTGTGGAAAAGTATCTGGAAGAGCATCCTGACGGGGTGCTTTCACTCGGCGGCGGTGCGGCTGACAACATTCCGCTGATGAATCTCCTGAAGAAAAAGGGAAAGATTGTATACCTCAAGAGAAATGAGAAGCTGCTTCTTGAAAAAATAATGAAAAACGGGCTTCCGCCTTTTCTTGATCCGGCTGATCCGCAGGGCTCGTTCCATGTAATATATGAAAGACGCAGCCGGGTATACGAGGAATATGCCGACATGATCATCGACCTTGAAGTATATGAAGATATCGGCAGGACGAAAGAAAGAATCGAAAGAGAGATAAAGGAGTTTTTGAATGGCGGGAAATAGTTTCGGAACATTGCTGACTCTCACCACATTCGGAGAATCCCATGGCATGGCCATCGGAGGTATCCTCGACGGCTTTCCAGCGGGAATAGCAATCGACGAGGATTTCATAACAGGCGAGATGGAAAGAAGACGAGGGGGAAAGAACCGTTTCTCCACAAGCCGCAGCGAGGAAGACAAACCGGAAATCCTCTCCGGGGTCTTTGAGGGAAAATCTACAGGAGCTCCCATCTGTTTCGTCATCCGCAACAAAGAACAAAAAAGCCATGATTACAGCGACATAAAGGATGTCTTCCGCCCAAGTCATGCCGATTACACTTATTTCATGAAATACGGCAATGTCGACTACCGGGGCGGAGGCAGAAGCTCAGGACGGGAAACCGCCTGCCGTGTGGCCGCAGGAGCGCTAGCAAAACTCTTCCTCCGGGAAAAAGGGATTGAGATACATGCCGGCATCCGCTCAATCGGCACGGTGAGTGATCCCTCTGATGAGTTCTCCTACCCCTTCGGCAATGATTTCGGTGCCGTGAACTCCGACATGGTTCCTCTTTTTGAAAAGGAAATAGACGAGGCAAGAGCCGACAGGGACAGTGTCGGAGGTATTGTGGAATGCCGCATCTCCGGCGTTCCCGCAGGACTTGGAGACCCATGCTTCGACAAGCTGAATGCGGCTCTCGCCAGAGCTGTGATGTCAATCGGGGCGTGCAAGGGTTTTGAAGTCGGAGAAGGCTTCAGAGCTGCACATATGAGGGGCAGCAGTTACAACGATGAAATGTACGTAAAGGATGGAAAAGCTGCTTTCAGGACAAACCATTCAGGAGGAATTCTCGGAGGCATAAGCAGCGGTGAAACCATCATTTTCACTGCGGCATTCAAGCCGACGCCTTCCATAAGCCGCACTCAGAATACAGTGGACAGACAGCTGAATGAAAGGGAAATCGAGATACACGGACGGCATGATCCATGCATCGTGCCGCGTGCCGTTGTCGTCGTGGAAGCCATGGCCGCACTGACAATCGCGGACTATTATCTCAGAGAGAATGCCTATGCATGACAGACCTCTTATCGTACAGTCCGACAGGACAATGCTGCTTGATGTCCACAGTCCTGCCGCGGATGAATGCAGGGATGCGATCGTAAGTTTCAGCGAGCTTGTGAAGTCTCCGGAACACCTTCATACCTTTGCGATATCGAACATAACGATATGGAATGCCTGCAGCGCAGGTGTCAGCCTTGACTTCATAATGGAAAGCCTTGACAGGTATTCACGCTTTGAAATCCCCGAAGTCATGAAATACTATATTGAGGACAACTACTCACGTTTCGGTGCAATCTGCTTCGAGGAGTATGATGATGACAGATTCCTCCTCACCTGTTCAAAAGATATCTACAGGACGCAGCTGCTTTCGATAAAATCACTGCTTCCCTATCTTGAGGACAGGCTTGATGATGACTTCATCATACCGATGGCAAAGCGCGGAGAGCTGAAGCTGAAGCTCATATACAGCAATTTTCCAGTCAATGACCTCATCCCGCTGAAAAAAGGACTGCCCCTTGATATAAGTCTGAGAGAAGAAACACTGAGCGGGAAAAAATTCGGGATGAGGAATTACCAGAAAGACAGCCTGAAAGCCTTCTATGCCGATGGAGCCAGAGGTGTTGGATACGGCACCATCGTGCTTCCATGCGGAAGCGGAAAAACAATAGTGGGTCTTGCTGCGATGGCAACGCTCAGGACAAGCACCCTCATCCTTGCCCCAAATGTCGCATCTGTCCATCAATGGATCAGGGAAATCCTCGACAAGACAACTATCAGAGAAGAGGATGTCGGAGAGTACGGATCCACAGTGAAGGAAATAAAACCCGTGACCGTATGTACGTATTCAATGCTGATCAACCACAGCAATGAAGAGCAGGAGATGAAGAATTTCAGAAAGATCGCCTCACACAGCTGGGGTCTTGTGATCTACGATGAAGTGCATGTCCTGCCGGCTCCGGTGTTCCAGCTTTCAGCAGCACTCCAGGCGGTATACAGGCTCGGCCTGACTGCAACGCTGGTAAGGGAAGACGGAAAGGAAAGAGATGTGTTCTCTCTTGTCGGTCCAAAACGCTATGATGTGCCATGGTCGGAACTTGAGAAGAAAGGCTTCATCGCAACGGCTTACTGCCATGAGCTCAGGGTTCCCCTCCCCCATGACATGGAACTTGAGTACGCGGCGGCACCGGGGAGTGAAAAAATAAAGATCGCGGCAAAGAACCCGGCAAAGATAGACGTGGTCAGGAGACTGCTTGAGGAGCATGAAGGCCGTCAGATCCTCATAATCGGACAGTATCTTGACCAGCTGAGGGAAATTCAGAAGACGTTCTCCTTTCCCATGATAACAGGAGCCATGAACAATCTCAGGCGTGATGAGCTGTATCAGGAATTCAGGGATGGCAAGATACAGGTGCTCATCGTCTCAAAAGTCGCAAACTACGCTATCGACCTTCCCGATGCAAGTGTCGCCATACAGGTCTCGGGAACCTTCGGCTCAAGACAGGAAGAAGCCCAGAGACTGGGACGGATTCTCCGTCCGAAGGACATTGACAGTCATTTCTATACGCTAGTGACCAAATACTCAAAGGAAGAGGATTTCTCCCTCAACCGCCAGAAGTTCCTCTGTGAGCAGGGTTACAGCTATATCGTGGAGAATGCCTGATGAGCATGAGTTTTTCCTCCTATCTGTCAGAACTTGACGAGAACAGCCTGCTTGATCTTGCCTCCCTTTATCTTGGCAGGGTCCAGATGCCTTTCAGCAGGGCCGGAATAACAGAGGCCCTGATGCATTTTTTCTCATCCCCTGCAGTGAAGGAAAACCTTGCCTCAGGTGTCAGCGATGATGAAAGCATGATACTCTCCCTCATCAGCATCTTCGGCCCTCTTGAGCCTTCTGCTGTCAGGGATTTCTTTTCAGATTATGATGCGCGGCATGTCAGCAGGATGATCAGCTCCCTGGTCAGACGCACTCTTCTGCTTCGTGACGTGGAGGGAAAACTGGATCTTAATTCACTGTACGACTACAGTCCGCTTGTAAGTCTCTCACTGTTCTCACCATGGCTGCTGAATGAAAGACGCACGATATTCCTCCGCGATACGCTCAGGGCCTTCTGTGCGATAAGGACAGTCACCGGCCGGAGGGATATTTCAAAGACATGGAAATATATATTCCCGCGTCTGGACTCTGGTGAGCTGGACTGTCTGTATGATGCCTTCATCACACTCTCACAGCAGCTTGAGCTATTCGCTGACAAGAGAAAGCTTGCCTCATTCTTCTCTCAGGATCTGGATGTGATCAAAGCTCAGCTGCTCTCGGCAGGTTCAGGTATGTCCGTAAGCGCGGCACAGAAGGCCGTTTCCCTTTCTTCCTTCCTGAATGCGGATGGGGTGAGAAAATGCATGTCATCCATTTTCAGAGAGGAAAGCCCTGCAGGGACAGGTGCTCTCAGCTTCATACTGAGCGATGAAGACAAGAGTGAAGAAGACTCAGCGGTATATGTCTCTGCTGATTTCACCATCCGCTATCACAGCTGCAGCAGGGACAGTATTTTCCATCTGTACACATTCCCTTCCCTTGTTGACACAATGGTCACTCTGGAAATGAACAGGGACAGCATAAGAAACGGTTTTGACAGCTCTCTCACCGCTGATGATATCATCGCATCATTCTCAGGCTGCAAGGTGAGCGCAGGAGTCGAAAACCGCATCCGTTCATGGTGGGAAGATTACAACTCAGTCAGGATGTATGACTGCATATACCTTGAGACAAGTGAGGAGAGAGCCGGAATAATAAGCCAGCTTCCGCTGATGAAAATACACATAATGAAAAAGATCGGCAGCACAGGCTTCCTCATGAGGAAATCAACGGAAAAGCAGTGGAGGGTCATCCTGACCTACTCAGGCTTCGACATGCTTGGAAAAACAGTCGCTGAAGATACTGATGACAGGAAAGATGATGCATTCATCCCCACTCCACCGCTAAAGCCGTTCAGCATAAAGGCCATTCCCCTCACAAGGGAGGAAAAGCCTGATTACTATAAGAACCTCCTTGCAATTGAAATAAGGAAAAAAGCCTCTGATGATAACAGGGAAGCATATCTGGAACTGCTTTCAGCCGGCTATATCCTTTCAGAAAGCCAGATAGTTAAAGACAAGGTCATTCCTTTTTCAAGAAGCATATCAGGCTTCAATTTCCAGGCGAAGCTGTCATTTATAAAAAAGAACATCGCAAAAAGCGATGCCCTTTTTGAAATCACCACCGTTGACGGCAAGTTTGTCTGTTCGTTTGAGAAGCTTGAAGGAGACGGAGCTGAAAGCATTCTCTCTGTTCTGGATGAGGATGGGAAAAACCACTCAGTCCCCGTCAGCAGGATTTTCAAGATAAAGGAGCTTGTCAGCTGAGATCGATCTTCACGCTGCGCGGATAGTGGTATCCCGTGAATGCCTCGAACTGGAGCTTGCCCTGCCCGATCAGCATCTCAAGCCCTGTATGTATGCTGCATCCCGCCGCCTGTGCGTCGGAAAGGAATTTCGTGATCCTCGGCTGATAGACAATGTCATAGCAGATCTCGTGTCCCGTGAAGTGGAAGCCTTCCACAGGATTCTCCCAGCTGCCCTGTCCCACAGTCGTCGTCTGCACGATAAGATCAACCTGGCCTTCATAGGCCCTGGCATTCTCCAGCCTGTCGAACTGACAGATATTCACCTGTGCAATTTTCTCTGCGCGGGAAAGCGTTCTGTTGAGGATCGTCACTTTCACATTCCTGTTTCTCAATGCCCAGACAATGGCATTTGAAGCGCCGCCGGCACCTATCACGAGCGCGCTTTTTATTCTTCCGCTTTCTATGTCATTCTCAATCGGAGCAAGGAATCCGTAGTAGTCAGTGTTTATCGCCTTCCACAGCCCAGGCATCCTCACGACTGTGTTGCAGGCACCGATCTGCTTTACTTCCCTTGTGATGTTGCCGCAATATGAAAGCACTTCCACCTTATGAGGGACAGTGACAGAAAAGCCCCTCATCTGAAGATTCTCTGCAAGTGCGAAGAAACTTCTTACCGAATCAACAAGGAAAGGCACGTATATGGCATTGTATTTTATTCCCCTGAAGCCGGGATTATGGATCATCGGGGAAAGGCTTTCCGTCACATTGTTGCCGATTATTCCGTATATCGCAGTCCTTTCATTGACCTCATCCGCATGATAAAGCTCCTTGAGAAGACGGCCTGAAAGCTGTCCGGGTGCTGTCTGGTTGTCAGAGCAGAACGTGAGCATCGATCCCATCCTCTTGTAAAGGATGCGTGTCGGAATCCCGTAAGGACCCATTCCGATGATGATCTTGTCGGTGCCTTCAAGTTCCTTCTGTGCATTGAAGAGGGTTATGACATCGGCAATGCCGCGGGGTGTGACAGCAACTTTCGCAACATCCGCCCTCTTCCTCAGCTGCTGGATACGGGCAAAGATATCATCGGGGACTTTCTCGAAGTCATGCAGGGAGCGTATGATCTTCACCCCGCGCGCCTCGGCTTTCTCGTCAAGTTCCCCTCTTTTGAGATCTTCCTCGATATCAACATACCTGAAATCACCGTCAAGTGCCTTCAGGAGCTGATTCCTTCTCTGCTTCTCACTGAGACTGCATTTTCCACCGTCCTGAACCCTTCTGTTCGTCACGATGCATGGCACATCGACAAGGGAGGGGAATGTGCAGGCTTTCTCACACTCGTCCTTCGTAAGGTAATCAAGTCTGAGTTCCGCCATATCTATATACTGCCTCTGTGCCCTGACTTTCTCAACGGCAGCGGCAATTGTACTTTCAGCGATAGTAAGACAAATCAAAGTGCCTCTCCTTCTTCCTGACCACTATAATGATTTATGCAGAATATTGCAAGCAAATTGAATATGTATGCAGGCTAATTGCTTATTGCACCGCTGTGCACAACTCTGTTATTTTTAATTCCATGGTCACTTTACAGATTCAGAACCTTAATCTCGCCTTCGGCGACAGGGACATACTTAAAGATGTCTCATTCACCCTGGACGGGAAATCACGTGCGGCTCTTGCAGGTGCGAACGGCTGCGGCAAGTCGACACTGCTGAAAGTCATCACAGGTCAGCTTGCATCGGATGGCATGAACATCTCGAAAACCCGCGGCATACATATATCATATCTTCCGCAGTCGGATATAGTATTGCCTCACAAAACCGTCTATGAGACGGCAGAGGAAGGCTATGCCCGCTTCAAGGAAACGGCGGATGAGATAGAAAAGCTGAGAAGCGAGATCACGGAAGAGAACTATGAAGCCAAGCTTTCACTCATAGATGAGCTTGAAGACAGACTGGAAGACGCTTCATACGAAAGAAGACAGGCACGTATCGAACAGATTCTCCAGGGACTGGGTTTCAAGAGAAGTGATTTTTCCCGTGTGACCAGCGAATTCTCAGGCGGTTACCAGATGAGGATCGCCCTTGCCCGCATTCTGGTGGAATCACCGGACATACTGCTTCTGGATGAACCTACGAACTATCTTGACATCGAGGCGATCACATGGCTCAAGAGCTACCTGAGGAATTTTCCCGGCGGTCTCATGCTGGTATCGCACGATATTGATTTTCTGGATGAGACCGTCAATGTCGTATACGAACTTTTCAAGGGGAAGCTCACACGCTACAGCGGCAACTATTCCTCATACCTGAAGCAGAGGGAAGCGGAGATTGAGGAAATAATGCACCGCTATGAGGAGCAGCAGAGCGAGATTGAGAAAACAGAACGTTTCATAGAACGTTTCCGTTACAAGGCCACAAAAAGCCGCCAGGTGCAGTCGCGCATAACAGCTCTTGAGAAAATGGAAATCGTAGAGATCCCGGACCATCTCAAAAAACTCACCTTCTCCTTTCCCCCTGCCCCGCACAGCGGCAATGATGTGGAAATCGCGGAGCATCTTCACAAGGCCTACGGTGATCATGTGATCTTCAATGACCTGTCATTCATAGTGAGGAAGAAGGAAAGACTCGCAATCGCAGGGCGCAACGGTACCGGAAAGTCGACTCTGCTGAGAATACTCGCACATCAGGACAGCTCATTCAGCGGCACACTCAGGGACGGAGCCGGCCTCAAAATCGGTTATTATGCGCAGGAAAGCGAGAAAACGCTTAACAATGCCAACACAGTGCTCAGTGAGCTTGAGGAAGTGGCTGACACCAGAGATCTTCCGCGTCTGAGGAACATGCTGGGATCATTTCTCTTTCACGATGACGATGTGTTCAAAAGCGTAGGCGTGCTCTCCGGCGGAGAGAAAAGCCGTCTTGCCCTTCTCAAGATCCTCCTGCATCCGGCAAACCTGCTTATTCTTGACGAGCCCACGAATCATCTCGACATCAACACAAAGGAGATGCTTCTCGAAGCGATAAAAGCATATGACGGAACAGTCGTTTTCGTAAGCCATGACACTCATTTCATTAAGAATCTTGCGACGAGGATTCTCTATCTGTCCGATGAGGAGCCTGTCTTCTTTGAAGGCGACTACGACTACTTCTCATACAAGCTGGAAGAAAAGGAAAGCAGATTCTTTGAAAAGGAAAAGGCTGCGAAAGCCGCGAAGAGTGCCCAGATGAAACCTGACGCTGCCTCCAGTGGTCACAGAAGCCAGAAAGAGAGACGCAATCAGATCCAGAAACTGGAGAAACAGCTGGATGCTCTCATGAAGAGGATCGATGACCTTACACTCTCGATAAAATTCCTTGAAGAGAAAATGGGACAGCCGGAAGTTTACAGCGTGCCTGCGAAAATAAGCGAAGTGGTGAAAGAAAAGGAAACGATGGAAGCTGAAGTCGAGAAGCTGAATGAGGAATGGTTCACCCTTTCTCAGGAACTTGAGGAGCTGCAGAAGTGAAGGAAAAGCCTGTACTTGATGAAAAACTTGTAAAAGAGGCGCGCTCCTGTCTCAGTCCGCTCAATCTTGCATCCTCCTCCCCCAACCGCCTTGAGCTGCTTGAGAAGGACTGCGGGATAAAGGTATCTGCATGGCCGCAGAATGCAGAAGAGACAAAGGACGGGCACACGCAGCCTTCATCAATCGTTTCGCACATCGCACTCATAAAGCTTGTCAGCTTCATGAACAGCCGCGATTTCGATCCGCTCACGCTTTCGCTCGCACTTGACACCATGGTCTCGTTCCGTGATGAGATTCTCGGCAAGCCAGAGGACAGGAATGATGCAAGACGCATGCTGAGAGAATTTTCCGGCCAGATGCAGGAAGTCGTCACAGGCTGGGCACTTTTCACTCCGTCCAGAGGCATACTCTCCGGCTGCAGTACAAGCCGTGTGTTCTTCTCTCAGCTTTCTGAAGCACAGATTGAATCATATCTTGACAGCGGAGAATGGGCAGGTGCCGCGGGAGGCTACAGAATACAGAAAACCGGCTATACCCTGATAGAGAGAATAGAGGGAAGCTGGTCAAATGTCATCGGCCTCCCTCTTGAAGACATCACTAAAGTTCTTCGTAATGCTCCTTGCCCATGCTGAGTATCCGGCTTATGTGCTCATCGCACAGGCGGTAGAAAATGGACTTGCCTTCCTTGCGCGGACGCACGAGACGCGATGTCTTGAGTATCTTCAGCTGCTGTGAAATTGCGGACTGGCTCATGCCCGTGAGGGATGCTATCTCACTGACACTGGATTCTCCTTCCTCAAGGATGAAAAGTATCTTAAGTCTTGTGGGATCTCCGAAAACCTTGAAAAACTCCGCAAGATCGGTTATTTCCTCATCTCTCATCTGTATGTACCTTTATGACAAATATAATTGAGAAAGAACTGAGAGACTAGTCCTTCCACAGCCACCAGCATTTCCTCTTACCTCTCTTCAGAGCAAGTTTCGACTGAAGCGCCTGACTTGCAGTATTGCTTTCAAATACATGGCAGTAAGGTATTCTGCCCAGCTCAAGCGCCTTGTTGATATCATATTTCTCAAGCAGGCTGCCGTATCCCTTCTTCCGGCCTTCCGCAAAGACATGCAGCATTCCCATGCTTCCCTCGCTGTGGAAGCCGATGAACCCCACCATGTTTCCGTCAATGAAAAGACCGAACACCTCACCGCGGGAAAAATCATCAAGGAGACTTTCCTCGCTTGCAAGCGTGTACACCTCCCGTATCCTGTCCTTGAAGGAGACATCAAGCGTCCTGAAATCATATCCGTCAAGAGGAAATGGATCTCCGTAATAGGAATAGCTGTAGCAGCCTTCCTCGTTCTGATATCCGTATTTTTCCACGAGGTGGTTTCTCATATCCTCATCATGGACACAGATGAGATCCGGCTCATATCCTGTTCTGTCCAGGATTTTCGTGAAATCATCAATGAACGATGTAAGCGTCACAAGTCCTCTGTATTCAACCGACACACCCTCCTCTCCCGCATACAGGAGCCGGCTGTCTTCCTTTCTGAGCATGTCGATCATATCGACACAGGAGAGCGCATCATATTCTTCAAGCATTTTTACAGCATCATTCTTTGTCATACCAGAAACCATACTCTTAATCAGAGGCTTTGTTAACTCCTTCTTTCTTTAGACAAACCATGATATTTGGTGTATTGTGTGAATCATGAAAGAGAAAATAGGATTCATCGGACTCGGTGTGATGGGTCACAGCATGGCCTCTCATATTCTTGATGCAGGTTACCCCCTGTACGTATACAACCGCACAAAAAGCAAGGCTGACGGACTTATTGCAAAAGGAGCCATCTGGTGTGACAGTCCTGCCGAGACGGCGCGGCAAAGCGACATTATCTTCACGATAGTGGGCTTTCCGAAAGATGTTGAGGAAGTCTATCTCGGGGAGAATGGTATCGTAAGTGCCCTGAGTGAGGGAAAGTGTGCCGTTGACATGACGACAACACGTCCTTCCCTCATGCTTGAAATCGAGAAAGCATGCATGGAAAAAAGCGCATCATTTGCCGATGCTCCTGTCTCGGGAGGAGACAGAGGCGCGAGGGAGGCGACCCTCACCTTCATGACAGGATGCAGCGATGAGACTTTCGAGCGCATCAGGCCTCTTCTTTCAATTATGGGCAAAAGCATCAACCACTGCGGTCCTGTATCAAGCGGACAGCAGACAAAGATGTGCAACCAGATCGTAATCGCCGGAACCATGATAGGTGTCAGCGAGGCGCTTGTCTACGGAGCACAGGCAGGCCTCTGCCTCAAAGATATGGTCAGGACCATCAGCGGCGGAGCCGCAGGATGCTGGACTCTCGACAATCTCGCTCCGCGTGTCATAAGAGGAGACTATGAGCCGGGCTTCATGATAGACCATTTCGTCAAGGACATGGGTCTTGCGCTTGAGGAAAGCGAGAAAATGGGGCTTTGTCTTCCCGGTCTTGCCCTTGTAAAGCAGCTGTACATCGCACTTCAGGCCCAGGGTATGGGAAGAAATGGCACACAGGCACTGGTCAAGGCGCTTGAGGCCGTGACCGGACGGAACATATTGAAACAGGAGGAAGAGAATGCTTAAGGAAGAGAAAAAAGCACATCTCATCCTGCCTGAGGGACGTGACGTGGAACTTGATGTCATTACAGACAACATGGGAAACCACAGCATCGACATTGCCTCCCTCAGAAAGGATACAGGTTACATCACCTATGATCCGGGTTTCATGAATACGGGAAGCTGCATGTCATCCATCTGCTATATAAACGGAGAAAAAGGAATTCTCCGCTACCGCGGGTATGACATCGAAGATCTTGTCCAGAACTGTGACTTCATCGAAGTTGCATATCTTCTGATCAAAGGAATGCTGCCAAACACAAAGGAAAGACAGGAATACACACAGCTCCTCAACAAGCATTCTCTTCTGCATGTGGACATGAGGAATTTCTTCCGCTCCTACCCCCACGGGGCACACCCCATGGCTATCCTTGCCAGCATGGTCGCATCACTGTCCGCCTTCTACCCTGAAATGGAGGAAAGGGATCCTGAAGACAACATAGACATAACGGTGACGAGACTGCTATCGAAAATGAGAACCATTGCGGCATTCACCTACCGTCAGGACAAGGGCTACGATTTCGTTGAACCCCGCTACGACTATTCATACTGCGAGAATTTCCTGAACATGCTTTTCAGCTCGCCTGTCATTGACTATCACCCGGATCCTGTACATGTGAAGGCTCTCAACCAGCTTCTCATCCTGCATGCGGATCATGAACAGAACTGCTCAACTTCCGCTGTAAGGCTCGTAGGCTCATCGGAGGCTAACCTCTATGCATCTGTCGCTGCCGGATGCTGCGCACTCTGGGGACCTAAGCACGGCGGAGCGAATCAGGCTGTCATGGCAATGCTGAACAAGATCATAAGCGATGGGGAAAGTGTCGAGTCTGTTGTGGAAAAGGCGAAGGACAAGAACTCATCCTTCCGTCTCTCAGGCTTCGGACACAGGGTTTACAAGACATTTGATCCAAGGGCAAAGATCGCAAAGAAGATGTGTCAGGAAGTTGTTGCTGCCAGCCACCGTCAGGACAAACTGCTTGAAGTTGCACTCAAGCTTGAGGAAGTCGCCCTGAATGATGATTATTTCATCGAGAGAAACCTTTATCCGAACATAGACTTCTACACCGGAATAATCTTCCATCTGATGGGTATTCCGCAGTCAATGTTCACCGTGCTGTTCGCCATGGGCCGTCTGCCGGGCTGGATAGCCCATTATCTTGAATGGAGACACGATCCGTACCAGAAGATCGGACGTCCGCGTCAGGTCTACTCCGGACCGGAGCTCAAGAAGGTCATCCCGATAAACGAACGATGAGGAGGTTTCATGACTGTTGACAACCTGATGGACAGAAAAGTCTTCACCCTTGCAGGCGATACCCTGAATGAAGACAAGTATGCATACAAGATCAAGGGAGCACTGCTTGGCGCAGGCTATAAGGTGCACTGTGTCGGAAAGGAACTTGCAAGTCTTGATGAGGTTCCTGAAGAAAAGATTGAAGTGCTTGATCTCTGCATCAATCCGCACAAGGGGCTGAAACTTATCAGTGAATGCAGGAAAAAGATTGAGGCTGTCCTCATCCAGCCGGGAGCCGGCTCAGATGAAATAAAGGCACTTCTTGACGAAAAACATATTCCATACGTCGAGGGCTGTGCCCTTAAAGGACTTCAGGCAAGAGGACTGCTTTAAATGAAAAGAAAAAGCGGAAAGGCTTATCACTTCAGGTCTTTCCGCTTTTCACATGTATCAGAATCCATTCCGCTCATCCGAATGTTTTTCTGAAAAGCTCATCCTGTTCTTTCAGATGAGTGACGTATCCTACCGGTATCTGCCCGTCTGTGGCTTCAATCAGTTTCCTGACTTCATCTTCTGTGAACGCACCGCACACTTCAATGCAGGAGATGCCTTCATCTTTCAGTTTCACAGCAGCACAAACCGCATCATCAATGTTCCTGACGCCGATGATGGCAGCCTGTCTGTCATGAATGTAAGCAATGTCTTCCAGGCTATGGAACTCAGGGCTTTTTATCAGGAATGCAAAAGTTTTCACAGGTTCCTCACAAGTTCTTCACCGAATGCCTTTGTCCCGAGGCACCTGGCACCACTTCTGTCATCCAGAAGATTGTAAAGGTCCCGTGTGACGGTCTTTGCAGCAATTGTTTTCTCAACTGCACTTATCACAAGATCCGCAGCTTCTCTGAGTCCTATATAACGCAGCAGCATCTCTCCTGAGAGCACAAGGGAAAGCGGATTCACGATATCCTTACCGGCGATATCAGGGGCAACACCGTGAGTGGCCTCGAAAACAGCCCTTCCCGTTTCGTAATTTATATTCGCACCGGGTGAAATGCCGATTCCACCGACCTGAGCTGCAAGCGCGTCTGAAACATAGTCACCGTTAAGGTTGAGTGTGGCAACCACACTGTAGGCTTCCGGCTTGAGAAGGATATTCTGGAGGAAGGCATCGCAGATGCAGTCATTGACAAGGATGTCACCGTCAGGACGCGGGATATACACCTTCCCGTCTTTCTCAACGGCACCGTATTCATCCTTCACCAGCTCATAGCCCCAGGAGCGGAAACCGCCTTCGGTGAATTTCATTATGTTTCCTTTATGCACGAGGGTAACAGTCTTTCTTCCATCCTCAATTGCATAGTCGACTGCAGCTTTGATAAGCCTCCTGCTTCCCTCCCTGCTCACCGGCTTTATGCCTATTGCACTGGTCTTCGGAAAACGGATTTTGTTCACACCCATCTCATCATGAAGGAATCTGATAACCTTTTCCGTCTCATCGCTTTGTGCCGGCCATTCGATTCCCGCGTAAATATCTTCAGTGTTCTCGCGGAAGACCACCATATCGACATTCTCAGGATGCTTCACAGGGGAAGGCACACCGTTGAAATAACGCACAGGACGCTGACATACATACAGATCCAGTTCCTGACGAAGTGCGACATTGAGACTTCTCTTTCCTTTTCCCACAGGAGTCATCAGAGGGCCTTTGATGGCTATTCCGCTTTCCTTTATCTTCTCAAGCGTGACGGACGGAAGGCTTTCACCGGTAAGCTTCTCGGCCTTCTCTCCCGCAAGCACTTCCTCGAACACAAGCGCTGGAGGATTATCATATGCCTTCCTCACGGCAGCTTTGAGAGTGCTGATCATGACGGGGGTGATCTCGCATCCTACCCCGTCTCCCTCTATATAGAGAATCTTATATTCGCTTTTCATCAAGAGCCTCCCTGATCTGATTGAGTCTTCCGCCTTTCAGGAGCATATCGGTCTGCAATGGTGTCACATCAAGTTCCATGACATAATCCCTGTTCTGGGTAAGATTCCTCACCATGACCTGTTTTGATGATGCGGCCTTCTCAATCTGTGAGCGAGCATCATCGATTACAAGTCTGTCACCCTGGTTCAGGCTGCGGTAATCCTCCTCATTTTCAAAGATGAGGGGAAGAATTCCGAAATTGCAGAGATTGGCCTGATGGATTCTCTCTATGGAAAGCGCCAGAACAGCCTTCACTCCCAGATACATGGGACAGATTGCAGCATGTTCACGGCTGGAGCCCTGTCCGTAACTTGCACCTGCGACTATGAAGGAAGCCTTTCCCTCATCTCTCAAAGCCGAGGAGCGGGTATGGAATGAAGGATCGACATTCTCAAATACGAATGTCGAATAAAGAGGAATGTTCGAGCGGTATTTCAGACGCTGTCCTGCCGGCATGATATGATCTGTCGTGATCTTGTCGCCGACCTTGATCGAGACCTCTCCGTCAAGGGTATCCTCAAGAGGCAGGCACCTGGGAGGCTCTCCGATATTCGGACCTCTTTTTACCTCAATGCTGCTGCCGTCTGATGGAGGGAAGACAAGCATGCCGTCATCACATATGAATTCATTGATCACGGGCATCTGCGGTGCTTTGACAGAATCCTGTGCAAACGGATCTGTTATGTATCCTGTAATCGCACTGAGGGCTGCGATTTCAGGGCTTACCAGATAAACCTGTGCTGAGGCTGTACCGCTGCGCCCTTCAAAGTTTCTGTTGTTCGTCCTCAGTGAAACGGCATTCGTGCCCGGACTCTGATGATTGCCGATGCAGAAGCCGCATGCGCTTTCAAGGATTCTGGCTCCCGCCCTGACCATTTTCTCAAGACTGCCGTCCCTGCTGATCATCATCAGCACCTGACGGCTTCCCGGAGCAATGCCGAGAGAGACATTCTCATTCACTCGTCTGCCGTCAAGAATCGAGGCAGCCTTGACCATATCAGCATAGGAGGAATTCGTGCAGGATCCGATCAGGACCTGATCGACTTTCATTCCCGCAAGCTCCCTTATGCTCTTCACATTTCCCGGAGAATGAGGACAGGCGGCAAGCGGCTCAAGCGTGCTGAGATCAATTGTGTATTCGCCGTCATAATGCGCATCGCTGTCAGCAGAGAGAGGCGAATACGATTCCTCCCTTCCCTGCTTTATGAGGAACTCGTGAGTGATCTCATCACTTGGGAAAACCGAGAAGGTGACACCGCATTCGGCGCCCATATTGCAGATTGTGGCCCTTTCCGGTACGGAAAGCGTTCCCACACCGTCTCCAGAGTATTCAAATACAGTATTCACATTTCCTTTGACACCGAAGTGTCCAAGAACTTTCAGGATGATGTCCTTGGCAGTCACGAAAGGCCTGAGCCGGCCTGTAAGCTTTATGTTTATGACACGCGGGCAGACAAGGGAGAATGGCACTCCCGCCATGGCAAGGGCGACATCCAGCCCCCCAGCACCTATTGCAGCCATTCCGATGCCGCCGCATGTGGGTGTGTGACTGTCAGAACCCAGCAGTGTCTTTCCCGGAACAGAGAAGCGCTCCAGATGAACCTGATGGCAGATGCCGTTTCCGGCTCTTGAAAACACAACACCCTTTGCCTGTGCAACTGACTGCAGATACCTGTGATCGTCGGCATTCTCAAATCCTACCTGCACGGTATTGTGATCCACATAGCTCACGGCAAGTTCGTTCCTGACCCTGTCCAGTCCGATAGCTTCGAACTGAAGATATGCCATGGTGCCAGTGGCATCCTGCGTGAGTGTCTGATCTATCCTGATTTCAATGGCTTTGCCAGCCTCAATGGAACCTTTCACAAGATGGGAGGAAAGGATTTTTCCGGTAATGTTCAGTCCCATGATCATCTCCTGATTTTCTTTCAGAAAAAGATAGCAGATGCCGCGCTTTATTGCAATTAATCATGTCATCATCTACAATAATGGATGTGAATAACGACATACTTTCAAATGCACCTCTGATATCAGCATTCAGCGCCTGGCTCATAGCGCAGTTCCTTAAGCCGTTCATCAGCAAGATGATGGGAGACGGCTTCAATCCGCATATGTTCCTCTCCACGGGAGGAATGCCGAGCAGCCACAGCGCGACAGTGATCGCACTTACCACATCGGTGGGCCTGAAGCTCGGCATAGGCAGCATCCCGTTCGCAGTATGTCTCATTTTCTCGATAATCGTCATCCATGACGCGATGAACATCCGTCTTGAGGCTGGAAAGCAGGCGGATGTGATAAACGAATGGTCAAAAATCCTGTCAGACATACACAAGGACAAGCCTTTCAAGCAGGAACATCTGAAAACAATGCTTGGACATTCCTTCTCACAGGTTTTCGTGGGACTGCTTCTGGGTATACTGGTGGGTGTTACGGTGACATGGTTTGTCTCTCCATGGTAAGCATTCACCACAGCTGGACAGCCGGTAGTTAATATTGACTATTTACTTTTGTGCCTTATGAAGTCATTTTTTCTTTCATGAACTGGCTTGAAAAACACATAACACTTCAGAACTACGACGACAGGAAAGCCGAAATGGAAAACGCCGTGACACACTTCATCGGTGCAGGACTTTCCATCATCGGGTTCATCATGATTCTCTTCCGTCTTAAGGAAGTCGGCAGCACGGCTCTGAAAGCCGGGCTTGTCATTTTCGCACTTTCCAACATACTGCTTTACACTGCAAGCAGCTTGTACCACTACCTGATGCCGGGAAATGCAAAGCGCATATGCAGGATACTGGATCACAGCAACATCTATTTCCTCATCGCGGGAACCTACACCCCGATACTGCTGTATATCGGGACACAGAAAACCTTTTTCCTGACTCTCTTCATGTGGTTCATCGCACTTTGCGGAGTTGCGTTCACCCTCATTTTCTGGGGAAGGCTGAAGCCTCTTCACCCCATTCTCTATCTCATCATGGGCTGGACGATAGTTTTTTTCTGGAATGACACTGTTCCATACCTGCCGCACAATTTAATCTATTTCCTCATCGCAGGCGGTGTGACATATTCACTTGGTGTCGTCTTCTACGCGATCAAGAAAATTCCGCATTACCATGCGATATGGCATGTATTCGTGCTTCTTGGTTCCATCTGGTTCTATATCGGAATCTATAGTCAACTTATCTGAGATCGGCTAATATTGTTTCCATGAGCCGGAAGAAAGACAGAATGGAAGATGAACTCAGGTGCCGCCGTGCGGCATTTGACGAGTTCTATCACAATATTTACGCTGACAGGTGGCAGACTCTCAAAGAAGCAATGCTGGAGGAAAAGGAGAACATCACCTACTCCCATAACCTCCTCAAACCGTACTTTCTTGACGAGGCTTCCGTTCTGACGGCCTCCCTTCTCCCTCTGGAAGAGAATTACAGCGTGCTGGACATGTGTGCGGCTCCCGGCGGCAAAACCCTTGTCATCGCCTCAAGACTTGACGGCAGAGGCACGATAACTGCGAATGACAGATCAAGACAGAGGAAGGCCCGTCTTGACAATGTGCTTGACGAGCATCTTGATGAGAAGCTCCGCTCCTGTGTCAGGACAACATGCCATGATGCATCCCGCTGGGGTCTTTACGAGAAGGATGCATATGATGCCGTGCTTCTTGATGCCCCGTGCTCAAGCGAACGGCATGTGATGGAAAGCCGCGAGCACATGTCAATGTGGTCGGCAAACAGACCGAAGAGACTTGCCATAGAACAGTACAGCCTGCTTGCCTCCGCCTTCATGGCAGTGAAAAACGGCGGATACATCCTCTACTCCACCTGCTCAATCAACAGAGGAGAGGATGAAGAAGTGATTGAAAAGCTTTTCAGGAAGAAAGCCGGTCTTGTTGAGGAGATCGATGTGCAGGTTCCATTTGCGGAAAAACGGACACACGGCTCTATTATCCTTCCGGATGTTTCAGATGGAAAAGGTCCCATGTATTTCTGTCTCTTGAGGAAAACAGTAAATGAACAGAGTTGCGATAGCCAGATGTGAGAATTATGAAGAAGAGAGTGTTGCCTCTGCATTGACTGAAGTGCTGGATGCTTCCGCATTCCCGGATTGCAGAGGGAAAACCATTCTGGTCAAGCCGAACATACTTTCAGACAGCCGTCCCGAAGCGGGAATCACGACACATCCTGCTGTCGTGGAAGCCCTGATCAGAGAGTGTTTCAGACGCGGTGCCGCAAAAGTCTATGCCGGAGATTCTCCCGGTCTGCACACACCTTCTTTCAGAGGAAGACACTGCGGGATTGCCGGTGTTTGCGAGAAGACAGGGGCAATCTGGGTTGACTTCACCCAGAACACCAGGACATTCCAGCTGGAAGGCGGTGTGAAAGTCCAGCTTCCGGCAGTGCTGGATGAAGTCGATTTCACGATCTCGGCTGCGAAATTCAAAACCCATCAGCTGATGTATACAACCGGAACCGTGAAGAACATGTTCGGTCTGATGCCGGGACTGACAAAAAGTCCGACTCATCTGCGCTACCCTTCCCGCTCTGCTTTCGCATCATTCATAAACAGGCTTTTCAAAGCTGCTAAAGTAAAGTATGCCCTGATGGACGCTGTCATCGGGATGGAAGGCCCCGGTCCCGCAAACGGAACGCTCCGTTATGTCGGATACCTTATCGGAGGTCAGAATGCCTATCTTGCAGATACAGCCGAAGCAGTGATCATGGGCTACGAGCCAGAAGACATACCCATTCTTCAGAGTTCGGGAATGGCACTGAAGCCGCACTACTCGCTTCTTGATGCAGAGGATCTCGTCATAAAGGATTTCAGGAAGATTGAGATTGAAAAGCCGAAAGGTCTTTTCTCATCTCTCGTTCTTCCTTTTCTCACACGCTCTCATGACAGGAAGGAGACAAAGAAACGTCCTGCACCGCAATTCGAAGAAGACAGGTGCATCCACTGCCTCCGCTGTGTGCAGATATGTCCGGCAAAAGCTCTTGTGCATGATAATGTCATACGCATAGACACGGATGTCTGCATCCGCTGTTACTGCTGTGCCGAGATGTGCCCTGCTGATGCCATAAGAGTCGGAGAACACTGATGTACAATCTGCTTTTCTGCATAAACTCACGATACACAGAAATGCTTAAAGTGTGCCTCTCATCTGTTGTCATACACAGCGGTTTCGACAGCATGAGCGTAAGCATCATATACAGCAGTCTGCGTGACAGTGAGATCGCTGAAATAAAAAAGCTTGAGAACAGCAGGCTTAAAATAAACTTCATCCGTTTTGATGATTCAGTTCTCTCCTCCTCTCCTACTACAGGAAGGTATCCGAAGGAAATATATTACCGTTTATTCGCTCCTGTACTGCTTAACGCTGATATTGATAGAATTCTTTATCTGGATGTTGATTTAATCTGTATAAATTCACTTGTTGAATTATATAATACCGATATTTCTTCTGTATATTATGCGGCCTGCAGTCATACAAGAAAGATACTGACAAAGTTCAATGCTGTAAGACTCGGACTCGATATTGCCGATGAATGTCCGTATATAAACACGGGAGTCCTGCTGATGAACCTCACCCGCCTGAGGAAAAACTTTGACAGCAGGAAGATCTTTGATTTCATCGAAAAGAAAGGAAGCAGTTTCATCCTCCCCGATCAGGATATAATAATGGGAATCTACGGTGACAGGATCAGGCTTGTCGACACACTGAAATACAATCTTTCCGACAGAATACTCACCCTGAACAACATGACGGGCGGACGCCGGAGACTTACGCTCATGGATGTTGCACAAAACACCAGCATAATCCACTACTGCGGGCGCAGCAAACCGTGGAAGAAATCCTATAACGGCAGGCTCGGAGTTTTCTTTGAAACTGCTGTGAAAGAATACCGGCAGTGGCTTGACGCACAGATGGATTAAAGTTTAGTTTGTCTTCCCGTGAGTATAGATCTTAATCAGGAACTGAACAGCGAACAGGCAAAAGCTGCAGGAAACATTCATGGCCCCAGTCTGATCATTGCAGGTGCCGGAAGCGGCAAGACACGCATGATCACCTACCGCATAGCATACATGCTTGAACAGGGTATAAAGGAAAGCGAAATACTTGCCCTCACCTTCACAAACAAGGCTGCGAAGGAAATGAGCGAGAGGATAAAATCGCTGACCGGACTCAAGCTGAAGGGGCTTACCGCATCCACCTTCCATTCATTCGGACTGGGACTGCTTAAGCAGTACATCCAGTATCTTGGATATAAGAACAATTTCACAATCTACGATACCAATGACAATATGGCACTGCTGAAACAGGTCATAGTAAGTCTCGATCTTGAGCTGAGCAACTACAATCTCTATTCCCTTCTCTCCACTTTTTCCGATGTGAAGACAGGACGGATCCATGGCTTCCAGAACAAGGACGGTGCCGTGAATCAGATATATCAGGAGTGGCTGCTTTCACAGAAGGCATACAATGTTGTCGACTTTGACGATCTCATCCTGCTGCCTATCCGCCTTTTTGAGAAACGTCCAGACGTGCTTGAGAAGGTTCAGGAAAGATACAGATACATCATGGTGGATGAGTTTCAGGACACTTCACTGCTTCAGTATAAGCTCATTTCCATGATTGCGAAAAAATACAGAAATATCTGTGTGGTAGGCGATGACGATCAGAGCATATACTCATGGAGGGGTGCAAATTACAGGAATATACAGTCATTTGAGGAGGACTTTCCTGAGCGCAGGGAATTCAAGCTGGAAAGGAATTACCGGTCAACAGGCACTATTCTGGAAGCCGCAAACAACCTGATTGTCCACAACAAGGAAAGGAAAAGCAAAAAACTCTGGACTGACGGAGAGGAAGGCAGCAGAATTTACCTCATCTCAAGCGAGGATGAGGATGATGAGGCTTTCATGATTGCAGACGGAATAAAGAAGCGTCACGAAAAAAGCGGAATACCTTATAGCGAATTCGGAATACTTGTCAGAACCAATTCCCTTATAAACACCCTTGAGAATGCTCTGATGGAAAACGGTATACAGGCTCAGGTTTCCGGTGCATCAAGCTTCTTCGACAGAAAGGAAGTAAGGGATCTGATCTGCTATCTCAAGATAATCGTCAATACAGATGACGATGTCTCTCTTCTTAGAATAATAAACACACCGCGCCGGAGCATCGGGCGCACATCTGTGGAAAAGCTGAGGGCATATGCGGATAAGAAGAGCATATCACTCTTTGACGCAATGACGGAATTCGCATATGCAGCCGACAGTCCTGTCAAAGGGAAAAGTCAGGAAAACCTCAAGACTTTCTCATCTCAGGTTCTGAGCTGGCAGGAAGAGAACAAGAACAACAGAAAGGCTAAGCTCCTTTCTGATATAATCGACGCAATTGGTTACAAGGAAATGCTTTATGAGGAGTATCCCGACAAGCCTAAACTGATTGATGCAAAAATGAGATCCATTGAGTTTCTTATCGGAAGACTCTCCCGTTTTGAGAAGAACAATCCTGATGCAACACTGAGAGACTATCTGAATATAATGAGCATTGACAGCAGGGATACGGAAGACAAGGATGAGGGAAAAGTCAATCTCATGACCATGCATGCATCAAAGGGTCTTGAATTCGATACTGTATATCTTGCCGGTGTTGAAGACAATATAATTCCCTCTTCACGTGCGCTTGAAGAAGATCCCAGAAACATTGATGAGGAGAGGCGTCTGTTCTATGTGGCCATCACAAGAGCACGCAAGGAACTCAACATAAGCTACTGCGAAAAAAGAAAGGACAGAATGGGTGAATCCCATCTTGTCCTTCCATCCCGCTTTCTCGAAGAGATTCCTGAGGCCCTCCTCACACAAAGCGAAGCTGAAATTGAAACCACCGATGATAAAATCGGGATGCTCAATGATCTCTTAAGCAGATTCGCAAAAGCTAAGTAAGCAGCATATCGCCCTGTCTTATCCAGCCTTTTTTCCTCATGAACTCGCTTATTGCCAGACTTATTACGGCAGGCAGGATGAAATGCAGCAGTATAATGGCAGGAATGCTCTGAACTCCCATCACGGCAACGGCATTGAACTGTCCGACAAGTCCGGATGTTCCCATTCCCGCCCCTGATGCGTTGTTCGTCATTTTAAGTATGCAGGTCGAAACAGGACCGAGTATTGCCGAGCAGAGTGTCGGGGGAATCCATATCTTCCAGTTTTTCCATATATTGGGAATCTGAAGCATGCTGGTACCGATTCCCTGACTGATAAGACCTCCGATCCCGTTTTCCCTGAATGAAGAGACTGCGAATCCTATCATCTGACAGCAGCAGCCACAGCACGCTGCCCCTGCTGCAAGTCCGTCAAGACCAAGCGAAATGCAGATCGCTGCCGATGATATCGGAAGTGTGAGAACCATGCCCACAACAGTCGAGACAAGAATACCCATGGGAAGAGGATAAAGCTGTGTAAGACTGTTTATGAGTGCCCCTATCGCATTCATCAGTGCAGATACCACAGGCGACAGGAAGAGTCCTATCACTGATCCGGCTATGATTGTTGTCAGCGGAACGAGGATTATATCAACCTTGGTTTTGCCAGAGATCCATTTACCGCACAGTGCACCTGCCAGTGCGGCAACAGTTGCCCCAAGCGGCTCTCCGCTGGAGACTGCGTATGTTGCCATGTCGAAAGTACCTGCACCGACAGCACCTGCTATCGCGGAAGCGAAAACCGCAAGAGGCGGAGCACCCGCTGCAGATGCAACACCGACACCTATGGCCGGCCCTGTGAAATACTGTGCTATCTGTCCTATTGAAACCAGCACATCAAGGCCTGCATATGTTCCTATCTGCTTGATTATCAGGCCGATTATAAGAGATGCGAACAGGCCTTGTGCCATACCGTTTAGGATTCTGACAACTGCATCCCCTATCCTTACTTTTTCTTTCGTGTTTTCCATGAAAAACTCCAGAATTTACAGAATGCGGATGACAGCTAAAACATCATCAGTGACTTATCCTTAATGACGGTCTCCAAAACAGGACATACAGTAAAGTAAAATAATAATGATGTAAATACTGATTGAACAAGTGATATTATATCAATAATATTTTTATTTTTTTGTTCAAAATTATTATATTGAATAAAATAAATTTAATATTATTAATATAATTTTAAGTATCATATTTTATATATAACACATTGTTTTTTATATTAAATATATTTTAGTTACCATTTAATATTATTTTGTTTAACATTTTAAACGATATGATATTTTCATATAACCATATTATTAACTTAGTTGATTCATTTATTTAAATTAAAAGCTGATATTATTTTGATATACGAAAAACAGCTGCCATCAAAAGTCCAGGCAGCTGTTTTAAGTCGGGTTAAATATCCTGCTCGGACTTTTTCTCATCCAGATAGCACAGCAGACTGTATACGACATACCCCGCTGCAGTGGCAAAAGCCTTACCGCTTGTACATTCCCCTGTGTATTCATCAATGCTCTCGCATACAATTCCGTCATCCATCTTTGCAGTGCAAAGTTTTCTGACCATGTGATCATCTTTTGATGCCCTGACTGCATTTGCCATGCTGAGAGTCCAGGGATGAGGTTCATGTGCACAGCCGATCGCAGAAAAAGGACAGCCGGCAAACGAATATTTGTATGATTCATCAGTGATTCTTGCAACCGTGTTCATGTATACACTGTCGTTTCTGCTGCAGAAACCAAGAACAGGAAGCAGAAGCAGACTTCCAGGCGGCTCATCATACACCTCATAATCGCCCTTGCCGTCAATGGCCCATACATATTCATCACATCCGTCAATGCTGATGATGCAGTGTTTTTGAATTGCTTCACGGAGATTTTCCGCCATGTATGCAAATTCATTACGCTTTCTACCGTAATCAAGATCAGAGAAAATTACGAAAGCCTTCCAGACAAGTACATTGTCATATGTAAGCATACGGCAGTTACCAGTCATGTCATCTGTCGGCTGCAGAAAAGTCTCATATAATCCGCAATCCTTGTTATACCATCTCTGAAGCCGGGACAGGATCAGATCAATCAGACACCTCACATCATCATTTGACAGCAGATCGTAATCTCCTGTTACTCTGAGATACATATCAAGAGCGAGAACCGGGCTGACAAGCTCATCCAGCTCAAAGCCGGGCTCCAGTATGCTTCCGTCAATGTAACGGCTGTGAATTCCTATGTTGTTTCTCTGCCGCGTGGCAACATAAAGCATAAGTTCTCTTGCCTTTTCCCTGTCAGCACGGCAGATTGCAGGAAAAGCCCACAGCAGGGAATCGCGGTCCCAATATGCAGCAGAGACATAATACTCGGGACTTCTGCTTGTCACACTTACAAGCTCCTCGCTGTCAAGTGTCCTGCCTGTGGAAAAAAACAGACAGAAAAACATATTGCGGTTCAAAACTCTCTCAAGCCTGCCATCAGCACAATGTACGATCCTGTCATCAAGATATGAAACCAGCTGCCGGCGCAGTTCTGTGGCCCCCCACCTCTCACACTCACGGGCAGAAGTCACCGCAGCGACTTCCTCGAATCCAAATCCGATGAATACTGTCGCTTCGAACTTTTCACCGGGGGATAAAGATTCGTGATGTTCAAAATGCACTTCCGTGCCTGAAATTCTCCAGTCATCAGGACAGGAACTGTAAAGGGAAATGGAGAAAAACGGCAAAGGAGTGAAGAATTCATACAATGGCATGAGTGACCATTTTGAAAAAGAAAGACGGCACTCAGGTTTTATTTCCTTGCTTTCATTGACAGTGTGAAAAAGACTGGACACTGCAAAGCGCATATTTATATCGAGACTATGAGTCTTCTCTGAATTATTCTCCGCTTTCAGCGTAACAGCAACGGTTCTGTGCCCAAGAGGGGCAAGATATTCAATACTGCCGGTGACATTTTCCCGCGCGAATGAGAAAGATGGAATCCAGTATGATGAGAGTGTTTCCGCGTATTCAAGCTCAATACCGTCAACCCGGTTATTCCAGCTGAGAAGATTCTCATCTCCATATATCTCAATCATTCCTCTTGCAGCCATCGAAAGGAAATTCATCGACTTGAGAGATGCATCTTCCATTATTGAGGGCAGTGATATGTATTCATTTGCACTCAGCATCATTTTTCCTCCTCTATATACAACATTGCGACCCTGTCAAGGCTGATATCACAGTGCAGGACCAGTCCCTTATCGGTTTCTTTCAGGGTATAATTCACATTCGATACTCCGCTTTCCGGAGATGCAAGCCATATGCGCTCAGCTTTTTTCAGCACAAGCACTTCAGCTGAAAAGGAAACGCAATCCGGCCTGCTCTTGCCTTCATTCCACAAATCATCATTATTCAGGAGGTTGACAAAATAAATGGCCTTCCTGTTCATGCTTTCCCTTATATGACACCATACCTTGCCGCCTTCACCTGATGCGCTTGAAGGTATACTGAATTTATACTCAGGATTATCCCAATCCTGATGTGTCAGGCTGACGTCAGTCATGTTACGGTCATACATGATATCCTGAAAACGTACGAAAAAATCCTGATACCGTCTGATTTCTCTCTCCTGCCACTCTTCAAGAATGCTGTTGTCCGGATAATAGCCTTGTGTGAGAATACGATGGATACTGCCGTAAAAAAGCTGACTTGCACCGTGCATTGCGATCACAAATGAAAGCAGAAGCTCTCCTTCAAGTGCCCTTTCAGGGCTGTCTGTGCGGAAAGCCTGAGGATAACAGGCCAGAATGACAGGTTTCCCGCCATGACTGCATTTATTCATCAGACATGAGAGATGTGAATATCTTGTCATCGGCGGCCATATTTCACAATATACGGCATCTGTGTAGCTTTTCATTGTCTCTTCAACAGGCCAGGCTCCGACATTGTTGAAGACGAGTAGCGGCTCTTTCCCACATTCCATGCTGATGAATTCATGACACTCATCTATCAAAGATGGAAACTCAGTTTCAAGATTGACACGTTTTCCCCATTTGTCAAAAGCTGACTTCGGCCACCCATATGTATCCATGTGGATACCGTCAAAGCCCGCCTCAGCGACAGCTTTTGAGAATTCCTTTATTATATGATTCCGCCACGTACAGCCTCTGGAAATATTCATGATGTGAAAAATATCTATAAACGTGATTGGACGGCCCAGTCCGTCATACAGACCTTCGTCTTCATGAGCGGAAAAGTACTGGCTGCCTGATGCATATACTGCACCGTATCCCAAAGATTTCAGGCCGTGCCTGTGAGCATGAGTGATCAGAAAAGAAACAGTCGAGAGACAATTCTGCTTGCCCATCAGGTCTGAATAGATGTCAGATGTAGGAATGAGGTCATCATGACGGAAAGCCCAGTCATAGAACTGTATTGCATCTATGTGCATGCGCAGAAAGCCGTCAATTTCCTCACTGATATTCTCTCTTTCTGCAGTGAACTCACAGGAAAATCCATATCGCATCACCATGTCATTCTTACCGACAACGAATGCGCTCTGTCTTACTGTTTCCTGTTTTTTCCGGAAGAATGAAGCCTGAACGAAATAACCTCCCCGCTCAAGCTTTTCTGCATCAAAAGAAAAGGAAGAGCGTCCTGCAGATGCAATAAAAGAGAATTTTCTTACAATATCGCCGTACTTGAAGACACATATGTCTGTACGGCAGTCATTTTCACAAATGAGTGTGAGGGAAATATCGGAATGCAGATCAAAATAAGCTTTTTCAGGAAAAATATCCCACATAAAATCACCCCTTTACCGCACCGTTGGACAGTCCGTTTATGAACTGTTTCTGGAAGACGAGAAAAATAACCATAACCGGCACGATGGCTATCGTTGCTGTCGCCGCCATCAGATTCCAGTCGGCACCGCCAAACTGCTGAAAAAAGATAGACAATGCCTGAGGAATATTCTGCTTGGCACGTGACTGCAGGAAAAATACCGACTGGGAATAATTGTTCCATATTCCGAATCCGTTGAGTATGACAAACGATGCAGTTGCCGGCTTTATAACCGGAAATATTATTTTCCAGAAAACGGAAAAGCCGGTACATCCGTCCAGGACGGCAGCTTCATCCAGTTCCTTCGGTATTGCCGTGATGAAAGTCGTGTAGATGAACACTGCAGACGGCATGGCCAGAGTGGAACATACCAGAATCATTCCTGTAAGAGTGTTCACTGCGTGTATCTTCCTCATAAGCGTATACAGCGGTACTGTGTTGATGATTCCGGGAATCATCATGCATGAAAGCATCAAAGCGAAAACGAAACTGTTGTATTTTGTCCTTTTACGTGAGATTGCATAACCGGCAAGTCCTCCGAGTATTATTGTCAGAACAAGCGTTCCGGCCGTAATTGCCGCAGAGTTTATCATGGCCTGTCCTATGCGCGATTCATTCCAGGCATCAGAAAAGTTTCCGAAGCAGAAATCCGGAATGAACATGTTTCCTTCATAGAAAATCCTCTGCGGAGAGTTCAGGGCTAGAACAAGCAGCACGTAAAACGGTGTAAGGCACATCACGCTTATTAAAATGACGGCAATGATTCTCATGACATTGAGACATCTGTCTGTTTTTGACATTATCATAATGAACCTCTTTCAATCTCTTGATCTCGTGATCCTGAGTGAAATCAGGACAGGTATGAGGATGATCACAAAAAGAATCATGGCAACAGCAGTTGAATAACCGGTCCTGTTTCCATAGCACATGCGCATGATATAGATGCTCAGACTTTCCGTTGAATATCCTGGCCCGCCCTGGGTAAGAGACATTATTATGTCAAAAACGGAAAGGGAGCCGATTATATTTGTCACAACATTTATCCGGATTGCAGGAATCAGAAGAGGAATTTTCACACGGAAGAAAATCTGAATCCTGTCAGCCCCATCTATGCGTGCCGCTTCTATCAGGTCTGAAGGAATCGACTGAAGTCCTGCAAGGTAGATTATCATTGTCATTCCTGCAAACTGCCATACATTCACGAAAATCAGGACAGCAAGGCTTTTCGGATAAGAAAGTACCCAGTTGCCAAGAATATCGGGAAGAGCCAGTTGCATTAAGGCATGATAGAGAAAGCCTCTTTCCGGCTGAAGTAGAAAGTACCAGATGTATCCCATGATAAGAGGACTGATTATTGCCGGCAGATAAATTATGACACGTACAAGACTGCGTCCGTGAAACTGACGGTCCATCAGAAGTGCATACACAAGACCTGTCAGATTCAGTAGCACAGCACTGCCTATGGCAAATATAAGTGTTGTTCTGATATCATTCATCGCACGCATGTCCGAAAAGAAATCAATATAGTTCTCCATGCCGACGAAAGAAGCCTGCCCCATTCCGTTCCAGTTTGTAAAACTCATTCCGATTCCTTTAATGAGAGGATAGACAAAAAAGACAGTGTAAAGGCATAAAGCCGGCAGTGAAAGGTATTGCGTATAATCTTTCTGTTTCATATCAGGCTTCCTCAAAAGTCAGGGCCACCTGACGATGGCCCCTGACTGACGTTCTAGCTGTTATCAGAATCCAGCATCCCATGCCTTTTCATATGCAGATGCAAATTCCTCGGCACTGTAACGTCCTGCAAGAAGGTCCTGAACCATGCGTCCTGCATCATCACCTGTGAATCCTGCAGGCTTTTCATTCGTGTAGCCGATATTGGCAGCCGCTTCAACTGCTGCGTTTACACCGTCAACTACGGACTGAGGAGCCCATGATGCATCTACATCGGTGAATGCGGATGGTGATTTCAGAGCCTCGCTGTACTTTTTCTGGTTTTCCGCGGAAAAAAGGAAATTGAGGAAATCAACAGCTTCTTCCTGGTGGTCAGATGAAGCACTGATGCTGTATCCGGAATCCTCTGCCACCAGTACCATGGGAACACCATCTTCCATCATTGCAGGATAAGGAGCAAATCCTATCTTGTCAGCCATGGCTGGATCTTTTTCCAGAATACTGGAAAGACACCACATTCCATTACTGAACATTGCAGTCTCACCACGGACAAAAGCCTCAATACAGTTGTCACTTGTTGCTGTAAGGACATCGGAATTTATCAGGCCTTTTTCCTGTACCTCAAGCAGACCTGCCGCAAATGTCGCCATTGCACCCTCAGGATCTGCAAAGTCGAGAATTTCCTTATTGTTTGCAAGCATTGCTTTCTTCGTTTCCATTGCTCCGTATTTTGCTTTCAGATATCCATGCGGTATGAACTCAATAAGATGCCCGAGCGACCATGCCTCACTGCCGAATATGAACCATGGATCGATATCCGGATAGTTTTCCTTAATGATTTCAAGATTACGTACAAATTCATCCCATGTGTCAGCGACTTCAAGTCCGAGAGAGTCAAAAATCTCCTTGTTATAGAAAAATCCAGCCATCGTCATGTTTGTGCAGATCCGGTACTGTTTTCCGCTGTTTACATCAGTGCAGCTGTCACGCATTGAAGAAAGAAGCCTGTCCCACCACTGATCCATAGAAGACAGATCAAGATACTGCCCCTGCTCAACATATTCCTGTTCGTAGGTTGTCATAATGTCAGGCACTTCTCCCGAAGCAAATTTGATTTTTATGATGTTGCTTGCATCATTCTGATATTCCTGTTCGACAGTAATCCCTTTTCCCAGCGCATTGTAATCTGCCATTATTTCATCTATAACATTGATCGTCTCCACCTTTCCGGTAAAAAAGGTAAGATCAACATCTTTGCCGGAAGCACCGGATTTTTCACTGGCGCCATGAGCAAAAGCTCCTGCAATGGCAATGAGGAGCATAAGTACTGTAGCGATTGTTTTTTTCATAGTGTTCTCCTTTTTCTTGTTTTCAGTCTAAGCTGTCTTTTCCGTCTATGAAATTCCAAAATTCATTGGATGAATTCCAAATTTCTGCACTGCACACCGATTGCATTTGCAATACGCTGAAGCAGGATTATAATCAGAAGATAATGAAAAGCCGGAAAAACATTCTGCAGAGAATGATTATTTACATAGTATTGTTGCTTTTTCTCGTTGGAGTCGTGGCGTCTGTTGCCAATTATGTAAGTTTTGTCAGGATCTACTTTCAGCAGACCGGAAAATACATAGGACAGATCGCTGATCAGGCAGCACTGAATATAAACAGTTATCTGCAGGAGATAACACGGCTGTGTCTGAGTCCATATTATGATGTCCAGGTGATGAGGGCAATTGAAACTCCGGGAGAAAATGCACAGGACTTTCTTGCCCGGAAAAGACTTATAGAGGGATACCTTGAACAGGTAATGACAATTCCCAGAAGCGATGTTATTTCAGTTCACATACTTTCTGATGAGGTTTTCGGTGTTTCACGTTCGTACGGTACCGCCATTCCATCTGATTACAAAGATAAATGGTGGTATAAACAGGCTCTAGAAGACGATGGATATATATTTCTGCCTGGAAACGGAAACAGAATGTTTTCGACGATACACAGACTGCGGAGTATTGACGATCCTAACAAAGTGATCGGCGTGATAAAAGTGGATGCCAATTTTTCAGGTATACAGGATATCTTCGACAGGATAACGCTTGACGATTCCGCATCAATAGATATAAGGGACTCAGAAGGCGGTATTCTGTACAGAAAGTCAACACTTGCCGATGATGTTGCAAACTCTGAAATACTTACCAGTGAAAAGGAAATTCCGCTAATGGGATGGACTCTGTGTTTTAGGATATCCACTCATCCAGTAATACAGACGGCAAGGCTCAATCTGCTCATAAACATAATCATTGCAGTTGCAATACTGATATTCGGAACACTTGTTTCATCCTGGCGCATAAGGAAAATTCTTGGTCCACTTTACAGGACAATTGAGATCATGGAACGGGTCAGCAACGGAGAAATAGCACTCAGGATTCCTGAAATTGAAGATCTGACACCGGAAATAAGTCAGATGAATCATACATTCAATCAAATGCTTGACCATATGGCAGCACTGAGTCAAAAGGAAAAACAACTTATAATGAAAGCCGCAAAGGCAGAAGTTCTCCAGAAACAGGCTCAGTTTGATGCCCTGAATCATCAGATACGACCGCATTTTCTTTTCAATACGCTTAACACAATAATCCTTTTGATAAAAATGGGTAAAAATGAAGAGACAGTGACGGCAGTAGGACAGCTTGCTACAATTCTCAGAGGTATGATAAATGCCGACAAATTTGTTTGCCTTAATGAAGAGATCAACATATGCAAATGCTATATAGAACTGCAACAGTTACGCCATGATACGCTTCAGTATGATATAACGGCATCTGAAGATGCAGATATGGACTGCCTGATTCCGGCAATGACGATACAGCCTGTTGTTGAAAACTGTTTCATCCATGCATTTGAAAACAAAAACGAGGATATCATCCTGAGTGTCGATATCTCGGTTGATAAAGAGAACCTTGTTATAGAAGTCACTGACAATGGTGACGGAATGTCCGCAAAACAGCTAGAGGAAGTAAGAAAGAAACTTCAGAACAATGACAGCAGCAATGTCGGACTTTCAAACATAAACAACAGGCTTAAGCTTATTTACGGACCTGAATACGGAATAAGCATTGATGCAGAATACGGGCTTGGAACAATTGTCACAATCATAATGCCGCACAGGAGCATGAAATGTTGAGTGCACTTATCGTAGAAGACGAACCTCTGATCAGGGAATACCTGAGAAGCAATCTTAATCACATACATCATTCATGGCAGGTCGGAGGCTGTGCCAAAGACGGTCTTGAGGCAATAGAAATACTGCGACGGCATCATTTTGATCTTGTCATAACAGACATAAAAATGCCCCGGTGCAATGGGCTTGAACTGGCAGCTTACATTCAGGAGAACATATGTGACACCTTCGTCGTCATCCTGACAGGCTATGATGAATTCAAGTATGCACGAGAGGCTCTGAGGAAAGGCGTCACTGACTATCTTCTCAAACCTCTTGATGAAAATGCGATGAACAGCTTGCTTGATACACTCTCCCTCCGGATTGATCAGATAGGAGCGCGTCACGAATGCGAATACCAGGAAAACATCACGGAACAGGAAGACGAGAGCCCCAGCCTGCTGATTGAACGGGCAAGAATCTATATCAAAGAAAATTATACTCGCCCCCTTTCTCTGAATGATGTTGCTTCTGCCCTCAGCGTTTCGCCTTCCTATTTAAGTACACAGTTCAAATCCGACAGGGGAGAAACATACACAAAATACATTCTACGTCTCAGAATGGAACTTGCAATCCGTCTTCTTGAAAGTTATAAAGCCGGAAAAGTGAGTGACATAGCACAGGAAGTCGGTTTTTCATCTACCAAGTATTTTGATTCAGCATTCAAAAAATATTTCGGCATGACCCCGAATGAATACAGGACAAAAACAGAACAGCAAATCGAAAAAACCAATACAGAAAAAGAACAGATGTAAAACTCTCATTCCTCATTCAGAATCGTCAATTGTCTTCTGTCTGCATCAAGGCACACATAGGAACCGATTGGCACAGTAAGCATAGGATGAGTATGACAGCAGTCAAATTCAGCAAGTACCGGAATTGAAGTATTTCCAATCACTTCCTCAAGAATTTCATACGGTTTTCTATCGCTTCCTCTGTCGTCGAATTGTTCATGCTTACCAAGCACCAGTCCTCCGATCAGATCAAAAACTCCATTCAGCTTAAGCATGGCAAAACTTCTTTCTATTGTTGCAGCATCTTTCAGAGAATCTTCAATAAGCAGGATATCGCCCTTCCTTATCTCAGGAAAATATTCACTTGCCCAGAAGCCTTCCATCGTATTGAGATTCCCGGCAATGAGACGACCTTCTGCTTTTCCACAGTGTACAGTGACAAGCTTGTTTTCCGTTCCTTTTTTAGACCTGTCTTGACTATCCCAGTCTATGAACTCATCAGTCCATATATCAGGTGTCGGCAGAACATAAGGAAGCGCTTCTTTATCTGTCACAACGGATTCAAAATAGTTGAATGTCTCATCAACATATGGCGGAAGCTCTCCGAATGATGAGACGACAGCCGGGCCATAGTATGTCACAAGCCCAGTTTGTGCATATATTGCAAAGAGAACAGCAGTAACATCGGAATAACCGATAATTATTTTAGGATCCTTGCGCAGAGCATCGTAATCTATATAAGGAAGCAGGGAATTTGAATTCATGCCGCCGATTGAAGACATGATGCATCTGACATCAGGATTACGGATCAGATCATTAAGTTCACTGACACGCTCAGCAATTGATCCGCTGCGGTAGAAATCCCTCTTGCCGCATAGAGACCCTTCAATCAGACGAAACCCTTTCGATATAAGATAATTCTTCCCTCTTTCATACCTTTTCACCGCTGTAGCAGTCGCAGGAGATGAGGGAGAAAATACACCTATGGCATCTCCTTTTCTCAATCGAGGTGCAATCATTTTCCGCTCCTTTTTTATTTAATAAAAGTAATATATAATTACTTATCTAATAATAGAATCTCATATGTATTACAATAAATCAAGAATCAATATTGAATTATAGTGATAGTTAAATAATACATTTGAACACTAATATAATTAAATTACTATATGATTATCATATCATATATCTATAAATCAATATTTATATTATAGTAAACACTATCAATAAAGTATCATATCTATTTATAAACTGAATTGTAATGGTATTTTTCTATATATTTTTTTAATAATTTTAACTGATATTTAACAAAGAAAAATGTATGTTTATGATCCTCTTCAGATAAAGCATTCTTGTATTTCAATATCAGTACATACTTATATTTGTAATACTCATTCTTAAAAGATTCAGGACCATTTTCCGGGTATATCTTTCTCTCTGTAAACACAACATACAACTCCCATCTGTACTTCCAGAAACCAAGCGCATGAAGTGGTTTTTCCTCTACATCAGAACGTTGCAGAATAATACCTGTTTCCTCATAGAATTCCCGTACTGCAGTGTCAAGCAGGTCTCTATCCTTTGACCGGTCAAAACCACCACCGATAAATGCCCAGACTGCAGGATGACGTCTAAGCTGCATCAGAACTTCATCCTGATACACGTAGACAATCCCTGCACCTGTATAACCGTTTTTAATCAGTTTTGTAAGTTTCTCAAGCAGTTTAATAGCTTTTTTTCCTTGCTTACTGGTAAGAACTATTCAAATTTTGTCTTATAAATGAGTTGATACTATATAACTATCATATATTAGTTATATAATTAAGATACTAATCTGAATATTTCTTATAGAATTCTTTAAGAGCAAATCTTATACCGGCAGCCCAGCCGAGCCCCATTTCCTCAAAAAGATCTTCAAGTTCTTCTTTGAAAGAAGGTTCAATTGAAAAGGTTGTAAGAATCTTTTTTTCCTTTCCTTCTTTGCGTGAGAAGACTTCCTTTGCTTTCTTTTCGCTAAGGCTCTCTTCCCTTGCAAGTGAATCATAACTTTCGTCTTTTTTCTTTAGTGCCATATCCTCAGATCCCTCCCTGATTTGCTATTTCCAGATATCCCTGTTCAACTCATCAAAAACTTTAGCAGTCGCTTCTTTCATGCCACGTCCCCTGACCTTGAACAGCTGAGGAGCTTTTCCAGCCTCCTGGCTCTTTCTGAAAATCGGATCTACCGGAATGAGGTATACCTTGTAGTTCCCGCTTTCCAGAGCCGCAGCATAAATATCGCGGTGCTGCTTTATTCTTGTATCATATGAGTTGATTATGATCTTGTTATGCTTGACAGCAGATCTCATGTTTTTTCTGAGTTTCTGAAGCTCATGGATGAATATCTCAAGACCATCCAGAGAGAAAACCTCACTTGTCATCGGAGTCACAACCTCGTCACTTGCAATCAGGGCAGCTCTTTCCAGCATTCCGAGCCCCGGTGAAAGATCCAGAATAACATGATCAAAATCCTTGCTGACCTCAGAGACAAGATCCTGAAGTACGTAAGGCTCCTCAGCAAGTTTTGTCTCAGAGTATATTTTCAATGTTCCCCCGATACCGAAAGTCGGAAGAATATATAAATTATCTATGTTTGGAATCTTTACAATAGCATCACCTACAAAACACTTGCCCTGAAGCACATCTGCAAGTTCAAATTTAGGTGCTGACTGGAGAAACCATGAAGACACATTGCCCTGGGGATCACAATCAATTATCAAAGTTTTCTTACTGCTTAAAGCGGACTGGCAGGCCAGAGTACCGGAAATTGTTGTTTTACCGACACCTCCTTTCTGCAAATGAAATGCGACCGTTTTAGTCATCAGACGACCCCCTGTAATTTACTAGCAATTATAAGTTCACATCTAAAAATTAGCAATAAATAATTTTGAAATTTATGAAAATAAAATAAAAAAAATTTCTTTTCATGTTTAAATCATATGAATCATTATTTGTATTTTATAATTTCTATATAATTTTACTATCTCAAATAATTACTTTAATATAAATTCATGATAGTTACTACGTAAAAATTTCGTAAATACCCCATACTCATAAAGCACTCGGATAATCCCACTTCCAATCACCTGTCAGATTTAAAACCTGCCAGAATTTCAGCCAATTTATAATTACAAATATATAAACCTATTTCGGTATATATATTAGTTATTTCATTTATTGCTTTCACTCTGATTGTTTAGAATCATACAATCATATAATATTTCCTACATGAAAATTTACAGTTTCAATGTTAATGGATTAAGAGCAATAATAAAGAAAGATTTTCTTTCATGGATGGAAGAGACATCACCTGATATTCTGTGTCTTCAGGAAACAAAGCTTTCTGACAGAGATTTCCAGCTCGATCTCCCCGGTTATCACCAGTATTATTCGTGTGCTGAAAAGAAAGGCTACAGCGGTACGGCAATTTATTCCAAAGAAAAGCCGCTTTCTGTCAAGGAAGGACTCGGCATAGACGAACATGACAAGGAAGGACGAACGCTGATTGCTGAATATGAGAAATTTTATCTTATCAGCGTATACGTTCCCAATTCTCAGGATGAACTCAGGCGTCTTGATTACAGACAGGTATGGGATAAGGCATTTGAGGATTTTGTCTCTGAACTCAAGACTCATAAAAGTGTTATATTCTGTGGTGATCTTAATGTAGCACATGAGGAAATAGATATAAAGAATCCTAAGACAAATATTAGAAATGCGGGCTTTACAATTGAGGAACGGAATGATTTCTCACGCCTTCTCTCACGCGGTTTCACCGATACATTCCGGTATCTCCATCCCGATGAAGTGAAATACTCGTGGTGGTCATACCGCTTCAGGGCAAGAGAAAAGAATGTCGGATGGAGAATTGACTATTTTGTGATTTCAGATGATCTGAAGGACAAGCTCAAAGGTGCGGAAATACATAATGATGTGTTCGGCTCAGACCATTGTCCGGTTTCGATAGAGATAGATATCTGATTTCATAAGCGTCATTTACTAATAAGAGAAAGCTTCTGATAATAAAAATAACAGCTCCATGCTAACTGATTACATTGCAAGGAGCTGTTGTTTAGTAAGCAAGACTTACTTCAGGTATTCAGGGATCTCTCCCCTGGTTTCAAATATCTTTCTCTTCTGTGTATCAAGAATCTTCTTGCACATCCTGATTGACTTTGGAGTGACTTCCACGAGTTCATCATCCTTAATGAACTGAATGGCACTTTCAAGGCTTGGTTTCACTACCGGAGTAAGGGCAACAGCTTCATCCTTACCGGCAGCACGGAGATTTGTAAGTTTCTTTGTTCTTGTCGGATTGAGCATAAGGTCACCTTCCCTGTTTCTCTCACCAACTACTTCTCCTTCATACACATCATCACCAGGTACAATGAACATGCGGCCCCTGTCTTCCAGTTCCCATATACCGTATGCAACTGCAGTACCGGCACGGTCACAGACTAGGGAGCCGGAGAACCTGTCAGGGAAATCACCTTTATAGGGCTCATAGCCCTTCAGATAACTGTTCATGATACCGAATCCCTTGGTATCTGTAAGGAACTCATCACGATAGCCTATGAGGCCTCTGGAAGGTATTTCAAAGCGTATCTTGACCCTGTTTCCCGGAGTATATGTGATATCGCTCATGATTGCCTTTCTCTTTCCGAGTTTTTCCATGACTATACCTGATGATTCCTCAGGACAGTCAATGAGAAGATACTCAATGGGTTCAGTCTTTTTTCCGTTCTCATCTGTCTTGAAAATTATATGAGGACGTCCGACACAGAACTCAAACCCGTCTCTTCTCATTTCCTCGGCAATGATTGCCATCTGAAACTCACCGCGTCCCTTCACAATGAAAGTATCATCAAGGTTTTTCTCTATCTTGATTGAAACGTTCTTCAATGCTTCTTTCTGGAGTCTTTCCCAGATCTTAGCACTGGTGACAGCCTTGCCTTCACGCCCTGCCAGCGGTGAAATGTTCTTGCAGAACATCATGGAGACAGTCGGTTCATCAACAGTTATTCTGGGAAGAGCTTTCTTGTATTCCCTGTTACAGATTGTATCACCGATGGAAACATCATTGACACCGGAAAGCACAACGATATCACCTGGCTCAACAGACTGGACTTCCTTGAAAACCGGACCGTCATATGCCTGCAGACGTGTTACACGGAGATTCTCCTCACCGTCTTCTTTCATGCATACGAGAGAGTCATTTGTGCTGACAGAACCGTTAATGACCTTTCCAACAGCAAGACGGCCGAGAAAGTCAGAATAGGACAGATCGCTGACAAGCATCTGAAATGGTTCTTCATCGTCATATACAGGAGATGGAATGTAATCAATGATGCAGTCAAGAAGCTCATACAGATTCTCTCCGATATGTTTAAGGTCCTTGCCGCACACTCCATCACGGCCGTTTGCATAGAACACCGGCACTTCAAGCATTTTCTCATCCGCACAAAGCTCCAGCAGAAGATCATATACCTCATTGAGAACTTCTTCCGGGCGGGCATCGCTTCTGTCGATTTTGTTGATGACAACAATGACGGGAAGATTTTTCTCCAGAGCTTTCTCAAGCACGAATCTGGTCTGAGGCAGAGGACCTTCAGCTGCATCACAGAGAAGGACAACACCATCCACCATGCTGAGACCACGTTCCACCTCACCGCCGAAATCAGCATGACCCGGAGTATCGATAATATTGATCTTCACGCCTTTCCAGTGTATCGCACAGTTCTTGGCACTGATTGTAATTCCTCTTTCTCTTTCAATAGCGCCTGAATCCATGATCCTGTCCTGGTTCATGTCTTTTCCTACAAGACCGCTCTGACGGAACAGGGCATCCACAAGGGTTGTCTTACCATGATCAACGTGTGCAATTATCGCAATATTTCTTATTTTATCATTAGTTTTTTTCATAATAGCCAGACAGTACACTACCACAAAGCTGAATTTATTTCTATAAGGTTAATGAAATTATATGAGAGTTTATTACTCAGTCCTGCGGATTATCCTCCCAGTGTCCGCAATACACAGACAAGTTTTATATTAACAATATCAAACTATTTTATTTACATATTATTATGATATAATTTTAATATATTTATACAATGATAAACATATAGAAATAAATTTATTAAATATTCTTATGATATCGCACCAAAGAATAAAAATATAAAAAATGCTTTCCTGTACTATGACTTCAATACAGGAAAGCAAGTTCGAGGGATAATATCATATTAATAATAAATTAATATGCAGCGTTTAAAATTGCCAGTACATCTTCAAGACCGGCAGCCTTGGGATTGACTATGAGTGCTCCGTCGTTTATGGCACGCTGAGCAACCTCGTTGAAGTCATCCCGGTTAATTTTGTTGTCTCCGAGTTTCAGAGACAAGCCTGCTTTTTCAGCAGCGCTGTGAGCAAATGCAGTAACAACTTCGATACATTTTTCAGCTCTTTGCGAGGCAGGTACTGCAACAAATTCTTCCGGTGTCACAAACATCTTCAGAATCTCTGTATAATCATCTCTGCATTTATCAAGATTGAATCTCATGCAGTGAGGGAGGAGAATTGCCATTGCAAGTCCATGAGGTAAAGAACAGACACCTCCCAGGCTGTGTCCGATTGCATGAACGATTCCCACCATGCTGTTTGAAAAAGCTGATCCGGCAAGCAGAGAACCGTTTGCCATTGCAAGACGGGCCTTTCTGTCATTCGGAGATTCGATGCATGTAATCAGATTGTCCTTGATAAGCTCAATGGCGGATCTGGCATAACACTGGCTTACAGGATTTTTCTGAAGGCATGAATATGATTCTATTGCATGCGTAAGTGCATCAAGCCCGGTCATGGCAGTTACCTTTGCCGGCATTGATGTTGTGAAACGCTCATCGATGACTGCAAGATCAGGAAGAAGGAACTGGCTGATGAATTCCATTTTGACCTTACGCCCGTTATCCTTGATTACAGCAACAGCGGTAGCCTCGCTTCCGGTGCCGCTTGTTGTGGGAACGGCTGCGAATGGCACATGCTTTGCGTATGGCAGCACCTCAGCTCCGACAAACTTGAGGATGTCTGTACCACCCTGGCTGATAAGCATTCTGAGGCCCTTTGCTGTGTCTATGACGCTTCCGCCTCCGAGTGCGACAATGGAATCCGCATTTGCCTTTCTGTAAAGCTCTGCGATTTTATTGACAACCTCAATTGAGCTGTCAGCAGGAATATCGGTATAGATCTCAACAACCTTTACACCACCTGAGATCAATGCGTCAGAAAGGATCTGGACCTGACCGAGCTTCTCAAGCACTTTATCAGAAAGGATCATCACTCTTGATGAACCGAAAAGCTTGAATTCTGTTGAGATGTTCTCGAGAGCATATTTGCCGGACAGGATTTTCCCCGGGTTTACAAATTCATAATATCCTGGAATGTACATAATCAGACTCCGACAAAAATCTTTCTGTAAACTCTGAGTGTTGAGAATTCCTTCTTCTCAACCTTTCTGAGTATTCTCTTAGTGAGCAGACGTGGGAAAAGATAGCTTTCCGCAATATCTATGCAGCGTACGAGACTCATTGTCTGACAGATATCACCGTTAAGCATGAAGCGGTGCTCGGCATATGCCCTTGCAACACCCATCTGTCCCGTAAGCACAAGAAAAGCCGCATCCACTGAACGGAATGTGATTCTTATATCCACATTGCTGCAGGCCTTGATTCTTTTCAGCTTATCGCCATATTTCTGCATATAGATGGCAGTTCCGTCCGGGCTGGCTTCAAGAGCAACAGTCAGCCCGTCTTTCCAAGTAAGGAATTCATTCATTATACGGCTGTCTTCCCGTGCAAGAACCTTTATTGCCCTGTAAAGAACAAGCATGACAATCTTCGCGACAAGCGATTTGAATTTATTATTTATTTTCCTGAATAATGACAATCTGTTCATAACCGTTTTTATATTACATATTTCCTTATATTGTCAATATAAACATATTTACAAAATCCGTAATTCTTATGCTTCGGACAACAAGTATTCAACTTCGCTGTATCGAATATAGATCTGCTTTAATTATTAAATATATATAATCGTATTTAAATAATTAAATAATCATATGAAAACATATAGTTAACATATGATTATAATATATTTAATTATCAGAATGATATCACTCCAAGATGTTCCAATAGTATTTTCAATCCCATCAATATAAGTATTATACCGCCAGCTATCTCTGCCTTTTTCTCAAACCTGTTTCCGAAGACTGATCCGATTTTCACACCTGCAGCGCTGAGAATGAATGTACAGACACCGATAAAGCAAATTGCAGGAATTATATCAACTGCAAGAAATGCGAATGACACACCTACGGCAAGTGCGTCTATACTTGTAGCAACGGCCAATGGCAGCATGACCTTAAATGCATAGGAAGAGCCTATGTCTGCCACTTCGCACTCTTCTTTACTGCTTACAGCTTCCCTTATCATATTCGCACCGATCAAAGATAAGAGAATAAAAGCAATCCAGTGATCTACTGATTGGATAAATAAGCTGAAATTTACACCAAGCAAATACCCTATAAGCGGCATAAGAGCCTGAAACAAGCCAAACCACAGACCGGCACACAGCATATTCAGAGGTCTGACATATGAGGTAGAAAGTCCCTTGCATACTGATACGGCAAAGGCGTCCATGCTGAGCCCGACAGCAATTATGAACAGTTCAAACAAACTCATGAAACACTCCTTCCGGGACTTCACAAGGCATAAAAAAAGACGAAGTCCCACCTGAAATAAAAGATTTCAAGTAAGTCTCGTCATTTACACCAAGACCAGGGGCATTCCCAGTCTGTTGATCTTGGAGCTGCACTGGGCAGCTGACTACTCCCTTATTGATTTCACCGCTGTTAAGTATTTCCGATATATTTTCATTAGTCAATAGAAAAAGAAAAATCCGGCAGCGCCTTACTCTCCCACAGACGAACTGCAGTACCATCAGCGAAGAAGCGTTTCACGGACGTGTTCGGGATGGGAACGGGTGTTTCCGCTTCTCTATGACCACCGGACTATTCATAGACTTCCATTTTGATGGAAGCTTATCAATATCTCACAATCAAGTGTGAGCTGATTACAAAAAAAGACCTGGCGACGACCTACTCTCCCACAGACGAACTGCAGTACCATTGGCGAAGAAGCGTTTCACGGTCGT
>CALXYO010000011.1 GCA_944393005.1 uncultured Spirochaetales bacterium | reverse complement strand
AAAGACCGCTATGTAAGTGTGTCATGGCCTTATTATGACTTGCAGCAGAAACTGGAATACAAAGCCTCTCTTGCAGGATGCAATGTGATATATGTAGATGCACGTCATACATCACAGATATGTCCTCATTGCTTTAATGTGGATAATAAGGCAAGAGACAGAAGAGAGAGATTGTATTCCTGTCCTGTGTGCGGTTATAAGGGAAATGATGACAGGATGGCTGCGATGAATATCTACAAGAGAGGAGTGGATAAGATAAGACAAACAGGCTGAGGGATATATTCTGTCAGTCATGGGGTGCAGTCAACCACCCCGCGATGTAACGCCACCTGCAAGTCTGAAGAGGAAACTGCAGGAATCAAAGGCAGGAGGCTTGATGCCGTCAGCACTGCCGGGCAGTTACAAGCCGGTGCCCTTCCGGGCGGCGGTAGTTGACTTGGAGGTCAAGTTGAATGTGCTGGTGAATGTGTTTCCTTCGCTGTCAGTCATCGTGACCGTCACCGGTATGTCTGTTCCGGACGGGCAGGAAGAAGAGATCACAGCCTTCACTCCGGTCAGGTTGTAGCTCTTTCCGGCCTTCATGTTCCTGATGAAGGCATTCGTGTTCATGAGCGTCACGTACCCGCTTTCGGAAGACACGCTGATGTCGACACCTATCAGGTCTTCAGAGCCTGTGTTCTCAATTGCGAAGCTGAGCGGGATCTGTGTCGCAGGCGGAAGCTTCGACACATCATAGTGTCCGGTTGAGATGCTTGTCGCCTCTGCCTTTATGTAAAGAGCCTGGAACGATGCGCCCATGCCGCGCACTGTGTACTCGCTTTCATCCGGACTCAGATACTGGCCGCTTGTGCTGTCATACCAGCCTTCAAAGATCGCATCCGGCTGATCGGGGGCTGAGGGAACTTCCACTACATCGCCGGCCTTCACATCATCGAAAACGGTATTGCTGCCGCTGTATTCATCGTTGAAGACAACCTGTGCCTTGTATACGGCATACAGAGTCTGGTCTGTATAGGGCATCTTTATTGTCTCTCCGGCTCCGTAGAGCACTTCATCGGGGGTAAGACCCCATCCGGTGAGAACACCGCTTGCCGTGGTGTTGGTCGAGAATGATGAACTGTCCGGAAGTGTCACATCACTGCCCGGTGCGACGGAGATGCTTCTCCTGTAGCTCTGGGCATAGCCGTCACTTGAGATGTCTGTGGAGAAGGTGAGCACCGGATGATAGTATGAGGAATTCTCATAAAGCCATGCTGCCCATTCCTCCGCCTCGCTGCTGTCAGAATTGACGATTGCGGTGAGCAGGGCATCGGTGTCCTCTCTGCTGATCGAATATGTGCTGAGATTCCTCAGGTCATTCATCGCATTGCGGTAAAGATCCCTGTCCTTTTTGTCGAAAGCCTTCTCTATGTCTTTCTGTATGTTTTCCTTTTCTTTTGCGATCTGGTCGTTCAGACTGTTGTATGCTTCAATTGCCTCTGACACATCACCGTTCTGGACGGCAGTCTCAAAGTCATTGTAAAGACTCTGTGCACCTGAAGCGAATACAAGTCCTGCACAGATCATCATGATCAATAAGACGGAAATGAATTTTCTTGTTTTCATATGTCTTTTTCTCCTTATCACACAGCCAGTGATAACTCTCATAAGGCAGGAATTCAAATGAAGATTGTGTGAAGATGCCAACGGTCAGCCTCTGTTCACGCAAAATACATAATTGCATCATGAAATGTGCATATTGGCCGGGAAGGATTGTCTTTTTCCCTGTAATGAAGCAAACTCACAGTGAGGTTAGCATATGCAGAAATCTATTATTACTGTTGTCGGGAAGGACCGCGTGGGCATAATTGCCAGGGTCTGCACTTACCTGGCTGAGAACAATGTCAACATACTGGATATAAGTCAGACAATCGTTGACGGTTTTTTCAATATGATGATGATCACCGATACCAACAATGCCTCGCTTGAGTTCCTTTCTCTGTCGGAAGGTCTTGAGGAGCTGGGCCGTTCCATGGGCTGCATCATAAAGCTCCAGAGAGAAGACATATTCAACCAGATGCAGAGGATCTAGCCGTGATAAACATCAATGAAGTCATAGAAACCAATGCGATGATCGAAAAGGAAAACCTCGATGTGAGGACCATCACTCTCGGCATTTCCCTCATCGACTGCATCTCGGATAATCTTGAGAAGCTGTGCGACAATATCTATGGGAAGATCACAACGGTTGCAAAGGACCTTGTGAAGACGGGAAACCAGATCGAAAGGGAATATGCACTGCCGATCGTGAACAAGAGGATAAGCGTCACTCCGATATCGATCATAGGTGCATCCGCCTGCAGATCCTGCGGCGATTTCGTCCAGATCGCCGAGACTCTCGACCGTGCTGCGAAGAAAGTGGGCGTCAACTTCCTGGGAGGTTATTCCGCTCTTCCCGCGAAAGGCATGACAAAGGCCGAGGAGCTGCTCATAAAGTCAATACCCGGGGCCCTGAGCCGCACTGACAACGTATGTGCATCCGTGAACCTCGGTTCCACGAAGACCGGCATAAACATGGATGCGGTTCTCCTTATGGGAAAGATCATAAAAGAGACCGCAGAGCTTACCGCTGACCGTGATTCGATCGGATGTGCGAAGCTGGTTGTCTTCTGCAATGCTCCCGATGACAATCCGTTCATGGCAGGCGCCTTCCACGGTGTCAGTGAAACGGACAATGTGATCAATGTCGGTGTTTCCGGTCCCGGTGTCATCAGGAGTGCTCTTGAGACTGTCAGGGGACAGGACTTCGGCACCTTGTGCGAGAAGATAAAGAAGACGGCTTTCAAGATCACGAGGCTGGGACAGCTTGTGGCACAGGAGGCAAGCCGAAGGATGAACATCCCGTTTGGCATTGTCGACCTCTCCCTTGCACCGACTCCCGCCGTCGGTGATTCCATAGCCGAGATCCTTGAGGTCATGGGGCTGGAGAAGGCCGGTGCTCCGGGCACCACCGCAGCAATAGCACTGCTGAATGATCAGGTGAAGAAAGGCGGAATTATGGCGTCAAGCTATGTAGGAGGTCTTTCCGGCGCGTTCATTCCGGTCAGTGAGGACCATGCGATGATCGAGGCGGCAGAGTGCGGAGCACTGACGATAGAGAAGCTTGAGGCAATGACCTGTGTCTGTTCCGTCGGTCTTGACATGATCGCAATCCCCGGGGACACGAAGGCAACCACGATTTCCGGAATAATCGCAGATGAGATGGCAATCGGCATGGTGAACCAGAAGACCACCGCCGTACGTGTGATTCCTGTAATCGGCAAGAGTGTGGGTGAGTCTGCTGAGTTCGGCGGACTTCTGGGAACGGCCCCCGTGATGAAGGTGAACAGCTATTCCTGCGATGATTTCGTAAACCGCGGGGGAAGAATTCCGGCTCCGGTTCACAGTTTCAAAAATTAACAATTCCACACTGTCCTGCCGGATGTTAGAATGGAAGAATGACTGAAGACAAAAGGAACCTTCTTTTCTTTCCGCTTGGAACATTCGGCCGGGACATGGTCTATGCCCTTGTAACGAATTTCCTTCTCACTTTCATCCTTTTCACCCGTAACCTTGATGCCTCGCAGCTTGCGGCAGTGACCGCCATAATGATAGGGGCAAGGGTATTTGATGCGCTCAATGATCCTGTCATGGGAAACATCATAGAGAAGACGAGAACGAGATGGGGAAAGTTCAAACCGTATCTGCTGAGCGGTATACTGCTGACATCCCTCGTGATCTTTCTTATGTTCAATGTGCCGCTTGAGGGCTGGGCTTTCGTCATTTTCTTCGGTGTAATATATTTCTCATACAGCATTGCCTATACGATGCATGACATCTCATACTGGGGCATGATTCCCGCCCTGAGCAGGGATGCGGGGATGAGAAACCGCCTGACAAGCCGGACAACACTCATTGCGGGAATCGGAGGAACACTTGCAACCATACTCATTCCGATGCTGACGACCGGATCCTTTGCAATCGGAGGTTCTGCGAAAACAGCATACGGCCGCATTGCCATGATCATTGCAATCATTGCACCGCTGTTCCTGCTTTTCACAATTGCAGGGGCAAAGGAGGACAGGAGGGATCTTGAGAAGACTGCTCCTCCTGTGAGCTTCAGGAAGATATTCTCGACGATCAGAAACAATGACCAGCTGGTGTGGTGCTGTATCTTTCTTCTGCTGCAGCAGGTCGGAAACGGCATAGCGCTTTCCGGACTCGGTGCGACATACATATATTTCGAGTTCGGCTACAGCGGCGGGCTGTTCTCCCTTTATACGACTATCGGCATGCTGCCGACAGCTTTCCTCATGATCTTCTATCCTCTCCTGAGCCGGAAGGCCGGACGGAGAAGACTTGCTGAAATACTGAGTGTTACTGCATTTGCGGGGTATATTGTGACACTTGTCTGCGGTCTTGTCCTTCCTTCTTCCTCCATGCTGAAGTTCGCTTTTCTCACAGGCGGCTATGTGCTTGCCAATTTCGGTCAGTACGGGCTGTATCTGATTGCAATGATCTCGATACTGAACACTGTTGAATACAATGAGTACCGCAACGGAACGAGAGATGAGGCAATAATAGCTTCCCTCAGACCGTTTGTCACAAAACTGGCATCCGCGCTTACTGTTGTCATTGCAAGTGCAAGCTATATCATTTTCGGGGTAATTGATTACACCAACAGCATCTCTGATTATGAGAACATGGCGGCAAGGGGACTCATAAGCGAGGCGGAGAAGCTTTCGTCAATCGAAGCTGTCCTGCACAGTGCAGGTGAAGGACGCAGTACGGCGATGCTGTGCGCTATGTGCATCATCCCGATGATCCTGCTGGTGTTCTCGTCTCTCGTGTATCTGAAAAAATACAGGCTTGATGAGAAGGCCTATGACAGGATCTGCCGGTCCCTTGAGGAGAGAAACAGATGAATCTCGTGAAGGCTGCTCTTCATTTTGCACTGCCAAAGCTGAAGATTGAGGAATCTGACCGCTTCCTGTTTTTCGGTCCTCATCCTGACGACATTGAAATAGGGGCGGGAGCAACTGCCGCGAAGCTTGCTGCAATGGGAAAGAAGGTCCGTTTCGTTGTTGTCACGGACGGGCGTTTCGGTTCTGAGACCACAGAACCTGAAAAGCTTGCCGGAATAAGAAAGGCAGAGGCACTTGAGAGTGCCCGTCTTCTCGGTGTGGATGATGTTGTGTTCCTTTCATTCTCTGACGGCGGCTTTTATGATGCGGATGAACTTTACAGGGCAATGGCCGCTGAGGTCTCGGCCTTCCGTCCTGACATAATATTCGCTCCAGATCCCTGTGTGACCAGCGAGTTCCATAAAGATCATCTGAATGTCGGGCGCGCTGCGGGAAGCATTGCCTGCTTTGCTCCATACAGAGGAATAATGAATGAAATGGGGCTTCATCCCGCACCGGTCAGGGCTGTGGCATTCTTCATGACCGCAAAACCTGATGCATTTGTCAGGACGGGAAAATATTTCAGAGTGCAGATGAAAGCTCTCTCCTGCCATAAAAGCCAGTTTGATGAGGGGAACGTGATCTTCACATATCTCAGGCTGAGATCGCTGAATTACGGGTTCAGAAAGCTGTCGCTTCATGCAGAGGCCTTCCGCCTGCTGTCCCAGACAGAGCTTCACTGTCTTCCCGAAAGAGGGAAATGAGGTGAAGTCTTCCGCCGTCTGAATCAACAGCCTGCTTTACTGAGAGCCATTGAGATGCCACACCATGCTGATGCATGTATGGTAATTTTATACAGTAAAACAAATTCCATACTCCTGATTTCTGTTGACAAATATCTGCTTTTGGCTGAATATTGCCACTTGCCATGATCAGTGTCGAAGTGAAGAAAATAATGGGTAATGCATACCTCGGTCTTAACAGGCTTGCGAAATTCAGAAGCCGTCCTCATGAAAGGATTCTTGATGATTCATTCCTGCTTGAGGAAGAGAAGAAGGGATACGGATACGAGACGGGTGACAGGTTCCTCCCTTATAAATGGCAGGACCTGTATTCCCGCGAGAGGAGGGAAATCGAAGTCAGTACCATTGTGATGGAAAATGATCATGTGCGTGCAGAGTTCTATCCCCGCTACGGCATGAGGCTTGCAAGTCTCATACAGAAAGACGGAAGCGGTGAAATCCTTTTTTCAAATCCCGTGCTGCAGTTCGGCAATCTTGCCATAAGACGTGCATGGTTCAGCGGCGGCATTGAATGGAATTTCGGACAGCTCGGACATTCATTCACTACATGTGAACCTCTTTTTGTTTCCAGGATGAAGGATGAGAAAGGCGAGGAATTCCTCCGTGCCTTTGAGTATGAGAGGCAGAAAGGTCTGTACTGGTACATTGATTTCCACCTTGGCAGGGATGACAGATTTCTTTTCGCCTATGGCCGCTTTGTCAACCCGCGGGATGTGAAACAGCCTTTCTATTACTGGACAAACATTGCAGTTCCTGAAGAAAAGGGCATGCGCATATATTCAGGAACAAATGATGTGATATTCATCGACTCAAGATCGCTCATGAGTGAGGATGCCGTACGCGTGATGGCACACGGCAGGCTTCCTTACCTCGGAATAAAAGAAGGAGTCGATTACACTTATCCTGAGAATTTCACTGATTATTCCAATGAGTATTTCTTTCAGAATCCCGCAAGGCCGGACGCTTCATGGGAAGCGGCTGCATACCGTGGCGGAAGGGTTTTCTTCGACCGCTGCGATGAAGCACTCCGCTATCATAAGATGTTCTGCTGGGGAGGTGAGCCAGGAGGCCGGCACTGGCGTGATTATCTGTCCGAGGAAGGAAAGGGCGATTATGTCGAGCTTCAGGCCGGTTTTTCTCCGACTCAGGTTCATGGAGCGGACATAGCTGCGCATTCCATGCTTGACTTCATTCAGTGTTTCGGCCTTTTTACCGTCTCTTCTGATTTCACTGATGGAGACTACGATTCCTGCAGAAATGAGATTTACGGTAAAATCGAATCTCTTATCCCACAGGCTGAGCTTGCTGAGAGAAAGCAGCGCTATGCTGCTTATTCTTCACTTGTACCCGGGGACTTTCTGCAGTACGGAAGCGGATATGGTGCTCTTGAAGCGGTGAGAGACAGCTCCATTACTCCGGACGGTTTTTATTTTCCTCCTGATTCCATAAAAGATGAGGAAAGAGTCTGGCTCGGTGTGCTGGAGGGCAGGACTCCTCCGCCTGAGGACATTCCCTCAAGCTATATGACTGATGAGAGGTGGAAACCATATATTGAGAAGCTGGATGATAAAAATTTCAGCACATTCAATATTCTGGGTGTGATGGCGCTCGAAGCTGAGAAGGATGATGAGGCCGACAGATATTTCAGGACTTCACTTTCCATGAAGGAGAATGCGTTTGCATACCGCTGTCTTGCCGTCATGAGAAAAATGCAGGGGATGCATGATGAAGCTGTTTCCCTCATGAAGAAAGCAGCCAGTCTTGATTCTTCCCGGGAAATGGCGGAAGAATACGCATCTCTTCTCATTGACAGGAAGATGTATGGGGAAGCATGGGAGTATTATCTTTCCCTTGATGAGAATGTGAGATCTGATGAAAGACTTTCGATCACCATGATGCCGGCGGCCTGCGCGCTTGGCAGGAAGGATTTTCTTGAATCACAGTTTGAAAGGGATTTTGCGGTGATAAGGGAGGGCGAGAGAAACTATACGGATTCATACTTCGCCTATCAGGCGATGAATGAGGCAGAGAAGAACGGAATACCTTATACACAGGAGCTGGTAAGACGCTTTGAGAATGAGAATCGGATTCCTTTCCGTCATGAGTTCCGGCTTGGCTGAAATGTTCTCTCAGGTTGAAGAAACTTGTGTGTTCTGACATAATCCAAGGCATGAGTGAAAATCAGACACATTGGGCGGATATATACGCCGATAAGATTATTCGTGAGAAGGGTGACAAGGAGCTTTACACCTGCGCCAGCGGAATAACACCCTCAGGTACTGTACATATCGGGAATTTCAGGGAAATCATCTCTGTCGAACTTGTTGTCAGGGCATTGCGCGCCAAGGGAAAGAACGTGCGTTTCATCTACAGCTGGGATGATTATGATGTGTTCAGGAAAGTACCCAAGAACATGCCTCAGCCTGAGCTTCTAGAGACATATCTCAGGAAGCCGATCACGCTTGTCCCTGATACTACCGGTCAGGCGGAGAACTATGCAAGAAAGAATGAGCTTGATGTTGAGAGAATCCTGCCGTCTGTAGGTGTCAGGCCGGAGTATCTTTATCAGGCAGAGCGTTACAGAAGCAGCATGTATGCCGAAGGAATAAAGACGGCTCTTGAACATAAGGAAGAGATAAAGGCCGTTCTGAATGAGTACCGCACCCAGCCTCTGGGTGATGACTGGTGGCCCGTTTCAGTCTTTTCCTCATTCACCGACAAGGATACTACCACAATACTTGCATGGGACGGTGCGTATGGTCTTACATACCGCGATGATTCAACAGGTCAGGAAGAGACAATCGATCTCAGGACAACTCCATATGCCAAGCTTCCGTGGCGCATTGACTGGCCAATGAGATGGGCAAGGGAAGGTGTCGACTTCGAACCTGCAGGAAAGGACCATCACTCTGAAGGCGGATCTTTCGACACATCGAAGAAGGTTGTGAAATTCTTCGGCGGCGAGGCCCCTGTCTCATTCCAGTATGACTTCATATCGATAAAGGGACGCGGCGGAAAAATCTCATCATCATCCGGTGAAGTCATTTCGCTTTACGATGTTCTTGAGGTCTATACACCGGAGATCTGCCGTTATCTTTTCGTATCAACAAGACCGAACACGGAGTTCGCCATCTCTTTTGATCTCGATGTCCTGAAGATATATGAGGATTATGACAACTGCGAGAGAATCTACTTCGGTCTTCTTCCTGTCAATGAGAAGAGAAAGGAGAAGGAGAAGAGGATCTACGAGCTTTCCCAGGTGGACGGAGTTCCTTCCGAACCCGGATACCAGATTCCTTTCAGACATCTTTGCAATCTTCTGCAGATCCATTCCGGAAACATCGACGCAGTGCTGGACAGTCTGGAAGGGCTTACCCCCGGGCAGAGGGAAAGACTTCAGGTCCGCTGCCGCTGTGCATGGGCCTGGATCACGAATTTCGCACCTGAAGAGTTCCGCTTCTCTCTCTCTGATGAGAACAGCGAACCGGTCAGCGTCAGTGATGACGAGAGAAAGGCTCTCAGGGATCTCTCCTCATACATAGAGCAGTATCTGGACAACCTGAGTGAGAAGGAATTCTCCGCTTATATCTACAAAGCTTGTGCGGACAATGGTATTGAGAATGCCGATTTCTTCCGCATTGTCTACAAAGTACTCATAGGAAAGGAGAAAGGTCCGAAACTTGCAGGTTTCCTCAAGGCTTGTTCAAAGGGAAAGCTTGTGAATATACTCTCACGCTATTGAAATCCAAAGGAGTGCAAGGTGGGGACTTTAGCTTCTTTTCTCAGAAAATATACAAGGGAGTGCATTCTTGCACCCCTTTTTAAGCTTTTTGAGGCTCTGCTCGAGCTTTTCGTACCGCTTGTCGTGGCTTCGATTGTCGATGATGCAATCCCGCAGGGCGACAGGGGGCTTATCATGCAGATGGTTCTCATCCTGTTTGCTCTTGCTGCTGCGGGGCTTATAGTGTCATTCACGGCCCAGTATTTCTCGGCAAAGGCTGCGGCCTGTTTCGCACGCGATGCCAAGAAAGCGCTTTTTGCCCATATACAGACATTCTCACTTGCCGACTGTGACAGGACGGGACTTGCAACCCTTATCAACAGAATGACGGGTGACATGAATCAGGTGCAGTCAGGCGTGAACATGACGCTGCGCCTTCTGCTGCGCTCTCCCTTTGTGGTTTTCGGTGCGGCGCTGATGGCATTCACGGTTGATGTGAGAGCTGCGCTGATCTTCGTTGTTGCGATACCTCTTCTTTCCCTGATCGTATATGTCCTTCTGAGAATAAGTGTTCCGCGTTTCAGGACGGTCCAGTCCCACAGCGACGGTCTTCTCGCCCAGACCAGGGAAAACTATAAAGGAGCCAGGGTCATAAGGGCTTTCAGCCTTCAGGACAGGGAAGTTGCATCATTCACAAAGGCAAACGGAAAACTGCTCACATCACAGCTCAGGGCAGGCAGGATATCGGTGCTGACGAACCCGATGACATCCTTTGTGGTCAATACTGCCATCATAGCGATCATTTACTACGGCGGACTCAGGGTTGATACCGGAACGCTTTCACAGGGAAGTGTCGTCGCTCTTTTCAATTACATGAGTCAGATACTTGTCGAGCTCATAAAGCTTGCATCCCTTATACAGACCATAACAAAAGCTCTGGCCAGTGCCAGAAGAGTAGAGGCTGTATTCGACAGCACCTCCAGCATGGCTGGCGGCAGTGTGAGTGAAATAGATGATTCCTGTGACACGGCAATAGAATTCAGGAACGTCTCGTTCTCCTATAATGATTCAAGCGAGAATGTCCTTACGGATATATCGTTCTCACTCAGGAAGGGGCAGACTCTGGGAATCATCGGCGCAACCGGAAGCGGCAAGTCTACGCTGGCAGCTCTGATCGCCCGTCTGTATGATGTGAAAAGCGGTGAGGTTGATATTTTCGGCCGTGATGTCAGGGATTACAGCCTGTCTTTCCTCCACAGCAATGTGACACTCGCTCTTCAGAAAGCCAGGCTGTTCAAAGGTACGATAAGGGAGAATATGCTGCTTGCAAATCCGGATGCCGGCCAAGAGGACATCATGGCGGCGCTTAAGGATGCCTGTGCATATGACTTTGTCATGCAGAAAGGACTTGACAGCCCGGTGGAAGCCGGAGGCCGTAATTTCTCTGGCGGACAGAGACAGCGTCTGTCAATTGCACGTTCACTTGTGCATGGAGGACGTATCCTGATACTGGATGACAGCTTCTCCGCACTTGACTATATGACGGACTCTGCCGTGAGGACGGCACTTGCGAAGCGTGATCTGACAAAAGTCATAATCTCACAGCGCACGTCTTCGATTCTGAATGCCGACAAGATCATCCTGCTTGAGAACGGCTGTATAAGCGCCATGGGCACACATGAGGAGCTGCTTGCAACCAGCAGCATTTATCAGGATATCTATTACACTCAGTTCGAAAAGGAGGAAAAGGCAGATGTATAAACAGACTATAAAGCGGTGTCTTTCCTATCTTTCGAACTACAGGCTGGAATTCTTCCTTTCTGTCATGATGGCGTTCATTTACGTGATCGCATCGCTGTATATTCCTCTGCTTGCCGGCCGTGCGATAGACAGTCTCATAGGACCCGGCAGTGTTGACTTCGTGTCGCTTTCAGCGGATGCTGTGCGTATTTTCATAACTGCCATCGTATGTTTTGTCTCACAGTATGTTCTCTCGCGTCTGAACAACAGGATGACATACCGTATCGCAAGGGATGTGAGGAATGATGCATTCAGGAAGATAGAAGTGCTTCCTTTCAGCTATCTTGACAGCAACCGCCAGGGAGACATCGTCTCGAGGATAATCAATGATGTCGAGCAGCTTTCAGACGGACTGCTGCTCGGCTTCAGCCAGTTCTTCTCGGCTTCACTCACGATCATAGTCACCATATATTATCTTTTTTCTCTTGACTTCATAATCGCACTTGTCGTCATACTGGTCAGTCCTCTTTCATTCCTGGTCGCGAAATTCATTGCAAGCCGCACGCACCGTTTCTTCAAGAGCACTGCCCAGATGAGAAGTCTGCAGACAGATCTTACCGATGAGTTCATAACCAGCAGCCCGGAGGTCATCTGCTATAACCTCCAGAGTGCATGTCAGGACAAATTCAACAGTGTCAACGAGAAGTGGGCAGACAGTTCACTTAAAGGAACATTCTATTCGTCTCTGGTCAATCCTGCGACAAGAGCGGTGAACAGCATCGTATATGCATGTGCGGCTCTTTGCGGAAGCTTTCTTGTACTGGCAGGACGTCTTACGGTGGGCGGTCTTGTAAGTGCCCTGAGCTATGCCAACCAGTATACGAAACCATTCAATGAGATAACAGGTGTCGTGACGGAGCTCCAGAATGCACTTGTGTGTGCTTCCAGGGTATTTGCGCTTCTTGATGAGAAAGAGATAGTTGATGAGGGAAAGGAGGAATTGCCGGAAGGCGCGCTCAGTGTTGAGTTCCGTGGTGTCTGTTTCTCCTATACACCGGGACAGAATCTCATCAGGAATTTTTCACTGAAGATCGGCAAAGGCCAGCATGTGGCGATCGCAGGACCGACAGGAGCCGGAAAGAGCACGATAATAAACCTTCTCATGCGCTATTATGAAATTGATGAGGGGGATATACTGATTGACGGCATCAGCATAAAGGACATAAAGCTGTCGAGCCTGCGCAGATCATTCGGCTCAGTCCTTCAGGATTCATTCATAAAGTCGGCATCGGTGAAGGACAATATTACCATGGGCCGTGATTTTTCCGATGAGGAAGTTATTGAAGCCTGTAAAAAGGCCCATGTCCATAACATGATAATGAGACTTGAAGATGGTTATGACACGGTTCTTGACGATGACGAAGGGCTCCTTTCTGCAGGAGAAAGACAGCTCATCGCCATTGCACGCTGCATGATTGATCTTCCCGATCTGCTCATACTTGATGAAGCAACGAGCAATATCGATACAAGAACGGAAGGTCTCATTCAGGATTCTTTCAACAGGATGATGGAAGGCCGTACAAGCTTTGTTGTCGCTCACAGGCTCTCAACAATCCGCAATGCCGATGTCATTCTCGTCATGAAGGACGGGAATATCGTGGAAGCCGGAAAACATGATGAACTGCTGAAAAAGAACGGTTTCTACAGCGAGCTTTACAGAAGCCAGTTCGCCTCTGTTTCCTGATCATTTCATGAATTATGCGGCAGCAGACTTGCCATTCCTTATAAGTGGTTTCATGAGCCGCCATCCGGCTCATGAAACATGCTTTGAAATCATCTGAAAAAGCTGCGATCATGCTCACACAGGCATACGCTGCAGCTAGAAAAAATCATACGGACTCAGTTCGCAGTGAACTCTGCCTTGATCTTTCTCACATCTTCAAGCGGGAGTTTTGTCACCTGTGCGATTTTCTCATCGCTCAGGAGCTTTTCAGCAAGCAGATTCCTTGCAATTTCAGATGATCTTTTAGCCATCCCTTCATCTTCCACTTCTTTCCATACCGAACTCATTTTCCTTTCTCCTGTCTCACTGTTCTTATATGTAGCGACTGCTTCTTTCAATTCATTACAACAATAACAAGGAACCATAATGGCAAGCAGAAGAAAATATATTTCTGTTTACTTGCCATCATGATAAAAGATGAATCACCTGTTCAGAGTGTTCATAAATCAATAAAAGGATAATTTCTCTTTCGCTGAAACAACCTTTTTCAGCACATCTTCATCTGTGACTTTATCCTGTTGACTTCATCAATGGACAGATTTGTCACTTCTGCAATCTCCTCTTTACTCATTTTATTTTTCAAAAGCAGATTCCTTGCGACTTCAGTGGCTTTTTCTGATTTGCCTTTGATGATACCTTTTTCAATACCTTTTGCAATTCCTTCATCTTCCACTTCTTTCCATACCGAACTCATTTTCCTTTCTCCTGTCTCACTGTTCTTATATGCGGCCACCGCTTCTCTCAGCTCATTATAATGCATCTTCTCCACTTCTGTACACTTCAGATCATATGCCAGCTTTCCTTCCGGTGTATTCAGATCCATCACACTCGTGTTGAAATATATTATGTGATTGCCGTCTTTATACGGACTGCCGTCATCAAAATACCTTTCCACCTCTACTATTGTCCTCTTCTTGTCAAAGTAATCCCCGTCACATATGACTATCACATATGAGTCCATTATCTCACCGGCTCTCATTCCCTTTGCAAGCATCCTCATATCAAGATGTGCAGAGTTTACCCTTATCCTCCTCTGCGATGCTCCCTCTCTTCCATTCTGTATTTCCACATTGTAATAGTTTCCCTCAACATCCCTTACCAGAACATCAAAGACAACCGACCTGTGTTCCACTGAATGGTCATCTGCCTGAAGGATTACTTCATCCACCTGTATGTCATATTTTTCCAGTATGACTGTTATGAGAAGTGTTATGCACTCCGGTCTGTCCTTCATGACAAGACGGAAGAAAGAATCATCAAGAAGTGTGAGCCTGTCCAGCCTCTGTCTGGTTTTCTCATCAACCATGATACTCTGATACCTGAGTGTCTTCTCACATACTATGCTGCCGTATTCTGTTTCCAGTTCATCTGTCAATGCGGCACCTCCGCTGTTATATAAAGATTCGGAACTCTTCATGTGTTCCTTATCTCTATACACAAAAATGTACGTTTCTGGCTCAAAAACAAGTATGCAGCACTTATAATAGAGTGGAAATCTTTCCCGTCAGCGGAAGATCCTGTCAAGCACGATCTGGTTGTTTCTCCATTTGTTCTGGGTTTTCACCCTCAGGTCAAGATTGAGCGAGGAGCCTGGGAATATACGCTTGATTTCCTTGAAGCTTTCCTTTCTGATCCTTTTTATGTTCTCTCCGCCTTTTCCGACTATTATTCCTTTCTGTCCATCTCTTTCTGTGACGATGAAGGCTCTGACCCACACACTCTGTTCTTCTGCATTGTATTCAATGTCAGCAACCTCAACATATATGACATGGGGAAGTTCATCTGTAAGCAGGTTTATTGTCTTCTCCCTTATGATTTCGGAAATGCGGAACTCAAGATCCTGATCAGTATAACTGTCAGGGGGATACAGAAGATCTCCGTATGGTGCAAGGCGGAAGATTTCTATAAGTATTTCATCAACGCCCCTGTCTTCCTGTCCGCTGGCCTTGAGAACTGTGGCCGTCTCCAGCTTATGTCTGAGATAGAATTCAGCTTCTTCTATCTGTTCGGGTCTGAGTATGTCGCATTTGTTGATGACTGCGATTACAGGGACTTTGACTTTTGAGAGTATCTGAGTGATCGCATCTTCCTCGCTTCTTGCACTTCTGGTGCCGTCAAGAAGATAGAGCACCATGTCGCTTTCTTCAAGACTTGCTATGGTGATCTCCTGCATCCTTCGGTTTATTTCCTTTCCGCCGAGATGGTAACCCGGAGTATCTGTGAATATGATCTGGCCCCTCTGGTCAGTATATATTCCTCTTATGGCATTGCGCGTGGTCTGCGGAGTCGGTGCGGTTATGCTGACCTTCATTTCGCAGATTGTGTTTATGAGTGTCGATTTCCCTACGCTAGGGCGTCCGACTACGGCGACAGATGCGCACTTTGTCTTTTTTGTTTCGTCTTCTCTTTTCATCAGGTTTTCATTATACTCAAAGGCATGAGTGAAGAAAAGAAGAAAGAATTCCCACAGGATCCTTCTCTCAACGAGAGACTGCTCAAGACCAGATCCGTCATGCTCACAGGAGAGATCAGCAAGGAAAGTGCTGATCAGGTCATGAGGAACCTGCTGGTGCTCGACAGTGAAAGCAGTGATCCGATTACAATGTATATCAACAGCCCGGGCGGTGATGTTGATGCCGGTTTCGCTATTTATGATATGGTACGTTTCATTTCATCTCCGGTTATCATGATCGGTGCAGGCCTTGTCGCCTCTGCCGCATCCCTTGTGCTCCTTGCAGTGCCGAAGGAACGCAGGTTCGGTATGGAGAATTCAACATACCTCATTCACCAGCCGCTTTCGAGCATGAAGGGTGTTGCCTCTGACATAATGATCCACGCCCAGAATATTGAAAGGCTCAGAGGAAAACTTGACAGGATCATTGCTGATGCCTGCTCGAAAAGTGTTGAGGATGTGAGAGCCGATACTGAACGTGATCACTGGCTTTACAGCAGTGAGGCTGTTGAGTACGGGCTTATAAGCAGGATAATAAAATCCAGAACTGAGATTATGTGATTGAAAAGGAGAGGGTGGTCCTCTCCTTTTTTATGGAATGATCTCAGTTAATTAAGCAGATATCTGTAAAAAGTCATTTTTAGCCGGATTGCCTTCTGATTGTGTATATAGTTCAGGAGGCTTCTTTATGAAAACCATATCAATACTGCTTTTTCTGCTGATCCTGATGCTGTGCTCATGTGATCCATCCATCTCAGCACATGATGACGGACTTTTGTCAATTGTGACATTCAACTGTCAGACATTGTTTGATGATATCGAGGATGGCGATGAGTTTTCTCCATATTCACGCTATGAGGGATGGAGCCGTGCAAAGTATGAGAAACGGATAGATAAACTCCGCGAAGCTGTGAAAAATGATTTTGATGCAGATATCATCTTTTTTCAGGAAATTGAAAGCGAAAAAGTACTGGAAGATCTCCTTGACTCATCTCTTAGGCGGCGTGGATATCTTTATTACACTGTTGTGGATATAAACAATCCTATTACGGTAGGATTTATAAGTAAATATAATCCTGTATCGGTAAGTGCTCACGGCAGCGGAGGGGCCAGACTTGTAATGCGGAGTGAGTTTGCTATTGATGGACATCAGCTGATAATCTATACGCTGCATGCGAAAAGCAACAGCGGAGATGGAGAGGAGAACAGAGAAGAAAGGAAGAACACCGCATCACTGATAAACAGCCTTGTGCGTCACGAAATGACGGCAGAAGTCATTATACTCGGCGATTTCAACAGCGAACCGGGCATCTATCCCGATGACATGCTGACTATGCTTGATCCATGTTCCAGCAGAGAAATCATTGAAGAGTCTTCAATTCCGGTCTGCTATAAACCTGACAGACTGGATCCCATGAACTTCTATGATCCTCTTCTTGATCCCTCTGTTCCGCTGAGCGGGAATGGCACATATTACTACAACGGCAGTTTTTTCGACTATGACCGGCTTCTTCTCAATAAAAGCCTGTATGAGAAATCAAGTGCCTTCAGCATTGACATACTGCCCTCATCGGGGATGAACGGAATACCTTACCGTTATGATCCTGAAAGCGGGGAGGGGTTTTCTGACCACTTCCCTGTCAAGTTGACTCTCTGCCTCTGATTGGGGAATGATATTGGATATGGAAGAGCTTCGTGAAATACTTACAGGCGGGCAGTCTTTCAGCTGGAAAGATGAGGGAGACTGTTTTTCCGCTGTTCTGAATGAAAAAGTATACAAAGTCAGGTGTGCTGAGGATTTCAATGCAGATCCTTTCCTGCATGAATATTTTGATTACGGTTTTGATTATGATGAGGCAAGAAAGATCATTGCGTCGAAAGATGAGATACTGGCTTCTGCCGTAAGACAGTTTCCGCAGCTCCGTATTCTGAGACAGGATCCATGGATTGCCCTGATCAGCTTCATACTGAGCCAGAACAATAACATAAAAAGAATAACAGGGCTTTACAACAAGCTGTGTGAGGCCTACGGACATGAAGTGGAGAAGGGGTATTTCTCATTTCCGACTCCCTCCGAACTTGGACGTACAAGCATTGCAGAACTGAAGGAACTCAGAGTGGGCTTCCGTGACAGATACATAATGGATGCGATTGAGAAATCATATATTCTTGATGAGATAAAGACTCTTGCGTATGAAGAGGCAGAGGCGAAGCTCATGACGATAAAGGGAATAGGAAAAAAAGTCGCCTCCTGTGTCCTGCTTTTCGGCTTCCACCGCTTTGAGGCTTTCCCTGTTGATGTGTGGATCAGAAAAGTGCTGGCGAAATACTATCCTGGCAAGTCTCTTGACTATTTTGAGCCTTATCCTGCGCTCTGCCAGCAGTATCTTTTCAGTTATGCGCGCAATCTGTCGCTCGAGTGAGAAAGACGGGAAGTCCTATTTCTCCTTCCCGTCCGCTTTTCTTTTGTAATCAAGGCTGACTAAATATATTATTCCTTATGTCTTCAGGATTTGGGGAATTTGAGCTCATAGAAGATCTGCTCAAGTTCCAGTCCTATGTTGATATTGTGGACCACCGGGATTATTCCGTCTTTCGTCCTCTGCGGCTTGAGTGTCACGGGAGAGAAATTCATTATTCCGGTGATTCCGCTGGCAAGCAGCTGGGCATAGGTGTCTGTGGCGGAGTTCTCAGGCACCGTGATGATTGCCACATTGACCTTGAGCGCGCTTATGACCTCATCAAGTCTCGACATGGGGTAAACAGGTATGGGCTGGCTTGCATCCGAGTATACTATCGGGTCATTGTCAAAACCTGCGACAATCTTTATTCCGTCCGGTTCGAATCCCGCATAATGCATGAGGGCTTTCCCTATACGTCCGCATCCCACTACTATCACGTGCTGCTCATCGCCTTTGCCGAGTATTGTCCCGAGTCTGTCTATGAGATCGGTTATTTCATAGCCGCCTCTTTTCTGGCCGTGTATCTCAAGCTGGGAGAAGTCCTTTCTGACCACTGCGGCACTCACTCCGGCTGCATCGGCAAGGTTATGTGCGAAAACTTTCTCAAGACCGATTGAGCGCAGTCTATTTAAGGCTCTGTAATAGCGGGTAACTCTGATAAGCATGTCATTATTCATGTTTCTTAACCTCGTTTATGTGAATATTGTAATATTTTAGCGTAATTCTGGTCAATTAACTATATTGTATATATTTTACATATTCTATACACAAACATTATAAGGGGAAATGCATTTACATTCCCTTCTTATTTTTCTAAAATAACTCTATCTATGTGAATGAAAGAAGGAGGAGTAAATGTCACAGAATTTATTTTCTGATGATTTGCTCAGTTTTATTGACGAGTGGAAGACAAAACCAGGTAATCTGATAATGGTTCTTCACAAGGTACAATCTGAGCTCGGTTACATCTCAAGAGAAGCCGCTGACGAAGTTTCACGCCTTCTGGATGTGCCTTTATCTACAATCTGGGGAGTCCTTACATTCTATCATTTCTTCAAGCTCACAAAGCCGGGCAAGTACAACATCCAGGTATGTCTGGGTACAGCCTGCTACCTCAAGGGCGGTGACATCATTGTGGAAGAGCTGGAGAAACTCAAGGGACTCAAGGTTGACAGCCTTACGGAAGACGGACTCTTTTCTCTTCAGGCTGTACGCTGTGTCGGCTGCTGCGGACTTGCTCCTGTAATGACAATTGCAGGTGAGGTTTTCGGCAAGGTTACAAAGGATCAGATCCCGGGTATTCTCGATAAATTCAGCTGATGGATGTTGAGGATTTCCTGTTCGAAGGTGTGAAGAACAGCATCGAGGCGGGATGCGGCAGCATAGTTCTCTCGTACAGGGAGGAAGATGATGAGGTGCATGTCCGTATCACAGATGACGGAAAATATGAGGGCGGACGTGATGTGTTTGCATCCGGCTGTTCCACAAAAGGAGATAACAGGGGAAGGGGACTGAGTCTGTTGAAAAGCGTATGCCCTGATGCGGCTCTGGAGAGAAAAGACGGTTGCACATTTCTTTCCTATTCCTATCCTCTGAAACTGAAAACCGGACTCAGCAGCGTTCTCCCATTTCTTTTTTCCATGTGCTTTGCATCATCTGTCAGCCTGAGCGTGAACATTGTCAGGGATGGAATATCCAGCACGTTCACCTCTCGGGAAATGGCACAGAAAGGCCCTCTGGACAGGAGCGGAAGCATCATAAGAATGAAAAGAGACTTTGAGTTCTTTGACTGATTTAGAAAAAATAGGAGTATTTTTGATATGGCAAAACTGTCATTAGAAGAACTTAGAACATTGCGCAAGGATGAAAGCGAACGCATCGCAAAGCGCAATATTCATGGCAAGGATGTCCATGTGGTAGTGGCCATGGGAACTTGCGGTATCAATGCAGGAGCTAAACTCACACTCAACAGCATCGTTGACGAGATTGAGGCAAAGGGCCTTGACAATGTCATCGTGACCCAGGCCGGCTGCCAGGGAAAGTGCGAGATGGAGCCGATCGTTGAAGTTTACACACCAGCCCTCGGGGCTGTCGCATACGGCAAGGTGGATTCGAAGCTTGCAAAGCAGATTGTCGATGAGCATATCATCGCAGGTAAGATTCTGACCGACCACCAAATCAAGCTGGAGGTTTAAGATGGGATTCAAGAACTATATTCTGGTCTGCGGCGGTACCGGATGTGAGTCGTCAAAATCCGACCTGATCTACAAAACGCTTATCGAGGAGGCCCGGAATCAGGGTGTTGCGGATCAGGTCCAGGTCATAAAAACCGGTTGTTTCGGTTTCTGTGAACAGGGACCGATCGTGAAGATCCTTCCGGAAGACTCTTTCTATGTACGTGTAAAGCCTGAGGATGCGAAGGACCTTATCGCAGAGCACGTTATCAAGGGACGTGAGGTCACCAGGCTGCTTTACAACAAGACACCGAAAAAGCCTCTTGAGGAGGTTGAGGACATCCAGTTCTATCAGAAGCAGCTGCGTGTCGTTCTGAGAAACTGCGGTGAGATCGATCCTGAGAACATTTATGATTATATTGCCAGGGACGGTTATGTTGCCCTTGAGAAAGCTCTTTTTGAGATGAGTGAGGATGACATTATCGAAGAGGTCAAGATTTCAGGACTGCGCGGCCGCGGCGGTGCGGGATTCCCCACATGGATGAAGTGGAACTTCACAAAGCAGACCGAAGGCGATGTGAAATACGTTGTCTGCAATGCGGATGAAGGAGATCCGGGTGCCTATATGGACCGCTCCACGCTTGAAGGTGACCCGCATTCCGTGCTTGAGGCCATGACGATCTGCGGCAAGGCGATCGGCGCCCATCAGGGTTATATCTACATCCGTGCCGAGTATCCTCTGGCAATTCACCGTCTTGAGATCGCAATGAAGCAGGCAAGAGAACTCGGACTGCTTGGAAAGAACATTCTCGGTTCCGGTTTCGATTATGATATCGAGATCCGTCTGGGTGCAGGTGCTTTCGTCTGCGGTGAGGAGACTGCGCTGCTTCAGTCAATTGAAGGACACAGAGGCATGCCTCAGCCGCGTCCTCCATTTCCTGCTGTAAAGGGCCTGTGGGGCAAGCCGACCGTAATCAACAACGTCGAGACATGGGCCAACATTCCTGTTATCATTGCAAAAGGCGGTGCAGAATTTGCAAAGATCGGTACGCAGGACAGCCACGGAACAAAGGTTTTCGCTCTTACCGGCAAGGTGTGCAACTCAGGTCTTGTTGAGGTTCCGATGGGTACAACACTCAGGGAAATCGTTTTTGACATCGGCGGCGGCATTGCAAACGGACGCAAGTTCAAGGCTGTCCAGACAGGTGGTCCTTCAGGCGGTGTCATAACGGAAGAGAATCTCGACACTCCTATCGATTTCGGCGGACTCCAGAGAATCGGTTCCATGATGGGATCCGGCGGTATGATCGTAATGGATGACAGCGACTGTATCGTTGATGTCGCAAAGTTCTATCTTGAGTTCACTCTTGATGAATCCTGCGGAAAGTGCTTCCCGTGCCGTATCGGAGGAAAGAGCCTTTACAACATTCTTGACAAGATCACCATCGGCAACGGTACAGAGGAGGATATAGAGGAGCTCAGGCAGATTTCCCATGCAATGCAGAAAGGCTCTCTGTGCGCTCTCGGCCAGACAGCTCCGAATCCTGTTCTCTCCACGCTTCGCTACTTCCCGGAAGAGTATGAGGCCCATATCAAAGACAAGAAGTGTCCTGCCGGAAAGTGCAAGAAGCTCATCCGCTACCAGATCGATCCGAATAAGTGTATCGGATGTACCGCATGTTCCAGAAAGTGTCCTGTCGGTGCTATTTCGGGCGAGCTGAAGAAGCCGCATACAATCAATCAGGCCGCATGTATCAAGTGCGGAGTATGCCGTCAGACTTGTAAGTTCTCGGCAATCTCAGTCGAGTAGGAGGTATTGAAGTATGTTAGTGCATTTAACAATACAGGGAGTTGAGGTTGCTGTAGAGCAGGGTTCTACAGTACTTGAAGCTGCGCTCAAGGCCGGTATCAAGGTGCCGACACTTTGCTATCATCCCGATCTTAAGCCTTTCGGCTCCTGCGGTCTGTGCATCTGCAAGCAGGAAGGCTCTGCGAAAATCATAAGGGCCTGTGCCACTCCGGTTGCAGAGGGCATGAAGATCATCACTCATGACAATGAGCTGTATGAAGTCAGGAAGACCATCCTTGAACTGATCATGAGCACACATCCGGCAAGCTGTCTGACATGCGTGAGGAACAACAAGTGCGAGCTGCAGAAACTGTGTGTCGAGTACGGTATCAGGGAGCAGCCTTTCGAGACCAGAATAAAGAGCCTGCCGAAAGATACTTCGACAAAGGCAATCATTCTTGATCCCAGCAAGTGCATCAAGTGCGGACGTTGTGTCCAGGTCTGTCAGAGCCTTCAGGGAGTGTATGCCCTTGAATTCATCGGAAGAGGCGATGCCACACAGATGTGTCCGGCAGCTGCCCTTCCTCTCAATGACAGTCCGTGTATCAAGTGCGGCCAGTGTGCCACACACTGTCCTGTCGGTGCAATCTACGAGGTTGATGAAGGCGGTGTGTTTCTCAGGGAAGCTTCCGCAAGCGAGAAGATCGTTGCTGTCCAGATCGCTCCGGCCGTGCGTGTCGCACTTGGCGAGGAATTCGGATTCAAGCCGGGAGAACTCACCACAGGCAAGATCTATACCGCTCTCCGCCGGCTCGGTGCGGATTATGTCTTTGACACCAACTTTGGTGCTGACATGACCATCATGGAAGAGGGAAGTGAACTTGTCGAAAGAGTGAAGAACGGAGGTGTGCTGCCCCAGATTACGTCATGCTGTCCCGGATGGATTGAGTATGTGACGAAGTATTATCCTGATCTCATTGAGAATCTTTCCTCTGCAAAGTCCCCGATGATGATGCAGGGTGCCATAACAAAGACATACTGGGCACAGAAGAAGGGTATTGATCCTGCAAAGATCTACTCTGTCGCAATCATGCCGTGTACTGCGAAGAAGGTCGAGATCCACAGGGATGAGCATATGAAGAGCAGCGGTTATGATGACGTTGATCTTGTCCTCACTACCCGCGAGCTTGCCAGGATCATAAGACAGAGAGGTATTGATTTTGCTTCTCTTCCTGAGTCTGCTGCAGACAGCCCGATCGGAGAATATTCCGGTGCCGCAACCATCTTCGGTGTCACAGGCGGTGTGATGGAAGCTGCCATCAGAACTGCGTACAAGGAGATCTCCGGCAAGGACCTTTCCGATCCTGATATCATGACAGTGCGCGGCAACGGAGAGTTCAGGCACGGTGCTCTTGATATCGAGGGCAAGACAACTCTGCGTTTCGGCGTTGTGCATGGAATGGCAAATGCCAAGCCTATTCTTGATGAGATAAGAAAGGCAAAGCAGGAAGGAAAGAGGGCTCCTTATGAGTTCATTGAGGTCATGGCATGCCGCGGCGGCTGTATCGCAGGCGGCGGACAGCCCCTTGGAACAGATGATGAAGTGCGTTCAAAGAGAAAAAGCGGCTCCTATACTGACGACAAGAAGTCTGCAGTACGCTGCAGCCATCAGAATCCGTCCGTCATCAAGGCATATGACGAATTCTTCGGCCAGCCTCTTTCCGAAAAAGCACATCATCTGCTTCACACTGAGTACAAGCAGGTGCCTGTATACAAGAACTGAGATTCATATTTCAGTGAATTACAGAGACCGGGTTCCGATCCGGTCTCTTTTTGCATCATGGCCTGATTGAATTCATCATGCTGATGAAAACAGGGACCGGGTACAAGTACCCGGCCTTGAATGTGTTACCTCACAGGGTCTTCAGGTTCTTACCTTGAGAAGTGCTAACTGTGTTCCTGATGTGGAAACGACAAGCATTCTAGAACCGTCTGTGGAAATGGCTGCTTTCTGCGGGGAGAAGGGCAGGCTGGTCATCCCGATATATGCAAGTTCTCCTGAGTCGGAAACACTGTATGTTGAAATGCTGTTGTTGCCGCTGTTCACAGCATAGAGGAAATTCTTGTCGGCTGAGGTCAGCAGCTGCACTGTGTTGAGTTCGCTTCCTTCGCTTCTGACCATCTTCCCTTCCGTATCTTCTTTCAGACCCTTGTTCACAGCCAGGTCGTTGTCAGTGTCAAAGAAGCGGAATGTATCGTCCTCAGCGACCACATAGCGGCTGTATTCCATGGAATCTGTTCTCAGAGGATAAGCTGCCGTCACATTGCCGTCAAAGCGTATGGTCTCATCCCTGAAAGATTTGAACTTGTCGTAATAAGTCGTTGTTGTGATAAGGAAGGGTGAATCTCCCGTGCCGATGAAGATCGCGCCGTATCCGTCCGGATCAATACCGCATACATCGACTTTGTCGCCAAGGTTCTGTGCAAGGTTCGCATAGTTCTTGTAAAGTGATGAACCGCTTGTGTTGTAGAACCCTACGACAAGGTTTCTGGTTGACTGTGTCTGTATCTGGCCATAGACGGCCACATTGCCGTATTTGCCTGAGGAGATATCATGACGGGAAATGCCGAATACCCTTTCAAATCTGTATGTGCCGTCAAGAATCGATGACATGCCGCTGTCGGAGGAATTCTTGCTGATGTTTCCTGTTGACGGGTTGTATGTGTACTGGTATGTGGCCGCGTCGAGCTTGTCCGTTATAAGCAGCTTCACATCATTGAATTTTGCCACATTGGTAGCACCGTTTGTCATTGTTATCCCGGACTCAAGGTTGAGAGAGTTTCTTATGACGGAACATACCTGGGCTTTCTTGCTCTTGTTGTCAATGAGAAGTACATTCCCGTCATTCATGAACTCGATGAGCATGTCATTGCTTATCTTTATGTCGCCGATGTCAGAACTGGTGATTGTCTTCGCAAGAACGGGAAGGCCGACTGTAGTGGGAAGCTCCGCCTCGAATGTGACGTATGCGGAACCAGCAGAACCAAGCTGTGCAGTTGATGCGACAACATCGATACGGTGCTTGCCGGGTTCTGGAGTGAATGTGACTTCGGTTCCCGTCCCTATATTGTTGCCGTCAAGATACCAGAGTATGGAGACTTCACTCTCATCAAGACCGCTTATGTTGAAACGTATGGTGGTTTCCTTCTGTGCTTCCACCTTTGTTTCCTCACTGAAGTCTTCAAACCGGCATACGACAGGAACACCTGCATTGTTGATCAGCGTTATCTGTCCGCTTGACGAATCGGCCGGATCATCAAGATTGAACGGAATGTCTGCGGTGACGGTGGCATTGTTGCCGACCCTGAGCGCTTCAACGAGACCTGCGACTTTTATGCCGCTGTCATAAAGGTTTGCAGTGATTGTGTATGATCCTGTCTGTATGCCGGTCTTGTTGAGGGTGGCCTTTCCTTTTGACAGTGTGACATTTTCCTTCACAGGACTGCTTTCCTTGCTGTCCATGCTCTTGAGATAGACTTCAACCGACGGGTCTGCAGTCAGGTCCGCATCCCATGTGAAGTTGAGGTTCACGCTTCCGGTTCCCACCAGTTCATTGAGGGTGACGGTCGCACTGTTGTTTTCAGAAGAGAGGGAGAATGTGCTGGTACCTCTTACTATCACCTGACCTTCATTGTTGCGGCCTTCTGCCGAAATTGTATAGGTACCTAAGGGAAGACCCTGCACGACAAAAGTGCTGCGCACCGTCGTGACATCCACCGTAGTGCTTCCTGTGAGCTTCACATAGTATGATGCGATATTGAAATCCGTATCGGCCGGAGCCAGTGTCCTGTCTGCCTTCTCATCGAGTGTGACCTTCAGGTCCGCCGTTCTCACCGGTTCCTGGCAACCGGCCATCAGCAGCAGTGCACTCAGGGCGAGTGCCGCAAAGAGCACAATAGTATGGTTTCTTTTCATGTTCTGTACTGCATCTTATTCTCAAGATGCATCCTCCTGATAAAAAATTTGTCCCCATATTGCCGGCCTGTTGTGGAATTTGCAAATTTTGAATAGTATTTTTTTACCCTTTAGACAGGGAGGTTGAACGTGAAGAAAATCGTTACGCTGGCAATACCCGCGCTGCTGGCAGTCATAGTGTTTGCGCCTATAGAGAACAGAATACTTTACTGGTCGCTTTTCGTTGTTCTGTTTGCTCTTGTATATGTTTATCATATCATGGAGGATGTTGTTCCCATGAAGGCTGTCAGCGAAAGCCTTTCAAGCAATGATTATTTCAGTTTAAAATGCGGTTATATAAGTGTTAACGGAAACAGGGCCGATCTTTTGAAGGGGGTGATGGTAATCTACAGCTGTACTGTGCTTTTCTATGTCAGGGCCGGTGCCAGGGGAGGTGCGAAACTAGTTCAGACGATTGCCGGAGAGAGCATCGAGAATTATACGATAGGAAAGGTCGATGACTTCCATCAGGGTATCTGTTTTACCATTACAGGAGGTGAGGAGATAAAGTTCACAAGCAGGAAGTTCACACAGGTGGAAAAAGAGCTGAGAATGGCGCTTGAGTGGCCTGAAGAGGTGGAAATCAAACCGGAAGGGCAGCAAAAGTAGACACTTTATGAGGTTTAAGGTCTTCAGATTCATGGTCTGAAGATTTTTTTTGCCTTTTTAAGCCTGTCAGACGCTGTTTTTTCCGGTTTTTGAACCGCAGAAGGTGAAAAGTGGACACATAGGCAGAATTCATGACGCTGTGAAATAGTAAGATTGAGGCATGAAAAGAATGTGTCTTGTTCTGCTGCTTTGCACTCTTGTGCTTCCACTGTCGGCTTTTTCCTTTTATGCCGGCTTTGATGCGGCATCCTTTCTCGGATTCGCATATGGAAGCACGAGTATAAGCGGTACAATTTCAGCATCCGTCGACGAAGCTTTCAGGCTTAATCTCGGGTGCGGGTATTATGCACCTCCACTTTCCGCAGACAACGACATACGTTTTTTCAATGCTTTTCTGTCTGCTGATTATTTCATATTTCCTCAGTGGGGAATATATATCGGAATGTCTGTCGCCGATCTGTTTTTCCCATACGGACTGGACAGCGACGGAAAGGTGCGTTTCTCAAATCACATGAAGGTCGGCATATGTTATGATTTCCCCTTTTTCTCTGCCGATGCTTCTGTGATTCTGAGAGACCTGTCAGGTGCTGACGGTACTGCTTCAAACTACCTCTCAGCGGAAATAAGACAGCTGGACAGAGTGGCATTCTCACTGCTGCTGTCATTCCGTTATGACTGGGAATAAATCTATATCACCGGAGGATTGGAAAATGAAGGAATTTTGCCTGAAAGGAGTGAATGCCGCACTGCTTGTGCTCATTTCCCTTTCAACTCTTTTCAGTTGCACTCTTGATGCGAATGCCGTGAAGAATGCGGGGGAGAGTGAGATGACAGGCAGGGTGGCACGCATGATTGATGAGCAGCTGACTTATCTGATGAGTGAGGATGTTGCCCATTTTCTCAGCGATGAGGAACTTGCACTTCTTATGACAGAGCCTGACGGGCGCAGCATCGTATCCAGGGCACTTGAGGAAGAAGGCGGTGAAAAATACATTGAGTATTCATATACCGCAGTTACGAGTGACAATGCCGATGAGATTCTCAGAAGCGCCAGAGAACTTATCCCTGAGGATGAGTATGAAAAACTTGAAGCACAGGTTGATGAAGTTCACTCCCGTTCCAGAGCGTTCTTTCTTGAAAACAGCAGGGCAATGAACAATGAACAGAGGAAGAAGTTCTATAATGAACTGCAGTCTCTGGTCGTGAAGGCTGTCGTGCTTCTTACTGCGGCAGTCGTATATGCCTGCATTCCGACTGTTGTTGTCTGGGGTAAAGTATCGGCTGCATGTGTCGCTGCTGTCGCTGCCGGTATTCTGGCATCTGGAATCATGACGGTTGTCGGTTACCGCTCAATAGACAGCGACTCATATGACTTCCCCTCATGGCTGACAAGCGTATATGAGGATTCCTTTGCTCAATGGGCCATCGCCTCATCCGTCATAACCGCCAGTGCGGCAGCCGGACGCAGTCCTGTGATAACAGCGCTCATTCTTGTGGCATTCACGGTATATGATGTCTTTGATGAAGCCAGGGCCATGTTCAAGATTGTGAACAAATGAATGTTTCATGGGCAGAAGCCTGCGCGGTTTCTGCCTTTTGCTCACTCTTCATTGTCTTTTATGATTTCAGCAGAGATGAGATCTGAAGCAGGTATCTGAAGCCCGTTTTCCAGACAGAGACGGTTTATCTCATCGATTCTCCTCACATGAGCCCGTATGGTCTCATAATACCCTTTGCTCCCATCTTTTATGACTTCGACAAAGTATGTCAGTCTCACAAGAGGGCGGGTTCCGATGATTGCATGTATTTCATGAATGGTTTCGTTTACGGACTTCGCCTGTTCTTCCGCGAGGACTCGTCTGTTTTCAAGTCTTTTTGTGCTTTTTTCAAGCGCATCATCATAGCCGGTCAGTGCGGCAAAAGGGGAGAACTGTGCGGCGCGGTTGTAAAGGCTCATCCGTTCATGGTGTGCTGATACGTGATGAGGCAGGCCTATTATGTCGCTGTAATCGTCTTCCTTCATGCCTTGTGGCCTCCTATCTGCTGGTTTCTCTCCCTTGCCGTCGCGCCTTCCTCAAAACTCATTGCACGCAACAGGGCATTGCGGCCGAATTTCTCCTTGATCGAGAGTGCCGCCAGCTGGAGCCGTCTTTCCTTTTCCATCGCTGCCTGTTCCATTTCTTCTTCCTTCTGCCGCTCAGCGTAATCCGTGAAAAGGTCTAGCTGTTCTGTCTTTTCCTCTTTTGCAAGCTCTTCTTCGCTTCTGACATCCAGTGCCGTGATATTGAGCCTTCTGATGAACAGCTGATCGTCGACGATCCTGTCGTAAAGCTCAAGAGTCTTCCTTATTATTACTGATGCGGCTGAAGTATGCATGTCCAGCTGGATTGTACCCTGGGAATGTTTCGGCACGCTCCTGCCGTAGAAGTCCTGTTTCACTTCGCCCTTGTAATCACCGCTTTCAAGGGACTTTCTGTCATAACCGATGGTGATGCAGATGGAAGATGTCTGAAGTCTTTTTGAAAGAAGGGAAAGCGAAAGCATGTCAGCCATTTCGCTGATCACCAGTCTTGCCTTTGCGGCAGTGTAGGGACCGCTGAGAACCTGCCCCTGTCCTATTGAGGAGGAAACAGGTCTGTAGGCTTTTATATCCTTGATCGTGCATGGTTCCCAGCCCCATGCATGGTCTATGAGAAGCTCGGCATTCACACCGAATTGACTGTACAGCACTTCCTCGTTGCGTACAGACTGGCGTGCGATGTCGCCCATTGTGTACAGTCCCATTGCCTCAAGCCGCCTTGAATAGCCTCTGCCGACCCTCCAGAAGTCACAAAGCGGTCGGTGTGCCCACATTTCCTTTCTGTAGCCCATCTCATCCAGCTGTGCGATCCTCACTCCGTTTTCATCTGCCGGAATGTGCTTTGCCTTTATGTCCATTGCGATTTTCGCAAGATACAGGTTTGTGCCGATTCCGGCCGTTGCCGTTATCTTTGTCTCATCCAGGACGGCAAGTATCATTCTCATTGCAAGATCCGCGGCGGAAATACCGTATGAGTGCAGGTAGTCGGTGGCATCAATGAAAACCTCATCGATGGAATACACATGAATGTCGTCGGCACTTACAAAGCGGAGGTATATGTTGTATATCTGTGTGCTCAGCCGGATGTATTCAGCCATATGCGGCACTGCGGTGACAAAGTCGAAAGCAAGAGAAGGATCTTTCTGCAGCGCACTGCTGCTTACCGATCTGGTCCGGTCATTTCTGAGCGGACGTCCTGCCTTTATCTGGCGGGACATGTTGATTTCCTTCTTCTTCTGTTTCACCTCAAAGAGCCGTGGACGGCCGCCAACCCCGTATTTCTTCATTGCAGGGCTCACCGCAAGGCAGATTGTCTTGTCTGTCCTTGACTCGTCGGCAACCACAAGATTCACATCCAGAGGATCATAACCCAGCCGTATGCACTCTGCTGATGCATAGAACGATTTAAGATCAACCGCGATATACGTCCTCTGTTTTTCCATGTTTAAAGATTTGCAGAAAAGCAGGACACATTCAAGTCCTTACATGAGCCGGAATGGATTTCGCATCCGGCGGTAAATCCTGATAACACATTGGTTGACAAAGATATGAAGATGCTGTATCTCTAGTTGTGTATTTCATCATTGCCGTTAAGAGGGGATTAACAGTGTTAATGACGGGAAGCTGCCGTTAGTGGTCTGAAACACGTTTTTCTGCCTCAGCGGTGCTTCCCTCTGTTTCTTCCGTTTCTTCTTTTCCTCATCAGTACTTTGTAGTACACTTAGCACATGATTGATTTCAGAAAAAGCGTAAGCGAGCGGTTCATCCGCTATACACAGTTTGACACGATGAGCGATCCGTCTCTGGCCGGTGTGAAAAGACCCACGACAGACGGGCAGGTCGTGATGCAGAAGGCCCTTGCAAAGGAACTTGAGGAACTCGGACTTGAGGTGAGCTATGGAAAGGAAAGTGTTGTGAGAGGGCTTGTGAAGGCAAATGTCCCCGGCGTCCTTCCCATAGGTTTCATGGCACATGTGGACACTGCTGATGATGTGATGGGAAACGGTGTGAAGGCACAGCGTCATATCTACACAGGGGGAGACATAGTCCTGAACGGCGGTACTGTCATACGTGAAAATGAGAATCCTTCCCTTTCTTCCTATATTGGAACGGAGATCATCACCAGTGACGGCACGACACTGCTCGGTGCCGATGACAAGGCCGGTGCGGCGGAGATCATGGAAGCTGTCAGGTATCTTGTGGAGCATCCTGAAATAAAGCACGGGGATATTGAAGTTTTCTTCACTCCTGATGAGGAGACAGGAGCCGGTATGGACCAGTTCCCTTACCATGAGCAGATTTCGAAAGTCTGCTATACGATGGACGGCGGGGCGGAAGGCGAGATTGAAAGCGAATGTTTCAATGCGGCGAGTGTGATTATCAGCATACACGGAGTATCGACACATCTTGGTTCTGCACGTGGCAAGCTTGTCAATGCGCTCACTGTCGCATCTGCAATAAGCATGACAATTCCCCACAGCGAAAGTCCCGAGGCGACTGATGAGCGTTACGGTTATTACCATGTCGGCGAGATAAAGGGAACCCATGTTGAAGCGCAGATGGAAATCTTCATCCGTGACTTTGACAGTGACAGTTTCGATTTCAGGATAAGCGCTGTGAAGGAACTGGCACAGGCAGTGGGCAATATCTATCATGCACGCGTTGAAGTCTCTGTAAAGATAAGCTACAGGAATATGGCTCTTGCGAATGCGAAGCATCCTGAGGCGATTGAAGCAGTCATGAATGCGGGAAAGGAACTCGGACTAGAATTCTTCCCGGCACTGATCCGTGGCGGCACAGACGGCGCGAGAATGGCAGAGAAGGCCGGTGTTCCTTGTCCGAATCTTTTCACCGGCGGCCATAACTACCACTCGCTGGAGGAGTGGGTTTCCGTTGAGGTGATGTCAAGAAGTGTCAACATGATCCTTGCGATCATTGATTATCAGGTGAAGAACAGAAAGTAATGCTCAGACGGATTTTCACTGCTGCATTACTTCTCCTGCTGACTCTCATCGAGCTTCCTGCAGCAAGCCTCTATGCGGATCCATCTCTCGGGACTGATGAGTCATTTATCCGTCAGCTCGAGAAGATCATCAATGAGGAAGGCGGCGAGATAATCCCGGCATCTGCCGGAACTCTCCGCCTCACTTCGTACAGTGAAGATGAAAATGCAGTCTATGTCACCATAGAAGGCTATACGCTTGCGTTTGACAGAAAGGATCTTCAAGACAGCATGGAAAGCGAGGTGAGGTCATTTTTTACATATCCCGTGTTTATTGAGGCTTCTTCTTCCGCCACTCTTGACTATATCTACGGATCATCCTATTCCTCACTGTCTTTTGAAGATGCCCGTAAGGGGGAGGTGTACGATCTGGTCGTGCCTCAGACTGGAAAGAGCATAAGCCGGTTCATAGTCTCATCCTGCGATGAGGATACGGGACTGGTCCAGTTCGATCCTGTGTATATCAGGAAGGCATATGCAGGGCTCCCGCTTGTGAAAAAAGGATCATGGGCCGTCTCTCTGGCTTTCAGCCAGGTTTTCTCTCCTGAGTATGCTGCAGCCGGATCTGTGAGGGTAAAGAACACTGCATGGCTTTATCCGTTCAGCCTTTCACTCGGATTCGAGACGGGGCAGGCCGGTGATGAAATTTACTTTGCATCACTTGCAGGCATTGAATACAATGCTTATCTGGGAAGCCTGTTCGATTCTTCATTCACACTCATACAGGATGCGCATCTGTATGCGGGTGCTGATCTGCTGCTTGGTTACTGCGGCGGTTTCGTGTGGGGAGCTTCCTGGAGGGCAGGCTATGCCCACAATATCAGCCGCAGCATTTCATGGTCAATCGGCTACGAGAATATTATACTTAACAGCATACAGGAGAAAAAGGACCTGCTTATACAGCACAGACTGAGTATCGGAATCGGAGTGATGTTTTGAAGAAAGCCTTATATGCCGCCCTCATTGTTTTATTTTTTCTGCTTGTCTCGTGCACGACCCTGGAGGACCCTGCACTGGTCAACGCTCCTTACTGGTATCCTGACGGGAGGAACGTGAGGGATGCTGTCTGTTTTGTCGGTTACGGCAGCGGCATAAACGAATCAGCAAGCCGTGATGCCGCTTATAACGATATTCTCTCCCAGGTCTCTTCCTATCTTGGCTATGATGTGGTAGGCCGCTATTACAGGGAATTCAGCGCAAACGGAAGCATAAGCGACCTTTCGCTTGAGATAGACAATACCTCTTCTGCCGTTTCTTCTGACGGGAATTATCATTATTACATACTCGCCTTTGCCGACGAGGATGTGATCAGCAACAGAATCAGCGAGGAGTATCGGAGGCTTCTTGATGCTGAGGCCCAGGTGCAGAATCTCAAGGACAGTGCGCTGGAATACTACAGACAAAACAATGACATAGCAGCCATCAACACTCTGCTTGAGGCCGTGACGGTCGCAGCACGTTATGATCTGTCAAGCGAAGGCAATACGAAGGAAGAGCTCCTGGTCTGGGCCTATGACTATCTCGACAACATAGAACTCAGGCTGTCAAAGGAAAAGCCGGAGGTCCCTTCTGTGACCGTGCGTGCGGTGCGCAACAGGGGACTGCTGTCTCCTTCCATAACCGGAGCATCGGTCAATGCCAGTTTCACAGTGCATACCCATGACAATACTTTCGAGACCTTCACTCTTCCGTTTGTCACCGGAAACGACGGCCGGTTCCAGTTTGTCGAGTACTATCCTGCAATGACCGACAAAGGCACTGTGGTATTCACGATAGATATCCAGCGAAGCATTGACGAAGTCGTTGCGGTAACCGGCTATGAATTCATGAAAGACTTCATTGAGACTGCACAGTCGATCCGTGCCGAGTTTGAATACGACAAGGCAGGAAGACTGTCCGGTGCCTGCCTGCTCGTTGTCATGAACGAGTTTGATGAAAGCGGGAACGTACTTTCCACCTCCTATGCGCGTGATGCGCTTGTATCCTATCTTGAAGGGGAGGGGATCAGCACACAGGTGCTGGATCTTGAAGGAAACAGCATTGAGGAGCTTATTGACCCGCTTGTGACGGATTACCCCGCATACGAATGGGTCGTGATCTCGGCAATAGGACTTTCCGATGTGCCCGTCCAGCCTGACAGCGGAACGGTGTATGTCGTTGAAGGCTATACGATGCTGCTAAATACACACACAAGGGAAATAGTGTATCTTGATGAGATCACGCGCTCGGTAAGCTGGGGGGATGACAGAGAGGCCTGTCTTGAGAAAGCTTTCAGCGGCTACGGTTCCACAATGGCCTTCAATCTGAGCGCATATTGCTGAAAACATGCATGTTGCCTATGTGGGCAAAGCGTGCTAGATTCTCCATTTAGATGACAATGCATGGCTTTGAGTTGACTGGTGAATACTGTCTGAAGGACTATTCTGCCAGGGGTTTCTTTTACAGGCATACAAGGACTGGGATGCAGGTTTTTCACGTCATAAGTGATGACAGTGAATACTTCTTCTCCTATTCGTTTAAGACGCTTCCATATGATTCAAGCGGGGTTTTCCATATCCTTGAGCATACGGTTCTCTCCGGAAGCAGGAAGTACCCTGTGGAGGATCCGTTCACGATCTTTGAAGCCAGATCATGCAATACATACATGAACGCACTTACCTGCCCGGACAGGACTCTGTACCCGGCGGCAAGTCCGGTGAAGAAGGATTTCGACAATATCTTCCTGCTTTACACTGACAGTGTGTTCCGTCCTCTGCTGAGGAGGAAGGATTTTGAAAGCGAAGGCATAAGAGCAGGCAGGAACGGTTTTGAGGGAGTTGTTTTCAATGAGATGAGGGGAGATGCGAACCAGACTGACAGTCTGGTGGCGACGCATTCAAAGAGGGATCTTTTTCCAGACAGCCCTTATTTCCATTCCTCTGGCGGTGATGTGCGCGAGATGGTGAATCTCACATATGAGTCATATAAGGAGGCATACGGAAAGTATTATACGCCTTCTAACTGCAGACTCTTTCTTTACGGGAAAGACATAGATATCGATGAAAAGCTCCGTTTCCTTGATGAGGAATATCTGTGCAGCATGGATGGCGGCAGCGAGATACCCTCACTGGAGGATACCGTACGCTGGAGCACTCCTAAAAAGGAAACGGTGTTATCTCAGTCTTCGTCAGCGGATGACAAAGGCGATTTCATGCTCAGTTTCCTCACAAAGAGCAAAAGCTGGCTGCCTTATGACAATCTGCTGGTATCAATAATTGTTGATGCGCTTCTCGGAGGTCCTGCAAATCCTCTTTATGCAGCGCTGCTTGATTCTAAGTTCGGCAGTGATGTCTCCGACCAGAGCGGCATGAGTGCCGATTTCAATGAAATACCGTTTTCTGTCGGACTGTGCGGTGTCGATGAGGACAGGAAGGATGAGCTTGAGGCTTTCATCCTCGGCACCATCGGCAGGATAGCAAGGGAAGGCATCGGTGATGATATCATAGAGGCTTCCATCCGGAGGCAGGAATTCTTGCTTCAGGAGGTGCCGGGCGGAATCCCGAACGGGCTCAGGATGTTCCTCAAATGCATACGTGCATGGGACCGCAACCTTGACCTCGGCGATGCGCTGGACATGTCAGGCAAGCTGAAACAGCTCAGAGAGGATCTTGAGAAGGACCCGCGTCTCTTTGAACACTGGATGACTGACAACCTTGTGAACAATCCGCACAGGCTCTCACTGTATGTGAAACCCGTGCCTGATCTTATTGCAAAGGAAGATGAATTCCTGAGAAAGGAGTTCCTGAAGAAAAAGAAGGAAGCTTCCGCTGTTGTGAGAGAAGACGGGGGTGCGCCGTCAGCTGATGAGATTTCCATACCCTCCGTCTCTCTTGATGACATATGCGAGAGTGAGGCTGCAATAAAAGCTGAGAATTTTGGAAACGGAATTATATTTGAAAGCGAGAATACCTCTTCGATCACTTACATCTCCCTTATAATTGACCTGAGCGACAAGTCATCTTCTGAGCTGATACCGGCGGTCCTTCTTTCCCGCTATATCCTGATAGCAGGACTGAAAGGCGAGGATGCCTCTGTTTTTCACCGCCGCCTGCGTCTCGAGTCCGGTGGGTATTATGCATATCTTGAGACGGGAAGAGCTTCTGACGGAGAGGTGAAGGCTTTCTTCGTCCTCAGGATAAAATGTCTTTCCCGCCAGAGCGGCATATGCCTCGAACTGCTTGAGAAATGGATCAGCAGCCTCAACATGGGTGATGAGGAGAACTGCATCAATGCAATGAATGACATCATCAGCGACTACGAATCGTATGTCGAGGAGTCGGGCTCGAGCTATGCCTCCTCCCTTGCAAGTGCGTCCCTGTCTCCCAGCTGTTCGCTGGGTGAGAAGCTCATGGGCATAAGTTTCTGGCAGACGCTGCGTGAAATGGACAGCGGCGATGCCCTTGAGGGAATGAGGAATATATACAGCTGTTTCTGTGACAGGAACAGGATGACGCTGCATCTGACAAGCCAGGATAATGAGAAGGAACATACACTCAGTGAAGCCCGTTCATTCATGGATCATTTCACCGGGAGAGAGATTTTCACGGGTGGTTATGGCAAGCCAGTCGAGGAGAAAAGCCGTGCCATTTTCTATAATCTCTCATCGTCCGTCGCATATAATGCGCTTGCACTCAGATCATCCGCTCTCTGCACACGTGATCAGGAAGCTGAAAGCATTCTTGCGCATATATATTCAACAACCACTCTGTGGAATGAGATCAGAAGCGTCAACGGGGCATACGGGGCAGAAGCCTCTCTTGACAGCATGGAGGAAATATTCGTCGTTGCGACCTACCGCGATCCGCATATCGCTGCCAGCTTCGATGTCATGAGAAGTGCGCTTGAAGATGTCGAGATAACCGATGAGGCAGTGGAGAACTGCAAAATGATACGGCTGGGACGTCTGCTGAAACCGCTTTCCCCATCACAGAAGGCCAATCTCTGCATCAGAAGACATGTCTATAAGATAAGCGACGGGATGAGAAAGCAGAGAAGGGAGTATATGAGAAGCATAACCACCGGTGAAGTCAGGCAGGCAAAGGAAAGGCTGCTGGCCGCTTTTGATGATGCCTCTCTTGCAACGCTTGCTCCTCTCTCCCTTTTCAGAAAGGAAGGTCTGAGAGCCGTGGATGAAAGACAGTTGCCTTCGTGATTCAGCTTATCAGGTTATCTGTAGCCCTTTTTAATTGCGTTAAGTGCCAAGCGGGTTTTATAATTATCAAATAAAAAGGAGGCCTTAATGGCAAGCTATATAGGTGCTATAGATCAGGGGACAACAAGTACCCGTTTCATACTTTTCTCATCATCCGGAGAGATAGTCGCAAGCGATCAGATTGAACACAGACAGATATATCCAAAACCGGGCTGGGTTGAACATGACTGCTCTGAGATATGGGAAAACACCAGGAAAGTGATCCGCAGCACCCTCATGAAAGCCGGAGTGAAAAAAGGGGAAGTGAAGGCCGTCGGAATAACGAATCAGAGGGAGACCACAATCGCATTCAACCCGAAAAGCGGGGAAGTCTACCATAACGCCATTGTCTGGCAGGATCTCAGGACCAGCAGCATAATTGCGGCTCTGAAGATGAAAATGGATGAGGAAACGCTTACAAGGAAAACCGGTCTCCGCTTTTCTCCATATTTCTCTGCAGGCAAGATGATCTGGCTGATTGAGAATGTCCCTTCCATTACAGAACATCTTGGGAAAGGGGAAGTCGTTTTCGGTACAATGGACACCTATCTTGTCTGGAAGCTTACCGGCAGAATTGTCACCGATGTGACCAACGCCTCCCGCTATATGCTCATGAACATCAGCACACTTGAATGGGATGAGGAACTGCTTCAGATGTGCGGCATACCGCGTCATGCCCTTCCAGAGATCGTTCCATCCGTAGGCGAGATCTACGGTTATACAGATATACTCGGTGAACAGGTTCCTGTATGCGGTATCCTCGGTGACCAGCAGGCGGCGCTTTTCGGACAGGTGTGCTTTAATGCGGGACAGGCAAAGTGCACATACGGCACGGGCTGTTTCATGCTTGTCAATACAGGTGAGGAGCTCTGTTATTCCACAAAGGGACTTGTCAGCACGGTTGCCTACCAGATCAAAGGAGAGAAGCCTGTATATGCTCTAGAGGGATCTGTTGCGATTGCAGGTTCTCTTGTGCAGTGGACACGTGACAGCCTGAAGATGGTGAAGGATGTGAAGGAACTGGACGAACTTGCCGCCAGTGTCCCGGACTGCGGAGGGGTTTATATAGTTCCTGCATTCTCCGGACTTTTCGCACCTCACTGGAGAAGTGATGCCAGAGGTGTCATAGCCGGACTCACGGGCTATGTCACAAGGGCGCATATATGCAGGGCGGTGCTTGAGGCCACGGCTTTCCAGGCAAATGACATTTTCGAGGCGGTTGAGGCTGACAGCGGAATAAAGCTGAGCGTGCTCAAGGTTGACGGAGGCCTTACGAACTCTGCTCCGCTCATGGCTTTCCAGGCCGACATATTGTCAATACCGGTGATAAGGCCCAAGATAATAGAGACAACTGCCCTCGGAGCCGCGTATGCAGCGGGCCTTAGTGCCGGCATTTGGCAAAATCTTGAAAATTTGTCATCATACTGGAAGGAACAGCTGAGATGGACGCCCGGTATGGAGGAAGATCAGAGACAGGAAAAGATCCTCTTCTGGCGCAAGGCGGTTTCAAGAACCCTCAACTGGGCAGAAAAAGAGGAATAGGAGATGACTTTCAGTCTTTTCATCGAACTGGCAAAGGATGTAATACAGATACTCATACTGGCCTGGGTGATATACAAGCTGTATCTTGCGGTGCAGGAGACAAAGATCACCCAGCTGATCATGGTGCTTGCGATCTATTCGATCGGCTTCGGCATCTGCTATATTCTCAAATTCGATTTCCTCCTGCTGCTGTACAGGAAGATAACATTGCCGTTCGCGGCTTTCCTGTGCATAATCTTCCACTCCGAGTTCCGCCGTGTTATATCAATGGCATTCTCTGTGCGCGGCCGTTTCTTCAGAATGGGACAGCAGACCACCGCCGAACAGATCGACTCAATACTCAATGCCTGCGAGGCCCTTGTCGCGGTGAAAAGAGGCGCGCTCATAATCTTCCCCCGCCATATTGACATAAAATCCGTCATAGATTCCGGCACAAAGCTGAATGCCGATCTTTCCTCTTCTCTCATATGTACGGTATTCGACCATGATACACCCCTGCATGACGGGGCCATGGTCATACAGGGAGGAAAGATAATAGCGGCTTCCTGCTATCTGCCGCTTTCCGCCCAGACCGGTATCAAAGCGAGTTTCGGAACGAGACACCGTGCAGCCCTTGGCCTTGCCGAGGACAGCGATGCTGTCATCATAATCGTATCCGAGGAGAACGGTGCCATCAGCCTCGCATACAATGCAAATATCTATTATGATCTGGACAGGGAGTCGATCAAGAAAACCATTCTTGCACTGCTGAGCTATCATGATGTTACTCCGCAGGAGATGAAGGAGGAAAATGATGAAGCATAACAGCAAGGGACTTTCTTCTTTCGTTTCAAGCTGGGTGCCGCGCGTACTGTCACTTCTGGTTGCGGTTCTGATCTTTGCCGCCGTGCGTTATTTCAATATGGCGAGCAGAGTGGTGAGCATTCCTCTTGATGTCTCTCTTCCTTCCGCTGCGCATGTCGAGCCGGAAAGCCTTGTACCGGCTTCCATTGACATTGTCATATCGGGAGATGATGACCTGATCTATCTCATTGATCCGGATTCCATCTCTGCATATGCGGACTTTTCTGATGTGGACAACCCGGGTATAGCCCGCCGTGCAGTTATGCTGACATATGCACAGGACGTGTTCGAGGATACGGCACTGACTGTGAAAGCGGATCCGGATGTGGTGCGCATCCTTTTCAAGGACAGCAATGCTTGAGGGAATAGGTGTCGACATAGTCCAGAACAGCCGTTTTGAGACGTTAAGCGAAAATACTGTGAATCATATACTGAGCACAGCGGAGAGGAAAGAAGCCGGAGAACTTTCGGGCAGGGCAAGACTTGAGTTCCTTGCTTCCCGCTTCGCTGCGAAAGAAGCTCTTGCAAAAGCACTCGGCACCGGTTTCACCCGTCTGCAGCCGAGGCATATCACGGTAGTGCATGATGAAATGGGAAAACCCTGCTTTTCTGTTTCCGGCGAGGTGGCAGAGCTTTTCAGCAGTGTTGAAATCCATCTCTCAATTTCACATGAGAAGGACTATTCTGTCGCAATGGTGGTGCTTGATGGCAAGAAGTGACTGGAGAAGACCTGAACTCACTCCGCTGGAGGATGGCTATAAGAGGGTGAAGCTTACCGTAAGCTATGACGGCTCGGCCTTTAACGGATGGCAGTGTCAGTCAAACGGCGTGGGTGTTCAGGATGTGATAAATGACATGCTTTCCCGAATTTACGGCTGCAGGATAATGGTGCAGGGCTCAGGCCGCACCGACAGCGGGGTCCATGCGCTCTGCCAGGTCTGTCATTACGATGTGAGGATTGAGGCAAGCTCCATAAAGGATGAAAAGGTCGCCCCCGCTCTCAATGCGCTGCTTCCGCTCAGCATAAGGGTGATCAGAAGTGAAAGTGCCGACGGCAGTTTCCATGCACGTTTCACAACTATGGCAAGGGAGTACAGATATTTCGTGAAGGCAAGGAGCAAGGCACTGCCTTTTGACCATAACTATGTTGCTTTGTATAACAGGCTGCCTGAGCTTGAGCTTCTAAATTCCTATGCCTGTCTGCTGAAGGGAACCCATGACTTCACCACTTTCGCATCAAGCAGGGATGAATCCCCGTCAAAAAAAAGGGATATCTACGAGTCTTACTGGTCTCTTGTGCATGACAAGTTCGGCAATCCTCTCTACTGCTATACTGTTACAGGCAACGCGTTCCTTTATCATCAGGTGCGCTCAATGGTGGGGACAATGATGGTTATGGCTCTCAAGGGTGAAAGCCCTGAAAGCTTCAGGTCGGTCCTTGACTCATGTGACAGGAAGCTTGCCAAAACGACAGCTCCCTCAGCCGGCCTCTATCTGTCACGCATCAGCTATGATGAGGATGAATACCGCTGGTTTGAGGACGGAAAGGACGGGCCTTGTGAGACAAGCCTTGCATTTCACGGGTAGTGAAACTATTATTCTATCGTAAACGGACGGGAAGGCTTTGATGCAAAGAGACAGTGCTGCTGAATATTTTTTTTCACTCACAGATGATGCCCTCAGTGTCATAAAGAATGATCCTCTCAGGGAAGTTGTCAGGCCGTATTCATACAGAATCGAGAATGAAGAAGATGTGAAGCTTGATTCAAAACTTGATGCAATCATCAATGACAGAAGCGGAAATGAGACAGCGGCAGAGGCTAAAAGGGAGAATGCGAAGACTCCGCGGCTCAGCTTCCTGCGTCTCAATGACCTGCTGCAGGACTGCCATGCCTGTGATTCCTGGCTTAACCGGAATGAGCGCACAGAAGCCGGACACGGTGCCCTGAAACCCATTTTCGTATTCGTGCTTGACAGGGTTGCGGAGGACGGTTCTTTCATGAGCGCCAATGAGGAAGTCTTCTTCAGCAAATGGCTTGCCGCACTGCATCTCGACGCAAGGAAGGAATGCTATTTCACTTCCGTAATAAAGTGTCCTTCCAGCGGCGGATATATCCCTCAGGAGTGCGAGAACATTCTCATTCAGCAGCTTGAGGCCCTGCGTCCTGCAGTCGTCATGATGCTTGGCAGTGCAGGTGCCCTCATAACCACAGGTTCCGGCGACATCTTCAAGGCAAGGGAGAAGATACATGATTATCATGGATTCAGGACGGTCTGTTCCTTCTCTCCATCCCAGGTGCTTGAGGATTACCAGAGTCTCAGACGCCCGATATGGGAGGACCTCAAGAAGGCTGCCCGTATTGCGGGAATTGACGGCAGGCTGAGCTGATGTATGCAAGAGTCCTGATCAATATTCCCCTGGATGAGGAATTCACGTATCAGATCCCGCCATCAATGGATGTCAGGACCGGCTGCCGTGTGATAGTCCCGTTCGGTTCAAGATCCGTGACTGCCTATGTCATAGCACTCGAGGAAGAGCATCCTGTCCCGTATGCTCTGAAACAGATCATCAGAGTTGTTGACAAAACAGAACCGGTCTTCAATGAAGAGCTTGTCTCCCTTGCCGCTTTCGTGTCCAGAATGTATCTCTGTTCCCCGGGACAGGCTCTTGATGCGATGATCCCATCCGGACGCCGTGATACTGATTCGGCTGTTTTTTCATCTGAAAGCGAATTCAGGCCGATTGAGAAGCTTGCGCCGCAGCAGGAGAAGGCTCTTGAGACTGTCAGTTCCGCAACCGGTATGTATTACCTTTACGGGGTGACAGGATCCGGTAAAAGCGAAGTGTTCCTCAGGGCCGCGGAGAAAGTCATCAGGGAAGGAAAGCAGGTTATATATCTTGTTCCCGAAATAACACTGACACATCAGTTGGTTGAAGATGTCATGCCGCGTTTCAATGAGAGGGTAGCCCTGCTTCATTCGGCGCTCACTCCTTCACAGAGACTCAAGGAATGGCACAGGATAATGCGCCATGATGTGGATCTTGTTATAGGTGCCCGTTCTGCTGTTTTCGCTCCATGCTGTGATCTGGGCCTCATAATCATGGACGAGGAACATGAGAACAGCTATAAAAGCGGTTCCACGCCACGCTACCATGCACGGCAGATAGCCCAGAAGAGGGCAGCGATGAACAGGATTTCCTTCATCATGGGCTCTGCGACGCCCTCTCTTGAAGCCTGGAATATGATGGAGAAGGGAATAGTTACCCGGATAGACATGCCTGAACGCGTGGCGGGAGGTGCGAGACCTGAGATCGAAGTTGTAAGCATGCTCGGACAGGACAGATGCATTTCACCTCGTCTTGAGGATGAAATAAGACGGACCCTTATCCGGGGACGCAGCGTGATTCTTTTCCTAAACCGCCGCGGTTATTCCTACTATTATCACTGCAATTCCTGCGGCCATGTGGTTGAGTGTCCGCACTGTTCGGTCGCAATGACCTACCATAAGGCGGAAGGCCGTCTCCAGTGCCATTACTGCGGCTACAGCATGCCCCTTGCATCTGTATGTCCGAAGTGCGGTTCGGGCGACATGGGTGTCGCCGGGCACGGAACGGAAAAAGTGGAGGAGGAAATAAGGAAACTGTTTCCATCCGCAGTGTGTGCCAGACTTGATACGGATGTCGCCGCTTGTGACAAGGAGAAGGTCAGGTCCATAGTCCATGATTTCAAAAGCGGAAAAACCGATATCCTCTTGGGCACGCAGATGGTCGCGAAAGGTTTCAATTTCCCATCGCTCGCCCTTGTCGGTGTCATAAATGCGGACAGCACTCTCTCCGTTCCCGATTTCAGAAGCGAGGAGAGAACGTTCAGCCTGCTTGAACAGGTTGCGGGCCGTGCCGGACGCTATGACAGTGAAGGCAAGGTGCTTATCCAGACATTCCGCCCTCAGGACAGGGCAATATGGGCCGTGGAGAATAACAGGGGAGAGGATTTCTACAAGGGGGAGATGGAAGTGAGAAAGCTGCTGCATTATCCGCCATGCAGCCGTTTTCTCTCACTTGTATTCCGCAGCAGGGTGAAGGAGAAAGCTGAAAACGGCGCAGCTGAATTCGCAGCCCTCGTGAAGAAGATAATAAGCGCTTCGAAGCTGGATGGCAGGGCTTCCCTCACCGGTGTCAGTCCGTGCGTGATCGAGAAAAAAGCCGGATCATGGCGCTACCAGGTGCTGCTCAGCAGTTCCAGCATCCTTCTTCTTGATGACATCGTGCGCAGGGCACTTGAGATTTACAAGGCGCCATCGGCTTTGTATATCGAAATCGATGTTGATCCTCTTTCTCTTCTGTGAAGCGGAAAAACATTCACGAAACTTTTCTCTTGTGCTATATTTTCATCATGCTTGATATTTACAAACTTGGAGACGATGTGCTCCGTGAACCATGCGCCAGGGTGGCGAAGTTCGACAATGCCCTTGCCATGCTGACAGATGCGATGTTTGAAACGATGATTGAAGCTGACGGAGTGGGCCTTGCAGCTCCTCAGGTCGGTATTTCCCAGCGTTTTTTCGTTGTTGATACAAGAAGGGAAGGTGAGCGTATTGCCTTCTTCAATCCTGAGATCATAGAGACAAGCGATGACAATGTTCCCTATGAGGAAGGCTGCCTTTCGATTCCGGGACTGTATCATGATGTGATGAGACCCTCACGTGTCACCGTGCAGGCCCAGGATATCAACGGGAAGAGCTTCACGCTGCAGGCATCGGGCCTGCTTGCCCGTGTCATACAGCATGAGAATGATCATCTTGACGGGAAGCTTTTCATCGACAGGCTTGATGATAAAGAGAAGGAAAAGATGACTGCCCTCTGGCAGAAAAAACAGAAGAAAGACCAGAAGAAAAGGAAGAACAAGTGAAGATACTCTTTGCCGGAAGTGATGAAATAGCGGTACCTGTGCTGACATATCTTGCCTCTCACAATCTTGTCGGGGCGGTTCTCACGACTCCTGATGCCCCGGGCAGAAGGGGAAAGAGCCTGCTTCCGACTCCTGTGAAAGCCAGGGCGCTTGAGCTCGGCCTTCCTGTGCTTCAGCCGGAACATCTGAAAAAGGAAGCCAGAGAGGATGCTGCATCCCAGTGCTGCGACACTCTTCTCTCCTTCTGCTACGGAAAGATATTCGGGCCCAGATTCCTTTCTCTTTTCAAAAGAAAATTCAATATTCATCCATCCATGCTTCCCTGCTACAGGGGATGCGCCCCTCTCCAGGCCGCAATCCTCAATCAGGATGACACCTGTGCGATCTCGATTCAGGATATCGCACCGGCTCTGGATGAAGGAGATATCTACATAACGCAGTCATTCAGGCTGGATGGAACTGAGACGATAACCTCTCTGTCTGAGAAGGTTGCCTCTCTTGCTCCGTCCCTTGTAGAGGATCTCCTGATGAACATAGATGTTTTCAAGCCACGCAGACAGTCAGAGGACGGTGTCAGCTATACCACATTCGTGAAAAAGGATGACGCCCGGCTTGATTTCACCCGCAGCGCACGTGCCCTGCACAGTGCGGTCAGGGCATATGAGAAATGGCCGAAGGCATACTGCCTCCTTGATGGCCAGCCTCTTTATCTTCTGGGTGTATACGGATCTGTTTTCGACATTCCTGATGAGCAGTGTGCTGAAGCACCCGGCACCGTTGTGTCACATGAAAAGGGAAAAGGCTTCAGGATCGCAACCGGAAACGGGTATCTGTACGTGAGTGAACTCCAGCTTCCTACAAAGAAGGCCATGGACAGCGCAGCATTCCTCAATGGCCGTCATGATATGATTTCAAAGGTCCTTACATGAAGAAAAAGGTGTTTTCTTTTCTGCTGTCTGTGCTGACACTGCTGATTACAGTCTCTCCGCTTTATGCGCAGGAAAGAGAACGCCCTATGGTCGCTCTGGTCCTCTCAGGGGGCGGTGCCAGAGGGTTTGCACATGTGCCAGTGATTGCTGAGCTTGAAAGGCGCGGCATAACTCCTGATCTTGTTGTCGGCACCAGCATGGGCGGTCTTATCGGAGGTCTGTATGCCGCAGGATATACGGCAGAGGAGATGTACACTTTCATACTGAATACCGACTTTTCCGATGTCGTTTTCAACATAAACCAGGAAGATTCCCCTCTGCCTTCCAAGGCTTACAACAACTTCTATGACAGGTCATTGTCGATAGGGATTTCAGAACAGGGACTCGGCTCCAGAGATTCATTCCTTGACGACAGTCATGTGAATCTGCTTCTCCATCAGGCGGTTGCCAAGGCGGAGGCATTTGACGATTTCGATAAGCTTCCGATACCTTTCAGGACAGTAGGCACCGATTACAAGACAGGAGAAGGCATAATCTTCTCATCAGGATCATTCTATGAAGCTCTCAGGGCGACAATGTCAATGCCTGTGATATTCCCTTCCGTGGTGCTTGATGACGGGACATATGTGGTTGACGGTGGAATGTACAACAACATGCCGGTTGATCTAGCCCGCAGCATGGGCGCCGACATAATCATTGCGGTGGATGTGAATGAGAGCGTGCTTGAATACACGGATGAAAGCGGTGCGATGAACACCCTTTCAGGTTCATTCGAGCAGTATCTTCTTATCGGGGGACAGATCAATACAAGCAGACAGTATGCCGATGCGGATTATCTCCTGCTTCCCGATACGGGAGGTTTCTCCGTCATCGCCTTTGACTCCACTGAAGGTATCCTGGCGGCGGGAGAGAAATACGTTGAGGAAAATCAGGAGCTGTTCGACAGACTTGAAGCTGAGCTTTCAGATTATCTTCCTCTTGAACGTGATATCATGTACAGCGAGCTTGACTATCCTGTGATAGATTCATTCAGCTTTGAGGAAAAGCTGGAACGCTTTGCTCCGTATTTCCACCGTTTTGAGGGAAGAGAATACAATGAGGAGACAATAGCGGAAATAGACAGACAGCTGAACAAGATAAAGGAAATCGTCAATCTCCTCAGCGTGAATTACAAATATGTTGACGGTGTGATCCATGTGACAAGCCGCGATTATGCCGGAACAACAGGTGCGCTGAGCCTCGGCCTCACCGGCGGCTTTCATGCCTATGCGCATTTTTCTGACAATGTCTGGAAAGGAGTTTTCAATCCTGATCTTTCGCTTTCATTCGATTTCTGGTTTGACAGTCTCTGCGTTACGCCGGCAGTCAGGATAGGACAGCAGAATATGCTTTCTCTCTCTCTTTACTACCAGACGGGAAGTTCTTCAGGCATTGATGCGTCAGTGCATGCCGGTTTCGGCGGTTTCTCCGCGATCTCGGACAGGAACTATGTCAACCGCTATCCTTCAAGGGACTGGAATGCGGGGGCCGGTCTTAACCTTGTCCTTCTGAGGGGCAGAAGCCAGAGATTCGATTTAGGACTTGAATATGATTTCTATTATTTCGGAAAGATCGCAGGCAGTATACATACTGATATAAAGCAGACACGAATATGGGAAGATGATTACAAGAATATTGCCGTGCTGAGGGCATCGTATCATTTTGACGGGCGCATGCTTGAGAGCATCAGCGAATCAGGATATGACCTGCGGCTGTCCGCAGGCGTGGGTTTTGACGGAAGGATGCGCTATGACATCCTTTCTGACTTCTCTTCCGTGATACGCCTTGCTGACAGTGCTTCACATTTCCTTTTTCTCGATCTGTCCGCATTCTCCTCCCGCATGCCGCAGGAGCTGCTTTCAAGTTACAGGGTAGATCCCTTCGGACGGATTTCCGGTGACTATGTCTGGGCTGATGTGACATACAGGTATTACCCGTTTGCTCAGGGAGACGGTTTCTATTTCGGCGCAGGATTGTTTGTGGAAGGGCTCAACGGGGATGATGATGTCTCTCCGGATGGAAAGCTGAACACATCGATGATTCCTTTTTCATCAATTGACAGCATGGAATACGGCGTGAGCCTTGAGAGCGGATACAAGACTGACTTCGGGGACATTAATGTCAGAATTCATATTTCATTTACAGGTAAGGCTTCTTTGGAAATAGCACTTATGTGAAAGGAGATCCGGTTTGCTGAGAGACAGAATTGAAAAAGAACTCATGAAGGCTGTGAGGATTCTTCCTCCCGACTGCGAGGCACTTATAAGAAAGGCATATGAGAGAGAGGAAAACGTGTATGCCCGTAAGGTGCTTTCCCATATAATCGAGAACATACGAATAGCGGGAGAGGGCAGGCTTCCTCTGTGCCAGGACTGTGGCATGTTCTACTGTTATGTCACACTGGCCGAAAACTGCCGCATTCCGCTTTCCGTCCTTGAGAATGAGATAAACCTCGGCTGTGCGGGAGCGGCACAGAAGGCTTTCTACAGGAGAAGTGTCGTTGACGATCCTGTTTACGACAGGAACAACACCGGGACAAACCTTCCTGTTATCATAAACTGGGAGAGAGGCAGGGGTGATGAGACAGAGATAGCCTTCCTCCTGAAAGGCTTCGGCTCGGAGAACTGTTCATCCGTGCGCATGATAAGACCGACTGACGGGGAAGACGGAGTGGTTTCTGCCGTGCTGGATATGGTCAGGGCGGCAGGCGGAAAACCATGTCCGCCGATGTTTCTTGGAGTTGGTGTCGGCGGCACTATGGACAAGGCTGCCATCCTCAGCAAGAAGGCCCTTATAAGAAAGGCGGATGAACACAATAAAGACGAAAGATACATGCGCCTTGAGGAAAGGCTCCTCAGTGAGGTGAACGGGCTCGGTATCGGCGCCGGGGGACTTGGAGGAAACAATACTTGTCTCTCAGTTGCAATCGAGACGTATCCGACACATATAGCAGGACTTCCTGTCGCACTGTCCGTAAACTGCTGGGTTGACAGAAAGGCATTCATAAGCATAAGGGATGAGGAGGTGCTATGAGACTTGAGCTTCCATATGGTAAAAATGCCCTTGAAAATATGAGAGCCGGAGATGAAGTGATTATTTCCGGCCGCATGTATGTAGGACGCGATCAGGTCCATAAGAGGCTTGTCACATGTCTTGACAATCCTCCCTTTCCCTTTGAAGGCAATGCTGTTTATTATATGGGGCCGAGTCCTGCTCCCGATGGATATGTGACAGGTGCGGCAGGCCCGACCACATCCGCCCGTATGGATCCGTATTCTCCGCTTCTGCTTGAAGCAGGACTGCGCGTGATGATCGGAAAGGGACCGCGCAGTGCTGCCGTTCAGGAAGCCTGCATCCGCTTCCACGGGGTTTATCTTTACACATACGGCGGCTGCGGGGCGCTTTACGCGTCATGCATAAAAAGCAGCAGGATCATCGCTTATCGCGAACTGGGACCTGAGGCCCTGCTTGAACTTGAGGTGGAGGATTTCCCGTCAATATGTCTTTATGATGCACACGGGGGAAGACTCATATAATGAATTATTTGACTGCGGCGTTATCTGTTTGTAATATTATTTTTCAGGAGAGAGAAAGGGGAATTAAAGAATGAGAAGAGCCGTATCTTCACTTGTGTTTGTGTTGTGTCTTGTTCTCTGTCTCTCATGTTCGCACCGGGATGAGACCGGTTCCGTCCCGGAATTACGGATTGATGAAGATGCGCTGACTGCATCTGCTCCTCCTGAAAGCCTTGATGACAAGTTCGCATATGTGTTCGGCTACAAGCTTGCACAGGCTCTGAGCCAGGGGGTTGAGAATGCCGATCCTCTGTATATTACTCTGGGGACATACGATGCGGCACATGGCACCAGTCTGTATACGGATGCGGAAATGGAAGATATCCTCGCAAGCTTCCAGGAAGAGATATTCAAGAGGGCGGAAGCTGCCTACAATGATATAAGCAGCAGCAATCTTGAACGGGCTGAGAATTATCTTGAGACAAACGGAAGCCGCAGCAGTGTGGTGTCATTGTCTCCACAGGTGCAGTATGAAGTGCTGCGAAGAGGAAATGAGGGCGGCCTCATGCCTTCTGCGGACTCTTCAGTCACTATAAGCTACCAGCTGGTAACTCTTGACGGCTACAGCTCAGGTACGCCGGCAAACCGGACATACACTGTGGACCTTTCCTCAACCATACCGGGCTTTGTCTCGGTGCTGACTCATATGAGTGAAGGAGAGAAGGTCAGGGCCTGGATTCATCCATCCCAGGGATATGGACCATACGGGAACGGGAATATCGGGCCCAATGAGCTACTTATTTTCGATATCGACCTGGTCAGCGTAGATGATTGAAAGCAGCTCGCTGTAGCTTGATGCGTGGTATTTTATCCTGGTGTCAGAAATGCCGGGATCCTTTCCCAGATGCAGATAGCAGGTGTCTATGCCGCTTTCTATTCCGCCTTTTATGTCAGAAGTGAGACTGTCCCCTATGATGAGGCATTCGTCCTTTGCCGCGTGGATTATTTCAAGAGTCTTTTCAAAGAAAGCTGCTGAGGGTTTCTGGCATCCTATTTCCTCGCTTATTATGATGTGATCGAAATACTTTGATGCGCCAAGGGCATCAAGACGTCCTCTCTGTACACTGGCGATTCCGTTTGTGATGACTTCAAGAGTGTAATCATGACTCAGTCTTTTCAGAACATCTTCCGCTCCGCTTATGTAATGACCGTTGGATGCAAGGTAGTGCACATACAGCCTGTTGGCTTCTGACGGATCAAAATGCAGTCCCTCTTTTGCGAAGAAAAGGGAAAATCTTTTCACCTTGAGCTCATCCATTGAGATGATTCCCTGCTCAAATTCCCGCCAGCACAGGCGGTTTCCTTCCTCATAAGAGGAGAAGGTCTCCTCATCATGAGTGAGATTGTAGTGGTCAAAGAGCAGATCTAATGCTATCTTTTCTGTGAGAGCGAAGTTCAGGAACGTTCCGTCTGCATCAAGAAGGAGGAATTTGTAATTCAGCATGAGACAAATTTAGAACGGCCTGAAATTTAATGCAATAGGAGGAAATTCATGAGAGCACAATGGCAGTGGATAATCAGCGGAATACTGCTGTCCGTCATGGGAATTTTCATTCTTACAAGTCCGTCGACTGTTATCAAGGTGGCGGTGATTGGATTTGGCCTTTATACGGTTATAGACTGTATTTATTCTCTTGTCATTTCTCTTTCACTGAGAAAATTCGCACTTGTTTTCAAGATCAATACCGTCAGGATACTTATCGGTCTGGCAATCGGTATACTGGTGCTCTGTTTCGGTATCACTGCAAGCGGAGTGCAGATCTCATCATGGGCCGGTTATGCCGTTGCAACCTACCTGCTGCTATCGTCTGTGACACAGTTTGTCGAGGCTCACCTGATGGAGAAAAGCGGGTATACGCAGAATTTCGGAGCCAGAAGCAGTGCTGTGATCTCACTTCTCCTTTCCATCATCATGTATATTTTCCCCTCACTTCTTGGTACGGCTGTGGTCACGGTTATAGGCGTGTGCATGATTTTCCTCTCCATCGTGATGATTGTCTGGGGAATAAAAATGCTGGCCTTTGAGAAGAAAATAAGCGCACAGTCAAAAGAATTTGAGACTGAGTGGGAAAATCAGGATCAGTAATTCATTTTTCTGCATATTCATTCATATTTCATGAATTTTTCACTTGACGGTCTGAGCGCTATTTCTTTATGATGGTGCTATCCAGCCTAAGGAGAAACATATCTGAATATGAAAGAAATGACAGGACTGCACCACCATCACCATGGATTATAGCTGACAATATGGCACGGCAGGTTCTGTTGTACACTGACTCCCTCGTCTCGCCGCGAGGGATTTTTTTTACCGGGAGGAATGTATGTGTGAGGAAAAAAGACTCAGGATTGCAATTCAGAAAAGCGGACGTCTTTCAGAGAAAAGCCTTGGTATAATCCGCTCCTGCGGTATTGATTTCCAGACGGATGAGAGAGTGCTGAGATCTTCGGCGTCCAATTTTCCCCTGGACTTCATTTTCGTCCGCGATGATGATATCCCGACATATGTCTATGACAATGTAGCGGACATCGGCATCGTGGGACGGAACGAACTGGATGAATCGGGCTATGCTCTTGATGTGGTGCGTGATCTGGGTTTCGCATCATGCCGTCTGTCAATCGCGGTCCCTGTTGATTTCACATATACTTCCCTCAAATGTCTTGAAGGAAGGAGAATCGCAACATCATATCCCCGCATTCTTTCCTCCATACTGGAAAAGAACGGAGTCAGTGCAAGTCTCGTGACTGTCTCAGGCAGTGTGGAGATCACTCCGGCAATCGGCATTGCCGACTGCATATGTGATCTTGTCAGCACCGGCACGACGCTCAAGATGAACGGTCTCAGGGAGGTTGAGGAAATATACCGCACATCGGCAGTGATGATCGCAAGGAAGGATTTTGGCTGCGAGATTGAAAAAAAATCAATCCTTGACCGTCTTCTGGTCCGCATGGACACGGTGAACAATGCCAAAAAGAAAAAATACGTGCTTTTCAACCTTCCTTCCGTCAAGCTTGACGAAGCCGCCAGAATAATAGGGGGTATGAAGAGTCCGACCGTGACGCCTTTGCTTGACAAGGACTGGGTATCAGTACAGTCAGTGGTCAGTGAGGACCGTTTCTGGAGTGTGTTCGAGGATCTGAGGAATCTTGGAGCGGAGGGTATCCTTGTAATGCCGATCGAGAAGATGTCGGACTGAAAGGAGGAAAGTGTATGTATCTGAAATATTATGCCGATCCCGATGAAAGTGAATACCGTCTTCTTCTGGAAAGGAAGCTTTCCGATGATGAGAACCTCAGAAACAGCGTGTGTGAGATTCTTGAAGATGTGAGGACAAGAGGTGATGATGCCCTGAGGGAATATGAGGAGCGCTTTGACTCTTGTCGTCTTGACAGCTTCTATGTAAGTGAAGATGAGTTCGATGAGGCTGAAGCCCTTGTGCCGCAGCGCCTCAAGGATGCGATTGAGATTGCATACCGTAATATTCTTGCCTTCCATGAGGTCCAGAAGCCTCAGGGAGAGTGTGTTGAGACAATGAATGGTGTCAGATGCTGGAGAAAAATCGTGCCGGTTTCCAGAGTCGGACTTTACGTTCCTGGCGGAACCGCACCTCTTTTCTCAACTGTTCTCATGCTTGCCATCCCCGCAAGAGCTGCCGGCTGCGGCTCACTGACGCTGGCAACTCCTGCGAAGGAAGAACGCGTAAATCCTGCAGTCCTTTATGCCGCACGGCGTTGCGGCGTTGACAATGTGCTGAAGCTCGGCGGTGCGCAGGCGATAGCGGCAATGGCATACGGTACTCAGACAATCAAAAAGGTAGACAAGATTTTCGGACCTGGAAACCGCTATGTCACATTTGCGAAAAGCATTATCTCTTCCTTCTGTGCGATAGATATGCTGGCAGGTCCGAGTGAGGTCATGGTTGTGTGCGACGCTTCTTCCGATCCTGTCTATGTGGCATGCGATCTGCTTTCCCAGGCCGAGCACGGACGTGACAGCCAGGTTATCCTCATGATCAGGGCTGAGGATGAGAAGGAAGCAGAGAAAATATATGGAAAAGTAGAGGCTGCCCTTGATGATCAGATCGCCATTCTCGGACGGCATGAATACATGCTGCCAAGTCTTTCCCATTCATGTGCGATAGCCGTGCATGATGATGACAAGCTCATGAGGATCGTGAACGAGTATGCTCCTGAACATCTGATCCTCAACTGCCGGAATTACCGTTCGCTTGCATCCCGTGTTGAGAGTGCCGGTTCCGTATTCCTCGGCCCGTATTCTCCTGAAAGTGCCGGAGACTACGCATCCGGAACGAACCATACACTTCCGACTTCAGCCTGGGCCCGCAGTTCATCCGGGGTCTCGCTTGACAGCTTTATCAAGAAAATAACCATGCAGGAGCTGACGGAGGAAGGACTGCGCTCTCTCTCTGATGCGGTTGTGACGATGGCAGAGGCGGAAGATCTGATGGCGCACAGCCAGGCTGTGAAGGTGAGGCTGAAATGAGTGTACGGAATCTGATGAGAGAGAACATCCGCACTCTTGAGCCTTACAAGTGTGCACGTGATGAGGCCGGACCAGACCTGTCTGTCTATCTTGATGCAAATGAGAATTATGCCCCGCTGGATGACTGTGAAGGCATCAACCGTTACCCGGACAGCGCAAACAGGAGTATCATCAGGGCAGCATCTTCAGCTTTCGGTCTCCCGGAGGACATGATTGCGGCAGGCAATGGATCTGACGAGCTCATAGATGTGCTTTTCAGGATTTTCTGCACTCCCGGAAAAGACTGTGTGCTTGTGTTTCCTCCGACATACGGAGAATATGCTGTGCTGGCATCGATAAACGATGTCAGGGTCATCTCCTGTCCTCTGAATGAGGATTTCTCAATATGCGGAAGCGAAGCTGAAAGCATGATAAGACAGTACAGACCAAAGCTCACATTCTTCTGCTCACCGAATAACCCGAGCGGCAATCTTCTTGACAAGAGCACAATACTGCGCCTTGCATCCATCAACGAAGGAATAAGCGTTGTGGACCAGGCCTACATTGATTTCGCCATGCAGGGTGCCTTCACACCTGAGGATGTGAAGGCAAATGAAAGGATTGTCGTTCTGAGGACAATGTCGAAGGCCTGGGCTGCGGCAGGCTGCAGGATAGGAATAATGATGGCGGCAAGTGAGATTCTGTCTGCTTTTTATGATGTGAAGTACCCGTATAACATAAGCCGTCCGGCAGCAGAGGAAGCCGTAAAGGTTCTTTCACGTACAGCATCATTCACAGAGCGTGTTGCCGCAATAAAGGCAAACAGAGGCTACCTCATGGAAAGTCTCCGCCGCATTGACGGTGTGCTTGATGTCAGGAGAAGTGATGCCAATTTCTTTCTTGCACAGTTTGCTGATCCCGGGTATGTATATCGTGAACTAAAGAAAAAAGGCATAGCAGTCAGGGACAGGAGCAGCCAGCTGCACTGCGGAGGATGTCTGCGCATAACAGTCGGAAGCCGCAGTGAATGCGACAGTCTCATAACTGCTCTTGAGGAGATTCTTGCAGGAGGAAAGGTATGAAAGCCATGAAATCAGTGCTGTTCATAGACAGGGACGGTGTGATCGTCGAGGAAACCCAGGTCGACAGTCTCGAGAAGATTCATTTCATACCCCATGTAATGGAGGCTCTCAGGGAAATAAGGAGGAAAACAGATTTCCTTCTGGTCATGGTGTCGAATCAGGACGGTGTCAACACGCCTTCTTTCCCCTATGATGATTTCATCAGGGCACATGAGAGAATTCTTGAAGTTCTCAGAGGTGAGGATGTCTTCTTTGATGATATTTTCATTGATTACTCGCTCCCGTCGGACAACTGTCCGGGCCGCAAGCCCGGCACAGGCATGCTGGGTGAATTCTTCAGTGATGAGTATGATCTTTCCTCATCCTTTGTCATCGGCGACAGATCCACGGACATGATCCTTGCACATAATCTGGGAGCAAAGGGGATATGGTTTCATGAAAAGAGTATGGACTCTGTTCCTTCATCTGTCGTACTTGAAACAGATTCATGGCTTGAAGTGGCCGCTTTTCTCACCAATTCAGATATAAAGACTCACAGAAAGGCCTCAATTGAACGGGAAACAAAGGAAACCAGCATCTCTCTTTCTGTTGACATCGACGGTAGCGGACAGGGGGCAATAACTACAGGCATCGGCTTTTTTGATCATATGCTTGAGCAGATAGTCAGGCATGCAAGAGTGGATGTCACATCATCATTCAGAGGCGATCTGGAAGTTGATGAGCATCATAGCGTGGAGGATGTTGCCCTTTCTCTCGGCAAGGTCATCAGCAAGGCCCTTGGCGACAAGAAGGGAATCTGCAGGTACGGCTATGACCTCCTGTGCATGGATGATGTTCACGCCGAGGTTTCAATAGATTTTTCCGGGCGTCCCGATCTGATCTTTGATGTGGATTTCACCAGAGATTGCATAGGCACTTTTCCTGTCGAGATGATCAGGCATTTCTTCAAGTCCTTTTCAGACGAGGCAAGATGCAATCTCTATATGAGCGTGAGCCGTGGCAATGCCCATCATCAGGCCGAGGCTCTTTTCAAGGCTTTCGCCCGTGCGCTCAGAATGGCAGTCAGACGGATCCCGGGAAGCAATGAGGTGGTATCAAGCAAAGGAGTTCTTGAATGACAGCTGTTGTGGATTACAATGCGGGAAATGTCTTTTCTGTCCTGTGTGCGCTTGAGCGCCTCGGTGAGAAGGCCGAAGTGACTTCAGACAGGGAAAGAATACTTTCAGCCGACAGGGTGATATTCCCCGGTGTCGGCTATGCGATGAGTGCAATGGAGGAGCTGGAAAAAAGAGGTCTTGCCGATGTGCTGACAAGCGTTAAGCGTCCATTCCTCGGTATATGTCTGGGCATGCAGCTCATGTGCTCTTTCAGCGAGGAAGGAAACACCGGCATGCTTTCGATAGTGGATGCGGATGTCAGGCGTTTTGATCCTTCCATCTGTCCGAAGATCCCTCACATCGGATGGAATACGGCATATGATCTCAAAGGCCCTCTTTTTGAAGGGATAAAAGACGGTTCGTATTTCTTCTTCGACCACTCTTATTACGTCCCGCTTCTGGGCAGTGCGACATCGGCGGTTACCAGCTATTACGGTTTCGGCTACACTTCCGCCCTTGAAAGAGACAATTTCTTCGGTGTGCAGTTTCATCCGGAGAAAAGCGGTAAAGCCGGCTCCATACTGCTTGAGAATTTCCTGAATATGGAGATATAGCGTATGTTCATATTCCCTGCAATTGACATCATAGATGGAAAGTGTGTGCGCCTTACAAAAGGCGATTATTCAACGGGAAAGGTGTACAGCACTGATCCGCTTGAGACCGCTAAGCTTTTTGAATGCGCGGGCCTTTCCCATCTTCATCTCGTTGACCTTGAAGGTGCCAGGGAAAGGAAACCCCGGAATCTTGACGTGCTTGAGCGCATTGCATCAAAAACGTCCCTTACCATTGATTATGGCGGAGGAATGTACACAACAGAGGCACTTGAGGCTGCATTCAGTGCCGGTGCATCTTTCGTCACCTGCGGTTCAACGGCTGTGAGAAACCGGCCGCTTGCCATTGAATGGATTGAGCGTTACAAGGAGAGGATAATCCTGGGTGCGGACTGTATCGACGGCTGTATTGCCACCGGCGCATGGGCTGAAAGAAGTTCTCTTGAAGCTGTTCCGTTCATTTCATCCTATCTTGATAAAGGAATCAGATACTGCATATCGACAGATGTCTCCAGGGACGGTATGATGTCGGGTCCCGGCTTCAGTCTTTATGAGAAGATACTCTCAGGTGTGAACGTCTCTCTGATAGCATCCGGCGGGATAAGCAGTATTTCCGATCTTGACCGGCTGAGAGAAATGGGACTGTACGGGGCAATAGTAGGGAAGGCTTACTATGAAGGAAGACTGTCATTGAAAGAGCTCAGGGAGGCTGAGGAATGCTAGCTAAAAGAATTATTCCATGTCTTGACATCAAGAATGGCCGTACTGTCAAGGGAATCAACTTCCTTGACCTAAGGGATGCGGGCGATCCTGTCGAGAATGCCGTGCGCTATTGCGATGAAGGTGCCGATGAACTTGTTTTCCTTGACATCACCGCGACCATAGAGCGCAGGGAGCCGATAGGAGAACTTGTGAAGAAGATAGCAAGGAATATAAACATACCGTTCACTGTGGGCGGAGGAATAAAGAGTGTCGATGATGTGAAGAATATCCTGCTGTGCGGGGCCGATAAAGTCTCGATAAACAGCCAGGCTGTCAGGAACAGCGAAATAATAAAGCTCTCCGCACAGCGTTTCGGCAGTCAGTGCATGGTTGTTGCGATTGACGTGAGGAAAAACGCGGATATGCCATCGGGGTATGAAGTGTATATTGACGGCGGCAGGACTGCAACAGGGCTTGATGCGCTTGTGCATGCCCGCTGTGTGGAAAGCCTCGGTGCCGGAGAGATCCTGCTCACCAGCATGGAGACTGACGGGACGAAAGGCGGTTTCGACATTGAGATCACATCGCTTGTGAGCCGCAGTCTGTCAATTCCTGTCATCGCTTCAGGCGGAGCCGGAAAGATGGAGGATTTCCTCACTGTATTTTCTCCTTCCTGTGATGCGGCTGCTGCTCTTGCCGCATCGGTATTCCACTACCACGAAATTGATATTCCTGATCTGAAAAACTATTTACAAGAACATGGAATTCCTGTTAGGGTGTGAAAATATCCGAGGAATATAGAAGAATGAAGATAGATTTTGAAAAAGGCGGCGGACTTGTTCCCGCCATCGTGCAGGATGCCGTCACACACAGAGTGCTTATGCTTGGTTACATGAACGAGGAGGCTTACCAGCTTACGCTGGACAGAGGTCTTGTCACTTTCTGGTCCCGTTCAAGAAACCGCATCTGGACCAAAGGCGAGACAAGCGGAAATTTCCTGCAGGTAAGGGAGATCCTCACTGACTGTGACAATGACACACTGCTTGTGAAGGCAATCCCGTCCGGTCCGGTCTGCCACACAGGTGCGGACACCTGCTTCAATGAGGAGAATGAACCCGGCGAGATGACCAGCACTGAGTTCCTCGTATACCTTGAGGATGTCATTCAGGACAGAAGGGACAATCCTCAGGAAGGCAGCTATACAAATCATCTTTTCAGCAGGGGGCTCAACAAGATAGCCCAGAAAGTCGGTGAAGAGGCAGTTGAGCTGATCATAGCATCCAAGGATGACAACAAGGAGCTTTTCCTCGGCGAGGCAGCGGATCTCGTATATCATTTCCTTGTGCTGCTCGCACAGAAAGATACAAAACTTGCCGAAGTTGTGGATGTGCTCAAAGGAAGACATTCCCGCTGATATGATTGAAGAGTACTTTTCAGATAATACGCTTGAAACCGTCACTCTGGACGGTATTGCCGTGGGAGGAGAAGATTTCTCCTCTCATTCTTTTATCTCATCATCCTTCAATTCGTGTTCCTTCACTTCCTGTGATTTCTCCAGTGCCTCAATTATAGACTGCAACTTCTCGGACTGCGATTTCAGCGGGTCTGTTTTCTCATCTTCCCTGATGAGGAATGTCACATTCTCAAACTGCCAGCTCAGGGGATGCATGTTTTCATCGTCAGTGTTCAGGAATGTGAGTTTCACTGACTGCTATCTTGTCTATTCCTGCATGAATGACTGCAGCATGCAGAAGGTATCATTTTCAAAGTGCAACCTCTCTGAGTCTGATTTCTCATCAGTAAGGCACAAAGGACTTGCAATCATGGATTCAAATATGGAAAGAGCCTCGCTTTCCGCAACCATGCTCAAGGATATAAATCTGGCAGGAAGCACTCTTGCATCTGTTTTCATGAGCGAAAGTTTCAGGGAGCTGCGTGGTGCACAGCTTGATGTCTCACAGGCTATGGATATAGTCCGGCTATTCGGTGTGAAAGTGAAATGATGAAGAAATCATCAGCAGCCAGCCGTGTTTCTGTGTTATATATCATTATTTAAAATATTTTATACCTATTTAGGATTGAATTATTGATAATTTATAAAACAGAGATGCAGATATGTTTTCTGCATCTCATACGGATTCTCATCTGTCCATGAGCCCGTGCTCAAGGAAAGAATAGTAACTGCTTGATGAAAATATTATGTGATCAAGCACCTTGATTCCGAGTATGTCACCGCTGATGAGTATTCTCTTCGTCACATTGATGTCGTCTTCACTCGGATCTAGTTTTCCCGACGGGTGGTTGTGGGCTATTGCTATGGCTGTACCTCGTCTCTGGATCGCATCGGAGAATATTTCCCTCGGGTGCACAAGAGTCTTGTTCACAAGGCCGACCGTTGCGACGAATACGTTCAGCACTTCATGCGCACCGTTGAGTACAAGAACTATGAACTGTTCCTGATCCCTCGTCGCATAATGACGGACTTCACGGAATATGTCACCTGGGGAAGAGATAGACGGCCCTATGCCGTATTTCTTCATTCTCCTGCGTCCCAGTTCAAGTGCGGCGAGTATCTGTGAGCTTTTGGCTCTTCCCAGGCCTTTTATCGCACAGATGCTTTTGTAGTCCGGCTCTTCTGATTTATCAAGAAGTGCCAGAAGTTCTGAGGATACTTCATTCACAGGTCTCTCCGCCGTACCTGATGATACAAGCAGCATGATCAGCTCGAGATCCGAAAGGCTCCCGGCTCCCTTCAGTTCCATTTTTTCCCTTGGTCTGTCCTGTCTTTCGATTTCACTGAGCGCAGTCCAGACTGCTTTGCTGTTTTCATATGTCATACCCTATATACATTTTTTTCTTTCAATTTGGCTAAAAAATATCTAAACTGCATCCGATGAGTGAGAAAACATATAAAATAGGACAGCTTGCGGAGCTTACAGGACTGACGCAGCGGACAATACGCTATTACGATGAGCTTGGATTGCTGAAAACATCGAGCAGGACACAGGGCGGGCAGAGAATTTATTCTGACAGCGACCTGCTTTACATAAAAAGAATAATGGAGCTCAAGGCTCTGTCGTTTTCCCTTGAGGAAATAAAGGCGATCATACTTCTCGGCGGAGATGATGAGTCAGGGGAGAAGAGGCGTGCCGTACTTCTTGAAAATTACAGGAGAAAGAAGGAAGAGGCAGAGAAAAGAAAGAATGCAATTGAAAATGAGATAGGTGAACTCGACTGGCACATAATGCAGCTTGAGAGAGCCGGAAACAGCTTCAAGGACTGTCCCGGCCCGCTTTGCGCAGACTGTGCATTCAAAGAAAACTGCTCATTCACCGAGAGCTGAAAGCACTTTCCCGATTTCAAGCGAGAGTTTCACTATCTCTTCTCTGAGGCTTTCCGGAAGGTGCTGTGTGAAGAACATGCATTCATATGTGTACCAGCCTTTGTAATCTATGCTCCTGAAAGCCTTCATGACTTCTTCCCAGCAGATTGTGCCGAAGAAGGGCAGCAGATGCTCATCGCTGCTGCCGTGGTTGTCAGCAATGTGGGTTGCGATCAGATGACTCCCGTATGCTCTTACTTCTTCTGCGACATCAAGACCTCTCATATGCGCATGCCCTGTATCAAGGCAGATGCCGAGGTGGTCTGTTCCTGCAGCTTCGATTACCGCCAGAAGCTGGCTGCTTCCGGATATCTCGTCACGGCTTTCCATGTTTTCAAGTGCAAGCTTGCTGTCACTTCCATCAAGGAGAGGCAGGAATTTTCCAAGGTATGCGGCATTGTCATCAATGCTTCCCTTTACCGGATGTATGACAACTGCCCTGACGCCGAGCGATATGGAGTATTCGATTGCCCTTTTGATTAGATCATCAGAATATTTCCTTTCAGCATAAGAAAGAGACATGTAGTCACGGGGGTATGGGACATGCGACTGGACGTAATTTAGTTCATAGTCCTTACTATATCTTTCAAGCAACCTGACATAGTCTTTTCCGATATCAGATGAAGGATTCATCATCTCGCAGAAATTGAGGTCGATGTTCCTGTATCCCCACTCTGCAAGATCAGGGATGATATCCTTCATCTTGCGTTTTTCACCGTTTCTCATGAATGAGATGAGGTTAGTGCTGGTTGCTGTTCTGTTCATTGAAATCATCAAGGTAACCGTCTATCTCATCTGCCATTCTGCTGACAGTCTCGTCAATGCTGAGGTTCTCCTCAAGCATGCTTCTGATGTTTGACTGGAACGAGTAATACACCTGATATGCATTGGGGATCCACAGTCCGACAACTTCAGGATTCGAGGCAAGCAGCTGGTCGCTTGCGACGCGGAAGAGGGGATTCTCTTCACAATGGGCATTGTACTCATCTATTTCGTAAGTGTATCTGTTGACCGGCAGGTAACCTGTCTCGATGTGCCAGTAAAGCTGGGCCTGTGCGCTTGTGAGGAACTTCATGAATGTCCACACCGCGCTTTCCCTCTCACTGTCTTTCTGGAATGTGAAGAGGGCTCCTCCTCCGAGGTTCACACCGCCTGTGGCATCCTCATTCACCATCGGAAGAGGGGCGACGCCAAGTTCGAAGCGGTTCCCGACAGCTTCAAGCACGCTGGTGAGGCTGCTTGTGCTTGCAAGCATGCAGGCTGTCCTGCCGGCAGCGAACTCTGCACTCACACCGCTTGTGAGGTTGTAAAGTCCTCCTGTCTGATACAGATCTCTCCATTTTTCAAGGAAAGCATTCAGCGTTCCTTCTTTCCTGAACACTGTGTGTGTGGGAGTGCCTTCATGTCCGTTCTTCATGTCAGTGATGTAGGACAGCCCGTTCTGCATGCCGATGAATGCACACAGTTCGTATGTGGTCGGCACATTCGCAAGCGCATAGCGGCTTATGTTTCCCTTTGCATCTTTTCCAATCAGGGACGGTGCTATTTCAATGAGCTCGTCGAGAGTGTGCGGTGCTTCGTATCCCAGTGAATCGAAGAGAGTTTTGTTGTAATAGAAAAGGATAGTAGATGCATTGAACGGCAGTCCGATGACTTTTCCCTTGTAGCGCATGCTTTCAAGTGCATGATCCAGCATGAATGAGAGATCATCCCCGTTTGCTGCTGCAAGATCGTCTATGTAATAGATATTCTCATAGGTTGACATATCAACGACGCCGGTGGCATCCAGCTGCACAAGATCCGGCAGGTCGTCTGTGTTGCCTGTCTGCGCTACCGTCTTGACACGTGTCAGCGTGTCGTTTGCGCTTCCCTGATATACAGCCTCGACTTCGATTCCCGTCTCGGCTCCTGTTGTCTTGTTGAATTCTTCTACAAGTGCATCTGTCGCTTCGCCGAGCACTCCGCTGTTGCTGTGCCACCAGACAAGATGAATCACATCGCTGTTCTCACTGCTTCCCGCAGCATAGATGGAAAGGGAAACAAGCAGCAGAGAGATGATGAATACTGTGATTTTTTTCATGAAAACACACCTCCGTCTATATGAACATGCAGCCCTGTCTGAGGGCTTCCATTATTCTTTTTCTCATGAAGATGAAGAGTAGCAGGAAAGGTATGAAAATCAGGATTATCGCTGCGAAGACCGGACCATAGTCCAGACTTTCAGCATAACCCAGCATTGTTATGCCGATCTGCACTGTTCTCATTGAGGGACTGTTCGTGACCAGAAGAGGCCACAGATAGCTGTTGAACATCGCAATGAAGCCCTGCAGGGCGAATGTGGAGATAACCGCTTTCGAGACAGGGACCAGTATCGATAGTATGTATCTGCCGTCTCCGGCTCCGTCCATCATCGCACTGTCATGGATGGATGATGGAATGCTGCAGAAGTACTGTCTGAGCATCAGTATCTGGCTGGCCGGCAGCAGGCTGGTTGATATTATGCCAAGGTATGTGTCAATGAGTCCCAGCCGGTATATCGTGAGATAGTTTCCGGTGAGAAGAAGATCGGATGGAACGAACAGTGTGAGCACGATCAGCGAGAACAGGAAGGTTCTTCCCCTGAACCTGTAATAGCTGAATGCGTATGCCGCAGCGACTGCGATGATCATCCTTATAACAGTGGACATCACACCTGTTATAACGGAATTCATGATGTATGGCAGGAAATAGCGGTTTGCGAGCACCTTCTGATAATTTCTGAAGCTGAATGATGAAGGCAGAAACCTTGCAGGACTTGATGCGAAATCGCTTGCGCTGAAGAAGGATGCGGAAAGTGCATAGACGAAAGGAAAGACAATCACAATGGCAAACAGCAGTGTCAATATGAAGAGCACAGCCTTCTCAGCTTTCATAGTGCACCCCCTGTCTTTCTATTTTGGCGGAAAGGAATGTGATAAGCGCTGCGATTATGAAGACGAGTGTGCTTATTGAGTAGGCCGCAGCATAATTCGAGTTTCTGAAGGCTTCTATGTAATAGTAGTACACGATCGTCTGTGTCGAGCGGAACGGACCTCCTTCTGTCATGACCATTATCGGGGCGCAGATCAGCAGTGCGTCCTTTATGGAGATGAAAAGCACGAAGAACAGGGTAGGAGTTATGAGAGGAAGCTTTATTCTGGAAAACACCTGCACCTCTGAAGCTCCGTCAAGTCTTGCAGCCTCCACAACCGATCTGTCAAGGTTTCGCAGTGCTGAAAGGAGGAGCAGGTAATCAAGGCCGAAATCCAGGAACACGCCCAGGAATGCTACTGAAAGCATTGCCCAGAAGGCATCATTCGTCCATGGAATGTCATATCCTATGATCCTGTTTATTATTCCGACTGACGGGCGGAACATGTACTTGAATATCAGGGCGATGCTGCTCATTCCCATCGCCATGGGAAGCATGAAGACGGTTTCGTATATCCTGTTTCCCTTTCTCTCTTTTTCAGTCAGCAGAACTGCCGTCATGATCAGTATTATGTTCAGCGGCACGAAGAGAATCATGAAGCGGAATGTATTTGCGAAACTTTCGCTGAATATTTCATTTGCAAACAGTTTCCTGTAATTCTCAAGGCCTGTGAAACTGTTTAATTCACCGTTCTGCCTTATCGAGAAAAATGATGAGAAGACGGACTGTATGAAAGGAATGTAGACAAAGACAAAAGCCAGAAACAGGGCCGGCAATATGTAAAGGTATGGTCTGACTTTCTCTTTGTTCATGACCTGTAAAATAGCCGCTTTCATGATAAATGTCAAATAAGTCTTTCTGATAAAAGAAAATATATTACGAAATAAAATTTAACGTAAGCTTTTGTTCCGTCATGTTTGTCATCCCGTGAAGAATTTGCAAATTTAATCTGTTTTTAACAGTCTCCGGCTACCATTTTGCCGCAATTCAAGATAGAATGAAGCCAAGATGAATTCTAAATAAAGGAGTAAGATATGAAACCAACACTTTTAGTACTCGCTGCCGGTATGGGAAGCCGCTACGGTGGTGTGAAGCAGATTGATGCAGTGGGCATGCATAATGAGACACTTCTCGACTTCGGCGTCTATGATGCCTGCAAGGCAGGTTACGGCAAGGTTGTGTTCATCATCCGCAAGGATATTGAGAAAGATTTCAGAGAGCGTCTTTTCGACCGCATCGCACGCAATATGGATGCTGACTATGTATTCCAGTCACTTGATTCCCTTCTCACACCTGAGCAGGTGAAGGCTGCTGCAGACAGAAAGAAGCCCTGGGGTACGATTCATGCACTGCTTTGTGCAAAGGATGCTGTGAAGACTCCGTTCACTGTCATCAATGCTGATGACTATTACGGCCGTACAGCCTATCAGGATCTGGGCTCCTATCTCTCGACCCTCGACAATGATTCAACAGCTCAAGCCATGGTCGGCTATATACTTGAGAACACGATGAGCAAGTCAGGAAGTGTCTCCCGCGGTATCTGCAAGGTTAAGGACGGTTATCTTGTATCAATGGAAGAGAACACGAAGATTGAATATACAGCTGACGGCGGCATTGTCTCACATATGGACAGGGGTGATGAGATGCTTACCGGCAAGGAAGTGGTTTCAATGAACTTCTTCGGCTTCACTCCGAAGGTATTCGATTCATTCACTGCTTACTGGGAGAACTTCATCAAGGACAACCTCACATCAGCAAAGGCAGAGTGTCTGCTTCCGAACGCTGCAGGCAAGATGGTAGAGGACGGAGAAGGCACTATCAAGGTCCTCACATCTCAGGAGAGATGGTTCGGCATGACATATCCTGAAGACAAGCAGCTTGTCATGGATGAGCTTAGAAACAAGATCATGACTCATTATTATCCGGAAAAGCTCTGGGAGAAATAAGAAAGAGTTGTGACTCTCAAGCGGGTGCCGTGCGTGCACCCGTTTTTTGTCGGGGATGAATATGAACAGAAATGTTGTGATTGTATGTTACAGCCTCACCGGCCACACTCTTGATATGGCCGGCGAGATAAAGAGAGGAATTGAAAGCGAAGGCCTTTCGTGCAGTATCTTCAATCTGAAGGATGAGATGCCGGACAGAAAGGTTGCTGAGGAAGCATCCGGTATTATAGTCTGAACTCCCGTTTATCTTGCCTCTTCCCTCTGGCAGGTGAAGAAGTGGCTTGAGGAGGACAGTCTTCCATTCCGCCTTGAAGGAAAACTCGGCGGTGCATTTGCGACGGCACATTATGCGCAGGGCGGTGCTGACAGTGCGATAATGGAGATTCTCGGCCAGCTGCTTGTGAAAGGCATGCTTGCATATTCCGGAGGTTCGGCCTGCGGTCTTCCTTTCATCCATCATGGTCCTGTCGCGCTTGACAGGGAAGGGGACCATTTTGACAGGAGCCGTGAGATGTTCCGCATTTTCGGTTCACGTTTCGCATTGAAAATCAGGGAACTGCAGCTTTGAAAGAAGATACACACGGCTTGTGTGTGCCGTGTGTATCAGGAGAAAGCCTGATTCATGTGAGGCCGCTCCTCCCAGAGCGAGTCCGCTTTTTCCTTCCAGGCTTCAGCCTTGCTCATGCATTTTCCTGCAAGCTCATGCACATCTTCCGGACTTGCCAGATCAGTTGAATGCGCTCCGGAGGCATCCACCATCTGGGGCAGTCTTTCCGGGTTGTCGAGAAGCGGACATGGCCTGAGGTAGTTTGTGCTGAAAGGCTGGCCTTTCCTGTATTCCCTGAAGAGAGGAGACTGAAGAATTTCAATAAGGGATTTTTCCTTTATGTTGTAATTGGAATAATGGATGAATGCACATGGCTCGGCATCTCCGTTTGCATTGATATGAAGATAATACCGTCCGCCGGCAACGCATCCCCTGACGTACTCACCATCGTTCCAGAAATCCATCGTCCACAGAGGTTTTGTCTTTCTGTATTCCCTTATGCGGCGGTACATCCATTCTCTTTCATCCGCACTTACCATCAATGATGTCGGTGCGCCTTTGCCCACCGGCATATAAGTGAAGAACCACGCGAACTTGGCACCTGATGATATCATCCAGTCAAAGAACTCCTCACTCCCGATTGTCCGGTAGTTTTCGCTTGTGTAGCACAGTGAGTAGCCGAATGGCAGCTTGTTTTCCTTCAGTATCCTTGCGGCTTTCACGACTTTGTCATACGTTCCGCTTCCTCTTCTTGAATCAGTTGCCTCTCTGAAACCCTCCACGCTTATTGCAGGCGCGAAGTTCTTTACCCTTAACATTTCCCTGGCAAGTGCTTCGTCTATCAGGGTGCCGTTTGTAAAACAGCTGAATACTGAATCAGGGTGTTTCTCGCACATCTTTATGATGAGATCCTTTCTGACAAGCGGTTCGCCGCCTGAATAAAGGAAGAAGTGCATGCCCAGTGCCTCCGCCTGCGTGATGATGCTGTCCACCGTATCGTCATCCAGGTTCAGCTTGTTGCCGTACTCAGCGGCCCAGCAGCCTGTACAGTGCAGATTGCAGGCGCTTGTCGGGTCGATAAGCATTGTCCATGGAATATTGCAGTTGTATTTCCTGCTGTATTCTTCTCTCGTCTTCGACCATGAGTAGAATGCATTGATGATGAAATTCTTCACTATCGTCTTTCTCACTTCACTGTCGATATCGGTGAAGAGAGAGACGAGGAGTTTGTGCATGTTGTCATTTCTGTCACTTATCACTCTGTCAAACTGATCGAGTTTCGTTTTGTATTCTGCTTCCGGCATCAGCTTTCTTGCCATTGCCATGAGGCGCGGAAGATTTTCCTCCGGACTCTTTTCCAGATATCCGAGTGCTGTACTGATTCCCGCTTCCATTGCCCTGTCCTTCAAAGATGTCATGTTTTTCATTCTCCTATGGCACAGAATTTAGAAACACATGGCTGGCAGGACAATGTACACTTTTGCATTTCTGTCCGGTTTTCGGTCAGATCGGCTTATATGTCTGAATCATATCTGGTATGCTGTTTTCATGAAGAAAACGGTAGTTGTCTATAAAAGCATGTATGGAAGCTCAAAGAAGTATGCCCTTGAATTCGCACGCAGGATGCGCTCGGAAGTTTCCGATGTGAAGTCAATCCCATCTGATGCGGATATTGTCGTATTCTTCGGCGGTCTGTATGCCGGTGTCGTGAACGGTCTTGCCGAGTGCGTGAAGCATCTTCCTCACTCAGCTGAACTTGTTCTTGTCACGGTGGGACTGGCAGATCCTGCGGTAGAGGAAAACCATGACGAGATCAGGAAAATGACAGACAAAGTCATCACAGGTGAGTTGAAGAACAGGACAAGGATATTCCATCTCAGGGGAGGTATGGATTATTCCGCTCTGAGTGCAAAGCATAAGGCCATGATGTGGATGCTGGTTAAAGTCCTTCTGAAAACGAAGAAGGAAAGAAGTGAGGAAGATCAGTCACTCATTGATACGTACGGTTCCTGTATTGACTTTGTGGATTTTTCCGCATTGTCCCCAGTTGAGGAGTTTGTCAGAAATTTCTGAGCTGTATCTCAGTTTTTCCGTGCGGAAATGATCAGCATCATCGGCCGCCTCATCTCGTCTTTGTATCCGGGCCTGTCCATCATGTTCTCAGGAGGCTGAGGTTCGATCACATGCTGTATGGAGAAACCTTCTTCCAGAAGAGTCTCAATGTATGTTGTGAGACTTCTGTGGTATTTTCTGACTTTCTCGCCGAGAAACACCGCAGTGCGTTCTCCTTCGTAATAGTAATTATCGACAGGGAAGTGTGAAATGCTGCCATCGCTGTTGTAGATCCAGTCCTGATCGCCACGGGAAGTGAAAACGGGATGCTCGACAGTAAAAATGAGCATTCCTTTTTCACTGAGCCACCGGCTGATCTTTCTGACGAGGGAACTGTAATCTGAAACATAATGAAAGACAAGGGATGAGAAGACAATGTCATAGGAAGATGGCGCAGCGTCAAAACTTTCGATATCCTCAAGTATGTATTCGATTCTGCTGTCCGTGTGCATTGATTTCGCCTTCTCAAGCATTTTCACGGAAACATCCACCGCAGTTATCCTTGCAGCTCCTTTTCCTGCCATCCAGGCTGCATGCCAGCCGTAGCCGCAGCCGAGGTCAAGCACTCTCTTGCCTTTGAAATCGGGAAGGATCTTTTCCAGTGCGTTCCATTCCCCAGCACCTGAAAGCCCCAGGAGTGATCTGTCCATCTGTGCATATTTTGAGAAAAAGATATCATCATCGTAAACTGGCTTGCCGTTCATTTCGCTTCTCCGACAGCGGATGCAAGGAAGGAGAGCACCTGCTGTTTCAATGCTTCCATGCCTGTCCCTGCTTTCTGAAGGTAGGCTTCCCTGTGTTTTTTGTAGTATGGCACAACTGCCGCAAACTGGAGCATGGCAAGCAGACAGTCGAAGAGATAGGCAAGAGTCTGAGGTTCTATGTCTGTCCTTATTTTCCCTTCACTCTGAAGCTTTTCAATGAACTGTGTGTATTCTGCAGCCGAAAGGGCCTCGAACTTTCCTGCAAGCAGGGAAGCTTCTTCCTCAGTCCCCTGAGTGAGGGAGAAATAAAGCTGGAGGTAGTCGGAATGTTCATCTGCATAGCTGTATACCGTATCAACAAGGCGGCTGAAGAGTCCGGTAATGCTTCCGGCTTCATGTGTGTTTATGCTGATTACCTTCTTGAGGTTCTCAAAGCATTTCTCAAGAGCTGCATTGTAAAGTGCGTCTTTGTTCTCATAATAGTTGTAGAGCACACCGACTGAGACACCTGATGCAGAGGCGATTTCCTTCATGGATGCCTTTTCCCGTCCCTTGTGTGCGAATTCTGTGATGGCTGCTTCGACTATTTCTTCCAGTTTTTGAGCAGAAAGTTTTTTCAGCATAGAGTTTTCCAATTTCCCAGTTAAGAATATTTTTAGTATATATAGCAATGATATTGATTTGTATCAAGACAGGCTCGATTATGCATGCGGTACTTGATGAGAGATGGATGAGACAGTAGTATTCATTTCTATGTTCAATTTGGAAAGTCAGAAGCACAGAAGCATCATGTACCGCAGGATACGTTCTTTTTTTGATGAGAGAGGTTATCTTGAAATATTCACTCCGACACTGAGCCCGACGCTCATTCCCGAAAGCACCATCCAGAATTTCAGGACAAGATTCTTAAATGAGTTTGTGGCCGAAAGAGATTTCTATCTGATTCCCTCTCCTGAGATTTTCATGAAGGAAGTACTTGCTTCTGGCAGCCCGTCCGTATACCAGATCAGCAGCTGCTTCAGAAACAGCGAACAGCTCGGCCGTGTCCATAATCCTGAATTCACAATGCTGGAGTATTACACTCTGGGCTTTACCGACAGGGATTCAATCGCTCTCACCCGTGAGCTGATCACATCGCTGCTTTTCGATTTCTCTCCATCCTGCCTTAAACGTGATTTCACTGTCATGAGTGTGAGGGATGCTGTGCAGGAATACGCAGGATGCGATATTGATGAGCTTCAGGATGTGCATGATCTCATTGCTGAGGCAAGAAGGCTTGGTCAGGAGCCGGCGGATGATGAGTCCTGGGATGATGTGTTCAACAGAATATTCATCACATATGTGGAGCCGTCGCTGCCACAGGACGGGATTGTCGTTCTCACCGATTATCCGTATCAGATAGAGTGTCTTGCATCAAAGCAGAAGGACAGACCGTACAGAAACCGCTGGGAAATGTACATAGGCGGAATGGAAGTTGCAAACTGCTATGAGGAGGAGACGTCCTGCAGCAGAACTGCAGAGTATTACAGAAATGAGGCTGTCCGTCTCACAGAAGAGAGAAGGGGTACTTCCCTTCCGGTTCCTGCTGTCTCAAAAGATTTTCCATCTCTCCGCATTCCTGCATCATCTGGAGTCGCAATAGGTCTTGACCGTCTTCTCATGTGCCTGACCGGGAAGAAAGACATAAAGGACGTGCTTCTCTTTCCTTTTGAGGATCTTCTGCATGTTAATTACTGATGGAAAAAGAAAATGATAAAAGGAGAGGGGGATTCTTTACTTTTCCTCTCTCTTTCTATATCATACAGAAGCTGATTAAATTCCTGAATATAATTGAAATAGAGGTATAAAAATGATCAAAGCAGGTCAGATTGACAAGGGCACAGCTCTTCTTATCAAGGGACAGCCATTTATCTGCATCGAAAGAGAATTCGTCAACCCGGGAAAGGGTTCTGCATTCGTACGTCTCAAGCTCAAGAGCCCTTCAACAGGTCAGGTTCTCTCCGAGACTATGAAGAGCCAGGACAATGCTGAGGATATCACTGTTGAGGACAGAGACCTTCAGTACCTTTACAATGATGGTACCAACTTCGCATTCATGAATGTCGAGACATTCGAGCAGATCGAAGTTCCGATGGCAAGTTTCCCTGACTATCAGTACTTCATGAAGGAAGGCGAGACATACAGGGCAACATTCTGGGAAGATCAGATTCTCGACATCCTAATTCCGGCAAAGATTGTCTTCACGGTTGCCGAAGCAGAGGAAGCCGTCAAGGGTGATACAGTGCAGGGTGCTACAAAGTATGTCACAACAGAAACCGGTCTCCGTGTAAGAGTTCCTATCTTCATCAAGCAGGGTGAGAAGATCCGTGTCAACACAGAGACAAAGGAATATCTTGAAAGAGTGAACAAGTAAGTTTTTCACAGATGCTTATGCCGGCTTTGAAAAAAAGCCGGCACAGCGCTTGATTAACTTGCAATCATCGGCTAAAATCAACGATGTTGTTTTTCGGGCCTATAGCTCAGTGGTTAGAGCCGCGGACTCATAACCCGTTGGTCGCTAGTTCAAATCTAGCTGGGCCCATCTTAAGATGTAAAAGGCGATACAAAGCCTTTTCTTGCAAAACTAGGAGCGGTTAATCGAAAGAACTGCTCCTTATTTTTTTGAAGACTATCCAGATGATTTTCCCCTCCCAAGTTGTCTCATATTGGGAATGGTTAAGGGAAATCCATTACATGTTGTAGTTGCACAAGATGAAGAAGAAATTGTTATAATATCAGTGTATAGGCCTGATTTGAATAAGTTCGAGCCGGATTTCAGGACAAGAAGGGAATGACATGTGTTCATATTGCCGTGGAAAAGAGCTTAAAGAATCTACAACAACATATGTAGCTGTACTCGGTGAGTATACGATCATAATAAAGAATGTCCCTTGTCTGGAATGCGTCCAGTGTGGGGAGAAGTATTATACCGACGATGTCATGCAGAATATCGAGCGAATTGTAACGAAAGCAAAAGAGCTGAATAGCGAATTTTTCGTAGCTGAATATAAAGTCGCCTGAAAGCTAACCACTTTTGTTGATTTCGACCACACTTTCAGCTATTCCATCCGATTGTGCTATACAGTATGCGCAAATACATTTTACCGAACTGAAACCAAATAATGATCAGACATTTTCACGCTACTGTACATGGAATGAAAAGCATGTTATTTTGCAGACATAGGCAATCTGACTGGTTTGTTTTCAAAAACAGGAAGCAGAGCTGTTGACTTTTGCTTTCTGAAATTCACCTTTTGCCGTTTCTGTATCAAACGTCATTCATTATGAGGAGCTGATATGAAAAGGACGTTTTTCACAGAAGTTTCGTATGTTGCCGGCATAATTGCGCTTGCGCTGGGCACGGCACTGATGGAAAGGGCGGATTTCGGCATGTCTATGGTTGTCGCCCCGGCATATCTCATCTATCTGAAAGTATCACAGTATCTTGCATGGTTTACATTCGGCATGGCGGAATACTGTCTGCAGGCATTGCTGATTATTGTGCTGGCAATAGTTCTGCACAGTTTCCGGATCAGGTATCTTTTTTCATTCATAACCGCATTCATCTATGGCAACATGCTTGATTTCATGATGAAAGCAGTGAATCTGGTTTCCGGAGATGGAATTTTTCTGAGAACAGTGTTTTATCTTATCGGGCTGGCCGTATGTGCGATAGGTGTGTCGCTTTTATTCAAAACCTACATTTCACCTGAAGCGTATGAGCTGTTCGTGAAGGAAATATCCTCAAAATACGGTTTTGACATCAGCAGGACAAAGACAGTGTATGACTGCTGCAGCTGCCTGATTGCCATTGTAATGTCTTTTGTCTTTACCGGTTTCGGACATTTTGAAGGTGTGAAACTCGGAACAGTTCTCTGTGCTCTGGTGAACGGCTGGCTGATCGGACAGTGCACCCGTTTTTTTGACAGGCATTTTGAATTTACTGATGCCTTCAGTCTCAGGAAAATTTTCGAATGAATATATCTTTTCAGAAACACATGCGTGAAGACCTGATCCTTCAGATGAGAGTGCTGTCATGGACCTAATAGCCCGACTGGAATCACATAAACTCCGTCTTGTCTTTTGTATGCATATTTTCCTGCAGTGAGAATTATCATAAGATCCGGCTCCCTCAATGGTGCCTGCTGTGCTTTCTCATTTGCTTTTCTTATAAGATTTTTTATTAAGAACGGCACTGAATGTTTCAAGCCTGAATTCCAGCTCATCATCCACAACACGTCTTATGTAAGTTTTCTCTTTGTTGTTCATACAAGTAGTGTAATGTTAAATCACAAAACTTGGAAGTTGATTTCCACAATTTGTGGAAGTTTGTTTCCAACTTTTGTGATAAAAAGGCAAAAACACAGGTATTCAAATGCTTTTGAGTCTTTCCTTGTATTCACTGCTTATGCGTCTTGAGTCTCGGCATTTCTGCTTTGCCTTTTTCTTTATGTTTTCATCAAGGCGCATGAAATATGGGATAGTCTCCTCCGGAAATTTTGTGTAGGCCGTCGCCGTAAACCATGCACCCGCCATCTGGAGCAGATAATGATCGCTGTGTATCGACGCTATTTTCCCAAGTTCCTCTGCAAGCTTGTCCTGTGTCAGGAATTCTGACATTAGAGTGACTATGCCTAGCCGCTTCGTCATTTCCTCATCCCTGTCGATGAGGGAAAGGAAATAAGAATAAGCTTCCTCTCTGTCTTCTTTTCTGCAATACAGGGAAGGGCCGGCTATATCAGTCACCATCCAGCTGACAAGATGGGGGAGGAAAGCTTCTATCTGAGGAATTTTGTCGCTGAAGCTTTCCTTTTTAGAGAAGATGACAATACCCTTGATGAGGATATCCTCGATATAGCGGATCTCAATGTCCGGGCTCTTCAGTGATTTCGCTATCTTCCGGCACTCTGGTACCGGAACTCCTGCACTGGGATAGGGAGATTCGGGAATGAGGGAGGTTGTGAATGCACTCCTTCTTTCCCTGTCCGGATAACTGCTGTAGTCAATCTTAATAGCCAAGTTCCTCTCCGACTATGATAACGGTTATTCTGTCCTTTATCCTCTGCTTTTTCATGATCAGTGTGTTGCAGCAGATAGTGTCATCACCGCAGTCTGCATGACACATGAGATCATTTTCATCAAAGCACGGGCTTATGCAGACACCTGTGTTCTCACAGAATCGTCCGCTTGCAAGTCGGATGGCATTGGCAGGCGCCGCATGTCTTTTCACTCTCTCGACAGCTGCTCGGAGGTTAGGAACGATCTTGTTTATTCCTGCGACGATTATGACTTTATCCGGACCGTAGGCCAGTGCAGATATCCTGTTGCTGGCTCCGTCCACCTGGTAGATCTCACCGTGCTCCGTCAGTGCGTTTGCAGATGTGAGGTAGAAGTCGGCGAAATAGGCTTCCCTTTCATTCTGCTTCCTGCCTTCGGGTGAAAGCGTTTTGTCATAGCGGTCGAAATACTTTGTGTGTTCCTTGAGAAAGTCAATGATGCCGCACTGCACAAGTGTCTGGCTGCCGCCTGATGCTGTTTTCACTCCATCCGGTATTATCTGTCTGACGAGCTTTAGCGCATCTTCCTTTGTTTCAACATAACATGCAGCCATGCGGTTAAGTTCAAGATTCTTCAGCGTCCTTTTCACCATCATCCGTTCTGTTTTTGCCTTGTTGGGATCTTTCATGCTCTGCCTCCTATCTGAAATATTCTACAGCACCTGAGAAGAAAGGGTAAGAGGAAGATTCTTCCATGTTTCTGTAAAGGCCGTAGTGGCAGCGTTCAACACCCCGGGCAGTTACAAGCCGGTGCCCTTCAGGGCGGCGGTAGTTGACTATTGCGGCCTCTCTGCCGTCTGAACCGAGTACAAGAACATTCAACTTTTTCATTCCTCAATCAGTGGTGGAAAAGGCGGATGCCGCTGAAGCACATTGTCATGCCGTGTTCGTCAGCTGCCTTGATGACAAGATCATCCCTCAGGGAACCTCCCGGCTCGCTTATGTATGAGACTCCGCTTGCCGCAGCCCTGTCAATGTTGTCGCGGAAGGGGAAAAAGGCATCGGATGCGAGTGCGATTCCCTTGATGTTCTTCAGATATTCTTTCTTCTCTTCCTTTGTGAAAACCTCAGGCTCTGTGTTGAAGTATCTTGACCAGTTTCCGATCACGTCTTCCTCTGCCTCATCGGCAAGGTACTGCTCAATGACATTGTCCCTGTCGTTGCGGCTGAGATCTTTCCTGAAGTCAAGGCTGAGAACCTTTTCACTGTGGCGCAGCAGCCAGAGATCAGCCTTGCTGCCCGCAAGACGCGTACAGTGTATGCGGCTCTGCTGTCCGGCACCGACTCCTATGCTCTGTCCTCTGAAAGCATAGCACACGGAATTGGACTGTGTGTATTTGAGCGTGACAAGTGCGACGGTCAGGTCCCTTTTTGCTTCAGGCGGAAGGTTTCTGTTTGCTGTCACGATGTTTTCAAAGTCTTTTTCAGAAGGGACGTAGTCATTATGGTCCTGGGTGAATGTTATTCCGTATATTACCCGTTCTTCTTTTTTGGCGGGAACATATGATTCATCCATCTGCAGGATGCAGTAACTGCCTTTTCTTTTCGCTTTCAGGATTTCAAGAGCCTCTTCGCTGTATGACGGAGCTATGATACCGTCACTCACTTCTCCTCTGATGATCTTTGCCGTCACGGCATCGCATTCATCCGACAGGGAAATGAAGTCGCCGAAAGAGCTCATCCTGTCCGCACCTCTGGCCCTGACATACGCACAGGCGATCGGTGTGAGCTCAGTCTTCGGTGAGACGAAATACATTTTCCTTTCCTTCTCATCCAGTTCAAGGCCGATTGCCGCACCGGCAGGTGATACATGCTTGAAGGAAGCCGCGGCCGGCATTGAGGTGGCAGCCTTCAGTTCCTTCACCAGCTGCCATCCGTTCAGTGCATCAAGCAGATTTATGTAGCCGGGTTTCCCGTTCAGAACTGTGACGGGAAGCTTCCCGTCACATGAGATGGCTGCGTTGTCCTGGTTCGGATTGCATCCGTACTTGAGTTTCAATGTGTCCAAAATTCAGTCTCCGTTATTCTTGTTGAGCACGGTCATCTCGTCGCCGAACTGGACGAAGAGGGATATCCTGTTGTCTTCATTCAGGGCATTCCACATTTCATCTGCAAGTTCCTGAATGGATGACGGGATTTCGATTCTCTGCGGATCGACAGTGAAGGGCGGCAGAAGATCCGACTCGCTTTCAAGATAGGTGTGTATGCAGTGTCCCCAGCCTTTCTGGCAGGGATACGAGTAGATTACCCTCACTGGAGATGAGCCTTCCTTCCTTATGATTGAAAGGCTGTATGTTGACTCGCTTTCATTGAATACCGCATTGATGCGGCTGGTCCAGTTGGGTTCATCCGGCTCATAAGTCATCTTCATCACGGCATCTTCAATGCTTCCGCCATTTTCAAACGTCTCATATATAGTGTCAGTCTGACTTCCGTTTGTGAGAATGACCTTGTCTTCGTACTGTTTCATCGCATTGTAGATGATGAGGGAGGGGTCTTCCACTTTTGATTCATCGTACGGCTTTGTCTTGAGCGTGCCGTCTTCGTCAAATGCGAAAACCCTGTTTCTGCTGTTTTCGCTTCTTCCCATGATCGCATAGCAGAGAACTGCCTTGCCGTCGCTGCTGTTTCCCGCGATGATGACGCGTCCGGGGTACTTCCTGTCTGACAGGTATTCACTGATTGTCATAACAATCCTCCTTTTTGCCTTTGCGGCGAGCATCTCGACTGCACGGGGAAGAATTATCCACTCTGCTTCTTCCTTGACTCTTCTCTGAAGGGTCACGGCATCATCTGTGTCCTTCTCCTCAACAGTCTTCTGAAATAGTATTCTACCACCATATGTTAGCTCATTGACAAGATGCACGGTGGCCCCAGTCACATTGACTCCTCTTTCAAGGGCGGTCTGATGAACTTTGAAACCGTAAAATCCGTTTCCGCAGAAAGAAGGGATGAGCGATGGGTGTATGTTCAGTATTCTATCACGGAATTCACTGATGAAGTGAGGGGAAAGTATTGAAAGAAATCCTGCCAGCACTATGATGGAGCAGCCTTCAGTGCGTATTGCCTCGATAAGTTTTTTCTTCAAAAGCCTCAGGGCCCATTTTTCTTCCGGCTGAGACACAGTGTCCTGACTGCGCGCCTTTCAGTTCTTTCAAGTGCGTGACAGCCTTTTCTTTCAGCTATTATCAGCGATATCTCCGCACTCTTTATTCAACTCTATCAAGAAGACTCCATCTTCTAAGCAGAGAGAAAGAAGAAGATTTTACAAATGTTGGAAAAACTTGTATGAAACTATTGACAAGATATTGTTATTGAGTCAGTATAACTCTTGCATTCGACGCAGGGTAGAGCAGTTGGCAGCTCATCGGGCTCATAACCCGGGGGTCGTAGGTTCGAGTCCTACCCCTGCTAAACAAGAGAATCAAAATCAGTTCGATTTTGGTTCTTTTTTTATCTTTCTTTGAAAATTCGACTAAAAAATGAAAACTTCATCTGCCACTTCTGGATAATATGCAGCGATATAGGCTAACTGGTATGTTTCAATTGCACATGGAATGCACTCTGCTTTCAATGGCAGAAGCTTTTTATATTTTATTATGTACTTAATAATATAAAATGTCTTTTCCGCATACTGCTGTTCAATTCCTTTTTCAGCTGCTTTTTCTATATATTCCTTTTTGAGTGCATCAATTCTGCTTTCACTTTCTTCATAAATACTTCTGAAAGCGTATGATGCCTCATTAATAGTAGATTCAAATAAAACAGAGATTGCATGGACTTTCTGTTCCTCAAAGATTATATGGCCGTTAGTTTCATTCAGTATTTCTGACAGATCCGGATCAAATACTTTCTGTTTTTTTATGTATGCATCAATATCCAGTATGTCAAACAATGGTTCGGCGTAATGAAAAGAAAGGGCAATCGCCGCTGCAAGTTCTGATATACCGGCAGAATAGATATCATGTATGACATATGCTGTCATATGAAATACGGAAATTTCAGGTTCACAGTTTTATAACTGCAGTTTGTTTTTTAACTTGGCGCTGATATTGTCATTATTTCTGTTTTGATGGCTGATTTGCTGCACATGAGTTCGGGGTTTGTGTTTTTGATGTATGAATGCCCTAATAACATTTCCTCAATTAATTTCAAGGCAGTCTTTCAAATGATGTTGTAAAACCATTAAAACGAATATTGATCACACCTGTATCTCCGTTTCTGTTTTTTTCAACAATGATTTTTACTGGCTGCGCAGCTTTGACAATAGCATCATCATTATAGTACTGATCAAGGTCGGTTACAAATCGTGTCCGGTGAAGAAAAAACACAACATCACTTTCATTTATAAGTGAATACATATCATGAGGAACGTCTGCTAAGGAGGGTTCTCTTTGGCTTTTGTCACATGGACACTGAAACGTTGTGACAATCGGTGCATCGCAGCACTTAAGTCTTCTCAGCACATTTGTAATTCTTTTATACCGGTCTGTTTCAGAATTTGCATAACATTCAATCAGGTTAAAAGAATCAATCAGAATACAATCTATTTGTTCCGTGGATACTGCAGCCCAGACTATTTTCTCCAGTTTCTCTATTGATAATCCCGGAGTATCAACAATAAAAAAGGTTCGATCCCATAATTGTTGTGCTGCAGATATAACGTATTTAAATGCATCCGTTGAGAGATCACAGTTAATGATTTCACGTAAACTTATGCCTGAAGTTCCTGCAAGTAACCTTCTGATGATATCCCTAGAAAACATATCCAGAGAGAAAAACAGAATATTCTTGTTTCTTTCAAGCATATTGCGAATCAATGATACGACAAATGATGTCTTGCCAACGGAAGGCATAGCTCCCACTGCAACCAATTGTTCAGGATACAACCCTCCATTAAGAAAATAATCCAAATCACCGAATCCTGTTGAAAGCGGTGAAAGGTGTTCCGCTCCTTCTATTTTTTTTCGCATATAATCAAGATACCAAGATATTTGGGTCGATCCGGAATATCCATCCTTTCTTTTTTTTTATAAATGTTGCCGCCAGAAAACCGGCAAGGCTTGTCCTGCAGGATGAATGCGGCTGCAATTATTCCACTTTGTATATCGAAAATACCTGACCACAATCCATACAGATATATGCATCAGCTTCCTTTTCCAGTATAGCGTTGGGGCACACATCATTCCTCTCAGGCTTGAATATGACATTCGTGCTGAATGGCATGCTGCTTGAAGATATGACAGCTCCTTTGACCATAGCTTTGCCACATGTCGGGCATTTCATTATTCGGTACCTCCGATGTTCGACTTCTGGTTTTCAATATACTTCTTCACACTCTCTTCAGTAACGGCACCGACGCTTCCATAGTAGCAGCCGCGTGACCAGAGTCCGGAGCCCCAGAACTTCCTCTCTTTCAGTTTTGGAAATGCTGTGAAGATGTGGACAGCGGAAATCGACTTCAGCGTTCTTGCAATTGTCGATGGTGCTTCATCGGGAGAGGCTTCCAGAAAAAGATGGACATGGTCAGGCATCACCTCTATGGCCTTGAGACTCCAGCCGTACTCTGTGCAGGTCTGTGCCAGTATCGTCTTTGTCTCCACCTCGACAGCGCCTGTGAGTATGGGATGTCTGTACTTGGTACACCAGACGATGTGGTATTGCAATGTGGAAACAGAATTGTTATTGCTTCTCATGTTGTCTCCTATTATAAAACATGGTATGATTGATGTATGAGAAGGTCAATCACTGTTTTCCCAAAGCTCACTGACAAGGAAGTCTCCGCAATAGTGGAGACGAGGAAGCAGTATGCAAGGGCCTTCAATATGTCTGTGGACTGTCTTGTCACCAACAACAGCACGTCCAAGAGGTTCCTCCACAAGGTCCAGTATGAGAGGATAAAGGAAGAGTGTCCGACTCTGCCCACAGGACTTATACAGTGTGCCCGTGATGTCGCAGTGGAAGCTGTGAAGACATGGAATGTGAAGAGGACGAAGCTGAAGCAGAAACATCCTAAGAGGGCTGAGAGGATGAAACGTCCATCAATGAAAGAGAAGTGCACGATGCGCTATGATGTGCGTACTGTGACACTGAGAGGGAGTCAGCTCACCTTCAGCACTTGTGACAGGAGGATAAGAACAATCATATTAATTCCCGGGTTCTTCACTGAGCGCTATCCAGAAACGGACGGATGGAAGCTGAAGGGAGCGAACATAGGGATTGACAGGAAAGGAAGGGTTTTCGTCAATCTCATCTACGAATGTCATGATCCAGTAATTGAAGAAAACAAAGATGGGAAGATAGTGGGACTGGACAGGGGTGTCTACAATATCGTGACAACCTCTGAATGTGTCCACTATGGAGCGAAGGATGTAAGGCGGGTGAAAAGGAAATACAATCATGTGCGCTCTGTGTTGCAGGAGAAAGGCACCCGCAGTGCGAAGAGAAGGCTTAAGTCCATCTCGGGCTGCGAGAAGAGGTTTGTCCATGACCAGAACCATTGCATTTCCAAGAAGCTTGCCAACACTGATGAGGATGTTTCCATATACGTCCTTGAGGATCTGTCATCCATGAACATGAAGAGGCTTAAAGGCAAAAGCAATAAGACCATGAGGAAGTGGCTTTCTGCCTGGTCGTACTCTGATCTTGAGTTCAAGCTTGCCTATAAATGCCAGAGGAACGGCATAAGGGTGGAGTTTGTGGATGCGAGGTATACAAGCCAGAAATGCTGTGTATGCAAGACGATCGACAAGGCATCGAGAAAAGGGAACAGGTATGTCTGCAGGCATTGCGGCAACAGCATGCATGCAGATGTGAATGCCGCCATCAACATCCGCGACAGCTACATTACCCAGACCTCGAAGTCTGGGCAGGCTGCAGTCAATCAGCCGTATGGATGGAGTGCCACTGGTAAACCAGAAACGGAGCCTGTGGGCAAAACGCTCACGTCCAAGCCTTCAGGCTTGTCCTGAAGGTCGTTGACTCATCTCTATTTCTTTTCTTTTTTCCCTCATGTCCATTTTTTTCTCCTGCTATCCATTGGTTTTCAAGTGTGTATGAATATTACGGACAATGTGTGACAAAATCTGTCATAGTTTCAAGTCGGAAATTTGTTTTGTTCTGACAGCTTTTGACATATTCATTCATTACCATAGCTGATATATGGAGGCGACAGATGGACTATTCAGATAAGATTCAGATACACGTTGATGCGCTAAGACATTACCTTCTTGCTCAGGCAGAAGTCAATGACCCTTTTATTTCTCCAAAAGACAGGAACGAGAGGATATCCCGTGATATTCTCACGGTATCTTCTGCGAGAAGAGGTATGTTTGTTAAGGAGATACCTGGCATGAACCCGGGATTTGCTTCATTTCTCTCACGGTTTTCACCTGTATTCACGATTGACTGGAATTCCGAGTTCATGGATGAGGTATCCATGATGTCACGTTTTGCCAGACCTTTTCAGATTATGCTCAATGCATCTGATGAGAATGACAGCCGAATGCTTTCAATCATTCCAGAGGATGAGGACTTTCTGAACAAAGCAGACAAACTGGCCCGGATTGTTGCGACCTTTGAAAAGTACGAAAGTGAGGATAACGGTATAAGAGTATACTTCGATGCCTGTCAGTACATATGGGATAGGAGAGAAAGCCTTGTCAGAGATCTGCTTTCCCGTTCTGTGCTTCACTACAAAGGAGACAGTGCTACTACATCTGATTCCAGTCCGTCTAATGTTGAAAAGGTGAACCGGATCCTTATGAGTGCAATATACGACTCATACCCGAAGAACATTGCACCAGCTGATCTGGACGGGGCGATGGTTCATGTCATCCAGGCTTGTGATAATGAAAGGCGTAAAATGCTGATTTCCGAATATCAGGACTATGAGGAGTTCTTCAAAGCTTATCCATATGGCTGGTCTGATCAGTTGATACGGAAGTCATGGGAGACTTCTTTGAAGGAAGAAATCATCAGTGAGTGTGATACAGGCTAGCCGTCTGGTCGAGGATAGACGAGACTTTGTTCCTCAGCCATTCTGGTTCAAGCAGCTCTGCCTGGGAACGCATTGAGAGTATCCAGTTCACGAATTCCCATTCGCCATATGTTGTCACTTCGAAGATGGCAGAGCCGTCTTCGTTGTCTCTGATTGTGACACTCTCCGGCCATTTCCTTTCTTTCACATACTTCACCTGGGAAGTTGCTATCCATACCCTGGCTTCAATCTTCTCTTTGCCAATGAAAGGGCCGAACGGATCTGTGAGAAGCCCATAAGGATCGAAGTCCGGTTTCAGGGCAATGCTGTCTTTGACGATGCAGACTGTTTCAATTCTTTCGATAGCATATGTTCTTAAAGTTCCATCTTCAAGAAGTGCTTGCAGATACATTCCTCCGTCATAGAAGAATGCGAAAACCGGCGAGATGTTTTTCACCTCGAGCGCTGATGCTTTGTTTGGCACATGGTATTTCATTGACACACAGTTCTGTCCGCTTATAGCTTTCAATAGCTGTTTGACAATAAGCTGCGTTTCCTTTGATGCAATCTTGCTGATTGTGCTGATATTCTCAATCGGAAACAGTTTCCTGGAAATGCTTTTGGAATAATCGAGAGAAGGAAATGCCACTGATTTCTGGCTCAGCACCGAGGCAAGCTTGTTTCTTACAGACTTAAAGGAAGGAAGAACATCTTCATTCTTCTTCAGCTCTGCCATTATGTAGTGAAGCAGAATGCATTCTTCTTGTGAAAACTCTGAAGATGGCAATGCATTGCCGTACTTGTCACGGTGCACATCAAGCATCGTCCAGAGTTTTTCCCTGCCGTTTCTTCTTTCTTCATTTGTAAGTGGATAACCTTCTGCCTGAAGCCTGTCGAGAAAGCGGTATGCAGTCCTGACCGAAATCCCGAAGTGTTCTGCAATATCATAAATGGATCGTCCATTTCCCGTCCCGATGTATGTTGCAATCGCAAGCTTTGATGGCAGATTGTCTGAAGCCATTTCTTCATCTCCTCCAGTACGATTATCTGATGTTTTTTAAACTCTGTCAGCAGGTGGCACAGAAGAATAATAAGATAAACCAGAATTTAGGAGATTATTTTCATGATTGACAGATTATCATCTCATTGGAAGGAAGCATGTGAGCTGATTGATTATACATACCCGGATGAACTTGAAAGCTGGAAATGCCCGAATGATGGCAGCATCGATATTTCATTGCCTGTTCTGGATAAGCTCTCGCCATGTGATGTCGTTTACATGAATGGCATCAACTATTCATACATGTTTCTATTCAGCATGCTTCGTTCTGCAATATTGGACTACACACCCCTGGTGATGCTATCCTGCAATGAGGAATCTCATATCTTCCAGAACAGGATGTTGTTAAGCTTCCTGAGTGGAGAATTCAAATCGGATGAAAAGGTAACGGATCGCCTGTCAGCAGGAGCAATCCTGTCGAAAAGGTTAAGGGCAAAAAGATTCTGCGAAGTTGAAGATGAGCTTGAAGTTCTCTCATCAAAGGGATTCCGAGTTGTCATCCTCTCCTATGATTCAGGCTTTCCTTATCTTGATGCTGAATCAAGAGAGAAGGGGTATTTGAATCACTATGAGGCACTGAAGATGGTTGCTGTGAAATATGGCCTGTCTCTGATAATCTTTACATCATCTCTTCCCAAGAAGATGGATGGAGTGACAACGCTTAAGGTGTGGCCCGAAAGAAACAGACTCATTCTTGCACCGCCCGAGGAAGTTACAGTCACTGTAAATGGTGAAAAGCAGTACAGATTTCACATCGATAATGACAGCAGTATCATAGCTGGTTTCAGCATCAGAGGATGGAAAGTGCTTCTGGTCAGAAAGGAAGAGTGAAGCTGATCATTCAGCCCCGTTCGTCTTTGTCAGAAGCTCCGCAAACAAATCTATAGGAGTCTTCCCCTCATTGTTACGTTTTTGAAGGATGTCTTCAGGCAGAATTTTCGCTACATCCTTGAAATCATCTATGGTGACATCGTATTTTCCTTCGGCAATCATGATGTGGAGCACGGTGTTTCCGTTTTCATCGACATCATATGGATCAGCTCCTGCATTCATCAGATCTTCAATGCGGCAGGGATACCTCTTTGCAATGTAGTAGAGAACTGTCCTGCCTTTTGAATTTCTGGCGTTTATATCCTCTCTTGTCGGTGCAAGAATCGGGTAACAATCTATAGTGAAATTATCATTGCATACTGCTGCATCCAGCAATGCAGGATTGCCTGAATCATTACGCCTTTTTGCATATGAGGAGTGCATTAGCCTTTTGAGGATTTCTGTGTTGTCATACTCGCTGTTAAAGCGGTAAATGAAATGCTCGAATGCCTCAAAGGCCTGGTCTGTCCCGGGAATGAGAATTTCATGTGAAAACATCTTTTCAAGTATTCTCATGTTCTTTCTCGGATAGCTGTTAATGTCGCATAGAGAATCATCTGAAGCTCTTGAAAGAAGCAGATCAAATGCTTTTTCATTGTCGTGACAGATTGCACGGCTCATCATCCAGCCTTTAGCGTATTCATCGAATATTCCCAAGGACATGCAAACCTGGAGTGCCTCAAAAAGCTCATCATCTTCCACAAGCACTCGGCAGATCTGACCTAGATTGAAAGCCTCTTGCCTTCCACGTTCAATACCCTCTTTTTTCAAAAACAATGCGAAATCTATAATCCATGAGTTGAGATATGATATAAAGCCAGGCTCATAGACATCATCAGGATTAAGACGGAACGGTATCTGGAAATAAGAGTCCTTATGCAATACATCAAGATAGTAGCTGCTGCTGAAAAGTAGATATGATACTGCTTCCTTCCTGCCGATCCCTTTCGCCCTCATCAGAAAAGTTGTAATCTCTTCAGGCGTGCCTGAAAACGGTGTAACATCCGGGCCGGAAGGAAGAGTGAAGCCGATATCAAGAAGAGCTTCAAGCACAGAGACATGTGCCATCTCACGGAAGGCGAATCGCATGGGATACATGTCCTCACACTTCTTTTTCTCCCATTCATCCTCATCGGTTGGTGCATTGCCTCGGTATGCCCTGATGAGAGGAATGTCCTCGTTCCTTATGGCAGCATATAGAGCTTCCAAAGCCAGTTCTTCTGAAAGCTCTTTCCCTGTTAATGCCCTGTAGTAGTTGCTTATTTCTCTGTTCATGTTTGCCTCAGTCTATTGCCCAGCCGTCTTCAACGAGATCCTCTATGAAGTCATATGCCTTGATGAAGGTGGCAGGCTTCCTTGAATCATCCATGGTGAAAATGAAATACCTCTTGTCCTTCTCGCTTTCAGGGATGAGGGCTTCTGCCTTATCCGTGATATAAAGGTTGCTGTCGAATCCGACAGCAAAGGTGTATTTCCCTTTCACAACTGTCTTGAGTATTGTTTCACCAAAATCTCCGAAATATTCGATTGTCATCTTCTTCAGTTCTTCACTCCACATGTTTCTTCTCCTTTCTGATGAAGTCTTTCAGTTCTATTCTCGTCATCCAGTTCATGCCTTCTGGCAGATCTTCCATGGAAAACCATTCGATTGCATCTGATTCCCAGTTCTTCCGTGGAACTGCTTTATGGCTCAGCTCTGATGCAAAAACGTAGTAGGAGAAATACGGCAGATGATAGTTCATTACAGGCCATGCCGACTCGACTTTGATGCCTGTCTCTTCATAGGTTTCTCTCTGGGCTGCTTTAATGTATTTCTCCCACTCTTCGATGGCACCGCCAGGGATTGCCCATGTATGGTTATCAGATCTCTTCTCAAGAAGAACAGAGATACAGCCATTTCCATCCTTCGTGTAGAGAATCATGCCAGCGCCGTAGTAATGTCTAAGCTTAAGCTCTCTCATCTTTCTCTCCTTGGATGATTAGAGCTTAAGCGATAAGTGTGACATCTTCTGACAGACGAAAAAAGTTTTTTCTGATTTGATTCAGCCTGAATAACTGTGGCCAGGCTTCCGCTTGTAAAGGGTTTCGATTTCAATCAGCTCGAATCATGTTACTCAAAAAAAGAGACATCAGGGAAAACTTTCTTTGCCACCTCCGGATATTTTGTTGCAATATATGCCAGACGATAAGTGTCAACTGCGCATGACACACATTGAGCTTTAGACGGTAGAACTTCATCTTTCAACGTGTACAGTAAAAGGTAAAAACTTTTTATTGCATCCTCTTCTTTTCTTCCTTTTGCCATCTCATTTTTTACGTATCTCTCTCTAAATTCATTGATTCTGATAATGTCGTTTTCTCTGAATATTCTCAGGGCATATTCTGCCTGGGCTACCGTACAGATTTTGGATGTGAAAAGTTCTGCAATATAATACTCATCATAAATTACATATCCGTTTGTCTCGCTCAATATGTGTGAAATGGCAGAAGCAGACACATTCTCCTTAATGATGTATTCATCGATATCTACATTTGCATGAGGATAAGTGAGCGCAATTGATACAGCTAGGTTGGATATGCTTTGAGGCCTTAGTTTCTTGAGAATTTCCCAGAAGTATGGCAGCGACTCATGCCATGGCTCTTTGAACGTAACGAAATCATTTGCCATTTCCTCAACAGGGGAAAGAAAATGGTAGGATTCCTCATATGGTTCTCGTGGTATGAATGATTCAAATACTTTCCCATCGGCCATATTGATTTTCCTGATATCGAAATCGGGAGCATATTTCTTTCTGATTATCTTCTCTGCATCATCGATATGTTGAAGATAATCTGATGTGGTTATCTGAAAGCACAGTACAGGAGAATAGCCGTCATAATCTACGATTGGCAAATCATAATCCGGATCGCAGATTAGAGGCAGGCTATTCTTCTGAGAAGGCCATATGATAGTTTTCGTGTTATCAGGCACATAGGCATAACGTCTTTCATCCTGCACTGAATATCCGTTTTTAAGTTTTGATATTTTTCTGACACTTTCAATAAAGGAATCTGCGTATCTGACTTTTTTGTCTGAAAAAGCATTCCATACCTTTAAAAATGTCTCAATTTCCTTTATTGATAATTTCCATACATGAGATGGAAATTCAGAACATCCGTATATAGAAGCAATTGCCGATACTGCGGAGTGAATATCATGTTCCGTATATACACATCCAGCATAAGCAAGTTCATACGATCTATATCTTGACCTTATATAATCAAGAATCCTGGTTCTTCCCTCCGTTGCAATCATCAATGGTATGTATATGCATCCTTGCGGATATGCCCAGTTTATAAATCTCTCAAATACAAGGTCATACTCAATAGGATTGATATCAGTGATTTCAAGCAGGTAACACACCAGAGAACAGACGTATGGATATCTGCCTGCAGATATCGCTATTCCTTCCTGTCTTGCCCAGGAAATCATGTCGTGAACAACAAGGAATAATCCGGCACAGCCTGCCTCTCTAATAGCACTAAGCTCATCTCTCAAACGGGTTTGTGTTTTTCCATCTGCAATTGCAAATCTTTTCTTCAGACCTTTTTCAGTAAGAACGGCAAGGTGTTCATCAGGGTTCTGACAAACTTCAGGACATGGAGCATCCAGCCTGTTATGTACGTATTCAATGAAATCCAAGTTGCACCGCTCAGCAATTTTTGAAGTGTTTTCCAATGCTTCGGGACACCATGCAAAAAGAGCTCTCATTTCGGCTTCAGTTTTGAAATAATACTCTCCTCCTGGCTTTGGTATGCCCTTTGTCCTTCCTTCTCTGATACAGCAAAGAGTGTCATAAACATCAGCATCCCCTTTCTTGATGTAATGAACATCGTTGGTACACACACATTCAATTTCGAAATCACATGCAAGATATTCCAACAGCTGCAGAGCTGTCTTTTCTTGCGTTTCTCCATAATCTTGAAGCTCAATGTAAAACCTGTCTCCAAATATACTTTTGAACCAGAGAATCAGGGATTCTGCTTCTTCTCTCTTGCCTGAAATGAGATTTTTTGTCAGTGCACTTCCACAAAGACAAATCAATCCTCCTTCATGTCGTTCTATGTCCTCAAATGAAAGTTCATCGTGTGCCAAGCTGACAAGCCGTGCCAGATTATTCATTCCTTCTTCATTCATTGCAATACAAACAATACTTCCGATATCAAAGGTAAGTTCAGAAGCTATTATCGGCTTGATACCTGCATTTTTACACAATTCAGAAAATCTGACCGCGCCTGCGATACTGTTGGTATCGGAAATTGCAAGTGCTTTCATGCCGGCTTCCTGTGCTGCTTCTATGTAATCCTCAATCCGGGCAGCTGAATCTCCAAGCGAATAATCAGAGTGACAATGCAGATGAACAAAACCCATTTTTATCTCCAGCAGCCATAGCTTATTTTCCAACTACGACAGAAGCTGTCAGAGTTATGTTCGTTTTCAGGATATCAGGAATTTACCTGCCTGTTTTTTGATTACCTCTTTGATTTTCTCTTTGAAGTCATTGTAGTTTTCAATACACTCAGGGGTGATATTGTTTTCTCCATCAGGAATCGAGTTTGGAAACAGTACAAACTCCTGGCCTCGAACCGGAATCTGAGTTTTTATTCCATTGTTTACATATAGAGGCAGGATAGTCCATTTATTCCTCTTCGGTTCTTTATCATTGACTTTCTTTTCAAATCCTTCCCAATATTTTTTGTGCTCTTCAAATTCGGCGTCATTTGCAGGACTCAGCATAAGCCTTTCATCGAAATCAAATACTCCATAGCCTCTAATCTGTCCGCTATATTCTTCTGGACACCACGTATCTGAGAGTTTCTCTGCAGCAAGATAAATATAGTTCTCACAGGAAGTGTATTCCATGTGCGGATGGTGTTCTCTGACATATTCAGGAACATCTTCTGGTCTATTCTGGGGGTTGAGTATTTTCTTTCCAATCTCCATATATCCCCATATACAATGGTAGAAGTCTTGATTGTATTCAATATCATCAATTACCGGGTGAACAGTACGCAGTGAATTTTTATCCTTGTCATCAGTTTCCACAAACTTGAAGTTTCCAAAGAAAAGGAAGAGATCGCCTTCTTTGATACCATACTTCTCAAGTAATCTCGCAGGAATCTCCATCTGCCCCAGCGATGCATGGAAATCAGGATCATTGCGATAATTATAGAGTTGTGGATCAAGATGGCATCTTGGCACAATTTCATAATTTTTATTGGCATCTGCACTCCTTTTTCCCAGCGTCATGCCATTGAAAATTACCTTCCTGTCTTTACATTCTGAAGCGAGGATAAGATCTTCCAGAGTGTTTTCTGTTCCGTTATCCAGACGAACAGTCAAATTGGAATACTCCGGATAATATTTTCCCTCCATATCTTTTTTCGCCTGATCAGAATCCTCTGGAATAGGGAAAGAAATCATCTGTTTCTCGTTTACAATCAAGCTTGGGCATCTTCCATAAGCAGTGTCGAACCCTTTCCTGCTGAGAATGATGACAGGTTTATTGTCATCCCGCTGAATCCTGTTGCTGTTTAATAAAGCAACAATATCTTTCTTCTCTATTTGTCTATATGGTTCATGGATAGGTATATTTATATTTTCACCTTTGAAAAGAGGCGTGGCCTTTTTGTTTTCATCAAGCCCATACGAGTCAATTGCCTTGATGATTCTCTTCTCGATATCAAGCGGGTCTGCTTTTGATATCAGGAATCGATCTTTCCCTTCAAGCATTTTTGCAAGATCTTCCTCTGAAGCTTCAACTATGACACCGTATCCGGCCCGTCCAATATCAATCTTTGTTATCTTAGGCCAGGCAATGCATTCCCTGCCAAAGAAGTAACTATTGTCAGGGTCTCCAACAAGTACATATTTGCCACTAAGATCATGAAATGCGTCTGTTTCCTTCGTGTGATGGATATTGGACATGTAGCTGAAATTGGCGACATAGTCTGCGTATCTGGTATCATATCTGGACGTATATGACGGTTGCGGGTCTGCTTTTTCATTCCATCTGTAGATGCAATCTCCATTAATATCAATAGCATCCACCCCTGACTGATGAATCTTTTATTTTAATTCATGCTTTACACAATAATGATAGTATTCAGTCCATGGAATAATCTCCAATACTTTCATTGCATATATAATTCTGTTATTGTACTTGCCTTTTGCCGATTTCTCTCGACCCTGCAATAGTGCCCGGCTTTCAAGAGTTTTTGATCCTACGCCGATAATCCAGTCGTTGACATCTACAATTCCTTCTTTTCTCAACAGTGGCTTACAACAGGCAAGAGTCATGCATTTATCAAACGGATTAGGAGCAAAACCTGTTGCATGTGTCATTTTATAAGCTCGTATTCTGCTCATGTGAAACCTCCTCATTGTGGTGTGCGCCCGTCAAGTATGACAGGAAAATGATTAAATTAATTGATATAGTTTTTCTTTTTTATATCTGCATTATATGTCAGTTTCTGTCATACCTCCATGATATTTTTCGACATCAACTGAGCCAAAGACGAGAGGATGGAAAAAGAACTAGAATGAAATACATGGACTGTTGAATAAGTGTTCACCAGAAAATGAAACTTGTAAATATCTTAGTTATCTGAGTGTTCTGTATCATGGGGATTCGTTTCCGCTTCCAACAGGATTTGATGAATTGGACAAGCATCTCAATGGAGGATTGTACTCCGGCCAGCTGATTGCAATTGGGGCAAGACCTTCTGTTGGCAAGACTGCGTTTGCAGTGTCATTGGCTTGCAATATGGTCGAAAGGAACAAAAGGATTCTGTTTTCTCTCTTGAAATGTCAGCTGATGATATTATCAGCAGACTCATTTCCGGTGTCTCTCGTGTAAATCTGTACAGCATTAGAAATGCTCAATTTTTCAGCAGGAATTCTTCTCTGGAATCATACCTGCAGCAACTTATCTTTGTGAGAAAACTTTATATAGATGACGCAAAAATTTCGATTGAGACATTGATAGAAATAGCCAGAACAGCAGTAATGGAAAAACAGCTGGATTGTATCCTGATTGATCATTTTGGGCTAATTTGCAATGTTGATTTCACCTCAGATAAGTATGAAAGAGCATCAAAGAAATTAAAAGATCTTGCAATGTAGTTGAATGTACCTATTGTCACAATGTTCCAATGCCCACGATACAGCAATCATGTGAATTGGTTTATAATGGAAAAGAATTTTCATATAGGATCACAAGATCATTCACTGCTGCAGACAATAACATGGAACCTTTCAGCTACCTACTTATTCAGTCGTTGAACGGCTAGGAAATCGGTACCTGCTTTGGGTGGATAGACAGGACTTCTCTATTTGTTTTTGCAATACCATATGCTTGTAAAAATTTTTGAGAAGTAAAGAGAATTTGCTTTATACTTCTAAATTTTTTTGCTAAGCTATTAACTACAGGAGGCGAGCCAATGAGAAGCACAATAATAGAAAGACCATATTATCTGGAAAAACTTAAGAGTTATACAGGTACTGACATAATCAGGGTAATCACTGGAGTAAGGCGCTGCGGTAAATCGTCACTTCTTCTCATGTACAAAAACTGGCTGGAGGAGCAGTATGGAAAAGATTGTGTTTTATATCTGAATTTTGATGGCCCTGAATTCATACTGGACAAAAGCCTTCGTGTAATGACTGAATCACTTAAATCCGGAATAAACGACAATACCCGGTTCCTGCTTTTAGATGAGGTTCAGCTGATGGAAGAATGGGAACGAGCCGTAAATGCCTATTACAGTACAGGACGCTACGAGATAATAATCACAGGTTCAAATGCAAGGATGCTGTCAAGCGAGCTGGCGACACTTCTTACAGGCCGTTATACAGAGATCGAGATGTTTCCGCTTTCTTTTTCTGAATATAGCATATTCAAAGGGATGAAAGATGATTATGAGAGCCTGCTGGACGAATATCTTCTATATGGTGGTTTTCCGATAACAGCACTGCTTGATGATCCGGCCCAGAAAACAGGCATGCTCCAGTCAATTCTTGACAGCATACTCTTCAATGATGTCAGGCCAAAGGTTGGATCAGATGTCAACAATGAGACTATAAAACGGCTTGTTGCATTTCTTAATGATACAGTCGGCTATCCTGTTTCAATGAACAATCTGGAACATAGAATAAAGTCTGCAGGATATAAAATGTATCATGAGCTTATCAGCAAATATATGGCGGCTTTCAGATCTTCTTTTTTGTATTACAATGCAGAGTTCCACACTGTAAAAGGTGGAGGCAGGTTCGGACAGACAGATAAATATTACCCGGTCGATACAGGCCTGATAGCCCTGACAAAAGGAAATATGAGTGAGAATTACGGTTCCCTTCTTGAGAATGCTGTGTTCCTGGAGCTGAAGAGAAGAGGGTTTAAAGTCAGTGTCGGCAAGAACGATGGAGACAGTTCTGAAATTGATTTCATAGCAGTCAGAGGAGCTGAAAAAATATACATGCAGGTCACAGCGACATTGATGGATGAGAATACAAGGAAACGGGAATTCCATGCACTTGAGAAGATAAAAGACAATTATCCGAAATTCATACTGTCAATGGACAAGCATGATTTCTCACGTGATGGTATTCAGAATATTTACATTCCGGATTTTCTCATTTCAAAATCGATGAAGGAATGATACAAGCCGCGAGGGAAAAACACAGATGAATTTTCTGGCTCATGGTGTGTGGGGGATAAGATAACATGAAGCATCATTTTACGGGTGAGCTTGATACAGTGAACTACTCCATCCTTCGCTAATTCTCAGAGGATGGAGCTTCCGGTCTCTTTCCCATCTCTGGGCGTTTCGCAGAATGCTTCCATATCTCATATGAGGTATCGAAGCCTGATATCCGCGGACAGACTCAATAGTCTGACATCTGAGTCAAATGCTAGTAAGATAGTGGTTCAGAAGTCTTCGCAAGACGAAAGTGGGCCAGGTGCCATGCGTTCCTTATCAACATGGTCTTGTAGAAGGCTTTTTGTATGTATTTTCTTTTCTTCCGATCAATACTGGCGGCATAATTTATGCTTGACATGGAACGAAATGTATCCGAGTCAGTCTGCTTTAAAATGACTACATGAATAACACTTTTCTGATACTTTCTGAATATCAGGCTCACATCCGGCATTTCCACCGGCAGTGGAAATCGATATTGAAAGTATATAGATTTGAATATATCATACAAATTGTTATGAAAATAAAAGGGGAAAGATTCTTTGTTCTTGTTATTGTGCTGGTGCTGACGGTCCTTGGTTCTGTCTTTGCGGATTCATTCACTCTTTCCACTGCGATAAACGGGGTTTCCGGCGGTCCTGACGGTTTCGGCTGGGGGCTTTTCCCGCTTGGAACAAGTTTTGAATACAATACATCATTTCCTCTTTCAGAAGCATTGCCGTATGAGGCAAGTCTTGAAATAGAGTCTTCTTTTTCCATTTCAGAAGTGACACTTGATGACACGGTTAACTATGACTGGAAAACCGGTGAGCCATGGTGGCACAACGGGAATCTTGAAAACAAGATAACTGGTAAGTATTTCCGTCCTGCCGCGACAATGTACTTTGAGCTTACACAGGGGTTCGGAGTGAACCCTGTGCAGGGATCAGGTGAGATGTTCAATGTCGCTCTCGGTTTCTATACACGCTATGCCATTGCAAGGGAAAGGCTGAATCTGGGAAGCGGAACACCTTTCTTTTCCGCACCTGTCTTTACAAGCGGCGATGACATTCCCGCATACCCGTGGCTGTACGGCAGCAGGAATCTGTGGAATAACCATATGGTTCTCTCTTCCTCCTGGTATTTCAGGAAAAGGACAGCGCCTGCGGACAACTATGACGGACTCACTTTTTCTTTATCCTTGGAGTGGGGGCCTTCCTGGCTTGGCAATTCAGTCTTCCCCGATACTGTCACCAGCGATTATTTCAAGGCATCTGGAAGCGCCACTGAATACCTTACGATATTCACGATCACTCAGGATAACGGCTGGAACTGGCTGACGCTGATGCTCTCGCATTCCAATTCAGCCGGCTATACATGGGGGGATGTCATACCTGAGCATAAGATACAGACTGACAGGCTGAGAGGGTATCTTACCGATACGATTGCACTGCGTATCACCGGTCCGCAGTTCCTCGCCGGAGACTGCTATCCTTATTTCGAAGTGAAGCTCAACAACAATTTCTATTTCGGCGGAGTCCAGAATGATATTACGAAGAGCATAAGAGGATGGGAATTCAGAAGCAGCGTGAGCGGGGAAGTGCATCTTCGCCTGTTCGGTTTCATTCACGTCAACTATACTTTCGGCTATAATTTCATAAAAGGGTTTGAATCCGCATCTCCGAACTGGTGGCAGAGTGCACAGCTCGGCTTCTATGTTTCGCTGTAGAGGGGAAGTGAATTATGACGAAAAGACTTTTTCTTGTTCTCATTCTTTTTACTGCACTGCTTTGCCCGGCTTCTGCAATAGGTTTCGGCTATCATATAATAGAGGCGAAAGCTGAAGCTGATTTCTCAGCAGGCATTTTCCCGGTTGCGCTCAATTACCAGTTCAATTTTCCTGTTCCCGACGTCATTGAAGGCTCTTCAACCGAACTTGCATTCCGGCTGGACAACGGTCTTGACATAAGGAAGCTGAGACAGCATCCGGATGACGGCAGGTTCCTCAATGATGACAATGCCGGTTTCCCTCTTGACTATATGGTGCTGTATGATGAGTTCAACCTTTTTTACAGGCAGGGCTTCTGGAATGACCATATATCACTGGGACTCTATATAGACGGCCGTTTTGAGAATGCCTATGAGACATTCGACTACAAGTATGATGCTGAACATGATGAGGGCCTTTTCTGGAAAAAGGGGGCAGATGGAGAAGGAAAGGAGACAATGGTTGAACGCTTTGTCGGATCTTCTTTCACCGGTGCTCCTGAGCTCAGGGGCGACAGATCGATTTTCAATACATCCCTTTCCGCATCATTCACGCTTGATTTCCTTGATGATGAGATCACAAGAAGGAACGGTCTGAAATTTGATTCCTTTGTCAGGATTTCAGGGCCTGTATGGATCCCGCTCAATGACGGAACTTCAGACTATATCCTCAGCCGCAATACGCTGGATCTTGCATTCACTTTCATTGATGCCCCGTGGAAAGACGGACGCAGCTGGTTCTCAGTCGTTCTGGACAACAGCACGACTTACCGCTTCATAATGGGGGAGAAAGTGCCGTATTACATTCAGGGAGGTGAAATGTGGAACAGCAATTACATGCCAAATACGCAGCATGTTCTTACAAGTCTTTTCTCCCTTACTTTCTACGGGCCCCAGCTGAGTGCGGACACTTATCCATCGCTTTCCGTTTTCATGGATCTCGGCCTTTCATATGGAAAGGCGCTGAACAGCAGCAGTGATGAGGTTTACAGGGATTTCAGTGCGATATTCGGTTTCAAGGCTGAGTTCCTCATCCTTGATATCGCAAAATTCCATGTACAGTGCGGCTATGTGAAATTCCCTTCCCTCAATCAGGTGGAAGGACCTCAGGTTTCAATAGGATTCACTTTCGGAGTGTGAGATATGAGAAGTATCAGGAGAATCGCCATAATAGTAATGCTGCTTGCAGGTATTGCACCGCTTTATGCGGGGTATAACGTTTATCTCAGGGCTGGTGCGCTTGCAACGTATACGACAAATGTGTTCTCGTCCCCTCTGCCTCATTCGCCTTCTTCTGATCTCCTGAAGCGCTTTGATGCGGGAGCGTATACCGATGCAGATCTCTTCTTCGCAGATGAGGGAAGGACAGGACTTTCTCTCTCCTTTCTCTACTCGTATCCGCTTGATGCGGAATCGGTAAACAAAAGCACAGCACAGGCTTATGATTCTACAGATGAACAGGACAGCGCGTTCTTTCTTTCAATCGGCCCGATTTTCCGCGCACAGATCGGCAAGGCCAATTTCGGCGCCGCCATACGTCTTTCAATCGGCAGCTATTCACATTTCAGTTCCAGTTTCAACCTGTCGCTGCAGATAGAGCCTTATGTGATGTACCCCATTGCCGGGGATTCGTTCTTCATAAATGCGGGGATGCTTTATACCGCACATTTCTATGATTTCCTCCTTGAAGATGAGAAAAACTTCTATTCCAAGGACTTTTTCATGCTGAGTGCCGGAGCCTATGTGGGGTTCAGCTATAAGTGGAGTATATGATATGAAGGGGATAAGAAGAGCACTGCTGACATTATTGTTTATCACTGTCATTGCTTCTGCGCTTACTGCCGCACCGAGGCTTTATATAGGGCTCAATCTCACTTATGATGTCAACAGACTGACAAAAGCGAATCAGAATGAAATCGAGGAAGTTTTGTCAAATGCGTCAGGAAGATACCCAGCATACCATAATGACGGGAAATGGGAAGGAGTTTCCGCCCTTCACGGGCTCGGCCCGAAGGTTGAATTCGTTCTTTTCCCGTTTGATAAGCTGCCGCTCGGTATAGGGCTTTCGTCAACAACGGTCCTCACGATAGGGTATATAACTTCAGGTGGTGTGAATATGTCATATTTCAGCCGTGAGTTTGATTTCCGTCAGGATTTCGGTGCGGGACTTTATTACCAGCAGGCGTTCGGCCCCACATGGGGACTGTTCACTGACTGCAGCCTTGTCTATTCTTTCTACCGCATGGCAACTACGAACGAACCCAACAGCAAGCCGACACCTGTCTATTTCCACTTTGACAGCTGGGGAGTGAATGTCAACCTCGGGGCATATCTTGAATACAGCAATTCATTCTTCAAGGTGGGCGCGAATCTTTATTACGATCTTGCATCTCCCTCTGACTTCGCATTCCGTTACGGCCTCATTCTTGGAGGAGGGCTGAGGTTCTGATATCCATTGCATTTCTGTATCAGATCTTTGTGTATGTCATCTATTTAATTCTTGTCTAGACCTTTGACAGGGAGCACAGGCATGCCGGAATTTTCTTCGACGCCGATGACTATATAGCCGCCTCCCGTGTTGTCAATATCGTTTGCGAACGCACAGATGGTGTGGAGTATCGGTTCAGGATTCCATCCTGCTTTGTAATCTATTCTTGAATTCTCGACAATCTTATGTTCAAGAAGGTCTTTTATGCTTATGGGCAATGGCATTTCAGTTTTCCTCCTGCTATACGCTACAGCTTTACTCTTACTTTTACTTTTACTTTGACTTTTGTATATATGGTTATCATAAAGTCAGGATTGTCGGTAGAAAATGAGCCGAAACTTCAATAGTGTTTTGTCAATATATGAGAAAATTGACAAAATGCTTATTTTACATATGTTTCACAGAGTACAGATTTCAAGAAGTACTAAATATGTGGATTGAACAGGCTATGCAGAAACTTTCCGATTCAGAGTCATATTCCCGCAATGAGTTGCCTTTTATTTTTGAAAATGCATTGAAAAGCTATCAGGCTGGCAGACACAAGATAATCAGATATGCAGGAAGAAGGGGAAAGCTGGATAAAGTAATGGGATATATGGAAGGTGGAGCCTGAATGCTTTCTAAAAAATGTACACGGTTGAATAGTATTCCGGTTCTTTATGATAAGACCGGAAATGATCCGTTACTTCTGGAAAGAGTTATTTTTGCTTTTGGATTGCTGGAAGCAATTGCACGAGTGGGTCTTCCATTTGGTTTAAGGGGTGTACTGCTCTTCTACAGAATATGAAGCAAGAAAACTCCCGTCCGGAGAGAGTGTCGGAGAGAGTGTCGGAGAGAGTGTCGGAGAGAGTGTCGGAGAGAGTGTCGGAGAGAGTGTCGGAGAGAGTGTCGGAG
>CALXYO010000010.1 GCA_944393005.1 uncultured Spirochaetales bacterium | reverse complement strand
TCTTTCTCTGCTATGGTTAGAATTATTTTTGATTTTCTCCTTTTACTTCGGTTAGATTATTTTTGATTCGATGCGTCCGCTTGCATGATTGAATTCCAGGACTTATACTGGTTACAGAATTTAATTCGGAGGTATGTACTTATGAATATGAAGGATTTTTCTCTTGAAGGAAAAGTCGCATGGGTAACCGGTGCTTCCTACGGTATCGGTTTTGCAATTGCCAGTGCATTTGCCGCAGCTGGTGCAAAGATAATCTTCAATGATATCAAGCAGGAACTTGTTGACAAGGGTCTTGCAAGCTACAAGGAAGCCGGTATCGAGGCCAAGGGCTATGTATGTGACGTTACAAATGAAGATGTCGTGAATGCAACAGTTGAAGATATCATCAAGGAATTCGGAAAGATCGATATCCTCGTCAACAATGCCGGCATCATCAAGAGAATCCCTATGTGTGAGATGAAGGCTTCTGAGTTCAGACAGGTCATTGATGTTGACCTCAATGCTCCGTTCATTGTTTCAAAGGCTGTAATACCTCACATGATCAAGGCCGGTCATGGCAAGATCATCAACATCTGTTCAATGATGAGCGAGCTCGGACGCGAGACAGTTTCCGCATATGCAGCTGCAAAGGGCGGCCTCAAGATGCTTACAAGAAACATCGCATCAGAGTACGGCGAGTACAACATCCAGTGCAACGGTATCGGGCCAGGCTATATCGCAACACCTCAGACAGCTCCTCTCAGAGAGAGACAGGCTGACGGCAGCCGCCATCCGTTCGATCAGTTCATCGTATCCAAGACACCGGCAGGACGCTGGGGCAATGCTGAAGATCTTCAGGGACCTGCAGTATTCCTTGCATCCGATGCATCAAACTTCGTCAACGGTCATATTCTTTATGTTGACGGCGGTATCCTTGCCTATATCGGCAAACAGCCGCAGTAAGAGGGAAGGCTGTACAATCAGAGCTGCTGCTTCATTCGGGGCGGCAGCTTTTTTCATATTGCCAACATTTTTCCGATTTCCCATAATTACCCCATGTCAGTAATCATTCTGCTTCTTGCAGTGCTTTCCTTGTTTCCTTCCTGCAGCGGGGAAAGGAATATCAGCAGTGATGTCCTTCCTGTTGCCGTTTCACAGGAACCTCCTGTATTCGATGTGCATGTGAACTCATCACAGGTCGCGCGTTTTGTCATGGTCGGCAATGTTTTCGAGAAGGTGGTCACGCTTGATGCCGGCGGACAGGCGGTGCCTGAGCTGTGCGAGAGTTTCCACTCACTTGATGACAATCATACATGGGTCTTCAATCTGCGCCGTGGCGTGCTGTTTCACAACGGAAAGGAAATGACCAGTGAAGATGTTGTCCTTTCCCTCAACAGATGGCTTGAATATAACTCGAATGCGTCAGCACTGACAGGCGGTGCCAGGTTTTATGCTGTTGATGAATATACCGTGAGGATAGATGCCGCTTCCTCGATTCTCTTCCTTCCCGAGATGATGGCGGCAAGTCCGCAGAGTGCTGCGGTTTACTCAAAGGATATGTTCGCCAGCCTTGATGCCGACGGTCTCATAACTGAGTATATAGGAACAGGGCCGTATACAGTTGAGGAGTGGAGAAAGGGGGAGTATATAAAGCTGTCCCGTTTTGATTCCTACTGTCCGTACGGAGGCGAAATGGATGGTCTTGCCGGCTATAAGCATGCTTATATTGATACCATCATATATTATTTCGTACCGGATGCCTTTGCCCGTACCACAGGATGCGAGACAGGGCAGTATCTTTTCATAAACGACCTCATGAATGATGATATCCCCCGTCTGTCGGAGAATGATGAGCTGGTCGTCAGCCGGGGAAGCGAGGCCGGAAGCTTTGTCCTGCTTTTCAACAAGAAGGAAGGTCCTGCCTCTCAGCAGTATATCCGCACTGCGGTGAACACTGCACTCGATCTTGATGTGATCATGGCAGCATGCTACGGCTCTGGAGGTTATGTCATGCATCCCAATCTGATGGAAAGCGACCAGAAGCTGTGGGTCTCTGATGATCCTGAGCCTCGTTATGATATAGGTGACAAGGAGAAAGCTGCCGCCATCCTTGAGGAGAACGGTTATGACGGAACGCCCGTAAAAGTGCTTTCAAGCAATCTTTCAAACATGGACAAGAGCGCACTTGCACTTGAGAGCGAGCTGGAGAAGGCCGGCTTCAATGTGGAAGTTATAATTGTGGACTGGGCGGCAATGATGGAATACAGGAGCGATCCCTCCAGATGGGATATCTGCATAACCGCGATGACGCAGGTGCCGCTTCCAAGCCAGAAACTGTACCTTTCTCCCGACTATGCCGGCTGGAGCGATGATGAGCATCTCTCATCATTGATGAGCCTTTTCAATTCAGCTTCCTCTATTGAAGAGGCACGCTCTGTCTGGTTTGAGATTCAGGACTATTTCTATGATTATCTTCCGGCCATAATATGCGGTCACTACCAGTCGGGCTATCTTTACAGCAGCCGACTCAGCGGTGTCAATGAATATTACGGCTTCTATTTCTGGAACACTGAGATCAGTACCTGATCCTGCCTCTCAGCGAGCGGGCGAGTGTGAGCCGGTCCGCATATTCAAGATCGCCTCCGATCGGAAGACCTGCCGCGATGCGGCTTATCGTGATATCTGCATCCTTGAGGATCTGACGGATATAAAGTGCGGTAGTGTCTCCTTCCTCCGTGGGGTTCGTCGCGATTATGACTTCCTTTATTCCTCCATCACGGACCCTGTCTTTAAGAGTCCGGAAGGAAAGCTGGTCCGGACCGATGCCGTCCATCGGATTGATTGCTCCTCCCAGCACATGGAAAAGCCCGTTATAGACACCTGATGAGGCAATTGTAAGAACATCCTGTGGCTGCTCGACGACACACAGCTGACTCCTGTCCCTGTTCATGTCAGAGCAGTAGATGCAGGGATCAGTGTCGGTGTATGAGCCGCAGACTGAACAGCGGTGAATTTTCTCCTTTATCGTTTCTATGGCCTGTCCCAGATGACGGTTGTAAGCCTCATCTCCGCTGATGAGGTGGTATGCGATACGTGAGGCGCTTTTCCCTCCGATTCCGGGGAGGCGGGAGAGGAGTTTCACAAGTTCATCAAGACTCTGCATCAGAAACTGTCCCTTGCCTTTGTCGCAAGCTCGAATTCCTTTTCCTTCTTTGCCGCTTCCAGATTCCTCATGGCATCAGCTATCGCCGCCTTTATGAGGGTGGTGAGCATTTCCTTGCTGCCGAGGTTGTAGGCTTCATCGGAAATATTGAAATCGAGGACTTCTCCGTTTGCTTTCAGCGTAATGCTGACCATGTCGCCGCCGGAAGCGCCGGAAGCGCTTATGCTGTCAAGCTCCTTCTGGACATTCTCTGCCATTTCCTTGAGTCTATTTGTGAAATTCTGATCGAAAAAAGGTAGTTTCATTAGTGTTTTCCTTATTGGTTGAGTGTGATTATCTGGCCGCGGAAGGCCTTTGCTACTTTATCGAGAAGAGGGTTGTGCCTGACCTGCGGCTTTGCCTGCAGGATGGCACTCACATGGCCGCTGAAGCCTGTGACATTCCTTATGATCTGTCTGACTTCACTGATGTTCTCATTGAGGAACTTATGGGCGTATCCCGATGCAGTGACAAGCACCATGTCTCCGCTCTCCATCCGGATGTCATAGATTTCGGCAAAGCAGCTGCCAAGACCGAAGATGTCGCTTCCGTTGGCTTCATCAGTCATTTCATCCAGCTTTGACATGTAATCCTGAGGATTTTTTTCCTTATTTTCATTGTGCGTATTATGTTCCTCTGCAGGATAGCTGTCTTCAGCTGCATCCGCAGTGACGTCATCTTCTCCGCTGTCAGCCTCATCATCCTCTTCCTCATTGTACATCGAAGGGGATGAAGGTGTGCTCTGTATCACATCATCTGGGAAAGCGGGGGTATCACGGGAGGCTTCCGTCTGCTGCACTTTATCTGCTTCCGTCTTCTTCCCATCAGACGGAGATGCGTCAAAAGGGCGGCTTTCTTTCTCCTTTTTCCCTTCATCCGGAGAAGCGGGAAGGGAAACTGTCCTGACTTCCTTCACGACTGTCGCTTTTCCCTGTGCGATATCGCTCTTGAGAGCTTCAAGCTTTGCGACGAGTTCTTCCGGGCTTGTCAGGAACGGCAGGGAGGAAAGACGTGAGACGAAAAGCTCAAGCTCAAAGCGCGGCGATATTGAATAGCGCACTTCCCTGTATATGTTCATCACATACCTCAGTGCGGCTTCGCACTGCGCTGTGGTGAGTGCTGAGATTATCTCAGGCGGTACATCGCCGGCTCTTATATTGAGTATCTCCTCGCTGTCGACACCTTCCTTGAGGAATAGCAGACTTCTGAAGAACTCGCTGAAGTCCCTGAGGCACTGGTCGACAGACACCCCTTTCGCAAGGATCGAGTCAAGTGTCTCAAGGGCTTCTTTCCTGTTTCCTTTTACCGAGAATGAGATTATTGACGCGATCTGGTCGCTTCCCACCAGACCCAGCTTGTCCTTTATTCCGGCAAGTGTTATATGGCTGCCTGAGAATGATGCTACCTGATCAAACAGAGTATAGGCATCTCTCATGGAACCGGCTGCTTCCTTTGCGATCCAGAAGAGGGCATCCTCATCTGCCTGTATGTTCATTTCCTGACAGGCTTCAGAGAGACATTTCTTTATGTCATTCAGTCCGATGAGCTGGAAATGGAACTGCTGGCAGCGGCTTCTGATTGTTGCCGGAACCTTCTGAAGCTCGGTTGTCGCGAATATGAAGATTATGTACTCTGGCGGTTCCTCAATTGTCTTCAGCAGGGCATTGAAGGCCGAGTTAGAGAGCATGTGGACCTCATCGATGATGTAGATCTTGTAGCGGGAAGACTGCGGGGGAAAAAGCACTTCATCCTTGATCACCCTTATGTCATTGACTGAAGTGTTTGACGCACCGTCGATTTCTATGACATCCACACTGGAGCCGGAGGTTATCTCTCGGCATGAGTCGCACACTCCGCAGGGATGGGCAGTCGGTCCCTTCTCGCAGTTGAGGGCCTTTGCAAGCAGACGGGCGGATGAAGTCTTTCCGACTCCTCTCGGGCCGGAGAAAAGATACGCATGTGCGATTCTTCCGCTTTCAATAGCGTTTTCTATAGTGGAAACTACAAATTCCTGTCCGACCAGCTTCTCGAATACCTGCGGTCTTTTTCTGGTTGCGGTGACTTCGTATGCCATGGGCAGAATTGTAGCACAACGGGGAAAAAATAAAAACCGGTGACAAATGGTCCTGGTCACATATGAAGTCCTCTGACCGTTGCTACATTCCTGTCCTGGCGGGGTTGGGAGGCTCATATTGCCTGGTATCTGTCACCGGAAAACGGAGAGGGGGGGATTCGAACCCCCGAAGGCTTTTGACCTTACACGACTTCCAATCGTGCACCTTCGACCACTCGGACACCTCTCCAGAGTGTTGAAACAAGGCAAGTTTAATGAAACTTCATTCTTTGTTCAAGAGGGCTCATCTGTGACGTTCAACACCATTCTTCGGGCAATAACTCTGTGCCGGGCATTTCGAGCAGAATGGGGAGACAGATGTGCATATCTTCTGTCCGAACGAGACAAGCAGCTCATTCAGCGGTATCCAGTATTTCTCAGGCATCACGGCTTCAAGTGCCTTCACGCTTTCTTCCGGCGTGCGTGTGTCAATCCATCCGAGCCGGTTGCTGATCTGATGGACATGACAGTCTACACAGATTGCCGGTATGCCGAAACCGAGGTTGAGTGTGAGGTTCGCGGCTTTTATGCCCACACCGGGCAGTGAGAGGAGTTCATCTGCAGTACATGGAACCCTGCCGTCAAACCTTTCAATTATCTGCCTTGCGATTTTCTTGAGCTGGGATGCCTTCCTCATATAGAAGCCGCATGGGTAGATTGCCTTCCTTATGTCCTCTTCATCTGCCCTGTCAAGAGCATATACGTCGGGAGCCATGGCAAGCAGTCTTCCTGAAGCCTCTATCGTCACTTCGTCCTTTGTCCTCAGTGACAGAATGGTGCTTACCAGCACAGCATAGGGATCATTCTCTGTGCTGTCCGCTATTATTGAAACCGATGGAAGAGGCTTATCCTTTTCCATCTCTCTTACCGCAGCGCTGAAGCTTGTGAATATTTTGTCCCAGTATTTTTCGTCAAGGTCTGTTTTAATCATGGATTTTCCGTCCGCTTTGTTGCAAAAATCGGGCAATAAAACAATAATACCACCATGATCATAATTCTCAAACAGGATATTACAAATACACAGAAAGACAAGATAAAGTCCGTTCTGAAGGAGAACGGCCTGATCATCAAAGAGATCAGGGGTAAGGAAGATACCGTTCTGGGAGCTGTGGGCGTGAACCGCATGGACCCGCGCCAGATCGAGCTCATGGAAGGTGTTGCTTCCGTCGTCCCCATTTCCAAGCCCTATAAGCTTGCTTCCCGCGAACTCAAGAAGGAAGACACGATAGTAAGTGTCGGCAATGTCAAGATAGGGGGCAACCGTGTCGTCATGATGGCCGGTCCCTGTGCGGTTGAAAGCGAGAGGCAGATAATGGAAATCGCAGGTGCGGTCAGGGAAGCCGGTGCCGTCATCCTGCGCGGCGGTGCGTTCAAACCTCGCACTTCCCCTTATTCATTCCAGGGCCTCGGGGAAGAGGGGCTTAAGTACCTGAGAAAGGCAGGCGATGAATTCGGTATGCCGGTGACAACTGAAGTCGTATCTCCGAAAGATGTCGCCATGATGTGTGATTACATCGACATGTTCCAGATCGGTGCGAGGAACATGCAGAACTTCGAGCTTCTGAAGGAAGTCGGAAAGACTGGGATGCCGGTTCTCCTCAAGAGAGGTCTTGCCGCAACTATCGAGGAGTGGCTCATGGCTGCGGAGTATCTCATGGCGAACGGTACCGATCAGGTTGTGCTCTGCGAAAGAGGCATCAGGACATATGAGAAGGCCACAAGGAACACGCTTGACTGTTCTGCGATTCCCGTTGTGCAGAAACTCACACACCTTCCTGTCATCGGAGATCCGTCCCATGCAACCGGCATGCGGGACCTCGTCGCTCCGATGGGACTTGCACTGGTTGCAGCCGGTGCATCCGGTCTTATCGTGGAGGTGCACAATCATCCGGAGAAGGCATTCTCAGACGGTCCCCAGTCTCTTTATCCTCAGCAGTTCGAGAAGCTTGTACGCGATGTGCAGGCTCTCTGTCCCGTTGTCGGCAAGTCCCTTGAGAGTGTACCACGCATAATCCCCAGGAACATAACCGACGAAAGCGCGGCGGAAGACACTGCCGCCGCAGCACATGAGCTTGTGGTTGCATTCCAGGGTGAAAGGGGTGCGTTCAGCGAGCTGGCTGTCAGGAGGGTTTTCAATGAGGATGTGAAGGTTCTTCCATGCAGAAGTTTCCATGATGCGTTTGAAGCGCTCAACAGGGGAAGCGTGAAATACGCGGTTCTCCCAATAGAGAACACCCTTGGCGGCACGATTGTCGACAATATCGATCTTCTCACACGCTATCCGAACATCACGATCGTGGGAGAAGTGCAGGTGAGGATCATCCATAATCTCATCGCAAACCCCGGTACGAAGATTGAGGATATAAGGAAGGTGTATTCCCATCCGCAGGGAATAGCACAGTGCCGTGAATTCCTTGAGCGTGAAATGCCTTATGCAGAAGCCATTCCGTTCTTCGATACAGCCGGAGCTGTCTCTTTTGTGAAGGAAAGCGGCGACATGAGTGCAGCGGCCATTGCCGGAGCACCGGCTGCCGCATACAACGGCATGCAGATTCTCAGGGAGGGAATCGAGACCAATCCGAGAAACTACACACGCTTCTTCGTTCTCTCAAGAGAAGAGAATGCTGATGTGTTCCGCTCATCCAACACGCCGGACAGGGCTGCGGTAAGCTTCACCGTTTCCGATACTCCGGGATCACTTTTCGATGCGCTTGAGGTCCTCAAGGAGCATAATCTGAATATGAAGAAACTTGAATCCCGTCCTATTGCGGGAAAGCCCTGGCAGTATTTCTTCTTTGCCGAGCTGGAGCTTCCTTCTCCGGATGCGCTTGATGGTGCACTTGAAGCTCTGAAGGAAAAGACTTCCGACCTCAATGTGCTTGGTTATTACAAGAGCGCACACTGAGAATGTTTATCTTTTTTAACAGTTTTGCAGGCTTCTCACTTGTAGGGGCCTGCTTTTTTCCATTAACAGCAGTCTGTTGATCCATGAGGTGTTTCATGACAGCCGATCTTACAAAAGGAAAACCGCTTCCTGTAATATTCCGCTTCTCTCTTCCTGTAATCGCAGGAAATCTTTTTCAGCTTTTCTACACACTTGCCGATACTATCATAGTCGGGCAGACGATGGGAGAGAAAGCGCTCTCGGCAGTGGGGGCGACAACAGTTTTCGTATATTTTATCCTGTGCTTCATTCAGGGCCTGACAAACGGTTTTGCAATAATTCTCGGCCACTGTGCAGGCAGGCATGATGAAAAGCAGGCGAAATACAACATTGCAGCTTCTGTCTATATTTCCATCGCTGTGGCTTTTGTCATCACTGTGATCACCTGCCTGCTTGTTCCCTCTGTTGTGAAATGGATGAAAGTGCCTCAGGATATATCGCATGATGCTCAGGTTTACCTTATGGTCATTCAGGCCGGTACTGCGGCAACGGTTCTCTACAACCTTATCTCAAATATTCTGAGAGCACTCGGTGACAGCCGGATGCCGCTCATTTTTCTTGTCTTCTCATCTCTTCTCAATATCATTCTTGATTATGTTTTCATAGTGCCGTGCGCCATGGGTGTGGGCGGCGCCGCATTCGCAACTGTTCTTTCCCAGTTGCTGTCCGGAGTTCTCTGCGTTGTTTTCGCATTCAGGAAATATGATCTTCTTCATCTGGGAAAAAATGACTGGAAAATCCGGCCCGACTATATTCTGTCAAACCTCAGGCTCGGTTTTGTCATGGGTTTTCAGATGTCCGTGATGTGCATCGGACAGATTGTTATGCAGTCATGCGTGAACAAACTGGGTACTGAGGCCATCGCCGGTTATACTGCAGCTTCGAAAGTGGATCAGCTTTCAGTCCTTGTCAACAATGCCTTCATGAGCGCCATCGCTTCATATGTTGCGCAGAACTACGGTGCAGGGGATATGAAAAGAATAAGGAACGGAGTAGTAGCCTCGCTTTTTCTCACTGAGTGCACGAACTTCATCATGATAGTTCTCATTCTTATTATTGAACCGTATATCGTACCTATGTTTGTATCATCGGCATCTCCTGAAGTCTACAGCTATGCCTCTGACTTCTTCCTTATCACGCTGCCTTTCTATCCTGTTCTCGGTCTTCTTGCGGTCTACAGAACCAGTGTTCAGTCAATGGGAAACACCTGGGCACCGTTTACGGCCTGTATAGTCGAACTTGCGGCAAGATGCGGTGCCTCTGTGATTTTTGGTGGTATCTTCGGTTACAGCGGTATTGTGTTTTCCTCTCCTCTCGCATGGATCGGAGCGGATCTTGTCGTCATTCCCGTCTATATGGCAATGACCAGGAAAAACAGAGAATGAGCAAAAAACGGAGATTTCTTTGTATAGAGATAAGGAACACATAAAAGGAGTTCCAAATCTTTAATAACAGCGGAGGGTGCCGCATTGACAGATGAAGCGGAAACAGAATACGGCAGCATGGTATGTGAGAAGACACTCAGGTATCAGAGTGTCACGGTTGACAGGAAAGTAAGGGAGAGATTGGACAGACTCACATTCCTGATGATTCCTTCTTCCGTCTTGTCATGAAGGACAGACCGGAGTGCATAAAACTTCTCATAACAGTCATACTGGGAAAACATGACATGGATGTGGATGAAGTGATCCTTCAGGCAGATGACCATTCAGTGGAACACAGGTCGGTTGTCTTTGATGTTCTGGGAAACCATTACAATGTGGAAATACAGAATGGAAGAGAGGGATCATCACAGAGGAGGATAAGAGTCAACTCGGCACATCTTGATGTTAGGATGCTTGCAAAGGGAATGAGAGCCAGTGAGATAATGGACTCATATGTGATAGTCATATGTGATGATGATTACTTTGACAAGAAGAGGACAATAGTAGAGGTTGAAAGATACTTTGATGATGGCAGTCCGTATAATGACGGCAATCACATAATATATTTCAACACGAGTGTGATGGATCTGAATACGGCGGAAGGAAAGCTGGCATATGACCTGAATTGTACAGATCCAGAGAAGATGCATTATAATGAGCTGAGAGAAGCGGTGGCCGCATATAAGAACAGTGAGACAGGAGAAAGGAAAATGAGTTCGGTATGGAAAGAAGTGGAAGATGAAGGTATTGCAAAAGGCAAATCAGAAAAAGCTACTGAAGTCGCGAGGAATCTGCTTGCCGAAAAGCTCCTGAGCGATGAGAAAATCGCACAGGTGACGAAACTCCCGCTTGAAGATGTGATGAAGATCAAGGCAGAGTTCACTGCGAACTGAGTCCGTATGATTCTTTTCTGGCTGCAGCGTATGACTGTGTGAGCATGACTGCAGCTTTTTTCAAAGCATTGAAGATAGTCCGTTTTAGCCGTTTTTAGGGAAAATTCTGTATATCTTCATATGAAGAGAATTATTTTACCTTTTATCGTCACTTCACTCCTGCTGTGTTCATGTTCCTTCAATACGGACAGGATGATCACGGTACGCTTGAGTGAGGAACATATGTGGGAATACTATGAGGGAAAACCGATGTGGTATTCTCTCACTTATTATGATGGAGAGAGCATAAAGAGCGTGACACTTGGAACACAGACACGCAGTATAACCCTTCCTGTCAGAAACGGGAAAACCTGTGTCTTTGCGGCATATCCTCTGGACAGTCTCGATCCCATGGGTGGTGTGTACACTCCGGGTAAAAGCAGCGAGGTATCCCTGTCTTTCAAGGAGGGAAGGATGGCAGATCTTCTGCTTGATGTGGTCAGATACAGCCCGTCGCTTGTTGAGTCTTTTTATTACGAGAGTTTCAGAAAACACCTCACTGATGATTTTGACGAGGACCGGCTTTATCAGGCATTTCTGAATGGTACGCTTTCTTCGTCATCCGTGACAAAGTCAGAGTATTTTGATGTTGTGATTGAGAATATTCCCGATGGAAGATATATAGGGGAGAGGGACGGGGACCCTGTCTTCGACTATGAGTATGGAAAGGATATCACTCTTTCTCTTATTCCCGGCATTCACCGCTTTTACAACATGCAGAGAAAGCTTGTTCATGTGATCGCACTTTATTCAGACGGAAAAACCAGCTACTATAACTACATTCTAAGTGGTTGGTAGGGCTTTTCTATGGAGTCATTGAAAGAGTTATACAGAATCGGATACGGACCATCATCATCACATACCATGGGGCCCCGTGCGGCAATGGACAGATTCTGTTCACGACATCCCGAATGCGTGAGCTACAGGGCGAAGCTTTACGGTTCGCTTGCGGCGACCGGCAAGGGGCACCTTACCGACAAGGCGCTGAGGGAAGCTGCGCACAAGGCTAACAAATCCGTTGAGATACTCTGGTTTCCAGATGAATTCAAGCCTTTCCATCCGAATGCGCTGACAATTATCGGTCTTGACGGGCAGGGCAATGAAATTGCGGAGAAAACCTATTACTCCATCGGAGGCGGCAAGATCGTGACAGAGGATGAAAGCGATCTTTCTCCGGTTGATATCTATCCTTCTGACATCTGCGGCTCATTTGCAAAGCTGCTCTCATACTGCAACAGCGAAGGCTTGCAGATATGGGAAGTGGTTCTTCAGGTGGAAGGCGATGAGATAATGGAGTACATAAAGGAAGTCTGGCATACGATGGTAGTTGCGATCCAGAGAGGACTGAACAACGAAGGAGTGCTTCCCGGAGGACTGAAGCTGCAGAGGAAGGCTGCACAGTATTATGCAAAGGCAAGAGACTTCAACGGCACATTCGGAGGCAATGCGCTGCCTCTTGCATATGCCCTTGCCGTGAGTGAGGAGAATGCGGGAGGAGGACAGATAGTTACGGCACCTACCTGCGGCAGCTGCGGGGTTCTGCCTGCTGTGCTCTATTACCTGATGACTCAGAATGAACTTGCAGAGGTTCGTGTATACAGAGCCCTGCTCACAGCCGGAATGATAGGGAACATAGTGAAGACCAACGGCTCGATATCTGGAGCGGAAGTGGGCTGTCAGGGAGAGGTGGGAGTTGCCTGTGCCATGGCAGGAGGGGCAGCGACCCAGCTGCTGGGAGGTTCAGTCAACCAGATAGAATATGCTGCGGAGATGGGACTTGAACACCATCTCGGACTCACATGCGACCCAATGAGAGGACTTGTGCAGATTCCATGCATCGAGCGCAATGCGCTTGCGAGCATGAGAGCCCTTGACCATGCGCTTTATGCTCTTATGAGTGACGGACGGCATAAGGTATCATTCGACGCCGCAGTTGAAGTTATGATGGAGACAGGGCAGGCTCTTCCTTATCTTTACAGAGAGACAAGCATGGGCGGTCTTGCACTGATCAAATAAAGGCTACCTCTTACGAACAGACACTGAAGAGCAGACTGAAAGAAGCAGAAAGACCGAAAAACCTCAGCCCGAAGTTCAATAACATTGATAAGCTGATGGAATCGTTTCTTGATGCTTGAGATTCACTATCTGAATTCCTTTAAGAGGGATTACAAATGGATTAAAAAACGAGGCTATGACATGTCAAAGCTGGCTGATATCATCAGGAGACTTTGTCACAGGAACCTCTGGCTGAGCGGTTTCATGATCATTCTCTGAGAGGAAGAGAATTCAAAGGATGCCGTGAATGTCATATTGAGCCAGACTGGCTACTTGTGTGCAGAAGCTACTGGAGCTTTTATATACAGGCACGCACAGTGATTTGTTCTGACAGGCACTCACCAACCCAAACGTCTTCCTCTTTTCATTGCAATATAATCATTGCCTGTCTGTAAGCCTCAGCTCAATCAATCTCAGAACAGCTTGATAAAATCTAAGCGAGAGTCCTCATACATTTTCAAGATACAATCTGAGTCAATTAGCATTTTCATTACCTGCAGGAACTGGCAAGCCAGCAGAATCCAAAATCCATTTATCACTTACACTTTCTTTGATGTAATTTATTATCTCTTCACTGGAACCAATCGTTACAGAATCATCTTCAGGCGGATATTGAGTGAAGGAATCATCCTTATGGTAAAGAACCTTAAGATCAACCTGTGTCATTTTCTTCTGTTCTTCCTCTGAGAAGTCTGACCAGCGTCTTTCCATCATCGTGATAAGCTTATTCCCCGTTTCAATATCAGCTTGAAGGTCATCCAGCTTGAGGGAGTTCTGAGCATCTCCCAGATTTAAAATTTCTGTCGTAAGCACGCCTGTTGCATTCTCATCTGAATGAGCATAGCCATAACCAATTGAAAAAGGATAATACTGAGTTTCTGCTAGCTTTATTGATAAATATGCAGTATAGCCACCATCAATGGTCTTTCCTGCATTGTCATATTTAATGTCGTCAGCCTTGAATACGATAAAACAATCATTATTATAAGCAGATCCCTTTGATACCTGAATAAGATCAATCAGACCTGCATTTGTGTCATAAGTGATCACAATTGCCATATCGGAACCTGTACCATTATAAGTGAAGACACCATCCTTTTCCGTCCAGGTGAAGTTAACTGATGTTCCAAGGACATCGACATCTGGGATTTCTATGCTACTTGTGGTACCGTCAAATCCAACCAGGGCAAAGCCGCCTATCGTGTACTTATACATCCGGAACAGATTATCCTGCGACTTGACATCGGTTGCAGCACTTCTTGATTGTGCACTTATGCCGCTTAGGAAAACAGGTACAGGAGCTGCTGCAGATGAACTGACTTCAGGCGTTGAACTGTTGCATGAAGCAAGAAACAGAAGCGCTGCCATAAGGCAGACAGAAACAGCTTTTTTCATAAAGGGCAAATTACCCCTCCCCAGGAAAGATGTCAAGGACGAATGAATCTGAATCTCTCCTCTTTCGGACACAGAATGAACACCATGCACTGTTTTCTGAACTGGAACAAGTCTGTCATATAGTGAATGTACACACAAGAAGCTGCGATGAAAACTTCTACTGCGGAATGTATGCCACCCGTCTTTAGCGTTTAACGCAAGAAAAGTTTTTTCTATTGCCATTCTGATTTACCAGAAAAAGATCTTGTAGAAAATTTTCTGGAAAATCAAAAACAAAGTATTCATTTTTTAATAAAAAACCTGCCGCAATTTACGGCAGGCTTGATAACCAGTATTCTTAACGCAATTAGAATGCGTAGGAAACACCGACTCTCGGAGTGATGGACATCTGGAAACCGTCTGTGATGAAGTCTCCTGTATTACCACCAAGAATTGCAGGTGCTTTTGTTCCTGCATAGCACATAGCAGAAACACCGAGATCTATGCCACCGAATACCTGGAAGCTGCCAAAACTGTAAACAACGTCTGTGCTTGCAATAATTTCAAGGTTATGAATATACATTTCAAGATCCTTCATACTTTCATAACCATTGCAGAATGTATAAACATACTGAAGACCGGCACCCATTCTGAGATCAAGAGCATCTGTGAGACCAAGTCTGTACTGGAATGTTACAGCCGGAGCAATTCTTGTTCCTGCACCTGGGTTTTTTGCTTCTTTCAGAGTCACTGGGTCAATAAAATCTTCTGATGTACCATAATTGAAACCGAGGCCGAGCTTAGCACCGATACCGATTGTTTCAGATTCATTGAAGTAGTAAGCACCCTCAACATTCACATCCCAATTGAAATCTGTGTATGCGTCTGCATCACCATTTTTTGAGATCTCAAATGCAGGACCTGTTGTGACACCGATCCAGCTTTCACCTGCGAAAACAGGACATACAACTGCTGCGAGAACAGCGAGAGCAAGAATAATTTTCTTCATTTTTATTTGTCTCCATATTAGAAATTTTGTTTGACAAAATCCCTCGATCTGTCAAACATGTGCTTTATATTACGGATGTAAAGCTTTTGTCAATATAGACAAACGGTATGAATTTGTAAAATTAACGAAAAATACTCAGACAGAATAATGAAAAAGGGAAGAGCCTGTGTCCTGACTCTTCCCTGTATTGATTTTTGTGTTCTGTTCATTTATTTCACAACGAGGTTCACAAGTTTTCCAGGAACCACGATTTCCTTGACAAGGGTCTTGCCATCAAGGTAAGGAATGATCTTTTCATTCTTCTTTGCTGTATCGAGCATCTCTTCCTTGCTGGCACTCTTCAGCATCGGAATCCTTGCCCTGAGCTTGCCGTTGACCTGGACAACCATCTCGATTGTGTCTTCACTGCACAGCGCCTCATCATATGACGGCCATGCCTCGTTTGCGATGCTGGGCTGATGGCCGAGCATCTCCCACAGCTCCTCTGCAAGATGCGGAGTGTATGGCGAAAGGAGAAGGGCAAGTGTTTCCAGAACTGTCTTCGGGATGACATCCAGCCTGTTCATCTCGTTCACGAGAACCATCATCTGGCTTATCGCGGTGTTGAAGTTGAGTGTTGCGGTGTCATTCGTGACTTTCTTTATTGTCTTGTGAAGAGTCTTGTTGAGTTCTTCAGGCACTGCGATATCCTCAATCTTCTTTTCAGTGGCGATTCTCCAGATCCTATCAAGGAAGCGGTATACGCCGATTGTTCCCTGTGTTGACCAAGGCTTGGACATCGTGAGAGGACCCATGAACATCTCGTATACACGCATTGTATCGGCACCATAGTCCCTGATTACGTTGTCCGGGTTTATGACGTTCTTGAGGCTCTTGCTCATCTTCGTGACGATCTGTTCAACGGGCTCATCTGTTTCTGTTTCGACAAAAACACCCGGTGACTTCTCGCTGACCTTGTCCGTTGCGATGATGATGCCGTTCTTCTTCTTGTATGCGAATGATGTGATCATTCCCTGGTTCACAAGCTTCTGGAACGGTTCCTTTGTGGAGACAAGACCGAGGTCGTAAAGCACATGATGCCAGAAGCGGGCATAAAGGAGGTGGAGAACCGCATGTTCTGCGCCTCCGATATAAAGGTCGACAGGCATCCAGTATTTTTCCTTCTCGGGATCGACGAATGCCTTTTCATTCTTTGGGTCGATATAACGCAGGTAGTACCAGCATGAACCTGCCCACTGAGGCATTGTGTTGGTCTCTCTCTTTGCGGGTCTTCCGCATACCGGACATGTTGTGTTCACCCAGGAGTCTATATTTACAAGCGGGCTTTCACCTGTTCCGGAGGGTTCATATTTTGAAACCTCGGGAAGGGTGAGGGGAAGCTGATCCTCCGGTACCGGTACGATACCGCAGTGGTCACAGTGGATGAGAGGAATCGGCTCACCCCAGTAGCGCTGGCGTGAGAACACCCAGTCCCTGAGCTTGTAGTTCACAGCCTTGTGTCCGCATTTTTTCTCTTCAAGGAATTCAAGCATCTTCGCAATGGCGTCAGTCTTGTTGAGACCGTCGAGGAAACCGGAGTTCACATGGATTCCGTCTTCAGTCCATGCCTGTTCCTGAACGTCGACCTCACTCTTGAGAACCTCAATGATCGGCAGATTGAATTTCTTTGCAAACTCCCAGTCTCTTGTGTCGTGTGCGGGAACTGCCATGATTGCACCTGTACCGTAGCTGATGAGTACATAGTCGGCAATCCATATCGGTATTTTCTTTCCATTCACCGGATTGATGGCATATGAGCCGGAGAAGACACCGGTTTTCTCCTTTGCAAGATCGGTTCTGTCGAGATCGCTCTTTCTTGCAGCTTCCTTTATGTAGGCTTCCACCGCATCTTTCTGCTCAGCTGTCGTGAGCTTTGATACAAGCGGATGTTCCGGCGCGATGACCATGTATGTGGCGCCGAAGAGTGTGTCACAGCGTGTGGTGTAGACTTCAAGCTTCTCATCCATGTTCTCAAGATCGAAGAACACGGCGGCGCCTTCACTGCGGCCGATCCAGTTCCTCTGCATCAGCTTGACGGATTCAGGCCAGTCGAGGTCATCAAGACCCTTGAGAAGCTCGTCCGCGTATGCGGTGATCTTCAGCATCCACTGTCTGATGTTCTTTCTCTCTACAGGAGAACCGCAGCGTTCACATTTGCCTTCCTTGACTTCCTCATTCGCAAGTCCTGTCTTGCAGGAAGGACACCAGTTGATGGGTGTGTGGGCTTCGTATGCGAGGCCCTTCTTGTAAAGCTGGAGGAAGATCCACTGTGTCCAGTGGTAGTAATCTTCCTCACATGTGCTGATTTCCCTGTCCCAGTCATAGCACATGCCGAGGCTCTTGATCTGGCGGCGGAAGTTGTCGATGTTCTTTCTTGTTGTCACCCTCGGATGTGTGCCGGTTTTTATAGCATAGTTCTCAGCAGGAAGACCGAAGGAATCGAATCCCATCGGATGAAGCACGTTGTAGCCTCTCATCCTGTAGAAACGTGAATAGATGTCTGTTGCCGTGTATCCTTCAGGATGTCCCACATGAAGGCCTGCTCCCGATGGATAGGGGAACATGTCGAGAACATAAAGCCTCTTGTCTTTGGGGAATGAAGGATCCTCTGTGACGTGGAAGGTATCATGTTCCTCCCAGTATTTCTGCCATTTTTTCTCAATATCGGTGAATGGGTATTTGCTCATGTCTCAATATCATAATGAGGAAGGCGGAGTGAGGCAATAAGCGGACATGATTCAGCTGTACCGCTTTTGACGTTTTTTTTCTGATGCATCACCGCCATTTCTCCATTACAATCATCATTATGAGACGGCATGATTTCAACGAACCTTTTCCTCCGCTTGATTTTGAGAGAACCCGTGTAAGGGAATATGCCTACTATTCAGAACATGAAAGGGCTGATGTTGTCTATGCCTTTCTGGTGGATGGCATGACAACAAGGGAAATGGACGTGAGGATTCTTTCGCTGGATCATGCGTCAAAGGGGTACCAGTCATTCGGGATTTATCGTTATCTCGGCCTGAACGGTTCTCATCAGGGCTTCTTTTCCGGATGGAGGAATCATGAAATCATCACATATATGCACAGATTCTGTTCAGATCCCCGTTTCTGTCTCATTTTCCACTACCTGCTGATCAGTATGGAAAATGATGAATCTGAATGCTCTGTGATTGAAGCGGAACCTCTTGTCATGGATCTGAAAGCGAATTATCCGGAAGGCAGCATCATAGGACAGGACTGGATTGTGAATACATACCTCCGTGGGAGGAAAGATATCGATTACTCTCTACTCTCTCTTTCCGATATTGTAAACGGTAAAGGTAAGATCACGGTGAAAGAACGTGATGTATGGTACAGCAGCAATGAAGTCAAAGAGTCCGTGAAGAGCCTTTACGATTTCCGCTGTCAGGTATGTGGAGATGTCATTCTGCGCACGGGATGGAGAAGCGGTTATTCGCGCTGTCTGCAATGGCGCTTCATGTCTGCCGATGTCCATCATATTCTTCCATTGAGCCAGGGCGGACCTGATATCAGATCAAACATGATCTGTCTTTGCCCTTCCTGCCACAGGAAATTCCATTCAGGGGAATTCCGCCTGAGGGAAGAGACAGGGGGAATCATCTGTGTGGATGAACTTCTGGGCAGGAAGAAGGATGTCAGGAAAATACATGAGATTCATCTGCTTTGAATTCATTCAATTCTCACCATCAGTTTCGTGACATGTTCCCTCTCGTCCTTTGTCGCAATTGATGAGATTGTCAGCTCTTCATATATGTCACCCTGCAGATGCAGGTTTTCCTCATCAGCGGCAGTGAAGAACTGTTCGTAGAAAGAGGATAGTCCGCTGATCGGTCCTTTGAAGAACATGTATGCATATCTTCCTTCCTCAATGACGGAGGAAGATGCTTTCCCGTAGGTTGCATATACTTCACGGCAGATTGCGCCAAGGTGTTTCCTGGCTTCATCAATGCGGACAATGCTGCCGAAGTTTATGAGTGCCTTACCGTCGGCAACGGCAATGAGTTTTCTGTATGCGTCTTCCCATGCCTCATCACTTGTCGTGTCTTTTCCTTCATCCCTTATCGGGACTTTGATGACAGGCTGGGCCTTGAAGAATGCTGTGTAAAGCTTCCCTTTTTCCGCTTCGCAGGCTTCTTTCATGGACGATTTTATCGTATTCACCACATTTAAAAGCGCTTTATATGAGCTGATCTTCTTTCTTATGCTTTCCTCCTCCTTCTCAAGCAGGCTGATGAAGGAGGGTGTGTTCAGATCGGCAATCGCATCCTTTATATCGGGGATGGAGAAATCGAGATCACGGAGAGTGAGGATCGTATCTAGCTCAGACAGCTGGTCCGCGGAGTAATAGCGGTATCCGTTCTCCTTGCGCAGTGATGGAGAGAAGAGTCCTATCCTGTCATAGAAAAGTAACGTGTCTTTTTTTACCGAGTAGAAAGAGGCCACCTGGCCAGGGGTGTAGAATATGGAATTGTTTTTCATCTCTGTCTTTCATTGTACCACTTGACTATGGAGTTGCTCCATAGTGTTGAATGAAGATCATCATGACTTCAAGCAAAGAATTTTTCATAGACACAAAGCCTTCAAGGCTTTTCTTCAAGGCATCCGTTCCCGGTGCTGTGGGAATGATCGCTTCAAATATTTATTTCTCTCTTGAGATGCTCTTGATCGGACGTCTCATCGGGCAGAGCGCGTTTGCCGCAGGCAATCTCGCACTTCCTCTTATCCTCATAAACTTCGCTCTTGCCGATATGATCGCGGTGGGTTCAGCCGTCAGGATCGCTATAAGGCTGGGAGAAGGAAGGAATGATGAGGCGAACAAGGTGTTCACAACAGCTGTCTTCACAGCCGTCATCCTCAGTGCGCTGACGAGTTTTGTTCTCATAAGTGCGGCTCCTCTGCTTTTTTCCCTGATGGGTGCAAGTTCCCACCTGCTGGATGATGCGGTGCTTTATCTGAGGGTGTATTCCGTTTTCACACCTCTTACCTGTCTTGTTTTCGTTTTTGACAATTACCTCAGGATATGCGGCAAAGTGCGTTTCTCGATGGTCATGAATCTTGTCATGTCATTCCTCTGTCTTTTCTTCGAGTTCCTCTTCCTTTATGTCTTTGACAGGGGAATCGGTTATGCGGCACTCGGGACGAGCCTTGGCATGAGCATCACATGCATCATCTGCATTCTGCCGTTTTTAAAAGGCAATCTTGCCCTGCGTTTCGTAAGACTGAAACCTTCCCTTTCAATACTGAGGGATCTTTTTGCCCAGGGCTTCCCGAGCTTTCTGAACAACATTTCGGCAAAGATCACGTCCATTCTCATGAACAGCCTCCTGCTGCGATGGGGAGGGGACATTGCAGTGTCCATCTACGGCGTGTTCATGAATATTGACGGTATCATAGTACCGGGAATGTACGGTGTTTTCGACTCGCTTCAGCCGGCAATAGGCTATAACTGGGGAGCGGAGAGAAAAGACAGGGTAAGGAAGATCGCCTTGTACTGCGTGATTGCAATAGCGCTGATGTGTCTTGCTTTCACTTTTCTTCTTGAGCTTTACCCTGGCCAGATATTCTCTCTCTTCCTTGAATCGGATGAGGCGGGCCTTTCCCTTGCAGTGCATGCCATCAGCATAATGGGCCTGACATACATCGTCAGATGGATCAGCTATGCATGTCAGTCATTCTCTTCTGCTGTGGGAAAGAACAGGGAGGCTACTGTATTGTCCCTCTGCAATGCCCTTGTATTTCCGCTTCTGATGATGTTCGTCCTTCAGAATTTCCAGCTGGATGGAATCTGGTTCGTAACCCCCTCAGCTGCATTGCTCACGGCGATCACTGCGGTTGTGATCTATTTTGTGCAGATCAGAAAACTGGTGAAGGACTGATCAGGCTGGAAATATTTGCAATGATTTGCAAGAAGGAAGTTTGTCTGACGATATATGTTTCTCAGACAGATGCTGAGATGGAAAATAGTTTTTTGTTGATTATATACTCCTACAGGAGTATTATTATTGCTGAGGAATCATATGAACAGAAAACTTTTTCATGGATCTGCGGACATTGTATCATCACCTGAGTTCGGAAAAGGCCGGCCCAACAATGATTATGGTTCAGGATTCTACTGCACGGAGAATATAGATCTGGCAAGGGAATGGGCTGTTCTCAGAGACCGGGACGGCTATGCAAACTGTTATGAGATTGATGATAAGGATCTGAACATACTCGATTTGTCTGACACTGATTATTGTGTTCTCCACTGGCTTTCTGTTCTTCTGCAGAACAGGACGTTTTCACTGACGGCACCGCTTGCTGAAGAGGCAAGGGAATACATTGTCAGAAACTTCAGTGTTGACATCAGTAAGTATGACATAATAACCGGATACCGGGCAGATGACAGTTACTTTTCCTTTGCCCAGGATTTTCTCAACGGAACTATCTCATACCGTCAGCTCTCCAATGCGATGCATCTTGGGAAACTCGGTATGCAGTATGTGCTGAAAAGCAGCAGGGCATTTGAGCGGATTGTCTTCACCGGTTTTGAGAAGGTTCTCTCTGAAGTCTGGTACGAAAAGAAAATGATCAGGGACACAACTGCAAGGAATGAATATCTTAACGCTGAGCGGTACAGACGGCAGCGAGGGGATCTGTTCATCGTTCAGATCCTCGATGAGGAGATAAAACCGGATGACTCACGCTTATGATGAAATGTATCTTGAAAAGGCTCAGACTTCACTCGGCCTCATGCTTGATTTCGCTGTCCATGACTTGGGATATGATGTTGACAGTTTTTTCTCTCTGTTCTGTGTTTCCCCGTCCGGTCATGCATTTGCATATGGGGATGTGTCTGTAATTGCAGGCCGTTCAGGTATTGAACTTGCATATGATGTGCTGTATGAAAGCGGGCTTGGAGAATGCACACTCAGGCCGCAGGTCCGCTTTGACAGAACCCCTGAATACTGGGCGGGGTGGGCTGTGGCATATTACCAGTGGAGGACAGCTCTTTCTTTCAGCAGGATAGCAGGGGCCGTTCCGATATCTGATGTGGTCTGCATGTATCATCCTTTTCATGAAATGGACATCAGCTGTTTCTGTGAAGAAATGGACAGGCTGTACAGAAAAGCAAATCCTGATACGGCACTTGCACAGAGACGCAGGAATACGGGAATGACACAGAAGGAGTTATCCCAGTCCTCCGGTGTTTCTGTCAGGACGATCCAGCAGTATGAACAGCGGCAGAAAGACATCAACAAAGCACAGGCGGAAACGCTGCTGCGCCTTTCCATCTCCCTGTTCTGCAACATGGAAGATCTGCTTGAGAAGATTGTCTGACTCTTTCTTATTGCCGTCCTAAATGTTATATTTTCTTCTGATGTTAAGACTCCCGTGGATGCAGAAGAAAATACAGAAGAAAGAGCTTTTCGAGGAAGACAGGAAAGCAAGAAAGGTGGAGGGGATGGAAAGTCTCAAGGCTTCCCGTCTTGCGTCCATCTCACTTGAAAAATGTCAGGAACTTGTATCCTCTTTTCCTGAAAGAAAGGCCGGAAGCGAGGAGACGCGTAAGTGTGCAAGGCGTCTTCTTGAATTCTTTTCTCCGTATTCCGATGACTGCATCATCACAAGCGAGAAGGCTTCATGCAGCGGCTATTACGGTGTTTTCCGCATTATTTCATTGTCGGCAATTGCAATGCTGGTGTTTTCATGGATCGGTTTTCCATCTGTATCACTGCTGTGTGCGGTTCTGACGGTGCTTTTCAGTGTGAATGAGTTCTTTCTCTGCAAAGGGAAAAACAAGAGTTTCCTGTCTTTCAGCGATCTTACGAATGTTCATGCAGTGATCAATCCCGAAGGGGATGCGGAAAAGACTATTGTACTCTCTGCTCATCATGACAGCGCACCTGCCATGAATGTGCCTGCAAATGACAGGAATTCGCTTATCGTCTCAATGTATCTTCCCCTTATCCATTTCATCCTTCTGTGCCTCACTGTTTTCTGCTATACGGTTTCAGATGCCATAGAAGGAAAATTCCTGTCCTTCAATCTTCCTCCGCTTGCAATCGGCATCTTCCTTGTGATTCTCACTCTTTCCTCTCCGCTTTATTACAGGCTGTTCACCCTTGTCTCCAGTCATTATGTACCAGGTGCCGGTGATAACCTCATCTCATCATGCATCCTCACTGAGCTTGCCCATTATTTCCACTGGAAAAAGGAAAACGGGGAAGGGCTTGAGGACACGCGTCTTGTCTTCGCGTCTTTTGACGGAGAGGAGTGCGGGCTGAAAGGCTCTGCCGCATGGTATGGCACTCACAGGGATTTATGCCGTAATGCCGTGAACATAAATATTGACTGTCCGCTCAGGAGTCAGGATATGAGCTTCCTGACAAAGGATGTGAACGGCTTTGTTCCTCTTTCATCCTCCCTTGCATCAGAGGCTGCCGCCATTGCCGCAAGCATGGGTTATGAGGTCAAAGTCGGTTCTCTCTCCGTTTTCAGCGGAGCAACGGATGCGGCCTCGGCTCAGAGAGCCGGTGTCGATGCGACGACACTTATGGGTGTCAGCCTGTCAGGACGCGACAGTGTGATACATACTGACGACGATACGGTAGCCAATCTTGACAGGAAGACCATTGAGGAAGTCATCTCGATATGCATAAAGATAGTTGAGACAAGAGGACGGTCAAAGGTGAAGGAAGAAGTTAGACCTACGGCACTTGAAGACAAGAGCCGTAAGTTTATTGTCAACTGAAAAATGTCATTATGCCCCAGTTGCAGACTGGCAGATCCCGCTTTCCTGTGGAGTTTATCTCAGTGTGGTTCTGAAGGTGTAATCTGCCTGTACATTGATGAAGAAGTCAGGGCTCATGCCGAAGTGCCCCGGGAGGTTCAATCCATTCTATCTTTAAATGTTCCTGTATCAATTCCGTATTTGTCACTGATGATTTTCTTTTCTGTTTCCGTCAATTCCATGTCAGCTGTGCTTTTCCCATTGTTATCGAGGTGAAGTCTTCTGCAAACTTCTCTTTCCCGCTTTCGGCAAGCTCTCCCTTTATTGTTATTCCGCCTGCAAAATCCTCACTGAGGTTTTTTATGTCGTAAGAAGAGAGGGCGCGTTTGAATTTGTCATAGTATTCATAGCCGATGAGTATTGAGAAAGGGATTCTTGGAATTATTTCCTCTGTTCTGGCAATCCTGAGGACTTCTTTCACGCTGTCGCCATAGGCTTTCACAAGACCGCCTGTGCCCAGCAGGGTGCCGCCGAAATAGCGCACGATACAGACAATGATGTCGGTTATTCCGCTTCCTTTGAGAACTTCAAGGGCAGGGCGGCCTGCAGTGTTCTTCGGTTCCCTGTCATCAGAACAGGAGAAAAGGGAACCGTTAGCGCCGGCCACGGCAGCGTGAACCACATGGGTCGCATCCTTGTGCTCATCCCATATGCCTTTCACTATGCCTTTCACATCATCAAGACCTGTGATGGGTTGTGCTATTGCTATGAAGCGCGACTTCTTCACTATGATCTCGGCTTCAAAGCGTCCTGTGATTCTCTTCACTCCTCGTCTTCCTTACCTGTGTCTTCTTCAATCACATTGACTCGGTGGGAAATCATTTCCCTGTCGTGGAAGATGAACATTGCCTCTATTTTCTTTCCTTCCAGTGCGAGGGGAAGCCAGAGTCTGTCGTCAGCCCACATGTTGTCATATGGTATTTCGCTGCGGCTGATCCAGAATGGGCGGGCTTCGTCGCATTCTTTGAGTTCGCCACCGTCATAATCCGCGAAATACACATAGCCCAGTTCCCTTATGCCGTCGGAGAACTGGAAATAAAGAGTTCCCCTGAATTCAATGTTCTTGATGTCAGCTCCGGTTTCTTCCTTTGTTTCCCTTACCGCAGCCTCAACTGCCGTCTCAGCTTCTTCTATATGACCGCCGGGTGCATTGAAATAACCTTCACCGAGTCCTCTTTTCTTTTCAATGAAAAGGAGTTTGTCACCATTCTGGACGTATGTGATCACACAGCGGTGGTTCGGCTCCCAGATATCCCAGTCGATCTCATCGACGGAAGATGCGTTTGCATAGCCTTCATTGATGACTTCCTCTCTCGGCCTTTTCGCTTCTTCCTTCTGTCTTTCCCTTTCCTTTCTTGCCTCTGCCTCTTCTGGGTGATGCTTGTCGTAGCAGTCCTGGCACAGACAGTCATCATGTCCGATTATGTATTCCCATTTAAGACGTTTCCTGCATTCCCTGCAGCGGAAGGTGAAAGGCCATACTCTTTTACGGAATATGATGATGAGGAGAATAACGAAGACAAGTCCTCCCCAGACACCTATCTGCGGTACAGGCGGTGCGAAGTAGTTTGTTATGACCACTATGAGGTAATACAGCAGGGTGAGCGCCGCGATCCATATCAGGGCGACTCTCTTTCTGTTGCTGTGCGCGATCTTGCGCTGTGACATGTTTATAAGAAGAATGAGTACTAGTATCCAGGTGTAGTTGGTGGTAAGAAAATCAAGCATAGGGAAAGCTTAACCAAAAAGCACATGCGTTGGCAATAAAAACCGCACTTCACTGAAACCTGTTTGCAGATAAAGTTTGTCACTGTGACAGCATGATATGCATGAATGGTCTTCTTTATATCGGCTGAGCGGAAAACGGAAATGGAAATTTTACTGCCTGTATGAGATATCACGTTTTATGTATTCAATCTTCAAATGTGATATAGTAAATCCTGGTATGAAGCGTGATAAGTATCATTCAATAGCTCAGAGGATTTCTTTCCTTTTTCTGATTCTGATGATTCCGGTTTTTCTGTTGTTCTGCCTTATGCTTTATATCCAGTTCCATTATCAGAATGAAGCTTCTGATGAGCTGTTTGTCACAAGGGCCTCTAACATGGCAGAGATGCTGGAAGGCGAGTTTGATGACATCAATTCAGCATGTATGGATTTCCTTTATGATGAAGAGCTTGTCAGACTTGCATCAGATCTTGTCTATAAAACCGACTATGATCTGATGAAGGATTATGAAGCAGTGATTGATACGATAGCATCCATAGGAGTGAATAATGATTTTATAGAGGAAATACAGGTATATATACCCGCGAAACAGAGAATGCTGTCAGATATAAGCGGAATACATGAATCTGATTGCAGCGTTTCTTCTTTCGTGGATTCTGATCTCATCTTCATACCTCTTCCGGGAACCTGTGAAGACGGGCTGTATTCACATGCTGTTGCGGTGAAGCTTGACTGGGATTATATAAACAGCTATCTGAATGCGATATCAGGCGGAGAAATCAGATTTACGCTTACTGGTGCGGAAGATATGACAGATTACGGATCTGAGTCTGATGGGAATCACGGATATAGTGTGCTGGTGGCTGACGGCCGGTACCGCCTTGATATCAGTCCGGCTCCTGAAACTGACAACGGAATCCTGGCTGCAATATCGATATGCTCCCTTCTTGCTGTGATACTTATAGCCTATTTCTTCATTCTTTCTCTGCGTTATATTATCAAACCGCCGCTTGATGGACTGATGGAAGGCTTCAGCCATCTGGAAAACGGTGATTATGAAATACAGCTGCCTGATGGAAGAAATGATGAGTTTGCACTGATAGCAGGATCTTTCAATCATCTGGTGTCAAAACTTGAAGAGACAGACCGCTATAAAAGCCTGCTGGCAAAAGCCGAGTATGAGAGGCTGCAGAACTGGATCAATCCTCATTTTCTTTATAACGGATTTTTCATGATTTCAAATCTTTGCAGGCTGGATGAGGTTGAGCTTGCATCAAAGCTTTCTTCCCACCTTGCGAAATACTACCAGTATATAACAAGGCATTCCTATTCAGAGGATGTTCTTCTTTCAGATGAGATTGAACATTTGAATGAATACATTGAGATCCAGAAAATCAGATTCACAGGAAAGCTTGATGTCTATTTTCCTGTTCTGACTCCGGACATGGGTCTGATTCATCTGCCGCCGCTCCTTATTGAGCCTATTGTGGAGAATTCATTTGTACACGGCCTGAAGAAAATGGAATATAAAAAACTCATGATAGATATCAGACTGAGTGATGATGTGCTGACTGTTTCCATTGAAAACAACGGGGTGACAAGTGATGAGGAATTTATGAAGTTGAATCGTCTTATCGATGATAAGGATGAATCCAGTGCGGTGGGAAATGTTGCAAAGAGACTGTTCCTGCGTTATGGAACCTCGGGAAAGATAGCAGTCTCAAGACGTGAAGACAGCGGGTTGTGCACCCTGATCTGTCTGCCCGTTGAGACCAGAGGTGAAGATGTATAGAGTACTTGTTGTGGATGATGAACCGATGAGCCTGAGAGGAGTTTCCAGACTTATAGGAGATTCAGGCGATTTTGAGGTTCTGATGGCGGAGAGCGGTCAGGAAGCTCTCAGCAAGATGGAACGGTATCGTGTTGATATCCTTGTATCTGATATTGAGATGCCGGGTATCAGCGGTCTTGAGCTTCTGACAAAGGTGAAAGATCGCTGGTCGTTTGCAAAAGTCATCATGCTGACGGCATATGATGATTTCACATATATCCAGACAAGCATGAGGCAGGGGGCAGATGCATATGTCCTCAAAAGCGACGGGGATGCTGCAATCATCAGTGCATTGCAAAAGTGTGCAGATGAAATAGATAAAGAACTTGAGGATAAAGCTGTCATAGAGGAAAACAGCAGAGCTGCAGACAATCTTCTTCCTTTTCTGCAGAATTCACGTCTGCTGAGTATTCTGGAATGGATGGATAAGGAAACTGCCGCCGCCGCAATCAGTGAAGCCCGTCTTGATTTCGATGTCAGAGTGAAGACAATGCTTGTTTATGTTTCAATTGGCGGAAACCGTAATCTTGACAATTCAAGCCGCAGGTTCTTCGCCATGGAAAGGGTTATCGGGGTTGCGGAGCATCATCTTTCGTCTCATGTGAAATGTTTTCATGCGACATATGATGATCAGAGCATAATGTTTCTGCTTCAGCCTAAGAGTGAGGGTCAGAGCATAAGTTCCGCATATTCCTACATAAAGGGTATGCTTGAGATCATACAGGAACAGGTTTATAAGACTCTTCACCTTTCCCTTGGAATAATCTACGACAATTTTGCAGAATATGATGATCTTCATAATAGGAGCGACCGTCTTCATCTGCTTATGTCCATGCTCCCCCGTAATGATGAGGACAGGGCACTGGTTGACAGTCTGTTTCTCTCAGAGTCTCTACTCAGTCCCGGCAAGACAAATGTTGAAGAGACTCTTGTTCAAGAATTCAAGTTTGCCATCAGCAGTGCAAACAAGGATGAGGTATCGGGAATCATTGAGAATGTTTTCTCTTCTGACGAGCTGTGCCATACGTCAGATATGATTGCAAGCTGGCACATTTTGTCAGGAATTCTTGTTGAAATGTATTCAAACGGGCACTGGGAAGAGCTTATCAATGATAAGGAGGGTTTTGTCTCATTGTGCTCCTACCAGGGCATCACAAGAACACATGATGTGTTTCTCAGACTTGCCTTAAACCTTATAGATCTTGAAGAGAAGGAAGAAAGCGGCAGGAAAGGGCAGCTTATATCTGCTATAAACAATTACATTTCACTGAACCTGCACAGCGGTCTTTCTCTGAGTGAGATTGCAGACTGCTTTCATATGAATCCCAGCTATCTGAGCAGATTCTATAAACAGGAAACAGGTCTGAATATCTCAGATTTCATAATGTCCCAGAGGATAAGGAAGGCCAAGAAACTGCTGGAGAGGCCTGAATTCAAAATCAATGAAATAGCGCAGCTGTCAGGATTTGAGTCCTCTTCATATTTTTCAAGGGCATTCAGGAAAAGCGAAGGGCTCTCTCCTCAGGAATGGCGGGATGCGAAAGATGTAAAATAATGAAAACGAAAGTAAAAATTGTGAGATTGTGCTTTTATTCATGAATGTTAGACTTGTTCCCGAAAAGGAGAAATATTCATGAAAAAAGTATTGTTATCAGCAATTCTTATGTTGAGCTGCGTACTTGTTTTTGCCGGTGGAGCCACAGAGAGTGAAGTTGCAGAGAGCTCTGACGGTATGATCACCGTCACTGCTGCACGTCCGATTCCCAATGACATAAGTTTCCCGGAAGGGGATGATCTGGAGAACAATGTCTGGACCAGACTTTATGAAAGCGAACTCGGAGTGGATCTTGTCTATGAGTGGATGACTCCTGTTGCCCAGTATGACCAGAAACTCAATATCTCCATAACATCCGGAGATCTTCCCGACATGTATATTGTCAATTCCGCACAGCTCAAGACGCTTGCAGATGACGACATGCTTGCCGATCTGAGCGGGGTGTATGAGGAGCATGCGGCACCGTTCACAAAACAGGTCATGATGCAGGACGGCGGAAATGCGATGGAGAGTGCGACTTTCGGCGGAAAGCTGCTTGCAATACCCAAACTTGACAGTCCGTATGGAAATACAAATGTCCTGTGGATCAGAACAGACTGGCTTGATAATCTCGGACTTGAAGTTCCTGAGACTATGGAAGAGCTGATTGAAGTCATCCGTGCTTTCACATTTGATGATCCTGATCAGAATGGAATCGATGATACATACGGTCTTGCGATCAACAAGGACCTGTGGGGACAGTTTGCATCTCTTGAGGGTTTTTTCAACGGATTCGGCGCCTATCCGAACATCTGGATTGAGAAAGACGGAAAACTTGTAAACGGAAATACCCAGCCGGAGATGAAGGAAGCCCTGCAGGCAGTACAGGAGCTTTATGCACAAGGCTGCATAGACCCTGAATTCGGGGTGAAGGACGGTTACAGAGTAAGCGAGGATGCCGGGCAGGGTAAGGTAGGTGCCATGTACGGACTCTTCTGGAATATGGGCTGGATGTCTGACGCCAAGGTTGCGAATCCCGAAATGGAGTGGGGCGCTTTCAGCATTGTCGCAAAGGATGGAGAGGAAGCGGTTGTACAGATGCCTTTCTCTGCAAGTTCATACTATGTTGTGAATTATGATGCCGAACATCCTGAGGTTCTCATTCAGATGCTCAATCTTGCTCTCGAGAAGTGCTTCGGTGAAAGTGCACAGCCGGATATTTACAATGTTGATGCACAGGGCAATGCGATATTTGAATACCCGTTTATTTACAGTGAGCCGCCGATGAAGAATCTTGATGCGCAGAAAAAAGTCACAGCTGCACTGGAATCCGATGACACCTCTGCCCTGAATGCGGAAGAGAAAGGGTATTATGATCAGATTGTCGCATACCTTGACGGTGATCTTCTCGGATGGGCAAATTACATGAACTATGGTCCTTCATCATCAATGGCAGTCATCAATGATTATGTCAGTGAAGGCAGACTTCAGAGTGATCAGTATTTCGGTGCTGATACGGAAGGAATGACACGCAGTCAGACAATCCTTGATCAGACCCAGCTTCAGGATTTCACACAGATCATCATGGGTGCTGACATCAGTCTTTTCGATGATTATGTACAGTCGTGGTACAGTCTCGGCGGTCAGCAGATAACCGACGAAGTGAATGAATGGTATTCTGAAAGATAAATAATTCAGCAAAGGGGCCTCGGCAATGAGCCTTGGCTCCTTTTTCATATTTCCATGAGGATTCTTGTATATGAGGAAAGAAAACAGAAATCTGAAGCAGGCAAATTCAAGAACGTATCATCTCATGCTTCTGCCTGCGGTTATTCTGGTCATAATATTCAACTACGGTCCTATGGCCGGACTTGTGATGGCATTTCAGGACTTCAGTCCGCGCAAGGGCTTTTTGGGCTCTGATTTCGTCGGACTGGAGAATTTCAGATATATATTCTCCCTGCCTAATCTGTGGCAGGTTGTCGGCAACACCCTTCTAATCTCGGTTTTCAAAATTCTGGGGAACATAGTTTTTCCTGTTCTGATAGCACTGATGCTCAATGAGGTGGGCAGAAGCGGATTCAGGAAAAGCGTGCAGACAATCATAAACTTTCCTCATTTCCTTTCATGGGTTATTCTGTCAGGTCTTTTCATTGATATTCTGTCCCCATCCGAGGGAATCGTTAACAAAGCACTTGGTGCGCTTGGAATTGATCCGGTATATTTCCTCGGTGATAAAGCGTGGTTCCCTTATACGATGATCATAACAGATCTGTGGAAAGAAGTGGGATATGGCTCCATTGTGTATCTTGCCACACTGACTGCCATTGATCCGACACTGTATGAAGCGGCCCAGATCGACGGGGCCGGCCGTATAAGGCAGACGCTGAGTGTGACCATGCCTGCCCTTATGCCCACAATACTGCTTATGTTCATGCTTTCTCTCGGGTCCATTCTCAATGCCGGAGGCACGCTCAGTGCGTCTGGAAGCAGCGGCTTTGAGCAGATATACAATCTTTACTCTCCGCAGGTTTATGAGACAGGCGACATTCTTGAGACTCTTGTATTCAGGCTCGGGCTTGAAAATGGACAGTACAGCATTGCAACTGCGATCGGAATGGTCAAATCCATCATTGCGATGGCTCTGATGAGTTTCGGGTACTGGGTTGCCAAGAAAAGATTCAACTATCAGATTCTCTAGGAGGTCAGGACAGAAATGCATTTATCAAAACAGCAGAAAATATTCCGCATATTCAACTGTGTCATTCTCAGCATACTTTGTCTCTCATGCATACTGCCGTTTCTGAATCTTCTGGCAATATCGTTCAGTTCATCTCCGCAGGTTGCTGCAGGCAATGTATCTTTCTGGCCTGAGGATTTCACGCTCAAGTCATATAAGTTCGTCCTCTCGAAAAGCGAATTCTACAGAGCTTTCTTCATTTCCGTAATGAAAGTCCTCGTGGGTGTGCCTGTGAACATGATCATCACACTGCTTGTTGCATATCCGCTGAGCAAGACAAAGGCTGAGTTCAGGTCAAGGAATTTCTATATGTGGTTCTTTGTAATAACAATGGTCTTCAGCGGTGGTCTTGTTCCATGGTATATAATCATCAGCAAGCTGCATCTCATAGACTCGTTCTGGGCTCTTATATTACCGGTTGCCGTACCTGTATATAACATCGTGATGCTTACCAATGCCTTCAAGGACGTACCCAAGGGACTGGAAGAGGCTGCCCTTATCGACGGGGCCGGTCCTCTGACTATTCTTTTCAGAATTTACGCACCACTGTGCAAGGCAATGCTTGCGACTCTTGTCCTTTTCTCAATAGTCTCTCACTGGAACTCATGGTTTGAGGGTCTTATCCTTATGAACAGGCCTGACAACTATCCGCTTCAGAGCTATCTGCAGACGGTCGTGGTCAACAGGGATGTGACGCTGATGAGCAACAGCGACCTGCAGTATTTCAATGTGGTTTCAGACAGAACAAGCAAGGCGGCACAGATGTTTGTGGCAACACTGCCGGTCATTATTGTGTATCCCTTCCTTCAGAAATATTTCACTACAGGCGCAACCGTAGGCGCAGTAAAGGAGTAACAGATGTTTTATTCACCTTCAAAAAATATTGCGGCCGATCTTTCTCTCCTTGACGGAGAAGCAGGCTTTCAGATTCTTTTTCACGGCAGGCCCGTGCTTGAAATCGAGCACATAAAGCTCTCTGGTACAGGTTTCAGTGACCAGGATCTGTTCTGTTCAGATCACACTGTCAAAGAACGCAGGATAGATGAGAAGTACAGCCTGCCCGCAGGAAAGGAAAGGGTATATGAGAATGTCTGCAATGAATATGTTCTTTCATTTCCGTCTTCTGCAATTCTGACAATCAGAATATATGATGACGGTTTTGCGTATAGAATTGATGCGCCTCAGGACTGTGATGTTGTTGTCACAGATGAAGGTGCTGATTTTTCGGTCATTGACCTGAAGGAAATCTGGCTGCAGAAATGGGTGGATACGTATGAAGGCCCTTTTGACAATAAGATCATAGAAGACGGACAGCGATACGGTATGCCGGTGCTGGGTGTGTCTGATGAGAACAGCTGGATTCTTTTAAGCGAGGCGGAGGTTATCAGTACGGACGGCCTGTTCTGTTCGTCAAGCTTCATGGGGAAAAGCGGGAAACTGCATCTGTCAATTGCACCGGAAGAAAAGAATGGTCTTCATCTTGAGAATGGAATTCACACTCCATGGAGGTTTGCGGCCATTGCCTCTTCTCTTGAAAGGCTGTTTGATTCAAGGCTTATCTGTAATCTGAACAGACAGTGTGAAATTGAGGATACATCATTTGTGAAACCCGGACGTGCGCTGTGGTCCTGGTGGAGCTTTGAAAACGGTGCCCAGCTTCTGAGCGAGCAGATGAAGTACGTTGATATGGCATCTGCACTGGGATTTGAGTATGTCACCGTCGATGCAGGATGGGATGACAGCTGGGTTGAGGCTTTGTGCTCTTATGCCAGAAAGAAAAATGTTGGTATATGGATATGGAGTGACATGCAGAGCCTTGCAGATCCATTGTCCGCCAGGGATAAGATTGAGAAATGGGCAGGCTGGGGTGTCGTTGGTCTTAAAGTCGACTTTTTCATGAATGACTCAATACAGAGAATGAAGGAATACACATCAATTGCCGGTATCATGAGTGAGAACAGGCTCATGATCAATTTTCATGGAAATACAAAGGCCGCAGGTGAAGCCCGTACGTGGCCGAATCTGATGACAGAAGAGGGCATCATGGGTCTTGAGCATTATAAATGGAGCTCAATGCCGGATGCAAAACATAATGTGACAGTTCCGTTTACAAGAAACCTTGTAGGCAGCATGGACTATACACCGGTCGGTTTCTCAAATTCGAACAGGAATACCACACAGGCACATCAGCTTGCATTGAGCGTTGTATTTGAATCCGGCGTGCTGCATGTAGCGGAATCCATACATTCGCTGCTCCCATGGAAGGGGCTGGAATTCCTTAAGCTGCTGTCTGCTTCTTATGATGAGACAAAGCTTATTGACGGATATCCCGGAGAATATGCTGTTGTCATGAAGAGAAATTCTGATAAATGGTATATTGCCGGGATAACGGATAAAGAAAGGACTGTGAAAGTCTGCCTCGATTTCCTTTTTGACGGGGATTTCAAAGCGGTTGTATATACAGACGGTCACGGTGACTGGCTGGAAACATGTGAATATGACGTAAATCGTTCTTCATGCATCACTCTGAAGTTGAAAGAACATGGAGGATTTACCGTTTACGTTGCCCGGACAAAGAGCAGATTCTCTCTTAAGAGACAGAACAGCGGGTATCTGAAAAAGGCAGCGTATTCGTATGATGTCAGGACACTGTGCAATGAATATGAGGAGTGTCATGAGACAGGAGGATACTGCATATCACTGAAAGGACGGAAAGTGGTTCTTCCGGTTTCCGGTCGTGGAGATTATATACTGCGCATTCTTTATGCTTCTTCCTCCTGTGCCGGTATAACTGTCAACAAGGAACACCGGGAGCTTGAGCCTACGGGAGGAAAAGATGTCTATCGTGTGGCTGACATCAGCATGAAGCTGCATAATTCAAGGTCTGTCAGGCTGTCCAGTGAAGATGATATATTTATCTCATCCGCTGAACTCATAAAGGATGATATGCCATCCGTCGCAAGTTACAGTGCCGCGGATGCCGTCATGCGGGGCACTGCTTATATCACTGAAGTTCCTTCGTCAGACAGAATCTGTGCAGGAGGTATCTGCAGTACCGGTGCTGTGCTGTTCAAGTCTGTGGAAGTTCCTGCTGCCGGCAGATATATCCTGGCTTTTGACTATTATTCAGGACATAACAAGAAAGTGGAAATCAGTGTGAACGGCAGGGTTTACAGTTCTACCTTCTTCAATACAGGCGGATGGGTTGAAGGAAACTGGAGTGTCTGCGGAAGAAAGGAACTGCTTGTTTCTCTTAATAAGGGTGAGAATACTGTTGTCTTTTCCAGTCCTGAGGCAGAAGGACCTCTCCTGGACTCATTACATGTCATTTCATTTAAAGGATAGCGTATGATAGAAATTCTTGATGATTATATCAGTCTTACTGCGGCGGATGTTTCCTACATAATCCGTGCAGGGCAGGACAGGATCATATCCGTTTACTGGGGCCCCGCAATAAAGCTTGAAGATGCCGTATCAATAGACTTCGCTGAGCGATGGAGTTCTTTCGATCCGGAGGAAGAGGCATACAGGCAGGAATATGATGTGTATAACGGACGTTCATTCCTGACTCCGTGCGTATATCTTGATTCTCCGTCTGACAGATTGAACTATATGGAGTTTTCCCGTCTTGAGACGACAAGCTCAGAGATAAAACTTTATTATGATATATGTCCTTCAGGACTTCTCCTTGAAGTCAGATACGGTATTTATTCAAATGGTGTTGTGTGGCGAAAGGCATCTGTGAGTGCATCCGAGAAGACCGGACTTGTCTCTTTCTATTCCGGGTCTGCATGTTTTCATTCTTATGACCAGATGTCAGCGATATATACAGCCGGACGCTGGAGCGGTGAATGGCAGGTGAAGTCACATGATATTGTTCCTGGCTGTTTTCAGCTCGGCTCAAGACAGGGGTTCACAAGCGAGACTTTCAATCCTTCTGTCATGATTGCGGACAAGAACTGCAGCGAGACTCACGGCATGGTTTATTCTCTCATGCTCGCTTACAGCGGAAACTGGGAAATCAAAATAGAGCATACGCTTACCGGTATTACGAGGCTTGTTGCCGGACTCAGCTCTTTTGACAACAGCATAGTTGTGAATAAGGGAGAAACCGTAAGCACTCCGTTAATGTATCTTGCATATACTGATAAAGGGTACGGAGAGATGAGCCGTCTTCTGCATGACTTTGAAAATGCTAATGTCATCAGAAAAAGGCCATACTGTCCTGTACTGTACAACAGCTGGGAAGCTACAGGCTTCAATGTGACTGCTGCAGGTCAGAAAGAGCTTGCATGTAAGGCAGCGGAAATAGGCTGTGAACTGTTCGTCGTGGATGACGGCTGGTTCGGGCAGCGGAACAGCGACCATGCTGGGCTGGGGGACTGGTATGTCAACCCGGAGAAATTCCCTGCAGGCCTTGATGATCTTATCAGATATGTTGAGAAACTCGGCATGAAATTCGGTATCTGGGTGGAACCTGAATCTGTGAATCCTGACAGTGACCTGTACAGAACGCATCCGGACTGGATATACAGATCAGCGTATGCTGAGCCGCTGCAGTGCAGGAATCAGTATCTTCTGAACTTATGTCTGCCGGAAGTAAGAGAATATATTCTTTCATGGATGCGCAGATTGCTTTCCCGGCATAACATCTCATACATAAAGTGGGATATGAACAGGAATATGTCTGATCCGGATTCTGCGTTCTTTGATGATGACTCTCGTATAATCTGGAAGCAGCATGCTGATGCTCTGTATTCATTATGGGAGACCATAACAGAAGAATTCCCTGATGTTTATTTTGAATCATGTGCCGGAGGCGGAGGCCGTGTTGATCTGGGAATAATGAGATATGCGCACCAGTTCTGGACCAGTGACAACACTGATGCTTTTGATCGCCTCAGGATTCAGTATGGCTGTTCTCTGTTCTACTCTCCACGGGCAATGATGTGCTGGGTTACTGATAACAACAGTGATTCGGGACGTGCCGTCAGAGCACTTGAATACCGCTTCCACAGTGCAATGTGCGGAGGTCTTGGCATCGGTGCGGATATAAGCAGGTTTTCTGCACAGGAACTTGAAGTCTGCAAAACGATGATAGGCAGATACAAGTCTGTCCGTCATTTAATCAGTGGCGGACTCTTGTACAGGCAAGGCAATCCGTTTACCGATAATGTCGTTTCATTTGAGTATGTGTCCAAAGACAGGAAGGAAGCGGTGATCTTCACGTTCCTGCACAGTCAGAATTTTGGTATGCCTTTGCCGAATATCCGTTTTGAAGGTCTGTGTAATGATAAAAGGTACAAGCTTGATGATGGTTGTGCTCATTACGGCAGTTTTTTAAGAAGCGTGGGTATTCCGAATAAGCTCAAAGGCGATTTTGCCAGCTGTATGCATCATGCTGAGCTGGTGGAATGCGAATAACTTCTGTGTGAACGTATTTGATGTGGTCTCGGATCCCGGTTTCTTTTCCCGGTTGCAAGCGGAAGAGATTTGAAGTAGGCTGGAAGTCCAAGGAGATAATGTCATGAGCAAGATAGCATCTTATATTGATCACACCCAGCTGGCGGCAGCTGCAACAAGAGAGCAGATTGAGAAACTCTGCAGCGAAGCCAGGGAATATGGCTTTGCATCTGTCTGCGTCAATTCCTGCCGCGTTCCGCTCTGTCATGAGCTTCTCAAGGGCAGTCCTGTAAAAGTATGTACTGTTGTCGGTTTCCCTCTTGGCGCCGCTTCCAGTGAGGCAAAGGCTTTCGAGGCCGAGACAGCAGTAAAGGCCGGTGCGGATGAAATCGATATGGTCATCAATGTCGGCTTCATAAAGGATGGTGACTGGGATGCTGTCGAAAAAGATATAAAAACAGTCAGGAAGGCATGTGAGGGCAAGGTCCTCAAAGTCATCCTTGAAACCTGTCTTCTCACTGATGAGGAGAAAGTGAAGGCATGCAAGGTATCTGTCGCCGCCGGTGCCGATTTCGTCAAGACTTCCACTGGTTTCTCAACAGGCGGTGCCACTGTTGAGGATGTACGTCTAATGAGGGAAACCGTGGGCAATGCCGCAGGGGTCAAGGCATCAGGCGGAATAAGGAATGCAGAGACTGCAAAGACCATGCTTGAAGCCGGAGCGAACAGGCTGGGCTGCTCTTCCGGAGTTGCGATTGCAAGAGGGGAGGAAGGCAATGCCGGCTATTGAGAAAAACCCTTCAAGTGAAGATTTTCTTAAATCACTGGGCTTTCCAGTTCTTTCCGTTCACGATACGTTCACCCATTTCGATTTCACCAAGCCTGGGCGGAGGGTTCTTCTCATCGGCCCTATGGGTTCAGGCAAGACTGAATTCGCAGCGCGTGTGTGGAGGGATGCCGCTGTCGCACAGACGAAAAGCGACAGGGTGAAGGAGCTGACCAGCACCAACGGAGTTGACAGGAGGAACATATTCTTTGTCCGCTCCGAAATAGACGGAGCACGATTTACAGATTATCCTGAAGATGCTCTTGCATACCGCAGCGGTTATATCCGCTGCGGGGAGAATATTGCCCGCATCCGTGATTCCTTCGGTCTTGAGGAAGTCATCAGGGACAATCCCTCTGTAGGCACATACATCATTGACGAAGCTTCTTTCTTTGATGAGCGTCTTGCCTATGTAGTGCGCAATGCCGCGATAGAAAAGGGATGCATGTTCATCTTCCCGACTCTTGTCCTCAATTTCAGGAAGGATCTTTTCAACAATACCGCGCGGCTCATGCTGGAAACGGCGACTGATGTCATACCGCTTACCGCATACTGTGAGCATAGTGACTGCATGGATCCGGCTTTCTATACCTACCGCTATTATTCAATCAACGGGAAAGAATGCCCTGCGCTTTTCTTTGATCCTCTCATCGTAGTGGGCGGTGACAGAAAGAAGGAAAGCAGTGCGGAGCCGAATTATGCGGCCCGCTGCGACCGCCATCATTATCTGCCGGGCAAGGAATACACTTTCTTCACTCTTAAGCCTTTCGGAGAGGCGGCAAGCCGCGGAGACGTCTCGCATCTTGTGAAGGAAATAGAGGCGCTGCATTCAGACATTGAGTCATCCCTGCTGTATAAGAACCTTGAAAAGCGTTACGGTGATGATGAGTTCTGTGAAAAATACATGGCATCCCTTCTTCCCGGCTATATTGCCGAGAAGGCTCTCTGCTATCTTTTCTGCGAGCAGAATCTCATCTCGGAGCAGCTCCTGACAAAAATGGTCTTTGATCTTGAACTCGATATCCCGTACATGGAGAAGACGCTACGCGACAACAGACGTCCTGTCGTTTTCAATCAGCCGTATCTGCTTTAGTACTGAAAAATACAAAAGCTGGTAGCTAAAGTAATCTCACTGAGACGTTAGAATTCATTTAGGGCGAGAAGAGTTTCCCTGTCTGTCGCGGGGTTGTGGTTTTCAAGCATCACCGGAGAGGCAATGTTTCTCTTCTTGAGTTCTTTGAAAAAGTTTTTCCAGTCGAAAACACCAGTGAGAGCAGGGAGATCACCTTTTTTGAAACCTTTTTCGTTGAGGATGTAGTCCTTGCAGTGAATCGCGCATATCCTGTTGCCGAAGGCATCGAGAGCCTCTGTGTAGAATTTTCTCTGAGCTTCCTGTGAAGGATGTGCCGGATAGCTGCCATCTGCTTCCTTTATCCCGTTTACGGGTACGAGATTCACGGGATCATAGATCACCTTCAGATGATCTGAGGGGAATATGGAGAGGACTTTTGCCATCCGCTCGACAGAGCAGATCGTATGATGATGGCTGACCGCTTCTATTGCACAAACGGCATCATGCTTTTCAGCTGCCGTAAGCATTTTCTCAAGGCTGTTGAGGAATACCGAGAAGACTTTATCTGTATATGTCTCAGCTGAGTAGGAAATATCCTTTGTCCAGCTTCCGGTCTCGGTTCCGACAATCCTGCAGCCGAAGGCTTCTGTGAGGCTGAGGCTTTTGATGAACCTCCTTATGTTTTTCTCTCTCTCTTCTTCATCCGGGTGCACCGGGTTTATGTAACAGCCGACGACTGCCGTTGATACTCCGTATGCGGCAAGATCAGCTGTGATGGAGGAAATATATTCCCCGTCCCAGTCTTCCCATGCCCTGGACGGTTTTATGACCTTTCCCAGCGCAAGCTGTATGGAAGAAGGTGTTTTGATTGAAGAGACCACCTTTGCAAGCTCCTGTGCGCTTGAGAAGGTGCCGAAATCATGAGCACGGAATCCTATGTCGTTCATAGGTTTCAGAATATTCCACCGGTTTCCGCCTGTAAAGGGGAAATCGCCGCAAGGAGGACACAAATGCTGATCGGCGACGGCAGACATGACAATACCATTTCTCTTCAGGCTCTGTTTGACCAGGGCGGGAAGATCACAATACCGGAAGGTGTGTACCTTACCGGTCCGCTTACAATAAGCAGAAGTGCGGATATAAGATTTGAGGATGGTGCCGTAATCAGGTTCATTCCGGATTTCTCACTTTACAAGCCTGTGTATACAAGGTGGGAAGGCGTGAAATGCTGGTGCATGCATCCGTGTCTGTATATAAAAGATGCCTCCGGTGTCACTTTGAGCGGCAATGGCGTGATCGACGGAAGCGGTGATGTCTGGTGGGATCAGGCAAATGCCAGACGGAATGCGGCAGACGGTCCGCAGACAGATATAGAGAAGAAGTTCGCATCTCTCAACCCCGGTTTTGAAAGTCAGCCGGGCGGAGGCGGCGGAAGGCAGGTGCAGTTCCTTCGTCCGCCTCTTTTGCAGATTCACTCGTCACAGGATGTCACGCTTGACGGACTGAGGCTCCAGAACAGTCCTTTCTGGACGTTGCATCCGCTGTTTTCGAAAAACATAACTCTGAAAAACCTTGTGATTGAAAACCCGGCAGAGGCTCCCAATACCGATGGTATAGATATTGAAAGCTGTTCTCATGTGACGGTCGATTCATGCTATGTTCATGTCGGTGATGACGGCATCGCGCTGAAAAGCGGCTCCGGTGTTTCCGGAATAAAGGATGCGGCTCCAGCAGAGTATGTGACTATCACGAACTGCACGGTGAAGGCAGCTCACGGCGGTGCCGTAATCGGAAGCGAAACTGCTGCCGGCATACACAATGTCACTGTAAGCGGCTGCACGTTTGACGGTACGGACAGGGGAATACGGATCAAGACCAGGAGGGGCAGAGGGGGCTGTCTGCATGATCTCAGATTTGAGAATCTTGTCATGAAGAACAATCTGTGTCCGCTCGTTGTCAACATGTATTACCGCTGCGGCTGCAGCGATATGTCGCTCTTCTCACTTGATAAGATGCCTGCTGGTGATGAGACCCCGTCCCTTTACAATCTTGAAGTCATAAACTGCAAGGGAACTGGTGCCCGCTCATCTGCCGCCATGCTTGTGGGGCTTCCCGAAAGCCCGCTGAGAAATGTCAGCATAAGGAACTGCAGCTTCTCCATCGCCACGGAAAACCTTGAACCGGTGGACAAGAGCGACATGTATCTCGGTCTTCCCGAGATAACATGCCGTGGAATCAGACTGCGCTTTATAGATAATCCCGTACTTGAAAACATCCATGTGGAAGGTGCCTCTCAGGATTTCATCATGGAGTGATCATTTTCTGACTTTTTGTTTTTTTTCTCCTTCATGCCTTCTCTTAACAAAAGGGAAGGCATGTCTTATGATGAGTCCCATGAACACGTTTTTCTGCGTGAAGGAAACAATTCCTCCGGGAATGGGTTTTTCTCTGTTCTCTTCCGGCCATCTGATATGGCTGGCATCAATCGCACTTGTCACAGTATTGGCAGCCTTGCTGTACAGAAAAAGCAGCGATAAGACACGTTTCATCATAAGACTTGTGATTTCCATTCTCCTCCTTGCTGATGAGGCTGTAAAACAGATACTCCTGTTCTCCACAGGACAGTTCAACTGGGACTACCTTCCTCTGCATCTGTGTTCCATAAACATCTTCATTGTCCTCATTCATGTGATCACAGGCAGCCGTTATGTGGCAGAGGCTCTTTTCGCTTTATGTCTTCCGGCGGCAGCTGCGGCGCTGCTTTTCTGTTCATGGACGATGCTGCCGCTTCTCAACCTCATGACCATCCACAGTTTCACGGTGCACGCCCTGCTTTTCATGTATCCGGTCCTGCTGCTTGCAGGCGGATTTAGGCCTGATGTGAAAAGGCTGGTGCGCATTATTCCTTTTCTCGCCATTGTGCTCATTGTTATACAGATCATAAATGTCGGTCTCGGGACCAGTTTCTTCTTCATCAACGGGGCGGGGGATGGCAACCCTCTTTCTCTCCTTGAAGACACTTTCGGTCGTCCGTGGTATCTTATCCCGGCCTTCTTCCTTGTTGTTATTCTGTGGTGCGTGATGTATTCAGTCTCTGCCTTTGCATTCAGGAGAAAAGAGAAAAAAGGATAATATTCCCTTTTGTCATATATCTTTCATATGACGATGTAAGATTTCCGGTTAAAATTCACTTACTTCTGCACATTTCTCTCAGGACCGGAGATGATCAGCCGTTTTGAAAGCGCGAAGGATGAGAAGTCCGCAATCATAAGTGCGACCATGTCCAGCGCGGATTCTGACCTGCTGTGCATGTCCACCATGTTCATGAATGATATTGTGAAATCTAATTTCAAGGTGAAACTTTTGATGACAGGATGACAATCTTCTACACAAGGCTTTAAAATGTCATCTTCTGTGTCGTTGCCATGATGATAAGCTTCCTCGGTGTCAATATCATAATGATGAACACATTCGCATTCGCAATCCGCTGTTCAGGTCCTTTTGCCGCATACGGACTGGGACTTGTCATGCCGAATGCCACGAAGAATGCAGGAAGGATTTCAATCATAACGGGAACGGTGGGGGTAATTTTCTGGCAGATCCTCTCCGGCGGTGATTTCTACCTCGGTATCCTTCCGGTCGTATTCGGGTGTGCTGTGGGCACGATCACATTCCTGGCCGTCAATGCAGTTGAGTATAAGATGGGAAAGGAAGCCGCTCCTTCTGCCTATATTCCTCTGGAAGAATAATTGCACAGGCATCTTGCCTGATGATACATAAAAGGCCGCCTCACACTCGAAGCGGCCTTTCTCTTAGTCATTTCAGGTGACTGCATGAATTATTTTACGAGGTGGATTGCGAAACCTCCGATCTCCTCATTGAAATAGCAGACCTTCATCTTGCCCTTAGCATCATACTTCACGCTCTCTTCCTTTACAGTGAAGCCGAACTTTGAGAGGTAGTATACTGTTCTCTCGAGATCGATACAGCGGAATGCAAGATGTCCCTTTGTTCCGTAGAAAGGCTTGTGCATGAGCTCGATGTCCTTGTCCATGAATGTTGAGGAATTGCCCTTGTTTGTGCTCATTCCGAAAGCTTCGAACATCTTTGCAGCCTTTGCAGCTTCCGCCTCATCAGCATTGTTGATGCCGACATGTACGAATTCAAGACCCTGGACAGCCTTGAGAGCCTCGGCACACAGACGTGTGATCTCATCCCAGTTCTCGTTTTCGATGAGGTCTGCCTTCACCATCCAGCTGCCGCCGATTGTGATGACGTTGCCGCACTTCGCATAATCAGTGACGTTTGATGCGTTGATGCCGCCTGTTGTCATGAACTTGACCTGTGAGAACGGACCTGCAAAGTTCTTGAGCATTCCGACACCGCCGCTTGCCTCTGCCGGGAAGAACTTGAGCGTATCGAGGCCAAGTGCGAGACCCTGCTCGATTTCAGAAGGAGTGCATACGCCTGGAACCACAGGAATATTGTTTTCGTTGCACCATTTCACTGTCTCCGGGTTGAGACCTGCGGATACGATGAACTGTGCACCGGCCGCCACGGCTTTCTTTGCGATTTCAGGATTGATCACAGTGCCGGCTCCGACAACCATTTCAGGGCATTCTTTTGTCACTCTCTTGATGGCTTCCTCTGCTGCTGCGGTGCGGAATGTTATTTCTGCAACCGGAAGGCCGCCTTTGATCATTGCCTTTGCAAGCGGAACTGCCTTTTCTGCGTCGTCAATCTTGACTACAGGTACGATTCCGATATCGTGGAAAAACTTCATGAGTTCAGCTTTTGTCATAGTCTTTCTCTTCTCCTTTTCACTTTGATAAAAATATTATAACACGGGTTTTGGGAAAATGAAACGGAAAAATGAAACAATGTTCCGATAATTTTTATTGACGTATGTTTTTTTCTACCATAGAATGAATAGCATCAAGAAAAATGGAGGCATATATGTCTAACAAATACGTTACATTCGGTGAAATCATGCTCCGTCTCAAGAGCCCTGAAAGACAGCGTCTTTTCCAGAGTCCGTCACTTGAAGCCACATTCGGCGGCGGCGAGGCCAACGTTGCTGTATCTCTTTCAATTTTCGGTGCCGACGCACAGTTCGTCTCGGCAGTTCCTGACAATGCAGTAGGTGAGGCATGTGTCAGAGAACTCATGAAGTATGGCGTCAACACTTCCGCAATCAACAAGGTCAAGGGTTCAAGGCTTGGTATTTACTACCTTGAGACAGGTGCCAACCAGCGCCCCTCACTCGTTGTATATGACAGAGCTGAAAGCGCACTTGCTAACTCAACTGTCAAAGACTTCGATTTCGCTTCCATCATGAAGGGTGCGACATGGTTCCATACAACAGGTATCACACCGGCTGTAAGCCAGGAAGCTGCAGACTGCGCTCTTGAGGCCATGAAGCAGGCCAAGGCTGCAGGTGCGACAGTTTCAATCGACCTCAACTACAGAAAAAAGCTGTGGAATTACGGCAAGAAGGCTCCTGAAGTGATGAGAGAACTTGCAAAGTATGCAGATGTCATCATCGCAAACGAGGAAGATATCCAGAAGTGTCTCGGTATCGAGGCTGACAGCGATGTCACAAGCGGAGAGCTTGACACCAAGGTATATGAAGCTCTTGCAAATGAAGTGAAGAAGCAGTTCCCGAATGTCCAGGTTGTAGCAATCACACTCAGGGAAAGCAAGTCAGCAGACAGAAACGGCTGGTCAGCAGCTCTTTCCGGAAAGACAGGCTTCTATCTCTCAAGACATTATGAGATCACAGATATCATCGACAGAGTAGGCGGCGGCGATTCATTCGCAGCAGGTATCATCTACGGCCTCAGCCACTATGATGATGAGCAGTATGCAATCAACTTCGCAGTTGCGGCATCCTGCCTCAAGCACTCAATCGACGGTGACTTCAACCTCTCAAGACTCAGTGAAGTCGAGGCTCTTTGCAAGGGTGACGGCTCCGGACGTGTCCAGAGATAAAAGTTTCCCATCCTCTTATGATTATTTCCTCCGGGGTGGATTCATCCCGGAGTTTTTTGTTTAATCCTTGTTTGCTGGTAACAGATTCAGTTATGGAAATGTTGCGAAAACCCCATTGACTTGCCGATGGGATGAAAGCAACAGAATCAGAATGAGAGGACAGAAGAATTACCGTCAATCCAGAGCTTTACCTTCTTTGTGGAAAAACTGATAAGACAGTAGTTTTCATCATCAACTACATCGGGATAATAGTGTATGAAGAAGTCCTTCCAGTATCGCCTGAGTATATTCTTTTTTTAAATAACTACCGCTGTTCCAATGTGGCTCACGTTGTCGGTTTCCCGAAATTTTCATCAGTCTGACATTTGTATTTATGAACATGATTCAATGATGTATGTATATTCAATGTATGTTTTATAATCCATTTTATATTGCATATAAGTTGTGTTTATGTTAATATTGACTCATTGAAGGAGATTACCATATGAAAGATACGATCATGATATCAATGAGATTGAACAGAAAGGTGAAAGAAGAAGCAGAGAAAATATTCTCATCGCTTGGACTTACTCTCACAGCAGGAGTGAATCTCTATCTGAGTCAGGTTGTAATGCAGCAGAGGATTCCTTTCTCCCTCACTCTTTCCGATGATGTGAAAGCTGAGCTTGCAGCAGAGAAAGAAACTGAATACAAAAGCTGAAAAGTCAAATTCAGTCCGGAATAGTTCTTTTCTCTTTCTGGTCGGACATGTGTGAAAAGTGAGATAAAGAGAAGCTATATAAAGGAACAGAAGGAATGCCATCAGCAAAGAATAAAGAAAAAGGAGCCTTCCATAAGGCAAGTGGAAGACATGTGCTTGTCATTGAAGCTGACATGTCTGAAAACAATAAGAGAAGAATATTCAATATCTCCAATCGTCTCCGCCTTGCAGGCAATGAGCTTACTGCATTGATGAGAAATAATCTCATTCAGCTTTTGAGAACCAAGAAATACGGGAAACTGAGAAAGCTTTATGGCAAAGCTGTTGAGAATAACAATAAAGACCGGAAGTCAAAGCTTTCCTCACAGATGAAGACTATGCAGGAAGAGTATAATGTCAGCTGGGATTTCTGCCGTAAGGCCATGATTCCGATTGGAAAGAAATACGATCTCTCCAGCGTATTCGCGCTTACCCGTGCTGAGGACATATGGAAGGGGGTTGAGAAAGTTCTCTATGAAGATGGTAAGATGATTCATTTTCAGAAGAGAGGAGAGTTTCCTATACTCAGAGCCAAGCAGATTGAGAAGAGCATCATTGTCAAAAACATTGACGACCAGCTTGTCCTCTCATGCGATGGCATCACCTTCTCTCCAATCATAAAGGACAGGTTCGAGAGGGATGAAGTTGATGCTGTGCTTCATTATCTTGAGAATCCTTCAGTTGTTGATGAAGAAGCCGTCCAGATGTTCTGTGACACAGGGTATGTCACAGATACATATCGTCCATGCTATGCCGCATTGAAGTGTGAGGAGGTAAGAGGAAAGCTCAGAGTGTTTATCCATCTCACGATTGAGGGAAAGGCAAAGCCTAAATTCAATAAGGATGGTTCTCCTCGGCATAAATATGGCACTGGTGTTGTCGGGTGTGACATCGGAACCCAGACAATTGCATATACTTCTGATACAGAATGCGGTCTCAAGAATCTTGCTGAAAGAGGTAATGCAATCTCAAAGAGTGAAAGAAAGGAAAGAATCCTGTTAAGAAAGATAGACCGCTCAAGAAGAGAGATGAATCCTCAGAATTTCAATGAGGATGGCACAATAAGAAAAGGTTTCAAAAAGTGGACTTTCTCAAAGAATTACATAACAAACAGAAGATTGCTTTCTGAACTCCAGAGAAAGAACTCAATAAATCGTCATCTTGCAATAAGGGAGGATGTGAACCATATAAGGAGTCTTGGTGACATTTTCATCACAGAGTCAAAGAATGCAAAGAAGTTAATGGCAAAAGCAAAAGAGACAACAGTCAATGAAAAGACAGGCAAGATAAACAGGAAGAAGAGATTCGGCAAGTCGATAAAGAATCGTTGCCCAGGCTATTTCCAGAGTTATGTGGAAAATGTCTTCCTTTTAACCGGAGGAAAGTACTTTGAAGTTCCTTACGACTACAGAGCTTCGCAGTATGATCACACGAATGGAGAGTATGTACAGAAGAAACTTTCAGACAGGATGTTTTCTCTTTCAGATGGAACAATTGTGCAGAGGGATCTGTATTCCTCATTTCTTCTCTACAATGCCACTTCAGACAATAACACAGGACAGTTGAAGATAGATGGAATGAGATGCATCAATACTTTTGATGAAATCATAAAGCTTCATGATGCTGAAATTGAGAGGATAAGACTTTCAGAAAAGAAAGTGCTTAACAGCGGAATAAGGATTTGATAAGGAGAAAGATAGAACACAAAGAAAAAACAATATGGGGGAGCTGACTGTCTCTCCCTGTCAGAGAAGGCAGAAGCCGGTCGCTAATGTGTCCATCGGGATGCCTGGCCGGCAGTTCCGGTGCTCTGGGTGGCAGCCTTAGTCCCAAAGCCTGAAAATGGTGTACGGATATGGTGTAAGCCTATTCACCGGAACCCCACAGGCTTGTGGGAGCAGTCAGCCAGATATGACATGTCGACATGTCCTGATGGCTTTTTACCGTCTATGAACATTGTCATGTACCAGGGAAGATTGATGATATTCCCATCCTTTTCCATATTTCCGCCTGACAGGACGTATGCCTTGTTTTTCCAAGATTTGTAACGCTTTTCGTTACAAACTGGCTTTAATTCACATAATCCGGAGTGTGCCGGATGTGACAAAGGACAGAATCTGAGTCCTGTCCTTTTCCTGTTTTTCTTATAATCTCATCCGAAGAGCGAGAATGATGCGAAAAGCGCTGAGGCGAGGGATGCCACAAGGGATACAACGGTTATCTGTGTGTTGATGGAAGGTCCTGCAGTGTCTTTATATGGATCTCCGACCGTATCGCCGATAACAGCTGCTTTATGGGCATCACTTCCTTTTCCACCTTCATTGCCCGATTCGATATACTTCTTCGAGTTGTCCCACAGACCACCTGCATTTGACATGAAGAGCGCAAGAAGAAGTCCGCTCACTATATTTCCCACCAGGAAACCTCCTATGGCAAGCGGTCCTGCTATGAAACCCACCAGCAGTGTTGTTATGATAGTCATCAGTCCGGCAGGAATGAGTTCTTTCAATGCACCCTTTGCCGCTATGTCGATACACAGTGAATATTCAGGCTGTGCGTTGCCTTCCTTGAGCCCCGGTATGGTGGAGAACTGCCTGTGTATTTCTTCAACCATTCTCTGTGCGTTCTTGTCCACACCGAGGATCAGCATCGCGGAGAACAGGGCGGGTATGGCTGCACCCACGAGAAGGCCGAAGAAAACGGTTGGATTCATGATATCAAAACCTGTTATGAGGGGTTTTCCCGCCTCAGCGAGTGCGGCGTTCGTCTCACTCATGAATGCACCTAACAGTGAAATGACGGTAAGTCCGGCAGCTCCTATCGAGAAGCCTTTTGTCACTGCCTTGACTGTGTTGCCCGCACTGTCAAGCTCATCGGCGATTCTTATGGTCTCTTCTCCGAGTCCTCCCATTTCGGCAAGTCCCCTTGCGTTGTCGACGATAGGGCCGTATGCATCGTTTGAGATTATCATGCCGACAATTGAAAGCATGCCGACAGCCGCCATCGCAATGCCGAAGATTGCATAGCCCTCACCAAGCGGTGCGCACAGCTGGTAGGAAATGAGTGATGATACAGCGATGCCTGCCATGGCCGGAAGACAGGAGACAAAACCGTATGAGGTTCCTGACAGGATTGTGAATGCCGCACCTGATGCGGAAGCGTGCGCGACTTTCTTTACAACAGGCTTTGTGTCATCTGTGAAGTAGTCTGTCGTAAGTCCTATGATAAGTCCCACTATCAATCCGGTAGCCGATGACAGCCATATATTCCATGAGAAACCTTCCACAAAATAGGTGGCCGCTGCCGTGAGTATGAGGAATATAGCAGTTGTGACGTATGTCGAACTGTTGAGTGCCCGTGTGGGATTGCCGTCTTTCCCGACTCTTGCTGCTGCAATGCCGAGTATGGATGCAAGAAGGCCAAGGAGTGCATAGCAGAACACCATCTCCATTGCTGCGACAGATCCTGAAAGACTGGATGCAATTACAAGTGCCGATGTCATTGCCGCCACATTTGAATCAAAAAGATCCGCTCCCATTCCGGCAACATCTCCTACATTGTCACCGACATTGTCCGCGATGACTGCGGGGTTCCTCGGATCATCTTCCGCAATGCCGAGCTCGACCTTGCCTGTAAGGTCTGCGGCGACATCAGCGCTCTTTGTGAATATTCCTCCGCCGGCTTTTGCGAATAGGGCAAGTGAGCTTGCGCCGAACGAGAAGCCCAGAAGCACTCCGGTGTCATTTGTGAGGAGAAGGACAAGCGCCACACCGAAGAGACAGCAGCCTACCACCAGAAGCCCCATTACCGCACCGCCGCGGAAGCCGATGAGGAATGCATCCTTAAGTCCCTTTTTCGCACCCTCGGCACAGCGGCCGTTTGAAAGCGTTGCAACCAGAATGCCTATCTTGCCGGCAAGTGCCGAGAATATTGAACCGAGTATGTATGCGAAAGCTGTGAGAACATTTCCTGAAATGCTGCCTTTCCATGCAGGCTGGGGAAAGAAGAGGAGTATGAGGATGAAGACTACAAGCTCAAATGCTGCAAGCAGTTTGTATTCTCTTTTTATGAATGTGTTGGCTCCCTCTTTTATAAGGAGGGAGATACGCTCTATTTCCCTGTTTTCCACCTTGTGCTTTCTGACCCACAGATACAGGTACAGTGCGAATAGAAACGCAATCACGGAAACAAGAAATGATAGAGTTAGAAAAATATTGAGCATGCCTGCCTCCTTTGTTCAGAGGAGGACAGCAAGGCTTGATGCTGCCCGCATCCGAACCTTTTTCGTCATTTTAAGTCTAGCACGGCTTTTGAAGGCAGGGAAGAAAATCTTGTCTTACAGTGAAAACGTCATCCTCTGCACTCACATTGTCATATTTCGACTCCTGAGCTGATAACCTGCAGAGCGTCCTCCGCTGCCATCTTTCTCAAGCACTCCTTTTGCAATCAGATCCGTGATATCTCTCAGTGCAGTGGCATGTGAGCACTTTGTGATTTTTGCCCTTTTATCTGCAGTCAGCTTACCTTCAAATCCATCCAGAATACGGTTGATGATTTTGATCTGTCTCTCGTTGAAGGCAAGCTGGTGGATGGAGTCCCAGAATCTTGTCTTTGCAAGAGTGGAGGAAAGATGTTCTTCTGCCTTGTCAACTGCGGATGCCTGGCATTTGAGAATGTATTCGACAAAACTTGTGATGTCACCTGTACCTTTCTCACAGCTTTCCAGCAATGGCGCCTCTTGTTTTGTGGCATTCAGAAGCAGGGAAGTGCGTTCTTGCGTGTCCCGGTGGAGAGGGGCCAGTCATCACGAGTCCAGATGTATATTCCATTTGCCATATGAGAAGTGTATGATGAGATTAGAATGCTATTCAAATCATATATTGATTAGAAAAGCCAAATTCTATTCAAAATATGACTTGAAAAGAGTTCTTGTTCCTTATTCGCCAGCACAAACTAACATTTTTCCACGCTATTGAATTTCATAACTGTTTGTGTTACTTTTCTTTCTGACGAGCACGTAGCTCAGCGGAAGAGCGCTACCTTCACACGGTAGATGTCGTTGGTTCAATCCCAATCGTGCTCAACACAAATAGATGTATAAAGATTAAAAGGCAGCATGCAGATTGTGTGCTGTCCTTCTTTTCCCTTCTGAACTTGAATTACTTTCTTTAACAAATTATCCGTTAAAACTCGTTTTTAGATAATCTGACGGAAAATTTACATAATAAATCACATAAATCTATGCAGGGAAAAAAAATAGCCTATTATGACAGTGTAAAATCAAAAAAGGAGGGGATTAAGCTATGAAAAAAGCATTGGCAATTTTAATCTCAATTTTCTTACTGTTTTCGTTCATTGCATGTAGCAGTGAAACTCCTGAACCGCCTGCAGTTGAGGAGCCGCCAGCGACTGAGTTTGATAAAGCAGATGAGACCTTGACATCTCTTGATGATCTGTTTGCAGCCAGTTTTGAAAAACAGGATGATGGTTCTCTTGTTTCAACTGTAGAAAATACAGTTATCGATGGAAAGAAAATCGAGTTAGCCACTAAAACAGTTTCTGCAAATGGTACTGCGGTGACAACAACAGCTAAATACACAGAGAACGGTGTAATGTATAAAGTTATAAATAAGGAGACAGATGAAGTTTCTTATGAAGGTGTTGCTGAACAAGAAAAGGCAGAAGCTGATGCCAAACTTGATTCTGCCAAAATGATTCCGTCTAATGCCTTTGAAGCTACAGAGACAGAAGATGGCATTAAATATGTTTACACAAAATCTGAACTCTTAGGAAGAGTGGCAAGAGCTGCCGGTGACAACTTACCTTTAGACGAAGCTATCGAAAAAGTTGTTATTACATTCTGTTATGGTAAAGACGAAGTATCTTATACTTACAAAGTAACCTATAAAGTCGATGAAGTTGAGAAAACTGTTACCCAAACCGTGACTAAGACAACAACAATTTATCAGGACGGTAATCTTATTGATGTAAGTGAAGATCTCAAAAATGAATTCAGTTTTGACAGTATTCAGAATGGTGATAAGAAGATGCAGCTCTTCATGGCTACAGCCACTCTTTTCGGAGCAGAGTACAATATTGACGGTGTAGGATTTGTTCCTGAAATCGGTGCATCAATTACTATCGGGCAGAAGGGGAATACTCTGCTTGATGCTGCTATTGTCAAATTCAATCCTGAGAGTTACACGCTTGAAGTAGCTATCAAGACTGTGGATGAAAGTCTTGGCTTGCCGATAACCTCTGGAAGTACTCTTTACGTCTCCGACTATACTGAAGATGAAGGTAATAGCGATTCCGAATCCAATGGTAAAATCAATATAAAGGATCGCAGAGGGGATTATATCGTTATCAATATTTATTCATATGATGACTGGAATGATGACAGCAACGATAAAGAAGTAATCACTATTGAAAAACTACCTGCTCCATTGACATCAACTGTGCCAGGTGAAGGGGAACCAACTGTTGAGAATGTCATTAAAGAAGGTGATGTCTTCTCAGTTTCATATGAGTATGTTGAAGGTGTGTTGAAATCTGATGTTACTTTAACAAGAGAAAAAGAGGTAACTCCATTTGATCCGTCCTCGCTGATTACATTAGATGTTGTCCAGAGCCTTTTCAGCCTTATCAGTGGCGGAGTTGACGATAACGGACAGTTCATTCCGGCAGATCCGCTGCAGATCTCTCTTGGTGTTGATCTTGGAGTTTCCGGTGGACATTTTGATCTTGTAAAATATCCTGATTCAACGACAGAAGATTCACATGGACCTATTTACACTCCGTTCATAGACAAAGCTTCTTTTGACATTGGAATTGATGTTTCATTTAACTTCTCAATGGATATCATTAATGACATTATGGAGCTTATTGATCAGATTACATCTGACGCTAACCCTGAGCCGAGTCCTAATCCAGACATGCCGGAGAGTTTTGCACAAGGGGATGGAACAGAAGAGTCTGTTAATCCGATTACTGTTATTTTTCAAATAATTGAAAAAGCCGGTATGAGAGGAGAAGCCGTTATCTCAATGGATTTCACAGGTGCCAAGGAGAACAATTTCGGTGCAGATAAGGTTTCGTATTCAGTCAGAATTCCTTCATTTGCAATCAATATTGTTTGTGTCGGAGGTAGTTTTGCTGGCGAATATTCTGTTTCTTTTGATGATATTTCGGCTCTTATTCCATCATATGATATACCTTCTACTGGTGGTGAAGTGACAGTTCCGGCTGTATAAGCCTGATCTTTACAGACTAATTTAAAGCCTCTGTGCAAAGTGAAGCATGGAGGCTTTTTGGTCATAAGGGTATCACCAACATGGGGGTTCGCTTTTTTGTTTTTATGATTGAAACTCATCCATGTTTTTAAGAGAATATAATCATCTTTTGCATAATGATGGTGATGTAATGAACAAGCTGTTCCTTCTTGGTGATTCAACCTGTGCTGTCAAAGAAGATTCAGCCCGGCCTGAGACAGGGTGGGGTGAGATGTTCTATCCGTATCTCAAAGATGGATGGACGCTTGTGAATCACGCTCAGAACGGACGCTCGACAGAGATGATCCTTCTTGAAGGAATATTCTATGACTGTTTCTGGGAAAGCAGCGAAGGGGACTATGTCATCATTCAGTTTGGTCATAATGAGAATAAACCGGAGGAATACAGAAGGACAGATCCTGATGGCAAGTTTGTTTTCAATCTCCGCTATATGATAAAAAACTTCCGCTCACGCGGTGTTACTGTGATTCTCATAAGTCCGATCAGCCGCCGTTATTTTGTCAACGGGAAGCCTCAGAACACCCATTTCGGCTATCCTGCGGCGATGAAGAGAGTCGCAGAGGAAGAAGGCCTTATCTTCATTGAGATGACTCAGAGAACACTCAGGGCTCTTGATGAGATGGGGGAAGAAGAGAGTAAGAAGATGTTCATGAATTTTCCTGCAGGCATGTATGAGAATTATCCTGAGGGAAAACAGGACAATACCCATCTGCGGCCTGAAGGTGCGGCGTGGGTTGCATCTCTCATTGCAGATGGTCTTAAGAAGTATGATCTTCCATTTATTAAATATTAAATGTTCATGAGTTGTCTTTCTCGTAGCCCATTATTGCAGAAAGCTGATCAGTTGCACTCTTTATTTCACTTACGATTTTCTCGAATTCAGCCTGATTGAAGCGGAAGAGAGGCCATGAGACCGACATTGCGGCAACGACATGTCCCGTGTAATCATAGACTGGAGCAGCAATGCACATGATATTGTCCTCGTGTTCCTGATCGTCAATTGACCAGCCGCGGCGGCGGATTAGCTCAAGCTGTTCCTTAAGCGCCTCCGGTGTTTTTATTGTTCTGCTTGTGTACGGTTTGAGGCTTGTTGCCTTGAGGTATTTATCCAGCTCATCCTCACTCATCTGTGAGAGGAATATCTTGCCTATTGCCGTACAGTAAAGCGGTATGACCTTACCGATGCGGGAATACATCCTCAGCGTGTAGCTTGATTCTTCCTTAAGCACATAGACGGCCTGCCAGCCTTCAAGGATTCCCATGTGAACCGTCTCTCCAAGGCTCTGGCACAATGCCTTGGCAAACGGCCGTGCCTTGGAGATAAGGTCATTGTGTGCCAAAGCCCTTGATCCCATGGAGAAGAGCTTCAGCGTCAGTGAATAATGGTCTGCATCGTCACGGCAGACATAGCCGAGGCTGGAGAGCGTGGAGAGGAACCGGAGAAGGGTGGCCTTCGGCAGATCGGTTTCCTTCGAAAGGTTCTCAAGGTTTATGCTGCCTTTCTTGGCAATCACCTCAAGTATGTTGATTGTGCGGACGACTCCGCTCATCCTGTTCTTTTCTTCACTGCTCTCTTTCACTTTTCAATTAGCCCTCGAAATAGTTTTTAGCGTTGTTGAAGCAGATGTCTTCGACGATCTTTCCGATCTGCTCCTCATCATAATAGATCTCTCCGTCTTCTGCCCATGTACCGATGAGGTTGCACAGTATGCGTCTGAAGTACTCATGTCTTGAGTAGGAGAGGAAGCTTCTTGAGTCTGTAAGCATGCCAACGAAGCGTGAGAGCAGTCCGAGGTTTCCAAGGGTCTGCATCTGCTGGTACATGCCGTCCTTGTGATCACAGAACCACCAGCCTGAACCGAGCTGCATCTTGCCCGGAATACCGTCACCCTGGTAGCAGCCCATGAGGGTTCCCAGTGAGTAGTAGTCTTTCGGGTTGAGAGAGTAGAAAATGGTCTTAGGCACGCTGTCGCTCTCGCTGAGGACGGAGAAGAATGCCGACACGTTCTCTGCAAGCTCCTTGTCATGGGATGCATCGAATCCTGTGTCGGGACCGAGCTTCTTGAACATGATGATGTTATTGTCGCGGATTGAAGCGAAGTGCAGCTGCATTGCTATGTTGAGTCTCTTGTACTCCTTTGCAAGAGCAGAGAGGACGTATGTCATGTATGCATCGACTTCCTCTTCGCTGAGCACTGTGCCGTACATCTTCTTCTGGAAGATTTTGTTGACTTCCGCTGCGCTTCTGAATGTGTGTGGGCACTGTACGAGCGCATGGTCTGAAGCGCGGCAACCCATCGATGCGAAGAACTCAAGTCTCCTGATCAGTGCTGCAATGACATCATCGGCACTCTTGATATCCATATCCGCTGCGGCGGCAAGTTTCGGAATGTAGGATGCAAAGTCATCCTTTTCGATGTGGAGAGCCTTGTCCGGGCGGTAGGAAGGAATGACCTTTGCCGGACATTTACCGTCATCTCTGATCTTCTTGTGCATGAGAAGATCATCAGCCGGATCGTCTGTCGTTCCCACTGCGTACACCTTGAATTTCTTCATGATGCCGAAAACGGAGAGCTCGGGATCGCTTGCGAACTTCTCATTGGCCTCATCGTAGATCTTCTTCGCGTTCTTTCTGTTGAGAACGTCATAGATGTTGAAGTAGCGCTGAAGCTCAAGATGTGTCCAGTGATAGAGGGGATTGCCGATGAGGTTCTCCATTGTTCCTGCCCATGCCATGAACTTGTCAAACGGATCGGCGTTGCCTGTGATAAGTTCTTCAGAAACACCGTTGGACCTCATTGCCCTCCACTTGTAATGGTCACCGCCGAGCCATGCTTCAGTGATTGTCGTGAATCTCTTGTCCTCCGCAATCTGTGACGGGATAAGATGACAATGGTAGTCAAAAATAGGCATGTCCTTCGCATGCTTGAAATAAAGTTCCTTCGCTGTATCATTCATCAACAGGAAGTTCTCGTCCATGAATTTTCTCATAACACAACACCGTCCTTGAATATAGATATCTCTGCATAGCCGTGCAGCTCGTTCTGTGTCTTCACATCACCGGAAGCCAGCTTGACTATATATTGTAACAGATCATTCGTAACCGTTCTCTCATCTTCGCTCAGGAGCCTGCCCGCATTGAAGTCGATCCAGTTCTTCTTGTTCCTGGCAAGTTCGCTGTTAGTGGCGATCTTGACAGTGGGAACAGGGGAGCCGAGCGGGGTCCCGCGTCCTGTGGTGAATAGGATGAGATGTACTCCGGCCGCGCTCTGTGCGGTTGTTGAAACAATGTCATTGCCCGGACCGGAAAGCAGGTTGAGACCTTTTGCCGTGATCCTCTCTCCGTACTTTGCCACACCGGTGACGATGCTTCTGCCTCCTTTCTGCACACAGCCAAGGCTCTTGTCCTCAAGCGTTGAGATTCCGCCTGCCTTGTTGCCCGGAGACGGGTTCTCATATACAACCTGTCCATGGGATGTGAAATAATGCTTGAAGTTGTTGATGAGTGCGACAACTTCCTCAAATGTCTGTCTGTCCTTTGCCCTGTCCATGAGAATCTGCTCGGCACCGAACATCTCGGGAACCTCTGTGAGCACAGCCGTGCCGCCCATTGCGGTCAGTTCGTCACAGAAACGGCCTACCAGAGGGTTTGCTGTGATACCGGAGAAACCATCGGAGCCTCCGCATTTGAAACCAACTCTCAGCCGTGCCATGGAGACACTTGTCCTTTCATCCTTCTTCATCGCATCCGCGATCTGTCCAAGCAGCTTTTCTCCTTCTGCGATCTCATCATCAACCTTCTGACAAGTCATGAACTTCACTCTTTCCTCATCAACCTGGCCGACAAGCTCGCGGAATGACTCCGGAGTGTTGTTCTCGCAGCCGAGGGAGAGTACCAGAACACCGCCTGCATTGGGATGGTGTACGAGGTTTGCGAGGATATGTCGGGTATTTTCATGGTCATCGCCCAGCTGGGAACAGCCGAAGGGGTGGGTCCATACATGCACGCCGTCCTCTATGCTCAGGTTTTTCTGTGCCCATGAGCAGAGAGCCTCTCCGATTTTGTTCACGCATCCGACAGTCGGGATGATCCACAGTTCGTTGCGGATGCCGATGTCCCCATTCTTTCTCTCGTATGCCCTGATGGTCGGAATCTTGTCCTTCCAGCTGAGTTCTTTTATGCGGGCTTCCTCAATGTACTCCTGTGCCTTTTTCTCATCATATGTGTAGGCGGCTTCCTCGCTGAGAAGCGTCTTTATGTTGAAGGCATGCACATGGGCGCCTCTGGGGATATCGCAGGTTGCAGCCCCGATTGGATAGCCGTACTTGATGACCTTTTCTCCCTCTTTTATGTCCTGCAGGGCCATTTTATGCCCTGCGGGAAGATCATTGATAAGAGTGTAGGTGGCACCGTCGAATGTGATGATGTCGCCTTTGAAGAGCGGGCTGATCGCGACAGCTACGTTGTCACGGGGATTTATCTTGATCAGTTTCTCCATAGTCAGTCTTCCAAACTCCTGATAGCCTTCTCGATGCCTTCATCGAGGATGATTCTCAGATCTTTCTCAACAACATCCTTGAGACCTTCGATTGATGTGAGATCCATTCCCCACCAGTCTTCCCTGCTGAGGATTTCCTCTGTCATAGCCTTTGCCTTGCAGCCGTTGCACTTGTACTCTCTGCTGCACAGGGCGGCAAATGTCTCGAGGTATTCCCTGTTGTCCTTGATCAGGTATTTTTCTCCGTTCCTGCAGCCGACGAGTGCGTCGCCTTCGAATTCAGTTCCCTGATAGAATGCCATGAGGGCGGCGATTGAAAGTGCGAGGTGAGAAGGAATCTTTCCGAATTTTTTCACATAGCCGAGGAGGGAAGGAAGATCCCTTGTCTTGAACTTCGACACGCTGTTGAGAGAGATCGACAGGAGCAGGTGTTCGATGTACGGGTTTGCAAAGCGCTCGAGAACATCTGCCGCATATTTCTTCAGTTCATCCACATCTCCGTCCATTGAAGGAATGATCTCGTTGAAAAGGCCGTCCTTCATGAACTTGCCGATCAGAGGACTCTTCACCGAATCCTCGACTGTATTGAGACCGGAGAGATATGATGCGAGGACCATCAGGGTGTGCGTGCCGTTGAGGATGCGCACCTTTCTGGTTCTGTAGAATGTCATGTCGTCAGTCCATACGACATTTAGTCCTGCCTTTGAGGTCGGAAGCTCATCCTCATGTGACTTCTTATGGCATTCAATGACCCACAGGTGGAAGATTTCGGCTGTGTCGATGAGGTTGTCCTTGTAACCGAGCTTCTCGCAGATTGCCTCTGCCTCTGCTCTCGGATAGCCCGGAACGATGCGGTCGACAAGACTGTTGCAGAAGTCGCATGCGTTTTCAACCCAGTCTGTGAACTCTTTCTCAAGATTCCATTCCTCTGCGTACTGGAGAACGATTCTCCTGAGATTGTCTCCGTTCTTGTCGATGAGCTCGCATGGAATCATGATGAGACCTTTTGAAGGATCGCCGCCGAATGCCTTGTAGCGGTTGTAGAGGAATGCGCATACCTTGCCCGGGAAGCTGGTCTGCGGCTTGTCTTCAAGCTTGTCGCCTTCTTTGTATGCGATACCGGCTTCTGTTGTGTTGCTTATGATGAATCTCAGATCGGGGTTCGAAGCCTGTGCGATGAACTTGTCATACTCGCTGTAGGGATTGATGCAGCCTGCAACTGATGTGATCTGGCGGAACTGCTCGACCGGCTTTCCGTTCTGGATGCCTCTCAGACATGTTGTGTACAGTCCGTTCTGGGCGTTGATCATGTCACCCATGCCGTTTGCCAGCGGCTGAACCATCATGACGTTTCCGTTGAAATCCGTCTTCTCGTTCAGGTTATCGATGATCCAGTCGACAAAAGCTCTGAGGAAGTTTCCCTCTCCGAACTGCAGAACTTTCACTGGGCGTTCTGCCTTCTTCACGATTTCAGTTATGTTTTTCATTTCTCCTCCTTTGAAGGGTGCTTCTGGGTAAATGTGGTCACAGATGTTTCACCGGTTTACACCTAAAATGAAACATGATTCCACTTTAACCCCGACTTGCGCTGTTGTCAACAAAATTGACACTTATAATGATACACCGCAAAGGGTGGTCTTTTCATCATGGGAAATTGTACAAAACCGTCATTTTCCACCTTGTGCACAGCGCTTCGTCCATTCATAATTCAATGTATGGGGAAAAAAGTCGCTTTCATACTCGCCTCCATACATGAGGGAACAAGTGTAAGAATGTGGAACCGCTGTCTTGATTCTTTCAATTACAGCGAGGATGCGCTCTTTGTCTTTCCGGGCGGAAGACTGGATTTCAAGGCGCGTGACGAGTATCTGAAGAATTCGATATACAGGCTTGTGAACAGTGAGAACTTTGACGGAATGATAGCCTGGGCCAGCACGCTCACCGGGCAGGCCAGCGTTGATGAGGTCCGTCATTTCATGCGCCAGTATTCCTCTCTGCCCTGCATCACGATAGGCCTCAAGGCTGGTGATGACATTCCTTATGTCGGCTTTGATGCCTACAGCGGTTTTTATAAACTCGTGAAACATCTCATCGATATTCACGGGAAGAGGAAAATCGCCTTTCTCAGGGGGCCGGAAAACCATGAATCCAGCCAGGCCCGTTTCACGGCATACATGGATGCCCTGCGCTCATCAGGACTCAGGATAAACCATGACCTCATCACATCACCGCATTCATGGGGCCGGGGCAGGGAAGCCCTGTGCCAGCTCATAGATGAAAGAGGTCTGATGCCTTCCGTGGATTTCGACGCGATGGTGTGCGCATCAGACCTGATGATGTTCGCTGCGGTGCATCATCTTGAGGAACTTGGTGTGAACATTCCTTCTGCTCTCAGCACAGGAGGCTTCAACGATACTGAGACAAACAAACTCATCGCGATTGCACCGACAACTGTCAGAATGCCGGTTGATGAGATGATCGACAGTGCGATTGCCAGCCTGTACCGCAGGATGGAAGGGGATGGAAAAATAGAAGACATCCTGCTTGAGTGCGATCTTGTCATACGTCATTCATGCGGCTGCGAGGATCCTTTTGCCTCCGATGAGAGGCTGATGAGGAAGCTTGAGGATGTCTCTTCATTCATTGACTGGGCAGTGCGGTACAGCGCTTCGCGGATAAAGAGAGAGGACCTTGAGTATCTTATCGAGTATCTGATGCGCACTGACGATTTCTCATCTTCCCGCCGGCAGTGGTTCCTGTCTTCTTTTTCCCGTCTTGCCGCGTGGTTCCTGAAGCAGGGAGGTGAGTATGAGGATCTTGTTGAAATAGCGCTTTGGGCTTCGCGCCTGCTTCCTCTGAAGGAGGATATCCGCGATTTCTGCCAGAAGAATCTTGTAAGGGTGATCCTTGATGTGTTCGCACAGGTCAACGGGGAAAAGGAGCATATAAGGAACGAAGAGAATTCCGTCATGAATCATTTCAAGATGGAGCTTCTGTCAACACATGCCCTGTCATACCTTTCTGATATCATGAAGAAATATCTTCCCCAGCTGGGTTTCCGTCAGGCCTACATCGTTCTCAGGAAGGAAGGCGAGGATGAAAGCCGGCTGCTTGCAGGATACGACGGCGACGGGAGCGTTGTCGTACAGCAGGACTTCCTTTCAGGCACGCTTCTTCCTCACAGTTATGAATACTTCATCACGAAAGGCGCTTTCGTGGTGGAACCCGTGATCATGGACAAGGAGAGTGTCGGCTATATACTCCTTGAATTCGAGAAAGGACACAATGAACTTGTCATTGAAGACATAATGGCCTCGATATCATCAGCTCTCAAGGGAATAGCACTGCTTGAAAGCGCGAATGAGGCAAAGAGAAGGGCAGAGGAGGCGGAAAGCGAAAGCAGCGCTTTCTATGCAAACCTGTCCGAAGAGCTCAGGGAACCTCTGTGTTCAATAAGAAAGACGCTTTCCCTCGTCAAGGACAGTGCGACAAAGCGGCGGGTTGTCAGCAATGTGGTGAAAGCCGAACATCTGCTTGATCTTATCCTGACGGAAAAAGGGGAGATGGAATTCCGGCGCTCCACGATAGAAACCGTGCAGTTCTTCTCTTCCTTCGTGTCCGCCCATTCCATCACGGATTTCTTCATACCAGATCTGCTTCCCGCCCTCTACAGCGACCGCGACAAGCTTGAAAAGGCTTTTGATCTTCTGTATCAGCTTGCCTGTGAAGCCGAAAGCGGACAGGTCAGGCTTGAGGTGAGCGCACAGACTGAGGGGGTGTGCGTGAAGCTGGAAGTGGAAAGATGGAATCCTCTTCTTGTGAGGAACAATCCTTCTCTTCTTCTGGCAGAGAAGATAACAGTGCTTCTGTCGGGATCATTCCGCTTCCTGCCGCATGCGCTCATGATCACTCTGCCGTATCCGAGTCTGTCCGGAAAGGATGCACAGGCACAGTCTCCCGGCACTGCGGTTTTCATAAAAGCCTCACCGGAAAGCAAGCTTCCTTCTTCGCTGTCAGCATTCACTGACGTTATCCCTGTTCTTGAGAAGGATCTTGCGGGAGGGTTCTCAATTCCTGCCAGTGTCTCGCATCTTATCTATAATGCGGGGGAAAAGAGAAAGAACAGCGTGGTCCTCAACCTGATGCACAACCACGTGAAGGCCAAGAACCTGCCGTTCCTGTGCTTCTGTCTGCCATCTTCGCCTCTTGATATATGGACATGCGTCTCATCCATGGCTGCCGGCGATAAGGCCGCCGGGGCGGGCATCGTCTGTGCCGGCAGCATGCCTTCCGGTCTTGAGAGGCTTGACGCTTTCGGCTCAAGGACCGTTTTCAGGACATTTGACGAACTGCTGTCTTCTCTATCGTCAAGTCCGTCCCTCATCATTCTCGGCGAGTGCAGAAGCAGTCAGATAGCCGCACTGAGGGAAAACCGCTTCTCCTCGTCCGTTCCGGTTCTCATCTGCAAGGACAGCTTTACTGAGGAAGAGGTCGAGAGCATACTTCTTTATTCAAATCTCCTCATCTGCAACAGCGGAATCTGTGAGGCTCAGGAGTTCATATCGCGTCTCATCGGCATTTTCGGCGGAAGCCAGATCCTTCCTCCTCTCACAGGAGCAATGGTCAAGAAAGCCATAGTATATCTTAATAAGAATGCTGCCCGTCCGGTCATAAGATGGCAGGTGGCTGAAAGCGTGAATATATCGGAGGATTACCTTACGAGGATATTCCGCCGTGAGATGGGAATCTCCCCGTGGGACTACCTTTCCCGCTACCGTGTCCGGATGGCGAGCCGGCTCCTGACAAGCACCGGAATGTCGGTCAATGAAATCGCAGGGCAGACCGGTTTCCAGGATCAGGCATACTTCTGCAGGGTCTTCAAGAAAATAACCGGAATGTCGCCGCGGCGGCTCAGGGAACAGGGGACGAAGGTCTGAAAAATACAATTTTCCGTAGGCAAATTTAAAAAAAACGGCCTCATACTGGTACCATCGAGGTGGAAAAATGAGAAAAAAAGACAGTGCAGAACGTGCTGCAGGCCAGCCGGCCACTAAAGTCCTCAAAGATGGTACTACAATACTTGTCGCACCGAAGCCGGCTTTGAAAAAGGAGATTCTGAGGCATAAGGATGTGTATCTCCTGCTGCTCATTCCTTTTGTCTATTACATTGTTTTCAAGTACGTTCCTATTTTCAACGCACAGATCGCATTTAAGGATTTCCGTGCCCGTGACGGTGTTCTCGGTTCTGCATGGATCGGTTTTCAGAACTTTACCGACTTCTTCAGCAGTTTCTATTTCTGGGAGCTTCTGAGAAACACGCTGATGTACTCCATAGGCAAGATTCTCATCAGCCTTCCCGTATCGATCATACTGGCAATAGCGATTTACGAATGTACCCATTACGCCCTTCGCAAAACGGTACAGACACTTGCATATCTTCCCCACTTCCTCAGCTGGGTCATCATGTACGGTGTCCTCTTCGCACTGCTTTCCCCTTCATCGGGTATCCTGAACGACATCATAAAGCTTTTCGGCGGACAGCCGGTGGACTTCCTTTCATCAGTGAAGGCGTTCCCGTGGGTTGTCCTTCTTTCCGATGCATGGAAAGAAATGGGATGGTCCGCAATCATCTTCATCGCGGCGCTGATGAATATCGATGTGACTCTCTTTGAAGCCGCAATGGTGGAAGGCGCCAACAGCTGGCAGAGAGTCCGTTACATAACATTCCCGTCGATCAAGCCTGTCATAGTCACGGTTCTCCTTCTCAAGATCGGAACGATCCTCGATGCGGGCTTCAACCAGATGTACATGCTCTACAGTCCTCAGGTATATTCCGTCGGCGATATCATCGACACCTGGGTTTACAGACAGGGCCTGCTGCAGTTCGAGTTCGGCCTTGCCACGGCAGTCGGACTTTTCAAGGGCGTCATCGGAATGCTGCTTGTCGTCTTCTCAAACAAGCTCGTTTCCAAATTCAGTGAAGGCTCTTCACTATTCTGAGGCAGGGGGTGAGTAATATGGCAGATAAAAAGAAAACAAGGGTTCATCTCAAGCCCAATATGCATAACAAGGCAGTGCGCCCCACAAGGGCGGACAAGACCTTTCAGGTCTGTGTCGATGTCTTCATGGTGCTGATGCTGATCATCATCCTCATCCCGCTGTGGTCGACAGTCACGCTTTCATTCCGTCCCAATACATATATCGGAACATATCTTGAAGGCATGTTCATGGCACCGTGGGACTGGTCATTCGATGCCTACAAGGCCCTTCTGGGCAACAACGGTTTCGTCATGGCCTTCACCAACAGCTGCAAGATCCTTGTCGGAGGTGTCGTAAGCGCGCTCCTGCTGACAATTCCCCTTGCATATGTAATGTCCGTAAAATCGCTTCCGGGACGTAAGGTGCTGACCACCATCATCCTTATCCCGTATGTTTTTGATGTCGGTATGATCCCGGCTTACCTCCTGGTACAGAACATTGGGCTCATGGACCACCTCGCAGCAGTCTTCCTTCCCGGTGCGATATCCACCTACAACGTTATCATCATGAGACAGTTCTTCGACGGCATTCCCGCAGAGCTGAAGGAGAGTGCGAGAATCGACGGATGCTCTGAAGTGCAGATCCTGATTCGCATAGTCATGCCGCTTTCAAAGGCGATCGTCATGACAATCGGACTGTATTACGGAGTCTCGTTCTGGAACAACTTCTTCAACGCAATGCTCTACATCCAGGACAGCAACCTCAATCCTCTGCCGATCCTTCTGAGAAACATCCTCATGGCAGCCGGCATGAACGAGTATGTTGAGGTAAGCGCGTTCGGCAATGCCCCGATTGAGGCCATCAAGGCGGCATCTGTATTCATGAGCGCCATTCCGATGGTAATTGCCTATCCGTTCATCCAGAAGTACTTCACCAAAGGTACTATGGTAGGTGCGGTCAAAGGTTGATTATAAAAAAGGATAATGAAAACAAAATGGAGGTTAAAATGAAAAAACTTCTTTCTCTGATGCTCATTGCCCTTATCGCAATGTCAGCAGTATTTGCAAACGGTGCCGCTGAGAAATCAAGTGCCGTCAACGAAGATGGAACAGTCACCATCGAACTGTGGTATGGTGCCGCCATCACAGAGGCAGGTCCTATTCCTGATGACTGGGTAGGTTATGATATCCTGCGCGAAGAGCACGGCATTGATCTCAAGCTCAGCGTGCTTCCCTCAAATGAATCAGATCAGGATGTGAGAATCCAGGCTGCAGCTGCAGGCAATTCACTGCCTGACCTCTTCATGGTAAGCCGCCCTGTCCTCACACGTCTTGTCGACCAGGGTCTTGTCGCTCCTGTTGATGACTATTACGCACTCATGCCGAACAGAACAGCACAGCAGTATGATGCCGACTCAATTGCAATGTCCACAATCGACGGACACAGCTACGGCTTCGCCTCTCCGGGTTCTGTCGCAAAGAACGAAGGTCTTCTCATCAGAAAGGACTGGCTGGACAATCTCGGTCTTGAAGTTCCCACCAATCTTGATGAGCTCATGGAAGTCATGAGGGCATTCACATATGACGATCCGGACGGAAACGGAAAGAATGATACATACGGCTACGGTGCATACATTGAATCGGATGCAACACTCAAGGGCTATCCGGGTGCACGTCTCTTCCCGATCCTCGGCGCTTTCGGTGTTGACGGTCTGTGGTGTCTTGAAGAAGAGAATCTCGGTCTCAATGTCTACAAGCCGGAATTCTATGATGCAATGGTTTACATCCGCCAGATGTGCGAGGAAGGAGTCATGGACCCCAACTGGCTGACATACAAGAAGGATGACTTCCGCGCAGCATGGAAACAGGGCCGCTTCGGTATCATGAAGGAACAGAACGCAGCTTATGCTTCCGAATCCAACTATGCTCCGTTCGATGCCAACTTCCCTGACGGCGAATGGATCATCATCGATCCGCCGGAAGGACCGGACGGACTTGCATCAGTCGGTGCTTATGATCAGAACTACAGAATCTATGCAATGAGCCAGGATGCTGCCGATGAAGGAAAGGCGGAGAAGATCTGCGAGCTCCTTGAATGGATGAGCAGTGACGAAGGCTACTACCTGTGCGGATGGGGCGTTGAAGGCGTGAACTATGTTCTCGACGAGAACGGAATCCCGGTAACAGGCGACCTCGGTGACAATTCATTCTCAGGTCCTGACGGACAGGTCTACACACAGCTGAGAAATATGGTATTCTATAACTCGGATGTCGAGCTTGCAAGCCGCTATCCGACCTACACAACAGCAGTTTCCGGAAAGACAATGTCCGCTCTCACCGCTCTCAGGGAAATGCAGTCAAAGTACTGGACAGCTGCTATCGGATCAGGTCAGATGCCGACTCCGAACGCCGACGTACAGCGCTACTATGAACAGACTCTGGCAGAGTTCCTCTCCGGACAGAGAGCCCTCACACCTGAGAACTGGCAGGCTTTCATCGACGGCTTCAACAGAATCGGCGGAGCTGCATGGAATGAAGAAGGTATCGCATACGCCCAGGCAAACGGACTTGTGCGTTAAGCACTGAATTCAACTTGATATGGCCGGTGAAAGCCGGCCATACAATGATAAGGATATTGAATATGACTCAGAATTCAGCCATGCCTCTGTCGCTGGCAATTGCAAAAAGTGTTGAAAGCTATTACCGCCCCGGTATGATGCTGTGGCACTATGAACACGGTCTTGTCCTGTATGCATCACTCAAGAGTGCGGCTTTCCATAAAGATGAATCCGTCTATCCATGGGTGTACTCGATGTATGACAGGCTGATCGCTGAAGACGGGACAATTGCCACTTACAGAGAAGGGGAATTCAACCTTGATCAGATCAATGCCGGAAGGGCGCTTTTCCCTCTGTATGACAAAAGCGGGGAGGAGCGTTTCATCAAGGCTTGTGACAAACTGCGTGGTCAGCTTGTCAGACAGCCAAGAACAAAGAGCGGCGTATACTGGCATAAGGAGATATATCCTTGGCAGATCTGGCTGGACGGTCTGTATATGCAGGGCCCGTTCAACGCCGAGTATGCCATGCGTCATAATGACGGGGATGAACTTGATGATGTCATAAATCAATTAATCATTACATATAATACGCTCAGAGATGGCAGAACAGGACTTCTTTATCATGCATATGATGAGTCAAGGGGACAGCGCTGGTCTGATATAAACACAGGCCTTTCTCCTCATTTCTGGTCTCGTTCCATCGGCTGGTTCTGCATGGCTCTTCTTGATGTTCTTGACTATACTCCTGCCGGCAACAGGCGCAGAGGTGAGCTTGAGGACATAATAAGAAAGCTTGCTCCTTCTGTTGCCGCGTTCCAGAGTGAGAGCGGCATGTGGTATCAGGTGCCGGACTGCCAGGACAGCGTAGGCAACTACCTTGAGACCAGCGGAAGCGCAATGTTCGCCTATTTCTATTACAAGGGAGTTCGTACCGGCATCCTTGATGGAAAGTATATTGAGAATGCAAGGCGGGCTGTTGACGGAATAAAGAGAATATATCTCACGAGAGATGAGAACGGGATATACCATCTTGACGGCATATGTTCAGTTGCGGGCCTTGGCGGCAACCCGTACAGGGACGGATCTCTCAAATACTATTTCCTTGAACCCCGGAAACGGGATGATTTCAAGGGTGTGGGCCCGTTCATCCTCGCACTGCTTGAAAGCGAGATGGCTGAAAGCAGTACCTGATTGAAAAGTCCTCTGCATGCATGAGCATGGACAGAGGACTTTCTTTTTTTCTGAATTTTCCGGCTTCATCATGATTTTTCCGAAATTGGACATGCTTGCCGGTCGGTTTTGTTTGACAGTGGTTTTGTGTATCAGTAAAATAAAAAGGTAATGACCAAAATTTAAAAGGAGACAACCAGATGAAGAAATCCATAGCCATAGTTATGATGCTTCTGCTCGCTTTCTCGGTATTCACGATGACGTCATGTTCAGGTGATGAGGAAACAACCGCATCCACAACATCCACAACGACCGCTGCTGCAAGCACATCAACAGCAACCGCTGCTGCAGCACCTGCTGCTCCTGCTGAAAAAGAGGAGAGTACCGGTCCTGCCACTTCCGGTGACAGCCTGATGGTCGGTATGGTAACTGACTCCGGAACAATCGATGACAGATCATTCAACCAGGGTACATGGGAGGGTGTGAAGAGAGCTGCTGACGAACTCGGCCTCCAGAGCACATATCTCAGACCGAATGGAACCACTACAGCTGATTACACAGATGCCATTTACAACCTCTATGATCAGGGATACAGATTCATTGCATGCCCGGGCTACCTCTTCGAAGAGGCTATCATTGAAGTTCAGGCACAGTGCCCGGATCTGCACCTTGTAATCTTTGACTCCAACCTCGGAGACAACTGCGGACCTAACACAGTATCTGTTTCATGGAAGGAACAGGAATCCGGTTTCCTTGCCGGTGTTGCCACGGCAGTTGAGCTCATCGACGGTTCTGTCGGTTTTGTCGGCGGTATCGAGATCCCGGCTGTACAGAAGTTCAACTGGGGCTTCCAGCAGGGTGTTGCATTCGCAAATGACAACTACGGCACAACAGTGGAGATGGCTCCAAGCAATTTTGTGTATTCAGGTTCATTTGCCGACCTTGCACTCGGCGGACAGCTTGCCACAGCTATGTATGACAGCGGTGTTGACGTTATCTTCGCAGCAGCCGGCGGTACCGGTGTAGGCGTTATCAATGAGGCAAAGAGCCGCCGCCTTGCCGGACAGAATGTCTGGGCTGTAGGTGTTGATGTCGACCAGTATACAGTAGGCGATATGGGAAACGGCGAGAGCTGCATCCTCACTTCTGCAATGAAGTATGTCGACAAGGCAGCATACGATCTTGTTTATGCCGCATACAACAATGAATTCCCGGGCGGAACAAACGAGCTCCGCGGTGCTGCAACTGCAGATCTCGGCATTCCTGAGACAAACCCGAACCTTTCTGCGGAGACAATGGAAATCGTAGCTGAAGTCGAACAGATGATCATTGATGGAAGCATCGTTGTTCAGGACACAGCAGATGGCCTTATTCCGTAAGACCTCATTATTATCATGAAGATAAAGGCCGCCGTTAGTTTACAGCGGCCTTTTTAAGCACAGTCAGACAGTTGATCATAACTGTTTAATTTTGACGGAGACACGATTTGTCAGACTACGTAATCGAAATGATCGGCATCCGCAAGGAATTCCCCGGAATTGTGGCAAACGATGACATAACGCTGCAGGTGAGGGAAGGCGAGATTCATGCGATTCTTGGCGAGAACGGTGCCGGAAAGTCCACACTGATGAGCATCCTCTTCGGTCTGTACCACGCAGACAGGGGAATCATCAAGGTCAGGGGAAAGGAAGTAAGGATAAACTCGCCGAATGATGCCAATGACCTGGGCATTGGCATGGTGCACCAGCACTTCCAGCTTGTTCACAACTACACAGTCACTGAGAACATAATTCTGGGTAAGGAAGGAGGATTCCTTCTTGATACGAAAAGCGGAAGCCGCAGGATCAAGGAACTCAGTGAGAAATACGGATTGAATATCGATCCGGACATGGTAATAGAAAATATCACAGTCGGCATGCAGCAGAGGGTCGAAATTCTCAAGATGCTCTACCGTGATGCCGACATACTCATATTCGACGAGCCTACGGCTGTTCTCACTCCGCAGGAGATTGACGAGCTCATGGATATCATGCGCTCTCTTGCGAAGGAAGGGAAATCGATCATCATAATCACCCACAAGCTTGAGGAAATCAAGGCGGTTGCACAGCGCTGCACCGTAATAAGACGCGGAAAGCTTGTAGGCGTTGTGGATGTCGCATCCACGTCTGTGAATGACATGGCTGCGATGATGGTGGGCCGCCAGGTTAATTTCAAGGTTGAGAAGAAAGAAGCCGAACCCGGTGAGACGGTATTGGCGATAAAGAATCTCAATGTACTCAACAACAAGAAAGTTCTCGGTGTAAAGGATTTCTCTCTTGATGTGCATGCCGGTGAGATCGTGGGTATCGCAGGTGTTGACGGAAACGGGCAGAGCGAACTCGTTGAGGCCATAACCGGTCTCAGGGCGATCCAGAGCGGCAGTGTGAGCATCTGTGGCAGAGATATAACCCGCATGTCGATCAAGGAGAGGAATGAAAGCGGAATCGGTCATATACCGGAAGACCGCCAGAAGAGGGGACTCATTCTCTCGCAGCCTCTGTATAACAATTTCATAATCAAGGATTTCGACAAGGAGCCTTTCAGCAGAAGAGGGCTTCTGAACAGGAAATCCATCAGGGAGTATTCCCAGAAGATCATCGATCAGTATGATGTGCGCTCCGGTGAAGGAGTCAATTCTCTTGCCGGCAAGCTGTCCGGCGGAAACCAGCAGAAAGCCATCATCGGGCGTGAGATTACGGAAAACCCAAAACTCCTGATTGCCGTACAGCCGACACGCGGCCTTGATGTCGGAGCGATCGAATTCATTCACAAGGAGCTCGTCAAGCACCGTGACAAAGGCAATGCCGTACTGCTTGTCTCTTTCGAGCTTGATGAGATATTCAATCTGTCCGACAGAATAGCGGTAATAAATTCAGGCCGTCTTATTGATATCGTCAATACCAGGGATACTGATGAATATGCCGTCGGTCTCATGATGGCGGGCATAAAATCTGAAAAGGAGAGCGGATGATGGTGAAAAATACTCTTCTGAAGGAAAGAAAGGCGGGTACACTGCTTGTCTCCATCTCGGCTGTCATAGCAGGTATCCTTGCAGGCTGTGTTCTTCTTCTGGCAATCGGGAAGAACCCTTTCGATGCGATTACGCTCATCGCACAGGGAGCCCTTTCCGATCCGAGAAGAATCGGAAACACGATTGCGGTTTCGACGCAGCTTATTCTTGTGGGTCTTTCTGTCGCATTTGCATACAAGTCGGGCCTCTTCAACATCGGCGGCAGCGGCCAGATGCTGGTGGGCGGCTGTGTCGCATCAGTATGGGCATATTACGGACAGGGAATCCCCCGTCCTCTTTATCTTGTGATCATCATAGTCACCGGTGCACTTGCCGGCGCACTGTGGGGTTTCATCTCCGGCCTTCTGAAGGCGAAATTCAATGTGCATGAGGTCGTATCATCCATTATGCTCAACTGGACGGCCCTCTGGCTTATCTATGAGATCATTCCGGCATTCATAGTTGATCCGTCAGTTCCTTCAAAGTCTGCTGCGGTTCCGGCGGCGCAGAGCCTGAGAACGACGGTTCTCTCTCAGTTCTTCCCCCGCAGTTACATCAACTGGGGAATTGTGATAGCCATAGTGGCGGTGGCGGTGATTGCCTTCATACTCAACAAGACAACGCTGGGCTATCAGCTGAAGGCTGTCGGGTCAAACAAGTACTGTGCCGAATATGCGGGAATAAAGGTTGAACGCAACATCATCATAACAATGACGATAGCAGGTGCGCTTGCCGGTCTTGCAGGCGTCACATATTACTGCGGCTACTCAAACGTCATCTACCGCAACCAGATGCCCAATGAAGGATTTGACGGTGTTGCGGTTGCATTGCTTGGAAACTGCAACCCGATAGGCGTGTTCTTCGCCGCACTTTTCTTCTCCATCCTGAAGGCCGGCAAGGGCTCGCTCGGCGCCGGTGCCGATATCCCTCCCGAACTTTCGGATACTGTCATTGCGGTTATCATTTACTTCACTGCGACAGCTGTCCTTTTCAGGAACCTGTGGAACGGTCTTTTCCATAAACTGTATGAGAAAAAGATTGCCAAAAGCAATGTGAAGAGCGCCGATACAAGTGTGCAAGGAGGTATGTGATGGATATTCTGAACAGTATTTTCCCCGCAGCGGTAATTTATACAATTCCATTGCTTCTGGGTGCTCTGGGTGCCCTCTATTCTGAGCGTTCAGGTGTCACAAACCTCTGTATCGAAGGTTTCATGCTGATGGGCTGCTTCAGCTGTGCTGTCACAATGTTCTATCTGCAGGGAAAAATCCCGATGACGATCTGCTTTATCATCGGCATGCTGGTTGCCGTTGCCGTCACCGCAGCATATTCGCTGCTGCATGCTGTGGCTGCCATCAACCTCAGGGCTGATCAGGTTATCTCGGGTACGGCACTGAACATGATGTCGACAGCACTGACTGTCTATCTTGCCCAGACCGTGACCGGATCGGGAAACATAACAATCGCGCATTCAATCGTACCGTTTGCCGTCGCGAAGATTTTCAGCGAATCATTCTATGCCCTGCTGTGGACATACATTTTCGCCTTTGTCGTCTTCCTTATTGTAAGACAGAGTTTCTCTTTTGCAAAAAAGAAGGCTCAGTTCAACGCTTTCTTCGGCAGAACCAGCCTGCGTCTGTATGCACTGCTTCTGGCGGTACCTTCTCTGATTCTTTCTCTTTTCATTCCTTCTCCTGTCATAGCAGGATGTGCAGGAATAATAATCGCATCTGTGCTTTCTGCTCTGGTATGGAAGAAAGAGAACTTCCTTTCATTCATCAGATTCGTAGAAAAGGCTAGGGTGGAAAGACAGACAAGGCAGACATATCTTACTCTCGCGGTTATTGCATTTGCGTCCTGTATTCTGGCGAAGGCCGGGCTTGGAATATTCCTGCGCACCATGGCTTTTGAAAGAGTATACTGGACCACGATAGTCGGTCTTGCGATATGGGCACTGTCTTACCTGCTGCTTTACAAGACAAGCTTCGGTCTCAGGCTCAGAGCCTGCGGCGAACATCCTTCCGCGGTTGCCAGTGCGGGTGTCAATGTGCACAGGATGCGCTATATAGGCGTTGTGGCATCAGGCGCACTCGCCGGACTGGGCGGAGCTGTGTATCTTATAACCGTAGGAGGAGAGTTCAACAGTGCATCCGGCATGAACGGTCTCGGCTTCCTTGCTGTGGCCGGCCTCATCTTCGGACAGTGGAAGGTTCTCGGCATTCTCGGTTCAACCTTCTTCTTCGGGTTCTGTTATACGATTGCCAACATGTCGAGAGTAATTCCGGCGCTTGCCGTCGTGCCGCCTGGAATTTTCTCGGCATTCCCTTATGTCGCGACGCTGATTGTTCTCATCTTCACATCGAAGAGGAATGTCGCACCGCTTGCCACAGGACAGCCGTACTGATGCTGCCGGGCGGATATCTGAAAAGGGGGAGCACGGCTTCCCCTTTATTTCAAATTCCACAGGAGTGAATAAAGTCACCCACCCCTACCCAAGGGTAGGAGCTTGAAGAGCTCAGGGTGACCAGCCATCAAGATGCCGGTGACGCCAGAGAGACACCCCGGGGTGCTTCACCAGCTCCGGGCGCTCCCGCAAGGGGAGCCATAGCTGTCAGGCATGGCAGCAGACAACCGTGAGGACAAGGGCGAAACGGGCCATGCCATGTGCGTCCCGGCATCGGGCGAGGTGAGATGGGAGAAATCCCACGTTACACGGGCCGTAAGGCCATCTTTTCAAGGAGAAATGCCGTGAAGGTGTTCGTATTGGACAGACACAAGAAGCCGCTGATGCCCTGCTCACCCAAGAGGGCGAGGAAACTCATGGAGCAGGGACGGGCCAGGGTGCACAAGATGCATCCCTTCACGATCCGCCTTGTGGACAGGACTGTGGAGGAGAGCGTCGTGCAGGAAGTGGAGCTGAGGATAGACCCCGGCTCGCAGAACACGGGCTTCGCCCTTGTCAGGAAAGACGATGAGGGCGAGGACCATGTGCTGCACCTGTCCCAGCTGAAGCACCGGGGGCAGCAGATCCGCCTGGACCTAGAGAAGCGCCGTGCTGTCAGGAGGGGCAGACGAAGCAGGAAGACCTGGTATCGGCCTCGTCGCTTCGACAACCGCACAAGGCCCAGAGGATGGATTCCCCCTTCGCTGCTCCACAGGGTGCAGATAACGATGAGCTGGGTGGGAAAGTACGGGGCTTTGCTGCCTGTCTCCTCCATCGCATTCGAGTACACGTCCTTCGACATGCAGCTGATGCAGAATCCGGAGATCTCCGGCATCGAGTACCAGAGGGGCACACTCCAGGGCTACGAGATCAGGCAGTATCTGTATGAGAAGTATGGTCGCAAGTGCGTCTACTGTGATGCAGAAGCGAAGGTCATCGAACTCGACCACGTAGTGCCGCGCTCAAAGGGTGGTAGCGACAGGCTGTCCAACCTCGTCCCCTCCTGCCACGAATGCAACCAGAGCAAGGGAAACATGCTTGTCGAGAAGTTCCTGGAGAACGACCCGGTGAGGCTTGGGAAGCTGAAGGCCCAGCTCAAGGCTCCATTGAGGGACGCAACGGCGATGAACATCGTGCGCCCTGAAATCCTCAGGCAGCTCCATGCCACCGGCCTTCCTGTGTCATGCTGGTCAGGAGCGCGGACGAAGTGGAACAGGGACAGGCAGGGCATGCCGAAGGACCATCATCTCGATGCCTCATGCGTCGGGAATGTGAAGGCAATCCACGGCTGGGAAGGTGAAGAAGTGCTCATGGTCACGGCCTGTGGCCATGGCACGAGACAGCGCCAGCTCATGGACAGTTATGGTTTTCCAAGGGGAAAGCCTTCCCGAAGGAGAAGACCCACTACGGCTTCCAGACGGGCGACATCGTCAAGGCGGTTGTGACAAAGGGCAAGAAGGCTGGAGCCCATGTCGGAAGGGTGGCGGTGAGGAGCACAGGGCGCTTCAACATCAAGACAGCAAGCGGGACTGTGCAAGGCATCGGCTGGAAGAACTGCACCATCCTGCAGAGGAAGGACGGATACACATACAGCATTGCGGGGCAGGACCGCATTCATCCCACAGGCAAGCCTGATGGGTTTCCTGCGGAGGATTTATGACACTGATTGAAAAACTTAAGGAAAGCAGCGCTTTCATCAGGAACAGAACAGGGGAGGAGAAAACAGACATCGCCATTGTTCTCGGTTCCGGACTCGGAGATCTTGCAGATGAGCTGGAAGATGCCCTCATCATTGATTACAAGGATATCCCGCACTTCCCGGTCTCGACGGTTCCGGGGCATAAGGGCCGTCTTGTGATCGGAGAGCTTGAAGGAAGAAGAGTGCTGTGCATGCAGGGCCGCTTCCATTTCTATGAGGGATGGAGCATGCAGGAATGCGTGTATCCTGTGCAGGTTTTCCGCATGATGGGAATAGAAAAGCTGTTCCTCACCAATGCCGCAGGCTGTGTGAACACACTCTGGAGTGCAGGAGATCTGATGGTGATCAGCGATCATATAAAGCTGGCGCTGGAAAGCCCCCTGAGAGGAAGCAATCCCGATGAGCTCGGTCCCCGCTTCTTCGATATGTCCTCAACCTGGAGCGAGAATGCCCGCAATACTGCAAAGGCTGCTGCTGACAGACTCGGAATCGGGTTGAGGGAAGGTGTTTACATGTATTTCACAGGACCTCAGTTCGAGACTCCTGCCGAAATAAGGGCGGCAAGGATTCTCGGTGCCGATGCTGTGGGTATGTCCACCGTACCGGAAGCCATCGCGGCAAGCCACGCAGGACTTGAGACACTTGGCATAAGCTGTCTGACAAATATGGCAGCGGGAATACTGAAACAGAAACTGAACCATCAGGAAGTTCTTGAAACGGGAGAGAGAGTGAAGGCTTCATTCTCGGCTCTTGTGAGGGAAATTGTCAGGACATGGAAATAAGCAGAATTGAGGAACTGGGCCTTTCTCCTCTTGAAGGAGAAGGCGGGTACTGGCGTTTCATCACACAGTTCTCGCAATACTCATCAGGCTGTATCTACTACTTGGTGACAAAAGACAGCTTTTCATCTCTCCACCGTCTCTCATGTGATGAGATGTGGTTTTTCCTGGAAGGAGGGGAGTGTGAACAGCTCCTCTTTGATGAGAAGAGCGGAAAGTGTGAGAAGCGCATACTCTCATCATGTCACAGACACAGCCTTGTGAAAGAGGGAATCTGGCAGTCGACCAGGCTGAAAGAAGGTGAATGGGCCCTTTTCACAACTGTGATGTGCCCGCACTACACAGATGACATGTATTCATCTCCTGATGCCAGCCTGCTTGAGAAGTACCCGTTCCTGAAGGAGTATTGCAATGGGTAAGAGAGTACTGGTGACAGGAGCCTCTTCCAATCTGGGAAGTGCCGTTGTGAAGGTGTTTTATGATCATGGCTTCGAAGTTTACGGCACAAGCACGAAAGATTATTCATCTCCGATGCTGAAACATGTCTACAAAACAGATCTTTCTGCTCCACAGATCAGTTTCCCTCAGCTGGACTCTCTTGACGTGCTTGTGAATAATGCGGGTGTATTTACGGAATCCGGAGCATCAGATCTTTCATGCGAGGACTGGGATAAGGTCTTCAATCTCAATGTGCGGGGTCTTATGCTGACTGTCAGGGCACTTATTCCGCTGCTCATGGCTTCGGATGGCAGTATTGTGAATATTTCCTCAATGAATGCCATCCATCCGGGGTTCGGCAGGACCGCACATTATGATGCCTCAAAAGGTGCCGTGAGTGCATATACGCGCTCTCTTGCCGCAGAGACCGGACTCAGGGTTAATGCCGTACAGCCCGGGCTCATCGCAAGAGAACAGCTTTCAGGTTCACAGCTGGAAGAGTACTGGAAAAGCCACAGTGTGAGAAAGGAAATGATGAAGAGTGAGGAAATAGCGGCTCTTGTGTATTTCCTGTCGCAGAGCCGGGGAATATACGGGCAGTGCATCACAATAGACAACGGCTTCACTCTTTGCTGACGGATTCTGTTTTCTGCCGGTGTATTCCCTGCCCTGGATTTCATCATAATAGTGCCGGCAGCGGCAGACGCATCCTCCATCTTTGTTTTCCTTTTCTGTACTTCACTTCTGACTCACCTCTGTCTGTTCCGTGAACAGGTGCTTTTCTTAATTTCCTTCATACGCTAACATTCTGGGTATGAAGCTCCTGTGTGTCGCGGATATAACAGATCCATTGATCTATTCCAATCAGGCAAAACAATTGTTTGCGGACTGTGATCTGGCTGTCAGTGCCGGGGATCTGCCCATCCGTTACTACGATTACATCATGACTGTTCTCGGAAAGGATTTCTACTATGTTTACGGCAATCATAACCTCGAGCACTTTGATCAGGTGATGAGGCGGGGCGGCTTTGATCCGGTGGTTGAGTATTCAAGAACAGGCAAGCATATGATGATGCCGGCATTCGGAGGCAACCTGATTGACGGCAAGATCATGAGGGACAAGAGAACAGGCCTGATCATCATGGGACTGGGCGGTTCGATGCTGTACAACTACGGTAAGAGCCAGTACACGGAAAGGCAGATGCAGTGGAGGATAGCCAAGCTCATCCCCCATCTGATATACAACAAGAAGCGCTACGGCCGTTACCTTGATGTTCTGGTGACGCATGCGCCGGCTTTCGGACACGGAGACGGGGAAGATATCTGTCACAGAGGATTCCAGACATTCCTTTCCTTCCTCGATACGTATAAGCCCAGATACATGCTGCACGGACATGTGCACCTCTTTGATGAGAATGCCAACAGGATTCTGCACTACAATGAGACGACTATCATCAATGTCTACAGGAGCTATATCCTCGACGATCCTCTTTTAGGAGATAAGTGATGGGTACATCTGATTTTCTTTCCCAGCAGTCTGCTGAGGATTTCAACAAAGCGAAGAACAGGGCGAAAATGCAGTCTCTTTTCAACAAGCTGACATGGAAGAATTCCGACCTGCTGTCGCTTTATGAGGTTACAAAGATAATAAAGCCCAAAAAGGAAACCTATCTTGGGATGAGAACCATAGAAATCGACAAGATCATAGGTTCTGAAGGCCGTTACCGTGACTTTTCCGCCGCATTCTATCCAAAACGGGAAATGCTGAGAGGCCGCTGGACCAGTGTGGACAGGGCCCGTCTCAGTGATGTCATCCTCCCTCCGATTTCCGTTTACTCCCTTGGAGGTTATTATTTTGTCCGTGACGGCAATCACCGGGTATCCGTTGCAAAAAGCATGGGTGTCGAATACATAGATGCCGAGGTGGTTGAGCTTGACAGTGAGATCAAGCTTGAGCCCGGCATGACGATGAAGCAGCTCAGGCAGCGCGTCGTTGACTATGAGCGTCAGGCTTTCATTGAACAGTACAAACCGTCCTATCTGCCCATGGGCGAGATCGTATTCACGACTCCAGGTTCGTATCCTGAAATGGTGAATCATATTCTCGTCCACAAGTACTACATAAACCAGAATGTCAAAGGTGAAATCTCATTCGAGGATGCTGCAAAGAGCTGGTATGAAAATGTGTATGCTCCGATTGTCAGGCAGATAAGGGAAGACAATCTGATGTTCTACTTCCCCGGCAATGCCGAAGGCGATCTCTACATGTGGCTGGTGCGCCGCTGGGATGAGATGAAGAAAGTGAAGAAGGACGCATCGATACAGGAGGCGAGCCGGAGACTCAGGAAGGAGTCCGGATCTTCCCTCCTGCGCCGCTGGGTCAGATTGATAAAAGAAAAGCTGAAAAGAGAGTGAGCCTTCTACTCCTCAAGGTACTCTGCTATCGATTTTGCATATGTCTCTATGACATCGCCAAGCCTGTCGGAAGGGCGTATGTCGTTTTCCTTTCCTTCAAGATGAACGATGCCTGCAACCGGCTGATTTGACAGGCCGATTTCAGTATGAACCCCGTAAGGAATATGGACGAGGGCCATGTTCTGAGCCCAGTAGAGCATTGAATCAAGGGCATGGCTGCCTTCACATATTGAGTGCGTGCAGCTTGTGAAACATCCGAAGAGACGGCCTTCAAGAGCTCTTGTCTCGCTGAGAGGATATGTGTTGTCTATGAATGCCTTCATTTCCGCTGTCATGTTACCGAAGCGAGAGGGGGCACCCAGTATGATCATATCGGCTTTGAGCAGCGTTTCCTCGCTTGCAACGGGAAGTGCGAGAATGTCTTCATAGTACTGGTTCACCGAGTCTTTCGTGTTTGCAAGAATGTGCAGGTCGCCATCCTCGACACGGTAAAGGCGTGCATCGACATTGAGTTCGCACAGCTTCTCCTTAAGGTATTCTCCGATGATATAGATATTGCCGCTTACTGAGTGAATGATGATATTGCACCGCTTCATAGTGGTCTCCTTTTTTCTTAAATTTAACTCAGTGCGGGTCAAAAAGAAAGAGAGAAATCAGCACCAGGCGGAATATAAGCCGTTTCTTCTGTCGATATAGACATTCTGCTCATAGACGGATGAAAGCAGTTCCTCATTGAGAATCTCTTCTTTCTTTCCGTCTGCGGCAATCCTGCCGTTCTTCATCACGACAACTCTGTCAATTTCCTCTATGATTTCGGAAAGCTCATGAGTGACCATAACTATTGTCTTTCCTTCTTTCGCATAAAGCGAGATTGTTTTCCTGAAATCAGAGCGGGAAGGGAAATCCAGCGCATTGCTGGCCTCATCAAGCATCAGAACGGGAGGATCATTGACGGCGGCACGGGCGATGAGGGCCTTAGCTTTCTCTCCCGAAGAGAGAGACGAGAGCGGTTTCTGGCAAAGGTGCGAAAGTCCCACCTTTTCAATTTCCTCTTCAGCCCGCCTGATATCCTCATCGCCGGGCGTTATATGGAAATCCATGCCGATGGCAGAGAAGCGTGCTGAAAGCACTATGTCGAAAACGGAGTAGGTTGTATTCAGAAGCAGCATGTCGGCCTGACTTACATGTCCGAGCCTGAGTCTCAGCTCGGATACAGGCCATCGTTCACGGCCGAAAAGACAGTATGAGTAATTGTCTCTTGCAAGCGGGTGCACTTCTTTGCACAGAGTGTTCATCAGTGTTGATTTTCCCGCTCCGTTAGGGCCTATTATTGCCGTATTCTCTCCCTCATGAAGTGAGAATGATACATCATTCAGGATATAGCTGCCTCCGCGTCTTACGGATGCATGTTCAATTGAAAGGACAGGCTTATCCATCTGAACCTTCCTGCTGTCTTTCCTCGTAATTCGCCTTGAATTTGTTTGACAGGCTTGTAGTGTAGACAAGTGTCATGGCTACTGCGAGGTCTGTCTGTCCGTGGCGCAGCGCATCGACAAGATAACCGTATTCCCTGACTTTCTTCCTTCTGTCCTCAAGTGTTTCTGGAAGTGAGAACATGACTTCCTGGATGTGCGGAGCAAGTGCGTTGTAAATGGAGTTGAGCACTATGTTGTCATTGGAGTTGATCACGACAAGGTGGAAATTGAAGTCGCAGTTCCTGAAGTCCGTTATCGCATCCTTGTCTCCGGAGTTCTCGATCACGGAAAGATCCTTGTCCATTTTCGCAAGGAAGGCATCCAACACCTTCACGACATTGAGCCTGTCGGCTGCACGGCTGAGTTCCCTGGCAGCCGAAACCTCCAGCGTTATATGAACCTGCAGCAGGTCGGAAAGCAGTTTCATGTCCTTTGTGCCGGGATCGAACATTGACATTGATATGGACTCGGCAAACTGATCAAGCCTGTTGGTCTTCACATAGGCCTTCTTTCCCTGACTCACCTTAATGAGACCTTTTGTCTCAAGGAGCTTGAAAGCCTCACGCAGAGAACGTGATGAAGCATCATATTTGAATGAGAGTTCTTTCTGAGAAGGGAGGGATTCTCCCTTCTTGTACTCGCCTGATAGAATCGAGCTTTCTATCAATGCGGCAATATGTGTGGCCTTTGGCATTGATGCCGTCGTCTGTTTTGCCATAACTCCTGTCAGCTCCGTGTGTTCTCAGTTTACGCTTAAAACAGGATCAAGTCCACAGCTGAAATCTTCAAAGTCCTTTGAGGTAATCATCGGTGTTCGTTGTCAGTGAGCTGTATAGAATGGCATTGAATCCGGACGGCTTTCTCATAACAGAAATTATGCTCTTGTTAACCCGCACAGGGTATAACACTCGGCAAAATGAATATTCACTTTCTGTCATGTATGATAGAATCATCAACAGCAAAAGGAGAAACTGATGCGGTTATTTACAGCGGTTCTTTTTGATGACGATACACTTGACAGGATATCCCTGATAAGGGACAGGCTTCATGACGAGGCTGTCGCGGGAAGCTTTGCAAGGCGGGACAACCTTCATCTCACCCTCGATTTTCTCGGAGAGTGCAGTGTGCAGCAGATGCACAGCGCACAAGCGGCAATGGATGAAATATCGTTTGAACCGTTTGAGATCACATTTGACAGGACAGGTTTCTTCACAGGTGACTCATCAGATACATGGTGGCTCGGCGTGAAGGAGAACCGGAGCCTCATGAACCTCCAGGCTGCACTGCATGAAGCCCTGCTTGAAAGGGGACTGAGGCTTGAGAAAAGACGTTACAGACCTCATGTGACGCTTGCCCGCCGGGTGGTCACTTCATCTCCCGCCGGGCCTGTGGAACCGTTCAAAACCACCGTTTCAGCCATATCTCTCATGCTTTCAGAAAGACACGGAAATTCGATGGTTTATACAAATCTTTATACTGTAAACGGATATAAAAATTAACAAACAATTTCGAAAAAACCGCGAAAAATATTTGCACCCTTTGAAAAAGCGTGCGATAATGTCTACATAAAGAACAGAGACGTTTTTGTGTTGTGACTGCTGTTCTGATTGCAAACCCAATGTTTGGGACTAAGGAGGTTGCCGCCCGGTTGTTATCAGGCGGTTTTTTTATGGCGTTTCAGACTGCATCGTTCAGCTTGAGCAGGAGATTCTTCCGGTAGAAGAACTCTTCAAGTGCGGTAAGCCCCGCACCCTGAACTGTTCCTTTTTCCTTGTAATATGAACGGTAGATCGGAAAGTCCTTGTACGGAACGGCTGCGCTTTTGCTGAACACATCGAGCATGTAGGCAAAGTATTCATCAGGAAGGTTTGACAGTCCTCCTCCTATCAGAGCGGCATTTGCACCTGTCGAGCACAGCGAGAAGACAAGAGCCTTGGCAAGGGCTTCTGCGGCCCGCATGAGTATGGCTCTGCATTTGTCCCCCTGCTTTATCATCTCACGTCCTGTCATGCTGACTCCGAATTCCCTTTCGGACTCAAGTCTGAGCCCATAGCCTGACGCTACTGTCTCAAGGCAGCCTACAGAGCCGCAGTGGCACACGTTTCTCTTCAGCATCGGCATGTGGGCGAAGTTCATTGAAGGAATGATCCTGTCCCTGAGTATGAGCGCCGATGACAGGTGTTCTCCCCAGTTTATGAAAAGCATGTTCTCCAGTGTGGATTCAAAATAGAAACGTTCGGCTTCCGCAGCGCAGATCAGGGCAGGGGCGAGTATGACCGGGAAGGGGTAGCCGGAAAAGAGGGAGATGAAATGGCTGTTGTCGTTAAGCAGAGGCAGGAAAGATGAGGTTATCTTTCCCTGTGGCGAAATATTGGCATTCAGGGCAATGCACATCCCGATGACGGGAGAAGTGGAAAACGATGTGAATTTCTCCACTGCAGCGTTTATGGTGTCGAAATAATCAGTGTCACATGTGAAGTCGCTGCTGGGATAGCGCTCCATGCGTACAGGTGTGCCGAGAAGGGAAAAAAGTGTGATCGTTATAACTCTTGTGCTGATATCCACTCCGATTGCAGCGGCGTGGGATTCATTGAGCGAGAGACTTGTGCCTGGTCTGCCTTTTGCGCTCTCCTGCTTCACGCCTTCTGTGATGACGCCTTCATCAACAAGATCCTGCACGATTTCTCCCATTGAGACTTTGTTTATGTTGATCTCCTTCGCAAGCTGGGCGCGTGAGAGCCCGCTTTTCGCCCTCAGCGCATTCACGACCTTGAGCCTGTTTATATATCTTGCATTCTCCGGTTTTGAGAAGTTAAGCATCATTTTTTGTCCTCCCTCTGTAAAATCATAAATGAATTACAATACTCTAACAACTAAAGTTAGCACGGGTTACAAATGAATGACCGCCTGAATTCATTGCGTGTTCTCTTGCCTCCTCTCTCTGTCTTTATTATCTTTGCCATTTGAAAACAATCTTGCTTAGAAATATAAGGGGAGAATATGGGAAAAAAACAATTCAAGACTGAGGTCAGTGATCTTCTGAACCTCATTATCCATTCTCTGTATTCAAACAGGGAAATCTTTCTGAGGGAGCTCATTTCAAACGCATCCGATGCCATAGACAAACTGAAGTATCTGAGTCTGACTGATGAGAAGCTCAGAGGCTTCAGCTTTGATCCCTGCATCAATATCACATTCGACAGCAATGCCAAAACCCTCACCATCAGCGATAACGGTATCGGCATGGATGAGGAGGATCTCAACAACAACCTTGGAACGATCGCATCAAGCGGAACCCGCAAGTTCCTTTCCTCTCTTGGAGATGATGCGAAGAAGAACAGCAACCTCATCGGACAGTTCGGTGTCGGTTTCTATTCAGCCTTCATGGTTGCAAAGAAGGTCGTAGTCATTTCAAGAAAGGCAGGTGAAGAGAAGGCCTTCCGCTGGGAAAGCGAAGGCAAGGCCACCTATTCCGTCAGCGATGCCGAGAGAAAGGAACAGGGCAGCGATATCATCCTGTATCTCAATGAGGACGGTGAGGAATATGCGAATCGCTGGCAGCTTGAGACGCTGATCAAGAAGTACTCCGATCATATCGCATATCCTATCTACCTTGAGTATGATCAGGAACATTACAAGGATGAGAAGGACAGTGAAGGAAATCCTGTGAAGGAGACTGAGCATAAGAGGGAGCAGATAAACAGCGCATCCGCACTGTGGACCAGATCCAAAAGCTCAATCACTGATGATGAGTACAAGGAATTCTACAAGAACAACTATTCCGACAGCGATGATCCTCTTTTCTATATCCACACTCATGCCGAGGGTGCTACAGAATATACGACACTCTTCTACATCCCGGCCAAGGCTCCTTTCGATATGTACTATGCTGACTACCGCCCCGGTGTGAAGCTTTATGTGAAGAGAGTGTATATCACTGATGATGACAAGGAACTTCTTCCGACCTACCTCCGTTTTGTTCGCGGTATAATCGACAGTGAGGATCTTCCTCTTAATGTCTCTCGTGAGATTCTCCAGGAAAACAAGATCATGAGCGCAATCAGAAACGGCTCTGTGAAGAAACTGCTTGGTGAATTCAAGAAGATAAGCGAGAACAATCCCGATCTTTACACGAAGTTCATCACACAGTACAACAGACCGCTCAAGGAAGGCCTTTATGGTGATTATGCGAACAGGGAGACTCTTCTTGAGCTGGTACGTTACAAATCAAGCGAGGTGGAAGGCTATACATCCCTTGCCGCATACAAGGAGAGAATGAAGGACGGACAGAGTGCCATCTACTACATCACAGGCGGCAAGGAGAACATCCTGCGCAACAGTCCTCTCCTCGCAACTTACAAGGAGAAGGGATATGAAGTCCTCATCATGGATGATGACATCGACGACATCGTTGTTGAAATGGTTCATGATTACAAGGATCTTCCGCTCAAGGCCATCAACAAGAGCGGTGCCATTGATGACCTGAAAGACAAGAAGGAGAAAACCGAGGATGAGAAAAAGGAAGAGAGCAAGCTCGTGGAAAAACTCAAGAAGGCTCTCGGAGACTCGGTGAAGGATGTTGTCATCTCAGACCGTCTCTCAGCCGACAGTGCTGCTGTCATCGTGATGGATGAGAATGATCCGTCCATTCAGATGCAGAAGATCCTGAAGCAGATGGGCGGAGGTGAGGAGATGCCTGAGATCAAGCCAATCCTTGAAGTCAATGCCGGCAATGCGATCATCAGAAAGATCGATTCAAGCGATGACGAAGAATATATCAGACGTCTTGCTTCCGTCATTCTTGCCCAGGCTTACCTTGCTGAAGGCATTATGCCGAAAGATCCTGCAGCCTACGTGAAGGAAGTCACAAGTCTTCTCAGCTGAGCTGCGCAATGACACAGAACAATACGGAAAGCTCTCCAGTGCGGGGAGCTTTCGTATTTTAACCTTTGACACTCCCGATCATTATTCCTTTTTATTTGATTGTTTTATCTGCTGCTGAATATCATTTGAAATAAGCAGCTCACAAAAACAGAGCGAAATATTGCAGAATGAACAGAGGATTTAATACTTGTCTAATCCGATCAGATAGATTTCAAAGCTGTCATCCCTGCATGCTTTGGGTTTGAACGCCTTTGCCTTCCTGAACAGAGTCCGCATCTTTTTAAGTATTTCCTCCTGTCCTCCTCCCTGGAATATCTTGAGAACAAGATTACCGTGCTGTGCAAGCTGTTCCTCAGCCAGAAAGACAACCTGTTCGGCAAGATACTCTGATCTTGAAGTATCCACAGTTCTGTTTCCGGTTGTCATCGGTGCGGCATCCGATATTATGCAGTCATAAGGTCCCTCTTCAACAAGCCTTGCCCTTATTTCCCTGCTGAAGGCATCGCCCGTTATTTCAATCACGGTAGGAGGAACGGGATCAAGCCTCAGAGGATTGAGATCACATGAGACAATCTTTCCCTTTCCCTTGATGAGTGCCCTGTGAACATAAAGGGTCCAGGAACCGGGGGCTGCACCGACATCAAGCACGCTGTCACCCGGCTTGATCAGATGATGGGAAGCATTGATCTCCTCAAGCTTGTATACCGAACGTGCGGGGTATCCTTCTCTGTGTGCTTTCTGGGTATATGAATCTGCTTTGTCTCTTCTGCTTGTTGCCATGTGAAAAATATTATCAGCAACAGAAGAATAAAAAAAGTGCCGGGCGGAATAAATTGGGGTGGGAGAGAGGGCCGTCCGGCACAAGTTTTATTTTTCATACAAAGGAGGCATGAAAAACTGTTGCTCTATGTAGAAATACAAGCAAAAGCCATGCCAAACACATGATGAAGAATAAAAGAGGCATCCGGGAACCCCGGATGCCTGATATTTCACACTAAAAGGAGGTTGAAAAAAACTTGTTGCTCTGTACAAACCTATATGCAAAGACCATGCCAACAGGTTTTCAGCATGATTCTACATATAAAAACATGTTCTAAGGCGTGAAAAAATTTCACAGTGTGAAAAAATGTATTCTTGACGGCACCCGGAAAGCACCGCTATTTTCTGGTTTATGAAAAATACAATCATCAACAGGAAGTTTGTCTATACATATCATAACGTGACTGTAATACTTGTTGCCGTCAACATCGCTGTATTCTGTCTCACTTATTTTCTCTTTCCGCGTCTGACATACACACTTGCACTTGTGCCGAGTTCTGTTTACTATGGGCACTCATACTGGCAGTTCGTCACATACATGTTCACTCACGGTTCGGTAAGCCATCTGCTTTTCAACATGCTTTCCCTTTATATATTCGGCACAGCGGTTGAAAGAAGAGTAGGCAGCAAGGAATTCCTCCTTTATTACATGCTGACCGGAACGCTCTGCGGTCTTGCAAGCTATGGTGTGTATTATCTTGCGAATACAAATGTGGTTCTTCTTGGATCTTCAGGTGCAATTTATGCTCTTCTCATGCTGTTTTCAGTGCTTTACCCGCGTGCCGTCATATATGTTTTCGGCATTATTCCGGTACCGGCTCCCGTTCTCATAATCCTTTATTTCGTGATTGAGCTGTTCTCCGGCATGATGTCTTTTGACGGTGTTGCCCATATGACACATCTTTTCGGACTTGTCTTCGGCCTGCTTTACATCCTTATAAGGATGAGACTGAATCCTCTGAGGGAGTGGAGACGCTGAAAATACTGCAGCAGAGGCAAACATAAGGGACACAGAACGCAAAACACGTCTGTGTCTTTTTTATCGCAAGTTCAACATGGCTTTTATGAATAAACCGTATATTGAACTGGGATCATAAATTTCTCATCATCGGAAGAGTATGGATATCTTCTGGCAGAATTCTCTTCTTCATCAAAAATGACAACAGCGAAGGCGGGGTCTGGGAACTTTGGGTATTTTCTGTTCCCATAACAATAGAGACGGTCGGAAATGCACAGGATACTGTGAATAAAATGGACGGTGGAAAAAGTTTAACGGCCACCCTCACACTTTGTGCGGAGTTCAGTTGATAAATCTCCAATGTTTAATACTTTGACTGCACTGCTGTCTTACCTTCTGGCAGTGCAGCCGCTTTTTCACTCAATTGAATATTCTTTTCTCAAATCTGCGTACTGCTTTTTTATAACATCATAGATGATCCTGATTCTCTCATTATGATGGATGAATGCAGATTTCATGGCATTGAGCGTGATCTTCTCAAGGTCGCGGAAACTCAGGTTGTATTTCTCGCATGCTATCGTCATTTCCTTTGTCAGATTCGTATCGCTCATCAGCCTGTTGTCAGAGCACAGGAAGACACGGAAGTTGTTCCTGAAGAAGATGGGGAAGGGGTGTGCCTCGAATGACTGCACCGCACCGGTGCCGACATTGCTTGAAAGGCACATCTCCATGGGAATGCGTCTGTCCAGTATGAACTGGGAAAGGGAGCCGAGCTTTGTGACACTGCCGTTCTCCATGCTCATATCCTCAATAAGCCTCACACCGTGTCCGATCCTGTGCGCACCGCAGATCTGTATTGCCTGCCATATGGATTCAACACCGAAAGCTTCTCCCGCATGTATGGTTATATTGAAATTCTTTCCTCTTATGTAGTCGAAGGCTGCAATATATTTCTTTGGAGGATGGCCGTCTTCATCTCCTGCAAGATCGAAAGCCACAACACCTCTGTCTGAAAATGCTGCCGCGAGCTCCGCTATCTTGAGATTCTGTTCCGGCTTTTCGGTTCTCATAGCGCAGAGTATGATGCCCACCTGCATTCCGGTTTCCATCTTGCCTTTGTTGACACCGCCAAGAACCGCGCTCACCGCTTCTTCCTGGCTGAGACCTTTTTCTGTGTGGAGATCGGGCGCGAATCTTATTTCAGCATAGACGACATTTTCGGCATGAAGGTCAAGCACTGCTTCATACGCGATACGTTCAAGGTTTTCAGCGCTCTGCATGACAGCGGTCGTGTATCTGAAAGCTTCAAGATACAGGGAAAGACTTCCTCTCCTGCATCCCTGTGTGAACCAGTCTTTCAGCTCAGCCTCGTCATAGCTCGGAAGTGCGATATTCTCCTTCTTCGCCAGCTCGATGACCGTGCTGATTCTCAAGCCTCCGTCAAGATGATCATGGAGTTCAACCTTTGGAACTCTCTTTATCATGTCTTTCGTTACCATACTAGTATTATATTAACAAACCGGTATTCGGGCAAACTTTTCCACGACTCGTGTGGTTTTTTTAAGACAGGCTTTGTAACTTTTAGCTACAAATAGGATTAGTCAAACAAAAAGTATGAAAACAGGAGGATTTTCTATTTACTAAATTTTATTTTGTCGATAGCCTTATGGCAGAATGAAAAAAACATCAGGGAATTTATTGGAGGAATTATTATGGCTAAGAAAGTAGAATCCCTTAACAAGAAACTTCTCGCAGCAGCAGTTTCTGCAACAAAGGCCAGCGATATCAAGAAGCTCATCGAGGAAGGTGCAGAAGTCAACTGTCACAATGAATGGGGTCTTTCCCCTGTGATGCTCTCAGCACAGTACAACCACTGTGTGGCTATCACAAAGGCTCTCATCGATGCAGGTGCCGACATTCATGAGGCTGAGCCGAAGTACCGCTCAAATGCTCTTCACCTTGCAGCTAACAACTCAGACAATCCGAAAGTTGTCGAGGTTCTTCTTGAGGCTGGTGCGAACATTGATGCAAGAAACTATCTGGGTGAGACAGCTCTCATCATGGCTGTGAACAACAACCCGGAGACAAAGATGTCAACACAGCTCATCAAGTCCGGTGCCGACATCAACGCACGCGACTATCAGGGACACTCAGTTCTTGACTATGCAAAGGTTGCAAAGAGAACATACATTGTGAATCTTCTCAAGGAGAAGGGTGCCAACTGATGAGATTCTCATCACATGAAGAACAAGAGGCTGCTGAAAGGCAGCCTTTTTCATGTTAAGCTGAATATATGAGAAAAATACTGACAGCAATTGTTCTGCTTGCAGCGTCACTTCCTCTTCTTGCCCTCTCCTGTGATGATATCTCATCGGAAAATCTTGTTTCCCTGCTTGAGGATGCAGGATACACAGCCCGGGTAGATGAGGAGGGGGATGTCGAATTTGAAGATTCTTACGGCATGGTGTATTACATTGTGCATGTTCCATCAGAGCGCAGGCTCTGGATACAGTGCGGCTGGTATGCGTCGGACTGGGTTGACAGCAGCAGTGCCTTCCGCCTGATGAATGAATGCAACAGCAGCCTCACAGTCGTGAGAGGATGGTATGAGCCTCTCTGCCATTCATTCTTCTGGGATTATGACCTTCTTTATTCAGAAGCCGGACTTGATGATGATCTCTTCATTTATGCAGTCGCTTCTTTTGTCAGACAGTCTGACATACTCACGGATTTCCTGATTTCAGAAGGCGCCTGAAAAAACAGCAGAAAAGAAAAATCCGGACGATGTCACACCGTCCGGATCTGCAATAAGATGAATTTACCTGATTGCAATCAGTCAAGTTCTTTCTCAACGATATTGTCGTCGATTTCTTTCTGAAGTCTTGCGATTGTCGCCTTCACCTCATCTGCAAGGTCTTCAACAAGGAAGGATGTGACTTCATCTGTCTCACGGATCTTCACTTCGACCTTGCCTTCCTTCAGGCTTCTGTTTCCTATTGTGATTCTTATCGGGACACCGATGATGTCGGCATCTGCGAATTTGACACCTGCGGATTCCTTTCTGTCATCATAAAGAACTTCAATGCCGGCAGCTGTAAGCTGACTGTAGATATCTTCTCCAACGGCGCTGTCCTTTACGAGGCAGATGAGATGCACCTGATATGGGGCTACTGAGATAGGAAGTTTCAGTCCTGCCTCATCGTTGTATTCCTCTGCAAGACATGCAAGCAGGCGGCCCACACCGATACCGTAGCTTCCCATGATGACAGGCTTCCTTGTGCCGTCTTCCGCAGTGTAATAGCAGTTCATGCTCTCTGAATAGCGTGTGCCGAGCTGGAATATGTTGCCGATTTCAACACCCTTGCTTGAATTGAGCTTCTGACCGCATACCGGACAGCTGTAATCCTGACGTGCCGATGCGATATCGGCGACAGTTCCGCTGTAGTCGCGTCCGTAGTTGGTGTTGAGGTAGTGGAAACCTTCCTCATTCGCTCCCGCAACAAGGTTGCTTGAATTTGCTGCAGAGTCATCGACTATGGCAATGAAATCTCCTTTGGCACCGATGAGGGAACCGAAGCCCGGGACTATGTTGTGGGCTCTTATCTCTTCCTCATGTGCGGGGCGGATCGAGTTTGCCCTCGCTGCATTTGAAAGCTTGCTTTCCTCGACATCCATATCGCCGCGGATTATCGCGACTATGAGTTTCTCCTGTTCTTCACCTGTATGGTCATTGACGAATGTGCCTACCATGAAGACGGCCTTTGCAGTCTGACGTGCTTCGATCTTCAGGTATCCTGCAAGATCCTCGATCGTCCTGGCATCAGGAGTCTCTACCTTCTCAAGAGGTTTCATCTCTTCTTTGTAGTATTCCTTCCTGAATGCCGCAACCTGCCTGTTTGCTGTATAGCCGCAGTGCGGGCATGTGATGATCGTGTCTTCTCCGATCGGTGAAAGATACATGTACTCATGGCTTACCTTTCCTCCCATCATACCTGAGTCAGCGCCTACCGCGATGCATGGCAGCGCACAGCGGGAGAAGATCCTGAAGTATGCCTTGTAATGCTCTCTGTATACTTTCTCAAGGCCTTCCTGGTCCTTGTCGAAAGAGTAGGAGTCCTTCATCGTGAATTCCCTTACCCTGATGAGACCGGCTCTCGGGCGGGGATCATCTCTCCACTTTGTCTGGATCTGATACACAAGAAGAGGAAGTCTTCTGTAGGAGTCTATCTCGCCTCTGGCAAGATCGGTCACGGCTTCCTCATGTGTCATTGCAAGCACCATGTCCCTGCCGTTCCTGTCCTCAAAGCGGCTCATTTCCTTGTCGATTGAATAATAGCGTCCTGTTTCCTTCCAGATATCTGCAGTGTTGACGACCGGCATCAGGATTTCCTGTGCACCGATCCTCTCCATTTCCTCTCTGATTATTCCCTCAATTTTCTTTGCTGCCCTGAAGCCGAGCGGGAGGAGGGAGAAAATACCGGCACCCATCTGCCTGATATACCCGGCTCTCAGTAAGTATTCATAACCCTTGCTGTCAGCTCCGCTGGGGGCTTCCCTGAGGGTTCTGGAAAACATATTTGACATTCTCATAATCTTCTGTCTCCTAAACGGTGCTTATTCTATCGTATTTTGCAAATTACATGCAATTGCAAATATGAGAGTGATGGTCATGAGCTGAATGCTTTTTTATTCCATCCCCGTTTATGGCAGTGAGGACATTTCAGGAATCTTGTCGTGAAAATATGGGGAGAAAGAAGCATGGATGTTCTTGAAGGGACATGCCTTTCATGACAGAAGGGACATTCATATGAACCTGTAAGCCTTTCAATTTCCATGATACAGAATATGGCGGCAATGAAAAGAAGGAAAACTGCTATGAAGAGACACCACATCACAATTGTATTGCCGCATGTGAAAGCAATGACCATGACTGCAGCAACGAAAAGCAGGGTGATTACCAGTGCCAGCACTGACGATATTCTCATAAGGTATCTTTCATTCATCTCCTTTTCCTTTCCTCTGTCATGGCGATGTTGTTTCGCCATTCCATTGATGATAATCTCACCATATGGACATATTTTCAATGAAACTTGGTAAAATCTACACCCTGCTTGTGTCGAAAGCGGAAAGGAAAGGACGGACAAAGGAAGAGGTGAATGCACTCATTTTCTCCTTCATGGGCTATAATGAGGCGTCGCTTGAGAAAGCTATCTCTGATGATATCTCATACGGTGAGTTTTTCAGGAATGCTCCTTCGTTTGATCCCGGCTGGATCAATGTGAAGGGCAGCATATGCTCGGTGAGGATTGAGAATATCGGGGATGAGCTTATGAGGAAGGTCAGGGTGCTCGACAAGCTCGTCGATGATCTTGCTAAAGGAAAGCCTCTTGAGAAAATACTTTCTTTCAGTACTTCCAATCGGGCCATCTGAGCTTTAAACTTTTCCATATGAATGATCTTAAAAGCGAAGTTGCTTCTTTCATGGCCCGTCTGTATGACAGAGGCCTCACGACAGCAGGAGGCGGAAATGTCTCTGCAAGAGAAGGCAATATCATGTACATCACGCCGTCCGGCGGGGATAAATCATGTATTCCCCCTTCCATGATTGCCGCTGTCGATATTGAAAGCGGGAAGAATATGACACCTCATATCAGGCTGAGCATCGAGGCTGAGATGCACAGAGCCGTATACCAGGCGTATGATGATGTTCATGCAGTGGTGCATTCCCATCCTCTCCACGCATCCATGTTCTCGGCTCTTGAAGAGAGCATAGACACTCATTTCATTGCAGAGAGCTATTACCTTCTGGGTGAAGTCGTGAAGGCGCCTTATGCCCTGATGGGCACAAAGGAACTGGCAGAGAATGTATGCCGCGCCCTTGCAGGGAGGAAAGCGGTCCTTCTTGAAAACCACGGGGCACTTACAACCGGTACTGCCCTGCTGCAGGCTTTTGAGAGAATGGAAGTGCTTGAGAATGCGGCACGCATGACATACATGTGCGCACAGCGTCTCCATCCGCTGCTTCTGGATGAGACAAGACTTGATGAGATAAAAAGGAATTTCGGAGGCTGATGTGAAGATCGAACTTGAGACAATCCCCGTATGGGACGGTGTGAAAAGCGAGAGCGAATGTTTTATATGCGACCTTATGAACAAGGCAGAGGAAGATGCCCTTGACTATTACCTCGGTCCTGCGATCATGGTTCCAGAGATACGTGTCGAGATAAACCGCAAAGGTTTCTGTCCTGCTCACTTTAGGGCACTGGCCGCCAGGAACAAGGCACAGAGTCTTTCCCTTGTTCTCGACACTTACATGAATGAGTCAAAAGGGCTTACATATCCTGTGCTTGAGAAGATCATTGCCTCATCCTCGGCAAGGAAAAGCCTGAAGCTTTTCGATGAGCTTGATGAGATAAACGCGAAAAGGGAGAAAGGCTGTCTCGTGTGCGACTATATGAATAACAGACTGGTGCGCTATGTCAGGACAGTCGCGGCTCTTTACCGTGATGACGAGCAGTTCAGAAGCGCGCTTGCTGAGGGGAAGGGCTTCTGTGTGCATCACACTCTCGCTCTCGCGCACTGTGCAAAGGAGGAACTTTCAGGATCTCTCCTTTCAGATTACCTTTCACTGCTTGCAAGGCTGCTGAAAGATAATCTTGAGAGATGCCAGAATGATGATGTCTATCTTTCACAGAAATACAAGAGCGAGAACAAGGACAAGCCGTGGAACGGCTGTGAGGATGCGCATAAACGCTGTGTGAGAAAGCTATTCGGAGAGAGCCGGATCCTCAGCAGCGGCAGGTAGGCTTTCATCTTCCTTCTTTTTTCTCTGTCTCTTCTTTTCCAGCTTGAAAAGCAGCTGGTCGGAGATTATGTCTTCATCACTGCTGCAGCGCTTGAGCACTTCCTCGCTGAAATCCTCACGTGAGATGTGAAGGTAATCTGTGTAGTTTTCCGCAAACCGGTAGATCAGGAAGTAGTCCTTGTCGGGAAGAAGGGAGAATGCGATAGTGAAACATTTTTTCTCCTTGTGGAAATCGCGTGCTTCTTCCTTTTCCCTGCTGCTCAGGTACCCGTCCTGCCAGTATATGGCCATTGCCTCGTTTCCCTTTCTGTCATGTATGATCATGTCGGGAGTGTAGGTCTGCTTCTCTCCTCTTATCTGGAACTGTGTGTCGCACAAATATGCGCTGCTGCCCAGCTCGTTTTCAATATACATGGCGATGCGGTGTGTGATGGGGCCTTTCTTCTTCTGCGTGGAGAAAAGGACAAAGTCATCACGGCAAAGCTTCTTCAGTGCCTGTGAAAAGGCATCAAACAGGATTATCTCGGTTTCTCTGTCGCTCATAGCACCTCTGCTGTCACATGCATTGCACTGACACATTTTATCGTCTGATACATAGAACAGTTTTCCTGCGTTCTGATTACAGCCTTTCTTATGTTTTCTTCATCTCTTTTTCTGTTCACGGCCCTGATGGTGATGTCGATGTATGTGTCTTTCAGGGTTGAGGGAATGCTTTCCCTCTTGACGCCGTATGTATGAAGATCTATTGATTGTGTCTGTATGTTCATTTCCTGAAGAATGTCCTTCAGCGTTGAGGTGAAGCAGCCGGAGAGAGCTCCCATCAGATATTCATATGCTCCGATTCCCTCTTCATAGAAGAATTTCTTTCCATTCTTCATGAAATATGATGAGCTGCTGTCAAAATGGGCATTCACTTCTCTTATCATCATCAGCCTCCGTCTGTTCTGTATGTGTAATGATACTATTAAATTCAAAATGGAAAAAGCATGGCGGAAAAGATTGAATAAATCATTTCTTTTTTCCAAAGTCCGTCACTTGTTGATTTTCCCCGGCCTTTGGCGCTAATGTGGAGCCATGTTGACTTTAGATTCTTTATATCAGGCAGCGTTTGCCCTGAGTTCAGTTGCCCGTGTGACGGATCTCATCCGCGCACCGAGAATGTTTCCGCAAAACGAGGTGTACCTCAAGACCGAAAACCTGCAGCTTACAGGTTCTTTCAAGCTCAGGGGCGCATATAACAAGATCCACCGCCTGAGTGAGGAAGAGAAGGCGAAGGGCGTTGTCGCATGTTCTGCGGGAAACCACTCCCAGGGCGTTGCGCTTGCCGCACAGAGAGCCGGACTGAGTGCGGTCATATGCATCCCGGAAGGCGCTCCGATTTCAAAGGTGGAGGCGACCCGTTCATATGGTGCAGAAGTCGTTCTTGTTCCCGGAGTATATGATGATGCATATGAAAGGGCGCTCCAGATCGCAGCTGAGACAGGACGCACGCTCATACATCCTTTTGACGATGATGATGTGATTGCGGGGCAGGGTACAATCGGCCTTGAGATTCTCAACGCTCTTCCCGAAATGGATACCTGTATTGTTCCCGTGGGAGGCGGCGGTCTCATAAGCGGGGTTGCATTCGCAGTGAAATCACTGAAGCCGCAGTGCCGCGTGATCGGTGTCCAGGCTGCAGGGGCCGCAAGCATGAGGCATGCCTTTGATGAGCATAAAAGACTTTCGCTTGACCGTGTCTCCACAATTGCGGACGGTATTGCCGTGAAGATGCCGGGTGAGAAGACTTTTGACTACTGCATGAAATATGTTGACGACATCGTCACCGTAAGCGATGACGAGATCGCAAGTGCTATCCTCTCACTGATGGAACAGCAGAAACTTGTCGCGGAAGGAGCAGGTGCCGTTTCGGTTGCAGCTGCAATGTCGGGAAAGGTCGATCTCAGAGACAAGAAGACAGTGTGCCTCGTCTCGGGGGGCAATATAGACGTGACGATTCTCTCCCGTGTCATCACCCGCGGTCTGATGATGCAGGGCCGTCAGGTGGAACTTGAGCTTGAAGTCTATGACAGACCCAACCAGCTGGCCCTTGTCAGCGCAAAGGTCGCACAGCTCGGCGCGAATGTCGTATCCGTGGAGCATGACAGGAAGAATGACAGCATAGATCTTCAGCACTGTCTTCTGCGTCTCGGTCTTGAGACCAGGAACAGGGACCATGTGCAGGAGATCATAAATGCGATAAGAAACGATCTCGGTTACCGCTGCGAGGTAAGATAGGTGAAGTATCTTTTCTTCGATGTTGACGGTACTCTGCTTCCTTTCGGCAGGGGTGTTCCTGATGATACCCGTTCCGCTCTTGCCGCAGCGCAGGGGAAGGGCAATCTGATTTTCCTTTCAACCGGACGTTCTCCTGCTGAAATGGATCCACGCCTTGGCGTCATATCCTTTGACGGCGGTGTATGTTCAGGCGGAGCAAGGGCGTTTGCGAATGGAAGGGAAATCTTCAGTTCGTACATCAGCAGAGAAGATCTTGCCTTTACGGAGGACTTGTGCGCTGAGCATGGTTGGAGACTGCTTGTGCAGTGTGATGACGCGTCCTGGTACAGGGGAGACTTCTGTGAAATGTATGAGTCTCTTCTGGACAGATATGTCGGCCGCCGTCTTGAATTCGGGAATCTGATAAAAACCGATGTCATTCCTTCTGATGCGAAATGCACGAAGTTGCTTCTTGTGACCCCTGATGGCGATATGGAAGAAGCGAGGGGGCTCCTCCGTGACCGTTATGATGTGCTGGACAATACCGTCGGCATCCCATCCTGTTACATGGCCGAAGTATGCCAGAAGAACGTCAACAAGGGACGCACAATGAGAATCCTGCTCGATTATTACGGTGCTGACATATACGACTCGATTGCATTCGGCGACGGTTCGAATGATATCGAGATAGTTCAGGCTGCGGGTATCGGGATTGCGATGGGCAATGCCTGTAAGGAGCTGAAGGAAATTGCCGATTACGTGACAGCATCCTGTGATGAAGACGGAATAGGGCAGGCTCTGAGGTATTTTGGGGTAATATGAAGGAAAAGGCTGAGTACAGATCATCCAGACGGAGCCGGGCCCTGATCAGGAGCGCGCTGCTTTCCCTTATGAAAGACAAGCCGTTTGACAGGATCACGATAACGGAGATCGCCCGCCGTGCTGACATAAACAGGGGAACCTTCTATGCTCATTACAGGAACATAGGAGAAGTTCTTGAGTCCATCCAGACAGATGTCGCGCTTGAGATGAGCCGGATCTTTGAAGACCTCTCGCTTCGCAATATCATCACAGACTGTGAGAAGATTCTCACCAAAGCAGTTGATTTCATAAGCCGTGATCCGCAGTTCTATAGAACCCTGCTGTCAATCGACAATGGCAAGAATGTCGTCGAAATGTGGAAAAGCAACATAATAAGCTATCTTGAGGCGACAAGTTTCTTCTCATCATCCACAGCGACTCAGCAGGGCATACTCTCATACAGATGCGCGGTTACGTTCATCGTGAACGGTACGGTGGAAAGTATTGTCGACTCGCTTTTGGGCAAGAACAACATTCCTCTTGATGTCCTCCCGCATGAGATCACGAAGTCAATCAGGATGATAATGAAAAACTATATAAGGATTTAAAACGGACAGCAGCACAGACGCAGTGCGAAAAGCGTGCAGCAGATGGATCCGATGTTTCCTGCCGGAGCATAGTTCATGGTCGTTCTCTGGTAGGTGCTTCTTCCCGATTCAAGATAGTTCAGAAGCTCCTGGTATTCCATGTTCCCCGGTTCCATGCGGCAGGCCCTGCGTGCGGCGAATGTCGCTTCCATCCTGTTGCCGATGCCGGCATATGCGATTGCGCTCAGATGATACCATTTTGCAGTCCTTTCGCCTTCTCCTATCTGGCTGAGTGCGGTCAGAGCCTCATTGAAGCGGTGGGCCCGTATGTAATTCTGCACGGCCTGGAAGATGAGAGGTTCTTCTTCATACGGATGGGAGGACGATGATGAGTAGGAACTTTCAAACGGATTATAGTTCGTCTTCTTGTTCATGAGCTCATCGTAAGCCGCATTGATTTCCTGCATCTTCTTTTCCGCTTCAGGCGAATTTCCCGTAACGTCAGGATGATACTTCTTTGCAAGGTTCTTGTAGGCTTTCTTTATCTCATCTTCACTTGCGCCGGGACTTACGCCGAGCACGCTGTAAGGATCTCTCATTTCGTTTTCTTTTTCTCCCCGAATCCGGACCAGATTCCACTATATACTATATTTCTCAAGATAGAAAGATTGTCATCAAGGGGAAGCTCCTCAAGAGCCTCTGTGGCAAAGCTCGCCGCAGTCAGCAGCTCCTGTCTCACATCTTCCCTGAGACTTTCATCATTTTCCCTGTCAGAGAACGGATTGTACCGTCCTTTCGCCTTGTCTTTGTCAAGATCGTCATATGCATCAAGCACATAGATGAAATGTCCCATTCCGCTTCCGATTTTCTCAAGACGTGTCTTCCAGTTGTCCTCGAAAGGAGCGAATACAGCTGCAAGCGCAGAAGCAAAACAGCGGGAAGGTTTTTCTATGTCCCTGATGCCGTCTTGCTCCATTGCGGCAAGAAGAGACAGATTCTCCTTTACCGCACTGCTTTGGCGGGGATACTTTTCCTCAAGTTCCTTTTCTGTTTCCGCAAAGGCCCTGACGAATGCAGCGGCCTTCACGCTGCCATCATCCTCAGCCTTGTCCCTGGCGCTGTACCAGGAGAGCAGCAGCTGCATGTCGGCGCAGTATGTGCTGAGGGATGTATCTATGAATGTCCGTTTTGTCAGCGGATGCATGATACAGTGTTCCCTTTCTTCTTTCTCTCTGGCGTTGTAAAGGTCTGAGAGCAGGAGATAGAGGAATGTGAGATCATAGCTGAGGAGTTTCGCGGCATTCCGTCCGTGCTCCCTCTCAAGGGCCTTGCACAGTCCGCAATAGTAATATCTGTAGCGTTTCTTCTCGCTTTCATCCGCACCTGCGGGGTTGAAGAGCACGTAGCCGAACATCAGGTCTTTCCTATGAATTTCTCACCGCATTTGGGGCAGGTGATCCTGATTTTTCCCTTTCCTTTCGGAACGAAGCATGATGCCTTGCACTTTGGACAATAGAACATCACATGGGTTTTCAGTTTTTCCTTAAGTCTCTTTTTCTGTTCCCTTCTCGCTTTTCTTTCCTGTGCCTTTGCATTATTCCCGCCTCTGGTGAAGAAATTCACGAAGGCCTGGTTTTCCCTTGTGCGTTTCGCATCATCTTTCGAGAATACTCTGAATATTGAATATATGATCAGACCCATGCCGAGCAGGGAGAATATTGTCCTCACATCCTGACTGGTGAATGCAGGGGAGCAGAAAACCAGAATAAGTCCTACAAGCGACAGCGTGAATGACAGCTGGTCAGAACCGTGCCTGCCTGAAAGGAATTCCTCAATTTTTCTTTTGAAATCATTCATAGAAAGAAATATGAGAAAAAGTTTTCAAATGGTCAATAAAGCATTAGACTTGCAGGTGGAGGTTTGCATGGAAAAGATACAGTACGTGTGTCCTAAATGCGGAAACAGGCATTACGAAGTGGATCAGATACAGACGGCAGGAGGAAATTTCTCCAAGATCTTCGATGTCCAGAACAAGAAATTCACGGTTGTCACCTGCACTCAGTGTGGTTACAGCGAGCTTTACAGAAAGCAGAACAGCGCCGGATGGGATATCCTCGATTTCCTGATCGGAGGCCATTTATGATAAAAGTCTATGCACACAGGGGGTACAGCGGACTGTATCCCGAGAACACAATGCTTGCCTTCTCAAAAGCGCTTGAGGCCGGTGCCGACGGAATTGAGAATGATGTGCATCTGTCAAAAGACGGAGAAGTGATGATCATGCATGACGAAAGTCTTGCCCGTACTGCCGGTCTCAATGAATATATCTTCAACATGACGCGCAGCGAGCTTGAGAAGATAAGCGCCGGAAAGACAATGAACGACAGGTTCGGTTTCACGCCGGTTCCTTCCCTTGAGGAATACCTGTGTTTCATGAAGGATCACAAGGACAAGGTGACGAACATAGAGCTGAAAACCGCTCCGGTGTATTACCCCGGTCTTGAAGAGAAGGTGATGAACCTCGTTGCCAGGTATTCTCTTGAGAACAATGTCATCTATTCTTCTTTCAACTGGCTGTCTGTCATGAAGATGAAGAGAATCGATCCGTCCTGCCGTGTTGGTCTTCTGTTCTCAGGCATGAAGCTTTACAATCAGGCATCCATCATGAGACAGCTCGACATAGATTTCTTCCATCCCGATTTCCATGATATCGATGAGGCTTTCGTTAAAGGCATGCATGAGGAGGGAAGAGGCGTCAATGTCTGGACTGTCAATGAAATGGGAGACATTGAAAGTGTTGCCGCCCTTTGTGCCGACGGCATAATAACAAACTTCCCTGAAAAGGTGCTCTCATTCCTCAGGCGTTGACAAATTTCTCAATTTGAGAATAATTCTCATTTTGTGAATTACAATACACGGCAGAAAACAGAGGTGCTTGAACTTCTGAGGAAAAGCACGCACGCCTTATGTGCCGGCGATATTATCAGACAGCTTCCCGATGTAGGCTCCTCCTCAATATACAGGATACTTTCCTCTCTTGAGGAGGAGAGTCTTGTCTCATCCTTTGTGAGGAACAGGAGACGTTTTTATTCCTATACCGGTTCATGTTCTCATCATCTTCATGCATCCTGTTCTTCCTGCGGCACCCTTATTCATCTTGATGAGGAGGCCAGCCGTGCCATAACGGCTCTGCTTGCCTCAAGAGGGCTCTCCATAAACGAAGATTGCATGATTTCAATAATCTGTCCGCAGTGCATGAAGAAGGAGGAAAGATGAGGAGATCTGTTCCGCTTCTTTTGATTGTCTGTCTTTTCCTTATTTTTTCCTGCAGCAACACTGAGGAGAGAAATGATGACAGACTTGAGATAATGGCAGCTTCGTTTCCGTCTTACGATGCGGCGCGTGCCGTGGCCGGAGATCTCGCTTCCATCACAATGCTGGTGCCGCCCGGAGGAGGGGAACATTCATATGAACCTTCTATTGAGGATGTGATCAGGATCAGCGGGAGCGATCTTTTCATCTATAACGGAGGAGAAAGCGATACCTGGATAACATATATCCTTTCTGATCTGGATGGCGCCACCTCAACCTTCTCCCTTTTGGAGAATGCGGCGTTCACGCTCTATGAGGATGAAGAGAACATTGCCTGGAAAGAAGAAAACCATGATGATCATGATCACAGTCATGGCAGGGTGCTTGACGAGCATGTGTGGACAAGTCCTGAGAATGAGATTGCGATCATACAGGCTTTGTGTGAGGAAATAGCATCACTGGATGAGGACAACAGGGAAGTCTATGAAAGCAATGCAGCTTCCTATATCGAGGACATCAGGGAAGTGCAGGGCACCATAAGGAAGATTGTCGAAGATGGCATGAGAAGGGAGATCATCGTTGCCGACCGTTTCCCCCTGCTTTATTTCGTCACAGAATTCTCCCTGGATTATTATGCGGCATACCCCGGCTGCAGCAGTGAGAGCGAACCTTCTGCAAAGACTGTCGCATTTCTCATTGACAAGGTGAGGGATGATGGGATTCCCGTTGTTCTTCACATGGAGCTTGCAAATACCCTGCTGAGTGAGGTGGTGGCGGAAGAGACCGGTGCTGCTGTCATGGAGTTCTCATCCTGCCACAACGTCGCAAAACGTGTTTTTGACAGCGGCGTCACCTATGTCGATCTGATGAGGCAGAATGCCGCTGTACTGAAGGAGGCCCTCAATTGATTCTGCTGGAAGCGAAAAACCTCACCCTGGGTTATGAAGGGCAGGTTGTCACGAGAAATATAAACTTCCGTGTGGAAGAAGGCGATTACCTGTGCATAACAGGCGACAACGGAGCGGGCAAGAGCACGCTTGTCAAGGCGATACTTTCCCTGCATTCCCCGCTTTCCGGTTCTCTTGATTTCAATATCGAGAGAAACAGCATCGGCTATCTGCCTCAGAGCAGCCATGTGGACAGCAGCTTCCCGACAAATGTCGGGGAGGTTGTTCTTTCTGGTAATGTCTCCCGGCTTGGCGGAAAGCGTTTCTTCTATACAAGGGAGGAAAGAATGAGGTCTCTGGACAACCTTGAGAAGATGGGCGTGCTGGATCTCAGGAGGAAAAGCTTTCAGACACTTTCGGGAGGGCAGAGGCAGAGGGTCCTGCTTGCACGTGCCCTTACGGCAGCAAGCCGTGTCCTTCTTCTGGATGAACCGGCCGCAGGTCTTGATGTCCACACGTCAAGCGAGCTTTATTCCCTTATCGACTCCCTCAACCATAACGGCATGACGATAATAATGGTGACTCATGACATACATCCTGCGCTCAACAGTGCCACACGCATACTGCATCTTGGACAGAGCATTTTCTTCGCCAGCCGCGATGAATTTTTTTCATCTCCTGTGGGAAAGAAATATCTTGAGGAGGCAGGTCATCATGATTGAGATGTTTTCATATGCATTCATACAGAGAGCTTTCATAACAGGACTGCTGGTTTCACTGTGCAGTGCCCTGCTTGGTGTATCACTGGTCCTCAGACGTTATTCAATGATAGGCGACGGCCTTTCTCATGTCGGATTCGGCGCTCTTGCGGCGGCAAGCGTGTTGTCCGTCTCACCGATGGCGCTCACGCTGCCGGTTGTCGTGGTCGCGGCCGTGTTGCTTCTGAGGCTGAACGAGAAAAGCCGCATTGGCGGAGACAGCGCAGTGGCTCTGATAGCCTCGTCATCTCTTGCAATAGGTGTTGTGCTCATAAGTTATGTGAAGGGGACCAATACTGATATTAACAATTTCCTTTTCGGTTCGCTGCTTGCGGTCGGTAAAGGCGACTGCGTTCTTTCCGTGGTGCTTTCCCTCATTGTGATCGTGTCTTACATCCTGCTTTATCCCCGGCTGTATGCCGTCACATTCGACCCTGTCTTCGCCCGTTCTGCCGGAGTTAAGGCTGACAGGTATACAACACTGCTTGCTGTTCTGGCAGCCGTCACGATAACTCTCGGCATGAGGATGCTTGGCAGTCTTCTGATCAGTGCTCTCATAATATTCCCCTGTCTGAGTGCGATGAGGGTGATGGAAAGCTACAAGGCCGTGACCATATATTCAGCAGTGCAGTCTGTTGTCTGTTTCATCATCGGTTTCCTTGCAAGCTATGCTCTGGGCACGCCGTCAGGTGCAAGCATTGTCATAGTACATCTCATTGCTTTTCTGCTTGCGCTGGCTGCAGGATATCTGAAGGATAGGGGATTCCTCCGTCACTGATCACAGTGGTACCACAGCTCAGCATTACCGTATGAGGCAGCTTCTCCTTTGCGGAAGCCTTTCTCCATATATTCCCCTCTTATGCTGCCGTCCAGAAGGCCTTCACTCAGGGTGATGTAATCACGGATGAGGGATTTGTCCTCCAGCGGGCCGTTATGTCCGATTGCAAGAGCCTCGAATTCTTTTTCCCTGTTCATCAGTTTCATGAGAGAGTCATGGTATTGCTCCACAATGCGCATGCTGCCGTCCTGCTGACGGGGCAGAATGACACTTCTGTTGACACAGTCTCCGCTGAAGAGCAGCCGTTCCTTCCTGTCCAGGAAGCACATGCTGCCTGCTGTATGGCCCGGGACCGCAATGCATTCCAGAGTGCGTCCTCCCAGATCGATGATGTCTCCATCATCAAGTTCGCTGAAAGAGAATGGCACATCAGTTTCCTCTTCCGGAATAATGGAGAGGATCTCAGCTTCCATTCCTTTCATGAGCACAGCTGCACGTGTCTCGACATAGTATTTCAGGAAAGGCTTGCCGGTGCCGAGGGAGAAAGTATGCCTGCCTTCTTCATCGCTTTTCATGAAAACAGGACAGTCCGTGAAGCGGTATATTCCTCCCATATGGTCAAAATGAGTGTGGGTGAGCAGTACTGAAAGCGGCTTGTCAGTAAGTCTCATCACGGCAGAGCGTGCATTGCCAAGCCCGCATCCCGTGTCTATGACAGCGGCTTTGTCATCCCCTTCCGCAAGAAAGAAATTGACGAGATTGAATTCGCTGATCTGCCAGGTTCCGCTGCAGATCCTGTGTGCAGTATGCTCAGGCATTTTCATCACCATCCTGTGCATCAAGCAGGAATGATGCGAGTGCCACGTCATGTTTCATGACTTTCATGCCGTGTATCCTGATGGTCTCTCCTTTTGTCTTTCCTTCAAGAACCTCTTTTGCTTTTTCCTTCAGACGGGGAATATAGCTGGGAGAGAGAGGACATGTTCCGTGGGAGGGAAAGACGAGCTCAAAGCGGTCCATATAGCCTTCAAGTTTCTCAAGACTGCGGATGTATGCATGCATCTCCCTTTCGACGCCGAACATGAAGATGCTGCCGTCCTGAACAGGGTCTCCGCTGAAAAGCCAGCCGCGGGAGGCATCAAGCACACCTATGCTTCCCGGTGTATGGCCGGGGAGAGTGATGATTTCAAGTTTCCTGTCACCAAGATCGAGTATGTCGCCGTTTTCAAGCGGAATGATGACGCCTTTTTTCTTCTGGACTTTGTAATAGTTTGATGCCTCGGCATCATTCATGTAGAAGGATTCGAATTCTTCATTGCTTCCGACATGGTCGATATCGCCATGAGTGTTGAGAAGAAAAATGGGAAGAGACGTGAGAGTCCCGGCGATTTCCTTCGCATTATGCACCATCATGCCGCTGTCGATAAGCAGTGCTTTCTCATTTCCTTCAAGCAGGAAGAACCTGACACCTTCCTCGTCTATCCTATACGTGTGGCTGTCAATCAGTGAGATGCGGTAATCTGACATTGGAAAATCCTCCATGAGTGTTGATTTTATCGCATTGCAACTTGATCTCAAAGAGAGTAATCTCTTTTTCTGTCATGCAGGACAAAGAATATCTTATCCACTACAGCCCGCTCAGGGCTCTCATCATATTTTCACTTCCGATGATGCTGGGAAATCTTTTCCAGCAGCTTTACACAATGACGGATTCTGTCATTGTCGGACGTTTTGTAGGGGAGAAGGCGCTTGCCGCTGTCGGGGCATCATATTCCCTGACAAGCGTTTTCATAGCAGTTGCCATAGGCGGCGGGGTCGGTTCTTCTGTCCTTGTCAGCCGTACATTCGGTTCCCGGAATTACAATTCAATGAAGGGAAGCATAAGTACCTCGCTTGTTTCCTTTATGGTCCTGTCCCTGGTTCTTGCTCTTTTCGGTTATATCTTCTCGCCTCAAATAATGAATGCGCTGAACACCCCGTCGGACATACTCTCTGATGCGGTGCTTTACCTGAGGATATATTTCCTCGGTCTTCCTTTTCTTTTCATGTACAATGTACTCTCATCTGTCTTCAATGCGCTTGGAAAGTCCAAGATCCCCCTGTACCTGCTTATCTTCTCATCACTTCTCAATGTTATCCTTGATCTTGTCATGGTTGCCGTTTTCGGCTGGGGGATCGCCGGTGCTGCATGGGCGACACTGATTGCTCAGGCGCTTTCTGCCTGCATTTCCTTTGTGATTCTCATCAGGAATCTCAATGCGATGGAGGGAAAAGCCGGCAGGCTGTTTGACAGCTACATTTTCACCCGCATGGTGCGTCTTGCCATTCCTTCCATAATCCAGCAGTCGACAGTATCCATAGGAATGATGCTGGTGCAGAGTGTCGTCAACAGTTTCGGCAGTGAAGTCCTTGCCGGCTACTCCGCCGGAATGAGGATAGAGAACATTGCGACTGTTCCGATGGTTTCAATCGGAAACGCACTCAGCTCGTATACTGCACAGAACCTCGGTGCAAGGAAGGAAGACAGGGTTGTGAAAGGCTACCATATGACTTATCTGATGGTGCTTTTCTTCGCACTTCTGGAATGCCTGATTCTCCAGCTTTTCTCACATCAGCTCATTTCAATGTTCATCGGAGGCGAAGGTACGCCTGCGGCCTACAGGACTGGTGAAGACTATCTGACATTCATAGGCTGGTTCTTCGCTGTCATAGGTTTCAAAATGTCCACTGACGGATTATTAAGAGGAAGCGGGGATGTGAAGGTCTTCACTTTAGCGAATCTCGTGAATCTGTCGGTAAGAGTCATTTCATCGTTTGCACTTGCTCCTCTCCTCGGTGTCGATGTAGTCTGGTATGCGGTTCCTGCTGGATGGCTGTGCAACTGGATGATTTCCTTTACGGGATACAGATACAGGAGAAGGAAGAAACTGCTTGGCTGAAGCTGCGGTGATCACTTCCTTATTTTCATCTTAACAAATTTTTTATGCCGTATTATATTCTCCAGCATGGAGGTGAATTATGATCACAAGAGATGAAGCGCTGGAGCTTTTCAGAAAATACAATAAGAGTGAGAGTCTTTACCATCATGCACTTTGCGTAGAAGCTGTAATGAGGGCCTTCGCAAGGGAAAAGGGTGAAGATGAGGACTACTGGGGGATCACCGGCCTTCTTCATGATATCGACTGGGAGATGTTTCCTGAAGAGCATTGCAGAAAGGCTCCTGAGCTTTTGAAGGAGATAAACACACCTGATGATATGATCCATGCCGTATGTTCTCACGGCTGGGGACTTGCCTGTGATGTAGAGCCTGAGCGTGACATGGAGAAGATTCTCTATGCTGTGGACGAGCTTACCGGTCTTGTATATGCGACTGCACTGATGAGACCTGAGAAAATGAACGGCATGAGTGTCAAATCCGTAAAGAAGAAATGGTCAAGCAAGTCTTTTGCAGCGGGTGTCAACAGGGATGTCATCGAGAAGGGAAGCGAAATGTGCGGCATACCGAAAGAGCACCTTATTGAAGTCACGATCGGAGCCCTTGCTTCGATAGCTCCTGAGATAGGACTTTGAGATGCGGGATGACAATGCCTGGATGGTAGGTGACGAGCAGGTGGAGTGGACCGGGCGCGCGGACGGAATAGACGGTGCTCAGCTTTCCTTTTCCGATATCACCGAGAAGGCGCAGAAAGCAGAGGCGAATGCGAACGACAGATTGTATCCCCCGCATTCTCCGTCGACATCAAGCACTTCGCCGATCAGATGAAGATTATCACAAAGAAGAGACTGGAATGTTTTCCTGTCAACTTCCTTTGTATCGACGCCGCCGTGTGTCACGGTGGCTCTTTTCATTTCTCCCTGTGTGGTACAGCTGCTTCTGAATGCTGACAGACGCTGTACCGTCTCTCTTATGTCCTGCCTGTTCATGTCTGCGATATTCTTGTCCCCGAGGAAAGGTAGAAGGTTTCTCAGGAATCTGTCCGGAAGATGTGTGTATGCGCTTAATGCATTCACTGCCTTTTTTCGTCCTTCAAGACGTTTGACGGCATTTTCCTCCAGAGGGTGAAAGCATATGGTTATCTCGTCTTTGTTTTCAACATAGCGGGATGCGTTCATCACAGCCGGTCCTGAAATGCCATTGTCAGTGAAAAGCAGCGGACCCTCGAATGTCTTTCCGGCAAGGTGGAATGATACATTCTCAAGCGTTATGCCTTCACAGCCCGGTATATTGTTCACAAGCTTTATTCTGCACAGTCCCGGTCCGGGTGTGATGATGTGATGGCCGAATGAGGAGGCAAGGGCATATCCATCCCCGTCTGAGCCGGTGGCAGGGCATGATGCACCTCCGGCTGCAATCACAAGATACTTTGATGTGAATTCTCCTTTTGTGCTCTGTGTGATGAATATTCCGTTTTCCTTTCTGACCCCTGTAACACGGCAGGCTGTGATTATATTCCGGGTATTGTTTATGAGAGCATATGCAACAGAGTGTGCATCGCGTGAAAGGGGAAAGACTTTTCCGTCTTCCCTTGTGAAAGACGGTACTCCGAGTTCTTCAAAGTGAGAGCGTATCGCATGACTGTCGTGTGAGTATATTGCGGGGGAGACAAAGGCCTTTCTCTCATAGTAGTGCCTCACCATTTCTGCCGCATCATCGTCATGTGTGAAATTGCATTCTCCGCCACCTGTCATGAGCAGCTTTGATGCACATCCGGTTTTCTTCTCAATGAGAAGACAGTCTTTCATGAGATGAGAGAAGTAAAGGCCCGAGGCACCGCCGCCTATGACGACGGCGGTGTAGTATGTTTTCATCAGTCTTTCTTTTCGGGAATGTCGATTTTCAGACACAGCTCTTTGAGCTGGATGTCTTCGACTTCAGCCGGGCAGTCATCCATAGGAGACATTGCCGCTGTGTTCTTCGGGAATGCAATGACTTCCCTGATTGTATTTACCTTGCTGATGATCATGCACAGACGGTCGATTCCCGGTGCGATGCCTCCGTGCGGGGGAGGAGAGAAGCGGAATGCGTCAAGCAGGAAGCCGAAACGTTCCTGAGCCTTCTCGTCGGAGAAGTTGCATATCCTGAAGATCCTCTTCTGCAGCTCGATATCGTGGATTCTGATTGAACCGGAGGCAAGTTCGTATCCGTTGAGAACAAGATCATAGAGATCTCCCTTCACGGCACCCGGATCGCTTTCAAGTGTGTCGATATACTCAGCCTGCGGCATGCTGAACATATGGTGTGCAGCTTCCCAGTGACCTTCCTCCTCGTTGTACTCGAAGAGAGGGAAGTCAATGATCCAGCAGAAGGCATAGCCGTCACCGATCAGTGAAAGATCCGCGCCGAGCTTGTTTCTCACAGCTCCCATGCTGTTGCAGCACTTCTTCCAGTTCTCATGAGCTATGATGAGGATGACATCTCCGTCCTGAGCACCTGTTTCCTTTATGATGTCTGCTGACCTGTCAGCGAAGAACTTGCTTACGCCGCCTGAAAGAGAGTCGTCCTGAACCTTCATCCAGGCAAGGCCCTTTGCGCCGTACACCTTTGCAGCATCTTCTAGTTCGGTGATGTACTTTCTCGTGTATTCCTTCTTGTCGCTCTTCGGTGCGACGATGTATTTTACACAGCCGCCTTTCTCAAGAGCCTCGGTGAATGCATTGAAGGAACAGCCCTCAGCAAACGGGAAGTCCTTTATTTCAAGGCCGAATCTGAGATCGGGCTTGTCGCTTCCGTACCTGTTCATCGCATCGTTGTAACTCAGGCGCATGAAGGTCTTTGGCAGATCCACGTCAAGCACTTTCTTGAAAACGTCATTGAAGAGATCCTCGATGAGGGCGAGCACATCATCTCTCTTCACATAGCTCATCTCGATGTCGAGCTGTGTGAATTCAAGCTGTCTGTCTCCCCTTGGATCCTCATCTCTGTAGCAGCGTGCGATCTGGAAATACTTGTCCATGCCAGACACCATGAGCAGCTGCTTGTAAAGCTGCGGTGACTGTGGAAGGGCGAAGAATTTGCCCGGATATATCCTTGAGGGTACAAGGAAATCCCTTGCCCCTTCAGGCGTGCTCCTGATGAGAGTCGGGGTCTCGATTTCAAGGAAGTCGGTCTTGTAGAAATACTCCCTGATCGCCTTTATGATCTTGTGGCGCATCACGATTCTGTCTGTCATGCCCTTTGATCTGAGATCGAGATAACGGTACTTGAGCCTGAGATCTTCCTTTGCATTGTTCTCATCTTCGATCATGAAGGGGAGAACCGCACACTGGCTGAGTATTTCGATATGCTCTGCCTTTACTTCGATCTCTCCCGTGGCCATGTCAGGGTTGATCATCGAATCGGGGCGACGGCGTACAATGCCTTTAACCGCTATGCAGTATTCAAGCTTGATGCGGCCTGCAGTCTCCTGCAGCTCGGCCGGGGCATCATCGTCAACGACAACCTGTGTGATGCCGTAACGGTCTCTAAGGTTTATAAAGTGAAGTGCACCGTGATTCCTGTCGCGGTGTACCCATCCGTTAAGAACAACGCTTTTTCCTTCATCGCATGCGCGCAGCGCACCGCATGTGGTTGTTCTCTGGAGGAAAGCTTCTTCAGACATAAATATTATCCTCATTAATGTTTAAAGGTACTGTTGCTACTTTATCACTTCTTTCGTTTCTAGACTAGCTTGTACTGATTGAGGTATGTGCTTTCGAGAAGCTTCTTCTCATAGCTTTCGTTTTTCCTCACTCCCGGGACTGATGAAAGGCGCATAAGATGTGTCTGGTTCAGATCATCGCGGGTTGTGAAATATATCTGGTCACGGCGGAATATCTTGTCGATGAGAGGTGAGAGCTTGCTTGTCACTATGAGCTGGGCACCTTTTGGATTTGTGACATTGCCTGTGAAAAGCGAGATGATGTGCGATGAGAGGAAATCATTGATCAGCGAGTCAAAATCGTTGATCAGCAGCACAGCACCGCTGTCAAGAGCTTTCATTATGAGGGCAAGATTGCAGATGAGTTTCACTGTGCCGTCTGAAAGCAGTCCTCTGTCCTGGAAAATCCTTATCTTCTTTTCCATCAGTGCCTCTCCGTTTCTGTCGAACACTGTATGGCTTGTCTCCATATCTATATATGATGATTCATGGATCAGTCTCATGTTCGAAATGCCGCATTCAGCCTTCTTCAGAATCTCAAGTGAGTTTGCGATGTACTCTTCCTTGTCCTCAAAACAGAGCAGGTCCTCCCTCCTGGGTTCAAATGAGATCATGAGGCGGGTGAACCATCTGATCACATCCTGTATCTCACTGCTGATCTCAAGATTCAGAGACGATGCTGCTGTTATGAAAAGCGTGAACGGGGAGGGGGAAAGCAGCCTTGCGCTGTTTTTGCTCAGTCCTTTGACCTGAAGTGTGTATTCATCTCTCCTGAAAAGGGGTGTCAGCCTTTCACTTCTCCTGAAAAGCCATTCCTTCACGATTTCCTTTCCTCTTATCACGAAACCGTAACGGTAATATGTATTGTTCTCTATGAATTCAACATCGAAGTGGCTGTCCAGACTGCCGCTTTCAAACTGGAATGCGAACGGATCATTCTGCCGTACTATCTGCACCATGCCCGCAGACATGAGCACGACTCTTTTCATGTAATCCAGTGCCCTCAGGACATTTGTCTTCCCGCTTGCCGTTGTTCCGAAGACAGCTGCGCTTTTCAGCAGTGCACCTCCCTGAGGAAGCAGAGCTGTGCTCACTTTTTCGACATTGTCCCTTCTGCTGTCGTCGCCTGACGCTTCAAGCGAAAGGGTCTGCTCATCAAGGTATGATTTGTAGTTCTTGAATGTAAATTTCACTAACATATCAGTTCCTCCTGTTAAAACTCTACTGCTAAACAGGAGTATTTGCAATAATTTTTCAAAAATACATATTAAGCAGATATGAAAGTGCAAAATAAAAGGCACTGCTTTCTGTTATCTTTTGATTTATAACAAATGAAAAATCGATAAAAGGTGTGTTGAGGGAAATTGTTATGAAAACTACACAGAAAGCCAATGCCAGTGTTTTGTTTACCATGTAATGATAAGTTCATTTGCCGCATTTGAAAAGAGAAAAATGCTGGATTATCACAAAAAGAAGGCAATTTGTGAATTTTGTTTCACTTTCAGCTCCTTTTCTTTCTTCCATGGTGCATATTGACCCGTAATTGTGCACTCCTGTCCATAGGTGTATCAGAATGACACGGAACGAGGATGGATGAGGTGGAAAAGGGAGGGGTGTTAAGGTCTAAATTCTTGTATCT
>CALXYO010000009.1 GCA_944393005.1 uncultured Spirochaetales bacterium | reverse complement strand
AAGAACTTGAAGATGCAAAGCTTATAATATAGCTTAAAAGAAGGTCTGAAGATGTCTACCTTCAGGGGGTCAGCTCAGTCAATAAAAACGGGCATGCATTGAATAAAAAATTTGTTTTCTAATTTATGATTTATCAACAATATGTTTTACACAAACAAAATATTTATGTTTATTTTTCACGGACAATTTGGCTGTTTTTATCAAAAAAAAATACACATATAGTGTGAATATAAAAAATAGGGCTGTTGTAGCAGCCCCTATTGTATAATACGTTTTTGCAATAATAATCACACTTCTGCTATTGATGTGAATGAGATATTGCTAAGCAAATTACTAAAATCTGCAAGGTTTCCTTCCAATACAACTTTTCCAGTCAGTTTCTGGTTATCCGTAACAGAAGTCAAAGTTACTGTTACATTGCCGCCCTCTGCTATTGGAATACCAGCAAGAACTATATTCCATATCTTATCAACATCATTCTTCTCATTCTTTGAAACTGTCACACCTTCGCCCTTCGATGATATGGAAATAGGCTCTGATTCACCCATTTTGAGCTGAATATCAAAGCCATCCTCTGTAATAGTTGCCATCATTGGCATACTGCCTAAAACCGTCGCGCTATATGTGCCTACTGCCCATGAAGGTGAAAAGGATTCTACAGGCGGTTCCTCTGTACCGGGATCTTCTCCTTCACCTGTACCAGGTTCTTCTACTGGAGGATTACCTTCCGCCCCCCCCGGAGCCTTGTTTGAGTTGTCACATGATACTCCGAAAACAAGCACCATTGACACAAGGAGTGCTAACAACACATAAAACATTTTCTTCATAGTTTTCTGACCCTCCAAAAGTCATTTGAATTTACGTTAATCTAAACACATATTCTGTAAATAAAGAAGAGTTTGCGAACAAAAATATGTAAAATTGTTCGATAATTCCAATTTTTTGCCATTTTCCGGTAAAAAGAAAATCACCACGGTCTCCCATGGTGATCTCAAGTACAAATCAATTGTATTAAAGCTTACTCTTCTGTAACGATAGTTGCATACTTTCTGTTGTTTCTGTTGATGTAAGCAACAGTGCCTGCAGCCTTTGCAAAGAGTGTGTAGTCAGTGCCGAGTCCGACATTCTTACCCGGGTGGATAACTGTACCGCGCTGGCGGACAAGAATTTCGCCTGCCTTTACAACCTGACCGCCGAAACGCTTAACACCTAAGCGCTGTGCATTGGAATCGCGTCCGTTACGTGATGAACCGCCACCTTTCTTATGTGCCATTTCTGCGCCCCCTTATGCGTTGATCTTATTGATTGTGATCATTGTATACTGTTCTCTGTGGCCCTGAGTTCTTCTGTAACCCTTTCTTCTGTGGAACTTGTATACCTTGACCTTCTCACCTTTGACTTCACTGCCTACAGTTGCAACAACCTTTGCACCTGCTACGTATGGAGTACCGAACTTTGCATTCTCTCCATCGACAACAGCGAGAACCTTGTCTGTCTCGTAGGAAGCACCTTCTTCCATATTGAGCAAGTCGACCTGAAGTGTCTCACCTTCAACAGCCTTATACTGCTTGCCCTTGATTTCAACGAGTGCGTACATTTTAAATCCTCTGCATTAATTGAATTTACAAAGAGAATGATAAGTAAAGGAACATTAGTGATCAATCAGCATTCCGGAACATGATTCAAATATTTTCAAGTTTCATGTTTTTCTACCTTCCGATTGGTAGTTTATCTGGATTGGTGAAAAATTGTACGTATCCACCATCTTCATAAATTTCCGTATTTGGAATTGCTCCTCTTTCTTTCATATACTCAAGGTAAAGAGTCAAGGCCTCTTCTGCATTACGAAGAGCATCCTCAAAATCAATGCCGTATGTCATACAGCCGTCCATTCCTTCTCCGAGAAAGAATACCGAGTATTTTCCATCTTCCTCTCTGACAATTCGTGCAGGGTAATACATAACTGTAAAAATCTTCCTCCTCTTGTAATCTATCATTTGCGTTTTTGATGGTCAAATGAAAATTGTGTTTTTACCTTTTTACCTTCCGGCAGGTAGAAAACTGTGTTATTCTCAAGTCATGAACAGAAAAGAGGAAATCATAATCAGGGCGGCAGGGATAATACGGGATGAAGGATATGACAGACTCACGCTTTCATCACTCGCCGCAAAGATGAACATGCAGAAGGCAAGCCTTTACTATTATTTTGACAGCAAGGAAGATTTGATGGATTCAATCTACACATACTTTGAGGAAGACTGTCTCCATCTCGGATTCTCTGTCGATTTCTCCCTCTCACCCGGGGAAATATTCTCAACTGCCCTCTCCCACTGGAAAAGCATCTTCTCGGACAGGAAGAGAAGCTGTTTCATCTCCCTCATCGAACAGAGGAAGGAAATAGATGAAAGGGCATTTGATGATGCAAATGCTTTCTATCTCATGATACAGAGCCAGGGTGAAGCGGTAATATCAATACTGAATGAAAGGCATCTGCTGAATGTTCCCTCAGTGAAGACCGTAAGCACCATGTTCTCCAACACCATTTACAATGCACTTGTGAATGAAAGCCTTGATGCAGAGATTTTCATCCGCGATTTCCTCTCCGCATTCTCCCTGTAAACAGTAACGGGAGCACTTTCCGGCTCCCGTCATGCTGTTTTGTTTTCTTTTTGTCTGATAATTTCCACTCACATTGCAGCAAGGAAAGGAATTCCGACAATTGCAAATGCATTCTTGAGAAGCTGCAGCACCATCCTTGAAAGCTCAACGCGGGCAACAACGAGCTGTTTTGTCTCAGCCTTGAGGATCTGGTTGTCATGGTAGTAATGGCTGAATGTCTTCGCAACTTCATAAAGCAGTGCGCAGATATCTGCAGGGTTGTAACTCTTTGCAGCCTTTGACAGCACTTCAGGATAGGATGCGATGAGCTTGATGAGCATCTTCTCATCATCTTCCCTGAGGAGCGAGCCGTCGAATGAGATGCCACTGTATTCATCTTTCACGGCTTCGAACTTTGAAAGCATTGAGGAAAGACGCGCGCCCATATACTGAAGATAGGGACCTGTGTTGCCGTTGAAGCTGATGGATTCAGCGGGATTGAAGATCATGTCTCTTTCAGGTGTGACCTGAAGAAGGTAATAGTTCAGTGCTGCAAGTGCGATGTCATGAGCTGTCCTGCCGACATCTTCAAGTGCAGCCTCCCTTTCCTTCTTGACAATCTCTTCCCTTGCAAGAGATGCAAGATTCTCAAGAAGATCATCGGCATCGACAACAGTGCCCTCACGGCTCTTCATCCTGCCTGATGGCAGGTTGACCATGCCGTAGCTGAGATGATGAAGCTCATCAGCCCACTTGTAGCCGAGTACCTTGAGACAGTGGAAAAGAACCTTGAAATGATACTGCTGCTCGCTTGCGACAACGTAGATGAGGGAGTCGAACGGCCAGTCCTCATGGCGGCTGACCGCAGTGCCGAGGTCCTGTGTGATGTAGATGGAAGTGCCGTCCTTTCTCAGAAGGACCTTCTTGTCCAGTCCGATATCGGCAAGGTCGATCTGCACGGAGCCGTCCTCTGCCCTGTAGAAGACACCCATGTCAAGGCCTTTCATGACTTCGCTCTTGCCGAGCTTGTAGGTATCGGACTCGTAATAGTACTTATCGAATGAGATGCCCATGTTCCTGTAGCTTTCGGCAAGGCCTTCAAGTGTCCAGTCATTCATCTTCTTCCACAGTGCGACGGTCTCCGCATCTCCCTGTTCCCATTTGACAAGCATATCCTGCGGAGCCTTGTTGGCTTCAGCCTCAGCTTCTGCTGCGATTCTCTTCTTCTCTTCCTCATCCGCATCAGGATGTGCGGCAAGCGCCTTTGCGATGCAGTCTTTCTCATATTGTGCATAGCGGACATAATAACGGCCGACGAAATGGTCTCCCTTCTCTCCTGTCGACTCGGGAGTCTCACCGCCTCCGAATGTCTTGTATGCCCACATGCTCTTGCAGATATGGACCCCGCGGTTGTTGATGAGGTTCACCTTCATGACCAGTGCCCCCTGGCTTTTGAGCATTTCACTCACAGCCATGCCGAGGCTGTCGTTCCTCATATGACCGAGATGAAGCGGCTTGTTCGTGTTCGGGCAGGAAAATTCGATCATTATCCTGCGTCCTTTCATATCATCGCTTCTGCCGTAGGAATCACCTTCAGCAAGGATCCTGTCATGAAGCAGTGACGAGAGAACACTGCTGTCCACCCTTATATTAAGATACGGTCCAAGTGTCAGGATCTCTCCTGCGGGAAGACTGTCCTTTCCCTCGAGACGTTTCTTTATCTCACCTGCGATCTGCGCCGGATTCATGCCGAAAGCTTTGGCAAATGTGAACATTGGATATGCGAAATCTCCCTGTTCAGCCTTCGGCGGCTTGCCGACCTGTATCTGTGAGGGGATCTCCACACCTTTCTCGGCGGCAAAAGCCTTAAGTTCATTCTGTATCAGATCAGTCCATTCATTTCTTATCTGCTGTAACATATTATTCTCCAGTAAACGCTTAATATTAGCAATATTGACAGCGGGGCTTCAAGCTGTCTTCCGCGTCATTGATTTCCATTCCTTTTTCATGATTGTGGATGAAATCATCAGCCGGAATCATTCTTATCAGTCACTTCTCAAGAGCGGGCCTTATCGTCACTTCCCCGCTTGAAAGACTTTCCCTGCTGCCGTCACTGTAGCGCACGACAAGATGCGCATCCCTGTCGATATCCAGTGCACGGGCCTCTCTTGTACCCTTCGGAGTGATCACATTCACGTCCATGCCGATGATGAAGCATTTCTTCCTGTATTCGTCTATGTAATTCTCATCTGACAGGGATGAAAGCACATTCCTGATTTCAAGAGCGGCAAATTCAGCCCTGCTCATTTCAGATTTTCCCTCAGGATACAGTGAGGTCACTATACCCCTCAGCTCGGGAGGAAAATCCGTTGTGGTGTAGTTCACACCGATTCCTATCACGACATCGCTGACAGAAAAGTCTTCCATGCTCACAACACCTTCGCACAGGATTCCAACCGCCTTCTTTCCGTTAAGGTAAATGTCATTGACCCACTTTATCTGACTGTCAAAACCGAGACTGTCGATTGTCCTCGCAACACCGAGGGCCGCAGCGGTTGTTATATGCTCTATGTTCATTCCGTCTCTCACATGGATGACGATGGAAAGATAGACACCGCCCTCAGGAGATGAGAAAGAACGGCCTCGTCTTCCCTTTCCCCCGCTCTGACGTGCGGCGACGACAACGAAAGGAGGCTTTTCCCCGCTGCTCACAAGCCTTCTCGCCTCATCATTCGTCGATGCGGTCTCATCATGGAAAAACACCTTCACCGGAGACAGACGGCTGAGGGCAAGTTCGTTGTAATCATCACAGGGCGTCATCCTGTAACCGTGATGCTTCCTGGTCTCTATCTCATAGCCTTTCTCCTGAAGGGATGAGACAGCCTTCCATACCGCAGCGCGGCTTATGCCGAGCGAGGAGGCAAGACTTTCTCCAGAGACGAAATCACCCTCTTTTTCCTTCAGTATCCTGTAGACATTCTCAAGTGTGGTCATAGCTGTGAAATTATAGATTGCACCCTGACAAAGTGCAAGGCAGACGAAAGCTCTGTTTCCTGATATACTTTCTCCATCATGAACAGCGATAAATACCTTGATTCATATCTTTCCTCGTTCTCCCGCATCAATGACGGAAGAAACATGATGCAGTATCTTTCAACACTTCCCTCGATGGAAGACATAAGGACTCTGGAAGCAAGCCTCATGAACCTGCTTTATCCGGGCAGGAGCAGCAATGTGAGCGACAAGACGCTGCGCGACGCGGTGCGCTTTGAGATGGAGTTCTTCAGTTCCCTCCTCAGGCGGTGCATATATTATGCCCTCTCATCCGAAGGCTGCGCTGAAGCGGACAGGAAGACGGAGGAAGCTGTTGACAGCACGCTTTCAAGTCTGGGGGAAATAAGGAAGATGCTGAAAGAGGATGCGGAAGCGGGACTTGAGGGGGACCCCGCAGCCACAAGCCTCAGCGAGGTCATAATCTGCTACCCTGCATTCAAGGCCCTCGCGGTCCACAGGGTCGCCCACCATCTGTACAATCTCGGCATACCTCTCATTCCCAGGATGATGAATGAATACATACACACGCTGTGCGGAATAGACATCCATCCGGGCGCCAGAATCGGACGCCGTTTCTTCATCGACCATGGAACAGGTGTAGTCATAGGACAGACCTGTGTCATCGGAAACAACGTGAAGCTGTATCAGGGTGTGACACTCGGTGCGCTTTCATTTCCCCGCAATGCATGCGGCGAGCTTCTGAAGGATGCCAAGAGGCATCCCACAATAGAAGACAATGTCACGATCTATGCAAATGCCACAATACTGGGCGATATAACAATAGGGGAAAACTCGACAATAGGATCATCATGCTGGATAAAGAGCGACATTCCCGCAAACACCCGTGTGATGAACCGTGATCCCGAAATCATACTGAAACCGAAATCAGTCAAGCACCAGTAAGCCCGGCTTTTCGAGTCTGCCGGAAAGTATCTGGCCGCGCGTTGAGAAAGCCGGAGCATTCTTCACCTTCACTTTCAGATAGTTTCCGGTGGTGCCGTACCACAAGCCATCCTTCCTTGTCTCAAGCAGGACTTCCAGAGTGCGGCCTTTCTGCCGCGCGGTGTATTCATCGCTCAGCTGTCCTGAAAGCTCCCTCAGCAGTTTAGCCCTTTCATCCCTCACTCTCTCCTCGGCCCTGTCCCTTGCTCCCCACAGCGGCGTGTCGGGACGCGGCGAGAACGGAAACACATGCATTGCGGCAAAACGGTTGTCCTTCAGGAATTCATAAGTCTCACGGAATTCAGCCTCCCCCTCGGCAGGCAGCCCTGCAATAACATCACAGGCGATGAAAGGATCATCCTTGACACGACGGAGCTGGGAGAGGACCCATTCCAGATGGCTTCTTGAATACTTCCTGCTGCTTCGCCTGAGCACCTTGTCGCTTGCACTCTGAAGCGGTATGTGGAAATGGGGATGCACCTTATGACTTGAACATGCCTCGATGAGAGCCTCATCTATATGGTCAGGCTCCATGGATGAAAGGCGCAGTCTCGTCGTATCCCTGAGACGGGGAATCAGGGCAAGCATCATGCCGCCGAGTCCATCCCCTTCATGATCGTACATCGTGAGATTCACACCGGTGAGGACTATTTCATTGAATCCCCTTTCCTCAAGCTCAAGAGCTCTTTCAATGACGAGATTCCTGTCCAGGCTTACGGATTTCCCTCTTGCAACATGAACACGGCAGTAGCCGCACTCATTGTCACAGCCGTCCTGGACCTTGAGGTAGGCCCTTGAATGATACGAGAAGGAAGATGCCTCATAATCAAATACACCGGCATCCACCTCGGTAAATGAGGAAAGGGCCTCGCCCAGGTCCATGCCGCCGGCAAAGGCGCTGTTTATATGTTTTGCAAGCTGCAGCAGTGCGGCCTTTTTGACAAGGGGAACAACAAGAACCCTGTCAGACAGTTTTTCAAGCTCTTCCTGTGCCATCTGGGCATAGCAGCCGGTGACGACTACATAGCTGTCCCTTGCTGCGAAAAGACGTATCATGCGCCTCGCCTTCTGCTCGGCCTTTCCGGTCACGGTACATGTATTGACGATATAAAGATCAGCACCTGAGTTCTCATCCACAACTGAGAACCCCTCGCTGACGAATGAGGATGCGATAGCCTCGCTTTCGCACTGATTGAGGCGGCATCCGAGAGTATATACGCAGATATTCATAAGCAGTGGAAATATATATTAATCAAATGAAAAAGAAAAGCATATCAGCCTTCCTCGCTTTCCCTCAGCTTGTTGAGAATCTTTTCCGTAGCATACTGAAGCGACAGCCTCATTTCCTTCGCATACGGATTGAAACGCTGGAGATCATAGAAAAGCTGCAGGGGATCATTGCAGGTCTGGTCCACAATGGTCATGAGGGCCTTGTAGCCGCTGGTTGCGATCTCGGTGTCACGGAGGCCCATTTCCCTCAGCGTACGTCCGACAAAGTGTGTCACCCCCTGTGAGTATGCCGACTCCTTGTCATGAACGAGAGGTGTCATTCTCAGGACCTTGAGTCCCCAGGATGCGAACTCATCGGTAAAACACTGGACAATCTTCTCATCGGCATTCAGAGGACAGAGCACGATGGGAAGACCTTTAAGCCCACTCTTCGCGCTGTCCGGTCCGAACATCGGATGACTAGCGATGAGAGTGTAATCATCCCCGAGGTATTCCTTCATCCACTGTGCAGGATAGGTTTTCACAGAACAGGTGTCGAACACCACTGCCCCCTTCTTTATCCTGCCGTTCATGTTTTTGAGAACACTTTCAAAAGATGAGATGGCAACACAGAAGAAAAGAACGTCGCATGTTGCGAAAAGCTCATCCTCACAGAGGAAAACGACACCTTCAGGCACCGCATGAGGATGCCGGGAAGATGCCACGACCTCAATGTCATCACGTGTGTTGCGCCTGACCGTATCAGCCCAGAAAGAACCGAATCTGCCAAGTCCGTAAATTCCAACTCTCATGGTAGTGAAGATTAACCTAAATGGATGAAATAGACAATTGAGCGGAATGGAATTCACACTCAGAAGAGCCGTGAGATCATTTCAATTTTCCATTGCCCAGCGTATTAGACTGGAAAAGAAGCCTGCCTCAGCATTTTCCGTGTGCCCTCCTTTTATCTGTATTGGCACATCCCGCTGACAGCCAGCTTCTTTTGCTCATTTCATTTCAGGCTTCCGCCTTTCGTTTTCCGACTTCAATATAGAAAGCATTCAAGAAGATTTGAGGAAGATAATGTGAAATTTCCGTGAACCTTTTTTCATGAAATTCTTGAAGGAGCTGAAATGACCGCGCTTTTCACGAGGTTCTGTTCAAGCTCCCTGAGTACAGGCCTGCCCTGGGCCTCAAGCAGAACGAACTTCACACCGCCCTGAAGTCTCTTCTTGTCCTTTCCGACAGAAGAATAGAAGTCAAGCCACTCTCCGCGTCCGATCCTGTATGGGATATCATAGGAATAGAGGGAGAGAAGACTGTCTATCTTCTCCTGCAGCTCACGGCTTGTGATCCCGAGTTCGGCGCCGCAGTATGCCGCACGGGAAAGTCCCCATGCGACGGCAATGCCGTGCTTGATTGAGAAATTGGCTGTTGTCTCCAGCGCATGGGCAAAGGTGTGCCCGAGATTGAGAGCCTGCCTGATGCCGAGCTTTTCCTCAGGATCCCTTTCGATGTAGGAAGCCTTGACCCTCAGCGACATATTGACCATTTCAGACACTGTTTCCCTGTCCTTCTTGAGTATCGCGTTCCTGTTCTTCACGAGAAAATCGTAAAGAGCATCGTCCTCCGTGAGGAAAGCATGCTTTATGACCTCCCCCATTCCGCTGATGAACTCCTGCTGCGGAAGGGTTCTCAGGCATGCGCTTGATATCAGCACGTCCTTTGCCGGATAGAAGGTTCCGATCAGGTTCTTTCCTCCCTTGAAATCAATCGCGCTCTTTCCTCCGATGGATGCGTCGACCATGCACAGGAGAGTTGTCGGCACAAGGATGAGCGAACAGCCCCGCATGAACACCGAAGCCGCGAACGCCGTCATGTCGCACACCACCCCGCCGCCGAAGCCGATGAACACGCTGTCACGTGAAAGATGCGCATCAAGAGCCGCCGAGATTATCTTCTCGATCGAGGAGAAGGTCTTGTTCTTCTCTCCGCTTGGTAGGATCACGCTGTTTGCCGGCAGGTTCGTGAAAAGCGCCGCACTGTTGCTGTCGAAAACCCACAGCACCCTTCTTCCGTAAGCTGAAAGCTTTGCGGAAAGTTCTTTTATTGTCGAAAGGAAATATACATCTGTCTTTCTGCCGTTAAGCAGTGTTACCGTGAAATCTGCACCCATAGCCGGAATTGTATGAAATATGAAAAGTTTTTAACAGAGGAGCGGAGATTTTTTTCAAATTAACAGACAATGAAACTGCAGTCTTTCAATGCGGCACCCGACATTGCCATGATACTTGCATATGAGTCATGATCTGCGGCAGAATAGGCAGGTAATGAACGAATTCCACTATTTCGACAATGCCGCAACCACGAAAATCTGCAGGGAAGCTCTTGATGAATATGTGAATATTTCCCAGAACCATATGGCAAACCCTTCCGCACTCTACAGCGAAGGAAGACAGAGCAAGGCCATACTGACGTCCTCAAGGGAAAAAATTGCAGACTATCTTGGAGTAAAACCATCAACACTGTTCTTCACGAGCGGTGCCAGCGAATCCATAAGCATAGTTCTCTCATCGCTGCTGTGGGCGAAGCGGAGCGGCGAAGTCATATTCTCGTCAATAGAGCATGAGGCCGTTTCCTCATTTGAAGGTCTTCTCAGGGAAAAGGGCTGGAAGGTGAATTACCTTGGCGCAAAAGGCGGTTTCGTTTCCCCCGATGAGCTGGAAGCAAGGATCACACCTGACACAAGACTTGTCGCGGTCATGGCAGTGAACAACGTGCTGGGTACAATACAGGACATAAAATCGCTTGTGAAGGTCGTAAGGGAAAAGGAAAAGGAATACGGAAGGAGCATTTTCTTCTTCTCCGACTGCGTGCAGGCACTCGGAAAAACAGGTTTCTCCCTGTCTGATCTGGATGTGGACGGCGCATCCTTCTCCGCGCACAAGATAAACGGACCGCGCGGTGCAGGTCTTCTGTACCTGAAGAAAGGACAGATACAGGTTCTCAGCCATGCAGGAGGACAGGAAGGCGGAATCAGGGGCGGTACGGAGAATCTTCCCGCGATTGCCGCTTTCGCAAAGGCAGTTGAGAGCCTTAAGATATGGGATGAGAAAAAAATACACGGCTTCAACACCATGATGAGACTGGCTCTTGCGGACTCGAAGATGAAGATACTCTCCCCTGATCATGACACGAGCGACTACATACTCTCACTCTCATCCCCGCTTCCAAGCGAAGTGGCGATCAGGATGATGCAGGACAAAGGTTACCTTGTCTCATCAGGTTCCGCCTGCTCCAACAATGCACGCGGCAAGGCCGAGGCGGTCTTCCGCGCAGCCGGTCTTGCACCTTATGCGGGAGGAGCAATACGTGTATCATTCTCATGCGACAATACAGAAGAGGAAGTGAGAGGACTGATCCAGGCACTGAAGGAATTATAAAAATGGCAAAACAGCTTTATCTGATAAAAGAAGGTGAAATATCACTGAAAGGCCTCAACAGGGGACTTTTCGAAAAAAGGCTCAAGAACAACATAAAGGACAAACTCCGCCCATATCACTCCACGACTGAGCGGCAGAAGGGACGCCTCTTTCTTTTCGTTGAGGAATCATGCCCGAAGGAAAGAATCGAAGCGGCTCTTTCCACCACATTCGGCATCGTGGGATACGCCCCTGCGCTGATGTGCGAGAAGAAAGTCGATGTGATAAAGGAAAAGGCACGCCAGATGATCTCATCAATGGACCTTTCCGAAGCAAAGACGTTCAAGGTCATCACAAAAAGGGAAGATAAAAGCTTTCCCGTGCACAGCTATGATCTCACCTGCATTCTTGCCGAGGTCATACATGAAGTTGCCGGACATCTTACCGTCAATCTGAAGAATCCGGATGTGGTCCTTCATTGCGAGATCAGGCAGCAGGCATTTCTGTACACAAGTGATGCGGAGGGTGTGAACGGACTTCCTGTAGGTACGGCAGGACGCGGTCTCCTGCTCCTTTCGGGCGGCATAGACAGTCCTGTTGCAGGCTATGAGATGGCAAAACGCGGTCTCAAGATGGACTGTCTCTATTTCCATGCATACCCCTACACAAGCGACGAAGCCCTTGAGAAAGTGAAGGCTCTTGCCGGACAGATTGCCCCCTACCTCAACGGCACGCGGCTTTTTGTCGTGCCTTTCACCGATGCACAGCTCAACATAAAGGAAAAGGCGGCGGAAGATGCCACCACTCTCATGTTCAGGGCAAGCATGATGAAGACTGCAGGCCAGGTTGTGTCAAACGAGCAGATGACCTGCATCGTAACGGGAGAGGCGCTGAGCCAGGTTGCCTCACAGACTCTTGCGGCAATGAGCTTCACGGACAGCATGTCGGACTACCTTGTGCTCCGTCCTCTCGTGGCCTTCGACAAGCAGGAGATCATAAACATAGCAAAGAAGATCGGTACATACGCAACATCCATCCTTCCCTATGAGGACTGCTGTGTCATATTCTCCCCGAAACATCCCATCACCAATCCTGACAAGGAGGAGATGAGGAAGCATTATGAATCGCTGGCAATGGAGAGTTTCATCGCCGGCGCTCTGAAAAACACGAAGATCTATTCGTACAACGCGAGGGGTGAGGAGACAGGTGTGTGGAACTATGGTGACAGGGCAGGTGAAAACGTATAGCAATGTTTTGCTATATTGGGAAAACAGAACGAATTAGGTGAACCTCACCACTTTGTAGAAGATGGTGCTTCCCGCTACACAGCTCTTGCCGTGCCTGCTCCTTTAGAGAGCGGGGACTTCCCTTCCACCGCATGGTCTTCTCTCAGTTCAAGCCGAAGCCCTCACCGCAAGAAGACTGATATAGGTGGACAGGATGCATGTGGCCCGTGCGGATAAGCCAGGAACTTTTGCCTTTGCCTCCGACGCCTCCGTCTCCGGACACGCTTTCAAGGTTTCCCTTATGAAAAACCTTGCTCCTATGTTGTACGACGCCGACAAGTCGGTGTTGTACCTTTTACCATTACTGAATGTGCACAAAGAGTAGTTGTCCTTATCTCTCTTTACCTGACCCGAGCCATCAAATGCATACTTTGATGTTCCACAGGCATATACTGTCGAGAATCTCATGCCTTTTCTGTGAGCAAGAGCCTCCACACGGGAAATGATGTCACGCTTTCGCCACAGATGTAACCTCTCCTTCTTTGAACCTTTCACCTTTCCTTTAACGTTGAGATTCTCCATAACAATGACAGATGCTCCTTCAGAAGCCGCGAATCTGGCAATTTCTGAGGCTGTCTTCTTTGCAAGGTTTTCATTATGGTTCTTCAGGAACCTGTCCAGTCTGTGTGTTCTGCACTTTGATAAGGAATGCGCCTTCTTTCTCTCATTCATTATCCGGTTGAAACGGTCTTCTTCTCCTGTGAAAGTTATGAACCTTCTTGCAGTGACAGTACCGTCCTCCTTCATGATTGAGCAGACTGCAGCATTGTTGATGCCGATGTCCACAGCACATACTGAATATTCCTTATTCTCCTTCTTTGGAAGCTCTGCCTCCGTCTCAAAGGCAAAGGAGAGAGTAAAGCGATGGCCGTGCTTCTTCAGTACAGGACACTTTGCATCAGCAAGACTGAAGCTTTTACTGATGTTCCTGACATCTGCCTGTGACAGATTGAACACATGCCACTTCCAGTCACCATCACTGAAGAGTTTCAGCCTTGTCATGTACACTCCATCCTTTTTATCGAGTATGAACATATTGCCCCTGTAGAAGGCCGGCATGACATTTCTCTTCCTCTTAAGGAAAGGCTTCTTTTTAAGTTTGTCTGAGGCTTCCCAGTCTGCAAGGTTCTTTCTGTAAAGTGTGATGGCAGAAAGTGCATCAAAGATTGCAGAGCGTCTGAGGTAAGAAGGAAGCTTATGAAAGCGGATATCGAAAGATGGATAGAGTGCTTCTCTTGTTGATGTGGAATGTATAAGTCTTTCTATAAATGTCATGGCTTTCTGGGAGGGAAGACCACAGACATTGGCATAATGTTCATTCACAACATCGATGAGAAAAGAGACAGCGTTCTGATATATTGCAATGGTATCAGTAAATACCTTGAATGCATCCACAATCCTGACCTCTCTCGACACCATTATCTTCATGTCTAAATACTAGCATAAAAAAGAAATATTTACAATCGAAAATGCATTATTTCCCTGCTTTCTCCACCTTAAAGAAGATGGAGTCTGTGTAGGGGTGGACTGGATCAAAAATACAGCATTTGTAAATAATATATTTTTGACTTTTCAAAAACATTTTTGACACATTTTTCAATAGGGGCTTTCCCTGCCAAGCCCTTTTTGATTATTTTATCTTGTGTATGTATCGAGTGGGTATAGATATCGGATCTACAACTATAAAAGTTGTAGTCCTTGATGAAACCGGGAATATTGTCTTCTCGGTATATGAAAGACATTTATCTGAAATCATCGATAAGACAAAGGAAATGCTGGAAAGGATCCTTCCGATCACGGGGGATGATAAAGTAAGCATAGCCATTTCCGGCTCTGCGGGCATGGGACTTGCCACAGACTGTCACATTCCATTTGTGCAGGAAGTATATGCGACACGCAATGCGGCAAAGCATTACATCCCTGATACCGACGCCATCATAGAGCTCGGCGGGGAGGATGCGAAAATACTTTTCCTGACAAATGGTCTTGAAGTGAGAATGAACGGCAGCTGTGCCGGCGGAACCGGTGCGTTCATCGACCAGATGGCGACACTGCTCGGCATCGGACGTGATGATATCGAGTATTATGCAGGCAAGGCGACTCAGACCTATACTATCGCAAGCCGCTGCGGCGTATTCGCAAAGACGGATGTCCAGCCTCTCATAAACCAGGGAGCAAAGGTTGAGGACATCGCTGCCTCTATCCTCGAGGCAGTCGTTAACCAGACGATCGCAGGTCTCGCACAGGGGCGCAGGATCAGTGGAAAAGTTGTCTACCTCGGCGGACCGCTCACATTCATCCCGACTCTGAGGAAGAAGTTCGATGAGGCGCTGCACACAACGGGAATCTGTCCAGAGAACTCCCTTTATTACGTCGCACTCGGAACCGCACTGACAAAGAACTATGATCTTCTCACAGTGCAGGAATGCATTGACAGGATCGAATCCTATTCAGGAGAAGGCAAATACGTCCAGTTCGATCCCCTTTTCAAGGATGATGATGACTACAGGGCTTTCAAGGAACGCCATGACAGGGACTGCGTCAAGTCAATCGATCCGGCATCCTATGTCGGCAAAGGCTACCTCGGCATAGACTCAGGCTCAACCACCATCAAGATGTGCATCATATCGGAGAACGGAGAACTGCTCGTATCGAGGTACAGCCCGAACAACGGAAATCCCGTACAGGCGGTAAAATCATTCCTGACATCTTTCTATGAGAATTTTCCTTACATAAAGCTTGCAGGAGCAGCTTCCACCGGTTACGGTGAGGATCTCATGAAGGCGGCTTTCCGTCTTGACTGTTCTCTGGTAGAAACACAGGCCCATTTCATAGGTGCCCGTTTCTTCCTCCCTGAAGTCGATTTCATCATCGACATCGGCGGACAGGATATGAAATGTTTCAAGATAAGGGACGGCAACATTGATGACATCTTCCTCAATGAGGCATGTTCCTCCGGCTGCGGTTCGTTCCTGCAGACTTTTGCTGTCGCACTTGGCAAATCGGTAAGCGACTTCGCAAATGAAGCCATCAAGTCACAGCACCCTGTCGATCTCGGCTCGCGCTGCACCGTTTTCATGAATTCATCGGTCAAGCAGGCCCAGAAGGATGGGGCCCTGCTGAGCGACATTTCCGCAGGACTTGCCATTTCAGTCGTGAAGAATGCGATCTACAAGGTCATAAGGGCAAGCAGCGCAGAGTCCCTGGGACGCCACATTGTCGTTCAGGGCGGCACCTTCCTCAACGATGCCGTGCTCAGGGCTTTCGAGAAGGAAATCAAGGCTGATGTCATAAGACCCAACATCGCAGGACTGATGGGTGCCTTCGGCGCCGCACTTTATGCGAAGAGACACAGCGAGAGTGAGGGAAAGAATGAATCCACCATCCTCACTGAAGGAGAGATCGATGAACTCACCCATGATGTGAAAAGCGTCAAGTGCCAGGGATGCACCAACCACTGTCTCCTGACAATAAACACCTTTGCTGGAGGCAGAAGGCTTGTCAGCGGCAACCGCTGCGAAAAGCCCGTCACGAAGACAAAGGTCGTGGACGCAGAGGAAAGAGACATATATGCATACAAGCAGGAACTGTTTGATGAGTATGCCGCAGCAAGAAATCCGGGTGCAAAGCGCGGGACGATCGGTCTTCCCATGGCGCTCGGAATGTGGGAGCTTCTGCCATTCTGGCACACCCTTTTCACAAAGCTCGGCTGGGATGTCGTCGTTTCCGACAAGTCAAACAGGGAGCTTTACGTAAAAGGACAGGCAAGCATTCCCTCCGACACGGTGTGTTTCCCCGCAAAGCTGATGCACGGCCACATAGAGAACCTTCTGGACAAGGGAGTGGATGCGATCTTCATCCCGTGTTCAAGCTACAATGTGGATGAGGAGAAAGGCACGAACCATTTCAACTGTCCTGTCGTCGCTTATTACGCGGAGGTTGTCCATTCCAACATGGACATGAGAGGGAAAAAGCTTTACTATCCCTACCTCAGTCTTGAGAATGAGAAGCATCTTGCAAAGCGCATAAGCGAAACCTTCTCAATACCGAAGAGAGAGGTCGTCAAAGCCATACGCTGTGCCTTTGACGAACTGGAAGCATACCACAGGAAAGTCGTGAAGAGAGGCGAGGAAATCGTGGAGAGGGCACACAGGGACGGCAAGAGAGTCATCGTCCTGTGCGGAAGGCCGTATCATGTGGACAATGAGATCAATCACGGAATCGACCGCCTCATCCTCTCCCTTGATGCCTATGTCATCAGCGAAGACAGCATCAGCTACAAGGAGAAGAAGCACGATGTGAGAGTCCTCAACCAGTGGACCTATCATGCCCGTCTTTACGATGCAGCTTATTACGTGAGAGAACGAGATGATATGGACCTTGTCCAGTTCATTTCCTTCGGCTGCGGTCTTGATGCGGTCACAAGTGATGAAGTCAGGGAGATCCTCAGGGAAAAGGACAAGATATATACAATGGTGAAGATTGATGAAATCACGAACGTGGGTGCAGTGAAGATCAGGCTCAGAAGCCTCTTTGCCGCACTTGAGGAGAAGAAGTCAGATGCCTAGCGTACCATTCACTAAGGAGATGAAGAAGGACTACACCATCCTTATTCCCAACATGTCTCCCATACATTTCAATATCATGAAGCAGCCCTTCCAGCTTTACGGCTACAAGGTCATCCTGCTGGAGAACTCTTCTCACACAGTCATTGAAGAAGGACTGCGCTATGTTCACAACGACATGTGCTACCCCGCCCTTCTTGTGATCGGACAGATGATTGACGCCATCCACAGGGGAATATGCGACCCGGACAAATGCGCCCTGGTCATCAGCCAGACTGGCGGCGGCTGCAGGGCAAGCAACTATTATTTCCTCCTGATAAAGGCTCTGGAAAGAGCAGGATATCCTCAGATCCCTGTAATCTCGCTCAACCTCCAGGGAATGAACAAGAACCCGGGCTTTGAGATAAAACCGCAGATGCTTCTTCAGGTTCTCTCCGGTCTCATCTATGGCGACATGCTCATGCTGCTGTCACATCAGGTCAGACCGTATGAAGTCAACAAAGGAGACACTGACAGGCTTGTGGAGAAATGGACTGAATATCTCGGGCAGTGCTATAAGAACAACAAGGGATACCTGGGACACTACATGAAGAAGAATGTCAACCAGATCTCTGATGATTTCGCTGCAATCAAGGTTGACAGAAGCAGGAAAAAGGTCAAAGTCGGCGTTGTCGGCGAGATTTACCTCAAGTATGCCCCGCTTGGCAACAACAATCTTGAAGAGTTCCTTGAAAGCGAAGGCTGCGAGGTCATGCTCCCTGCCCTCATCGGTTTCGTCCTCTATGGTTTCTCAAACGGAATAAAGGACGCAGAGTACTACGGACGGGCAAAGAAGTATGCGTTCTTCATGAAGCATTTCGGCATGCCATTCATGGCACACTATGAACACCTCATTGAGAAAGCAATCACACGCCACAAGGAATTCGTTCCACCTGCAACCATCAAGGAGCTGAGCCAGTATGCAGAAGAGATCATCAATACGGGCTGCAAGATGGGCGAAGGATGGCTTCTGACTGCGGAAATGGTCGAGCTTATAAAGAAAGGCTACTCGAATATCATAACGACACAGCCTTTCGGATGTCTGCCCAACCACATATGTGCAAAAGGCATGATAAGACCGCTGAAGGAAAGATATCCTGAAAGCAATATCGTTCCGATCGACTATGACCCTTCCCAGGCAAGAGTAAACCAGGAGAACAGAATAAAACTTATGCTCTCGGTCGCAAGAGAGAGGCTTGATGACGAGCTTGAAAAGGAAAACAGAAAAAACGCTTAAGATAATGGCAGCTTCCGGTCCGGAAGCTGTTTTCTTTCTGCCGTTAATTTCATCAGATTTTAATCTGGAAAAATACACTGAAATGATTTTTAAGTTCGAAAAAATCATTCAGTAAGTGATTTTTCTGGACTTAAAAGTCATTTTACTAAATATATAAATGGAAAAACAAAGATTCATTCCTTATGTTATTCATCAATATAAATAACCAGCTCAGCAGCTCTTAATAAACTGAATTTGCCGACTTAAAAATAATAGCACAGTCATAAAAAGAAATTGGAAAATTTTCAGCTGACTTACAATTTAAACTTGCTCCTCAAAGTAATGAAGCTTAAAATTTTTTCAATGGGAGAAACAAAGATGTCTGCAAAAATAAATGATTACAAAGGAACTTTCATAAAATACTTACTTGTATTTTCCGTTCCAATCATTATTTTCTCCACATTCTTTTTCTACAGCCAGTACTCAACACAGCTTGAAAATACTGTTTCTCTTAATCTGAGCCGCTTTAACCAGTTCACGCAGGAAGTTGATCTCTTTTATTCTTCTCTGCAGGATATTGCGATCAGCATGTCACGAGATGATATTCTGCCGGATGAAAAAGATGATGATCAATTCACACAAATGCTTTGGCGATACAGTGAAGAACTTGGTGATGATGTATTGATTCTGTACTACCCCAGAGGAAAAAACAATATTTATGTCAAAGATCAGAAAATGACTTATACGGAATTCGAAAATTCTGAATACTATGATGTTTCTCTTTCTGTATCAGGTCTTTACTCAAGACTTAACAATGTCCTGTCAACGTATTACCTTCCCATACGGAGTGTAAACGGAGATGAGATATACTCCACGGCAGTCCTTTTTCCCTTACCTCTTTCCGGGGGAGAGATAAAAGGAAGCCTGTGTTTTCTGATAAAATCTGATTATTTTGACAATCTGTATACAGAATACTTTCCCGGCAAAAACAGCCAGATGTATATAATGAATATCTATTTTGATCCCATCTACACAAAAGAAAACATAGGTGACGGCAATCTGGATGAAACAATCCAGCAGCTTGCCTTTTTGCCTGTAGGATACTCTGAAATATCAACAGCAGGCAGCAGACTCTCGGTCATGAAAAACCGCAATATCCGTACTGGGTTCTCATATCTCATCATAAGTGAAAGTGAAGAGTTCTTTTCTGAAAGCAGAACAAGTCTGGGCATTCTCACATTTCTTTCTGTTGCACTTCTCCTTTTTTCCGCTCTCATGTCACTGATCATTGCAAAAAGATACTATCTTACGCTTTTCAGGGAAAAACAGAAGAATGAAAACATATCAAATGAACTTGAACACAAAAATCTGCTGATAATGGAAATTGTACTTCATAAACTGGTTGACGGTTCAATCAAGGACAACGACAAATCAAGTCTCGACTACAACCTGAAATGTGCAAACCTTTATTTCTCCTACCCTCTTTTTACAGTTTTCACGCTTCCTCTGGAATACTCAATGACAGAAGAAGAAGTCGGAAGGATTCAAACTGAAATTGAAAGAGGATCAGAAGATACTGATGCATATACATGCCAGAGGGGAAGACATAATACACTTGTCATCATTCTGAATCATGACAAATCAAAAGACCGAAACTTGCTCTCACAATGGCTCATGCGGCAAATTGGAAATGAAATGAAAGAAATTTTCATTTATGGTGGAAGCACATATGATTCTCCATTCAAAATTGATGATTCATATATTGAATCAGTATATATGCAGGAACACAGCCATCTGGAAAAAAGCGGTATTGAATTGTTTGTAAAGGATGTTTCGGCTAAAGCCGGTTTCAGATATCCTGAACAGGAAGAGTCAATAATAACTCAGGCTGTCATGAACACATCCACTGATGCAGCACTCTCCGCTCTTACAAATATTTTTTCACAGATCAATGACTGCAAATCACCTGTCATCCAGAAAGGAATATGCTATGATCTTGTCAATCATATTGTTCGGCTTTCAATGGAAATAGAAGGCGAATGGGATGATGATCTCATGACAAAACTTCTCTCCTACCCTGACACTGCATGGCTTGAACAGGAACTGACAAATTTAATTATAAAACTATCACAGATACAAAGCCGGAAAATGGAAGAGGAAATTATAAAAAACCGGCATGACATAATAAGTTATGTACAGGAACACTACCGCGACAAGGAGCTGTCCCTAGATCTTTTATCTTCTCTTTTCTCTCTTTCATTTTCATATATCGGGCGAATTTTCAAAGATGAGACAAACACAACATTCAAAAACTATGTCACCGAACTGCGTTATGCATATGTAAAAGAACAACTAAGAAATACAGATGATGCAATCAATGATATCATACATAATGCAGGATACAGTGATGCCGCCAATTACATGAGAAAATTCAAACAACATGAAGGCATCACCATGGGACAGTACAGATTGCAGTTCAGAAAAGGATAATCCCGCATATTACAGTGAACAGGACTATCCTTTATAAATCAGATGTCATAACCATCCGGTTTTCTGGAGAATATCCGTCTGAATCTGGAAGTGTCGAACTTGGACGATCTGTCATAGAAATACACACCGTTCTTCTCCTGTTCGACATCAGTAAGCTGTGTATAACAGTATCCGCAGATATGATCCATCGAAAGAATGACATCAGTAAGCTTCTCAAGCCTTGTGAAGAATTCTTCCTCACTGTGCACAGCATCTCCATATCCCCAGGATGTGAGGTTCTGGGATTTGGAGAGGGTCTTGTCACCCTGGGTCTCGGGATCCCACTTGATACCGCCGTATTCATCAACAAGATAAGGCTGTCCGCTGTACTCTGACTCATACTGGGGATAATTGCGGAACGGCATTCCGTCCTTCAGCTCAAGCTGCTGTGCCAGTTTATCAGGATCCTGTACATATGTATGCACAGTCCACAGATCCGTCATGTAATGTATGTAGCCGCTTGCATCATTCACCGGACGGGACGGATCCAGCATCCTGCAGATCTCATACGCATTCTTGTGAAGCCTTCTGTGTGCAAGTGGATTTTTGAAATAGAAGGTCTCATTAAGAGGTGTCCATGCGATTATCGAGGGATGGTTCAAATCCCGCACAACGATCTCTGCCCATTCGGAAAGGAAATTCCTGTGTGCAAGTCCTTCATTATTGTAGTCCAGTCCCCAGGACGGACTTTCCGCCCATACAAGATAGCCAAGCCTGTCGGCATGATAGAAGAACCTTTCCTCAAATACTTTCTGATGCAGCCTTGCACCGTTGAAGCCAGCTGCCATACTCAGCCTGATATCATTCTCAAGTGCTTCATCCGACGGACTTGTCCAGTTGCTTTCAGGATAGAATCCCTGATCCAGCACAAGTCTCTGATACAGTTTCTTCCCGTTCAGGTATATCATATTGCCTTCAACACGGATATCTCTCAGGCCTGTATATGAGGAAACTTCATCTATCACCTTTTCTCCGTCTTTGACACGGTACTTTATGGTATATAGTGCAGGATGATCAGGTTCCCACAGATCCGGCTTGCTGATTCTGATATGATATGTTCCATTCTGCGATGCCGGAACGCAGGATGTGAACACATCTCCTTCGGGCGATATGACCTCACTCTCAAGCATCAGTCCTTTTCTCAGTGATCTGAAAGACGGGGTGAAGTACAGCTCTTCACTTCCTGCATTCCATACGGTCCTGACATTCTCAAGCGCACAGCGGTTGACAATTTCGATCCATACCGTCTGCCAGATTCCTGTTGTACGGTGATAGAAGCAGGCATAGCTTGTCATGTAGCTTGACTGCTTGCCTGATGGTATGCTGCCATCCTGCAGATTGCTTGTCGCCTTCACAACCAGATCATGCTCCTCTCCGTCTTTGACAAAGGCTGTGATATCAATGCTGAATGAAGAGCTACCGCCGTCATGAAAGCCTGCCTGAATGCCGTCTATGTAAACCTCGCAATGATAGAAGACCGCTCCGAAATTGAGTATGGCTCTCTTCTCTTCATCAAGGCACTCACACTGGATGGTCCTGTGGTAATATATGCAGTCTATGATGTCCTGCACATTCATGCCGGATGCCGGTGTCTCCGGGGCAAACGGTACAAGTATTCTGGTCTCAAAGCCTTTTGAAGAGACTCTTTCCTCGTCTATGTCACTGTTTCTGTAACACATTGCCTTGCGGCTTATGTGGCATGTCCACCAGCCGTTCAGATTCATGAATGAGTTTCTTTCAAACTGCGGACGGGGGTAGCTGTCTTTCATTTTCTTTTTTTCTCCTTCGTTTCTTTCGATCTGACATACCATTCCGGCAGTCCTTTCTTTTCCTTTATGTCATCATTGCCGCTTATGGCTTTGTAATCCGCAGCGCTGCAGACACTTCCGTCTTCATAGAACAAGCCATTGTATGTGCCGTTCGGTCTCTGTGTGGACAGGTATGCCGGCTTCACCATAAGACACCAGAAGAATGATCCCAGACCGCTTGCATATACAAGAGGTGCGAGAGATGCCAGATCCGGAGTTTTCTCCTCCTGAGGTATTTCCGCCTTATCCCAGCCCGGACCGCTTTTCCTCAGTCTCTGCCATTCTGACAGCCATACAGGTTTTCCTGTCACTCTCTTCACCTGCGATGCGAATTCAAGTTCTTTTTTGAAAGACTCAATCTCAGATGGGAAATTGTCATGGAACTGATAGACATCAATGAGATCACCATAGTACAGACACTGCTGCAGTGTTATGCATCCTATTGTCAGGGGAACACTCTTTCTGTATTCGTGAGCTTTCCTAAGCATGGCAATGGCAAAGTCAACATCTCCGATTTTGTAATCAGGTTCATTCATGATTTCTATGGCTACAAGTCTCTCATCATCTGCATAATGAGTCATGAAGTCCTGTGTGTACTGCAGGCATTCTGTCCACAGTGAAGGATCCTGTATGGTCTTCAGGGCAGGAGACTTCACGCACACCGCTGTATCAGGGTCCCTGTCCATTGCATTCTCAGGCGTGAAATCACGGCCGCAGTTCTCAAACAGAACAGGCATCACGCGGATACTGTGTTTTGCGGCTATGGCCAGCAGTGTGTCGAATTTCGAGAAGAAAGCTGACTTGTCTTTCAGATACTGTTCATAGCTTGTGAAAATCCTCAAGGCGGTGATTCCTGCTTTCTCTGCATATGAGAAGTCTCTCTCCAGTTCCGAGGCATCGAAATATTCATATGTCTGGTATGCGTTGTATACCCTTGATGGAAAATATACTGCTCCGCGGAATGCACTCATTACAAATTCTTTTTCGTTCATTTTTTTCTCCTATTTTTTCTGATATTTTCCAGCCGAATTCCATAACATGAATAATGCCGGCAGCAATGTTAAAGAATGTGGCAGAATTCATTTGAAATGCATAATTCTCCGGAATTGCTAAAAAAAAAGAACAAGCTTTGATCTGCCGTAAATACTCAGTACACTGCTGTCAGATCATAAGAGAGATGTCTCCACTTATTCTGCACAGGCAAAACCGGAAATCTATGGTATTAATAATTTTTACTGTATCCGTTTTATTTCTTCACCTTTTCGGATAAAACCGTCCATCAACATACTCCATTTCCATAATTGCAGGACGTGCATAGAAAGGAGCAAAACTTTCATTTACAGGATTGCCGAACATAGTTGAATATATCTTTCCCTCTTTCGAGCGGAAAAAAGTATTGTGTCCACCTCCTGTGATTGAAGTATATCTTTCACCATACGGACCATAGATATTATCAGAGGATGCAACAACACAGTCATAAGAAAGCTTCTTCTCCTTACAACCGGGGAAATATCCTGCTCGTCCTTCATCCATCATCCATATTGCCAGAAGAAGATGATAACGGCCTTCATGCTTGAATATGGAAACCCCTTCACAATAGGGTTCTGGATCATAATGCTGCTGTATTATTTTTCTGGGTTCTTCAGCAAAGCCCGTCATATCATCCTTCATTCTGGCTATGTTTCCATCCTGCCAGATATAATAGACGGCACCATCATCATCCTGAAAAAGAGTTGAATCAATACGTGAAGTCAGTGGACCACCATGACAATCTGTATAAGGTCCCTCTGCCTTCCCGCTGATGCTTTTTAGAAGAAAAGTACAGGATGCAGGATCATTCTCATCCTGTTTCGGCCAGTTAATACTTGCAGTAATGTAAAAGTCACCATTTATACTGTAAATCTCAGGTGCATAAAGGGCTCGGTGACCTTCCGGATCATCTGCAGAGCAAGGCTTACCTCCTCCCATAAAGCGCATCCACTTGTTTTCCCATGTACCGTCTTTCTCAAACGACCAGACAAGTCCCAGATCTTCCCAGTCTTTAAGATTTCCACTTCTCCACAGATGGATTCCGTCATTGAAACGGAATGCTGCTTCCTCTCCTTCTGCTCTTGTCGTTCCTGTAAGATAATAATACCCGTCATAACACAGAGCTATGTGTGTATCACGGATCCAATAATTGAAAAGCGGTTTTACTGTTTCAGGTATAAGTGATTGAGGATCAGCTGCAGCAAGCAGCATCTTTTTTCTGTTCTCAGTCATTTTCAATCTCCATTTTCAAAAGGAGCGCCCGAAGGCGCTCTTGTCTTTCAAAGGCTCTCAAGTCCTGGTTTGGACATGAATTTCATGTATTCTTCCTGTGTTATCTGAATTGCATCTTCTATTCCCATCTGCTTAAGCTGAGCCATATAGTCGTCATATTCATCAAGCGGAGTCACACCTGTGATGAATTTGATTGTCATTTCATCAATATATGTCGTAATATCTCTCATTATTTTGGACCTGTCATATGAAGCATCAGCAGAAAGATCAAATGTAGGCAGAACCTGAGAATTGTCAACATCCGGATCATCGGCATACAGCATTCTCAACTCAAGAGCTTCCTCATTGGAAACGACATTCGGATTGCAGACCACATCTGGTTCTGAAAGTTTTGCTGTCAGATGGATTTTCAACATGGTCTGAACATCACCGAGTGCGATTTCCGGATTATTGAGCATATAATCCGTAAAATGCTTTTCTCCGTTCTCATCTACAGTATAAGCTTTGTCCTTAATTCCCCAGTTACAAAGATCAGCACCTTCCTGAGTATAGAAATAATTGAGATACTGGACAGCAAGTTCCGGATGCTCACAATCGGAAGTAACGACCGTAGCCATGGTAGAATCTGCAACAGTCACAGGAAGAGTATCAAAATTTACAGTCTGGAAATGAAGTTTCTGTCCTTCATAAAGACGGGGATAATTTGCAGGAATTGACTCAAGTCCAACAGACTCGGCCTGAGACTTTGCAAGATCAACAGAGTCATAAAGCATTCCAACTTGAAGATTGGAGTACAAAGCCCTTCTCTGGTTTGTGGAAAGATTGCTCATGAAATCTTTATAGATGTATCCTTTTTCATACCAGGAGTGCATAAGCTCAAGATAATCTTTGTAATTTTCAGTATACGGACCATACCCTACTGTACCGTCTTCCTTAATGTAGAAATCATTTGTGATACCATATGGCCACATGAACTGGTCCAGTCTGCCGTTCATAGGCAGTGCAATGCCGGCAAGACCGTCTGCAGCCATCTTGGAGAATATTTCCTCATAGTCATCAATCGTTACAGGCATTTCATCAATGCCATATTTGTCAATAACCGCAGAGATGAAATTCATTCTGTTGAACTCAGGCGCTGTGGATTTTAGGAGATGGAAAGCAACGATCCTTCCATCATTGTCAGTTGCAAGCTTGTATGTCAGATCATCTTTTGTAATCAGTGCATAATAATCAGGAGCGTATGTTTTCACAAGATCTGTAAGGTCAAGGAATATTCCATCTTCAACACCGCTGGAAGCCCCGCCGCTGTACAGATTGCGGATCTGAATTATATCAGGCAGATCACCGCCAGCAATCAGAAGGCCGAGCTGCTCCGCTTCCTGTCCAAGAGCCGGATGCATGTAATTTGTAGAGATTCCGGTATTGACAGAAATCTGGTTATATACTTCCTGCTCATTATAACTTGTAATGTATTTTGCTGCAGGAGCCTGAATCGGACACCAGATGTCAAGTGTGTAACCATCATTCTCAACAGGATAGGTCACTACGAAATCCTCATCGATTTCAATACTTGAGGAACTTTCCGCACTGCCCCCGGCAAAAGCCAGTGACAGAACAAAACCGAGAATCAACATGATTGTCAATGTTTTCTTCATTTTATTTATCTCCTTTTTAATTATAATCATTCTTTTATAGATCCCATCATCACACCCTGGACGAAATATTTCTGTACGAATGGATAGATACACAGGATAGGAACAGTTGAGACAATAATCGCACAATACTTCACCAGCTCTCCGATGTAGTTAATCGTATTGTCTCCCGCAGCAACATCGGCATTTGAAATCAATATTTCTCTCAGATACAGCTGGAGAGGATATAAATCCCTTGCACTTGGCAGATAGACCATGGCATTGAACCAGCTGTTCCAGTGTCCGACTGCATAAAATAGAAGAATTACAGCTATACTTGCCTTACTTACAGGCACAACAACTTTCCACATGATCTGCCATTCATTTGCGCCATCTATTTTTGGAGCCTCAATAAGTGATTCCGGAACCGAAGCAAAACCTGTGCGCAATACAAGAAGGTTCCATGTTGCTATAGCATTCGGCAGGATAAGTGCAAGCCTGCTGTTCAGTATTCCAAGACCTTTAACAAGCAGGAAATTCGGAATAATTCCACCTGTAAAATACATTGTGAATACGATGAAAAAAGTTATCTGTTTCTTCAGCCGCCACCCCTTTCTTGAAAGCACATATGCAGCAACTATTGTGAATACCATATTCACGAAAGTGCCCGCAAGCACATAGAATATTGTATTGCCATAGCCTGTCCACAATCCTTTGTTCTGCATTACCGCTTCATAACCATCAAGAGAAAAACCGGTAGGTTTGAAGAGCAGTCCCCTGTGGTTCATCAACTGCATAGGATCAGAAAATGAGGCCGCAAGAACATGCACAATAGGATAAAGGAAAAGCAGGCATATGATTGTAAGAAACGTTCCAATCAGAAAATTAATAACATAATCCGTTCTAGTTTTTTTCATATTATCACCACAGACTTTCCTCAACGAATTTACGGCTGAACCAGTTTGCAAAGAAAACAAGACACAGGTTTATCACTGAATTGAACATACCTACAGCAGCAGCCAGTGAATAACTCTGTTCCTGGATACCGGCTCTGTATACATAGCTTGCAATAGTATCAGCTGATTCATAAACTGCAGGTGAATACAGCAGAATTATTTTCTCTGCCCCTGCACTCATTATGTTACCAACTCTCATAATCAGCTGAATTGAGATTATCGGAATGAGAGCAGGCAGTGTGACATGCAGCAGGCGTTGCCAACGGCCTGCCCCGTCAATAGCAGCAGCTTCATACAGATTCTGATCAACACCGGATAAGGAAGCAAGATAAATAATTGAGCCCCATCCTATTTCCTTCCAGATTCCAGATATCACATAAATCGGGACAAAATATTTGCTTTGAGCCAGCAGATTCTGCTCCTCAAATCCAAAATAACTGAGTATTGTGGTTATAACACCATCACTGCTTACAAAATCAATGATTATACCGCACATGACTACAAGAGATATGAAATGCGGGATATATGAAATTGTCTGAAGTGTCCGTTTGTATGTCTGACATGTAAGTTCGTTTAAAAGCAGAGCCAGAATGATCGGAGCTGGAAATCCGAATATTATTTCATTCAATGCAATGATAATAGTGTTCTTTATCACTCTGGTTGCAAACGGAGAAGAGAAAAAATCAATAAAGTTCTCCAGACCTGCCCAGTCGCTGCCAAGAATTCCACGAGAAGGTCGGTAATCCTGAAACGCAATTATCTGACCGAACATCGGGATATACATGAATACAACATAGTAAATGACAATAGGAATTATCATCCAATATAACCAGCTGTTTCTTCTGAAATCAGCTTTCAATGACAACTGATGTCCTTTTCCTTTTGTTTTTTTCACGTGTTTACCTCTTTGCTTTCGAGGCTAACTGCAGATGGAAATACCGCAATATGTTTTTTTCAAAACTGATCAAAATAGTGAAAAAACAGCATAAAACGACAATCAAAAATCAAAAAAACATATTATCCATGGTTCGTAACAGTTAAAATTGACATTTACCAAGAACATTTAGAGAAATATTTTTCAGATGTGAAAATCAAATGTACAAGCAGGATCTGTTGTATATGAAAGATATCCCAGACAGTTTACCTGTTTTTACGAAATCATCCATGCCTTGAAGCTTTCCACCCTTTGCCATATACTCTCCTCTGTTTGCATAACAAAGGGGTTGGAAATTTTCATGGAAAACAATGACAGACTCACTAAACTATGGGTGGTATTCCTTCTGGCAATGCTGTCCTGTTTCCTCTGGGGAAGCGCCACACCGTCAATCAAGACAGGTTACGAAATATTCTCGATAGCAAGCAGCGACACATGGGCAATCATCCAGTTCGCAGGAATCAGATTCTTCCTGGCAGGCATCCTAGTCATTCTCTTTGAATCAGTCAAGGAAAAGAAATTCGTGAAGCCGGAAAAAGAGGCTCTGCCCAGTATCGTGAAACTCGGCTTCGCTCAGACAATCATCCAGTATTTCTGTTTTTACATAGGACTTGCACATACAAGCGGTGTCACCGGCACAATCCTCTCAGGTTCAGGAGGTTTCTTCTCGATACTGATGGCATGTTTCCTTTTCAGGCAGGAGAAGATGACAACAAACAAGATGGTCGGTGTGATACTCGGTTTTGCAGGTATCATAATAATGAATATTTCTTTCTCAGGCGGAAGCATGTTCACCTTCACCCTGCCGGGAGAAGGCCTTGTACTGCTTTCACAGATCAGCTATGCCCTGTCAGGTATTCTTGTAAAGAGGTATTCAGCCAGATTCAATGTTGTGATGCTCAGCGGCTACCAGTTCATTTTCGGCGGCCTTGTCATGATTCTGGTATCGCTTATTGCCGGAGCAAGAATAGACATGACAGTGGGAATTGCCGGCTATATTCTCCTTATCTATATGGCTCTGATCTCAGCCGTGGCCTATACGGTATGGGGAATCCTCATGAAGCACAATCCTGTAAGCCGGGTATCGATCTTCAACTTCATGACACCGCTTTTCGGTGTTCTTCTTTCTGCAATATTCCTCAATGAAGTTGAGCAGGCGCTCCAGATAAACAAACTGCTTGCACTGATCCTTGTCTCACTCGGCATTTTCATTGTCAACAGGAAAAGTGCGGAAAGCACAAAATGAGCAACAGAATCCTATAAATTTCAAGACCCTCCGGAAATGATGTTCAGGAGGGTCTCATTTTTCTCAGAGCTCTGCTATGGCTTCAATTTCACACAGTACGTTCTTGGGCAGTGTTTTCACCGCAACACAGCTGCGTGCTGGTTTACCCGTGAAATACTGGGCATAAACTTCATTGAATGCTGCGAAATCTCCCATGTCGGCAAGGAAGCAGGTTGTCTTCACAACTTTCTCCATGCTGCTACCTGCAGCCTCCAGAATTGCCTTTACATTAAGACAGCTCTGTCTGGTCTGTTCGCTGATTCCATCTGCGATGCTTCCATCTGCCGGATTTACGGGAATCTGTCCCGAAGTAATCACCATATTGCCGGTAATGAAAGCCTGTGAATACGGGCCGATTGCGCCCGGAGCGCTTTTGGTTTCAATAACTTTCACTTTTTTTTCTCCTGAAAACTGATGATCAGATTCTAGCATTTCAGCATGGGAATGAAAAGAAAGGAAAATGATGAAAAAAAAAGTCATTGTTTTAGCAGGTGGAATGATATTTCATTCTGCTTGTGAATCTCAGCTCATTTAGCGAACAGAAAGTTCAATTATTCCGGTAAAAACCAGCTGAAGCTGTTTTATTTCTTCTGTTAGCGATTTTTCTTGACTAATTGTAATTTATGATATAACAATAAATTGTAATTCCTGTGAACCCCGTTTGGTTTGCACCTCCTTAGGCTGGATTAATCAACCCCCTTGATAATCCAGTCTCTTTTTTTTCCACAGGTCAAAGCTGTCCCAGTTCTTCAAGTGCGATATGTGCGGCATTCTGCTCTGCTTGCTTTTTATTAGCACCGCTTGCAGGTCCGAAAACCTTGTGTCCCAGGATAACCTTCACATAAAAAGTCGGCATATGTTCAGGGCCTTCAGTTCTGTCCAGAATATATTCAGGAACCTTTCCCCTGCTCTTCTGCATGTAGGTCTGAAGGCGGCTCTTGTAATCCTTATTGGTGTTTTTTCCTTCCCTGACAGTTTCAATCTGCCCTTCAAGCCAGGAAAGCACATACTTTCTGGCGCAATCAAAGCCCCGATCAAGATAGATCGCCGCGATTACGGCTTCCATTGCATCGGCAAGGATTGCTTTCTTGTTGCGGCCTCCGTTTATCTCCTCACCGTGTCCGATCTGGATGTAACTGCTGAGACCCAGCTTATGGGCAACCTCGGCAAGACTCTCCTCGGAAACCACAGCTGCCTTTATTCTTGAAAGATCTCCTTCCTGCTGGAAGGGAAGATTTTTATAAAGATACTCGGCACATACAAGCCCAAGCACACTGTCACCCAGAAACTCCAGACGTTCATTGTTGAGCTTTCCCGTCTCATTGGCATATGAAGTGTGAGTCAGTGCGTTGTCAAGAAGACCTATATCCGAGAAAGATACGTTTATTATCTTTGAAAATGCTAAAAGCTCCTCCAGTCTTTTACTTGAAGGAGCTTTTTCAGTTTGTTGGTTCATTGGTTAGTTCAATACTGAAGAAAGATACTTTACAGCATCACCTACTGTCTCGAACTCGTTTGCCATGTCATCAGGAATTGTGACACCGAGCTCTTCCTCGATTGCATAGACAAGTTCGTATGTATCGAGACTGTCTGCGCCGAGATCCTTTCTGAATGAAGCTTCCGGAACGATCTTTGAAGGATCAACAGAAAGCTTTTCAGCAACCAAATCCTTTACTTTTTCAAGAACCTGAGTTTCAGTCATTATACCATTCCTCCTTATTCGCTGTCTTTTTCGATAACCTGCTTGCCGTTATAGTAGCCGCACTTAGGACATACCTGATGGGAAGGAACAAGGTTGCCGCATGTCTGGCAGGGAGAAAGGGTTGGAGCTGCAAGCTTCATATTGGCAGCCTTGCGTGAAGCAGCCTTAGATTTTGATGTTTTATACTTTGGAGTAGCCATTGTTAAACCTCTCTGAAATTTTATCGTGATTAAGACACTTTCTCGATATTACCCAAAAGCAGATTCTTGGTCAATATTATTGAAAGAGTTTCTTCTGTCTGCGGCAGATATTTTCTGCTGACAGTCCTGATTATCGGAACAAGATGAGGCAGTGTCAATTGACGGATCCTTTCAGATACTGGCTGAATTGCAGGAAAACCTGCCGCTGAGGCAGGCTTTCCCTGATACGATCCATGTCAGATTTCTTCTTCAACAAAGCCCATCATGTCGCTTATGGAAGCTCCGGGGGCGACCATCGGAAGAACCTTGTCGTCAAGAGGTATCTCACAGTCTACAACAACAGGCTTGTTCAGGGCGAATGCCGCCTTTATCACAGCCGCAGGATCATCTTCCTTCAACAGTCTCATGCCTTCCACACCATATGCTTTGGCAAGAGCCACCCAGTCCAGAGGGGTGTCAAGCGTTGTCTCGCTGTAATGGCCTTCATAGAAGAGAGTCTGCCACTGACGCACCATGCCCAGGCAGTGGTTGTTGAAAACGAGAATCACTATCGGCAGGTTGTAGCGTGCGATTGTCGCAAGTTCATTGCAGTTCATGCGGAATGAGCCGTCTCCAGCCACATTGCACACTCTTGCATCCGGATGCGAAATCTGACAGCCTATCGAAGCGCCGGTTCCGAAACCCATTGTGCCGAGTCCTCCGGATGTGATGAAATGCCGTGGTTTTGTGTGCTTGAGGAACTGTGCTGCCCACATCTGATGCTGCCCCACTTCAGTTGTGATATAACTGTCGCATTCAAGACTCTGCAGCTCGTGATCAAGCGCCCTGATGATCTCCCGCGGACGGCGGGATTCGCTTGTCACCTTGACAGGATAGCGGCGTCTGTTCTCACTGATGTAGTTCAGCCACTGCAGATGATCCTTCTGCGGTATCCTGTCATTGAGCCGCTTCAGTATTTCCTTCACGTCTCCGACGACATGGACATGGGAATAGATGTTCTTGTTGAATTCAGCAGGATCAATGTCAAGCTGCAGTATCTTCGCCTGACGTGCGAAGGTGCTTCCTTTGCTGATCACTCTGTCAGAAAAACGCGCACCGATCACGACAAGAAGATCGCAGGCATTGATGCTCATGTTGCTGAGCTTTGTACCGTGCATGCCTACAAGACCTGTGAAACGCGGATCATCAGCACGTATCGCACCAAGCCCCATGAGTGATGAGCAGACCGCGGCATCAAGCCTGTCAGCAAATGTCTTGAGCTCGTCTGAAGCATCAGAGCGTATGACACCGCCGCCGATGTATATCATCGGACGTTCGGCCTCATCGAGCATCTTAAAAGCCTTCTCTATGTCTTCTTCCCTCAGCCTGCAGGTGTCTCTCTCAACCGTCTTTTTCTCCATGTACTCATATTCAACCATGCCGGTCTGCATGTCCTTCGGCACGTCAATGAGAACAGGACCCGGACGTCCCGACTGTGCGATGTGGAACGCCTCGCGGAAAGTCGGGATGAGATCATCGATGTTCTTGACGATGTAATTGTGCTTTGTTATGGGCATCGTCACACCTGTGATGTCAACTTCCTGGAAGCTGTCCTTGCCAAGCAGGGAAAGCGGCACGTTTCCCGTAATTGCAATCACCGGGGAGGAGTCCATGTATGCTGTTGCTAGACCGGTCACGAGATTTGTGGCACCGGGACCGGAAGTGGCCATGCACACGCCTACCCTGCCTGTTGACCTGGCATAGCCGTCAGCCGCATGGCTTGCACCCTGCTCATGAGCCGTAAGGATATGACGGATACGTCCCTTGTTCTGATAGATTGCATCATACAGCGGTATGACCTGACCTCCCGGATAGCCGAAGATGGTATCAACACCCTGTTCGATTAAAAGTTCAACGATTGCCTGAGCGCCTGTTATCTTCAATTAAATATCCTCCCGAAATACAGCGCCTCTGCTTGCTGATGTGACAAGACTCTGATAGCGCCTGAGATAGCCGGAACACGGCTTGATGAGCGGTTTGAAGTTCTTTCTCCTTTCTTCAAGAATCTTCTCATCCACATTCAGGGACAACCTGCAGTTGTTGATGTCGATCTCGATTTCATCACCTTCTTCGACAAGTCCGATAAGTCCGCCGGCTGCAGCCTCCGGACAGACATGTCCGATTGAAGCACCTCTGGTGGCACCGGAGAAACGTCCGTCGGTAATGAGCGCGACATCCTTGTCAAGACCCATGCCTGCGATTGCGGACGTCGGAGAAAGCATCTCCCTCATGCCCGGACCGCCCTTGGGACCTTCATAGCGTATGACAACCACATCACCTTTGTTTATTCTCTTGTTATAGATGGCATCAATTGCCTCTTCCTCACTGTTGAACACACGTGCAGGCCCCTTATGATACAGCATCTCGACAGCAACGGCCGAGCGTTTTACCACAGCTCCTTCTTCCGCAAGATTACCCTTCAGCACAGCTATGCCGCCTGTTCTGTCATACGGATTGTCAACCGGACGGATGGCAGACTCGTCATAGTTCCTCGCCCTGTCATAGGAATCGGAGATTGGTTTTCCTGTAACCGTGATGAGGCTTCTGTCAAGAAGCTGCTTTTTGTCAAGTTCCTTCATCACAGCCATTATTCCACCGGCAAAATACAGATCCTCTATGTGCGCGGCACCGGCAGGCGCCAGATGGCAGAGATTCGGGACCTTCGAAGAAAGCTCGTTGGCATGGAAGATGTCGATTTCGACTCCTGCGCTGTGCGCGATTGCAGGCAGATGAAGCATGGTGTTGGTTGAACAGCCCAGTGCCATGTCAACTGTAAGCGCATTGTTGAATGCCCTGTCTGTCAGGATATCCCTGGCCTTTATATCCTTCTTCAGAAGTTCCATTATCTGATAGCCGCTTTCCTTGGCAAATCGCTCGCGTTCTGAGTATACGGCAGGTATGGTGCCGTTTCCCGGAAGGGCGATTCCTATTGCCTCGCACAGACAGTTCATGCTGTTCGCCGTATACATGCCGGAACAGGAGCCGCAGCTGGGACATACGGAATTCTCCCATTCAAGGACATCTTCCTCGCTCATGGTTCCGGCCTTGTATTTTCCGACGGCCTCAAACATTGAGGAAAGAGAGAAGCTCCTCTCCTTGTTTCCCTTTATATGACCGGCAAGCATCGGACCGCCTGAGACAAAGATCGTCGGAAGATTGAGACGGCAGGCTGCCATGAGCATTCCGGGAACGATCTTGTCACAGTTCGGGACCATGACAAGCGCATCAAACGGATGTGCATCTGCCATAACCTCGATGCTGTCAGCAATCAGCTCCCTTGAGCAGAGAGAATATTTCATTCCCTCATGGCCCATAGCAATACCGTCACACACTCCGATGACCGGGAATTCGACAGGATGTCCGCCGGCTTCCCTGACACCGGCCTTCACTGCTTCGACAATGCGTCCCAGATGCATGTGTCCCGGGACTATCTCGCTCTGTGCGCTGACGATTCCGACAATCGGCATGTTTATTTCCCTGTCAGTCCAGCCAAGCGCCTTCATCAGGGATCTCATCGGGGCTTTCTCAATCCCCTTCTTCATGTTATCGCTTCTCATACACAGGCCTCACTTTATGTTGGATATGACGGCATCACCCATCTCGACGGTACCGCACAGACGGCATCCTTCAGTATAGATATCGGCAGTGCGCCAGCCCTGGCGGAGAGTATCCTCGACAGCCTTCTCTATCGCATCAGCCTCCTTTGTGAGGGAGAATGAATAGCGGAGCATCATCGCTGCAGAGAGGATCGTTGCAAGCGGATTGGCCTTGTTCTGCCCTGCGATGTCCGGTGCCGAACCGTGAATCGGTTCATACATTCCGAATGAGTCAGAGCGCAGCGATGCGGAGGGAAGCATTCCGATCGAGCCTGTTATCATGCTGGCCTCATCGGAAAGTATGTCACCGAACATGTTTTCGGTGAGGATCACGTCAAACTGCTTTGGGTTCCTCACAAGCTGCATTGCGGCATTGTCGACATAAAGATGGTTGACAGCCACTTCAGGATAATCAGCAGCGACCTCATCAACGGTGGCCCTCCAGAGCCTGCTGGATTCAAGGATGTTCGCCTTATCGACGGAAGTGAGTTTCTTATTGCGCTTCATGGCAATTTCAAAGGCCTTTCTCGCAATGCGCTCGACTTCTCCCTTTGAGTATCTCATGGTGTCATAGGCGCTGTCTCCATCCCTTCCTCTCTCGCCGAAATAAATACCGCCTGTAAGCTCACGCACGACCATGACATTCAGACCGCCTTCAACCAGCTCACTCCTGAGCGGGCAGGCACCGGCAAGCTCATCATAAAGCATTGCAGGACGGAGGTTGCAGAAAAGGCCGAGTCCGCCTCTGAGACCGAGAAGAGCCTTCTCCGGTCTCAGGGAAGAAGGGACGTTGTCCCACTTCGGGCCGCCAACGGCACCGAGAAGGACGGCATCGCTTTCCTTCGCGCATTCAAGTGTCTCAGCAGGAAGAGGCTCACCTGTACGGTCAATCGCACAGCCGCCCGCAAGAAGCGTCCTGTATTCAAATTCATGACCGTAGATATCAGCAGTCTTATCCAGAACCCTCACTGCTTCCTTGACTATATCGGGACCGATTCCGTCTCCGGGAATCAAAGCAAGTCTGATTTTCATTTTCCCTCCTCCTTTGACAGATAGTTGATGAGACCGCCTTCAGCGATTATGGCCTGCATGAATGGAGGGAACGGCTCGGCCTTGAATGTGAGACCGAGTGTGAGATCCTTTATCTCTCCGCTGTCGAAATCTACCTCGACTTCATCTCCGGCCTGGATCTTCTCACTTGCCTCCCTGCACTCAAGGATCGGAAGTCCGATGTTGATCGAATTTCTGTAGAAGATACGGGCAAATGTGGTGGCGATGACACAGCTTATACCGCTTTCCTTGATTGCAAGCGGAGCATGCTCACGGCTGGATCCGCAGCCGAAATTGGCACCCGCCACTATGATATCCCCCTTCTTCACGTTCTTCACAAAATCCTTGTCGATATCCTCCATGCAGTGTGCTGCAAGCTCACTTGCGACACTGGTGTTCAGATAGCGTGCGGGAATGATCACATCCGTATCAACATTATCGTAATATCTGAAGACATTGCCTTTCGCTTTCATTTGACTCCTCCTTCCTTAAATGTCCGCCGGTCCTGCGATCTTTCCGGCGATGGCGCTTGCAGCCGCAACTGCGGGGCTTGCAAGATAGACTTCGCTCTTCACATGGCCCATGCGTCCGACAAAGTTCCTGTTTGTCGTGCTGACGCATCTCTCGCCTTCCGCAAGGATGCCCATGTAACCGCCCAGACACGGGCCGCAGGTCGGTGTGCTTATTACACAGCCGGCATCAAGGAAAATGTCGAAAAGACCTTCATGCATGGCCTGTCTGTAAATTTTCTGTGTGGCGGGAATGACAATACATCTCAGTCCTGATGCGATATGGCGGCCTTTGAGTATGTCCGCGGCAATGCGCAGATCACTGAGTCTTCCGTTTGTGCAGGAACCGATGACAACCTGATCGATCTTTATTTCAGGGCAGTCCTTCACCAGATGCGTGTTCTCGGGAAGATGAGGGAAGCTTACAGTGCTCTCAAGCTGAGAGAGATCGATGTCAATGACCTTCTCATAGGATGCATCAGGATCGCTTGTGAAAATTCTGGGCTCTCTGGCACCGGCTTCTTTCAGATAGGCAAGAGTCTGTTCATCAACAGGGAAGATACCGTTCTTGGCGCCGGCTTCAATCGCCATGTTGCAGATGGTGAACCTGTCATCCATCGTGAGGCTTGAGACTCCGTCCCCCTGGAATTCCATTGTCTTGTAAAGTGCGCCGTCAACACCGATCATGCCGATGATGTGGAGAATGAGATCCTTGCCGGAGACATACTTCTTCATCTTTCCGGTAAGGTTGAACCTGATCGCGGAAGGAACCTTGAACCAGGCCTTGCCTGTTGCCATACCGGCAGCCATGTCGGTTGAACCGACACCGGTTGAGAAGGCGCCAAGCGCACCGTAAGTACAGGTGTGGCTGTCAGCACCGATCACGACATCACCTGCAGTCACCAGACCTTTTTCAGGAAGAAGGGCATGCTCTACACCCATTTCACCGACTTCAAAATAGTTCTTTATATCCATCTTGCGGGCGAAGTTCCTCATGCACTGGCACTGTGTCGCAGCCTTGATATCCTTATTCGGAGCGAAGTGATCCGGAACAAGGGCCACCTTGTTTTTGTCAAATACCCTGTCGGTATTGAACTTGCTGAATTCCCCGATCGCAACCGGGCTTGTGATATCATTTCCGAGCACCATGTCAAGTTTCGCCATGATCAGCTGTCCTGCATGAACCTCGTCCAGTCCTGCCGCATGAGAAAGAATCTTCTCGCTGACTGTCATTGCCATATTCATCTCCTCCTGTCTTTGAAAAGCTTGTACTCTATACTGTCTGAGAGAGCCAGAAAGCTTGCTTTTATAATGTCGCTGCTGACTCCTATTGTTGACCAGGTGTCAACACCGTCGCTTGAATCAATGAGAACCCTCACACGGCTTGCCGTGGCGTCAGCTCCGTCAAGCACCCTGACCTTGTAGTCAGTCAGGTGCACACTGCGCAATGACGGGTAGAACTGTTCAAGCACAGAGCGCAGTGCTATGTCCAGCGCATTGACGGGACCTTTGCCCTCCGCGCCTGCGATTGCGCTCTCGCCTCTCACCCTTGCCTTGACAAGGGCAGTATGGCTTGCACCTCCTGCCGGATCGGCATACGGAAGCGATCCTATTGTCTGGTAATGAACAAAAGTGAAGAAAGGCTCTGACTTGAAAAGTTCCTTGTAGATGATCACGTCAAAGCTGTTCTCAGCACCTTCATACTGATAGCCTTCAGCCTCCTTGGCCTTCAGCATCTCCATAAGGTGTATGACTTCACTGCTGTCCTTGGCGAGGCCCGGCTTAATCTTCTCAATGCGCTTCATGAGAAGAGCCCTTCCGCTGACTTCACTCATCAGCAGACGCCGGCTGGAACCTACGCTTTCCGGTCTTATGTGTTCGAATGAACGGGGATCCTTGAGCACACCGTCTATGTGCATCCCGCCTTTATGGGCAAAGGCTGAGGATCCGATATAAGGAGTGTTTGCTCCTATGTTTATGTTGCACAGTGCGGAAATTGACCGGCAGATGGAATTGAGACTCTCAAGCGGTCCGCTGATGGTGCGCACTCCCAGCTTGAGCTCGAGATCTGCGATGACTGTGGAAAGATTCGCATTTCCGCATCTCTCCCCGATTCCAAGAAGAGTGCCCTGCACCTGGGTGGCACCTGCCTTGACTGCAAGGATGGAAGATGCGACCGCACAGCCTGAGTCATCATGCGCATGTATCGCGATCCTCGTATCAGGGAAAGCCTGCCTGACGGCTTTCGTTATCTCATAGACTTCATCAGGAAGGCAGCCTCCCCTGGTCTCGCACAGCACAAGGCATGAAGCTCCGGCAGAGGCGGCACACTCAAGCGTCCTGAGCGCGTATTCCCGGTTTTCCTTGTAACCGTCAAAAAAATGCTCGGCATCAAAGAAAACGGTTTTCCCGTGACTGACAAGAAAACTGACCGATGAACTGATCATCTCAAGATTTTCCTCAAGTGATATCTTTAAAATGTCAGTCACCTGAAAATCCCAGCTTTTGCCGAAAATCGCGGCAGTGTCCACTCCGGCGGAAAGCAGGGAGTTGAGGTTCTTGTCATCCTCTGCCCTGATTCCGGCCCTTCTGGTGGAACCGAATGCGACTACCCTGGCATTTGCCAGACGGACACTCTTAAGGCGTTCGAAGAATGTCAGGTCCTTGACATTCGAGCCGGGGTTTCCGGCTTCAATATAGGAAACCCCGAGATCGTCAAGCAGCTTCACTATCCTGAGCTTGTCTTCTATGGAAAAACTTATTCCCTCCCCCTGACTGCCGTCACGCAGGGTCGAGTCGAAGATTTCTACCCTTTCCAATCAGTTCTCCTTCTTGTCCGTATGGTCAAGCAGCATGTCATTCTCAAAACTCATGGAGCTTGCGCTCTGCCCCTGGGAGAACGACGATGATGATTTCTCGGCGAGCATCTTGTTCACTGCGGCAAGGGTTGAGAGGATGCTGGCCTCGATAACATCTGTGCTGACACCTCTTCCGCGGTATGTGCCGCTTGCATCGCTCACCTTCACAAGAACCTCACCGAGGGCATCTCTGTGCTCGGTCACGGCCTGAAGCTGATAGTCATCCAGTGAGAAAGGATGCCTGATGATCTTCTCAACCGCCCTGAGGGATGCATAGACAGGACCGGTTCCGATCGCAACATCCTTGTAGATCTTGCCATCCTTTCTGAGGGTGATGCATGCAGTGCTGTCCATATGATTGCCGCTGTTGACGACAAAGGACTCAAGAGACCAGATCTGGCTGTCTTTCTCCTCTGTGCTCTCGACAAGCGCCACGATGTCCCTGTCGGTGATGGTCTTCTTCCTGTCGCAGGTTTTCTTGAACTCTGCAAAGAGCCTGTCCTCTTCTTCCTTGCTTACACCATAGCCAAGCTCGGCGAGCTTCTTGCTGAAGGCATGCTGTCCGGAGTGCTTGCCGAGCACCAGGCTTGTCTGTGTGAGACCGACACTCTCCGGTGTCATGATCTCGTATGTCCTGCTGTTTGCCATCATGCCGTGCTGGTGTATGCCGCTTTCATGGGCGAATGCATTGGCACCGACAATTGCCTTGCTTGGATTTATCTTCACGCCGGTTGTAGATGAAAGCAAGCGTGCAGAGCGGGTGATCTCGGTTGTGTTTATTCCGGTTTCGAAAGGAAGGACGTCATTGCGGGTCTTGATGAGCATCGCTATCTCCTCAAGCGCCGCGTTGCCTGCCCTTTCGCCGATTCCGCAGAGGGTGCATTCAACCTGACGGGCACCTGCGCTGATTCCGCTTATGGTGTTGGCAACCGCAAGACCGAGGTCATTGTGGCAGTGCATGCTTATTACCGCCTTGCCGATATTGGGAACATTCTTTTTGACATATTCCACCATATTCGCGATTTCCTGCGGTGTGGCATAGCCGACAGTATCCGGCAGGTTGATCGTTTTCGCACCGCAGTCTATCGCAAGCTCGACAACACGGCACATATAGTCAAGATCGGTGCGTGTGGCATCTTCAAGCGAGAACTCCACATCAGGGCAGAGACTTGCAGCATAGGATACATTCTCCCTGATGCGCTCCAGAGCCTCCTCGCGGGTAAGCTTCAGCTTGTATTCAAGGTGAAGGTCGCTTGTCGCGAGGAAGACGTGTATACGTGGCTTCTTCGCCTCCTTCACGGCATTCCATGCCGCATCGATGTCTTTTTTGAGTGCACGTGCAAGAGATGCGACCGTGACATTCTCCACCGCTGCGGCAATTGCCCTTACCGATTCAAAGTCCCCCGGACTTGATATGGCAAAGCCGGCTTCGATGATGTCAACGCCCAGAGCCTCAAGCACCTTTGCCATTTTGATCTTTTCTTCCAGATTCATTGAGTATCCGGGAGCCTGCTCTCCGTCTCTCAGTGTTGTATCGAATATATATACTCTCTCTGCCATATCCTGTTCCTTTGAAACTTATTTCTTGAGCCAGCTCATCAGGCTTCTCAGTCTTGCGCCTGTCTTCTCGAGGAGACTGTCAGCCTCCATTCTCTTGCGGGCATTGAAGTACGGGCGTCCGACCTGGTTCTCAAGCAGCCAGTTGCGGGCGAATGTGCCGTCCTGGATATCGCCGAGAATCTCCTTCATGGCCTTTTTCGTGTCATCCGTGATGACTCTCTTTCCCGAGACATAGTCACCGTACTCTGCTGTATCGGAACAGGAGTAGCGCATGAAGCTGAGACCGCCCTGGTTGATGAGGTCGACAATGAGCTTCATCTCATGGCAGCATTCGAAATAAGCCATCTCAGGCTGGTATCCGGCTTCCACGAGTGTATCGAAACCTGCCTTGATGAGAGCACTGACACCGCCGCACAGAACTGCCTGCTCGCCGAAAAGATCAGTCTCTGTCTCTTCCTTGAATGTGGTCACGAAAACACCTGCCCTGCCGGCGCCGATGCCGATTGCATAAGCAAGAGCGATCTGCTCTGAATCACCTGAAGGATCCTGAGCGACAGCGATGAGGGATGGAACACCCTTTCCTTCCTGGTACTGGCTGCGTACTGTATGGCCGGGGCCCTTCGGTGCGATCATGATGACATTCACGTCACTTGGCGGAACTATCTGGCCGAAATGGATGTTGAAACCGTGAGCAAAAGCAAGATACTTGCCTGCGCTGAGACCCGGTTCGATTGACTCCTTGTACAGTTTGGCCTGCTTCTCGTCGTTGACGAGGATCATGATGATGTCACAATCCTTTGCAGCCTGCGCGGCTGTGGTGACCTTGAGACCGGCTTCCTCTGCCCTTGCCCAGCTCTTTGAGCCTTCGTAAAGACCGACTGTCACGTCAACACCGCTTTCATGCAGGTTGAGCGCATGTGCGTGTCCCTGGCTGCCATAGCCGATGATTGCAACCTTCTTGCCATCAAGAAGGCTGAGATTCCCGTCTTTCTCGTAATACATTTTACTCATGGTTTTTCCTCCATTTAATTTTCGAATTCAATATCGCTGAGGGCCCTGCTGCCTCTTTCAAGCGCAGTGATACCCGTTCTCGCAAGTTCAACAATTTCGTAATCGCTTGCCATTTCCATGAAAGCGTCAAGCTTGTCCAGGTCTCCGGTGAGCTGGAGAGTGAGAGTCTGTCTGGTGACATCGATGATCTTGGCCTTGAAAATCTCGGCAAGATCCACCAGATGCGACCTGCTGTCAAGATCAACGCGGATCTTCACCAGAAGCAACTCTTTCTGAAGGGAATTGTTGCTGGTCAGTTCATAGACCCTGATGACATCGACAAGCTTCTCGACCTGTCTCTTTATCTGCTCGATGATGGACTTGTCCTCAACCGCGACCACAATCGTTATGCGGCTTATCGAGCTGTCCTCAGTCTCGCCTACCGAAAGTGAGTTGATATTGTAACCGCGTCTTGAGAACAGACCGACCACTCTCATCAGCACGCCCGATTTATTATTGACAAGTATCGCCAGAGTTCTCTTTACCAGCTTTCCTTTTTCCACCCGTTCTCCTCCTCAAAAAAAATTAACCCGTGGTTTTCAAATCTGACCACGGGCTACATAAAAGTGAACTAAACCGTGGTCTAGTTTCTAATAAGTAGGACGATAAGAAGACTGATAAGGGCAAGAGAAGCGGCAGCTGCGAGAATCATTGCATTGATTGTTGTCATTTTCTCCTCCTTTATTGTCTTCAGTTAGTTTTGATGCTGTTTTCTTACTTCTTTTGCAGCCAGTTTGTCAATCGCATTATGCAAAAAAGTGAATTTTTTTACATCATTTTTTCAGAAATGCACAACATCTAAAAAGACAATTCATTATGATTCAAGAAATTATCTCTGTTGTCACATTATTGAAAAACAAAAGCTTCAGCTCACTCGTTCATGGAGATATGATCACGGAACTGAGTCGGGGTCTGACCGATGAAACGCTTGAATATCTTGGCAAAATAGCCGGGAGACGGAAAGCCGCACTCGATTGCGATTTCAGAGATGTTCTTCCGGGGATCCCTCATGAGTCCGGCTGCCTTGTTGACTCTCCATGCATTCAGATACTGAAGGAAATTAAGTCCGGTCTCTTCCTTGAAAAGACGGCTGAGATGACTTTCGGAAAGCTCAAGGTACTCCGCTGCCTCCTGCAGTCCGACAGGACTTGAATAATTACTTGCGATGAAACTTATGACGGAATTTATGATATGGTTGTTCACACTCTTGGGAAGGTCTATCATCTCCTTTCCCCCGTCCTTCACGCTGCTTCTGAATCTGGCAAGATCCTGCTCTTCTCCTTTTATCTTCTCCACCAGAGAGCTGAGTGTTTCCTCCAGCTGACCCGAGTCGACAGGTTTCTGAAGATAGTCGAAAACAGAAAGCTGTATTGCCGTACGCGTGTAGGAGAAATCCGTATAGCCGGAAAGGATGACAGCATGGGGAACCTGGCAGTGCTTAAGCATGGTCAGACCGTCCTGTCCGGGAAGGCGGATATCTGTGATCACAATGTCCGGATCCAGAAGCCTGATCTTGTTCTCTCCGTCAATACCGTCGCCGCAGGTGGCTATGAGCCTGAGCCCGAGCTGCTCCCACGGGGTCGTCGCCGCAAGTTCCTGACGGACAAGCTGCTCATCTTCCACAAGTATCACACTATACATCGCTGCAATCTCCCATAGATGCAGGGAACTTCAGATAAATCCTGCTGCCCCTGCCTTTTTCAGATTTTACCCTGAATACGGCTTTTGAGCCATAGCAAAGACGAAGCCGTTTATAGACATTGTACATGCCGGTATGAGTGCTGTGTGCCAGATTCTCCATATCCTGGTACAGAGCATCGTCAAAACCCACACCGTTGTCGCTTACCGTGATCTCGACATTTCTGCAGCCGTCCGGCACTGCGGTTATCTCAAGATTCCACACCCCCAGCTTCGGTTCCAGACCGTGCGTGATCGCATTCTCCACAAGCGGCTGGATGATCAGTTTGGGGGTGACGACATTTTTTATCTCATCACTGAGACTTATGCTTATGTTCAGCTTCTCACCGAAACGGACACGCTGGATTCCAAGGTAGCTTTCAACCATCAGGAAACTGTTCTCGATGGTCTCGCTGCTCTGACGGTTGTCGACCGCATAGCGCAGCAGACGGCCAAGCTTTATCGTTATGTCCTCTATATCCTTTTCTCCGTTGAGTCTTGCCATTGATCTTATCACATTGAGCGTATTGAAGAGGAAATGGGGATTCATCTGGGCTTCAAGCGCCTTGCGCTCGGCATCCACAACCTTGTCCCTCTCCTCCTCGTTCTTCTGTATCAGAAGCTTGATCTGTCTCAGCATCTCGCTGAACTTGTCATTGAGATCCTCCATTTCCTTTATGCGGCTGTGCGGGACCTCCACATCGAAATCACCTTTTCTCTCGACCTGTCCCATAACCCCAATGAGCCGGCTGATGGGTTTCACGATGGAGGAGCCGAGGAAGAAAGCAATGATTATGGAGACTATGAAGGCACTGGCTATGATGGCGAGTATCATGGTGTAGAAACTGTTCATCGAGTCCATGTAAGGACTTATATCAAGATAGCCGATGAGGATGAAGCCGTATTCGGGAAGCTCGTCATGGGTGACAAGCACGTCGCCTATGCGGCTGAAACCTTCAGAGAAATCATAAGGCGAGAAAACCCAGCCCTCATCAAGAGGCCTGTAGTCATTTAGGTGTATGAGCGACGATACCATGCCGGTTTCCGTATTGAGAAGGCATACTTCATTGACAAGCGCAGGATCGGCATAACGCACGAACTGCGTGCCGACGACATCCAGCAGGGCATATGCGGAAACGCTGCCATCATCATTCCTGATGCATTTGATCATATTGATGACGATCTCACCTTTCTCAAATGATGTGTAGCGGAAGCCGGTTGAGAACCTTATTCCACTGAAATCCTGGACGGACGGGACCCTTGAGGAGAAATCCACATAGAACGGAATGTCGCTTGCCGTCGTATAAAGCACATGTCCGTCAGAGGACAGTACGGTGAGCACTGCATCATCCTCCCTTCCGGCTAGGCTGTATGCGGCGCTCAGATCCAGCTGTGTGCGCTCAACTATGTTACCTTCAGCCAGGGCCTTCACTGTCTCATCAGAAGAAAAAACATCAAGGCAGTCCGTCAGATCCCCTATCGTCGCCGAAAAACGTATCTTTATGTCATTCATCGAAACGTCAAGCTGGTTGTAGAGGTTTGACTGCGTCAGGATCTCACCGTAGCTGTATACGAAAATTATGACGGGAGTGAGGGCAAAGAACACTGTCAGGACAATCGACAGTATTATTCTTGAAAGAAGGCTCTGCATCGGAATTTTCATATGTACCGCTCGAAATGCTTTCTCAGTTCACCGTCATTGAAAGTGTAGCGGAAAGCGTCAATCCCCAGTCCGGAGGCGCACCCGACGTTCTCCTGTGTATCATCAATGAAGTGAGTGTGTCCGGCCGTGAATCCTTCCTTGTACATTATGTACGTGAAGAAACTTTCCTGAGGCTTCACCGCATGAATGAGATGGCTTGCATAGCAGAAATCGAAATGAGGGCTTATATCAAGCTCATCTATCGCATGCCAGTGGCTGCTGAAAGTGTTAGAGCCGACCACGACACGGTTTCCGCTCTTCCTCAGGGCATCGACAACGGGGAAAATCCCCTCATTGCGCACAGGATGGAAGCAGGTGCGGAATATGTCGTCCTCTATCTTTGCTCCATAAGTTTCCTCAAGGTGCCTGTAGTAGGCCGCAATCGGGAAAAGCCCCGAAATGAGACTGTCTTCATACAGAGCGTAATCGGCAGCAAGGACTGCTTCATCAGCTTTCAGCCGGCGGGCCATTTCAGGAATTATGACTATGTTTTTTATAAGCACGTTGCCGAAATCGAAAATAAACAGTTCACTCATATCAGTCCTTATGCTGATAGCACCTTATGAACTGCGTGAGCTTGTTCATGCTCTCAGCGGAGATATCATGTTCGATAAGACAGGCATCATGCTCGGCAATCTCCCTGTCAACCCCGAGGATATCCCGGAAGAACCGCGTGAGCGTGCGGTGTCTGTCATAGACTTCCTCGGCAAGGGCCCTTCCTTTGTCGGTAAGGCTCACATCGCCGTATGTTTCCATCGATACGTATCCGTCAGCCCTGAGCACCGACATGGCGCGCGATACGCTGGGCTTGCTCACGCCAAGATGCCTTGCGATGTCAGTGCTGCGCACACTTTCACTGTCATTTCTGATCTCGAGGATCAGGATCGCTTCCAAATAATCTTCACCCGACTTCTGCATATCTATTTTTTACCATACGGAAATCTGTTTGACAACAAACAGGTTTCCTCCTCTCAGTTTTCAAGCAGGATTCTTCCGCTGAGGCATCCTGTCATCCTGCCGTCCTCAACAGCCGGCACCCCGTTCACGAAAACGGATTTTATGACAATCTCCGGATTGTCTATATCCAGAAGGACGAGGTCGGCGGCGGCACCTTCCCTCACCAGCCCCCTGTCGCCGATGTGCATGAGGGAGGCGTTCCTGTGCGTCAGGATGCTGATGCCTTTCTCAAGCGGGAAGAGCTTTTTTGACAGCACATAGGTTTTCAGGAATTCAAGCGTGGCATTCTGTGAACGCGGATGCGGAGGGAATGACGAGTAAAGGGCATCGGTGCCGAAATGCATGAGATCATCCTGCATTATGGCCTCAAGCGTTGATACGCTTTCCGTCACGTCGCTCATCACAGCCGCCCCGCTTTCATCGGAAAGTATGTCGAAAAGCGAATCCAGCGGGCTTGATGAAAGAGATGCCAGGCTCCTGCCGTCAAGATCACTCCTGCTGTCCAGATGCATTATGTTTATCCTCTCTGGGCCGACGACGGTGTACAGGCTTTCCCATCCCTCAGGATGAAGTATTTCCCTTTTCATTGCCTCCCTCTCGCTTTCAAGCTGAAGGGCAAAGCGGAGTTCGCTTCTGGAAAGCGACAGATAACGCGGAGGAAGGAGGGAGAAAAGGCTTGTTGAACCGAAGTTGTAGGGATACTGGTCAAACGACACCTCAAGTCCCCTGTCCCTGTAGGAATGTATCAGGGAAAGCAGGGCTGAAAGTTTGTCCTGGTTTGCATCCCCTATTATCTTGAGATGACTGATCTCAAGACGTACAGAGCAGCGCAGGGCAAGTGAAAGCACTTCCTCTGCCGCTTCAATTATCTCATCGCTTTCGCTTCTCATGTGCACGCTGAAAAGTCCGCCATGCGCCGCAGTGACACAAAGCAGCGCCTCAAGTTCCCTCTCGTCAGCAAACGAGCAGGGATTATAGTAAAGGCCGGTGGAGAAACCGTAGCAGCCTCCGCTCAGACTCTTCTCGAGAAGATCACACATTTTCTCTATCTCATCATCACTTGCAGCCCTTGAGGCATCCTCCCCCATCACTGCGATCCTCAGCGGAGCATGCGGCTGGAGAAAACCCATGTTGATCCCGCATCCGCTTTGTCTGAGAGTGGATGTGAATGATCTGAAGTCCGACCACGAGAAAGGAATGCCGCACTTGCCCAGCACATCATCATTCAGCGGCTTGAGAAGATCTCTGTTCTCATTGAGCGGGAAAACCCCGATTCCGCAGTTGCCGCTTATATCGCTGGTTATTCCCTGCTTCAATTTCATCTCAGCATTTTTTGTATTCAGTGCATACACCTCGCTGTGAGCATGTACATCGATGAAACCGGGAACAAGCGTCAGATGGGAAGCCTCGATCACTCTTTTCGCCCTTACGTACTCACGTCCTATGAATGCTATGGTATCGCCGAGGGTCGCGACATTGGCCCGGTAGGGGGCGCTGCCGCTTCCGTCAATTATCAGCGGAGACTCAAAAAGGATATCATACATGACTGCGGTCCTTATGCAAGATGGAAGATTCTGGAATACGAATCAAACATCGCACGTTCAAAAAGCCTGGCAAGATCCTCAAAGTTTCCCTTGCTTCGCGCCAGGGCAAGCGTCGCGTTCAGTTCGTCCATCATGCTGTCATCAAGATACGGCGGCAGGAACCCCTGCGAGACGAGCATGCTGCATGATACCAGCAGTGAGAACAGGGCATTGTCTTTCTCAAACGGTCTTGTCTTTATGAATTCATTAAGCAGCAGCACCGATTTGAAAACAGGATGGATCCCCTTCCATTCACGGCTGAAACGCATGAAGAAACTTTCCATCTGGAAGTCGAACGGAATGTCAGAAGCCAGCTCCCCGTCAACCAGAGAGGGGGCATTCTTGAACGATGCGCCGTTTCTGTCATCATAGCCCTGCGTGAAAGCGGCATGCATGCCCAGCACGGTTTTCACCGCATAGTCACAGGTCTCACCTGATGAGCGGAGCAGTATCGATCTGAAGGCCGCGATCCTGAGCGCATCCTCAAATGAGAGGCTCCTTGCAGGAGAGAGGGAGAACACGGAGAGTATCTCATCATGTGAGAACTGCCTACCGTCCATCAGTGAGCCGAGCATGATGATTGATGCGATCAGATCATCTGTGTTCACGTTTGTGTAAAGCTTGTCCTCAACCGGGTTTCTGTCCCTCAGCGCATTGAGAGAGCTCACATCAATACTTCCCAAACGCACGAAATTGTTCTTAAATTGTCTTGCGACCCTTCCGTCGAAAGGCTTCGGGCTGTCGGCCGGGATTGACCATGACCAGCCGAGCTTCACAGCTCCTTCTATCCTGCCTTCCTGGCACAGCAGACGGACGCGGCGTTCCGTGATTCCGCATTTCTCTGCAAATGCCTTGGCTCCTATATACTTTTCCATAAAATAAATAATACACCGTATTCGGAGTAATGAAAAGTATTTTATGATGATTGCGCGAAAATATTCCACTGTTGATTAATCCACCCTTTTCTGCTTTAATTTCACGGGAGCACCATATGGACAAATACGATGTGATCATAGTTGGTTCCGGACCGGCTGGTATGGGATGTGCCTTCTCGCTGATCGAGAAGAAAAAAGACATCAGGATTCTGATGATTGACAAGAACCGCTATTCAACAGGCGGCATGAGAAATGACTGCAAGATGAACTTCACCTTCCCCATCGGTTTCCCTCTGGAATACTGGGATGAGGATACTGCCAACAGGTATCTTGAGGAGGTGACCAGGTTTCTCAAACCGGATATTCTACCGAAATCAAATATCGAGACTTATCAGGCAAGAGCCACGAGGCTGGGATGCTCGCTGCTTGAGATCAGGCAGACGCATCTGGGCACCGACGGAGGACTTGCACTGATCAAGGAACTCCAGGAGAAGCTGAAAGAGAACAATGTCGAGCTTTCACTTGGCGAGAACATGAGTGACATCGACAATGAAGCGAAGGTCATAACAACCGACAAGAGGAAGATCGGATACAAGACCATCCTCATCGCCCCCGGCAGACAGGGCTTCCATTTCCTTCAGGACATGATGCAGTGCCTGAATGTTCATTATGTTGACAATATTCTTGACGTCGGAATCAGAGTCGAGACAAGACTTGAGCATTATCCGATAGTCAAGGACTACTATGATCCAAAATTCTATTTCAAGGAAAAAGTCAGAACCTTCTGCACGAACAGCGGGAATGCCCACGTCGTGAAGGAAAAGTATGCAACCGCCAGAGGTGACATCTGGTATTCCGTCAACGGACACGCATATGCCGCAGACGAGAACAGAAACAACGGCCTTGTGAATTTCGCAATACTCAAGACCGTACGTTTCACCGAGCCTCTCGCAAGCGGACAGGAATTTGCCGAGCACCTCGGTCTCATGGCGGCACTGATGGGCGGAGGAAAGCCTCTCATGCAGAGAGTCGGGGACTTCCGCCTTGGCAGAAGAAGCAAGGCCGCGACCTTCAACGGTGATCTTTATGACTTCAAGCCATCCCTCACCGACGCAAGTCCTTCTGACATCTCTCTGGCCATGCCATCGAAGATCCTGCGCTATATCTGGTCCGCGATGAAGAACCTGGATACGATTGTTCCCGGAATTCTCCATCCGAGCACCATAATGTATTATCCGGAGATCAAGCTGTATGCGAACAAGCCGGAATACAGGGATGACCATTTCCAGGTTGCGGAGTCTGTCTTCTTTGCAGGAGACGGAGCCGGCACCAGCCGCGGCATAACCGGCGCATGGGCCAGCGGCATAAGGGCGTCAAACGGAATGATGGATTACCTGAAATGAAAACGGAGCGCGATTTTGACAACGGCAGGATACTCACGCTCGTACTGGCGATGAGTATTCCGACCTGCCTTTCACAGGCAGTGAACGTACTCTACTCCATTGTTGACAGAATGTTCATCGGCAACATTGCCGGTTACGGTGCCGATGCACTGGCAGGTGTCGGCGTTGCAGCACCGGTCACATCGCTGATCTCATCCTTCGCCGTTCTTGTCGGTCTCGGAGGAAGTCCTCTGATGGCGATAAGGGAAGGACACAGGGAGCACGAGGAGGCTGAAAGGATTCTCGGTACAAGCTTCGCATTCCTGCTCATTCTCTCTGCCCTGCTTACGCCTCTTTTCTATATTCTGAAAAGTCCGCTGCTGAGGCTTTTCGGCTCATCTGCCGTAACGTTCCCTTATGCGGATGAATACCTTGCATGGTACCTGGCCGGCACCCCGTTTGCGATCCTGACAACAGGACTCAACAGTTTTGTCATAAACCAGGGAATGAGCCGCAGGGCAATGATTTCCGTAATGAGCGGTGCTGTGATAAACATAGCACTGGATCCGCTTTTCATATTCACTTTCGGCATGGGAGTGAAGGGAGCGGCTATCGCAACAGTGATAAGCCAGGCGGCAAGTTTTGCAATCACCATCACCAGTCTCATTTCATCAAAAGCCCGTATCAGGCTGCGTCTCACTGCCCCGAGAGGCTACATTGTGAAGAAAACAGTCAAACTGGGCCTCTCTCCTTTCATAATAATCGCAACTGACAGTCTCATCATGATAATCCTCAACACCATCCTCCAGATGTACGGTGGCGAAGGACTTGGTGACAAACTGCTTACATGTTCCACGATAATCCAGTCGTACCATCTGCTCGTCATGAATCCTCTTGGAGGAATAACCGGCGGCAGCCAGGGACTCCTGAGTTACTCCTACGGAGCCGGACGTACAGACAGAGTAAGGAGCACTTACCTGCATGTACAGGTGCTCGCTACAATATATACGGTGCTGATGATGATATTCAGCTGGACGAACGCCCGCTTCTTCATACAGCTCTTCACTTCTGATGAGGAGATCATACAGCTGAGCATTCACTACCTGAAGATATTCACTGCGATGATCATACCTCTTTCCTTTCATTACAACACTGTCGATACCTTCACTGCACTCGGTAAGAGCGAAATATCCCTGCCGCTTTCGCTATTCAGAAAATTAGTCTTTACAGTATCAATATTTATCATTCCTTATATCACAAAAGAAGCAGGTTCGGCATTCTTTGCGGAACCGGCCAGCGACATCATATCATCATTAGTAAGCACCACTACCTTACTGATAATGCTTCCCAGAGTCCTCAGGGAAAGGACTTCACTCGGCCTCTCCATCTGATATTTTCACCATTTATGCATGTTTTCCACTTTAAAAAACTGAAACATAGTTTTATATTTCCAGTATAAACATTGCTGATCATGCAAAAGGAGTTTTTGATATGACATTTGCTGAAAAAATGAAAGGTCTTGCAAAGAAAGCAGGAAAGTCCCTTGTACTTGCAGAAGGTCTTGAGAAAAGAACACTCAAAGCTGCAAGAATCATCATGGATGAGAAGATTGCCTCATCTGTAACACTCGTCGGACCTGTAGACAAGGTCAGGGCGGCTGCAGAAGCTGAAGGCGTGAGTCTGGAAGGTATAAAGATTGAGGATCCGGCCACAGACAGCAAGAAAGCCGAATTCGCCAAAGAATATTATGAACTCAGAAAGCATAAGGGCATGACTGAAGAACAGGCTGCAATCGACATAGTAGACCAGCTCCGCTGGGGCGCAATGCTTGTTCACCTCGGTTATGCAGACAGCATGGTTGCAGGTGCAGAGTCCACAACCGCAAACGTTCTCAGGGCTGCATTCAACATCATCAAGTGCAAGCCGGGCATCAAGAGCGCATCAAGCTGTTTCGTGATGGCTACCGACAAGACACAGTACGGTGTGAACGGTTCCTTCATCTTTGCAGACTGTGCCACAATCCCGAATCCTACTGCCGAACAGCTTGCCGAGATCGCAGAGGCAAGTGCTGAAAGCTGCCGCACATTCCTTGACGCCGAGCCTGTTGTAGCCCTGCTCAGCTATTCAACAAAGGGCTCTGCAAAGGGTGATCTTGTCGAGAAAGTACAGACAGCGACAAAGCTCATTCAGGAGAAATGTCCGGACCTCAAGGTTGACGGAGAACTCCAGCTTGATGCTTCAATCGTACCGTCAGTCGCAGCACAGAAGGCTCCCGGTTCAACAGTCGCAGGTCATGCAAACACACTCGTCTTCCCGGATCTCCAGGCCGGCAACATCGGTTACAAGCTTGTACAGCGCCTTGCAGGTGCCGAAGCTTACGGCCCGATTCTTCAGGGTTTCGCAAAGCCGATCAGTGATCTTTCACGTGGCTGTTCTGTTGAGGACATTGTCGTCACAGCCGCCATCACTCTTGCACAGGCTGCAGCAAACAACTGATTCACATATCGTATCTGATTTCAATCCCTGGGTTCTCTCAGGGATTTTTATTTCTCTCATAACTAAGCTCGACAATTCCGCCTTCATGAGAGACAGAGGACAGATGCAGCTTCCGTATCATGCCTTCATAAGGAAAAAGCTTTATACCTTTTCCAAGAATCACAGGAATGATGGAAATATGGAAGAGATCAATCAGATCGGCGTCCAGCAACTGCCTTACCACAGATGCACCTCCACATATCCATATGTCTTTCTCACTCTTCACCCGTCTGAGTCTTTCAATCAGGAAACACGGATCGTCATGGATAAATGTAAAACACTCACCGCTTTCAGCATCCCTGTGTGTGATTACATATGTATTCTGACTGCTCCCACAGGCAATGCCAATGGGTTTTTCGCAACAACATTATAACCCTTATATACCCAGTTATCAGGAGAAAGCTCAAAGCGCACCTGATGATAAGTATTCCAGCCCATGATTACGGTATCGAAAGTCTTTGAGAATTCTTCCCATCTGCCTGTACTTTCAACATCGTCTTCTGTACGCAGCCAGTCTACCCCACGCCATCTTCATCTGCAATAAACCCGTCCAGACTCATTGCTATATATAATATAACTTTTCTTATATTTCATTCCGATTTCAGAATATTAACAAGATTTATAAGCTGATCAATATCAAGAGCTTCAGCTCTTTCCATACCGGTGAGAGATGCTCTGTCAAACGCAGATGAAAGCTTATCCTTTGAATAGGCAGATGAAAGATTATTCCTTATAGTCTTTCTCCTCTGAGAGAAAAGCATTCTCACTATGCAGAAAAAGTCGTCCCTTATTTCATCAGGCACGAGACTCGTCTCTCTTCTTTCCATTACAACGACAGCACTGTCGACATTCGGCTGCGGATAAAAACAGGAACGCGGGATTGTGAACAGCAGGCGGTTTCTGTAATCGATCTGTGTGAGCAGAGAGAAGAATGAATAGGCATCACTGTTCTTTGAGGCACACATTCTCTCAACCACTTCCTTCTGCAGTGTGAAAACCATACGTCTTACCCTGATATCATTCTCAATGAGCTTTGCGATACACACTGAGCCAACATTATAAGGAAGATTGCCGCAGATGTAATCAGGCGTCTCATCCTGGGTGAAAAGTGTTTTAAGTGCATCTCCCTGCACAAGTGAAAAACCATCCTCATCAGCAAAAGCCTGCTCCTTTAAAAGGCGGCAGAATCCGTTGTCAATTTCAAAAGCCCTGACCTTTACCCCGCTTTTCAGAAGAAGTGATGTGATAGATCCCAGTCCGGGCCCTATTTCCCACACACTGGCACCATCTTGTGCATTCAAAGCTTTGACAATACGCTCGCGCGCAGAGGCAGAATAGAGAAAGTTCTGTCCGAACTTCTTCGTCATTGCAAGTGATGCAAGGTCAAGTATCTGACTTATTTCTTTCGGGCTGTCGTAATTAAAGTTCCACACCTGAGTCTCCGTTTCTTCTTGAGGATATAGGAAAGCAGGATGAGAAGCAACAAGGATGCTGAAAAAACAATATACGGCACCAGTGTCTCAGACTGCGGGAACCGGGCTCCAAGGTCCATCAGACTCTCAATGAGGAAGTAAACATACTTTCTGAGCGGGAAAAGATAAGGAATGAGGGAAATGACCATGTACAGATAGACAAGGGCGGAAATGAGTCCGCCTGTAATAATAGCTGAAAGCTGGTATGTTCCGAACACGCAGTATGACAGCGGACTTGTGAAAAGTATCGCGGCGGCAGAGGCACTTATGTTTGAAACGATGCTTTCAGGCAGGATGATTATTTCATAAAAGGCATTCTTCAATACCGGCGACAGGCTCATAATGCCGAGAAGTGACAGATAGCTGTAACAGCTGGCAAGCGACAGAAGAGTGAGTGGGAAAAAGAGTGAATGGAGAGTGAAAGTGATGAACAGAGCCCTGACTCCTGAAATTTTCCCCTTTGACACGAAGAAGACTGTGGACAATATGAAGGCCCTCAGTATGGAGGCCTTGGGTCCGATGTAAAATACATAGAAGGCTATTGTGATGATAGAGATGAAACGCGCATTGCGCCGTCCCAGAAAAGGACTCAGCACCAGCTGGACAAGCAGTGAGAAAACAGAAAGGTGCATGCCTGACAGGGCAAGCACATAACTGGTCCCGCTTTCACGTGCCAGTTCAGAGAGAGGGAAATCATTATCGGCACAGCAGCCGGAAAGCAGCATCAGGCTCAGATTGTCCTCCCTGCCGGAAGCCGGATCGATTATTCTTTCAAGCATCTCAAGCATTGTTTTCCTTTTCTCCCTTACCGTTGTTGCCGAAAGCAGACGTGAATGCGTTGCCTTGAAACCGTAATCATTGAAAAGGCCGTAAAAGAGGACTCTGTCGCCGCTGTAAAGTCTCACGTCTCCGGAGTATGTCACATTCACAACCCCGCGGGCACTTGCACAGGCTCCTCCTGAAATGAAACACTCCTCAAGGGAAAGAACAATCCGTCTTGTTCCGTAATTTCCTTTGACACTGTCCTGAATCACTGTACCGTATACCGCCTTTATACCGGCTTCATCAAAACCACAGGAAACTGTTCCATCCAGCAGAACTGCAAGTGTCATGAAGACGAAAACGGATGATGTCAGAATGCATGGTATTATCTTCCTGCGTCCATTCCAGATGATGAAAAGGATGCCGGCTGCAATGCTGAGGTGACCAGCAAGAGGAGAAAGAAAATAAAGTGCTGTGAGCTGCAGTGCGAACAGCAGTGTGAAAGAAAAACATAATACCATCTGCACTTATATACATAAAAAAGTGCGGATCCGGCTAAAATATGTCTTAAACCATAATTAGTAAGCAGTACTGAATATTGCCCCGATTCACATAATCTGACTCAGAATGCAGAGAAGATACACATCCAGATTATCATTTGCTGCCGCCTGACGCATCAGGGATGAAAGGCGCAGATCTCCATCTGTCCTGACATTATTCAGATGCTTCATGTAACTCCTGTATATCCTGTTCTCATCAGTATAGCTTACAAATGCCTTTCTCAATTCATCTGACAGACTGAGCTGCAGATGAGGATAATCCTCACTCCTGCTGACAAGGCAGTCTATCATTGCAGGGATGTCACAATAAGATGAGAGGCTGTCGTAGTAGGACTCAAGAGCGGCGCATTCCTCGCTGTACTCCTCCTTCATGAGAGAAAGTGAATCATAGGCAGCAGATGCAAGATTGCGGTATATGGCAAGCTTCTCATCAGTACGCGACAGCAGCCCATAGCAGATAAGTGCAGCGGCGGCTGACAGGATTATCTCATCAATGAGGGGAAGCGGATCACGGATCACAAGCGAGAAGAACAGGTAGAAGATCAGAAATACCATTGCGGAAATTATGAGACGCGGTATGTAATAGCGGTCCTGGACAAACGCGCGTATGCTTTTGAGCTGTCCGGCATAAAGACTGCCCCTCACTTCGTCTCTTTCCTCATCGCTTATCATGCCGGATGAGAAAAGAGAGAAGACAGGCCTGTCACAGCCATCCTTCCTCTCACGGTATGTGAGAAGAAGGGAGTAATGTCTGAGCCGGAGGTAATACGAGACGCAGCGGTTAAAGACTTGCTTTGAACTCATCAAGGACAGCACTCTTGCTTTCTTCAAGAACCGCACGGCCTTCCTTTCCTTCAACAAGGAAGATATAGTACTTGATCTTCGGCTCGGTCCCGGACGGTCGCACCACAAGCTTCTCTCCGCTTGTGAATCTGATGATCACGACATCGGCTTTCGGGAAGTTTTCAGTTCCATTGATGAGATCCTCTATGGATTCAATCTCCCTGCCTACAAATCTGTCGCCTTTCTTAAGAGATCTGAGAGACTTCATGATCTCCTGCATCTTCAGCTTGCCCTCAGCTCCTTCGTAGTCACGTGAGAAGACAAGCTCGGTGTAATACCCGTAATGAGCATATATGCTGTCAAGCCTCTGCTGCAGTGTGATTCCCCTGCTGGCGTAATAGCACATCATCTCCACAGCTGCCATTGCGGAAGAGACGGCATCCTTGTCATGAACATCATTCACTGTAAGGAAGCCATAACTTTCCTCACAGCCGAAGAGGAAATAATTGTCTTTGTTCTCTCCCGTGTCGATGGCGTTCATCTCACGTGCGATGTATTTGAAACCTGTCAGCACGTCTTTGCAGTCAGCACCGTTTTCACAGGCGATGCGCTTCACGATATCTGTGGTGACAAGACTCTTGACGACAAGAGGCTTCCTGTCCCTGCCTCCCTGTTCCCTTGCTGTTGCGATAAGGTAATCGGCAAGGAGCGTTGCGATCTGGTTTCCGGTAAGAAGAAGATAATCATCCTTTTCATGAGTCTTCGGGATGGCAATGCCGAGTCTGTCTGCATCAGGATCAGTGCCGAGAACTATATCTGCCTTGACTTCCTTCGCAAGTTCAATGACCTTTGTCATGGCTTCAGCAGACTCGGGATTCGGAAGTTTCACAGTCGGGAACGAACCGTCCGGCAGTTCCTGCTCGCTTACGACAGCGGTTCTTATGCCAAGTCTCTTCAGCATCTCACGCACAGGAATGTTGCCAGAACCGTGAAGAGGTGTATAGGCAACTGTGATCGGGGAAGCCTTGACTATCTCAGGACGGCGGAGAGACGAGAGCACCATGCTGTAATATGCCTCATCCACGGATGAAGGAACAGATGAGAGGACACCTTTTTCCCTTGCCTCATTCTCATCAATATCCTTTATGTCAGAAGGTTCAACCTTGTTGGCAAGTGCAGCTATCTCGATATCATGCGGAGGTGTCACCTGTCCCCCGTCGGACCAGTAAACCTTGTAGCCGTTGTATTTCGACGGATTGTGACTTGCGGTTATGACAATGCCTGCAGTGGTTTTGAGATTCCTCACAGCAAAGGAAAGCATCGGAACCGGATGCAGCACATCATAAAGATATGTCCTTACATCATTGGCACTCAGCACGAGAGCTGCAGAGCGTGCGAACTCAGCTGACCAGTGACGTGAATCGTACGCGATGACAACACTTGGTGATGATGTGTATCTGTTGCAGTAGTCGGCAAGTCCCTGAGTGACCTTTCTGACCATATAGGTATTGATTCTGTTTGTTCCACCGCCGATGACACCCCTCATGCCTGCCGTACCGAATGCAAGCGTCGTATAGAAAGCATCATAAAGAGCCTCATCGTCACCCTTATCGAGAAGAGTACGCACTTCATTTCTGAAAAAATCTTCCTTCTCGCTTTCAACATAGCTTTCCGCCTTTGCCCTGATATCGGCAATCATTTCAGCAGTCAGTTCCATAATAGTTTCTCAACCTCCTCCAGATCAGGGACGACAGGACTTATCCCCGCAGCCCTGAGTTCTGCTTCACTTCTGAATCCATAACTTACAATGATGCTTTTCACTCCCGCATTGCGGGCAGTGAGGTAATCAACATCGCTGTCACCGATCATTGTAACATCATCAAGGCTCACATTGCAAAGCTTTGCATAGTCCAGAACGCCGTTATTATCGGGTTTTGGCTTCTCTCCTTCCCTCAATCCCCTGACAAAGTCAAAAATAGATGCTGGAAAAAGCTGACCTGTTATCTTTTTCACAAGCTCATCGCTCTTGTTTGACAGCACGCCGAGAAAACAGCCTCTGCCTTTTGCCCTTTCAAGGAATGCGGTCACCCCGTCATAGGGACGGGAATAATCGCACGCATGTGCCGAATAATAGTCCATAAGCTCCCTGTACAGTATTTCAAACTCATCCTCGGGATAAGCCGCACGGGAGAACCAGAGCGCATCACGCAGTGCCTTTCTCAGTCCGTGTCCCACAACCGACATGCACTGACTGCTGTCTATTTCAGAGGCATAGCACATCTTCAGAACATGATTGAGTGCCCTTCTTATGTCCTCAAGGCTGTTTACAAGTGTTCCGTCAAGATCGAATAGTAAAGCTTTCATATACCGCCATTCTAACTTTTTCACCCGCTTGTTGCCATACTGCCGTCTTTGACTTAAGCTATCGGGCATGTATGAAATCGTAATAAGAAAGGGAAAGGAGAAAATCCTCGTCCGTCACAATCCATGGGTATTCACCGGTGCGATAAAGAAAGTCTCACCCTCATTCACAGATGCAGGCCTTGCTGAAGTCTTGAGCGAGGATGGCCAGTTCATCGCATACGGCTGGTATGATGAGAAAAGCCACATAACACTGCATCTTCTTTCATGGAACCGCAGGATCATTCCTGACGAAGGCTGGCTGGAAGAAAGAATAAATGATGCTGTGAGACGGAGGAAAGTCCTCGCATCCAGTGAAGACACAGATGCGATGCGCCTCATCCACGGAGAAGCCGATTTCATTCCCGGTCTCGCACTTGACATCTACAATGGGCACCTGAAAGCCATAATATCATCGCGTTATGCACAGGACCATCTTGATGTCATCAGAAATGCACTTCAGAAGGCAGTGAACTATAAGACAATCACTATAATTCCGGACAGTTTCTACGCGCCCTCCGAAGGTCTCAGCCGCAGGGTTCTCTCATTCGACAGGGATGGAAACAGCATTGAAAACGGAAAAGAAAACATAAGATTCCGTGAAAGCGGCATATATTACGAGATTGAACCCGGCATAAGTCAGAAAAGCGGTTTCTACTGTGACCAGAGGGACAACAGGAATATTGTCGAGAAATATGCAAATGGCAGGACTGTCCTTGACGCATGTTCCTTCACCGGAGCATTCACTCTTCACTGCCTCAGGGGCCGGGCAGAATCCGTACATGCCGTTGATTCCTCCCAAAGCGCGCTGCGTCACCTTCTCTATCAGATCCATCTGAATGAAAACGAAAAGATACTCCCTTCGGACAGCCGTGAGAAAGTCACGATTGAAGAAGCAAATGTCTTTGCGTACATGAGAAGCGCAGAGGAAAACAGGTATGATATGATCATACTGGATCCGCCGAAGCTCGCATCCACAAAAAGCAAGCTTGAAAATGCACTCAAGGCTTACAAGGACCTCAACAGAATGGCGATGCTCAAGATAAAGCCGGATGGAATCATAGCGACTTTCTCATGTTCGGGCAGTCTCACGAAGGAAGCTTTCCGCATGATGGTCAGCTATGCGGCAAGCGATGCCGGTGTGGAAATACAGATACTTGAGCAGATGAGCGCAGGATGCGATCATCCCGTACGCATTTCCCTTCCGGAGAGCGAATACCTCAAGGGACTTCTGATCCGTGTGATAAAATAAGCTGTAAGTCTACAGAGCGAAGATTGTCACTGCTGTTTTTCCTTATTATGATTCATGGGCTATGGACAGAACAAAAAAGAAAGAACTTCTGATGCAGTGGAAGGCCCGTCATCCTGAGATGGGAGTCATTTGCATACAGTGCAAAGCCACGGGAGAGATTTTTGCAGATATCTCCAGGGACCTGCAGAGGGCATTCAACAGTCACCGTTTCCAGCTGTCTGCGGCTCTTCACAGCAGCAGACGTCTTCAGGAACTGTGGAATGAGTATGGCGAAGACGGCTTTGAATACATAGTCGAGGACACTCTCAAATATGAAAACCCGGATGAAGATCAGACGGCAAAGCTTACAGCCATGCTGGACAGTTTCATGCTGAAGCATCCGCAGGCAGTAAAGCTTTCAAGATAAAAAGACAAAATACAGCAGGTACCGGAAGGAATAATTAAATGGATAATTCAAAAGTCGGACAGCTGATCTTTCAGCTGCGCAGAGAAAAAGGACTTACACAGCAGCAGCTTGCAGAAATGCTCCATATCAGCAACAAAGCAGTCTCAAAATGGGAATGCGGCCATGGGGCACCGGACATAGCCCTTCTGGGAGAGCTTTCCTCGGTACTTGGAGCCGACATTCAGGGACTCCTGCAGGGAGAGCTGAATCCCAACCGGACGGATACGGGAAAGATCGACAGGACACGATTCTATGTCTGTCCTGTCTGCGGGAATATCCTGACAAGCACAGGAGAGGCAAATATTTCCTGCTGCGGTCGTCATCTTATGCCGCTGACACTCTCATCCGATGATTGCACACCTGAAATCTCCATAGAGGAAATGGATACAGATTACTATGTGAGTATCAGCCATGAAATGAGCAAATCCCATTATATTTCTTTTGCAGCATGGGTCAATGACAGCTGTCTCTGGTTCCAGCGGCTCTATCCTGAGCAGAGCCCGGCTTTCCGCATGCCGGCTGTAAGACGGAACGGCAAGCTGTATCTGTACTGCATCAGGGATGGATTGTTCCAATACCCGCTAAAAGAGCTTCTCAGAAATGAAAAAGCAGCAAAAAGACAGCCCGGACCAGCGAACTAAATAAACCATATCCCTTTCTGAAATCCATCTCCTGTTGTATAGTTTTCCATAATATGAAGGGAAAACACCTGAGGATTGCAGACATGGTTCTTATAGCATTCATCTTTGCAGCATCTGTCTCAATGCTGCTTTTCTCTTCGTCAGGTGCATCCTATGTGCAGATTGAGACACCGGATGGAATTTTCCGCTACACTCTCTCTGAAAACAGGACTATAGAGGCCGAGGGGGAAACCGGAATCACGACAATACGGATTGAAGACGGAAGTGTCAGGATACTCTCATCCCCGTGCGACAACAAAACATGCATGAGAGGTTCAATCAGCAAATACCCTCAAATGCTTGTCTGTCTTCCCAACAGGATTGTCGTAAGCATGGAAGCGGATACAGGAGGAGAAGTAGATGCGGCAACGTTCTGAAGTCTCATACCTTGCAGCGTTGAGCCTCGCACTATCCGTGATAGAGGCAAGCCTTCCTCATGCTCTTCCCTTTCTGCGCCTCGGGCTTGCAAATCTGTCACTGCTGTGGGCACTGAGCCGGCTGTGTGCAAAGGATTATTTCATTCTGGCTCTGATCAAGTGGCTGCTCTCATCATTCATCGCGGGAACGCTTTTTTCCCCATATGCACTTGTGAGTTTTGCAGGGAACGCTTCAAGCAGCACAGTGATGTTCATCCTCTTCAGATACTGCAGCAGATTATTTTCCCTCTATGCTGTATCCGCATCAGGTTCCGTAATATCGGCAGTATTCCAGCTGCTGTCGGCATCCCTTTTCCTCAGCAGCAGCGTGCTGTCACTCATTCCCGTGATGATGATCTTCAATCTGTTCACAGGACTTGTCCTGGCTTTCATTGCATATCATATTTCTCCGGCATCTGATGTGAAGATCAGCAGGGAAAAGCCATTCACAGAAAAAAAGCGTAATGAAAGCAGAACTGTACTTGTCTTCTCTCTTGCAGCACTGGTCTCTCTTCTTTTCACGTACAGCATACCTGTACTTGCACTTCAGTTCATCAGTGCGCTTGTTCTTTGTTTCATCAGCGGAAGAAGGATACGTCCTCTCTTCTATGTCATAAGTTTCATCTCTGTCGTCATATTCAATCTTTTCACCCCATCCGGCCGTCTTGTTTTCGCATTTGTGACAGAGGGCGCACTTGCAGAAGGGGTGATGAAAGCCCTGAGACTTACAGCAACAGTCGCGCTTTCGCAGAGCATGTCAACCCTGCCGCTGACATCCGGCGGTATGACGTCTGAGATAATGTCGGTGTATGCCGCCATAAATGAAAGATTCTTCTCATCGGAAGGGAAAACCGCTGAAAGGCTGAAGGAGACGCTGAAGCTTGATGCTTTCACCTCTGCATCCGGAGAAACTGATGATGTGCACCATCTTCCTTTCATCGCTGCAGACACTCTGATTGTAATACTTGCTGTTGTTTCACTTACCATCATGCAGAGTTAATTGCAATGTCATATGTATTTCATAATCCTGTGGAACAATATTTTTATGCTTAAACTGGTTTAGAAAATAATTCCAAAGTCAATTAAAGAGCAAAATTCTGTAAATAATATTCCATTTGGTATTTTATTATGCATTTTAGCTGTAAAAACTGCATCTTTTTCACCTAAAATCATTGTTATTCTTTGCTTTTTCACATTTTACTTGATTTTGCTTGACTTAGTTTTCATTTCCGCTGATATAATTCCCTGAGAAACAAAATCAGAATCAAGGAGAAAAATTCAATGGCTAATGTGAATGCTGAAACATTTCCCGGACAGAAAGAACTCCAGGAGCTAATTGAAAGAGTAAAGCGTGCACAGATCATGTTCGCATCCTTCTCTCAGGAGCAGGTTGACAAGATCTTCCGTGAAGCCGCAATCGCAGCCAACAACGCACGTATCACCCTTGCACAGGATGCCGTGCAGGAAACAGGCATGGGCATCATTGAAGATAAGGTTATCAAGAATCACTTCGCAGCAGAATACATCTTCCATAAATACAAGGATGAGAAGACCTGCGGAATCATCGAGGAAGACACAGGATTCGGCATCGAGAAGATCGCTGAGCCGAAGGGTGTGATCTGCGGCATCATCCCGACAACAAATCCGACAAGTACCGCAATCTTCAAATCACTCATCGCACTCAAGACAAGAAACGCAATCATCTTCTCACCGCACCCGAGGGCAAAGAAGTGCACATGCGATGCAGCCCGCATCGTAAGAGACGCAGCAGTCAAGGCCGGTGCTCCGGAAGACATCATCGCATGGATCGATGAGCCGTCAATGGAGAAGACAAACTACCTCATGACACATCCTCTTGTGAACCTCATCCTCGCAACAGGCGGTCCCGGCATGGTCAAGAGTGCATACTCCTCCGGCAAGCCGGCAATCGGCGTAGGTGCAGGCAACACCCCTGCCCTCATTGACAAGAGTGCCAACATCAAGATGGCAGTTGCATCCATCCTCATGTCAAAGACATTCGACAACGGTGTTGTCTGTGCTTCAGAACAGGCAGTCATCGTAAATCAGGAAATCTACGCCGAGGTCAAGAAGGAATTCAAGGAAATGGGCGCACACTTCCTCACAAAAGAGGAAATGGAGAAACTCAGCCCGATCATCCTTGATCCCCAGAGGGGTACAGTAAATCCGAAGATCGTAGGCCAGCCGGCTTACAAGATCGCAGAGATTGCAGGCTTCTCAGTACCGAAGAACACAAAGGTCCTCATCGGTGAGGTTTCCAAGGTCGCCGCTGAAGAGCCGTTCGCACACGAGAAGCTTTCTCCGGTTCTCGGCATGTACAAGTGCCACAACTTCGGTGAAGGTGCCGACATGGCTGCACGCCTCATCGCACTGGGCGGTTTCGGCCATACCTCAGTTCTCTACATTGACGAGAAGGAAAAGGACAAGGTCGATGCTTACGGCAAGGCCGTCAAGACAAGCAGAATCCTCATCAACATGCCGGCAAGCCAGGGTGCAATCGGTGACATCTACAACTTCCGCCTTGAGCCAAGTCTCACACTCGGATGCGGTTCATGGGGCAACAACTCCATTTCAGAGAACGTAGGTCCTAAGCACCTGCTCAACGTCAAGACACTTGCAAAGAGGAGAGAGAATATGTTGTGGTTCCGCTTACCGCCAAAAGTATACTTCAAGTACGGCTGTCTGCCGGTTGCACTGCAGGAGCTTGAGACAAAGAAGAGAGCATTCATCGTCACTGACAGCTTCCTCTTCTCTTCCGGCATGATCGACAGGATCACCGACCAGCTCGATTCCATGGGAGTTGAGACTGAAGTGTTCCATCAGGTCAAGCCTGATCCGACACTGGGAACGATCAACATGGCAATGGAACTTGTCAATGCATACAACCCGGATGTCATCATCGCTGTGGGCGGCGGTTCTCCGATGGATGCGGCAAAGATCATCTGGCTCCTGTATGAGCATCCGGAAGTATCCTTCGAAGGTCTCGCACTGCGCTTCATGGATATCAGGAAGAGAATCTACAATTTCCCGAACATGGGCAAGAAGGCAGAACTCGTATGTATTCCTACAACATCCGGTACAGGAAGTGAAGTCACTCCGTTCGCAATCATCACTGATGAGAACACCGGCATGAAGTGGGCAATTTCAGACTATGCCCTCACACCGAGCATGGCAATCGTTGACAGCGAACTTGCAGTAGGACAGCCGAAAGGACTTACGGCCAGCTGCGGTATCGACGTTCTCACCCATGCACTTGAGGCTCTCGTATCCTCAATGTCAACGGACTACACCAACGGACTTGCACTTGAGGCCTGCCGCCTGATCTTCAAGTACCTGCCTCAGGCTTATGCAGACGGTACGAATATCAAGGCAAGGGAAAAGGTCCACAATGCTGCATGTATCGCAGGTATGGCATTCGCAAATGCCTTCCTCGGTGTATGCCACTCTATGGCTCACAAGCTTGGCGCACAGTTCCATGTACCGCACGGAATGGCCAATGCCCTCCTGCTCACAAACGTCATCCGTTTCAACAGAAACGACAACCCGACAAAACAGGCAAGCTTCCCGCAGTACGAATACCCGTCAGTGACAAGCCGCTATGCAAGAGCAGCAGACTATGTTGCCATGAAGTGCAATGACACACCTAACGGCAACTACATCGACATCAAGCCGGGTATGAGTATGGATCAGAAGGTGGATGCTCTTATCGAAGGTATCGAAAAGCTGAAGAAGGAGCTCGGCGTACCTGCTTCCATCAAGGACTGGGGAGTTGACGAGAAGGAATTCCTCGCTGTTGTCGATGAACTTTCAGTCAAGGCATTTGATGACCAGTGCACAGGCAGCAACCCGCGCTACCCGCTCATCAGCCAGATCAAGCAGCTTTACCTCGATTCCTTCTATGGCAGAGCATGGAAAGAAGAAGAGTAATCTGATACATCAACTCTTAAAGATCAGGAGGACGGACAGAAATGCCCGTCCTTCTTTATTTCCGCAGCTTCATATGTAACCCGCACAAGGTAAATTATTCTTATTGCTTTTAAATCATATTTAATACAACAATGATAGATATGGACGATTTCAAAAAATTTCTGACCAGTCAGCTTGAAAACCCTGAATTTAAAAAAGAATGGGACAAGCTTGAACCGGAATATCAAATTATGAGCGCAATGATCAAAGCAAGAAATGAGACCGGTATTACACAACAGCAACTTTCAAAGCTCTCAGGTATCAACCAGTCCAACCTGAGCAGAATAGAGAACGGAAATGGGAATCCTTCTCTTTCCACATTGCAAAGAATAGCATCTGCTTTTGGTAAAAAACTTTCGATTTCATTTGTGTAATATGATAAGTTTTTCTATAATCAAATCTGGATTTAAGAATATGACTATCGATTTTCATATTATTTTGCATACAACTCAAAGATAGGATACTTTTTTCCAGAGGGAGTCATCCCTATTTCAGTTACTTTACCTAATAACATTGAATACTTTGATAGATTAAGACTATTTGAAATTTTAACTGGAATTTCTCCAATTTCCTTATTATTAAAAAAAGCAACAAACACAAAATCCCCATCTGAATTATATTTTTTTGAAAATGTGATTATTGAAGTTGATCTAACATATTCAATCTGTTTTTGATGATCTTTATTTAAAGTTTTGGTCAGTCTTATGGAGCCAAGCCTAATAAAATCTGAGTAGTTAATGTGTTCATATATTGCAACCTTAATGCATATCATCTTTTCAATCCTGTTTATATAAGATACAGATGCTACATACCAGTACAGAGAAGTGCATGTACAGCAATATTTTATTATATTCTTCTTCGCTTCTGAATTGTCATACAAGTAACCTGTGTTAATTCCGTTTATAACTACTAATATCGCTCCAGACAAAAATGGATCTTCTGAATTTATTTCCTGCTCATTCCATCTGAGTTTTGCAGAAAAACCAGTTTGAATCTTTTTATAATCAATATAAACAGAAGAGGGAGAATGCAATTCAGCAACTTCCACATCCAGCTTTTGCCAAACAAGAATAGAATCATCTTTAACTGCGGGATAAGGACTCATATCTGACTTTATCTCTCCTCTTAACATTAGTTGCGTCTCAATCATGAAATCAGGAAGTTGAACATTTTGTGACTGCAAAGCATAAGATTCTTCTAGTTTCTTATCACGTTCTGCACAAAAGCTACACTTGCTCATACATCCAGCATTTTCAGTCTCTTCAGGCGTACATATAATCCAGCCCCTAAATGATTTTCGAATAGGTTCAGACCAATATTTATAACAATCATAATGAGTATGATATGTCTGACCATTGTTTCTAATCAAAAACATCTTTGATTCAATCATACATTCAACCTGTGAAAGAGGAATAAAGCTACCATCTAATCGGCGAACTTCGTATGGCTCAGTAGAAGCATAATTTTCATTTCTATCGGATATATAATCTTTATTTTCATATAAATCTTTCTGCCGATTCAAATCAGAAAGCTGTGCATTTACATTTCTTGTAAACTCTGGAATATATATCAAATCATATAGAGATCCCAAGAAAAAATATCCCATACTAATCCACCACCAAAAACGGTTTTCAAAATTTCCAAGATATATCCTATGAAAGCCTAACCACCCAAACCCACTCAAAAACCACAAAACATATGCTAAAGTAGTCGATTTTTTCTTCATTGCCATTTCATCCTGAATTTATCAATTCAACCGTAATTCCTCACACATAAAATACTTTTAATGAAAATAATTACTATAATACATTATATGATATCTGTTTTTCACATTACTTATTCTTGAATATTTTTTAATGTGTCAGTCCATTTACTTCATATTTTATTAAGTAACCACAAAAATATTCTAAACCTATTTCGCATCCCCTTTTTAATACGAAAACTTTATCATCATGTATTATATGAGAAAGAGATCTGGCAGAAAAGAAACAAAAACAACTATATTATCCAAATCAGTATATATGTTTTTCTTTTTTCAAGACGAGCGTTTTCTAGTATTGCTGGTCAATTAAGCTACAAATGTTCTAAATGATTTGCAAATTGATATATGTCCTTTTCCCCTTGACAACCCGCACATGAATTGTTATATAGTTAATTAGTCAAGTAACTAACTGAACAAGGAGGCTGAATGACATACAGTTTTTCATCAGACCTTCCCCTCTTCATGCAGGTTGCAAAGAATCTTGAAGATGCAATCTTCACAGGACTTTACAGAGAGGATGAACAGATACCCTCCACAACTGAGATCAGTGAGGAAGGACATATCAACCCGGCTACTGTGCTGAAAGGAATGAACATTCTGGTCTCAAAAGGCTGGATTGAGAAAAGGAGAGGTCTGGGCATGTTCGTTGCAAAAGGTGCCATTGAAAGCATAAGAAAGGAAAGAAGGGAAAGTTTCTATGACACTTTCATTACTCCGATGAAGAAGGAAGCGGAGAAACTCAATCTCAGCAATGAAGATATAGTATCCATGATCATGGAGGAAAAAAATGAAGCTTGAAGTGAAGAATCTGAGAAAACGCTATGGGCAGAATCTTGTCCTTGACAGTATTTCGCTTACCTTTGAAAGCGGAAACATATACGGGCTGTTCGGTCGTAACGGAGCGGGTAAAAGCACCCTGTTCCGCTGCATAAATGATCTGCTTCCGTATGATGATGGAAGTATACTGCTGGATGGAGCAGAATACAGAGATCTCGCTAAGGAAAAGAGAAAGCTTCTTGCAATTGCGAACGAAGACAATCTCTTTCCCGCCGATGCGAATATAAAGGCAATGGCATGCGCATATGCATATGTGAGAAACATCGATGAGGAAAAGCTCCTTTCAGACATTGACCGCTTTTCCATCCCTGCCAGAAAAAAATGGGAAAAGCTTTCAACAGGGGAAAGGACAATGCTGAAGAATGTGTTCGCTATAAACAGCGGAGCATCATTCATCTTTCTCGATGAGCCGGTGCTCGGTCTTGATGCCATAAACCGTGACGAACTTTACAGGCGTCTGCTTGAGGATTTCTCAGAGGAGAAAACATACATCATCTCAAGCCATATTATTGATGAAGTCGCATCGTTTGCATCATACATTTATTTCCTTTATTCAAAGAGAATCGTGCTGGAAGGAGAAAGCGAGCTGATCCAGCAGCAAGGTTTCATCCTGTCCGGCAGCAGCGTGGATCTTGCCGGTGTAAAGGGCAATTTCAGCATAATCTCCAGAGGAAACCGGCTCGGCTCTGAATATATGTGCATACTTGGAAAAATTGAGGAAATTCCGGCATCTGTCAAAGCGGAGAAAACAGACCTTCAGCAGCTTTTCATTGAGATGACAAAAGGAGGAAACGGAAAATGAACCTGAAAAAGAAACACTATGAACTTCATGAATATGCTTTTTCACTTGCAGTGAGTCTTCTGATCACTGTCGCAATAGGACTTGTAATATCATTCTTTGTCATCAGGGAAGAACGTTTCCATCGCCCTCTGCTCTCGGTGATGTCAATGAACATGACAATGATTTCAGCATTCGCATATCTTATCTGGTCTCTTGTCGGCGGAATACTGAGCCAGCAGTATTTGCGCTTCTATATGTTTGCGGGAATGAACAGAAAGGAATCATTCATCAGACACTGGCTGTACACTCTTGCCGCCACAGCTGCCATGACAGTGCTTCTTTCGCTGTTGTCCCTCCCCTACATGTTCATGATGCACACAAGCTGGTTCCTATGGGAAATAATTACAGTTTCCTTTGCGGCAGCACTCACACTTCAGGCCGCAGGGCAGCTTTTCGGCATCATGGCGCTTTCAATCAGCAGCAAGCCTGTCGCCGGTATCTCAATTGCAGCTGCCGCATTGGTCTATCTCAATCTGATTTCAGAAGTTTATGATGAAAGCGAAGGCGGAGTGAGATTCATCATCCTGCTTATCATAGCTGCAATCCTGACTGCCGTGAACTATTTCCTCTATGCAGGGAAACACTGTGCGGTGAAAAGTACCTCGATAAGCTGATACAGAAGAAGCCCGCTCATCAACGGCGGGCTTCTGTTTTCAGACAAGTGTCTTCTTCTCAGAGAAGATACGGCACTTCAAGATTGTGACTCTGGTATACCACGAAAGTCTCGACACTTGAAATATCGTCGATACGGGTAAGCTCGTTCTTGAAGAAATTCAGAAGCGAGCAGTTCTCATCTTCCGACAGCTCGATCTGGAGGATGAGATCATAGCGTCCGGTGACGATGCAGCAGTTTATCACACCGCGCAGTTTCGACAGCTCCTGTGCTTTCTTCTCAAGATCCATAGTACTCACCTTGATTCCCATTATGGCAATCTGCAGGGACGGCATGTATTCAGGGTTCACAAGTCCCCTGAACGACAGCACCTTGTCATCGACAAGCTTGTTCGCCCTGCTGCGTACTGTGTTTTCGGTGATATCAAGTTCATCCGCGATGGCGGCATATGCTTTTCTGCCGTCTCTCAGATGTCTTATGATCTCCATATTCGTATCATCGAGTTTTCTCATCCGTTTTTCCTTTCAAATTCCTTCATGAATTCGGCAAGAGCCTTAACGTCTTCTTCAGGCAGGGCATTGTACAGGGAGGCTCTCAGGCCGCCGACTGAACGGTGTCCCTTGAGGCCCAGCATGCCTTCCTTCTTGGATTCTTCGACGAATCTGGCCTCAAGTTCCTCGCTTGGAAGACGGAATACGACATTCATGCGGGAGCGTACAGCCTTGTCCACAGGAGAGATGAAGAAACCGGAAGAATCGATCACATCATAGATCATGCCGCTCTTCTTCTCTGCCCTCTTGTCCATACCTTCAACGCCACCGTTCCTCTTTATCCAGTCAAGGACGAGCTTGACGCCCCAGATCGAGAATACAGGAGGTGTGTTGTACAGTCCCTTGTTCTTTGCATGCAGGGAATAATCCATATAGGCAGTGAGGTTCTCATTGCGTCTTTCAAGCATGTCCTTGCGCATTATGATGAATGTCGCACCGGCAGGTCCGAGGTTCTTCTGCACACCACCGTAGATCATGCCGAATTTAGACACATCAACAGGACGGGAAAGGATGTCGGATGACATATCCGCAATGAGGGGCACATCTCCCGTATCGGGGAATTCCTTCCATTCGATGCCGCCGATTGTCTCGTTGGCGCAGATATAGACGTATGCGCTGTTCTCACTCGGCTTTACCGATTTCGCATCCGGAAGATGAGTATAGTTGTTTGCCTTGTCGTCAAAGAACACATTGACATTTCCAAGCTTCTGGGCATCAGCTGCCGCTTTGTTCGCCCAGCTTCCGGTTTTCGCATAATCCGCACACTTCCCGCTCAGGAGGAAGTTCATCGGGATCATGGTGAACTGAAGAGTCGCACCGCCGCCGAGGAAGTAGACTTCATAGTTATCGGGAATTGAGAGAAGTTCCCTGAAAAGTGCAAGACATTCATCATACATATCCTCGAACATGCCGCCGCGGTGGCTGGCCTCAATCATGCTGAGTCCCTGTCCCTTGTAATCGACAATATTGTCACGGATTTCCTCCAGCACCTCAAGTGGAAGCACTGACGGACCTGCAAAAAAATTCTTCTTTCTCATTTCAGCTTACCCTCCCTGACCATGGCATCTATGGTATCGTAGACCTCCTGCCCGATTCTCAGCAGGTTCTCATTGCTGTTGGCACCGACATGCGGGCTCAGCGTCACATTCTCGCAATCCAGAATCGGATTCTCGCCTTTTACCGGCGGCTCGGATGAATATACATCGGCACAGAACCAGGAAACCTTTCCGCTCTTCAGCGCCTGGGCCATTGCAGCTTCATCAACTGTCTTTCCCCGTCCTGTATTGATGACAACCGGAGACTTCTCCATCTTCTCAATCAGGGAGGCATTCATGATCTTGTCCGTCTCCGCTGTGTACGGAAGATGCATCGAGATGTAGTCGGCATTCTTCACCGCCTCTTCGAGAGTCGGCACGAGCACTGCATTCTCAGCTTCCTTCACATAAGGATCGTATGCAAGGACGTTCATTCCGAAAGCTTTTGCACGAACGGCAACCTGCTTCGGGATGTTCCCGTATCCGAGAAGAGCCAGAGTCTTGCCGTAAAGTTCGCTCCTCTTCGTCTTCTTGGCCCACTCGCCTTTTTTCATTGCCGAATCGTAGAAGCAGATCTTGCTTGCCGTAGAAAGCATGAATGCAAAAGCGAACTCGGCTACTGCAATTGCAGAGGACCTGGGAGTGTTTACTGCGATTATTCCCTTCTGTTTGCAGTATTCCCTGTCGATATTGTCCATACCGACACCTCCGCGTATGATCAGACGGCAGGATGCGGCCTGGTCAATGTATTCCTTTGTGCACTTTGTCTTTGAGCGGACAAGAATCACATCAGCCTCGCTGATTCTTGATGTGTCGTCTGTCACTTCTCCGAATACGGAGAGTTTATCAGGCAGGCTCTTGTCAAAAGCATCTGATATCAAAATAAGCATACGAAATCCTCCTTTTCCGGCTTTCCGTATATTCAGTATCAGATGTATTTATATATTTGTCAATTTTTATTTATCTTTTTTAGTTTAATACAAAAAACTCTCAGAAATTTTGAGAGTTTTTTACCATGCTCAAACAAGTTCCTCACTCTGAGGACTTCTATGTGTAGTCCCTCCATGTGCCGGTGATGAAATAATCAAGCTTGAGGAAGCTGAAAAAGAAGGAGAACTCATTCTCAAACCAGTTGTAGGTCACACCCATTTCCATGAATCTTTCCCTCCTGCCTATTACCGAACTGCCGAAGGAAAGCGGTGTTATGCTTATGTAACCTGTGGTCGGAAGGAAAAGATCATGAGGATTGTCCATGGAGAAAATCACACCCGCATTTACGAACATGTTGATCGCATTGCCCGGTACCGATGTTCCTGTTGACCTCTGTCCGAGCACCGCAAAGCTGAGTGAGAGACCGAGCGCATTGTATCCAAAGAAAGAGGGAGTGAGGGTGCTTTCACCCCACAGTCCCATCTCCATGCGTTCATTCAGACCGAGATTGAAACCGTACATCATGTTAAGACCGTCAGGGTTCTTTATTCCCGCCTGATGCCCGAATGTGAATGAAAGGTCATTGTAAGGTCCGGCGTAAAGAGTGAATGCCGCTGCCAGAACCAGTACCAGTACTGCTGCTTTCTTCATACTTCAATCCCCCTGCCTAGAAATAATAGCTGATCCTGAACAGATCAACACTCCAGCCTGCATACGAGAAACTTCTGTCAAACATTACATAGGCCTTGAGAAATTCATAGTTGAAATGGACATCTGCGAAATTGAGAAGAGACAGAGCGAATCTCCATGCATAGTCAAAGGAATCATCCGCTATTATACCTCCGCTGAACCTCGGCGCCCAGATCACGGGATTGGCGAACATGAAGGAAAACGGATGATGCGTCGTCCCGAAAGTCCTGATGCTGACATCGGCATTGAGACCACTGAACACCATGCGTCCTGAATTGAAACCAAGTGCAGCACCGCCTTCCACCGTGACGTAGCGGCTGTCGGTGAGATCAAGCATGAATGAAAGACGTGTGGCAGAACTTTCATTGAAACCCGACCAGCCTTCAACTGACACTCCGTAACCGAATGAGAGTGCGAAAAGCGTGCACGGCAGCATCATGAGAAGAAGCAGTATTGCTGTTTTCCTCATACCTCAACCTCCGAAATAGCTGAAGAGATACATAGGCCAGCTGCCCTTCTCTTCCTTGAGCCTCAATGCCGTCTCCTCATCAAGAGGCGCCATGTTCTTCTTTATATCCTCAACCTGATCAAGAGATGCGGCTGCGAATTCCTCACTGTCCACCACCAGGGCGATTTCATGGGAAAGCGTCATCGATCTGTAGTTTATGTTGCTGGATCCGATGACCGTGTATCTTCCATCGACAACTGCAAGCTTCTGGTGCAGCAGGGAAAGACCTGTTTCCTCGCCCGCATACTCTATGTAGACATTGAATCCGGCTTCCACAAGATTATGGTAATCATAGAAAAGCGCTCCCTGCACATATTCCCTGGAATCAATCGGAAGATACATCGTCACTTCCACACCCCTGTTCCGGGCTGCCTTGAGGGACTCATACATGTTGTCATCAAGGAATGCAAGGTAAGGCAGCATCACGATCTCCTCTCTGGCACTTGAGAAAAGAGATGAATACATGCTTGCCATGTCAGCATGTCCGCCAGGGCCCTGATTGAAAAGATATCCCGTGATTTCCCCCTCTTCCGCTGTCTTGTCCTCAAAATCGTCCCTGTCGATTTTCTCAACGCTGCTTTCATTCCAGATTGAGACGAACTCATCCACTAGACAGGATGCAAGGGATGGAGAATTGAACACGTACATGCTGTCCCTCTGCAGATCTATGTTGTCAGCGCCCATCGAAATGTAATTCATGTTCATGCCGCCAAGCACTGCCCACTGTCCGTCCACCACGACAAGCTTGCGGTGTTCACGCACAAGAAGGGTGGACGGATTGACAACATTGAAGATCGAAAGCGGATTGTATTCTATAAGATGGACCCCGCTTTCACGCAGGAAATAGAGAGGTGTCATGAAACTGGCGCTTGCCGTCATGTCATATGATGAGACTCCATCGATGATCATGTAGACGGGAACACCTGAGGCAGCCTTCCCGGCAATCGCATCATAAAGTTCCTCAAGCCCCTCGCAGGAACTTCCGAGGAAGGTTGTTATGATCACATAATCCTCCGCCCCTTCGATGAGTTCTATATAGCGGTCAAGGAAGAGGGATGCGTCAAAATACATCTCAGGGTAGTCGAAAGACACTTTTATGCCGCCTCCCATGACAAGCTTGTCCTCAAGAGGCAGGCAAGGATCGGCGGCAAAACCTTCAACAAAAGGCTTCGTGCTGCTGCATGATGTCAGGGCCATGCACAGCAGTAATATAATACCTAAAACACTTTTTCTCATTTCCGCTCACTGGGGAATATAAAAGGATTGGGCAGGAGCTCACTGAACCTATACCTGCACATTTTCCCCTCCAGTGATGAGAGTATAACAAGTGAATCGGGTGATGTAAACTCTGCCAGCACCTGCAGGCACAGTGCGCACGGAGGCGCCGGAGGTTCATCGTCTGAGACGACCACCAGCGTCTCAATGCCGATGATTCCTTCAGCTGCGAGTGCAGTGGTTATGGCATTGCGCTCTGCGCATATGGTGGCTCCGAAGGATGAGTTCTCGACATTGCAGCCGGCATACAGCTTTCCCGTCGCCGCAGATTTCACACATGCACCCACCTTGAACTTCGAGTAAGGAGCATAGGCGTTCTCCCTTGCCCTGAGCGCGAGTTTCAGCATTTTATCAACATCGGCATCGCCCGCACTTTCCCTGCGTCTGAGAATATAGTTTGCCCCGTAAAGCTTTCTTTCATCAGCATTGTTCCCGCAAAGCATTTCATTCACCTCTTTCATACTGTCACCGCACTGCAGGATGGAAACATCACTGGCAGTGTAAAGAGCCCCGGCCGAAGCAAGGGCATGGGAAGTCTCACCTGTCGTAATGCCGAGACAGGCAATGCCGGCATGGCATGCAGCCTTCACGCCCGCTATGCTGTCCTCGACGACAAGACATTCATCTTTCTTCTTTCCAAGTCCGGCTGCGGCAAGCTCATAGATCTGGCCGTCAGGCTTGTTGCGTTTCACATCCTCTCCCGAAAGAATGAGATCAAAATCATTTTCATCAAGTCCGATGGCCTTTATATTGACGCTCACCTTCCAGCGCGGAGCGGATGAGCAGAGAGCAAGAGAGAAACCGAGCGACCTGAGTTTTCTCACCGTATCACGGCTGCCACAGTCCGCATGAAGGTAAGCTGAAAGCAGTTCTTCATAGTGCGCCCTGAAATAAGAAGAGGCTTCTGAAAGATCTGCAGTCAGGCCGTTATCACGGGCGGGGCCGAGAAAGAACTCCGCCTCACCCGCGCCCAGATGATTCAGCATGTCTTCACGTCTCACCTTCATTTCCTTTGACGCGAAATAGTTCAGGGCTGTCTGGATGGAAACCGGCTCGCTGTCGATCAGCACTCCGTCCATGTCGAAGAGGATTGTATTGTACAAAGCTCAGCTCCCTGCCTTTATGAAACGTCCGTCTCCGGGAATTCCGAGGAACATGCCGCCACCCATGATCAGACGGCCGCGCAGGTACGTCATAAGGACCTTTCCTATAACGCCTGTTCCCTCATATGGCGTGTAGCCGCATTCGGAATGTGTGTTCTCGTTTGAAAGCGTCCATGAGATATCAGGGTTGAACAATACGATATCGGCATCGCTGCCTTCCCTCAGGACGCCCTTCTCCGGATAAAGGCCGAAGAGTTTCGCGGGACCTGTTGAAAGCACGTTCACCATCTCGTTTATAGTGAGCAGTGCACCGTTTGCCACAAGATTGTGTATAAGAGGAAGCATCTCCTCGCTTCCGGGGATACCCGGATAAATAGTCCTGCAGTCATGGCTCTCAAGCTTCTGGGCCTTCGTGAAAGCGCAGTGGTCGGTTGCGACAACCTGTATCTCACCGTTGCACAGCGCCTCCTGAAGAGCAGCATTGTCTTCCTCATCCCTGAGAGGCGGTGTCATTATGTAAAGCGGGGCATCATCGCCTTCCAGCTTCTTCCTGTTGAGGAAAAGATAGTGAGGTGTCGTCTCGACAATGACCTCAAGTCCCCTGTCGCGGAGACTTCTCACAGTCTCGAGTCCCGCAGCACTTGAAAGATGTACGACATAAAGAGGGATTCCGGCTTCAAGCGCGATTGAGCCCACATATTCGATCGCAAGCGCCTCGGCCTTTGCCGGACGCATGATGGCATGGTCCTTCGCCTCGAAATTTCCTTTGTAATTCTTCTTCACCTCTTCAAGGTAGCCGTCATCCTCACAGTGGACACACACCATGAGACCGAGTTCACCGCACATGCGGAAGATATCAAGAAGCTCATCCCTTTTTTCCACCAGGTAGCCGACATCCCTGTAGGTCGTGAAAAGCTTCACTGCCCTGATCCCGGCATTCTTCACGGCCCTGAGCTCCTCCTTCAGTGAAGGCCGCCATGCATAGACACCCTGATGAATCGCGAAGTCTACGCACATCTCCGCACCCATGGCGCTTATCCTGTCCCTCAGTGATGTCTCGAGACTCTTCTTGTTGTCATCGGCGAAGTCGACAACAGTCGTGACACCTCCATAGCTTGCAGCCTTGCTGCCTTCCTTGAAACCGTCCGCAGTCACCGTGCCTCGAGAGACAAGACCGTAATGGGTATGCGCATCGATTATTCCCGGAAGCACCAGAAGTCCATCGGCATGGACGATGTTGACATTGTCATGAACCGAGGAAGGATCGATATGCGGAGCTATCTTCACTATCTTTGATCCCCTGACCAGGATATCAGCCCTGCGTTTCCATTCAGTATCTATTAAAAGACCATTTTGAATTAAAATACTACTCATATTGAAATGATAATACAGAAAAAGCCGGAGGGCAAAAGAATTTAGGAATTTGCAAATTTTACGCACTCTTTTTCTTGAAGTCTGCAAACAACCATGCTAGGCTGATTATACGCTATGATTGAGAAGATTCCTTATGTTAAGACAGAACTCGAACTTCTGCCGGTGAAAAGCGAGGTCCTGCAAAGCGGCCAGCTTAATGATGAAGTGGTCAGACGTCTGCACTCCGTAATTGAGTGTGAAGGTCCAATTACACGTGAACTCCTGCTGAAACGGGTCATCAACTCTTTTGATATTTACAAAGTCGGCTGGAGGGTCAATGAATACTTCAAAACCGTCCTGACGGACTTTGAGAAGTACGCAAGAGATGAACAGGGGGTATGCGTCTATCACTGTGAGAATGAGAGACAGAACTGTTTCCGTCCGGATACCAAGAGATTCCGTTTCTCTCACCAGATTCCGCCCTGCGAAGGTGCGAATGTCATAGTAAAAGTGCTGGAAGACAGCTCGAAACGGCTCAAGAAGGATCCGGTTTACTATGCATTCATTGCAGAGCTCGGCTATAAGAAAAGCGGCTCGGATCTGAAGGAGCTTTTCAGGAAAAGCCTGAAGTATGCTTTGGATTCGGGACTGGTGACGAAAACAAGATCCTGTACTTACCATATTTAACATCAAAACTCAATTTTTCAGATTCAAAATTGCACTTTACATCAATTTTCATGAAATAATTAAGTTTTTATTTACAGATCAGCATTTTTAAGCTTATCCTTCAGGTAAGGAGAAGTAAAAATGCTGATCAATCTTGAAAAACATCCTGACATCATCAGGAAAAACGTTGAGCGGTGCAGAGAGAAAGGTATCCTGCTTCCGACTTTCAGGGAAATGATTAACCCCTCTCTAGTAAGTGATGAGATAAAGTCAAAGCTCAGGAACGTCGGTCTGTGGGACGTCAATCCCGCAAACCTTTACAGAATCACATGGCACAATGAGCCCAAAGAGAAAGGCGGACTCTTTGCAGGTGTCAACTTCATAGAAATTCCAAGAGAGATCACCGGCACAAAGGCACGCATCCTCGCCCTTGCCGGAAAGTTCTTCCCCTGCGGCGTGCACAAGGTCGGCGCGACATATGCATGCCTCGCACCTGCCCTTGTCACCGGAAATTTCGATGCATCCAGCCAGCAGGCCGTATGGCCCAGCACCGGCAACTACTGCCGCGGCGGCGCATATAACAGCGCCCTTCTCGGCTGCGACAGCATCGCAATTCTCCCTGAGGACATGTCCCAGGAACGTTTCAACTGGCTCAAGACAGTTGCCGGTGAAATAATAGCAACACCGGGCTGCGAATCAAATGTGAAGGAAATCTTCGACAAGTGTCATGAACTGAACGAACAGAGAGGAAACCATATTGTAATATTCAACCAGTTCGAACAGTTCGAGAATTACCTGTGGCACTATGAAGTCACCGGAGCCGCAATCCTTGAAGTGCTGAAGGAACTCGGAATAAAAGAAGAGAATGTACGCGCATACGCATCCAGCACGGGAAGCGGCGGCACTCTCGCGGCCGGTGACCATCTGAAGAATGTCTATCCGGGAATAAAGATCGGAGCCGGAGAGGCCCTGCAATGTCCGACTCTGCTGAGAAACGGATTCGGTGCACACCGCATAGAAGGCATCGGAGACAAGCATGTGCCGTGGATACACAATGTTAAGAACACCGACATGGTCCTCTCAATCGATGATCAGGACTGCATGGATATCTACCGTCTCTTCAACGAAGAGGATGGAAAGGAATACCTTTCCTCAATCGGCGTAAGTGACAAGGATATTGAAAACCTCGCCCTCTTCGGTATCTCGGGCATCGGCAACATGCTTTCAGCAATCAAGATGGCCAAGTTCTACGAGATGGATGAAGATGATGTTGTCTTCACGATCCTCACGGACAGCAGCGTGATGTACACAAGCCGTCTCAAGGAACTTGAGGAACAGCAGGGCAGATTCTCAAAGACGGAAGCCGCAAAAGTCCATGCCGCAGCCCTCATGCATCAGGGAATCGACAACGCACTTGAACTCGGTTACTACGACAGGCTGAGGATCCACAACCTCAAGTACTACACCTGGGTCGAACAGCAGGGCAAGACATACGAAGAACTCAACAGGCAGTGGTATGACAGGAACTACTGGAAGGAACTTCCGCAGCTCACCGAGAAGATCGACGCTCTCATTGATGAGTTCAATGCCGAAATAAGGAAATAAAAAGAAAAAAGCCAATGGAGGAAGACATATCCGCCTTCCTCCTTTTTTATGAGGATGGTATACCATGAGATTCAGATACAAATGCCATGACTGCGGATGGGAAAGTGAAAGTGACAGAATTGAATACCTCTGCCCCGTATGCGGCGGAAGTGAAAAAGAAGGGGAGTTCCGCAAAGGCATACTCTCCGTAATCTACAATGAGGAAGATATAAGAAAGCTCAGGGACAAAAAGGATCTGACCGTTTATGACTTCCTACCCTACAGCATTGCAAATCCAGCATGGTTCCCGTGCGGACCGACCAGCGTGGTGCACAGCAGGAGAATAAGGGAAAAATACGGCAGGAAGGTTTCCTTCAAGATGGACAGCCAGCTTCTCTCCGGTTCCTTCAAGGACAGAGCCAGCCTGCTTGTCGCAAACCAGGCGCTCCATTTCAATGAAAACAGAATAGCGCTTGCATCCACCGGCAATGCGGGTGCCGCAATGAGCGCGATAGGAGCCGCATACGGCCTTGACATCATACTGTTCGTACCTTATACGGCACCTGCGAACAAGCTGATGCAGTCAGTGCTGTACGGGGCTCATGTGGTGCCGGTGAAAGGCACATATGATGATGCCTTCGCACTTTCTCTTGAATACACAAGGGAAAAAGGCGGAATAAACCGCAATACGGCATACAATCCGATGACAATTGAAGGTAAGAAAGCCTGCTCCATCGAGCTTTTCCTGCAACTTGGCAGAAAAGCTCCCGATACCGTTTATGTTCCAACCGGTGACGGCTGCATACTCGGCGGAATCTACAAGGGTTTTTATGATCTCGTACAGGCAGGTCTCATAGACAAACTGCCGCGCCTTGTATGCTGTCAGAGCAGCAGATCCGATGCAATCGCAAAAGCTTTTGAAACCGGTGAATACAGAAACGTGAGTGCAACAACGATCGCCGACAGCATCTCTGTCTCCAGCCCGGCGAACGGCCGTATGGCAGTACGTGCGATAAAGGAAAGCGGAGGATGGGCCACTATTGTCACTGATGAGGATATTCTTGCAGCCCAGAGGGAGCTTGCAGCCCTTTCCGGCCTGTTTGTGGAGCCGGCCAGTGCAGCGGCCTATGCGGCATTCATCAAGGACAGCAGCAGACTCGACAAGGATGAGGAGGTCACTGTGCTTCTCACCGGAACAGGCTTCAAGGACATGGCTGTATTCGACGGCAAGATCACCCTTCCCTCCGCAATAGAGAATGACAAGGCTGAAATAAGGAAACTGCCGTTCTGAAATTCACAGTTTTTTCTTCATTGCACACACAATCTTCACACAGGGGCTGTAACAAACAGCCTTCTGTGGTGTTTGCCTGTAATGAAAAGAGAAGAAGAAAAATGAAAATAAAATACGTGCTGACAGCATTGACGGCACTTGTCCTTATATGTTCATGTGCTTCAACAGAAGAGACAAGTGCACTCAGACAGACATCATCCACCCCTGTTGAAACAATTCCTGCAGGTCCGGTGGTGAATGAAGGAGAAGTAGTTGAAAAGCCGCAGGATACGGATGGAGAGACTGCCGTGGTGACCGGCATGACAGATTCCTGTGCACTTCTTTCATGTAACTTCACGGCGCCTCTTTATTCAGGAATGGAGGTAAGTGCGGAAGGTACAGAATATACTGTATACACCGTTTCTTCACCGGAGACTTTCTCAAGGGACGGCAGTTACATTATTTTCAATGATGATGGAGCATATCTGAAACTTGAAGGAGCATCACTTGAAACAGGCGATACGCTTTCGTTCTCATCTGTCACGGAAAATGCGTGGAACAGTTCCGTAATCGCACCGGATGGGCCGGAGAAAGTACTTACACTCAACGGCGGTTCGGTAAGAAACAATTTCATCTGCGTGTACAGAAATGCAGATGACAATGTTCTTCAGGAATACAGCATAGCTTCCGTGATAAACCTCAGCGGCAACACGGATGATGAGGCCGCATATGCAGATCTTCCGCATTTCACGGCCACGTCTGCACAGCAGTATAAAGATGCCCTTCTCTTCATGCTAGACAACCCTGGCCCCTATCTTTTCATCTGTGATGATCAGCAGTCTTTCTCGATACCGCTGCTTGTATCCATGCTGATGGGAGCCCGTCTTGAACAGATAAAAAGCGACTGCCTTGCATCATTTGGCTTTGCAGAGGACAGTGATGAGGGACAGGCTCTGATGAATGAGATAAACACAATGCTTGAATCCATGAACGGAGGAGACCTGCCGAATGACTCACAGCTTCTGAGCCTCAGCATCGACTACCTGAATCTCCAGCTGGGACTCTCATTCACTGAAATTCCGCTGCTGAGACTTTCACTGAGATGAAAAGCCACCCTGCAATGCATGCAGGGTGAAACCATATATGGAAAAAATGATCAGCCTTTGATGATCTTCGTTCCTGAGTTCCCGTACAGGGAATCGTAAAGATGGGCAGGATCAGTCACAATTCCCTCACAGCCGGTAGATGATACGAAATCGACGATTGCCTGGATCTTGGGAAGCATGGACCCCGGGGCGAACTGTCCCTGTTTCATATATTCTCCGGCCTGAGCAATTGTCATGCAGTCGATTGCCTTCTGATCCGGTTTGTTGTAGTTGATGCACACCTTCTCAACCGCAGTTGAGATCACAAACAGATCAGCCTTCAGATCCTTTGCAAGGATACATGCGGCAAGATCCTTGTCGACAACGGCTTCCCTTCCGTGGAGAGAACCGTCTTTATCCCTTACGACCGGGATGCCGCCTCCGCCCACAGCGATTGTTATGACACCGGCATCAATCATTTTCCTTATCGCACCGAGCTCTATGATCTCACGTGGCACAGGGGAAGCGACGACACGGCGGTAACCGCGTCCGGCATCCTCCACTATTGACCAGTTGTCATGTTCCCTGTGGTAGTCAGCCTCCTCCTTTCCCATGAATGATCCGATGGGCTTGGTGGGATTGCAGAACGAAGGATCGTCATCATCAACAAGAACCTGAGTGACAATTGTGGCGACATCCTTCTCAATTGCCAGCATTCTCAGCTCATTGGAAAGGGCCTGCTGCAGCTGGTATCCTATCGCACCCTGGGTATCTGCGACACAGCTGTCCAGAGGAACGGTGTGAAGAATCTTTCTGGCATACTCCGCTCTCAGGAGGATATAGCCGACCTGAGGACCGTTACCGTGTGCGATGACGACTTTATGTCCTTCCTTTATCAGTTTTGCAATGTGATGGGCTGTCTTGGCCGCAGCCTCGGCCTGAGCGCTCACAGTGACATGCCTGCTGTCTTCTATCAGGGAGTTGCCTCCTATTGCTATGACAATGAGTTTTGAGTCCATGAATGTTCCTCCACCCTCATAATAGCACATATGCAACAAAGCGCAACAAAAATCGATATTATCAGCATGACCGGTATCATCAAAAAGGAGTGAGCTGTCTTTGCATGGCATAACTTACGAATCACACAAAGACTGAGGATGATATCTTTGGAATCAGTGTCATCGATCATGTGATGTTTACACTTTTGATACAATCGGGATTCTGAGGCATATCTCAGCAATACCATAGTGTCTAAAATTATTCTTTCTAATATAAGAAGTTATAAATTATGTATCACATTTGCATAAACAACATCATAGTGATCAACAAGAAAATGCAGGTAAGGAAAATCAGTCCTCTTATGTGCTTTCAGATTCTTTAGCCATCCCTATGGGTATTTTCGTTTTATAGTGTGATTTTCGTTTGAGAGTTCAGTTAAAACAGAAATAGTATTATGTCAGCGATTTCTTCATCCAGAAAAATTCCAGTTTCATTAAAGCTAAAGCAGAGCACAGTCATTGCCGGTCATCGACAGTATGCCTATTCCCACATTCGGAATAAACTCTAATTATTCAGTTTGTAAGAAGCAATACCGATAATCTGTATTTCAAGAAGTCGAGCAATGATTCAAGAAAACTGATAGCATTTATTCTAGGAGATACGCGAATGCTGGACCAACTGATTGAGACAATAGACTATATCGAGGAGCATTTACTTGATGATGAGGTCATTGATAACGCCCTGGGTAATATCAGCGTATCAAAGCTGCATTTCAAGAACATCTTTTTCTTTCTGACAGGAATATCATTGAATGAATATGTCAGAAATCGAAGGCTTGCAGAGGCGAATTACGACTTGGTTAGTGGCGGGAAAGTAACAGATATCGCATTCAAGTACGGGTACCAGTCCGTAGATGGATTTTCACGAGCATTCAAGAAATGGAGCGGATTGCTTCCTTCAGAGACAGCAAGACAGAAAAAGTGCATATCATTCCCAAGATTCACTTTCTCGATAACGGTAAAAGGAGGAAACAGGATGGAATGCAGGATTATTGAAAAAGCAGCATTCAATTTTGCTGGCGTGAGCGCAAGAGTACCAATGCAGTTCGAAGGTGTCAATCAGGAGATAGTAAAGCTGGAGCAAAGTATTACGCAAAGGCAAAAGGACGAATTGCATCGTCTGCAGAATGCAGAACCATTTGAAATAGTCAACGTATCCTATAACTCAGATACGGATTTCATGAAGGAAGAAGGTTATCTAACGCATCTGATTGGGGTTCTGACAACAGAAGAAGACATAGGGGAAGGCTTGGAAAAGATTCCGATGAAAGCCTGTACATGGGCTGTATTTCCGAATGAAGGACCTTATCCTTCAACACTTCAGAATACTTATGCAAGAACCTATTCAGAATGGTTCTTGACATCCGGCTATGAACTGGCTGAATCTCTTTCATTTTCTTTCACGAAGATGGACAGCAAGAAAGAGAATTACGCATATAGTGAGATCTGGATGCCTGTAATAAAATGCAGGGAAAGCAAAAATGAATAATATGCAGATACCCACATCGTAATAGGAACTGTCCCTTACAAATGGAGTCTGACAGCACATGCTACTGGTAATTTCAAAATTGCATATCAGTTTTAGAATTTCGTTTCAGGGTTCGCTTTGAGTGAGGCGGAGCATCACTACCCCGCCTCTTTCCATCACACATCACCGAAGATATGATCTGGAGTCCCTTCCGGCCAGCTTCTTAAATCAGTCGGTTCAATCCTGAGGAGTTCCTCTTTGTAATCCACGTACTTAACCCCGCCGATTTCAAGATAGTCCTCTGCAGGGACAAGCTCAAGAATCTCACCTGTCCTCAGATTCTGGCCGCAGTAGGCAAGCCTCTCATCAGGTTCCAGCTTCATCAGAAGCTCTTTGGCTTTCGTCAATGCCTCAAGCACATCGAGATAGCACCATGTCCAGGTGTCATAATTGTTTCCAAACTCGACACAAACCGCTTTGACAACGCGGATGTGATCCGGTATCTGGTATTTTTCTGATATAGGAAATCATAGGCATGAATCAGATTTATGTGCATTGTATTTGCGGATTAAGTAAATAATGCTATATTGTACTCAGGAGAGTATAGTATGCAGACACAGAAAAGCAATCTAACGATTCGCATAGAACCAGAACTTAAAAAGGAGGCCTCAGCTCTCTTCAGGTCTTTAGGGCTGGATCTGAGTACGGCAACCGGCATTTTCTATCGTCAGGCCCTCAGGTGCCATGGACTTCCATTTGAAGTCAAAATGGATGAACCCAATGAGATCACATATAAGGCAATGGATGATGCGGAAAAAGGCAGGGATATACATGGCCCATACAACAGTGTGAAGGAGCTAATGGAGGCTCTTAATGCTTAAGCCTGAATTCACTGGACAGTTCAAAAAAGATTATAAACGTGCCGTGAAAAGAGGCTGCAGACCAGAGAAGCTGGAAGAGGTAATCACTCTTTTATGTGAAGAGAAACCTCTTCCTGAGAAATTCCGGGATCATCAATTGCAGAATTCACGGAATTACAAAGACATGAGGGAATGTCACATAGAACCTGACTGGCTTCTGATATACAGAATTGAGGCGGAAAGGCTCATTCTTGAACTTATCAGAACAGGAACACATAGCGACTTATTCTGACTGAAGTATCAAATAGGGCATACATTCAGATGAACCTAGCTCAATGAAATTTTCTGTGATTGAAATCATAGCTGATTACCACAAACCGTATTTACGATTTCAGCCATATTCCTAACACACGTGATGTTTACACTTTTGATACAATCATGATTCTGAGACATATCTCAGAAATACCTTGGTTACAAATTTTATTCTTTATATTGCTAGAAATTACAAATTTACCATCACATTTATACAAGCAACATTCTGGAGATTTAAAAAAAGAGTCCGATGAGGAAACCAGCTCTCTTATGTGCTTTCAGATTCCTTAGCCATCACTATTGGTATTTTCGTTTCAAAGTGTGAATTTCGTTTGATAGTTTACATTATGTTATGAACAACTTAGTCAAACCAATATAAAGGCTAAAATCGCCATAAAATGAAGACGTATACTGCCTTTAAGCGTTCTGCTTCAATCTGCCTTTGTATTCGCTCCTGAGAATCTCCATCATATCCTCAGGGCTTTCTTTGCATCCATTCTCCAGCCACATCCGTATTATTCTTGTGATTCCTGCCCGGAAGAATTCCATATGATATTCGATAAATCTATTATCGAAGTATTCCTCTGCCGCTTTGGTATCGTAGCCGAATCCTCTCAGCTGATCATCATAACCGAGCTTGAAATATGTGCGGTAGAAAATCTGGTTGTCCTTTATATGGCGGAAAAGCCGGAGATAATCGCTCCTGCTCTGTCTGCTTTCTATTTCTTCCTTGTACATTGCGATCATGTTATCTTCTAGTTCTCTGCGTATCGAATCCGCAATGTCATGGAGGTTATTATAACAGGCATAGAAAGTTGTCCTGTTGATACCTGCTTTCTTGCACAACAGTGATATTGAAATCTGATCAAGATCCTGTTTTTGTATCAACTCCACAAATGCCTTCTTTATTACCTCGAGCGTCCCTCTTCTTCTCTTGTTGTTCGCTGTATTCATTTTTCCTTTATCTCAACAAATATACTGTTAATTGTCGTTGTACCTTTCCAGCAATAAAAAGTATAGTGCAGCCAGATTAAAACAACAACTGTTGAGTTATAGGAGTTCATCAAATTATGAAGAAAACTACTTTTATCACTATGGTGCTGACGACAATAAGCGTCGTATTCTTCGCACTTGGAATGTGCATGGCACTGATTCCGGAATGGAATGCATTCAGACAAGGGATTGTATTCGGTGTCATAGGTCTAGTTCTGGGATTGGTAACAATCATTGTCTACAGGAAAATGACGAATAAGACACCAATCGAGATTTCCGGGCATATGATCCTTACAGTCATCGCCGGTATTCTGGGAACCCTGATATTCGGCTGCGGCATGTGCTTCACGATGGTATGGAACAACATGGTTCTGGGAATCATCCTCGGCCTTATCGGAATAATCATCCTGCTGATGCTCATTCCGCTTGTGAAAGGAATTGAAGACTGAGGCAAAGACATGTCGCTGAAAGAATCCTGGAGATGGCTGAAGATAGACAGGTTCAACAGGGATATCATGAAAACCTGCCTTTCGTTGGTGTTCAATGCCAGTTATGCGGTGTTCAACCTGGCTCTGGCATGGTTTTATCAGTCTGAATGGTATCTGATGATGGCTGCATTCCTTGCGCCGCTGTGCATCATCCGGTTCCGGATTCTCATATTCTGGAAGAAAGATGAAGCTGCCCAGGATGGGCATGGAATACTGTTTTTCTCCGGCATCATCCTGCTTCTTCTGGATATGCAGATTGCTGCAATCGTCTATGTCTCTTCAATACGACAGGTTGCAAAGGGACACGGTGAGATCATCATGATAACCATCGCTGCATATACCTTCACGAAGCTCGGATTCGCAATTGCCAGAGCAGTTAATGCAAGAAATGACAGCAGGCCGATACCCAGAACAATCAGGTGTATCACCTATGCAGAGGTTGCTGCCTCGTTGCTCAGCCTCCAGCGTTCGATGATAGTCTCATTCGGAAATGAAAATCATGAATGGGCATTACTGATGAATATTATCTGCGGAAGCACAGTATGCCTTTTCATAGCAGCTACAGGAATCTCAATGATTCTATATGGGAGGACTAATGAAATCAAAAATCGTAGAAGCAAATGAGAAGATTGCAGAGGATGTCACGACAGGTTTCCAGAAGATTCAGGATGGGGTCGTGAATGAATTCTCGAAAATAGAGGATTCATTCATCAGCCGCTACCTTTTGAGAGAAGGAGAGAGCCTTGATGAGGCTAAAGAGCGGCTCAAGAGAGAAGAACAGGAAATAGGAATCAAATAAATATACAGGAGAAAGAAAATGAAAAAGAGAATCTTGATTATCGCACTTCTCACAGTCGTGGCGGCCAGCTCAGCCTTCGCTTCCTTTGACGGGCTTACAAGCGTGGGTGTGAACTATGAGTTCAGAGATGGTGAGCACATGGGAGGTCTTTCATCTCTGACTTTCGGCTATGTCAATGACTGTCCAGTCGGCTATCTTATATCGGTGAATGCCGATTTCAATCTGGCAGACAAGGCGATGGCAATCGGAATGCTTGTCGGGCCGAGCTATCGTTACCTGCTCTCAAACGTGCCGATGTCAATTGATGTCGCCATCGGAGCATCTCTCGCAGGGCAGTATATCGGTACAGAAATATTCGATCTTGGAATCGGAGGATACATTGGTGCAACATATTATCTGAACAATGCCATTGCGCTACTCATCGGCTGTAATCTCGGATATGACATGCTTGGTGTTGATCTCGATACAGGAGACGTTGCTTTTTCTGGTGATTTTTATGTTTCACCATCGCTTTCAATTGGAATCAGGTATTAACATAATTAATAATACTCACATGGAGGCGGAGCCACCTACCCCGCCTCTTTCCGTCGCAATCACCGAAGATATGCTGCAGATATCACCGTCTTCATGCAATCATTTCCTGACAAACATATTCCGGCAGAATGAATCCGAAATTGCTTTTACCGATTCACGGCACCCGTTATGAAGCCATTTCACGGAAACATAGAATAAGGCTCCCGTAAAAAAGGCGGCATCGTATTCATCGTCCGACAGATTTTCACCCCGTATCGTGCGTTCAATGCCTTTTGAAAGTATCTCCAGGTAGATATCCCCCAGATGGGAGTCAAAGATCAGCTTCAACGATGCCTTCTCATCACGGAGAAAAGAGAACACGCTGAATACAATTTCGTAATAAGATACTTGCTATAGTCCTTATAGGAACCGGAACTCTGCTGATGATAGAGAAAAAAGAAAACACAGACACAAAAGAAGAAAACCATTCCTGGCTTGCATATGCATTGCTATCTGCACTATTTGCAAGCCTGACATCGATTCTCGGAAAGATAGGCATTGAGAATATAGACTCGAATCTTGGCACTGCGATACGTACAATCATCGTCCTACTGATGTCATGGATTGTTGTCTTTGCCACAGGCAAGAAAGAAAAACTCAAAGAAGTACACAAGAAGGAACTTTTCTTCATCATAGTATCCGGGTTCGCAACAGGATCTTCATGGCTATGCTATTACAGGGCATTGCAGGAAGGACCTGCAAGTGTTGTCATTCCGATAGATAAGCTCAGCATAATCGCTACAATCATATTCTCTCGTATAGTCTTCAAAGAACATCTTTCGAAGAAAGCATTGGCAGGTCTTCTTGCAATCATTGCGGGAACGCTGTTAATTGCACTGCCGGCATTATGGTGAACAATTGAACCGATTAGCAGGGGAAACAGAGCCGGCTCTGCATTGGCAGGCCGGCTCTGTTCTTTCTTATGAAGGCTGCAATAGCAAAAAAACTCAGCAAAGCTCTCTCTCCTCAAGCCAAGAGTATATCACATCTGCAATCTCCATATTGTTCTTCTCCTGGAACATGAAGTGAGAGTTTCCGTTTATCCCGATATCCGGAAGATATATGACAGTGCAATCCCCTCCCATGCTGTTCACAAGATCCTCGAACTCATAGGCCATCTCAAGCCCTGCACTCCAGAATCTCTCTGCCGGAAGGTCGCTGTCCTCTGGAATGTAATCGCCATAGATTATGATGATTGGCTTCTTTATGAGAGCAGCAAAAGCCTCATCAGACATCGGAATGCCGCCCACTGAATAGTATCCTGCATCTACAGGCTCTGGAAGCTTATCCTCTGGAAATGGAACTCCGCCTGGCTCTATTGCAATGACAGCTTCGACATTGCTGCTTGCCGCAGCTGTAGTCCATCCAGGGAAACCTCCCTGTGAATGCGTCACAAGGATACCAGAACCGCTCTTCTCGAAGACATCAACCAGTGCATCAGTTATCACATCAAAATCGATGTTTCCTGTATCAGGTGTCATCTGGCGGAAGAACTGATCAATCGATTCCTCATCCTGTGGGAACTGGGAATTCGCATTGAAGAGCGGCCATCTTCCTATCCTGAACTGAGTGAACCATGCAAGTTCCTGAGGCTCTGTGGATATTGCAGATGCAACACTTGTCTGTCCCGCTTCTCCACGTCGAGGCTGATCAACAAGATAAGTGCTGTAGCCTTTTCTGAGAAAATAATCATTCCATCCATCTCTTCCATCGGGCGTTCCCATCCATCCCATCCTTGACTGTCCATAGCCATGAAGGAATACCATCGAATGCCCATTGTTCTCCGTTGGTATCTGATAGAAGACATTCGCATGATCAGCATGCAACAGCTGACCATCTGGGCTGTACTGGCCATTGACAGGGTCGAATACGCCATCATTCTCTATGACAATACCGCCAGCTGAAAATACTCCCTGATCTGCAAGACTCAGCCCTTCAGCGAAGAGAGCTGCTGCAGAAAGCGTAATAGTCAGTAATATTGCTGAAAATTTTTTCATATCCGAATCCTCAATTTTCGTTTGGAATAGTTGTCTCGACCTTTCCTACAACTTTCAGAGAGCTGATCATTCTGATGAACGCAGGATCTGAATGATCGACAATCTCGCTGTGCCCGATATCGAGCTTAGCGATCTCTGCCATATCCTCATCAGAAAGAGAGAAGTCCCAGATGTCGATATTCTGCTCCATCCTATCCCTGTGTGTTGATTTCGGAATCACAACGACTCCTCTCTGCACATTCCATCTGAGAGCGACCTGAGCAGCACTCTTTCCATACTTCTCCCCGATTGCTGTAAGTACAGGATGAGTGAAGATTCCATGCTTTCCCTCTGCAAACGGCCCCCATGCTTCAGGCTGGATTCCAAGCTCCTTCATATTCCTGATCGCTTTCTCCTGCTGGAAGAAAGGATGGAGTTCCACCTGATTGACAGCTGGTATGACCTCTGCATGAATTGCAAGATCTGTCAGTCTATCAGGATAGAAATTGCATACTCCTATTGCCCTTACCCTGCCTTCCTTATAAAGCTCTTCCATAGCCCTGTATGCGCCGTAGTAATCGCCAACAGGCTGATGGATGAGATAGAGGTCGATGTAATCAAGGCCGAGATTCTCAAGTGATGTCTCGAATGCCTTCTTCGCGCCATCATATGAGGCATCCTGAGTCCAGAGTTTCGTGGTGATGAATAGATCATTCCTGTTCACTCTAGATTCCTTTATTGCCTCTCCCACAGCTTCCTCATTCATGTATGCTGCAGCAGTATCAATTAGCCTATAACCAGAACCGATAGCATCAAGAACAGCATTCCGGCATACATCATAGTCCGTTACCTGAAACACTCCGAAGCCTTCAAGTGGCATTTTCACACCATTATTAAGATGAATTGTTTTCATTTCTTATCTCCTATGCTTGAACGATAATTTCAAAACTCCAGAAAATACAGGACAAATTTCCTATACTGGTATAATCTATTGTTATAGCGGAGGTGCTATGGAACTTTATCAGCTTGAAGAGCTTGCCGCACTTGCAGAATATGGATCAATATCGAAGGCAGCGGAGACAGTCGGCGTCTCTCAGCCAGCAATGTCACGCTCAATGAAACTCCTTGAGGCGGATATCGGTGTTCCGATATTCCAGAGGACAAGCAATACGATAGAGCTTAATGATACAGGCAGGCTTGCCGCCTCAAAAGCGGCAGAGATAACCACAGCTGTACGGAAAGCCATAGAGGAAATAAGGGAGTTCGACAGGAGGAAGAAGATGATCATTGTCGGTTCTGTTGCCCCGGCGCCGCTGTGGGCTGTCATCTCGATGCTTTCTTCCTTTGAGACAGAGAAAACCATTGCAGGAGAGATGAAGGAACATAGAATTCTTGAAGACGGACTGAGAAGTGGCACATACCGCTATGTTATAACCAATGAGCCATTATCCATCTCCGGCTTTGCCACCGTAAGGCTCGGAGAGGAGAACCTCATGTTCATGTTGCCATCCAACCATCGGCTTGCAGAGCGTAAAGCCCTTTCATTCAGTGATCTTAATGGAGAGAATATGCTTCTTTACGAGAACATAGGCTCATGGAGAGAATTACCGAAAAGGAAGATGCCTTTATCTAAATTTCTCATTCAGAATGATAGGGATACGTTTGAGGAACTGGTGATGAAATCAACAATTCCATCATTCGCGACAGACCTTCTTTCTTCCCCAGTTGAGGGAAAAGTCGCTATCCCGATATCAGATGCGGAAGCCCATGAGGAATTCTATATATCAACCAGATCAGTCGATTTGACAACACTTTCTTACCTTGCAAAGCATTTCAGGGCGGAATTCAGATCAAGGCATACTTATGTTGTATGAAACTGGAGTATATGCGCTTTTCATGAGGCGGAGCGTAACTACCCCGCCTCTTTCCGTCACACATCACCAAAGATATGCTCATGAGTCCCGTCAGGCCAGCTTCTGAAATCAGCCGGCACGATTCTGAGGAGTTCCTCTTTGTAATCCCCGTGCTTAACCCCGCCGATTTCCAGACCATCTTCAGATGGGACAAGTTCAAGAATCTCTCCGGTCCTCAGATTCTGACCGCAATAGGCAGTGCCGACAACAAACCTCTCTTCCGGTTCCAGCTTCATCAGAAGCTCCTTGGCTTTCGTCAGCGCCTCACGCACATCAATCTTAAATAATCACTATATTTCGCATTCATCTCACAAGTCTCATATGTATCAAGACTTTTCGGGGTCAAATCAGGATCAATGCTTGTCATATATCAGGTGTTTCAGAGATTTTTGAGGTCAATTCTGGGTCAGTGCTTCTGTATTCTTTGTAATACGCGTAGGAACAATGGTATAACCTAATGCATTCAGTATTTTCCAGACTGTTGCAAAGGATGGGTTGCCATTCGGAGAAAGTGCCTTATAAAGCCCTTCTCGGGATATTCCTGCTTCTTTTGCCGTCTTGGTCATACCTTTTGCTCTTGCTACTGTATCTATCGCTTTGATAAGTGCAGCAGGATCATTTTCTTTCGCAGCTTCATCAAGATAAAGAGTCTGAAGCTCATCAGCATCAAGATATTCAGCTACATCAAATTTAGTCAGTTTTTCCATCTTCATACTCCTTGGCAAGTCTCTTAGCCGTCTTTATGTCATCACTCTGTGTATTCCTATCTCCGCCGATCAGAAGAATGATAATCTCTGAACTGCGGCCCATGAAATACACGCGGTATCTCTTTCCTACATCAATCCGGAGTTCAAAGACCTTCTCTCCGACAGACTTTGAATCACCGAAATTTCCCTGCTCTAGTCTTTCAATCCTGCGTACTTGGCAACCTTCGCCAGATTAGCCTTCAACTTTCTCAGCCATTTTGCAAACCGATCAGTCTGGAAGACTTCTTTCATAAATTATGAGTGTAATCTATAGCTCACACCTAGTTAATCGATATCGGATCTTTAGCAAAATGGAAAATCGCTGTAAGCAACCTTATTACCCACAGCGATTCTATGTACTTAATTCTTTATATTATAAGTAAATACTACTCCCACTCTATTATTTCATTATCTCATACGCTATCTATAGCGTTATCAAATCTCAAATACCTACTATATATCTCATTTACCTCACGAGTCTCAGACGATTCAGGAACTTTTTTGGTCAGATCAGGGTCAGCACTATAAGCTCCTGTCTTATTTGGTATTCAAAGACTTATATAATTAAGTGAATGCTTTCAATTTAACTAACCCATGTGCACATTTCAGCAAATTGAGCGACTTATCTACTGAGAAGCTATTGCAATCATCAGAGGATAATTGAAATTTTAGTTTAATCGTATTATTATGCTTATTCATACTTGTATGTATTGGAGGCTGTATGGAAATACCAAAGGGTCATTATGTTTTCGGAACCGTCAAGGTAGGAGAACGTGGGCAGATCATTATCCCGAAAGAGGCAAGGGAAACATTTGATATCAAGGCCGGAGATACGCTCATAGTCCTTGGTGATGAGAAGTGGGGAATTGCTGTCACAAAGTCGGATGTTCTGCAGAAGTATGCTGCAGATGTGTTTGCAAAGATCGCTGGGGGCAATGAGAATGAGGATAAGTGAGACCCCTTTTGCTTTTCTTCTGGATGACTGCTTCAGGGAATTTGGAGAAGAGGATGGCAGGAAGGTCTATCAGGTGGCAGATGATATATTCTCAAAGCTTGAAGCCGAATCTGACTATAAAGGCAATGAAGCCATAAGAGAACATATCCAGATGAAGCTTCTTCCTCCCTTGTCTTACTACAAGGCCCTTCTGTCTGCTGGCTGCGGCAGGGCAGAGGCTCTTGAGCTTGTCAGGGCCGAGGAGAAGAAGACTGCTGAGGTAAAGAAAGAATCAATGTCAAAGATGGCAAGGCTGCCATTCGCGTATTCAATCTACCGCATGGGCGTCAGGAAATTCATGAAAAGGAACTTCCCTGAAGAAGGCTGGAATACTGAGTGGGTAAGATGCAATGAAAAGGAGATACACTTCAATCTCCATAGCTGCATCTACCACGATCTGTGCAGCAAATATGGATGCCCTGAGCTGTGCACCGTTTACTGTGAGAATGACGAAATCGCTTTTTCCGGGCTACTGCCGAAGATCAGGTTTGAGCGCAGCGGGACTCTTGGAAACGGAGCTGAATGCTGCGATTTCCACTTCAGGAAGGGATGAATATGAGAAAAGCCTATCTGAATGAAACAGAGCTTCTCGATTACAGTTCGCCTTCAATTCAGTCTCTTATTTCCAATAAAGGATGGCGGGATCTCTCTGAATATGATGCCATAGGAGCCGTATATCATTTCGTCAAAGATGAGATTCTATTTGGTTACAACAGATGTGACACTCTCAAAGCCTCTGAGGTGCTGGACGATGGCATAGGCCAGTGCAATACGAAATCTACCCTCCTCATGGCTCTTCTCAGAGGGCTTGGCACAGCCTGCCGTCTTCATGGCTTCACAGTCTCAAAGGACTTCCAGAGAGGAGCGGTTTCAGGGATTATAGCCTTGATGGCACCAGATGAGATTGTTCACACCTGGGTCGAAGTCTTCTTTGACGGGAAATGGATTGCACTTGAAGGCGTGATAATCGACAAGCAGTTTCTTGATGCAGTGAAAAGCAAATATCCAGATACGAAAGGAGTTTTCCGTCAGTATGCGATAGCTGTTGATGACTTCCCGCACTTTGCTGTTGACTGGAATGGCTGCGATACGTTCATCCAGAGTAAGGCGATAGTGCAGGATTATGGCATATACCCAGATCCTGATTCATTCTTCAAGGAGCATTCCCAATCTTTAGGATTTGTCCGTTCGTTTCTGTATGAGCATATCGGCTGCAGAATGATGACAAGAAATATAGCGAGAGTGAGGAACGATGATTAAAGCAGTTGCCTGTCTGCAGCTTGCAGCCGTCATCATTGAATTTCTTCTGCCCTGGATTCTCAAGAGATTCTATCCTGGATAATACTCAGGAAAGATGGCAATGAGCATTCTGGGCTCACCTTCAAGTCCTGTAAGCAGCCTTTACAGTGTCTGGCTTATTGTTCTTAGCCTGATCCTTTCATTGTCATCCTTTCAATATTTCTCTGCTCTATCCGAAAGAACAGTTCTTGCTGTCCTGACAAGCGGATCAATCTTCCTGTTTGCGCTTGGAGCCGGGATTCTTGCAGGCCTTTTCAAGGCCGATGCAGATGACAAGATGGGAACCTTGTCATCCAGAATCCACGGTTATTCATCTGCCATAGGTTTCATGGCATTGCTGTTCTTTCCTCTTCTGAGATCTGCTGCGATGTTTGAGGACAGACATTTCATGCTTGGTGCCTCATACCTGACAGTTTTCCTCTTTGCTCTTCTTTTCTTCATTCTGTTCATCATGTCAGACAAGGAGCAATATAAGGGAACCTGTATTGACAGGGAAGGCACATGGGAGCGCCTCACGCTTTTCTTCATGTACCTTCCTCTTGTGGTCGATTCCCTTATCATCCTGATATCTGTGCCAGCATGAATCACAGTTTCACAGAATGGAAATCCTCCTTTGCCGGATTACCTTCACACAGCCAGCCTTCATCTGCTTTCAAATCTTCGCAACAGATTACGCAGTGTCGCAATCTGTATCTTTTATTGAAGTGATAACCGCCAATGTCCAAAATCTGAATATTTTAGCCTCAAGGAAATCAAAAGTGATAAAATTATCAAGAAGGCATTAACATGAGGAAAGAATAAGAACAGTAGTATGTGATAAGGAACTCTATATGAAAGCCTGCCATTTTGAATTGATTCAATACAGCTATTTTTACTAATGCTATGCAGAAAGCATAGAGCACTGTTTGTTATGCGGCAACTTCTGGAAGCCAGTAGCTACAACTGGCGTTGGAAATCACATATCATTATTGACAAAGCAAATCACTAATACTATATTGATGTAGCAGTGTTATATAGCACTGTTATACTAAAGGCTTGGAAAAAAATGGAAAAACAAGAATCTGTCACTCTTGAGAAAATCCAGCAAATTGCTATTGCGGAATTTCTGGACAAAGGATTCAGAGGTGCCTCCCTTAGGCAGATCGTACGAAATGCAGGCGTGACGACAGGCGCCTTTTATGGATATTTCTCCTGCAAGGAAGCTCTTTTTGCTTCGATAGTCGAACCTCATGCAAAAGCCTTGATGAACAGATTTGTAGATGCACAGCTTTCTTTCTCTGCCCTGCCCTCAAGCGAGAAGCCACAGCATGTCGGCGTTGAGTCAGGAGAATACATCGACTGGATGGTTGATTATGTTTATGAGCATAAAGACCCTGTAAAGATTCTCTTCTCCTGCGCAGAGGGAACAAGTTATGACAACTTCATCCACAACATGGTGGAAATCGAAGAAGAGGCAACACTCAATTATCTTGATATCCTCAGACAGATGGGAAAGGATATCCCCACCCTAGATAAGTCTCTCTGTCATATCATTGCAAGTACCATGTTTGACAGCATCTTTGAGATTGTGAGCCATGACATACCATACGATGAGGCAAAAAGAAATATCAAACTGCTGAGAGACTTCTATTCAGCTGGTTGGCAGAGGCTGATGGGACAGATTTAGAAACAAATGAAAAAAAGAGGGATGAATTTTTTTTGCAATATAAGTTAGCCAAAGCTAACTAAGAAATATAACGGAGGTTTTATGAAAGGCGAAAGACAAAATGACATCTCTGAGCTTCTTGCGTTCGCAGGAAGCCGGAAAGTCCTCACCTTTATCGGACTGATTCTTTCTGGAATCTCAATGCTTTTCAGCATGGTTCCATATATCTGCATCTGGCTGACTGCCAGAAGTCTTATCGAAACTGCTCCTCACTGGAGAGAGGCTGTGGACATAACCCGTTATGGATGGACAGCCTTCATTTTCGCTTTCGGAGGAATTGCAATCTATTTTGCCGGTCTGATGTGCACACACCTTGCCGCATTCAGGACCGCATCGAATATCCGCAAACAAGGGGTTCATCATGTAATGGATGCACCACTCGGATATTTCGACTCAAATGCCTCAGGACTCATCAGAGGACGCCTTGATGCAGCAGCTGCGGATACGGAAACGCTTCTTGCGCACAATCTTGCAGACATCGTGGGTACAATTGTCCTGTTCGTTGCAATGATTGTACTGATGCTTGTCTTTGACTGGCGCATGGGGCTTGCCTGCATGATCGCAGCAGTCATCTCAGTCTCCACGATGGCAGCCATGATGGGAGGTAAAAATGCAAAACTCATGGCAGAGTATCAGGCGGCACAGGACAGGATGACGAAAGCTGGAACCGAATATGTACGCGGCATCCCAGTCGTGAAGATATTCCAGCAGACAGTCTATTCATTCAAGGCATTCAAGGAAGCGATAGAAGAATACAGCGCCAAGGCTGAGTATTATCAGGCAAAAGTGTGCAGGGTTCCGCAGGCGATAAACCTTACATTCACAGAAGGCGCATTCGTATTTCTGGTACCAGTTGCATTGCTGCTCGCACCAAGAGCCATTGCAGATGGAAGTCTCGTATCCCTTGTCACGGATTTCGCCTTCTATGCAGTCTTTTCAGCGATAATATCGACTGCTCTTGCGAGAATCATGTTCGCTTCAGCCGGCATGATGCTTTCGCATACAGCATTAGGACGCATCAACAAGATAATGGATGCTCCGCTGCAGAAGAACGCAGTCAGTCCCCAGGTTCCCAAGAGCAACAAAGTAGAATTCAGAAATGTAAGTTTCACCTATCCCAGATCCACCACCCCTGCCCTCTCTGAGGTCTCATTTACGGCTGAACCAGGAAAGACCATCGCCCTTGTAGGCCCTTCAGGAGGTGGAAAAACCACTGCTGCCAGCTTGATACCAAGGTTCTGGGATACAACGGAAGGAGCTGTTGAAATCGGTGGAGTCAATGTGAAGGATATAGACCAGAAAGTCCTGATGGATCATGTGTCATTCGTCTTCCAGAACAGTCATCTCTTCAAGGCGTCCATATTCGAGAATGTACGCGCGGCAAAACCTGAGGCGACGAGGGAGGAAGTCATGAAAGCACTTGCCGCAGCCCAGTGCCTTGACATACTTGAAAAACTCCCCACAGGAATGGACACGGTCCTGGGATCCGAAGGGACGTACCTTTCCGGCGGAGAACAGCAGCGCATAATACTGGCAAAAGCCATACTGAAAGATGCTCCAATTGTTGTTCTGGATGAGGCTACTGCATTTGCAGACCCTGAAAATGAGGTGCTCATCCAGAAAGCATTCTCAGCTCTGACAAAAGGAAAGACCGTCATCATGATTGCCCACAGGCTTTCTACAGTCACAGGAGCAGACAAGATCATCGTCCTCAGCAATGGATCAATAGCAGAGGAAGGTTCACATTCACAGCTCCTTGAATACAACGGTCTGTATGCCCGCATGTGGAGCGATTACACAAAAGCGATACAGTGGAAGATTTCCAGCACAAAGGAGGCGATGTGATGTTCTCAAAGAAATTCCAGCGTAAATATGCTCTCACGGATCAGGGAATCAGGAATACAAGAAAAGGTGCATTCTGGACTGTTGTCGTCAACCTTGTTGTAATGGGAGGAGTCGGCATACTCTATCTTGCAATGTCCTCGTTCATGGCAGAGCTGACAGGAACAGGACATATTTTAAGCGCGGGTCTTGCGGCTGCATTGATAATCCTTTTCATCATACTGTCGTTCCTGACACATCTGGAACAGTATAATGCGACTTACGGCCTTGTATACAATGAGGTGAAAGCGACACGCATATCCCTTGCAGAGAAGCTGCGAAGGCTCCCTCTGAGTTTCTTCGGCAAGAGGGATATCGCTGACCTGACAGAGACCATAATGGGAGATGTGAACCGTATGGAGCATGTCTGGTCCCATGTTCTCGGCTACCTGTACGGAGCCTATATTTCTACTGCGATCATTGCACTATGCCTGCTCTTGTATAACTGGAAACTTGCCATCGCTGCCCTCTGGGGCGTGCCTGTAGCATTCGCGCTCCTCTTCGGAAGCAGGAAATTCGCCTCAGGCAGTGCCGAGCGTACGAAAAAGGCTGCATTGAGAGTTTCTGACGGAATACAGGAAGCTCTTGAGAACGTCAGGGAAATAAGGGAGACAAACCAGAAGGAAAGATACCTGGCTGAGCTTGACAGGAAGATTGATGAGCATGAACGCATTCAGACAAAAGGAGAGCTGGGAACCGGAATCTTCGTAAACGGCGCCAGTGTCATCATGAGGTTAGGTATCGCAACAACCATTCTCGCAGGAGCATCCCTCATTCTCTCCGGAGAGATAGATTTCATGCTGTTCTTCATGTTCCTTCTTGTGATAACGCGGGTCTATGCTCCATTTGACCAGAGCCTTACGCTGATTGCAGAGATGTTCATCTCCCAGGTATCGGCAGACCGCATGATGGAAATCAGCGACACGGCCACAGCAGGCGGAAGCGATACATTCCAGCCGGACGGCCATGACATCGTATTTGATAATGTCTCCTTTGCATATGATTCAAAAGATGTCCTCACCAATGTAAGCTTCACGGCAAAGGAAGGAGAAGTGACAGCCCTTGTAGGACCTTCTGGATCTGGCAAAAGCACATGTGCCAGACTTGCCGCCAGGCTCTGGGACATCACAAAAGGAACGATACGGGTCGGAGGTGTGGATATATCTACGGTAAATCCAGAAGTCCTTCTTACAGATTACTCAATGGTATTCCAGGACGTCATCCTCTTCGACGACACCGTCATGGAGAATATAAGACTTGGAAAACATGGTGCCACAGATGAGGAAGTCAGGGCTGCGGCAGAGGCTGCAAACTGCACAGAATTCATCAGCAGGCTTCCGCAGGGGTACAACACCATGATCGGAGAAAACGGCACAAAGCTTTCCGGAGGAGAGAGACAGCGGATATCGATAGCACGTGCGCTGCTCAAAAATGCACCGATAGTTCTTCTTGATGAGGCCACGGCGAGCCTTGACGTCGAGAACGAGACCAAGATTCAGGAAGCCCTCTCAAGACTGCTTGCAGGCAAGACAGTTCTTGTCATTGCACACAGAATGCGTACTGTGGAGAATGCTGATAAGATAGTTGTGCTGAAAGACGGCATGGTTGAGGAAACAGGAAAACCTTCTGATCTGGTGACCAGGAACGGGCTCTTTGCCCATATGGTCGAGCTTCAGAAACAAAGTGCGACCTGGAAGCTTGCCTGAAGAATATCAGGGAAGGGAGAGCATCCCTTCCCTGCTTCTTTCCGGCAGACAAGCAGCGGAAAAGCGAAAGAATTTCCACAGTACCGAGCAGTCTTTTATGGAGGATGGACTGGATAGAGTGGACCAGGTATGCAGGTTCTATCCCCTCCCCGCTTTCAGAATAATCAGACCTTCCAGCCTGAAGCTTCCTCACGATCTGCGACAAAGGCTTTATACAGCCCATTTTCCTGCATGAGGGCTTCGTGATTTCCTTCTTCAGTTATCACACCGTCATCAAGGACTATGATGTTGTCAGCATTTCTTATTGTCTTCAGCCTGTGTGCTATCATTATGACTGTCTTATCTTTTGAAAGTGACTCCATGGCTTTCTGGAGCTTGTCTTCATTCTCAGGATCTACATTTGCCGTCGCTTCATCGAATATGATGATTGGAGCATCCTTCAATATGGCTCGGGCGATCGAGATTCTCTGTTTTTCTCCTCCGGAAAGATCCGCTCCTCCTTCTCCGATTACTGTATCATATCCATCCGGAAGAGCCTCAATGAAATCTGCACAACACGCTTTCTGTGCTGCACGTCTGATTTCATCCATTGAAGCGTCCGGACGGCCAAAGCGGATGTTCGCAGCTATTGTATCATGAAAGAGATACACTCTCTGGAAGACCATGCTGATCTGATCCATCAGGGAAGGAAGCGAGTATTCCCTGATGTCATGGTCTCCAATCCTGATTGAACCGGATGACACATCCCAGAATCTGGCAATGAGAGAACATAGCGTACTCTTGCCGCTGCCAGATGGGCCTACAATCGCAAGAGATGTCTTTTCTGGGATTCTGATAGATACATCTTTCAGAATTGGTTTCCTGTCATATGCAAAAGACACATTTCTGAATTCAATGGAATAAGTCTGAGGCTGAATTGCCTGTCCATTCTCATCAAGCTCAGGAATGCTGTCAACGCTCTCGGCCTGATCTATTGAGCTGGAGACGATGCGCAGCATCTGCATTGCGCTTCCTGCCGTCTGGATCTGGGCAAAACAGAGGAATGAAATCACAATAGTCATCAGTGCATCGGCGAGTGTCATGGCTCCGGATAATGCAAAGAAGCATCCCGCAGTCATTATGATGACGGAAAACAGGCGCAGGGAAATCTCCTCAAGAGTTATATAAGGCGTGAAAAGCATTTCAAGGGAGATGTTGCTGTCCCTGTTGTCATTAAGGGCCTTTTCCACTTTGCTGTCATCCCTGTCGGAAAGGTTGAATGATTTTATCACGCTCATTCCCTGAATTCTTTCAAGAACCATTGAGACAAGAGCCATTTCGGATTTCTGTCTTCTGGGTGCGATCTCTCTCGATTTCTTTTCCATCTTTCCGACAAAGAGAAGATAGACGGCATAACCCGCAAGGGCAAGAAGCCCTATTCTCCAGTCGAATATGAAGATGAAGATGGCGAACACAATACTGTTGACAATGCTGGAAGTGAAGTTGACCAGCATCACGGGTCCTGAGTTCTCAAGATCCCCAAGCACCGTTGACAGAATGCCGGAAAGCTCGCCCTGGCTCCTGTCATTGAAATATCCCATAGGGATCCTCTTGATCTTGTCCGCTATGGCAATACGCCTATTCGCGACCATGAAATATCCAGCGTGGGTCTGCTGCAGCTGACTAAATCTGTTTGTGGCCGCCTTGCCCAGGACAGAAACAGCCATGAGAACCAGTGCCGTCAATGCGGGGCTTCCTGTCCTGTCATTTCCGACAAGAGCGATAATGATGAAATACACTGCTGCGACCTGAAGCATATTGAATATGGCATAAAGAAAATTCAGTGCAGTAGATTTCCATATGTTTGCTTTTTCCTTTCCTGCAAATGCAAGGATCTTTCGTATTGTACTTACCATCATTCACCATCCTTGGCACTCATATGGGCCTGATACATGCTGCGGTAAAGAGGACATGAAGCAAAAAGCTCATCGTGCTTCCCTTCTGCCTCAATCCTTCCTCTGTCAACGACAAGTATGTTGTCCGCATCCGTGATTGTAGATAGTCTGTGAGCTATCATAATGACAGTCTTTCCCTGGATCAGCTTTCTTATCGCATTTTGGACCTTCGTTTCATTCTCCGGATCCATATATGCTGTTGCCTCATCGAAAATGACAACCGGAGCATCCTTGAGCATGGCACGGGCTATGGCAAGGCGCTGCCTTTCGCCACCAGAAAGATGGGTTCCACCACTTCCGACTCTTGTTCCAAACCCGTTTTCAAGCTTTGTGATGAAATCGAGACAGCCGGAGATCTCAGCTGCCTTCATGACATCCTTATCACTGGCACTCTTTTTCCCGACCCTGATGTTTTCCATCACGGTATCATCGAAAAGGAAATTGTCTTGTCCGACATAAGCAGTCATGTCATAAAGCTGCGACAGAGGAATAGACCTTATATCCTTTCCGCCTATCGTCAGTTCTCCCTGCTTTATGTCCCAGAATCCCGCAATCAGCTTTGCTATTGTCGACTTTCCGCCTCCGGATGGACCGACAATCGCAGTTATGCCTCCTTCTGGTACTGTGGCTGTAACTTCATGAAGGATTTCCGTCTTCCCATCATATGAGAAACTGACGTTTTTCAGCATTATTCCATGATTGTTCATCTCAACCGGTTTATCCGGATGATTCTGCTCTTCTGCCTTCAGAAGAGAATCGACATTGTTCACGATTGTTCCAATCTGTGCCAGGGTGTCCGTGAAATCAAAAGCATGAAGAAGCGGTTCTGCTATTCCCATCGACAGCATTATCGTTAGTATGAAAGTTGCGGAACTCAGCGTCCCTGAAGAGTAGAACAGCCAGCCGATGGGAAGTATCGTTATGAGAGTCGCCGGTGCCAATGCTTTTGAGAAGGATACTTTCGTCTGGCACTTCCTCATCCAGTTGTAATAGTAGGAAGCATTTTTCTTCGCCCTCTCGGCAAGTGTCTTGTATGAGCCTTCCGCCTGATTGAATGCTTTTATCACTTCAATACCGTTAACATATTCTGTGATTGATGAATTCAGTTCCTGTGATACCTTCACAGAACCTTCGTAGTCTTTTCCATATCCGGCCATCACCAGCATCATGAATGCCATGCCGACAGGTACTGAAACCAGAGACAGCAAAGCCATTCTCCAGTCAAGGAAAAGCAGGAATATGAATATCAGAACTGGAGTCAGGATATTGCTTGAAAGCTCAGGAAGAAGATGTGCAAGCGGCCTTTCCATTGTCTCCACCTGGTCAACTATAATCTGCTTCAGTTTTCCTGAAGGTGTATCTATTATCGTTCCAAGAGGCAGACGTGGCAGCTTATCCAGAATTGCGGCACGGATATTCCTCATTATCTGGAACGTTGCTCTGTGTGAAAGCGAAAGTGCTTTTGAATACATGATGCTCTTCAGGACAAATGCAGCAAAAGCGATAATCGCTGATATCATGACGGTCTTCACAATGATCTCATGATTAAGCAAGCCTTCTATCAGGAATGCTGCGATGAAGTATGGGATTATGCCGAACATTACAGCGGCCGAAGCAAGCACAATTGCGGCTATGAGCTTTTCATGTTCGCCCTTTCCCATTTCCCACAGCCTTTTAAGTGGGCTTTGAGTAGACATTTTTATCCTCCTTAGTTAGCATAGACTAACTTATAATGCAATAAAATAGACTCCATGTTCTGGAGTCTGCCGTTTCAATAAAGGACGGTGCTGAATCCCGCCATATGGTAGTCTGACAGCATGGCTACATATCTTTCCGCTTCCTTTTTCGGCATTTGATGACGTACGATCTCAAAGAAACCGTTGAAATAAGCTGTCACTATGATGTGGATAAAAGTTTCTGAGACTTCTCCGCTTTCTGTACTGCGGCATCCTGTGACCTTCATATAGCGGTATGTGTAATCGACCTCAATATCAACAAGCTCATCCAGGAAACTCTGGTACTCTGTGCCGTATGAGGCATCAAGCAGAAGCCGGAATTCGTCATAGTTGTCATAGATGAAGTCAATCATGTCCTGGATACGCGACTTTGTGTATTTACCCATGCTTTCTTTCTGAACATCAGCAGGAAAGCTGTGAAAATCATCCTGTATGGAAAGGAACATGCTCTTCAGGCCGTCAATGGCAGGAGAAACAATGGCATCAAATAATCCCTCCTTGTCTCCGAAGCGTGTGTAGATCGACCCTGTACTTGTATCTGCGGCGGCCGCTATTGTCCTTAATGACGCGTTGAGGAAGCCCTTTTCCAGAAATTCCTTCTTCGCACATTCAATTATCTTCTCGTATACTCCTGCAATCTGATTCGCCATAATTCATAACATCGTTTTGAAACACTGTTATGAATATAACCTGATTATACTCTATTGTCAATAGATTTCACAAACTGCTGTCAGAGAATGGCTGTCATCATTCCGACGACAATACAGGCGGGAAGACCTAGAAGCATGCCAATGCAGGATTGCTTGATATGGAAAAGATAATCCTTGTACTCCTTCATGCTTTCCGTGCCTGGTATCCTGATCCTTCTGCAATGACAGAACCAGATGCAGTCAAGAACAAGCGCATCATACCAATCGATGATCAACCAGATCAGGTATGAATCCCTGAATCCTTCCCTAAACGTATCAGCTCCGTTGAAATATTTCAGGACAAAAGCAAAGGCAATCACAAAAACGACCAGAGCCATTCCCTTCCTGATGAAATCGGCCCGTGTGAACCGCTGTCCTCTTTTCTCGACCAGACCTAATTCAATGCACTTTTCCCGAATTGCGGGAGGATAATCGCCTACCGCGACAAGAGGATTCCTGAGTGTAAATGGCACAATTACGATAGTAAATAAAACTATCCCGACAAGACTTTCTATGATCACTGCAGAACTCATTCCGACCTCTTTTCCGCATCTTTCTCACTGCCCCTTAAAATGTATTCATAAACAAATGATTTGTTTCCTGAGTTGTCTTTGAATGGTTTCTCCGAGACCTTTGAGAATCCGCTTTTCTCATAGAATTTCCATGAGGCAAGAGTGTTGGTAAAAAGCCTTACGCATTCTGCTCCATCAGCTTCTGCCCGTTTCAGAAACTGAGTTACCAGTGCCGTTCCAAGTCCCTTTCTGAAATTCTTTTTGGAAGAAAGTGCAACAAGCTCCAGATCACATTTTCCAAATGTCTTGCTGTCCCTTTCTTTCAGCTGACAGAAAAACAAATCAAACTGTTTCTGAAACTCTGCTGACATCCTGTATTTCTTCAGATAAAACTTGAGGAACATCCTGCACCATAGACCGTAATGCTTTCTTGTCTCAGACCGGTTTGCCAGCGTCCTGCTAAAACGCTTATCGTATTTCCCACATATGAATCCAACAACCTGATGATTATCTGTTTCAGCAACATATGTGAAATTGCATTTCTCAATCAGAACCTGTGCGTAATCATGCAACAAAACCTTATCATTACAATCAACAGGGCACGTAAAGAACCCCTCATAGAAGCAATCCGCACACGCCGATGCATCCCCTTCTCTGTATGGGCGAATAATGAACATAATTTTTACTCCCGCAACTTAAAAGTTAGCATACGCTAACTATATTATATCAAAAAGATTTCTTCTATACATTTACTTTTCTTTTCCGCTAAATACAGGGAATTCACGGCCGAGGAGACAATCTTTTGATAATCAGCTCTATGGCTCCATTGCTATTTACGGGATAAAAACAACCGCTTTCTTTTATCTTCTTTTTTCTGCCGAAAGAAATTGGTATCATTTGCTAAGGCACGATTACTATGCGCACACAATCTTTTCCAGTCATCAGAGACTGATCTGCTCGTGACAATTCCGAAATAGCCGTTGATATGCCTTCATCACGATGACAACAGCAGCAAGGACATCCTAATCAGCGTTGCCAGGCAGAAAGCTTGAACCCGAAACACAAGTTCTCGAACAGAATAAAATGCCGCAGAATCTGCGGAATGTAATTACGGTCAGTATTTCAGGCCGCCGGTTTCCCTGCGGCCATAAGGAAATTCACCACCCCAGAGAGGAGCTTCTTGCCTCAATAAAGCGGGTATAGATACCGTTTTCAGCAAGGAGTCTTTCATGTGTGCCTTTTTCTGCAATCCGGCCATCTGATATCACAATTATCTGGTCAGCGCTCATGATTGTATTGAGGCGGTGTGCGATTACGATGAGCGTCTTGCCCTTCACAAGTTCGCTGATCGCCTCCTGAATGTACCTTTCATTATCCAAATCAATGCTTGCGGTAGCCTCATCAAGTATTACAATCGGCGCATCCTTGAGAATGCATCTGGCTATAGATATACGCTGTTTCTCCCCTCCGGAAAGGGAAGCTCCACCTTCACCTATAATCGTGTCAAAGCCATCAGGAAGAGACATTATGAAATCATAACATCGAGCCTTTCGACAGGCTTCGATCACTTCCTCTTTCGTGGCATCTGGCCTGCCCATCACAATATTGGCATAGACTGTATCCTGAAAAAGATATACACGCTGGAAAACCATGCTGATCTGTTTCATGAGTTCAGACAAAGGCAGCTCTCTTATGTCAACGCCTCTTACCATGATGCTGCCATTATTTATATCCCAGAAACGGGCAAGAAGGTTTGCAAGTGTAGTCTTGCCTCCGCCGGAAGGTCCGACAAGAGCCGTCATGGTGTCTTTCAAAGCAGTAAAGCTTACATCATGGATGGTCTCCTTATCCTCATAGGAAAATGAAACATGCCTGAACTCAATCTCAGGGCTTTCTGTCACGGCTTCTATATGTTTCCTGCCTTCATCTGGAAGAGTTCTCTCCTCAAAAAGGGCTTCAATCCTGTCAAGACAGCTGGCCATGACAGTAAGGCGCGAAGACTCTGCATAGAGTGTCTTGAGAGGCACAAATATGGAAAAAGCGAACAGCATGGCTCCGATAAGATATGGCAATGTTATCGTGCCTGAAGCAAAGAGGATGAATGCAAGCGCTATTACACCAGTAATGCCTGCTGTATAAAGCGCATTATGCAATACCATCCACGGCACCTGCGATGATTCATATCTGAGAGCTGCCCTGCATGTCTCTTCGATATTTTCCGTCAGCTCTTTTGATTTCTCCCCTGTAAGATTGTAGCTCTTGATGATCCCGATTCCTTCTATATGGGAGATGACGGCATCGGTAAGCTTCTCATTCTGCATCTGTCTTATTGCGGCATGCTTCAGGCTTGAAGTGTTCATGAAATGCGCTGAAATTACCACAAGGAGACTCACAACAGCCGTGAGTAGACCTATTCTCCAGTCAATGAAGAACATGAAAAGATTGATTACGATGGCAGTGAAAGCATTGGAAAGCATTTCAGCTATTGACTGCATCACGTTCTCTTCCACAAAGACCATATCAGAGCTGAGGACAGAACTTATTCGTCCGATATTGCCAGCCGTAAAGAACCCCATGGGAAGCTTGCGCAGCTTTTCGCCCAGAGCAATGCGCTTATCTGCAAAAATCTTGTATCCCGCAGTGCTCTGCATCTGGTCTGAAAGCCTTGTCGCCGCAATATTGAGCAGGACTGTCACGACCATTGCCAATAGATAATTCCAGCAGCTCCTGATTGTTATCGTCCCGTCATAAAATGAAGAGAACATCAGAAAGCCAAGAAAAAGCGGCATCATGACACATACACCTTTTATGAATGCAAAGACAGCGGCAGACAGCACCCTGTTCCTGTATGGACCGGAGAACTTCAATATTCTGATAAAGAACTTAGTCATCTTTCCACCTCCCTGTTTTTCACATTCCAGGCAATGCTCTCCTGGCTTATCTTCCACAGCCTTGAATAGGTCTCATTCGTCCTGAGCAGGTCTTCGTGCCTGCCGTTTCCCGTTATCCTCCCATTCTCAATCACATAAATACAATCAGCATTTCTTATAGAGGAAATACGGTGTGCGATTACGATCAGGGTCTTATTCCTGACAACCTCTGAAATCGCCTTTTCCATCTTCTCCTCATTCTCCGGATCTGCGAAAGCCGTGGCTTCATCAAGAACAACAATCGGGGCATCCTTGAGAATCGCACGTGCGATGGAAATCCTCTGCCGCTCTCCTCCAGACAGCTTCGTTCCACTGTCTCCGGCCATGGTGTCCATGCCATATTCAAAACGGGAGATGAAATCGAGACACTGGGCCTTTTCTGCAGCTTCCAGCACTTCTTCATCACTTGCACCTGGTTTACCGATTCTGATGTTCTCTTTAATGGATGTATTGAACAGAAACTGCTCCTGAGACACAAAAGATATCCTCTCATTCAGTGCTTCAAGCGACATGTCTGTGATATCCTGACCGCCAATCGTAATGTGCCCTTTGCTGACGTCATAATAATGCACGATGAGTTTCGCAAGCGTGGACTTTCCTGCACCCGACTCTCCAACAAATGCAACAGTCTCGCCTTGTCTTATATTGAAGCTGACATCTTTTATCACCTCATCCTGTCCATATGAGAATGAGACATGGTCAAAGACTATATCATCGTTCCTGCCTGAATAAGGCTTGTCACTGCATATCAGACTTTTTTCATTGACTGTATTTTCAATTTCATCAAGTTTTCGTCCGACCTGAGCAAGAGAGGGAATGAATCTGATTGCCTTGAGAAGCGGTGTTCCAAGACCGAATGACAGGCATAGGACAAGAATAAGATCTGAGAGTGTTGAGTATCCGTGAAGCACAAGCATGGCGCCAAACGGCAGCGAGAAAAATGCGGGGCAGGCAAAGATGCCAGCATAAAGTGCCATCCAGGGCCAGCAGGCTTTATACCAGTCGAGAGTGAAATCCCGGTACGCCTTAACATCGTTCTGATAACGCTTATAAGACTCTCCGTCCTTGTTGAATATCTTAACGACTTCCATGCCGTTGACATATTCTATGATCGTGGAGTTCATTACCTGTGCGGATCTGTAGTAGTTCTCCATCCTGTCGAAGCCTGTCTTTGTCATACAGGATACAGCCCAGAGCCCGATTGGAACTGTGATGATTGTAAGCAGCGCCAGTTTCCAGTCTATCAGTATCAGCGCAATGAAAATACATAGGGGAACAAGCAGATTGCCAAAACCTTCCGGAATCGCATGAGCCAGAAGAAGTTCGAGGCTTTCCACATCATCGACAACAAGCTTCTTGAGTCTGCCAACCCCCTTGTCCTGAATAATGCCCAACGGAAGCCCTTCAAGCTTTTTCTGTATGTATTTCCTTATGTTTGCCAGTATGTTGAATGCCGCTATATGTGACAGCGATAAGCCTCCAAGATAAAGGGCAAAGTTGAGCGCCAGGAAAACCAGAATCAATACAATCCTTGAGACTGCGGCCTCAATGCTTATCCCAGTACCGGTTATCAGCGGATTGATGATCTGATATACAAAGAAATACGGGATAATCGAACAAAGAACGGCAATGAAAACCATTATTGTTGCAAACAGAGTATACCTCTTATAGCCATTTGCATATTTCATGATCTTCCTGATCATTCCGGCCTCCTGAATCCCAGCATTTTGTGCCAGTTGAAAAGATTGCAGATGTGACTGCAAAGGCTTTCAAGTTCATTCCACTCAAAGTAGTGGACGATTGGTTCATATATTGTCATCCAGAAAGACGAGAGCACCACATGCATCTCTTCTTCGCTTATTTCATTCTCAACCAAACCCCTGTCCCTGGCCTTCAGGTAGTAGGCATATGTTGACTGGCACATGCTTTCTACCCACTCATGTTCAAAGTGCGAATACTTTGTTCCTTCGCTGGACGAAAGAAGAAGGCGCATGGCGTCAATACGGTCATACAGAAAGCGGAACCACCACATCATATACCCTTCATCCATATTCCAGGCTCTCCACAGTTCCTCATCGGTTATATCATCCCGAAGCGCCGCTTTTTCCTCCCTCACACTCCTCAATGCATCCACCGTATCATCGACAAGAGCAGAAAAGAGCTCTTCCTTGCCCTTGAACCGCTTGTACAATGCTCCAGTCGTGACGCCTGCCTTCCTGCATATATTGTTCAGAGATGCACCTAAAAAACCTTTATCAAGAAATTCTTCCTTGGCGCTTTCAAGTATCCGCGGGTCAATCGATCTATCTGGTTTTGCTATATTGCCTCCATTGATAATCGTATTATCGATAATTTAATTATCAGTTGCAATAGGCTAACTTCGTTTTTTTCAAGTTTTCCCCTTATTCCAGCTTATTTTCGTCCAACAAGCATGCGGGAGTAACCAAGCATCAACAGCGCGGCCCTGCGGTGCGAACCGAATATCTCTTCAGCCGTATCTATTATCCGAACATCCTCATATCCCATGTTGCGGAGTTTCTCTGCAAATGCTTCGATATCGCCATAAAACCCTGGTTTCATTTCATCATTCAGTGCGAAGACTCCGCCCTTTTTCAGCACACGCAGCGTCTCAAGCAGAAGTTCCTGCTTATCCGACCCTGTTATATTGTGATAAACATAGTTGCTCACCACAGCATCAAAGCTCTCATCAGGAAAATCCAGCCTGTTAGCATCACCATGCTGAAATATACACTGGGAACCGACCCCTTCACTGACAGCGTTTTTCTCGCACATGACCTGACCGTATCCGTAGACAGCTCCCCAGTAGTCGATACCTGTTACTTTTGAATTCGGCCATGTCAGTGCAGCCCGTATGGACAGTGCTCCGGAACCGCAGCCCACGTCCAGCAGCGAACCTTCTCCATCATAATCCAGATATGAAAGAAGGGTGGCATGTACCCGTCCCATCATACCTCCTCCATTAAAGGCATACTGCCGGCGGATCCAGGTGATCCAGCCAAGCATGATAAGTAAAAGGACTGAAGCGATTGCGAATATCACGCCAAGTACTGTCAGTCTGAACAATGTAAACGACATCACCATCAGCACTACGGAAATAACCAGAAGGGCACCTAGCATATAAAACACCGGATTGGACATCCAGTTTCCATAATCCTCGCCATGTGTGCCTATTCGTATTTTTTCTTCTGACACTGCACTCCTCCATTAAATAATTTGCTTACAACAACCAATAACATTACAAGATGTTCATTCTCGCAGGAAATCAAAGCAGTATTTTCAACTGCCGTATTTCAGATTCAGCCTGCTTCTTTCCTTGTGATACGCCTCTATGATGATATCGCGGTTCTTCCTTGCCTCATCCCTAGCCATGGCAGGAACACCTTCAAGATGATATGGGATATCCATCTCGTGGTATTTCCTTATTCCCATCGCATGATACGGCAGGACATCCAGGCCGGTTATGTTATCGTGATGGGCAAGGATTCGTCCCAGCTCAGAGAGTTCATCCTCTGAATCCGTAATGCCTGGAACGGAGACATGCCTTATCATGGTTGGGATATGCTTCTCATCGAGCTTTGATAGGAATGCAAGCACTGGTTCCTGAGTCCTTCCTGTCAGGTCGATATGTCCCTGTGGATTGGAGTGCTTTATATCCAGAAGCACATAGTTCGTGCAGGAGAGAAGCTCATCATAATCAGAATCCAGCTCCTTCCTGTAAAGCCACCCGGATGTATCTAGGACCGTATGAATGCCCCTCCTCCTGGCTTCCGCAAAGAGAGATGTGAGAAAGCCGAGCTGCATCAACGGCTCTCCTCCTGTAGCGGTTATGCCTCCACGGGGCTCATAGAAAGCCCTGTTCTTTTCATACATGGAGAGGATGTCATCTGCACTCATCTCATCTCCCCTGTCCATTTTCCAGGTATCTGGGTTGTGGCAGTACAGGCAGCGGAGGGGACAGCCCTGGAAGAAGATTACCATCCTCACCCCAGGACCATCCACGGTTCCGAAACTCTCTATGGAATGTATAAGACCTTTCTCACATCTCATCGTGGAATGTACGTGAAATGACCTCATCCTGCTGCTCTTTCGTCAGCTTGTTGAAATTCACTGCATATCCAGAGACCCTCACAGTAAGCTGAGGATATTTTTCTGGATGCGCCTGGGCATCAAGAAGCGTATCCTTCGTGAAGACATTCACATTCAGATGATGCCCGCCCTTTGCAGCATATCCATCGAGAAGCGATACGAGATTATCTATCTGTGATTCTGTAGCTTTCATTTATTCTTCCTCCATTTCATCGTCCGCTGCATTCGGTTCCATGCACGCCATGCAGGGCTCCATCGAGAACGAGATGCCATTCATAATCGAGGCATCATCCTTTCCAAGCGCATCCGGGATTATCGAAAATGTATTCGAGATACCATCCTGGGCATCCCGGAACGGAAGCTTCGAGACAGACGAGAGTGATGCTACTGCACCATGGGAATCCCTGTGATGCATCGGGTTCGCTCCCGGAGCAAATGGTTCTCCAGCCTTTCTTCCATCAGGAGTGGAGCCTGTATTCTTTCCATACACGACATTGCTTGTGATCGTGAGTATCGAGGTCGTCGGGATACTCCTTCTGTATGTATGGTTTCCCTTCACATATGACATGAAGTCATGGACGACATCGTAGGCGATGCTGTCCACGCGGTCATCGTCATTGCCATACTTCGGGAACTCTCCCTCGGTGACATAGTCGATGACAAGCCCCTGCTCATTCCTCACGGTCCTTACCTTCGCATATCTGATTGCAGAGAGGGAATCAGCAACAACGGACAGTCCTGCAATCCCTGTAGCAAACCACCTCTTCACAGGATCATCATGGAGTGCCATCTGCAGTCTTTCGTAGCAGTACTTGTCATGCATGTAGTGGATGATGTTGAGAGCATTCACGTATACACCCGCAAGCCATTTCATCATATCGTGGAATCTCTCCATCACCTCATCGTAGTCGAGGTACTCGCTTGTGATTGGACGGTATTTCGGCCCGACCTGCTTCCCAGATATCTCATCAACACCGCCATTGATGGCATAGAGGAGGCACTTCGCGAGGTTTGCCCTGGCTCCGAAGAACTGCATCTCCTTCCCGACCCTCATTGATGAGACACAGCATGCGATTGCATAGTCATCACCATGAGTCACGCGCATCAGGTCATCATTCTCATACTGGATGCTTGATGACTCAATCGAGGTCTTTGCAGCAAAGCGCTTGAAGTTCATTGGCAGATTCCTAGACCAGAGTACCGTGAGATTAGGCTCAGGGGCAGTTCCAAGATTGCTCAGCGTATGGAGGTATCTGAAGCTCATCTTCGTTACAAGATGGCGGCCATCGATTCCTACCCCTCCGATGGATTCCGTCACCCATGTAGGATCTCCGGAGAAGAGCGCATTGTACTCAGGGGTACGGGCGAACTTCACCAGCCTCAGCTTCATAATGAAGTGATCGATGATCTCCTGAACCTCCTTCTCTGTTATCTTTCCCTCCCTGAGATCACGCTCTGCGTATATATCGAGGAAGGTGGAAGTGCGGCCGAGAGACATGGCCGCTCCGTTCTGCTCCTTGACTGCAGCAAGATAGCCGAAATAAAGCCACTGCACGGCATCATGGAACGAGGAAGCCGGTTTCGAGATATCATAGCCATAGATGGCTCCAAGCATCTTGAGCTCCTTCAGTGCCTTGATCTGCTCGGAAAGCTCCTCCCGCTCCCTTGTGACATCGCTGTACATGGTGGTTCTGGTGGATGCCTTTCTCTGTTCCTTCTCCTCTATTAGTCTGTCGACGCCATAGAGAGCAACACGGCGATAATCGCCGATGATCCTTCCTCTGCCATATGCATCGGGAAGCCCTGTGATGATATGGCTTGAGCGGCAGAGCCTCATCTCCGGAGTATAGGCATCGAATACACCTTCATTGTGCGTCTTCCTGTACTTCGTATAGAACTCGACAATCTGAGGATCTATCGTATAGCCATACTGCTCAGCAGCCTTCACCGCCATCCTTATCCCGCCATTTGGCTGCAGAGAACGCTTGAACGGCTTGTCAGTCTGGAATCCAACAATCTTCTCCTTTGATTTATCCAGATACCCGGGCCCATGCGATATTATCGTGGATACGATCTTCGTATCCATATCCAGCACACCGCCCTTCTTTCTCTCCTCCTCGCTGAGATCAAGAACCTGATCCCAGAGAGCCTTTGTATCATCGGTAGGCCCTTCGAGGAAGGAATCATCCCCGTCATACGGCGAATAGTTGCGCTGTATGAAGTCACGTACATTGATTTCCTTCTCCCAGACGCCTGATGTGAATGTTCTCCATTCTTGTCTCATATATATTCTCCTGAGTTAGCTATAGCTAACTTACTATGCAGTAGAATAAAGAAAAACTTATCGTGTGACAAGTAATTTCGATAAATCTGCATAAATAAAAGAAAAAGCAGCGTCAATACAGGCTAATAATAATCTGAAACGCACATATACAAGGAACTTTATCACATTATTTGAATGTTCAGCGAATTATGTTCTCGACAGCATTAAAAAGGAATAATGACAATAAATAAATGATTGCTTAAAATCCTGCCCTGCTCCGGAGAACATCAGCACGATTAAACCACTCCGTCATGGCTGAGCACCAACAAATCTTGTACACGGAAATCATATCCCTCCATTCCGTTGGACAAAACAAGGAATAATTGACATATTATAGTTAGCATGAGCTAACTCAAGGAGGAAACATATGGACGAAAGAATACAGATGCCTCTTATAGGAGATAAGGCACCAGCTTTCAAAGCTGTCACAACACAGGGAGAAATAAGTTTTCCTGAGGATTACAAGGGAAAATGGGTAATACTTTTCTCCCATCCGGCGGACTTTACTCCGGTATGTACGACAGAATTCATGACGTTTGCATCTATGATTGAAGAATTCAAATCTCTCAACACGGAACTGATTGGGCTGTCCGTGGATTCTCTCTACTCACATATCGCATGGCTGAGGAAGATCCAAGAACTGGAATGGAAAGGGATGAAGAATGTTGAAGTGACATTTCCGCTGATTGAAGATATAAGGATGGAAGTCGCAACAAAATACGGAATGATACAGCCAGGAGCATCAAATACGCAAGCAGTAAGAGCCGTTTTCGTGATTGACCCGGAAGGGACTGTCAGGACCATACTCTACTACCCTCTCTCAACTGGCAGGAACTTCCAGGAGATCAAAAGAATCATACTTGCTCTCCAGAAGGCTGACAGCGACAATATTGCTACACCGGCTGACTGGCAGCCTGGCGATGATACGATCGTACCGACAGCTGGAAGCTGCGGAACAGCAAAGGAAAGAATGGAATCAAATGATGACGACATGTACTGTCTAGACTGGTTCCTATGCTTTAAAAAAGGATAAACCATCCGCTGTCAAATGATGCAAATAAAATGACCGGGGATGAAGCATCCTCGGTCTTCTCTCTTTGAAACAACGGCCTTTTCCATCAGCTAACGTTTTCTCTGCAGAAACGAAAGCAAATCACTTTCTTTCGCCCACTTTCGAATCAAGCATGAACAAGCCCTGGCTTGTCGATCCAAAAAGATCGTACTCAGTGACCAGTTCTGAAGCATTTTTCTCTTCCTCTGCCTGTTCGTCAATGAACCAGCCAAGGAATCTCTTTGTACGATAATCTCCTTCCTCATCTGCAGCTCTGAAGATATCATTAATTGATGAAGTAATGAATTTCTCATGCTCATATGCTGCAGCAAGCGGCGCTTTCAGATCCTCGAATCTGCTGTCGGGCGCGGAAATCGCACCAAGGACTGGCGTTATGCCTTCATCCAGTAGGTAACCATTGATTTTCCTTGCGTGATCCAGTTCCTCTCCCGACTGGATTGCAAACCATTTTGAAAAGCCCTTCAGCCCCTTTACTGCGTAATAATTCGATATATCCTGATAAAGATACG
>CALXYO010000008.1 GCA_944393005.1 uncultured Spirochaetales bacterium | reverse complement strand
AAAGACAGGCTGCTCACAATAGTCCTGTTGTCTATGCCGCCCTCGGGTTCGGGAGAGTCCTGAGAGCGGCCTTTTTTTGTCTCTTCAGCTGCTTGCCCATGAAAGATCATATATTTTCAGTGCTGAGCGGAACTCATCAAGGCTTATCTCCTCATCAGGCATGAATGATACGACCTTCTGAGCCGTCGGGCGGATCGAGAAGAGATTCTCCGTGAATGTTCCCTTAAGCCGTCCGGCATCAAGGTACACATAGAATGCGGGGTACTTGCAGCTGACTTCACAGGTGAAGCTGCGCCCGTTCTTCCTCACTTCCACATTCAGCTGCGGAGAAAGCATATGGCAGCGTTTGGGTTCCTCAAGCAGGACAAGATCCTCTCTGTATATGTCGGGAGTGGAGAGTTTGACATATGCAAAGGCGTCACGCGGATTCTTTATGAAATTGTATTCGGTGGCAGTGATGAAAGTGATGCTTCCGGGTGGAAGTATTTTCCTGAAAACCTGCATCTTCAGTTTGTCACCGTGGAAGGATGAGAATTTCAGCGACACCTTCGCGTCACATTCCTTCCGGCTGTCGTTGACGGCATAGATCGTGATCTTTCCGTCCCTGTTAAGGCAGATCGTTGTGACGGGTGCGAATACTGCCCGCAGCTGATACATGAGCATCTTCCATTTCTGTGAGTATTCAATGGCACTTTCGTCCGCCGCAGGATATGAGGATACAAGTCCGTTTATGAAAAGTCCCGCACATACATTGCCGCAGCTTCTGTAATAGTCCGTGATCCCTCCTATGACCTCTGCCTGCGCCAGCTGTGAGAGATAGATCATCTTCTCAAGGGAAGATGGGAAACGGTAGTGGGAGAGGATGGCTGAAGTGATTATGTCAAAATCATCCCTGCTGCTCTGATGCCTCATCATGCTGTCCGTCGCTATGTTCATTTCGCCTTTCTTACAGAAACCCTGTATAGTTGAAAGTGAAGGAAGGGACGGAAATGATATGGATGTGACAAAGCGCGGAACAGCCCGGCCTCTTCTGATCAGATCCTCAATCCTTGTGCTGTCCTTATGATAGGAAAGTCCGTATGAGACATCCTCATGTGTCCTCAGTATGCTATCCATTGTCTCTGCGCTTGAATGCGGTACATACACGGCATCCGGATGCAGTTTTCTCACACATCTTTCCAGGACTCCGTGGTTGAGCCGGTCGTAATTGACTGTTTTCTGCATATCTTTGCCGATCTCGTCTTGCGGATATATCCCGCCGCACCACAGCATCACGGAAGGATGGCTTTTAAGACGCAGTATCTGGTATTCAAGCTCGCTTTCCACCTCACTGAGAAATTCGTCATCACAAGGATAGAGAGTTTCCTCAAACATGAAGTCATGCCAGATGAGAAGACCCAGCCTGTCACAGCTGTCATAGAACAGTTCGCTTTCATATGCCGATGAGGCATGTATCCGGATCGCGTTGAGCCCCGCCTGAACGGCACTGTTAAGCACTTTTATGCATGCACTCTGTGTCACACGTGAGGGAAGAGTCTCAAGCCCTTTCCATATTGCGCCTTTTATGAAGACTTCCTCTCCGTTCACCATTATCCTGAAGGCTCTTCCGCATTCATCCTCATCATTGGCAATGCCGACGGTCCGGAAAGCTATCATCCTCTTGTCGCTGTATGATGCGAATCCTATTTCAAGAGGATACAGGTGCTGACCGCCCATGCCGGATGGCCACCACAGGGCGACATCTTCCTCGGGAATGGTGAAAGTGTAGGAGTAGAATTTCCTGTCCGGTGTGACATGTGTCAGCGTATGTTCCTTCCGTCCGGCCACCGCTATGTTGAAATCGACATCGGCGTCCCTGAAGACATCTGCCGTGACTGTGACTTTCATTATCCAGTTGTGATCCACAAGACGCGGATTGCAGTTCCAGCTTTTCACGATGAGACAGTCATCGCTTATTATCCTGATCTCATCATATATGCCCTCCGGCGTGATTGCGGAGGGGCCGAAATGCTTGCAGCTTTTCCTTACCAGGGCAGCATCTTTCATCTGCGGATATCTTTCATGTTTTTTCCCAAGCACCTGCGAAAGGTCATCGAAGACTATTTCTATGCTGTTCTCCCCGTCTTCCAGTATGTTCGTTATATTGAAAAGATATCTTGTGAAGGCGTTTGTGCATCTGCCTGCGCTTTTTCCGTTTATCCTGACATCCGCATGGGCATCCACACCTGTCATGACAAGCGTCGATACCCGGCCTTCTTCTTTTTTGAATGCGAAGGTCCGGTAGAGTCTCCATCTGCAGTGTGTTATGAATCTGCTTCTCAGAGCATTCTGTCCGATATACGGGTCATCAATGAAGCCGCCGGAGAGAAGGGCGGAATGGATGTCAAAGGGAACTGATACGGATAATGCCTTCCCCGAGAGGGAAGGACAGTATGTGCTTATTATATCTCTGTCAAGAGCCTCAAGGCTCCATGAACCGTCAAGTGTCAGTGTGTCCATATAGAGAATTATAACAGGCGCGGTTGTACAATCAATGAAAAGTTGCCATCTGTCTGAAGTCCTTCTTTTGTGTTATAATTGCCGGCTATGAAAGACGGATTTCTGAAAGCGGGCGCAGTAAGCCCCAAAGTCACGGTTGCCGGTATAAGGGCAAATGCGGACAGAATAATCGAACTTGTCACTCAGGCCTCGGAGAAAAGGATCAAGCTTCTTGTTTTTCCCGAGATGTGCCTGACCGGTTACACCATAGGGGACCTTGTATTCTCATCAGACATGCTTTCCTCATCCCTCAGCGAAGTTGAGCGGATCTGCACTTCGACCAGGGAATGCGAGACACTTTTCATAATCGGTCTCCCGCTCAGGTTCTGTGCGAAGATATACAATACTGCATGTGTCATCCATCATGGCAGGGTTCTTGCCTTCATACCGAAGACTTTCATTCCATCCTATGGGGAATTCTATGAAGGACGCTGGTTCACTCCGGCTTTCAGCGGTGTTAAGGATATTCCTTTTGCGGATTATACTGTTCCATTCGGCACTGACATAATCATAAAAAGCAGGAGCATGCCGTCTTTTGCCCTTGCTGTCGAAATCTGTGAGGATCTATGGACTGCAGAGAGCCCTTCAGTCAGGCACTGTGCTGCAGGGGCTTCTGTCATAGCGAATCTGTCAGCAAGCGATGAGCTGATCGGAAAGGATGAGTACAGGAGAAGTCTTGTCAGAATGCAGAGTGCAAAGCTGATCTGCTCCTACATCTATGCGAATGCGGGCGAGGGTGAGAGCACTACGGACATGGTCTTTTCCGGACATTCTCTCATAGCGGAGAACGGCTCTCTCCTTGAAGAGCAGTTCCTTGCCGGTGAGAATATCATGGAAAGCGAACTTGACCTGTCCTATATTGAAAGCGAAAGGGCCAAGCATACGACATTCAATGTTAAGGAAAGTGAATCCTACCGCTATATCTACACGGATTTCACGCTTGAGGAGACTTTCCTCACAAGAAAATACCCCCGTTTCCCGTTTGTTCCCTCCAGTGCTGACGACATTGCGAAAAGAAGTGAGAGAATAATCACGCTGCAGGCACTGGGACTGAAGAAAAGACTTGAGCATACAAATGCAAGAGGTGCTCTCATAGGTCTTTCCGGAGGTCTTGATTCCACCCTCGCGCTGCTTGTCACGGTCAAGGCTTTCGACATGCTCGGCCGTGACAGGAAAGACATACTTGCCATTACGATGCCGTGTTTCGGCACGACGAAAAGAACAAAGAGCAATGCTGAGCTGCTTGCATCTTCCCTCGGTGTGTCATTTGAGGATATAGACATCAGGAAAAGTGTGCTTTCCCACTTCCATGATATCGGACAGGATGAGAAAAAATATGATGTGACATATGAGAATGCGCAGGCAAGGGAGCGTACGCAGGTCCTCATGGACAAAGCGAATATGACAGGGTCTCTTGTGATCGGAACCGGCGACCTGTCAGAGCTCGCACTCGGATGGGCGACATACAACGGTGACCATATGAGCATGTATGCCGTGAACGCATCCGTTCCCAAAACGCTTGTCCGCTATCTTGTGCGGTGGTTTTCAAAGGAGGATTTCTCATCATGCGGTGCGGTTCTTGAAGATATCCTGGCAACACCTGTGTCTCCTGAACTTCTTCCCGCAAAGGGGGATGGTACGATATCCCAGGTGACGGAAGATCTTGTTGGACCGTATGAGCTTCACGATTTCTTCCTTTATTACTTTGCCCGCGCATCGTTCTCCAGGGAGAAGATCAGGCGTATTGCCTTCATCACTTTCGAAGGTGTGTATGACAAAGCCGTCATTGACAAATGGCTGGACAACTTCTTCCGCCGTTTCTTCTCACAGCAGTTCAAGCGTTCATGTCTCCCGGACGGTCCGAAAGTCGGCTCCCTCACGCTTTCTCCGCGTTCTGACTGGAGAATGCCGAGTGATGCCTCCAGTGAATTGTGGATGCAGAGGTGATGCGGCATGAGAATAACGGTTCTTGGAAGCGGCACAAGCCACGGCGTCCCCGTAATAGGCTGCAAATGTCCGGTATGCACGGACACTGACCCGCGGGACAAGCGCTATCGCTCTTCTATCATGGTTGAAGAGGGCGGCAGCCGCATCGTAATAGACACCGGTTATGAATTCCGCCTCCAGATGCTGAGGGAAAACGTGTCAGGGCTTGATGCCGTGCTTTACACGCATTCCCATGCGGATCATGTTTCCGGAATCGATGACCTCAGGGTTTTCTCAAGGGAAAGGAATCTGCCCATATACGGAAATGCTGAGACGATGCAGTTCATCAAAGAGCATTATGCCTATGCCTTCGACAAGGACAGCTTTCCCGGAAATCCCCATCTTGTGCCCAATGTCCTTGCTCCTCTGGAAGAGGTCAGCATTGCAGGGATAAAAGTGATTCCCCTTCCTCTTGAGCACGGACGGGTGAAGAAGATGCCGGTTTACGGTTACAGGTTTTCATCGTTCGCATATCTCACCGACTGCACTTTCATTCCCCCTGCCGTTTTCGAGGCATTGAAAGGGGTCAGGACGATAATGATCGGTGCCCTGAGAAAGACTGCCCATGGCGCCCACTTCTCATTTGATGAGGCATACGCTGCGGCAAAGAAGGCAGGGGCCGATAGAATTTACTTCACACATATAAATCATGAGACAGGCTGTGAGGAAATAAATTCATTATACGAAGATGCTGAAAGTGCCTATGACACGATGGTGCTTGAGGTATAAGGAGAAAAGCGTGAAAGACGATCTCTTCAGTGAAGCGGAACTTGATCAGGAACTGCTTGAAAAGCAGGCAGAGGAAAAAGAGAAGGCGAAACCGGCCGGCGGCAGGAAAAAGGAGGAGGCGAAGGTCCTCTCTCCGCTCACAGGGAAGAAACTGTACATAATTGACGGTTATTCTCTTATTTACAGAAGCTATTTCGCATTTATGACGCATCCTCTCACTGACAGCAACAAAAACAACATCTCGGCGTTTTTCGGATTCTTCAACACGGTTTTCATGCTGATCAGGGATTACAGTTTTGATTATTTCGTCATTGCACTGGACAGCAAGGGCCCGACTTTCAGACACAGGATGTACCCCCAGTACAAGGCCAACAGGGAAAGTGCTCCGCAGGATCTTCACTCTCAGGTCCCCCTCATAATGGATGCACTTGAAAAACTCAATATCCCTTATATCGCAAAAGAAGGATTTGAAGCTGACGATCTCATAGCGACTCTTTCCGCAAATGCATCGAGAATGGGCATTGAGACTGTGATGGTCACAGGCGACAAGGATCTGCTTCAGCTTGTCAATGACAGGGTGAAGGCTCTCCGACCTCCCAAGAAGAATCAGCCGAAATACACGCTTTTCGGTGCTGATGAGGTGAAGGATGAGTTCGGCCTCTCTCCCTCTCAGATCGTCGATTACCTCTCCCTCCTGGGAGACTCATCCGACAATGTCCCCGGTGTCAGGGGAATAGGGGAAAAGAGTGCCGTGAAGCTTCTTGAGGAATATGTTTCGCTGGATGGAATCTACAGACATCTTGATTCCCTTTCTTCATCGCTCAGGACAAAGCTTGAGGCAGGACGGCAGGATGCGCTTCTTTCCCGTGAGCTTGTCATCCTTCACGATGACCTTTTCACGCTCGATACATTTGACAGTCCAGAGTATCTTGTCTCCACCATAGACTATGAGGCGGCAGCCGAGATCTTCAGAAAGTACAATTGCATGTCGCTTGTGAAGACAGCCCTCTCTCTTGGAGGCAAGGGTGTGAAAGGTGCGGCAAAAAGCCGTGATGACAGCTATGTGCATTCCGAGGAGGATGGGAGTGTCAGCGAACTCACCCGGGACAAGAGCCTGCTGGGCCTTGGTGAATACCGCAGTCTCACAGACATAAAGGAAGTGCGATCCTATTTCGAGGATGCCGTGAGAAGCGGCGGCGTGATGGCATTCGACTGCGAGACGGACAGCCTGAATCCGTTCAGGGCTTCTCTTGCAGGATTCTCGTTCTCTTACGAGAAGAAGAAGGCTTTCTACTGTCCTCTGACTGCGGGGGGTGAGGAATATCTTCACAAAGATGATGTGATAAAGCTTTTCAATGATTATTTCTCCACCGGAAAGCTCCGTCTTGTCGGACAGAACATAAAATTCGACATGGAAGTACTTTATGCAAACGGTGTTGAGTCCATCGTGATAGAAAGCGACACGATGATCAGCGCCTGGCTGCTGGATTCGGATGCCGGAAGTTTCTCCCTTGAGTCTCTTGCCGTCCGCTATCTTGCATATGAAGCGATCAGCTACGATGATATTGTCGGCAAGAATCCTGACTTCACTTCAGTGAGCCTGGCTGATGCCACACGCTACAGCGCAGAGGACAGCGATCTCACATGGAGACTCTATCTCCATTTCATGGGTGAGCTTGAGAAAAAGGGACTCGACAAGGTCTTTGAGATTTACGAAAAACCTCTTATTCCTGTTCTTGCCTCCATGGAGAAGAACGGTGTGCTGCTTGACAAGTCATTCATGAAAAATCTTGACAGGACTTTGTCTGAAAGGCAGGAGGATCTTGAGAGGAAGATAATTGAAAGGGCCGGGCATGATTTCAACATAAACTCTACACAGCAGCTTGCCCGTGTGCTTTTTGAGGAAATGGGACTCAAGGCCGGAAAAAAGACCCAGCGGGGGTATTCAACCGCAACCGATACGCTTGAAGCCCTTAAAGGAGAAGACCCAATCATTGAGCTCATCCTTGAATACAGAGGTGTCACGAAGCTGCTGAGCACTTATGTTGACACTCTTCCTCTTTTGACAGATGAGGAAGGACGTATCCACACATCGTTCCTTCAGACGGGAACCGCCACAGGCCGGCTTTCCAGCAAGAACCCGAATCTGCAGAACATCCCGATCAGAAGCGATGACGGACGCATGATACGTTCCGCCTTCAAGGCGAAGGAAGGCTGTCTTTTGCTTTCTGCCGACTATTCACAGATCGAACTTGTCATGCTTGCCCATCTGTCGGGTGATGAGGAGCTGAAGAAGGCGTTCCTTCACGGCGGCGATGTCCATGCATATACTGCAAGCCTCATTTTCGACAAGAGCGTGCAGGATGTCACCAGCGCAGAACGCAGAATCGCAAAGACGATAAACTTCGGCATAATGTACGGCATGTCCGCATTCAGGCTTTCGAATGAGCTTGGCATAACACGTTCTGATGCCGCTTCATTCATAGAAAAGTATTTCGAACGCTACAGTGCGGTTAAAACCTATGTTGATAAAGTGGTCAGCGATGCATCAGAGTGCGAGTATGTGAGGACCCGCGGCGGTCATATCCGCACTGTTGTCGGGATAAACAGCCGGAACAAGACGGTGAAGGCTGCAAGCGAGAGAGTTGCGCTCAATACGATAGTCCAGGGCAGCGCCGCAGAGCTTATGAAGAAGGCCATGATCGCCGTGGATTGCGAGATGAGAAAGCGCTCTCTGTCTTCCAGACTTCTTCTGCAGGTGCATGATGAGCTCATATTCGAGGTGCCTTCAGATGAAGTGGAGGAGATGAAGAGTCTTGTGAGAGAGTGCATGGAAGGTGCGGACACTCTTTCAGTTCCGCTCAAGGTGAGCATTGAAAGCGCAGAACGCTGGGGAGACATGCACTGATGGTCATAGGGCTGACTGGAAAAAGCTGTGCCGGAAAGGACGAGGGGGCTCGCTTCCTTTCCTCAAAAGGGATAGCCGTCATTGATGTGGACAGACTCGGCCATGAGGCACTTGCCGTGAACCGTGACAGGCTTGTCGCTGCTTTCGGAGAGGGCATTCTTGATGCGGAGGGGAATGTGAACCGCAGGGCGCTGGGATCAATCGTTTTTTCCAGTCATGAGAAACTTGAGATCCTGAACGGCATAAGCCATCCGTGGATGAAGGAAAAAGTCGTTTCCTTCATAAAAGACAAATCTGTCTGCGCCGTGAACTGTGCCCTTCTCGAGAAGATGGATCTCGTTAATCTGTGTGATGAGATATTATATTTCTATGCTCCGCTTGATATAAGGATACAGAGGGCGGAAAAGAGGGACGGCATAGGAAGAGAAGCCTTTCTGCGCAGGAACGAAAGCCAGAATGAAATAGGAACCACTCTCTTTGAAAGCGGGAAAAAAGTCATCACGATCCTCAATGATTCAGATAAAGAATATCTTTATCGACAACTTGCTTCCTATTATGATACACTACTAAGCAGAGGTTACATTTATGGGTAAATCTTCTCGTATTGTTGTTTTAAGTGTTTTTTCAGTACTGACGCTGTGTGTGTTCCTGGCCCTGCTTGCCGTGCGTCCGGGAATCCAGAATGTCATTCTCGCACAGGCCAGGGCCAGACAGGCACAGAGTCTGGTAGATGTCAATGAACCTCTTGAAACCGATCCTCAGACAGTAAGCGAGGCAGAGGCTTTTGCGGATGAGGTCAGACAGATACTTCTTTCCGACGAGTCCTTCAGAAGCGATGTTGCGAATTCCGTCGCATCGGATCCGGCTTTCATTGAATCCATATCTTCACAGATACGCGCTGAGGCTGAAGAATATGTTTCTTCTGCTGTTGATGCATATATTGCGGAAAACAGGGAAGCATTCCTCTCAGCTGTTGATGAGAAGATTGTGAGTTATGTTGACGCCAATTACGATGCTGCCATCGGCATCATCAGGAATGAGATAGACAGCTATGTGGCAGATCACTACGATGAGCTTGTGAGCCTCATCATAAGTGAAGCTTCCGGAGAGGATATCAATGAGGAAGAACTTGTCAATATGCTGACAGGTCCTGTAAGTGATGAGATACTCGCTCAGATCACATCATACATAGACAGCATAGACTTTGATGGACTCAAGGCTGAGCTGCAGGGTGAGATTGATGCTTTTGATGCACAGCTCAGGGAGTATGTTGATTCAAAGAGCATTTCCGAGGATGAGATCAGGGCGATTGTCGATGCTTCCCTCGGACAGTGGCAGAGTGCGGTTGCTGATGAGGTTACAGAAAGAGTCATGTCCAGTATCGGCGACAGACTTGCAGCAGCACAGACGGAAAGCACAACTGACACCACTGCCAAGGCAGAGAGGGTTGTCAGCACGCCTGACTTCACAGGACTTCCTGAAGTGACTGCACCTGAAGAATATTCTTCAGCCCGTGAGAGTGCCCGTGAAAGCGCGATTGACAGTCTGTACGCTGCACTCGGTCTTTGAGATTTGCAAGTAGCACATTGAGTTTTCATACAATGCCTGCAGAGCGGAAATCTGCAGGTATTCATTTTTCTGAGGTCTGAAAATGATAAGGTTCAAAGCTCCATATTTCCATCTTTCCACATCCGGCACTTCATATGTGATGAAGATCACTGAACGCGGGACACTTGAGCATGTATGCTACGGTGTGCGCATAACATCGGATGAAGATATCCCCTGCATTGAGGAAAGCGGCAGGATCAGGCTCGGCACAGTGCCTTATGCTGACGAAGCGCATCAGACTGTTTTTCCAGAGAACCTGCTGATGGAGATCTCGGCAGGAGGAAGAGGTGATTTCCGTTCTTCATCCATTGAACTCTGGAAAGACGGCTCAATGCTCATTCCTGAGCTGAAGTATGAGGGATACAGGATATATGAAGGGAAGGCTGATTCGTTTCCGGCATCAGCACTTGCGGATGAAACTGTCAGCACGCTTGAGATAACGCTTGCAGATCCTTCATACGGGCTTGCCGTCATACTGCGCTACAGTGTTTATGAAGAAGAGGATGTCATCCTGCGTTCGATGCGGCTTGAGAACAGATCTGAAGACAAGATAGGAATAAGGCAGGCTTCATCACTTCTCCTTGATATCCCATACGGTGATTTCACCCTGTATTCGTATGACGGTGCATGGGCGAGAGAGAGACATGAGACCGCGCATGAGCTTAAAAGCGGAATTACTGTCATCGACAGCAAGCTCGGCATTTCAGGAAATGAACATAACCCGCTGGTCTTCCTTGAAAACCACAGAGGGGAAGCATACGGCTTCAATCTGATCTATTCCGGAAACCATATGGAAAGTGCCGAAGTCTCTCCCTTCGGCCGTATCAGATTCATTTCTGGAATCAATCCTTATGGCTTTATGTGGAATCTTGAGGCCGGAAGCACCTTTGAAACGCCTGAGGCGGTAATGACCTGTTCCCGCTGCGGCAGGGCAGGCGCTTCGGCAAACTTCCAGAATTTTGTGCGGAAGTACATAATACGTGGCAGCTGGAAAGACAGGGAGCGACCTGTTCTTGTGAACAACTGGGAAGCCACATATTTTGATTTCACTCAGGAAAAGATCCTGGCTCTTGCCGATGAGGCGGCCTCTGCCGGTATTGAGCTTTTCGTGCTGGATGACGGATGGTTTACCGGACGCAGGAATGACTGTGCCGCTCTGGGAGACTGGGAACCTGACAGGGAAAGACTTCCGGAGGGACTGAAGGGACTTGCGGACAGAATCATTGAAAAAGGTCTCATGTTCGGCCTCTGGGTGGAGCCCGAGATGATAAGCATCAATTCAGAGCTTTTCAGAAAGCATCCTGACTGGATGGTGAGAAGGCATGAGAATGAGCCTGTGGTCTGCCGGCATCAGTACGTTCTCGATATTACGAAAAGGGAAGTGCAGGACTATCTTTTTGAAAAGCTTTCAGCAGTCTTCTCTTCCTGCTGTCTTTCTTATGTGAAGTGGGACATGAACCGTACAATCACTGATTATCCTGATCCTGACAACGGGCAATTCCTCCACCGCTACACACTCTCCCTTTACAGCCTGCTTGACAGGATAACATCCGCCTTTCCCGAAATTCTCTTTGAAGGCTGTGCTTCAGGCGGAAACCGTTTTGATCTCGGCCTGCTGTGTTTCATGCCCCAGATATGGACCAGCGACAATACTGATCTGCACGACAGGGTTGCAATTCAGGAAGGTACGCTCATGGGCTACCCGTCTTCATCAATGACAGCCCATGTGGCGGCGTCCCCGTCCCATCAGTGTCTGCGGCGAAGCAGGATGGAAAGCCGTTTCAATATCGCGTGTTTTGCCACGCTTGGCTATGAGCTGGATCTTTGTTCATTGAGCATGGAGGACAAGCTTGCGCTGAGGCGCCAGACTGCTTTCTACAAGGAACACCGCACAGTGCTGCAGAGGGGAATTTTCTCAAAACTTGTCATCTCCTCCAATCAGCGCTTCTGGTACATGACATATGGAAAGGAAACAATGGCAGCCGAGATACAGACGCTCAATGAATGTCACAGCGGAAGGGAAGACAGGCTGTTCTTCCCTGATGCAAAGGACGGTTGCATGTATGAAGTGAGCGCAAGAAGGGAAATCATCCCGCTCTCTGAATACGGATCTCTTTCGAAAGGAAAAGGGTATGTGGAAAGCGAGGAGTTTTCCATGAAGGTCTCAGGAAATGTTCTTAGGAACTACGGGCTTCCCCTTGGACCTCAGTTCACAGGAAACGGAGTTGACGGAGATATGAGACTGCTTGGAGATTTCGGTTCAAGAATCTATGTGATAAAGGAGATTGAAAACTTATGAAGGCCCTTGCTTTCGGTGAAGTACTGTGGGATGTCAACGGAAATGAGAAGACGATAGGCGGTGCTCCGCTTAACGTGCTGGCACATATAAGAAAGCTGGGAGGGGAATCCTCTATTGTCAGTGCTGTCGGCTCCGATGAGCTTGGACGGGCAAGTCTTGCCTGTCTTGAGGACTTCGGTATATCAGAGCAGTATGTCAGGATATCTCCATTCCCCACAGGACGTGCCGATGTCGTGCTGGAGAACGGCATTCCGTCATATGAATTCAACATGCCATGTGCATGGGATGACATAAGACTTTCAGATGATCAGTATGCCGACCTCTTCAATGATGAGTTCTCCGTATTAATATACGGAACTCTCGCCCAGCGGTGTCTGACCAGTGCGCTCACGCTTGGGAAACTGCTGGATGATGTGTCTGCTGCAGAATTCTTCTTCGATGTGAATCTGAGGGGGAATTTCTATAATGAGAAGAGTATAGAAAGAGGTCTGGAGAAGGCCACGATAATAAAGATGAATGATGAAGAGCTTCCTGTAGTTGCATCTCTTCTGGACACAGGAAAGGACAGTCTCATCCGGTGGCTGTTTGACAACACTTGTGTGAGGAAGGTCCTTGTCAGTGCCGGAAGCAGGGGATCCTTCTGCCATGAAAAAGGAGGCCAGGTGTATCATGCACAGGCTTCTGATGTCAGCGTCATTGATACTGTGGGTGCAGGAGACAGCCTGTCTGCCGCTTTCCTGTACTTCCTTTCTCAGGGTATGGATACGGGAAGTGCACTTGAAAAGGCTTCCGTTCTTGCTGACTATGTAGTCACGAAAAGAGGAGCGGTTCCTGAATATGATGAGGAGCTGAGGAAACGTCTCAGTCTATAGGATATCTTCTCTTCTGCCCGTCAGGAGTGGAGAATACAAGCATGTCGCCATCCCTTCCTTCGAGATAGTCTGTGGTGAGAATTACCTTGCCGCCGCCTTCGGGAAGATCGATGGTGTACTGCGGCATCGCGAGACCGGAGACCCTCTTCCTGAGTTCCTTCTCAAGTTCCAGTCCTTTTTCAACGCTTACCCTCAGGTGCTCAGTTCCTTCGACAAGATCGCACTGGAAGAGGTAATAAGGCTTTATCCGGTTGTAAAGCAGTTTGTTGCACAGCTCCTCAAGAGTGTCTGCATCATCATTGACACCCTTGAGAAGAACACTCTGGTTGAAAGCCGGGATTGAGAGGGAAAGGAATTTCCTCACGGCCCCGATACTCTCTTCATTCAGCTCCACCGGGTGGTTGAACTGTGTGAGAAGCAGGAACGGACCGCCGTGGTTGTATTTTTCTATTATGGACATCAGAGAGTCGTCAAAACGGGAGGGGCATGAGGCGACAGCGCGCGTGCAAAGGCGCAGCACGAGGTCTTCCCTCGCACTTTTCAAAGCATCGAAGAGTTTTTCAAGGCGGTCGTTTGAAAGCGTGAACATGTCGCCTCCTGTAAGGAGCACTTCATATACTTCCCTGTGCTCTTTCAGGTATGAGGCGGCTTTCATTATCTCATCATCGCTGATGGGACCGCTGTCAAGGCCTGTGAAACGACGGCGGAAACAGTGCCGGCAGTAGGCAAAACATCTGTCTGTCGTGAGAAGCGCAGCCCTGTGCTCATACCTGTGTATTAGGCGTCCTGTGACCGAGTGGCTCACTTCGGCAAGCGGATCGGCTGACCTGATTTTTATATTCTCCCGCACATCGGGCACAAACTGTCGCCTTATGGGATCTGAGGGATCATCGGGATTGATCAGCTTTTCAAACTGATCAGAGATGAGAAGTGGAAGGGAGGAGGGGCTGTCAAACCATTTCCTCTCGTTTTCAGTAAGCTTCAGTCTGCTTTCAAGTTCGCTTCTGTTTGCTATCATAACAGGAAAGTTTTACAAAAATATGTTTTTTATAGCAAGATTATCATGCTGATAATATGTTAAGCTTTCCAGAAGGAGGCTGTTATGGCAGAAAAGAAAAGTCTTAAGGGTTATTACCTTACGACATTCCTGATAGGACTCGGCTTTTTCACAATGGGGCTGATGGATCCTCTCTACGACACATATATACCTATTTTCCTCGGAAAATTCATAGACAGCGCCGGCCTCATAGGCCTGATCATGACGTTTGACAACATCCTTGCGATTTTCCTCATTCCGCTTTCCTCCGCACTGAGTGACAGGGTATCAACGCGCATCGGCAGGAGGATGCCGTTCATCGTGACGCTGCTTCCGCTTTCAGCGTTGCTTTTCGCGCTCATTCCGTTTTCCGCTCTCTCTTCCCTTGTGCTGCTGATCGCGCTTGTTTTCTGTTTCAACCTGTGCAAGCAGTCGGTGAGGGGACCTGTGGTGGCCCTCATGCCCGATATGGTGCCGGGAGACCTTAGGTCCGAGGCCAATGGAGTCATAAACACGATGGGCGGAATTGCGACAATACTTGGAACCATAGGACTTGCAAGACTTATGGATGTGCCTGTGAGAATCCCCGGTTCGGCACAGAGCGTCACTGACATTCTTGCATTCCCTGTTGCTTCCGTATTCGTGATCATCGCAGTTGTCCTGCTGTTCATCTTCGTGAAGGAGAAGAATTCAACGGTGCCGAAGGAAAGCTCGAAGAAGGAAAGCGAGCCGGTGCTCAAGAGTCTCAAGGTTGTTCTCGGTGAGAAAAACAAGTCAGCGCTTTTCATCCTCATTTCCCTTCTTTCCTGGTTTATTGCGTATCAGGGAGTGCTCCCGTTTGTCGGGATGTACAGCATGGAGGTGCTCGGCACATCATCCGGAACAGCATCTCTTGCCGCAGGCATGGTTGGTGTCGCCTATGCGATCTTCGCAATCCCTTCAGGCAAGGTCGCTCACCGTTTCGGACGCAAAAAGACGATAAGAATCTCGCTTCTTGCACTTGTGGTGGTGACACTGCTTGTCTTTGCGCACAGCTTCGTGACCGCAGACTGGAACGGCACTGTACGTCTTGTCACTTTCTGGGCACTGCTTTTCTGCTTCGGAATTTTCTGGGTGTCCGTTGTTACGAACTCATTCCCGATGCTCTGGCAGATGTCCGATTACACGACGATAGGCATCTATACCGGTCTTTATTATTTCTTCAGCCAGGCTGCAAGCATCATTGCCCCTCCGATATCAGGAGCGTGCATCGATCTTTTCGGCTATCCGTCACTTTTCCTCTTCACCGCGTTTTTCATGGCGATACCCTTCTTCACCATGAGAAAGGTCGACAGGGGAGAACCTGATGACCTTGCTGTGCGGAATTGAAAACACTTATGCTACAGGATGTAGAATCCTGAATCATACAAAGGAGATCATATAGTGAAGAAAAAACTTTTTCTTGTAATAATAGCAGTTCTTGCCGTACTTTCCGGTGCATATGCATCAGATTTCAAATTCGTGTTCGGTGACCTCGGTCAGCATGCCGAGATCCTCGGGGGATTCCTTCCCACGTATCTCAAGGCAGGAGCGGGGTACACCGGACTCAGCCTGATTGAAGGTCATACAACTGAAATAGACTTTCTCGCAGGTGCCGGCTATAACCAGAGGAAAGTCTGGCAGGATCCCTGGACCGGCGATGTCTGGCAGGAAATGAATCCCGGAGAGAGCCTTAAAAAAGATGTAGGGCCTATCATCTATGATGTGATACAGACTGAATGGGAGTTCCGTTTTTCCCAGGGCTTCCTTGACTCTCCCGTGGCAAACAAGGACCTTCTGACACTCTCGGCCGGCTACAACGGACGTTTTGAAGCCAGTGGAGACTCGTTCAGAAAAGGCAGCTGGAGAGAGAACGGACTGGATGGCAAGACACAGATACTTCCGCTTGATGTTTATATCGGCGAAAACTATCAGGGAGATGTCTACCCTGATCTCAGAGGCAACAGACAGCATCTGGGTACAGAGTTCTATCTTGAGCTGAAGCTTGACATGATGGATGACCAGAAGATGTACAGTAACGGTTTTTCCGCCAGCTTCGAGGCGGAGTGGGGACCCGGTGTTCTCAACAGTGCTCTTGACGGCAAGGCCGATTATTATTCGCTCACCTTCAATGCAGTTGCAGCCTATACGCCGTTCAGTTTCATTGAGAACGGACAGCACTGGTTCAGCATAACCCTGATAGACAGGGCGAACATCAACTGGACGGACGGAAGCGAGGTTCCTGTATATGTTCAGGGCCCTGTATCTCTCGGCCGCAAGGTAAGGGGGTATAACACCTGGACATACAACACACAGTTTACGGCTGTCAACAACTTCGACATAAGATTCGCAGGTCCTTCCTGGAGTGATATCTTCCCGCGTGTGAACCTGTTCCTTGATGTCGGTTACGGCTGCGGCGACTACTTCAACAGTGATGAAGGCGGAAGCAACTTCCTTGCAAGCACAGGTATCCAGATGACAGTGAGCTTCTTTGACTTCATAGATCTCGGCTACCAGATATCATATCTCTTCACCGGGGAGAAGTTCACGGACGGAGATGCCAACATCACAACATCATTCACATTCTTCCTCGATTTCTGAGAAAAAAGATGTGAGAATATGGAAAATGTCAGGTTTCATGCCTGACATTTTTTTGACTCTGAATGATGATGAATGCTCACACTGCAGCATACCTGAGCGGGGAGACAACACCTTGTGACAATATAATTGCTCCGAGTGTGACGGCACAGCAGGTTTTCACTATATAGCTGCAGTCATTCTTTGTTGACGGTGCAGATGCTGAGTACACATGATGATTATCATTTACATAATCTTTCAAGGATGTGTTCAGCACATCATGTTCAAAGATGAACGGTTTGCTGAGGGCTCTCGTGAGCTCCTCATGCAGTCTGTTCTCATATTCAAGATGTGTTTTCACATCCACATCAAGTATGTCTGTATTATGGACGGCCGTGAAACTGTCTGCGATGTAATGCACCGCAACACCCAGAAGGAAACAGTCATAGCCTGATGTCAGTCCTCTTTCCTCTATCTTTCTAAGCAGTTTTTCCAGATGGGCTCTGCAGTTTCCGGCGTTGTGGCCGTGGAACTTCTTTTCCTTCCGGCTTCCCCTGAGATAAGTGAATACATTCAGATCGGGTTCTATGCAACCGGCTGTGAAAGCCGCACTGTGAAGAGCCAGCACACTTGAGCCGGCCAGTGTCAGAATGAAGGATGCAAGCATCAGATGGTCTTTCTTTTTCAACCTTTTCCACCCCTTTATTCATTTCGAATGTAACCTTTCTGTTTGAAGAGAATATTAAGTTGATGTGAAATTATTCCGAAATGGAAAAGCTGTGGGGAGAGTGGGAAAGAAATGCTTTTCCTGCTAGAATCAGCAGAGTGTGAGGAAATGTGTTATGAAAGAAAGAAATGAATTCAGCTGGACAAGGGTGAAAGTCTCGCTGATGAATGTGAATACAAGAGAGAAACTTATCCTGAAGAGACTTGGAGGTGTCATAGGCCAGACGGTTTCAAGAGAAATTGTCATTCCTGATGACATGCCGCTGTGGGCTCTTCATTATGCCATCACAGCTTCCTTCGGCCTTCTCAATAATCATACGCACTGCTTTGAGCTTACTGAAAAGGACTATGAGAAGACGACAGGAGGCTCATCATTGAAATGGGCTGAGCTATCGGGAAAACTTTTCAGGAATCCTTATATGAGTGATGCTTCAAGAAGATGGGCTGACTCTTCCTCTGATTCTTCTCTCCAGTCCTGGCGAAGAAAGAAGTACACAGGACCGTATAAATACCACGGAAAAGAAGAGGATGCGGCATCCTGCCGCAAAGTGGCATCCTCTTTCAGTGAGGATGACAGTCAGCTTGTCGCAGTCTACAGGACAAGCGGCACCCGTGAGACTCTTTCATATGTGTGCAGGCTGGAAAACTACAAACCGTACAGCGGAGGAAAGGAGAGGACTGAGACACTGCGCTTCAGCGCTCTCAGCGTACAGCAGCTGGGTGCTCTTTTTGAAGACAGATGCTTTGAGATCATTGAGAAGATGAGCGTGAAGGATTTTACTTCACAGTGGGCAAACAGGATTGTCTATAAATACAGAAGCAGCGATAACTGGACATTCCTTCTTGAATTCACGGGTGATGAGCCTCCTAAGGATGCAAGGGTGAAATGTCTTGAGACCCACCGTCCGGTGATGATCACATCTGACGGCCTGAATCTTGTCGAGGATATCGGGGGAGTGCACGGTTACTGTCAGTTCCTGCTTTCACTTTACGGCTCGGAGAAGGATAAATACGATTTTGAGGGAGTGAAATGCCCTCCTGCCACATCAGATGAATTCCGTGATGACGGATACGGGAATTTCAGGTGCAGGGCCGATGCACTTGCATATGCCCAGAAGAAGATGTGGAGCGAAAAGCTTCCCGACCTGGCCAAAAGGCTTTAAGTCAGCTGACTTGCTTTTTTCCTTGCTGCCGGGAATTTTATATCCTGTGACAGGAGAAGGCCTGCCAGTGTAAGTGCCGTGCCACATATAACCATGAGTGACAGTGGCTCATGGAGGAAGATGAAGGAGAAGATTATTGTCACGACCGGGACAAGATAGACATACACGCTTGTCCTGATCGCTCCGAGAGTCTTCATTGCATAATTCCATGTGACGAAACAGAGTGCGGATGCACAGATGCCGAGAAACAGCATGTTGAGAAGATTGGACGCTGATGCAAAACGGTTAAAATCGAAACGGCCTCCCATGGCGATGTAGAAGGGGGTCATGAAGGCGATACCGTATGCGAATATTCTTCTCGTTGTGAGTATTGTGTTGTAGCCGAATGTCCCGACCTTCTTGATGATAATTGAGTAGACTGCCCACATGAATGCGGCAAAGAGTGCAAGCAGATCCCCCGCGGGGTTCAGTGACAGCCTGCTGCCGTTGAAGCTTATGAGACAGATTCCCGCCATTGCAATGACAAAGCCCAGGTAGAACAGCTTTGATGTTTTCTCTTTCCCGTCTTTTGTCAGTTTGTTGAGAAGTGCTGTGAACAGCGGGGCTGCTGCCACTATGACACTCACATTAGTAGCCATGGTGTATGTCAGGGCGATATTTTCGCAGAGATAGTAGAGTGTGGCTCCGCTGAGTCCCGCAAGAGCGAATGTGAGTTCCTGTTTCGCAGTTGTTCCTTTCAGACGGTGAGGGCAGAGGAGTATAAGGGCTATGAACCCGAGTACAAAGCGGAAAAAAAGAATTTCGATGGGCAGAAAGCTCTCAAGAAGAACCTTTGTCGACACAAAAGTGGTTCCCCATACCAGAATTGAGAATAATGCCGCGTAATGCCCGTATGATGATTTCCCTTCCATGTGTTGCTTTCCTCCTCCAGCACACAAACAGTGTCAATGGCTATCCGTTATTTTTACGTTCTTTTTCTTTTTCACAGGAAATTCAAGTTCGGTTGCAAGTACGGCTGCGAATACGAGAATGCAGCCGATAGTCTCGCTTGCGCTCATTCTTTCAGAAAGCAGTACGACACCGCCAATGGCCGCCCATACGCTTTCAAGCGAGAGCAGCAGAACCGCATGTGACGGCTGCACGTATTTCTGACCGACAATCTGAAGGGTGTAGGCAATGCCGCATGAGAATGCGCCTGCGTAGAGAATGGGCATCCACGCTGAAAGCACTGTTGAGATGGCAGGACCTTCTGCCACCATGCCAGGGAAGGTCACTATGCCGCCGACGAAGAACTGCAGCATCGACATTGTGATTCCGTCCACATCCTTTCCAAGCGCATCGATTGCCATTATGTGGAACGAGAAGAGAAGGGCACACAGAATGAGGTATATATCCCCGACAGATATCGTGCTTTCCCCTCCCATGCACAGAAGATACATTCCGATGAGCGCGACAAGGCCCGCAATCCAGGTCTTTTTCTCCACTTTCTTACCGAAAATGAGAGAGATGAACGGTACGATTATTATATAGACTGATGTTATGAAGCCGCCTTTTCCCGCACCTGAGTAGCCGACTCCTATCTGCTGGGTTACGGAAGCTGCGGCAAGAAGCAGACCGCATACAATGCCGGCTTTGAGTGTTTTTTTCCAGTATCCCGGATCATGCATTCCTTTCCTGATTGAAGGAATGGCGAACGGAACAAGCACTATGCCTCCGATCAGCAGCCTGATGGAGTTAAAGGTGAAGGGGCCGACAAGGTCCGATGAAACCGACTGGGCGACGAAGGAAAGTCCCCAGATGAATGATGTGAGCAGTAAAAGCAGAGCTGCGTTTCTTTCTTTCATAACAGCGGAGGATTGTAGCACAACACAGGTTTTCTTGAGAATAAGTTTCTTCATCTGTCTTGTGTCATCTGAGGGGAAATTTTTCCATTAGAATGCCGCGCCAGTTTTTTGTTGACAACCCTGGAAAAGTGAAACAATAATAACTTAAACGTTTAAGCAGGAGTTCTGAATGCCGCTGACTGGTAATGATTTCATAGCTGTCCCGGATATTTCCGATACCGGTGCGATCAGGAGCATCAACGTGCTGAGCATGAGGGAGAAGGGGCTTATCGAGCTGAAGGGGGATCCTTTCATAACACCTTCAATATATATTGACGGCAAACGAGCCGGATCCTTCAGTTTCAGCTACAGAGAGTACTGGATCCCGGAGTTCCGCTTTTCATGCGAAAAAGCCGATGCTGTTCTCACAATTCTCACTCCGCACGGACATAAGGGATTCTGCATGGCCTTCAGCGTTACATCCAGAAACGGTGAGAAACTTGATGCTGAGATCAGGTTTGAGGTGAATCTTTCACATCTGGTGCATACAGTGAATGAGTCAAAGGAAATTGAAGCCAAGAAAAAGGTGAGGAAATCGTCATGGGAAGATGATTTCATAATAGAGACTTTCATCGGCACTCCTTTTCTCTGCTTTGCGGCAATGGGGGAGAATGCGTCCTCAAAGACAGGTTCCGACAATGGTTTCACATATGTTTTCTCAAATCAGCTGACTGCGGGCGGGCAATACTCGGGATGCCTGTATTTCGGTATTGCCTTCGAGGAAGTCGGTGCCGTGACTGTATGCAGGGAGCTTCAGCGCTGGGGTTATGACAGGCTCCTGATGCAGAGTGTGAAATACATTGAGGAACACACAGTCAGATGTGAGGGGCCGGCATACTCAGAACTGCTGAATCGCAATCTTCTTTTTGCCCTGCATTACTCGCTCGGCATCACATTTGATTCAGAGGAACTTGTCTGCATCACGAGCAGAAGTCCGCATTATTATGTCTCTGCAGCTTACTGGGACAGAGACAGCCTTCTGTGGTCATTCCCGGCAATTGCCCGTATCGATATTTCCCTTGCACGGCGTGTGCTCGATTACGTCGTACAGAGGCAGGCAAGGAACACAGGTGTCCACAGCCGCTATATTGACGGAAGCGTTCTTGAACCGGGATTCGAACTTGACGAGCTGGTAAGTCCGGTTATCGCAATTGACACATACATAGAAAACGGCGGTGACAGATCAATCCTGGAAGAGAGGGAGGTGAGGAAGCTCATTGAGAAAATCCTGTGCGGGCTTGAGAAATGGAAAGATGAGAAAACAGGGCTTTATGCCACTTTCCTGCAGCCTACTGATGACATGACGCATTACAGTTTTCTCCTTTATGACAATGCGCTTGTCATCAAGGCGTTCAGGATCCTTGCAACTTTGTTTTCCGATCCATCATACGCTCATGATGCCGATGTGCTCCATGAGCAGTGCATGAAGTATTTCAATGTGGAGGGAGAATATGTGTGGGCAGTTGACGGAAACGGCAACTATGATATTTATGATGAGCCGCCCGGAAGCCTTATTCTCCTTCCGTATTACGGCTTCTGTACTGTGGACGACCCCGTTTACAGGAAGACTGTGGAAAGGATAAACGATGCCTCATATGAATACTCTTTCAGCGGCTGTCCCTTTGCCGCAGCCGGCTGTGCCCATGCCCCTCATCCATGGGTGCTCAGCCTGATAAACGAATTCAAGGTGTTCAGATCTCCTGATGCTCTTGATAAACTCCTGAGGGCACCTATGGATGAGAAGATCGCATGCGAGAGCATTGATGAGAATACGGGAGAGGCAGCGACCGGCAGGGCCTTCGCCACATGTGCGGGCTTCCTTGCCTGTGCATTGATGGAGGCGCTTGATGAACAGTAAGGTGAAGTATGATTCATGGAGCATCACGGTTGATGATCTCTCATATGCCTGCGACAAGTGGGCTTCGGCTCTGTTTTTCCTTGGGAACGGACATGCGGGGATAAGGAACCACCTGCCTTTGTCTTCCGGTCTTGGCCTCACTGAGCGCGGCATATTCATTGAAGGTGTGTTCGAGTATATCCGCCGGGGCATAACCGATATGGTGAATCTTCCAGACCCCTTTGATCTGAAACTCTCTGCAGGCGGGACCATCCTCACTTCCTGCAGCCAGCTTTCTCTCTGTTCAAGATCCCTTGATCTCAGGAAAGGAATACTTACGACAGTGCTGGCCTTCGGCGGCCGTGAATTCAGGATAGAACAGTTTGCATCCCATCATGACAGGAATATTGCGGGAATCCGTGTAAGCACTGCTGCTTTTCCTGATGTCAGCATAGAAGATTCCTTCTGTGCCGATGTTGCCAACATGCCGGTAAGTGATGACCAGAAGACCAGCAATGAGGAAGTCATAACCCTGATAAAGGATGCGTCCGTATCCTGTGAGAAAGACGGGATCATGTCCCTTTCCTTTTCCACTGTGTGCGGCACACATTCATTCACATTCACCAAGAAAAACCGTGATTACATCTGTGACGGCACTCTTATCCATGAGTCCCTTGTCAGTTTCTGCGGCGGCGATCTCTCCTGTGCCGATTACGAAGAGGAGAGGGACAAATCTGCTGAAACTCTCTCTTCCCTCTGGCAGAGACGGGACATCCTTCTGGAAGGTGCTTCCATCTCCCTTCAGTGTGCACTGCGCTTCAATATTTTCCAGCTGATACAGAATGCACCTTCCTGCGACATCTCAATAGGAGCCAGAGGGCTGACTCACGGCCGCTACAAGGGCTGCTATTTCTGGGATACCGATGTTTTCCTGCTACCGTACTACCTCCTTGCCGACAGGAGCGTGGCAGAGCATCTTGCACGCTACAGGATAAGAAACCTTGATGCGGCGAGGCGGGTTTCAGCATCTCTCAATACCAGAGGCGCCCGCTATCCGTGGATGGCGTCCCTTGACGGCAGCGAGCAGTGTGAAAGCTGGGATACCGGCAAATGCGAGATGCATATCAGCGCCGATGTCGCATGGGCCCTGTCCCGTTATGATGCGGCCTTTGATCTGGCTGAGGATGAGAGAAGGGCGATCGCAGAGGTGTATGCCGAGACTGCACGGTTCTGGCTCAGCCGTTTCACATACAGCAGCGAGAGAGACTGCTATGACCTCATTTTCGTAAAAGGTCCTGATGAGTACTGCGGGGTCACTTCCAATAATGCCTATACCAATCATATGGCAATACTGAATGTACGTCTTGCCCTCAAAGCCTGTGATGAGGGGCTGATCCGGCTCGAAGATGGGGAAAGGGAGAAGTTCAGTGACTTCATCCTGAAGGTGAGAAGACCTTATTCCGACAGGCTCGGCACAATTCTTGAAGATGATAATTATCTGAATCTGGAGGATGTGGATCTCAGTGTGCTGAAGGGATCCGATAAGCCTCTTTACTGGACCTATGATTACGATACCCTTCAGCGTCTAAGGGTGCTGAAACAGCCTGATGTCCTGCTGCTTTATCTTATGCAGCCGTCCCTTTTCACAGTTCAGGAAGCAGAGAGGGCATGGGATGAGTATGAGGCGAGATGCGCGCATGATTCGACCCTGAGCTGGCCGCTGCATGCCCTGATCGCCTACAAGCTCGGCAAAGAAGAGGAAGCCTGGAAATATCTATATAAAAGTCTTTTCCTCGATCTTGAGAATCTCATGCAGAACACTCACAGCGAGGGGCTGCATATAGGGGCAATGGGAGCAAGTCTTGAGGCTGTCCTTTACGGTATGCTGGGTCATGCCTTCTCTTGTGATGAGAAGGTCGGCACTTCACCTCAGCTCCCTGACGATGTCTCACATGTGTCGTACTGTTTCCTCGAGAAAGGGGAGTTCAGGCGCAGGCGGGTATGAAGCGCAAGAATTTGTTTGACAAACGGGGAAAGCTGGAGGAGAATATACTTAAGCGTTTAAGTAGGAGATTCATATGGCACACAGAATCAACATGAAGGACATAGCCAGGGAAGCGGGAGTGAGCGTCGCCACGGTTTCCTACATCATAAACAAGCGCAGTGACCAGAGTATTGCTCCCGATACTGTCGCCCGTGTCAATGAGGCGATAAAAAAGCTCGGCTATGTGCCGAATCTCGGTGCCAGGGCACTTGCCAACCGAAAGACGAGGCTTATCGGTCTTGTCATACCGCAGGCTGAGACAGGCAGCAGGATGATGCTTGAGAATTCATTCTACGGTGAGTTCATCGCGGTGCTTGAAGAAGTGCTGAGACAGAGCGGATACAGTCTTCTGCTCAGCGGGGAAGATGTGAACAAGAGCTATGTGGAACTTGCGCGGGAGAGGGCGCTTGACGGTATTGTCGTCGTGGGACTTCCCGCAGATCAGGATGCGCGGCTGCTGCTGGAAGAGAACATCCCTCTTGTGTTTGTCGACTCATATCTTGAAGGCAATGCATATTCAAGTGTGAACATACAGGATGAGGAAGGCGGTTATCTTGCCTGTGACTACCTCATAAAGAACGGACACCGGAACATAGCGTTCGTCTCCGGCTTCCTCACCCAGGAAGGAGTCAACCGCAAGCGTTTCAGAGGATATGGAAAGGCGCTGTCTGAAAACGGCATCGGGGAAAAGGAGGAGTATGTCCTCAGCGGCAGGATCTCGTATTCATACGGAATCGAGGCCGGACGGCAGATAGCCGCCATGAAAGTGCGTCCCACTGCGGTTTTCGCAACTGCGGACATTCTGGCCCTTGGAATAATGAGGGGACTGAAGAGTGAAGGTCTCAGGGTGCCTCGGGATGTTTCCCTGATCGGTTTTGATGACGGTTTCCTCGCCATGAGTGCAGAGCCTTCCCTCACAAGCATCCATCAGGATGCAGGGCAGAAAGCCCGCGTGACGGCACGGCTTCTCTTCGCCCAGATGGACAAAGGCGCGGCCTGCATTGAGAATCTTGTTCTTCCACTGTCCCTGACAGTCAGGGACTCGGTAAGAAGGATATAGAGTTTTCCGAAGCTGTGCGAGAACTTCGGAAAACAGAGATTTTTTGTATATCACTATGGATACACGGGTATTCTAGTGACTTCAGCAAAGCTTGTACAGGTCAAAACCTGTTTGGAGGTAAATATGGGAAAAACTAAAAAAGCTTTGGTGTTTGTTCTTCTGTCATTGCTGATCGCCGCTCCGCTCTTTGCAAACGGCGCATCGGAAAGCGGTGATGATGTGGTCACTATCAGATTCGAACAGTTCTCAGGTTCTGACGGAACCGGCTCCGGAGAGGCACTCAGACAAATGATTGCCGTCTTTGAGGAGCAGAATCCTGATATAAAGGTCGAGCTCCAGACAATCGGCTATGATGATTATTTCACTCAGCTGCAGAGCAAGGTCGTAGGGCAGAACACTGCTGATGTATTCGAACTGAACTATGAGAACTTTGTCTCATATGCAAGTCAGGGAGTTCTTGCCGATATCTCAGGATATCTCGGGGACACCAGCGGTTTCAACCAGACTGCGCTTGAGGCTTTCAACTATAACGGAATCCAGTACGGTGTGCCGAACTCCTTCTCAAACTGCGTTCTTTTCTACAACAAGGACCTTTTTGACCAGGCAGGTGTCGCCTATCCGACGGACGACTGGACATGGAGTGATGTCGAGACTGCCTCAAAGCAGATAATGTCAGCTCTGGGAGAAGGAATCTGGGGCTTCTACAGACCTCTCACTTTCAATGAGTTCTATAAAGGCGTGGCCCAGAACGGAGGAGCCCTCATGAATGAGGACGGCAGTGCATTCACCGTCAATACTCCTGAAAATGTGGAGACTGCCGAGATCATGGCAGGCTGGCAGATTGATTCCCATATCATGCCGACAGAGGCTGAGATGGGCGGTATGGGCGACTGGGACCTCTTCAAGAGCGGCCGTCTTGCCATGCTCGTGACAGGCGTGTGGGCATTCACGGATTTCAGCGCCAACTGTTCTTTCGACTGGGATATCACGATTGAACCGGGCAACACTGCCAAGGCAACCCATTTCTTCAGCAACGGCTATGTGGTAAGCGCGGACAGCGAGCATAAGGAAGAGGCCACAAGGCTCGCACAGTTCCTGGCAGGAAGCAGCGAGGCATCCGCAATAAGAGTTGCCGCCAGCTGGGAGCTCCCGCCTGTAACCTATGAAGATGTCCTTTCAAGCTATCTTGAGATGACTCCTCCTGAAAACAGGGAAGCAGTGTTTGAATCTCTTGACTACCTCGTTCCGCCTCCGGTTGTCGTACAGCAGGCTGAAATGAGTGCGATCATCGACAGCTATCTGCAGCAGATCCTATACGGCAGCATGAGCGCACAGGAAGCACTTGATGCATGTCAGGCAGAACTTGAAAGCAAAATAAGTCTGTAATTGTCACAGATTCATTCCCGCCCGGTCCTGATGCGGACCGGGCATGATATAAAGAGGTTCAATATGGCGGTAAAAGGCAGAAGCGGAATCAGGAGGGCACTTCCTTTCCTGCTTCCTTCACTGGCCGGGGGACTGCTCTTTTCTCTCCTCCCGATAATAATATCATTGTTTCTCAGCCTGACGGACTGGACAGGCATGACTCCGATCAGTCTCAATCCTGTTTCTTTTCTGCCGTTCATCGCCGATAATTTTACAGGTTTTGACAATTTTAAGACTATACTGACGACTAGCGAGTTCTGGACTGTGCTGTCACACAATCTGTACTTCATAGTCCTGTACCTTCCGCTGATGCTTATCTTCAGCATGACGTGTGCCCTGATCATCGGCTCCCGGCGGCATGGCAGCCAGGTGTACAGGGTGCTGTATTACATTCCCGTTCTCACAAGCTGGGTTGCCGGTGCCCTGATCTGGAAATGGCTGCTGAGTCCTGTATACGGTCCGGTGAACAATTTTCTTGCCATCTTCGGCATTGAAGGACCAATGTGGCTGCAGAGCGAAGTCTGGGCAATGCCTTCAATCGTGCTTGCATCCGTGTGGAAGGACATGGGGTTTTACGGAATGATCCTTCTTGGAGGACTTAAGGCCATAAATCCGGAATATTACGAGGCTGCCGGGATTGACGGGGCGGACCGGTGCCAGATTTTCTTCCGCATAACACTTCCTCTGCTGTCATCTGTCATATTCTATGTGGTCATGCTTTCTCTCATAAACGCATTCCAGCTTTTTCCCCAGGTGATGGTCATGACGACCAATGCCGGACCGAACGGTGCGACGGAAGTCATGGTGGAGAGAATATACAAATACGCTTTCCGTTTCGGGAAGATGGGGTATGCGGCGGCATTCTCCTGGCTGCTGTTCATCGTGATCATGATTTTCACGCTTTTCCAGAAACTGGGGGAAAGGAGGTTCGTAAGCTATGACAATTAGAAAATGTCTGCAGAGCATCGCTTTCCATATTCTTGCCGTGATGATATCGGTAATCGCGCTTGTCCCGTTTCTGTGGATGATCTCCACATCTCTCAAAAGCAGCGGTGCACTTCTTGCAGTCCCGATACAGTGGATACCGGAGGAACCCACACTGCAGGCCTATGTGAGGCTGTTCTCCCTTACCGGAATACTGAGAAGCATAGTCAATTCCTTCATCGTCACTGCCGGTGCCGTCGTATTCACGCTTGCCAGCAGCTCGCTTGCGGCTTTCGCTCTCTCGAAAATAGAATTCAGGGGCAGGGAAGGCGTGTTCATGCTTTTCATTGCCTCCATGATGCTGCCCAGCCAGGTTCTCTTCATCCCCTTGTACCTCATAATGAACAACCTGGGACTTGTAAATAATCTCATTGCGATAATACTGCCGTATCTGTTTCAGGCTTTTGCGGTTTTCATGCTGAGACAGCAGATGATGAGCATCCCAGATACTTATCTGGATGCCGCCGCAATAGACGGTGCCGGGCTTCTGCGTTCTTTCATCACGGTGTTCCTGCCCATGTGCAGGACTGCACTCGTGACGCTTGCGATAATAATCTCAATGAATGCATGGAATGATTACCTGATGCCGCTTGTCATTCTCACATCAAGCGAGAACTATACGCTGCCGATCATCCTGAATTCCCTGAGCGGACAGTTCAAGACAGGCTATGATCTGCTCATGGCGGGAAGTCTTGTCTCGATAGCGCCGCTGCTTGTTGTTTATATAGTTTTCCAGCGTTATTTCGCATCGGGCCTGCAGGTCGGAGGAATCAAAGGATGAACATAAGACTTGAACTTCCGCCTGTCAGAAGTGTGTGGGGCTTCGGTGAGAGGTATGATCTGACTGATCATATCGGGGTGAAGATCGTCAACCGGGTTGAGGAGAAATTCACACATCAGGGGGAGAAGACATATCTTCCGGTTCCCATCGCTGTTTCACCAGAGTTCGCAGTCCGTGTGGACACGGACAGTGTCTTCTCATTCACTTTTTCCAATGAAGGCGGTCATACCGTGATGGAACTGAGCGGTGATGATCTGTCAGCTGAGGATGTGAAAACAGCGTACGGGGAACCACGGGATACAGTCTCCCTTCTTATCGGGGAAGTCTGCAGTGTGCCTGACTGGATTTTCGCTCCGTGGGCAAGTGCCAACAGATGGACAAGTGATGAGGATGTTGAGAAATTCATCAGTGATGCGGAGCGTTACGGCTTCAGTTTTTCCACGCTTGTCCTTGAGGCCTGGAGCGATGAGGCCACATTCTATACATTCAAGAAAGAATTCAGGGATCCTGCCGCCTTGTGCCGGCGCCTTAAGGAGAAGGGGATCCATCTCATCCTCTGGCAGTGTCCTGTTCTCAAGGTAGAGGAAGGCTTTCACAATGAACAGCTTGAAAAAGACATCTGCCATGCGAAGGAAAACAACCTTCTTGTGAAGAACAGTGACGGGAGTTTCTATACAATTCCGGAAGGACACTGGTTCCAGCATTCATATGTTCCCGATTTCACGAATCCTGACACACGCATGTGGTGGATGCAAAAGAGGCAGAGCCTTATTGATGCGGGCATCTCCGGTTTCAAGACCGACGGCGGTGAATTCATCCTCAGTGACGACACTGTATTCTTCAACGGCATGAGCGGACGCCAGATGCGTAACCGCTACCCTGATGAATACATATCAGCATACCTTGAGTATATGAATGACGGCATGATCACGTTCTCCAGATCCGGTTACAGGAATGCCGGTGGCAACTCATGTTTCTGGGCCGGTGATCAGATGAGTTCTTTCGATGAACTGGAACCGGTATTGCGGGCAGGCCTGAATGCTGCCGTTTCAGGGGTGTTCTGGTGGGGCTTTGACATAGCGGGATTCGCAGGTCCCATGCCGTCGGCGGAACTTTACCTGAGAAGCTACATGCTCTCTGTCTTTGTCCCGATAATGCAGTGGCATTCCGAACCTGTGGGAGGACAGTTCAGGGAGTTCATGAAAAGCGGTGATGAGATCAATGACCGGAGTCCCTGGAACGTGGCTGAATACCGCAACTGTCCTGAGGTTGTTGATATCTGCAGGCACTACAGCGATATGAGGATGAGACTTCAGGAATATATAATCAGCGAGGCTCATTACAGTCGGGAGAACAGAGAACCGCTCATGAGACCGATGTTCTATATGTATCCTGATGATGAGGCTGTGCAGTGCGTATATGATGAATTCTTTTTCGGCCGCAGTCTGCTTATCGCACCGGTCCTTCATGAAGGAGTGAAGGAGAGGACTGTCATTCTTCCTGAGGGAGAATGGTATGATGTCCAGCGCGGAGAGATCATAAAAGGACGGCTCTCTGTTTCCAGAGTATACGAACTGGATGAGATCGGAATTTTCATCTCCCTTCCTGAAGGCAGGGATCTTATAAATATGTTTGGAAAATAAGCAGAACGGGTACTTCTTTTTTCTGTAAAAATTCAGTTTAATGTATAAAAATACACTGTTCATACATTTGCATTGCTGATATACTTGGCTATCCTTATACGGGTGGTGGTGCATATGAAAAAAACATTTTGTATTCTGGTTGCTCTTTTGCTGAGTTTTTCACTCTTTGCCGGCGGCGCTTCTGAAAACGGCGTTGACAATTCCCTCAATGATGTTCTTGAGAAAGGACAGTTTGTTCTCGGTCTTGATGATTCATTTCCTCCGATGGGATACCGTGACGAGAACGGCGAGATCGTCGGATTCGACATAGACTGTGCGAGGGAAGTGTGTAACCGTCTGGGTGTGGAACTTGTTCCCCAGCCGATAGACTGGAACAGCAAGGAACAGGAACTCATGACAGGAAACATCGACTGCCTGTGGAACGGTTTCACCATCACGGAAGAAAGAAAGGAGAATCTGCTTTTCTCTGATCCGTATGTGAAGAATGCACAGGTTGTCGTAGTCAATGCATCCTCTCCTTTCAATACTCTTGAAGATCTTTCAGGCGGATCGATAGGTGTACAGGCAGGTTCCAGTGCCGAGAGTGCGATTGAGGATACTCCCGATTTTGCTTCTTCAATCGGTGAGATCATACAGTTCAAGGAAAACCTCACGGCTCTCATGGATCTTGAGATCGGCGGGGTTGATGCCGTTGTGATGGATCTTCTTGTCGCAAATGACAACATCAACAGGAGCGGCAAGGATTTCAGGATTCTTGACGAGACTCTTGCCGATGAGGAATACGGCATAGGATTCAGAAAGAACGATGTTGCATTGAGGGATGCTGTGCAGGGCGCGCTTGATGACATGGCCGCAGACGGTACTCTTGCCTCGATTGCGGAAAAATGGTTCGGTGCCGATATAACGGTGGTCGGAAAATAAAATGGCACAGATGCTCATGCTGATGCTGGAAGGAACTCTTACCAGCCTCAGGATTTTCTTTCTCACGCTCATTTTCTCCCTTCCTCTCGGTTTTGTTGTTGCGAAAGGGAGAATGAGCCGTAACTTGCTTCTCAGAAGCATTGTGAACCTTTACATACAGATTATGAGGGGAACACCTCTCATTCTGCAGCTCATTTTCGTCTACTTCGCTCCCTTCTACGTGTTCGGGGTGTCGTATGACAGATTTACTGCAGTGATCATTGCATATGTGGTCAACTACAGTGCTTATTTTGCCGAGATATACCGCTCGGGACTGCAGTCAATAGAAAAGGGACAGTATGAGGCATCACGTGTCCTGGGCTTCTCAAGAGCTCATACTTTTTTCTTCATCGTGCTGCCGCAGGTCATCAAGAGGATACTTCCATCTCTTGCAAATGAAGTGATCACGCTTGTCAAGGATACCGCACTTGCGCAGACCATAGGCGTTGCGGAGCTTTTCCGCGTTGCACAGAATGCGTCCGCCCGCGAGTTCTCGACCGTTCCAATATTCGTCGCCGGTATTTTCTATTTCGTGATGAATTTCATCGTGAGCAAGGTCTTTGACCTGTTTGAGAAGAAACTTTCATATTACAGGTGATGTCCATGATGCTTGAAGCTAAAAATATAAGAAAATCATTTGCTGCTGCCGAGATACTTAAGGGTATATCTTTCACTCTTGACAAGGCTCAGGTGCTTTCCATAATAGGGCCTTCCGGCAGCGGCAAGAGCACGCTGCTGAGAATCGTGACACAGCTGGAGAAAGCTGACGGAGGATCTCTGGTTATCGATGATATCCCTCTTTTCAGTGATACTCCTTCCGGCTGCGTTTACAATAAAGAGAACATGAAGGCTGCAGCACGTAAGACAGGACTGGTATTCCAGAACTTCAATCTTTTTCCTCATTTCTCTGTTTTGAGGAATATAACTGAGGCCCAGCGGGCTGTCCTTAAAAGAAGCCGTGAGGAAAGCGAGGCAAAGGCTTTTGAGCTTCTGAAAAAGATGGGGCTTGAAGATAAGGCGAAAAACTATCCTTACCAGCTTTCCGGCGGACAGGCCCAGAGAGTTTCCATCGCAAGGGCCCTTGCAATGGATCCCGAGATCCTTTTCTTCGATGAACCCACAAGCGCGCTTGATCCCGAGCTTACAAGAGAGATCCTCTCTGTCATCAGGGAGCTGAAGGAAGAGAAGATGACAATGGTTGTAGTCACTCATGAGATGAATTTCGCAAAGGGCATTTCCGACAAGGTCATCTTCATGGACAAGGGTGTGATCGTGGAAGAGGGGGAAGGCGATGAGCTTTTCACAAACCCCAGGAATGAGAGAACCAGACTGTTTCTCTCAAACTACGACTGACAGATCTGCTGCATGAAAGCGGCAGCAGATGTTACGGTTTCAATGCAGTCAGAGGAATGACATATACACCATCTTTCCTGCGGTACGCGGCATTTGAGAGACCACATATCACAGCGAGGAATGCAGGTGCGTTTTCAGCATTGTCTTCTCTGATTTTCCTTTCTGTTTTCAGCAGATTCTCAGCGGCTTTATCAATCTGTGATGCACCAAGTTTGATTTCAAAAGCTCCCCAGCGCCCGTCTTCAAGTTCAAGCACAGCATCTATTTCCCTGTTTGAATAATCCTGATAATGGTAAAGATTTCCATTCAGAGAGCGGGCGTATATGTCAAGATCATGCTCTGCCAGTGATTCAAACAGAAATCCGAACGTGTTCAGATCTCCGATAAGCTTTTCAGGTGTCAGCGATAATAAGGCGCATACAAGAGATGGATCTGTAAGGTGCCTTTTGGGTGCCTGTTTAAGCCGGTTCTTTGAACGCGCAGAAAATGTAAAGGCATTCTGATCTTCTATGAGAAAACAACGCTTCAGAATTTCAAGATACTCATTGACAGTTTCCTGCGTGATGTCCATATCTGTTGCAATGCTGATATCTGTTCTCAGTTTTGAAACAGACGCGGTGGTGGACTCATTTCTCGCAAGAGATTCAAGGAGGAATCTCATTTTCCTTGCATCTCTGAATGAACGCTTATCATCTATTCTTGGAAGGTCTTCTTCCAGAAAGCTTGAAACGTAATCTCTGGCGTTATGCAATGCAGCGTGCTCTCCGGCATTAAGAATTCCGGGCCATCCTCCGCGGGTTATCAGCATTGCGATTTCCCTTATATCAATCTCACCTGTCATTGCATCGGAAAAGTTACCGTCAAACAGGTCTTTTACAGATACTCTTCCAGTAGAATTTCCGGTTTCAAACAGACTCATGCTGCGCATTCTGAGTTTTGTTATCCGTCCTATGCCGCTGTGCATTATGCCTTTGATGCGCGGTGTAGAGGATCCTGTGAGAATGAACTGTCCGTATTCTCCTCTTGCATCGACTTCCATTCTGACTGCATCCCATATTCCGGGAGCTTCCTGCCATTCATCGATCAGGTGAGGTGTTTTCCCTTCAAGTGCAAGCATGGGATTTTCTCTTGCAAGCATTCTGTTGCTGAAGTTGCCGGCAGGAGAACCGACCGGAAATGAACTTTGAGCCTGCTCCTGACATGACCATGTCTTTCCGCACCATTTGGGGCCTTCGACACATACGGCACCCTTCCAGCCTAGACGGTCTTTCAGCTGAGAATCAATCAGTCGGGGTAAATAATTCTTATTCTTTTCCATAGAGATATATTACTGTCAAATTGGCTGTAAAACAAGGTATCATGTAAAATTTTATATTTCCATCATGAGAAATTTTACATTATCATCATGAAAAATTCTGAATATTCAGTATGCTCCACTGCTTTGGTTGTGAGCGATGACAGCTGGCACATCAACAGACTGCCATTTGTTAATACGGTAGACATCATTTTCAATGGTCAGGCTTATGAACTTAATATGCTATTGTGTGCATCCGTATTCATTTTGAATAAGAATGGAAAAATTGTACTTACAATCAGGTACTGAGGCCTTGCAGAAGGATGAATGATCATTAGCAATCTATTTTTTAAAGAAGAAGCTGTTATATATTTTTTGCACGGTTTCTTGAAAATGAGAATGATATGCCGCTGTGTTGAAATCAATATCATGGAAATGGTCTGGGCACATGTCTTTATTTTCATGATTTTACGGAGATTTGGAATTGTAGGTAGAAATCTCCGTAAAATTATGATATCCTTTGCGTATGATCAAACGGATGATAGAACAGCAGATAATCCAGTCAATGAAGGATTTCCCTTCTGTCACAATATATGGACCACGTCAGTGCGGAAAGACAACAACTGTAAGAAATCTTTTTCCTGATTTCAGCTATGCGAATCTGGAAGATATGAATGTACGACGCCTTGCTATTGATGATCCCGTCGGTTTTTTCGCCCGGTTCCCGGAGCCCGTCATAATCGATGAGATCCAGCGCGTGCCTGAACTGCTGTCCACAGTTCAGGTCAGAATAGATGGAAACGGGAAAAAAGGGCAGTACATTTTCACCGGTAGCCAGCAGATAGCATTGAAAGCTGCTGTTGCCCAGTCTCTTGCCGGAAGAACCGCAATACTCAACATGCTGCCTCTTTCTCTCAGGGAACTTGAAAACGAAGGAGTCAGACTGGACAGGGATACTCAGCTTCTTGCCGGGAATATGCCGTATCTGTTTGCGAATGCTGGAATTTCTCCTTCCGAATATTACAAAAGCTATATCGAGACTTATCTTGAAAGAGATATAGCCATGCAGAATCAGGTACATGACATGGCAGCATTTGAGAGAATGCTGCGCCTGCTTGCTGCCAGGACAGGGCAGTTGCTTAACGAGTCCTCTCTGGCTTCTGATACGGGAATAAGTACAAAGACACTTAAAGGATGGCTTTCCATACTTGAATCCACCCATATCATTTACATTCTGAAGCCATGGTATTCATCAAGGACAAGTCAGGAAGTGAAGACTCCGAAAATCTATTTCTGTGATACCGGAATTGCTGCTTATCTGCTTGGCATTGAGACGCCGGTCCAGATGAACCGTGATCCTCTCATGGGACAGCTTTTTGAGAATCTGGCAGTCATGGAGGCTTTGAAAGCTGAGTATGACAACAACATCATTGACAGTCTGTTTTTCTTCCGCAACAGCAATGGTGTCGAGGTCGATCTCATACATAAGAGACCTGAAGGAATGAATCTGTTTGAAGTGAAATCATCAATGAGCATCAGCAAGGATTTTCTCAAGGGAATCAGTTTTTACAGAAACAAATACGGTGCTGCATCCAGTAATGTCATATATGCGGGCGAAAACTGTCCTGAATATCTTGGAAGCGGCTTTGTCAATTTCCATGATGTCTATGATCTTTTTGTGCCCAAAACGGAGAAGTTCAGGCTGAATATACAAGGCTTTCAAGTCTAGATATCGGATATGTCTTCACTTCAGCAACGAACATGATTGAGCTGTGAATCAAAAATAGGAGAGGACTACATTGTTCTATCCATTTTCATTGGATTGATTCAATAATTCACCTGGTTTTTCGATACTTCTGCTTGCTGCTGTTAGGCTTATCTGGGATTGTGCGCTCTATGAGATTCGCTTCAAGTGCCGGATTAAGATAGTTTTTGCGGAATGTAGGACGATGGGAAAGTCCCAATCGCTTCATGATTTCAGATGCTGGAAGAGTCTCATCTCCAATGGCCATCAACAACCTTCGGACGGGGCCATCAACTTGGTCGGTATCTTGGTCGTTGACTTGATCGGTGATGTTTCCGGCAACAGACATTTCCTTCAGGCTGTCCCGTATGATTTCAAGCATCAGTTCGACGAAACAGGAACTGTCAGCCAGTGAATTCGCCTTATTGAGCGCATCATAGTATTCTTTCTGCCGGGACTGGATTAGATCTTCAATGGGAAGCCAGAAGAACAGGTCTTTCCAGTTTCCAAGAAGAAGAGTATGCCACATCCTTCCCATCCTGCCGTTACCGTCAGCAAATGGATGGATGAATTCGAACTCATAGTGGAAAACGGAGCTTTTGATCAGTGGATGAAGTCTGGACTTCTTGTACCATGCAATGAGATCTCTGATCTGTCCCGGCACAAATTCTGCCGGAGGTGCCATATGTACGACTTTCTGACCATTGAACACACCAACGCCACGGGTACGGAACTTTCCATTCTCTGGAATTAGGCCTGCCATCATCAGCCCATGGGCCTTCAGCAAGTCATCAACAGAAAGCGGATCAAGTTCCAGCATGAGCTCGTATGCCTCATATGCGTTCCTGACCTCTCTAATCTCATTCGGGTTCCCGAGGACGCGTTTCCCATCGATAATAGCAGTCACCTGATCTATTGTGAGCGTGTTGTTCTCGATTGCGAGGGATGAGTGAATAGTACGGATACGGTTCTTCCGCCTCATGTGTGGTGTGACATGACCTTCCTGCATGACGGAGATTCTTCCGATCCCCTCACTGATTTCAGAGACAAGGACGGTCATCTCATCTGTAATTGTCAATGGTGGTTTATATGCATTCATAGCCATTTTCCTCGCTCTTGCAACCGTGGCATAACTGACATCATTTTTTCTGCGATATACTGATACGTGGCAGTTGGAACACGGTGTATGATGTTCTTCACTTTCTTCTGAACAGTACTGTTCGGAAAAAGGACTGCGAGGATGAGAACATTCGTGTCAATCAGGATTTTCACTTACTCTCAGCCTCGTTTTTCATTTCGGAGATGTGGCTGATCACTTCCTCATCTGTTTCTAGTCCGGCTTTTTTTGCTTCTCTCTTCATCTCCTGCTGAAGCATCTGCATTGCATAGACTGCGGAATTGACAATACGGACTGTATCCCCTTCAACAATGAATGAAACCCTGTCTCCATTGGAAATTCCGAGAATGTCTCTTACATCCTTCGGTATGGTGACCTGGCCTTTAGACATCACTTTTGCATTATCAATGAAAGCAGTCATCAGTAATCTCCTTCACAAAATAGGAAAAGTAGGATAATTCCTACTTTTATTATAATCACAATTCGGCAAAAGACAATATTGCACTTTTTCTTGAGCACAAATTGACATATGTGATCAAGAAAAGCAGTTCTATGTTTACAATCCAAGGTAGCACAATGTTTTTGTCACCTGATTGTAGAAGATATATCCGTGTTTCATTCAAGTATGTGATGGGGATAGATGAACAGTCCGTCAACAGTCCGCGGACAGATAAAAAGATATCATCCTGGACAGTTGCACATGTATCGAAGACTGTTTCTAAAGAAGCCATAAAAGCAAATATTCTTTCGTATGTCCGAGAAAATCCCAACACATCTTACCAGAAAATTGCAGAAAGTACTGGGGTTGTAAGAAGTACTGTAGGAAAATATTTGAAAGAAATGATTGAGGCAGGGTTAATTAAGAGAGTTGGAAATAATAAGTCATGGTACTAGGAAATTCTTAAATTTAACCAAAGTTGAGTTTTTCAGTAGAGAATGCAGGTGGTATTCCTTTGGGAGTACCAACCAGTTTTCTTTTGCGCTTTGTTTTTGGTTGATTTTGACGTCCAGAAGTAGGATTTCCCAATAGTATTAATTCCGCTTTTAGTTCCGCAAAAGGGCTCGAAAATGAAACAACTCCCTGACTTAGAGGGAGTTGCTAATAGTGGAGCCGAGCGGGATCGAACCGCCTACCTATTGAATGCCATTCAATCGCTCTAGCCAGGTGAGCTACGGCCCCGTAAATTTCAGTTACCCGCTTAACCTACAGGAAAGCTGAGAATTATTCAAGTGGGTTGACAGGGCATTTTTGACATATCTTTGTCAAAACTATTGAATAAAACATGATATTGCAATAACCTTCGCTTAATTTCATTATCACAGTTTTCAAGGTAGGGATTTGCCATGGAAAAGAAAATCAAGGTCGCAGTCATGGGTGCAACCGGCGCGGTTGGCCAGGTTTTCATGTGGATGCTTTCTGATCATCCCTGGTTTGAACTGGCATACTGTACTGCATCCGCAGCAAGGGTGGGGCAGAAATATGCATCAACAGTTCATTGGGTAATGCCTTTTGAAATTCCTGAAGCAATCAAGGACATCGAAGTCAGGGAGTTTGATTTCGATGCAATGGAGGAAGCAGGAGTCTCTATCGTATTCTCGGCACTTCCTGCGGCAGTTGCCGCCGAAGCTGAGCCGCAGCTCAGGGCAAGAGGATTCTATGTTTTCAGCAATGCAGCTGCAATGAGATATGACTCGAATGTGCCGATCCTCATTCCTGAGACGAATATGGAGCAGCTTGATCTCATCAGAAGTCAGGGCTATCCGCAGACAGGATTTGTTGTCACAAATGCAAACTGCGTGACAACCGGTCTTGCAATGGCGCTTGCTCCGCTGCGTAAGTTCGGAATAAAGACGATCACGATCAACAGCTACCAGAGTGTGTCCGGTGCAGGATACCCCGGCCTTTCCTCTTTCGACATCACTGACAACTGTATTCCTTATATAAAAGGAGAAGAGGACAAGATTGAGAAGGAAGTGAAGAAAATCCTTTCCATCAATCCGGAAGTCTATGCATATACAGTACGTGTTCCTGTCATGTTCGGTCATCTCGAGACTGTCTGGCTTGATTTTGAGCAGAATGTCGAGATTGATGATGTCATCCGTGCATGGGCCGATTTCAAGGAAGTTCCCGATCTTCCCTCAACTCCAGAGCAGCCGGTTGTCTATTCACCGGAGCCGACTTTCCCTCAGCCAAAGTATGCTTTCTGGGGCAATCCCAAGGGAATGGTTGTCTATACGGGAAGAATCAGGAAGCAGCACGGCAAGATCGGTTTTGTCCTCCTTGTCAACAATATTGTCAAAGGCGCTGCAGGCGGTTCCATCCAGAACGCAGAGGCTTTTGTCTCAAGGTTCCTCAACAAGTAACATAAAATACTTTCACAATGATGGAGGCGGGGTTGCTCAGCCTCCATTATTTTTCTCGACCACGGTAAGACAGTTCCTCACTTTCACTGTATAGCTGACGTCATTCTGGAAAATATGGAAATCTTCCTTTCCTTTGCAGGATGAGCATGGAAGGCCCATCGCATCATGGCGGAAGCAGGTGCGGGAAATGAAAGAAGGAGCCGTGTAATCCGTCACTGTCGGCTCAAGTGGCCATGGCGCATTATAGAAAGCCCTTTCAAGCCAGAGATAGCCGCCGATGAATGAATCACCGAGTTCCTTCTGTATGAGTCTTGCTGCCCATTTGTTGGAAAGATAGAGATAGATATCGGCAAAATAGCGGGCATGAGGATATGCTTTGGCAAGACGGATGTGTGCAATATTGTTGAGACCTACTATCACATCAGGATTTTCCTCAATTATTTTTCCGGCCTTTCTGAAAAGTTCCTCTTCATTGAATGTCACCGGCGGGAGGGTGATGTACTTTCTCCCGTCAATTTCCTTTATATCAAGAGACCATGGAAGATCATCTGAAAGGCGCTTCCTGTCAGGAAGGATGAAATGCTTTGTGCATTCCATGCTGATGGAAATATCCGGGACTGGACGCTCTGCGGCATCCAGTGCCAGATAAAATTCACGCCGCAGCGTTTTGAGTGCGGAAAGCGGCAGGAATGGACAGGACAGTCCTGAACTGTTGTCAATGTGAAGCTCCTTCAATGTGTAAAGAGAGGTATCTGACTGACTGAAGACTGATGAAACCTGAGTTCTGATGTCATAAGCCTTTTTTGCCTCGCTGAGCGTTACGGCAAGACTTCTGCTCACGCCAAGGGCTTCTGCAGTTATCTTGTCCTGTCCGATTGTGAACTTTATATCCACCGGTTTTCTGAATGGGGGAATATTGAGGTTGGGTTTCTTCTCATGCTGTACGGATGATGTGATCTTGTAGATCTTTTTACCTCTGACATCATCTTTTTCCTCATGAGACAGCGTGATATAGCCACTCTGCTTTCCTGTGATGCGGCAGGCGAATTTCACGGGTTCGTCAAGGCCTCTGGCATTTGTCCTGAAATACTGAAGCCCGTCTCTGTTGTGCAGCGTTTTGTCTGTTTTCACCGTTATTGTGTTTCCTCTCTGGCCTGTTATGAGTCCGCATTCAAGCCCAAGGTGGGAAGGGTAGCCTGACAGGAGACTTTCCCTTTCTTTTTTGTAATAGAAGTATCCCTGTCCCGACTTTCTCGAGAAGGTCGTCTTTACAAGATCCTCAAGTCCGCCTGCATCTTCACCCCTCAGTATTGCTTTGTAGTACCTTGTAAGGGCACAGACGTATTCATTGCCTTTCAGGCGGCCTTCAATCTTGGCGCTGTCGATTCCCATCTCATTCAGAAGCACGAGAGTCCTGCCCGCATTCAGATCCTCAAGAGAGAAGAAGCAGCCGTTCCTGCGGCTTTTCTCCTCTGTGAACCATGTGCGGCATATCTGGGCACATTCACCTCTGTTGGCACTGCGTCCGGTAAGATTGCAGCTCGCCATGCACAGACCGGAGAACCCATAGCAGAGAGCGCCGTGTATGAATACTTTCAGTTCTATGTCCGGGCATTTTTTCCTTATGTCCTCAATTTCCTTCAGCGTGAGCTCCCTTGAGAGAACCACACGCTCAAAACCCAGATCCTGCATCTGTCTGACACCTTCAACAGTATGCACTGCCAGCTGCGTCGAACCGTGAAGGGGAAGATGCGGGTAATGTTCCCTTATGATCTGGACAAGTCCCAGATCCTGAATGATGATACCGTCCGGTTCATAGAAATCAAGGACTGAGAGGATCCTGTTTGCAGCCCCTGTCTCGCTGTCATCCACAAGAGTGTTAACCGTGACATATATCTTCTTTGAATGTTCTGAGGCATAGCGCTTTATTTTTGACAGATCCTCAATGCTGAAATTTGCAGCGCCTTTGCGGGCGGAGAATTCCTTCATGCCGAAATATACGGCATCGGCATCCGCATTGAAAGCTGAGATGGCAGTTTCCAGACTGCCTGCCGGAAGTGCAAGTTCAATCATGTCTGCATTGTAGCGCATCAGGTTGTAGTCAAGGAAGATAGGTTCTATACTATCTGAAAAGGAGGAAACGAATGGATACAACCAGAGTTGTTCATCTGGCAAAGGGGCATGTGCTTTACCATAAGGGTGAGGAATGCGACACAATGTTCGTTCTCAGAAGCGGAAGGGTCACTCTTTACCTGAATTACGGCAGGGAAAACCAGTTCGCTCTGGTAAGTGTGAGCGAACCGGGATCCTCGCTGGGAGAAATGGGACTTCTTGAGGGCGAGACCCGCAACGGAACCGCTGTTGCCGATGAGGATTCTGTTCTCATCGAGATCAGCCGGGAGAATTTCGCACAGTTCCTTTCACGCTATCCTGAGGAAGGGGTGAAAATCGTAAGTGATCTTGCACACCGGTTCAAGACGGTTACTGAAGAGCTTAAGAATACACAGACGCTTGTCGCCGAGATAATCAGGGATGTCCAGACAAGTCAGGAAAGCGTGAAGCCTTCATTGAAGGAAAGACTTAAAAAGCTTGCCGATTTCTTCCTGGATATACCGGATGATGTGCCGCCGGATCTGTATGTGAACGTCTGGTCGCGAAACCACAGCCACATGCATTGATTCTGCTTGCAAAAGCCATGTTTTTTTATTATCGTTTTAGCTGAATGACAAAAAGAAATTTTATCTTGCAAAAGATTTAATTATTGATAAGGAGAATAGCAATGACTATCAACGACATTAAACATGCTAAACTCACTAAGTGGGTTAATGAAATTGCTGCTCTTACAACACCTGATGCAGTTGTGCTTGCTGACGGTTCATCAGAGCAGTATGACAAGCTTGTTCAGGAATGTGTGGACAACGGCCTCTGTGTCCGCCTGAACGAAGAAAAGAAGCCTCACAGCGTACTTTTCAATTCTGACCCATCAGACGTTGCACGTGTTGAGAAGAGAACTTTCATTTCTTCTGTGAAGGAAGAGGATGCAGGTCCTACAAACAACTGGATTGATCCTGTTGAACTCAAGAAGACACTCACAGAGCTTTACACAGGCTGTATGAAGGGTCGTACAATGTACGTCATTCCTTTCTCAATGGGTCCTCTCGGTTCTCCGATTTCAAAGATCGGTGTTGAAATCACGGATTCTCCGTATGTTGTGATCAACATGATGATCATGACACGTGTCGGTGTGAAAGTTCTCGACCTCCTTGGAGAAGACGGTTACTTCGTACCTTGTCTGCATTCAGTAGGCAAGCCTCTTGCAGAAGGCGAGAGCGACAACGGCAAGTGGCCGTGCGCACCGATGGAGCACAAGTATATCGCACAGTTCCCCGAGACAAGGGAAATCTGGTCATACGGTTCCGGTTACGGCGGAAACGCCCTTCTGGGAAAGAAGTGTCTCGCACTGCGCATCGCATCAGTTCTCGCACGCGACGAAGGCTGGCTTGCCGAGCACATGCTCATCCTCAAGATAACAAATCCTGAAGGAAAGAGCCGCTTCATCACAGCTGCATTCCCCTCAGCATGCGGAAAGACAAACCTCGCAATGCTCATTCCTACAATCCCGGGCTGGGAAGTCCACACAGTAGGTGACGATATCGCATGGATGAAGTACGGCAAGGACGGCAGACTGTATGCAATCAACCCTGAAGCAGGTTTCTTCGGTGTTGCACCAGGCACATCCGCAAAGTCCAACTACAATGCTCTTGTCGCAGCAAGCAAGAACACAATCTTCACAAACGTCGCACTTACACAAGACAAGGACGTATGGTGGGAAGGCATCGGTTACGACGCACCGGGCAAGCTCATTGACTGGACAGGAAATGAATGGGAGCAGGGCAAGAGCGACAAGCCGGCTGCACACCCGAATTCACGTTTCACAGCTCCTGCTTCACAGTGTCCGTGCATTGCTCCGGAGTGGGAAGATCCTAACGGTGTTCCTGTATCGGCAATCCTCTTCGGCGGCAGAAGGCCTTCAACAATTCCTCTTGTACACATGGCAAGGAACTGGAACCATGGTGTGTTCCTCGGTTCAATCGTAGGTTCTGAGGTCACAGCTGCAACTCTCGACGTCAAGGCAGGTACAATCCGCCGTGATCCGTTCGCAATGCTTCCGTTCTGCGGTTACAACATGGGTGACTACTTCAAGCACTGGATCGAAGTCGGTGCTGCAGGAGATGCAGACAAGCTTCCGAAGATCTTCTATGTCAACTGGTTCAGAAAGACAGCTGACGGCAAGTGGCTCTGGCCGGGCTACGGCGACAACAGCCGTGTCCTCAAGTGGATCTTCGAATGCTGCGAAGGAACTGCAAAGACAGTTGACACACCGATCGGTATCATGCCGACTGTTGATGCGATCGACCGCCCTGAAGGCGTAAGCGAAGCAGACATGAAGGAGCTTCTCACAGTTGATGTTGACGGATGGCTCAGAGAAGTCGAAGATATCAGGACAAATCACTATCCGAAGTTCGGCAAGCACCTCCCGAAGGAACTTGCAGATATGCTTGACACACTTGAGGCAAACCTCAAGGCTGCAAAGAACTGATAGTTCGCACAGCATTTCATATGAAGAACGGCAAGGCTTTCCGGCTGAGCCGTTCTTTTTTTGCTTTTCTGTAAATTGACCCTGGGCCGGATTCGTTTTTCAGAAGAAAATGGGATGGAAGGTGTCTGCTTACAGCAGAAAATGCATCTGATAATTCATTCCGAATGCATAAATTTCAGTTTTTTTGCATAAATGGTAGTAGAATTTTTTTTCCAATAAGTATAATGTACCATTCATAAAACACCAAACGGAGGTTAATGAATGAAAAAACTTGGTTTGATTCTTCTTTCACTTCTCGTCGCATGTTCATTTGTATATGCAGGCGGTTCCAGCGAATCAACAGCAGTTACAGTTCAGGCAGCCGCTCCGGTTGCTGCAGCTGAAGAGACAACAACTGCTGCTCCTGCTGTAGAAGTTCCTGAAGAATTCCACATCGGTATCGTAACAGGTACTGTTTCCCAGTCTGAGGATGACCTCAGAGGTGCCGAAGCTCTTATCGCAGAGTACGGTTCAGTCGACGAAGGCGGCATGATCCAGCACCTTACATATCCTGACAACTTCATGGAAGAGCAGGAGACAACAATCAGTGTCATCGCAGGTCTCGCAGATGATCCCCTTATGAAGGCTGTCATTGTAAACCAGGCTGTTCCCGGTACAACAGAAGCTTTCAGAAGAATCAAGGAGAGAAGACCTGACATCATCTGTATCGCAGGTGAGGCTCATGAGGATCCGGGTGTAATCGCATCTGCTGCCGATCTCGTATGTAACAACGACTTCGTATCACGCGGTTACCTTATGGTTCACACAGCTCACGAACTCGGATGCGACACATTTGTCCATATCTCATTCCCGCGCCACCTCGCAATGGAGACAATGGCCCGCAGAAGAGCAATCATGATTGAGACTTGTAATCAGCTCGGCATGACTTTTGTCGACATCTCAGCTCCTGATCCGACAAGCGACGTAGGTATCGCAGGTGCTCAGCAGTACATCCTCGAGAACACAAAGAACTGGATCGAGCAGTATGGTGAGAACACAGCATTCTTCTGTACAAACGATGCTCATACAGAGCCTCTTCTCAGCCAGCTTCTTGAGTACGGCGGCTACTTCATCGAAGCAGACCTTCCTTCTCCTCTCATGGGCTATCCTGGTGCTCTCGGCGTTGAGCTCGGCGACGTTTCCGGCGACTTCCCTGCAATCCTCGCACGTGTTGAGCAGGCAGTTGTTGACCGCGGCGGTGCCGGCAGATTCGGTACATGGGCATACAGCTACGGCTACACAGTATCCGCAGGTCTCGGAACACATGCTATCAACGTAATCCGCGGCGAAAGCGAACTCCTTGACAGAGACGACATCATGGCTGCATACGGCAAGTATTCACCGGGTGCAGAATGGGGCGGTGCAAACTACGTCAACGTCAACACAGGTACAGGTCTGAGAAACTTCTTCCTTACATACCAGGATACATATGTCATGGGTAAGGGGTATATGCACGTCACAGACGTTGAAGTTCCTGACTGGTGCTACACAATCAGCGGTTAATTCTGTAATACGCTGTTCTTTACAAGGGGAGGCACATTCCTCCCCTTGAACTTTGTTTGAAATAAGGTATTTATAATGGATTATTCTTCTACTCCCCTTCTTGAGATGAAGGGAATCAGCAAGGAATTTTCAGGAAACAAAGTTCTCAACGACATCAATTTCAAGCTTTATCCGGGTGAGATCCTGGGCCTTGTCGGTGAGAACGGTGCAGGTAAGAGCACTCTCATGAAAATTCTTTTCGGAATGGATGAAATAAGGGAAACAGGCGGTTACGGCGGTGATGTTCTCATCGACGGAAAGAAGGTCAGCTTCAATTCATCCGAGGATGCAATCAAGGCTGGCATCGGCATGGTTCATCAGGAATTCTCCCTCATTCCGGATTTCACAGTCGGCGAGAATATCGTTCTGAACAGAGAACCTGAGAAATACAGTGTGATGAGCGAACTGTTCGGAAAAAGACTGAATACATTAGACAGAAAAGAAATGCAGAGAAGAGCTCTCAAGGCCATCGAACGCCTTGGAGTTGAACTCGAAGCAGATAAAAAGATTTCAACACTTCCTGTCGGTTACAAGCAGTTCACGGAAATTGCCCGCGAGCTCAGCAAGGAAGATGATAAGAGAGATGACGGTGCCAACGGCATCAGGCTGCTGGTTCTCGATGAACCAACCGCAGTTCTCTCCGAGCATGAGGCAATTGCGCTTCTGAAGGCAATGAAGAACCTTTCACAGGCAGGCATTGCCATCATCTTCATTTCACACCGTCTGCAGGAAATCATTGATGTCTGTGATTCAATCATGGTCATGAGAGACGGTCTGATCATCAAGCATGTTGACAAGAGCGAGGCCGATACACAGAAAATCGCATCATGGATGGTCGGCCGTACCGTCAAGCAGGAGAGAATCGAAAGATCAACCTCTCATGTAAGTGATGAGATAATATTCAGCGTCTCGGATCTCCGTGTCGAAATGCCGGGTGAAATGGTCAAGAATGTCTCCTTCTCTGTAAAGAAAGGAGAGATCTTCGGCCTCGGCGGTCTTGCGGGACAGGGAAAGATCGGTATTCCCAACGGAATCATGGGACTCTATCTTGCAAGCGGAAAAGTTGAGTTTGAAGGCAAGGAAATCCCGCTCAATTCTCCTTCTCAGGCGCTTAAGGCCGGCTGCGCCTTCGTTTCTGAGGACAGAAGAGGTGTCGGGCTTCTTCTTGACGAGTCTCTTGAATGGAATGTCGCTTTCGGTGCGATGCAGGTGAAGGACAAGTTCCTCAAAAAAATCGGCCCTGTGCAGTTCCGTGACAATGAAGCAATAAGGAAAGTTACGGAGGAGTATGTGGATCTTCTCAAGATCAAATGCACTTCCACAAAGCAGAGGGCGCGTCAGCTTTCAGGCGGTAACCAGCAGAAGATCTGTCTTGCAAAGGCATTCGCGCTCGAACCCAAACTTCTTTTCGTATCCGAACCGACAAGAGGTATCGATGTCGGTGCGAAGGCTCTCGTTCTCGAGGCGCTTAGAAAGTACAACGAAGAGAACGGAACAACAATCATAATGATCTCAAGTGAGCTTGAAGAGCTCAGAAGCATCTGCGACCGCATCGCAATCGTTCATGACGGTGCAATTGCAGGAACACTTGATGCGACAGCTTCAAGTGAGGAATTCGGTATCTTCATGCTCGGCGAGATGAAGGAGGCTTGACAATGGATGCTGTCACAATAAAGGAAAAAGCACTTTCTGCAATCAAGTCTTTCGGACTTCCCAGACTTATAATAACAGGCTTCCTGCTGCTCATGTTCGTCATCGCGCCATTTGCGGATGTGAACATAGCCGCCGGCCTGACAAATGTATTCACACGTTTCGGCATGAATGCCGTGCTCGTACTTGCAATGGTTCCGATGGTTCACTCCGGATGCGGTCTCAACTTCGGCCTTCCCCTTGGAATCATCTCCGGTCTTCTGGGTGCGACAATGTCTGTCGAGTTCGCATTCACCGGATTTGCGGGCTTCCTCATGGCAATCGTGCTTGCAAGCCCGTTCGCAATTATCCTGGGAGCCGGGTACGGTGTTCTTCTCAACAGGGTCAAGGGCGGCGAGATGATGATTGCGACATACGTCGGTTTCTCATCAGTTGCATTCATGTGTATCATGTGGCTGCTTCTGCCTTATGATTCCCCGGCCATGGTATGGGGCTATGCGGGAACAGGTCTGAGGACGACGATTTCCGTTGCAGATTATTACGGCGGTGTGCTGGACAATTTCCTGCGCATTCAGATAGGACACTTCGCGATTCCGACAGGAGCGATTCTCTTCTTCGCTTTCCTTGCACTGCTCATATGGCTCTTCCTGAGGACCAAGACTGGAACAGCAATGACTGCTGTCGGTTCAAACCCGGTTTTCGCAAGGGCAAGCGGTGTCAATGTTGACAGGATGAGAATGCTTTCGGTTATTCTCTCAACCTGGCTCGGTGCGGTCGGTATCATCGTGTATGAACAGTCCTTCGGTTTCATACAGCTTTATATGGGACCGTTCAATATGGCAATGCCTGCCGTGAGTGCCGTTCTTCTGGGCGGTGCGAGCGTCAACAAGGCTTCCATCGCAAACGTAGTCATCGGAACTCTTCTTTTCCAGGGTATTCTGACAATGACGCCAAGCGTCATGAACGGGCTTATCCAGACTGATGTTTCAGAAGTCATCAGAATCATCGTTTCCAACGGTATGATTCTCTATGCTCTGACCAGAAAGCAGGAGGTGACAAGATGACAAACAAGCTGGACATTAAAAACATGAAAGTCTCACCCAAGGAACTTCTGATAAACAATCTTGTTCCTATTCTTTTCATCATAATCTGCTGCGTGGGTATCCCTCTGTCAGGTTACTCCGGTTCATATCTTCTCAACGAGATTCTTTCAAGACTTGGAAGAAATGCATTCCTCGTTCTTTCCCTGCTCATTCCTGTCATGGCCGGCATGGGACTCAACTTCGGTATGACACTCGGTGCCATGGCAGGTCAGATCGGTCTTATCTTCGTATCTGACTGGTCGGTTGTCGGTATCCCCGGCATGGTGCTTGCAGCAATCATTTCGACTCCGATTTCGGTCCTTCTCGGCTATCTGTGCGGATCAATCCTCAACAGGGCAAAGGGACGTGAGATGGTTACAAGCTACATAATCGGCTTCTTCATGAACGGTGTGTATCAGCTCTTTGTCCTTTATCTCATGGGCCTTGTGATTCCAATTTCATCGCCTGAGCTCATCCTTCCAAGAGGGTATGGCATCAGAAACACTGTCAACCTTGAGAGTATGAGAAAGAGCCTTGACAACCTCATCCCGTTCAATATTTTCGGCGCAAGTGTTCCTGTTGCCACATTCATTCTCGTTGTTCTTTTCTGTCTCTTCATAATCTGGTTCAGAAGAACAAAGCTCGGTCAGGACATGAGAGCTGTAGGACAGGATATGGAAGTCGCGCGTCAGGCCGGTATCAAGGTTGAGAGAACACGTGTTCTTTCAATCATCCTCTCAACTGTATTCGCAGGCTATGGCATGATCATATATCTGCAGAATATCGGTACGCTGAACACATACAACAGCCACTCTCAGATAGGTATGTTCTCGATCGCAGCTCTTCTGGTTGGCGGCGCGAGTGTTGATAAGGCTAATATCAGGAACGTATTCATCGGTATCATCCTGTTCCATCTTATGTTCACAATCGCTCCTACTGTCGGCAGAAACCTCATCGGCGAGGCTCAGCTCGGCGAGTACTTCCGCGTATTCGTCAGCTACGGCGTAATCACACTGGCTCTTGTTCTCTATGAGATGAGAAAGAGAAGGGCAGAGCGTATCGCACTTGAGAAAGGCGAGGAGGTGGTCGCATGAAACTGGGAAGAAAATTCTTTATCCGCATCGCGGCTGTTCTTATCATCATAATCATCGGCGTCGTTATGTTCTTCATCGGCAAGGAGCATACAATCCTCATAGACAACTTCTCGCAGGGAGACTATAAGGCTCTTGATTATTTTGAAGTATCCGTTGACGGCTCTCCTATCCTTGATATGTCACGCATGATGAGAGAGCAGTTCACTGTGACAGGACAGAAGCATACAGTCCTCATTCAGTGGGAAGATGAGGCCAGCGGACAGATGCTGGCAGTCACATTCAAGATCACCGTTCCTCTTATGCAGGATATGGTGCTGCTTTCAGTTCCGACATTCATGGCTGACATGAATCAGCCTCAGAGTGTGTGGCTGACACCGTTTGAGCCTCAGGTTGTTGTCTCTTCCTCTGCTGAAGACAACGCTGTCGTTACAGACGATACAGCATCTTTCTCAAGCTTCTGATCATAAATCTGATCTTTTGTTTGAAGCCCTGCCGTGCTAGAATGCATGGCAGGGTTTTCTTTCATGAGTCAGAGTGTCAGGCTGCAGTATATTATCAGGTGTTTGTATCACAAGGGAGGCATAGACCTTGCTGAAATTGCGGATGAATTTGAGATTTCAAAGCGTCAGGCCGGACGCGATATAGAATATCTGCGCTTTCAGATGGGTGCGCCGGTAATATATGACAGAAAGGAAAAGAAGTATAAGCTTGCAAGCATATGGGAAAGTTACTCAAACACCGATGAGCGGATAATCATCACGGGTGCCTATCTCAAGTCCCTGTTTGCAAAGATACATCTTGGAAAATATTTTGAAGACGAAATATATGAATCTATTTACAGCGGTATCCCGGATTCTGTCAGGCGTGTCCTTGATAGAGTGGAGTACAGAGGTACATCCATTGATGTTCCTGACTGGAATATTGTCTCAACGCTGATTGACGCCTTTTCCGGCAACCTTTGTGTGGAGATTGAATACACTTCTCTCAAAAGTGAGACGAGCTGCCGTATGATAGAGCCCAAGCGGCTTATCAACTACAACAACTCATGGTATGTGGCTGCATACGATTATAAAAGAGATGATGCAAGGACATTCCATCTCTCAAGAATAAAGGAAGCTGTGCTTACACGTGAAAAAGCCTCTCATGATATAAAGCTTTCAGAAGACGGGTATGGTATTTATATTTCTGACAAGCTCACTGAATACAGAATAAAATTCACAGGCAATGCAGCCAGAATCGTATCAACACAGGTATGGAGTCCGTCGCAGAGGCTTGAGACACAGGATGACGGCTCTCTTGTGATGACAATCAAATCATCATCAGTTGAGGAACTTGTTCCCGCAGTTCTCGGATTTGCAGATGAGGCTGAACCTCTGTCTCCGCCATCTTTTGTTGATGAGTACAGAAAAAGACTTTCAAGAATGGCTGAAAAAAATCTTGGAAAATAAATTACAAGGACATCATATGTCCTTGTGAGTGTAATAGACTCAGAGTATCAGAAAGAGAAAGGAGTCCAATGATGAATGAAATTATCACAGCCGAGGAAATGGCAATCGCCTATGAAGAGGATCTTAAGGAGAACAAGCTTAAGAATCTGGTCATAAGCATGATTTGTGTAAGTCTGAGTTTTATTGTATTTATTGTGATGGTTAATCTGTAATTATGAAAAAGAAAATCTTTGGAAATTGCTTACTTTAAAACAACAGGGATGGCTTTTCACCATCCCTGAACATATAAGGAGGATTAGCTATGATCAGTTGATCATCGCTTCAAGGCCGGCTTCGTTTCTGTAGCCCACAGCTTTGTTGACAATCTCGCCGTTCTTGAAAACGAGTATTGTCGGAACGCCCATGACGCCGTAGCTTGAAGCAAGGGCATTGGCCTGATCAACATCTACCTTAACGACCTTCACATCAGGATGCTTGTCAGCGACTTTCTCAAGCACCGGTGCAAGCATCTTGCACGGACCGCACCATGTTGCAAAGAAATCGACGAGGACTGTACCTTTTGAATCTAAGACTTCACTTTTGAAGTTACTGTTATCTGCATGAATTATTGCCATAATACTTTTCTCCCTTTTGAATGAATCTGTGATAAATATAATGCATTATTTTCCTGCGGGTAAGTGATCTTCCGACATTCTCATTTTTCTTCTTTCCCTGAAGAAAATTACCACACCTGCGATTATGCTTCCCAGTGTTCCGTTGAACATGTCGTTCATGCTGTCCTTGACTCCGGAGTTCTGCCATGACCTTCCGATAAGTTCGAAGTCCTCAACAAGATTTCGCTGGACATCAAGACCTGTGAATATGTCGAGGAAGTATTCGCACAGCTCCCAGAAACCGGCACCGGCCAGTCCTATGATCATGCTGAGTGAAACACGGGCAACAAGGGGAATACTGTTCCTGTAAGAGGAGGGGAAGAACACTTCATACAGTGTCAGCGATATGAGAATTCCCGAAATGAAATGGAGCATTATATCGTAGGCGAAGAATGTATGATACAGATCAAAGCGGTTTCCGATATATGTGCCGAATACTGCGAATGTTATATCGGCAAGTGTTATGGAAAAGGGAAGGTCTGTTTTGAAGATCTTTCTGAAAAACGGATGGAATATGTTGACGATCAATATTGAAACAACGGCATAGAATGCCATCATCAATCCTTTTCCAAGCGATATATCGATTATTAAAGCGATTATAAGCAGTATTGAAATAATAAGCTGCATCTTTTTCAGTTTTGTCATATCGTCTCAAAATATAGCTTTGCTTCAGGCTATGAACAAGCCTCTTTTTCAGCTATCATGAAGCTGTCATGAATTATACCCTGATAGACAATTCAGCAGATCTCGAGAAATATATTGCCGCATGGAACGTGCTTGACCGTATTGCCGTGGATTTTGAATGCGAGTTCAATCTTCATATCTATGGTGAGCATCTATGTCTCATTCAGATTTTTGACGGAACAGATTATTATATCATTGATCCGAGATCCGGCAGACTAGGCAGTGATACTCTCTGTGCTTTTTTTACTTCTCCTGTCAGAAAGGTCTGGTTCGACTGCCAGAGCGACAATGCGCTTGTTTATAAGAAATATGGTGTCAGTATCAGCAATATTGTCGATATAAGGGTGTATGCACTCACTCTCGGTTTCAGATCAAATCTGGCTTCTCTGAAGAAGGAGTTCCTTTCCATTGAGGAGCAGAACCTTGAGCCTGCATCAAAGAAGCGTCTTCAGCAGACAAACTGGGTCAAACGGCCGCTGTCTGAAGAACAGATTTCTTATGCTCTTTCCGATGTCACCCATCTTTTCGCACTTGAAGATGTGCTTGAGAAGAGAGTGGCTGAAGCCGGTCTGACGGAAGAGTGTGCAAGAGAGATGAAGAAAGCAGTCAGGGCAAAGACCGGCAAGCCGGGATGGGTGAACCTCGGCCCATGGAGGATCATGACGAAAGAACAGCGGCTGAATGTGAAACAGTATTACATTGCCCGCGATAATGTCGCAAAACGCTTCAATGTCCCTTCTTATCATGTTCTTGACAAGCATGTGCTCAGGGATTTCGCCATGAGCTGTCCGAAAAGCGAGGCTGAAGTCCTCAGCATGATCTCATCAAAGGCCAGTCCACGTTTTCAGAGCCAGCTCAGGGAGAACATGCTGAAGGCTTTCCAGATCATTCATTCTTCTCAGGTTTCTTCATAGGAAGACTTGTTCTTACGATACCGTCCTGTCTGTAGAATGCATTTCCGATTGCAGGAGCTGTGGGTATGGTGCACAGTTCTCCGATTCCTTTTGCTCCGTACGCAGCACTGCCTCTGCCGGGGCCGTGTACGAGAATCGTCTCTATCGCGGGCACGTCAGTCGAGCGCAGAAGGCCGAGCGTTCCGTATTTTGATTTAACATAGCCTTGATCGATAATGAATTTCTCGCTCAGAGCATAGCCGATACCCATTACGACACCGCCCTCGATCTGTCCTTCGATGGCAGTCATGTTTATGACGGTTCCTGCATCGCAGGCAGCATAAACCTTCTTTATGTCATTGTTCTCATCAAGTTCGACAACCTGGGCGGAGTAGCTGTATGCAAGATGTGAGACGGGATTTGGCTTGTCGCTGTTTATGGGATCTGTCTCGTATGTGAATTCACCGCTGAATTCTTTTCCTTCAAGTGCCTGCATGCCGCTTTCCTCAATTGCTTTTTTAAGCTTTTCTGCGGCTCTTCTGACAGCTTCTCCCGTGAATGCGGTCTGGCGTGAGGCTGTCGATGTTCCGCTGTCAGGAGTACGTGATGTATCGGGGCTCTCAACAATGATCATGTCAGGCGATATGCCTGCTGTCTCTGCAGTTATCTGTGTGGCGACGGTGGCAAGTCCCTGTCCCATGCATGCTGCCGAGGTCCTCACATGCACATGTCCTTTTTCCACGGATATAACACAGCGGCCGGTATCCACGACACCGACTCCAAGTCCGCTGTTCTTGAGAGCACAGGCGATACCGGTGCGGCTGCTGGCATAATAGGCAGACCTTACAGCTTCAAGACATTCCCTGATACCTGTGTCAGGGGAGGCGATCTGTCCGTTCGGCATTATGTCTCCGGGACTGAGCGCATTCTGAAGGCGGAAGGCAAATGGATCAAGGCCTGCCTTTTTAGCAAGGACATCTACAGCTTCCTCGATTGCATAGCATGACTGAGTGACACCGAAGCCCCGATAGGCACCGGATGGGACATTGTTCGTGTAAAGTCCGTACCCCTCAATCCTTATATTCTGGTAGTTATACGGACCTGCCGCATGGGTGCAGGCTCTCTGGAGGACAGGACCACCGAGGGATGCATATGCTCCGCTGTCAGCGGTAATCCGGCAGTCCAGAGCCTTGAGAAATCCTTTTTCATCGCATCCCAGCGTCAGATCGATGTCTATGGGATGCCGTTTGGGATGAACGATGAGACTTTCCTGTCTGGTGAGCTTTACTTTTACCGGGCGTCTGAGGATGTATGCGGCAAGAGCTGCATGATGCTGGACTGACATGTCTTCCTTGCCGCCGAAGCCGCCGCCGACAAGCATGCTTATGCAGCGCACCCTGCTTTTATCAAGATGGAGCATATGGGAGATCTCTCTCTGCTCATCGTACACGCTCTGACCAGAGGTATATACTATGACTCCGTCATTTTCCGCATCATAGGTCCCGACTGCACATTCCGGTTCCATGAACGCATGTTCCGTATGCCCTGTCCTGAATGAAAGAGAGACTGTGTATGCGCATTTCTTCAGTGTTTCATCCACATTTCCCCTTTCAATATGTTCTTTTGTAAGAAGATTGCTGCGCCCTTCGTGAACAAGGATTCTGTCTTCAAGCGCGCTATGGGCATCAAAGACGCCTTCAAGCACCTCATAGTCGACTTTGATGAGATGGAGAATCTCTTCAAGTGCATCTTCTCTGTCTGCGACAGCCATGCAGATCGCATCACCCGTATAATGTGTGATTTCTCCTTCCTTTATGAAAACAGGCCAGTCCTTTATTATGTGTCCGTGTTCATTGCATGGAACATCTTCAGCCCTGAGCACTGCGATGCAGGACGGATGGGCTTCTGCTGCTGCTGTGTCTATACTGAGCACCCGGGAGCGCGGATAGGCGCTTCTCAGACATTTTCCGTAAAGCATGCCGTCAATATGGATGTCATCAGTGTAAATACCTGTTCCCAGTGTCTTTTCCCTGGCATCAACCCTGATCATTCTGGAGGAGAAACCTGTATCGCTGTCTTCCTCTGTCTTTTCTTCTCCCCTCATGATTGCGGCTGCAAGCTTTATCGCATCCTCAATCTTCACATATCCCGTACAGCGGCAGATATTCCCTCTTATCGCTTTCTTTATGTCTTCCTTTTCAGGATTAAGATTCACATCCAGCAGGCTTTTTGCGCACATCACCATACCCGGAGTGCAGAAACCGCACTGGACGGCTCCGGCTTTGCCGAAAGCATATGAATATACCTGTTTTTCCCTTTCACTCAGTCCTTCAATTGTAACTATCTTCTTTCCTTCAAGCCTGGAGAGCACCGGTACGCAGGCCTTTGTCTTTTTACCGTCAACAAGTACGGTGCAGGAACCGCAGGCCCCCTCGCTGCAGCCGTTCTTCGTTCCCGTCAGGTGCAGTATGTCACGCAGGAAGGTGAGGAGTTTCATGTCCGAGGAAGATGAATAATCTCTTCCGTTTACGTTTACTGTGAAAGACAAGATTAATCACCTCTTTTTCTGTTTTGAAAGCTTTGGCCGCTGAGCTTTTACTGTGATACCAAAGTCTGTTAAAATGATACACCAGTTTCACTCTTTTTCAAAGTGAAAAGAATTGTGCCGTCTTTATCCTGACATTGTGTCAGTATTTGTATTGACAGCATCACATCTCTGCCTTAGGATTTCTTCTGTTATGCATACATACCTTTCCTCTTTGTCACAAGGCTGTTCCCTTGAGCTTTTCAATGACGGTGACCTTATATTCCAGAGCAGAGGCAAATGGCTCCATCCGCTTTTCGAAGCTGAGGATTTCATAAGAAAAAGCGGACGGCAGTATGGTAATCTCACTCTTCATGACAGCATTTCCGGTCTTGCGGCGGCTTTTCTCACCATAAGGCTTTCTGTCAGGGCTGTGAATGTCGACATGATCTCGTCTCTCGCACTTGAATTGTACAGAAATTACGATGTGGAGGTGCATTACACAAAGCTTGTGGACAGGATCAAATGCATAACCGAAACCATGATAAAGCCTTCCATGAGTGTGGAAGAGGCATACAGGCTTCTGAGAAAGAAAGCCGATCTCACGAGCGGTATATCGCTGAAGATAGAGAATCTGGACTTCTCATACGGTTCAAATAAGATTCTTGACGGTTTCTCCCTTTATCTTGAAAAGGGGGATGCCATGATTCTCGAAGGTGACAACGGATGCGGGAAGTCGACCCTGCTGCGTCTCATTCTCGGTCTTGAGAAGCCGTCAGCAGGCAGGATACTTTATGACGGAAAGGAAGAAAGGCCGCCTGTGGGGTATATAAAGCAGTTCTCCGACAAGCAGGACTTCCCGTTCACTGTAAGGGAAGTCGTTTCCCTGTCGCTTCCATCCGGCAGGCAGGACAGAGAAGGTGAGATTGAAGTCGCACTGAGGCGATGCGGTGCGTATCATCTTATAGACAGGCAGTTCTTTTCCCTTTCGGGAGGGGAGATGGCAAAGGTGAATCTGGCCCGCGTGCTTGCAAGCAGGGCGAAGCTTCTGCTTTTTGACGAGCCTTCTGCAAGCCTTGACAGGGAGGCTAGGGAGAACTTTGCTACAATAATGACCTCTCTGTCAGTCACTGAAATGCCTACAATGCTGATAGTAAACCATGACAAGGCGCTTTCCGATCTGCTGCCATGGCCCCGCCGGCGTCTGGAAGGAGGTGTTCTTGTTTAGTCTTCTCCTTCTTCCTCCCATCTTCAGGGCATTCATAAGTCTTCTGTTCGCAGGAGCCGCATTCCCTCTTGCCGGTGTCATGGTGCTTCGCATGAATCTCCTGCAGCTGAGATACACCCTCATGCACGGCCTGCTGCTTGGCGGTGCGCTTGCTCTGGCCCTTGATCTTCCTTCCATTCCTGTGTATGTGCTCATGTGCACCCTTACCGTGATTCTAATCCTGCTCCTTTCAAGAAAGGGAAAACTCAACATGGGAATTTCATCTGCCTTTCTCATGGTTCTCTCTGTTGCACTTGCCGCGATCATAACCCAGGCGGCGGACGTCCCGTCAAAAGATACTCTTGAACTGCTGTGGGGATCGCCGTTCACCGTGCAGACGGGTGAACTTGCCGCTTTCGCCGTTCTGTCACTTCTGATCATTCTTTATACGGTATTCAACTTCAGGACAATACTTCTTGTGTTCTTTGACAGGGATGTTGCACTCTCCAGCGGTGAAAACATCTCTCTTCACGAGACTGTGATGGTCTTCCTCATAGCTTTCGCTGTCGCTCTGTCCATGCGCTTTGTAGGCTCGCTTCTCATCGATGCTCTTCTCATTCTCCCTGCTGTCATCGCATTGAAGATTGCCGGCAGCATAAGGAAGCTTTTCATCATGGCGGGTCTTATGGGTCTCCTTACTGCAGTGACAGGCTTCATGCTGTCACTGGTTCTGGACATGCCTCCTTCCAGCATGATCGCCGCATCAAGCGCGCTCATATATATTCTGATTCCGCACAGAAAGGAAAAAAAATTATGAAGAAGTTCTTTATGCTTATGACGGCTGTCCTTGCTTCATCACTGTCAGGGCTTTCAGCACAGGCCTCAATGGAAAGCACGGCCCATACAGCTGTTGCATCGACTTCATGGACGGCAGCTTTTGCAGATCTCGCAGGTGTTGATGATATTGCTGTGATCGCGCCATCTGAACTCAGGCATCCCCCTGAGTATGAGCTTACTCCCTCCGATATCATCGAGATCCAGAATGCCACGTTTTTCATTTATGCAGGATATGAAAGAATGATGACAACGATTCAGGAAGGAATTCCTTCCGGGGACCGTGTGGACATTGCGATAACGACGGAGAACGACAGACAGACCGTGATTGAAATGGCTGAGCTCATAGCATCATACACCGGCACCACGCCGCGTTATGAGAGCTATGTGGAAACTGTGAATGAAGGACGGAAGATGGTAGAAGAACTGGGACTTGATGAGCTTAAGGTGTACTGCCATACAATGCAGGTCCCTCTGGCTGAGGATCTCGGCCTCAGCATTGCCGCAACATTCGGCGGCAATGAACTTTCAGCCGGCCAGATACAGGAAGCTGCTGAAAGTGATTATGATCTCATCATCGACAACTTCCATAATCCGATTGCATCTCCGCTTGCGGAAGTCAGCGGTGCAAAGCTTGTCATCTGGAGGAACTTTCCCCCGGTTCCCGGCCGTAATGCCCTTCAGGAGATGGTGAAGGACAATATCGATGCACTGTCAGAACTTTATGACTAATTCCTTTTTCTGAGGTCTGAGCTGAGTGAATTCAACTCCGGCCTCTGAAAGCATTCTCTTGCTGGCCTTCGTGCCGTCTGTATCCGCGTATTTGTCTGAAAGGTAGATTATCTTCTTGATGCCGGACTGTATTATGGCTTTCGCACATTCGTTGCACGGGAAAAGGGCAACATAGAGCGTGCATCCTTTAAGGTTGCCTCCGATGGAGTTGAGGATTGCATTCAGCTCTGCATGACATACATAAGGGTATTTTGTATCAATCCATTCTCCCTCTCTCTCCCATGGAAGATCATCATCGCAGCAGCCTGTGGGAAAACCGTTGTAGCCGACACCGACGATTTTCCTGTCCTCATTCACTATGCAGGCTCCGACCTGTGTGTTGGGATCCTTGCTGCGCATGGATGAAAGCATGGCGACTCCCATGAAATATTCATCCCAGCTTATGTAATCAGAACGTTTGGCCATTATTCATCTCCTCCTTTGAGAAATTCTGTTATTTCATCAGTATAGCCTTTCTGTACTGAATGGTACATCAGAAGAGCATGATGGGAATGTTTATAGTGTCTGTCCATTTCAACTTCCCTTGCGCATACAATATGATCACGGCAATGCTTTTCTATTATCCTGATATTTCTGAAAGGTACGGTTCTGTCGCCTCTGTCATGCATGACAAACATCGGAACCTTTATGTCTGAAAGATCCTTTCCGATTCTGTTGAAAGCTTTCCACAAAGACAGCCCGTGGTTTATGACTGTTCCGCTGTAGCCGAGCCATTCTTCGTTTCCGTCTTCGCCGTCAGGCCGTCCGTTGACGATGCCGAGACCTATTGTCTTTCTGAAGAGTCCTATGGTTCTGGCTATATATGCTGCGGGGTTTGTCACAATGCCATATCGCAGCAGGGCATTGTAGCAGACCGGAGCCGAGATTGAGACAATCTTGTCCATGGCAAGAGAAGTGGACGAATATTTCTCTGCCAGTTTCAGTGTCATCGCTCCTCCCATCGAGGTGCCGATCACATATACCTTGTCATATCTTTTCCTCAGACCGGTATAATACTCGTCAATGAAACTGAACCACTGGGTGAAGTCTGTATTCATGAATTCCGCGGGATCCGCTCCGAATGTCGGGATAAGCGGTACAAAGACATCATAGCCTGCATCGGACAGTTTTGAAGCACTGTATGCGTACATATGAGGCGTGGTGGGATAGCCGTGGATCATCAGCACAGCTTCCCGTCTGTCGTTTTCAAGGATTATGCTCCGGCATTCAGGTGAAAAGCATTTTGACTCGTCACTTGCAAGCTTTTCCTTATTGCGGTCTTTGTAAAAAGGAAGGCAGGTATTCCACCAGATGAATATTATTATGACTGTTATGATTATTGCGGCTGTCATAGATGAAATAATGATAACCCGGAAAGACAAATAAAAACAGCAGTGATTTCTCACTGCTGTCCTGTTTTGAAACGGTATTGCGCTTATACCATTGATGCTGCGACGAATACCGGAACAACGCTCATCAGAACGCCTGCTGCAACTGCAGAGCCGATAACGCCTGATACGTTCGGGCCCATTGCATGCATGAGGAGGAAGTTCTGGGGATCCGCTTCCTGACCGACCTTGCTTGACACACGTGCGGCCATAGGAACTGCTGAAACACCCGCAGATCCGATAAGAGGGTTTACAGGATGCTTCGGATCGAGCTTGTTCATAAGCTTGCCGAGGAGGACACCGCCTGCAGTACCAACGCCGAATGCGATCATACCGAGAAGAAGAATGCCGAGTGTCTCGAGGTTGAGGAACTTGTCAGCAGCCATCTTCGAACCTACAGAGAGGCCGAGGAAGATTGTGACCGTGTTCATGAGAGCATTCTGCATTGTGTCGCTGAGTCTGTTGATGACTCCGCATTCCTTTGCAAGGTTGCCGAACATGAGCGCGCCGATAAGTGAACATGCACTTGGAAGCAGGATTGCACAGACTGTAAGTACGGAAATCGGGAAGATGATCTTCTCGAGCTTTGATACGGGTCTGAGCTGCTGCATTCTGATCTTTCTCTCTTTTTCCGTTGTGAGCAGTCTCATTATAGGAGGCTGGATGATAGGTACCAGAGCCATGTATGAGTAAGCTGCCACGGCGATGGAACCGAGATAGTCAGGAGCCAGGTAACGTGTTACGTAGATGGCTGTCGGACCGTCTGCACCGCCGATGATGCCGATGGAAGCTGCGACGTTGAGGTCGAAGTTGATTCCAGGCAGGAAAGAGAGAAGAAGAGCGCCGATAAGTGCCGTGAAGATACCCAGCTGGGCGGCTGCGCCCAGGAAGAGTGTCTTCGGATTTGCTATAAGCGGTCCGAAGTCTGTCATTGCACCTACGCCCATGAAGATGAGAACCGGGAAGAGTCCCGATTCAATACCTGCGTCGTAGAGTACCTGAATGAAGCCTGACTGTCCGCTTACAGGATCCGGTGCTCCTGCGATATATGCAAAGGGGATGTTTGAAAGGATACAGCCCATTGCAATAGGAATAAGTAAGAGTGGTTCAAAGCCCTTCTTGATGGCGAGGTAGAGAAGCAGGAAACCTACGAGGATCATCAGTAAGTTTCCCCAGCCGCCGTCCTGAAGGAAGCCGTAGATACCTGTGCTCTGAGCCAGTAATTGAAGTCCTGTTAAAATTCCTTCACCCATATTCTGTGCTCCTTAACAAATTGTGAGAATCGGGTCATCTGCCTGGAGCTGATCGCCCTGACTTACATGAATTGCAGTGACTGTGCCGTCGCATGGAGCGTAGATCGGATTCTCCATCTTCATAGCTTCCATGATGACGATCTCGTCATTCAGCTTGACCTTGTCACCGACCTTCACGTTGAGGCGGAGAATGAGACCCGGCATCGGTGCGTTGACTGATGTGCCGCCGGCAGAAGCTGCTGCAGGTGCAGGTGCTGCCTGAGCCGGAGCTTCCTGTACAGGTGCTGCTTCAGCCTGAGGTGCAGGAGCTGCTGCAGGTGCAGGTGCTGCCTGAACTGCGACTGCGACACCGCCGATTGTGAGGATGAGGTCATCAGCCTGGATCTGATCGCCCTGGTTGACTGCGATTGAAGAGACTGTACCGTCGCATGGAGCATAGATCGGGTTCTCCATCTTCATGGCTTCCATGATGACGATCTCGTCATTCTTCTTGACTGTGTCGCCGACCTTCACGTTGAGGCGGAGGATGAGACCCGGCATCGGAGCCTTGACTTCCTCGCTTCCTGTCACGACTGTCTGGGCTGCAGGAGCTGCTGCAGGTGCGCTCTGTGCTGCTGCCGGAGCTGCCTTGATTCCGTCGACAATTGAGAGAGGATAGCTTACGCCGTTGACGACTGCTGCATTGTCGCTGATCTTGACGCCGTATGCATTGCCGTTGACTGTGACTGTGTATTCGCCGGATGCATTCTTCTTCGCATCTTTCTTTGCTTCAGTCTTCTCGATCTTTCTCACGCCGTTGACTTTTGCCTTTCCTGTGAGGTAGAGGATACCCTTTTCCTTGCAGCTTGCTGCGATGAAGATGTTCTCTTCTGTCTTCTCAAGACCTGCTTCCTCAAGCATCTTCTCAGCTGCCTTGCGGCCCTTGTTCGGGTTCTTGTCATTGAGATCGACAACCTTTTCTGTTGTCGGTTCAAGCTTGAGCTGCTCGCTTGCCGCCTTCACGACTTCCGGATCCGGTTCGACAGGAGTCTTTCCGAAATAACCGAGAACCATCTTGCCGTAGCCTTCAGCGAACTTCTTCCACGGTCCGAACATCACGTTGTTGAATGCCTGCTGGAAATAGAACTGTGAGACAGGAGTTACGGATGTGCCGAAACCGCCTTTCTTCACAACATCGCCCATTGCTTCGACGATAAGAGGATACTTGTCCATGAGACCGTTGTCGCGCAGCATCTGTGTGTTTGCTGTCAGAGCGCCGCCCGGGAGCGGGAAGAACGGGATCTCGGGGTTGACTGCTGTTGCTTCTGGCGGGAGGAAGTAGTCCTTCATACAGTCCTGGAATACTCTTTCAGCTTCCTGGATCTTTGCAACGTCAATGTCGAGATCGTAATCTGTACCGCGCAGAGCGTGCCACATTGTGAGAATGTCCGGCTGGCATGTACCGCCTGAACACGGAACCATTGAAAGGTCAACCTGTGTTGCACCTGCTTCGATGGCTGACATGTACTGCTGGATTGAAACACCTGCTGTCTCGTGTGAGTGGAATACGATGTTCATGTTGGGGCCGAGGAGCTTTCTTGCTCTCTTGATGGTCTCGTATACGTTGTGAGGTGTTGATGTGCCGGAAGCATCCTTGAAGCAGAGGGAATCGAACGGGATTCCTGCATCGAGGATCTGGCGGAGAATCTTTTCATAGAAATCGGGGTTGTGAGCTGCGGCCTTGTAGCTGTCTGGAAGGCTCATCATCGTGATTGTGACTTCGTGCTTGAGGCCTGCATCATGAATTGCCTGTCCGGAGTCGATGAGGTTGTTTACATCGTTGAGGGCATCGAAGTTCCTGATTGTTGTCATGCCGTGCTTCTTGAACATCTGGGCATGAAGCTTGATGATGTCTCTCGGCTGGGAGTCGAGACCTACGACATTCACGCCTCTTGAGAGTGTCTGGAGATTTGCATCAGGGCCTGCGACTCTTCTGAACTCGTCCATCATCTCGAAAGCATCTTCATTTGTATAGAAATAAAGTGACTGGAAGCGTGCGCCGCCGCCTGCTTCAAAGTGCTTGATTCCGGCTTCTCTTGCCGCTTCGACAGCCGGCATGAAGTCCTTTGTGAAAACACGTGCGCCGTAAACGGACTGGAAGCCGTCACGGAATGCTGTACACATAAAGTTGATCTTTTTCTTTGCCATATTTTTATCCTTTTAGTTCTTTGACTTTGCATATGCTGCAGCAATTGCGGCCGCAATCTCTGCATCCTTCGCACCGCCTGCTGACTTTACGCCTGCGGCTGCTGCCTGTGCAGGTGCCTTTTTCACCTCAGGCTGTTTTGCCGGTGCCACCTTCATGCACAATTTGCTGATCCATTTTGTCGTGAAGACCAGAATGGCGAGGAAGATGAAAACAAATCCCATGCCGAGGACGAGAAGAACCAGTCCATCCTGCAGCTGACGGATCAAAACATCTCTTGGAAGATTGGTTAAGAGTGTCAACATTTGTTTATTTCTCCTAAAGTTTCTGATTAAGAATTATATTCAGAACTACTATATATTAAGAGGGGAAAGAATTGCAACAAGAACGGGTGATAAATTTTTTTCATGTCATGATGATTTTCCTCCCTTTTACAGGGTGTTTTCAGTTGCAAAAACCGGATGAATGCTAATAAGCTTTGATGGTATGAGACAGATTGACTGCAAGAAGGTTTTCAAAGATTACGCGAGAATAATCCTCGGCACATTCATAGCCGGATGCGGAATAGCGGTTTTCTCAAACCCCGCAAAGCTCACCGGAGGCGGAACCACGGGTGTCGGCACGATCATTTACTACACGTTCGGCATTGACCCCGGCGTCACAATGCTGTGCATCAATATTCCGCTTTTCTTTCTCGGCATGCATTTCTTCGGCTCCATGTACGGACTGAAGGTTTTCGTAGGGGCGGTCATGCTTTCCGTATGGACTTCCGTGATAGGAAACCTGACCGGCTACCGCGGGGTGCTGGATTATACTGACAGCACGAATGTGCTTATATCCGCGGTATGCTACGGTGTGCTTGTGGGAAGCGGGATCGGCATCGTGATGAGGGCCGGTTCCAATACCGGTGGAACGGATATCCTGGCACAGATAGCGGCAAAATACACACCGTTCAATGTAGGTTCGATCGAGTTCTGCATGAATGCCTGCGTCGTATGTGTCGGCGGACTCTTTTTCGGCATACGCAATACGATATTCGCTTTTATCGCTATGTACATCTCGGGGCAGATGATAAACCATGTGGTCGTCAAGTGGGGAACAAGTCTTGCAAAAACAGCATACATCTTCTCAAACGAACGTATCCCCGATATTTCCAGAAGAGTCATAAAGGAGCTGCATCACGGAGGAACCCTGTTCAAGGGTGTCGGCATATACACATCGAAGGAAAGGAACATGCTGATGGTTGTCGTTCCGAACCAGCAGCTCACACTGCTTGAAGAAATCGTAAGGGAGGCTGATCCCGCGGCGTTCATGTTCATAACCGAGACCTTCCAGGTTCTCGGAAACGGCTTCACACCTCTGAACAGAGTCCCAAAAAGCTGACAGTGTGTTGAAATGATGCATGAACAAGTATTATAGTGCCATCATCGGCAGGAGCATAATTGCAATGTTTTCCCTTAACAGATTTCTTGATGTGAAGAAAGAAGACCAGAGCCTGCTTTATTTCACATATTACGCATTCCTGTGTTCGGGAATGATGACCACAGTGCTGGGCGCAATACTTCCCAGCCTTTCTGAGGAATACGGACTGTCATATACGCTGCAGGGTTCCCTGCTGTCGTTCCACCAGATCGGAAACCTGATTGCGGTTTACATAGCCGGATTCCTGCCATATGCGATAGGACGCAAGATGAGCACCTTGCTGGGTGCTTCAGGCATAATACTCGGCCTTGTGTTCATGACGCTGTACGGCAATCCTTTTTTCCTGATCTTCGCATTCCTGCTTACAGGCATAGGACGCGGCACGATGTCAAACATGACAAATGTCGTAGTCGGACAGAGCGCCGGAAACAAGGCCGGAGGTCTCAATCTGCTACATGCATGCTTTGCGGTCGGGGCTTTTGCCTCTCCGCTGATCGCCATCGCTGCCGGAGACAGCATGTGGAAAATCCCGTGCTGGATCATTTCAGGACTGATGCTCATCGCGCTCATCCTGCTTGGAACATCCCGTCTGAGCAACGGGAGAAGCAGGAGGGAAAAAGGAGGTGAGACCCGCTTTCTGAAGAGTATCGGTTTCTGGCTCAACACCATGATAATGTTCTTCTATCTGTGTGCCGAAGCTTCCCTCACAGGATGGCTGGTCACATACTTCATTGACAGCGGAATCTTCCCTCAGTCGATTGCGACTTCGATGCAGTCAATACTCTGGGTCATGATCCTTTTCGGCCGTCTTATCTGCGCAAGCATTTCAAACAGGATGAACAAGTCCTCCCTTATTCTTGTCCTGGGTATCATAATGACAGCATTCTTCACCGTGATGGTCAACGCGTCAGGTCCTGTTGCCGCTGTGATAGGAGTGTTCGGTGTCGGCGTGTCCATGAGCGGGATTTATCCGACAACGCTTTCCACAATGCCTGCTGATTACAATTCCTCGACAGTTGCGACAGGTACTTGCATAGCGGTTGCAACCGTAGGTGCCATACTCATGCCGCTTGTGATCGGAACTGTTGCGGAAAGTGCGGGAATCGCAAGCGGAATCACGCTGATCGCACTTGCCCTGATCTGTATGCTCGCACTTATGACCATAAAGCTGGTTCTCACCCTCAAAGGCCGTGACCTTTCCTGAATATTATATTCAGATAAAACGAAATAGATAAAAATAAAGGAGCATGTGCTTTTATTCGTACGTGCTCCTTACTTTTTTTTATTGCAGCATTCTATTTAAGGAAATCCTCATTGATCGCAACGCCGAAGGCATCTGCGAGAATTCTCAGCTGGTCATCACTTATCGTCCTGATTATTCCGGCTCCCTTTGCCTTGAGATATATCTCGGCTGCTTTCTCGATTGTGTGGATAAGCCCGAAGGTCTCATCGAAAGTCTCACCTGAGCCGAAGATGCCGTGGAATGCCCATACGACCGCAGGATATTTTCTTATGAGCTCGGATGTTTTCTGAGCAATCTCGGTACCGCCTGGAATCATCCAGTCAAGGATGCCGACGCCCTGCGGGAAAACAACTGCACATTCGGTCTCGCTCTGCCAGAGAATGCGTGACAGTGTTTTCGCATCAGGTTCGATAGTATAGCTGAGAGCTGTTATGTTTGCAGGATGTGCATGATAGATGACACGGCATCTGCCACCGCTCACGCTCATGCGGCTGACATGGTTCAGCAGATGGCTTGGAAGCTCGCTGGTAGGCTTCACGCCATCCTCAAGACCCCAGAGAATACTGTAGCCTTTGCCGTCATCATCGATTTTTATGATTCCGATGTTCTTTTCAGGAGCCAGCGGCACATTCCTCATATAGCGTCCGCTTCCTGTCGTGATGAAATATTCTCCTGCCAGCTGGCTGACTTCAACCGGCAGTGTGAAATGGCGCACATCCGGAGAGAAAAGACCGCAGCAGTCTTCTGCCTCTTCTGCCTTCATCCTGTATGTAAGGTTTCCACCGTTTCTCTCATGCCAGCCCTGAAGGAATCCGTCATAGCACATTCTTATGTAGTCTTCCAGTACTTTCTGCATATTCAACCTCTCTTTGAAAGAACATCTTTCTCATATTTCTTTATATCATCATACCAGCTGAAATCATCTGACAGACCTTCCCTGATGAGGAACTCATTCCACACTTCCTGCCACGGCAGTGTCTTCATCTCTTCGGAGTATGTAAGAAGATGTGTATAATCCTCGTTTTCCTGATCCGCCTTCATTCTTGCATTGTCTTCAAGAAGTGCCATCATCATCGCTTTCTGCATGTTTCTGGTTCCGATCACCCATGCCGCGATTCTGTTGATTGATGCATCAAAAAAGTCAAGTCCGATGAGAACCTTATCCTCAGCATCGTTTCTTATGATTTCCTTTGCGATTTCCTTCAGCTCGTCATCAAGACGGACCACATGGTCACTGTCCCAGCGGACGGAACGTGTCACATGAAGAGGAATCCTGTCAAAATAACACAGCAGTGCCGAAAGCTTTTCCGAAATGACCTCGGTGGGATGATAGTGTCCTGCATCAAGCAGCTGGTATACTCCGTCATGACGGGATGCATAGGCAAGATAGAATTCACTTGAACCGACAGTGAAGGATTCAACACCGATGCCAAACACCTTGCTTTCCACGCTATCAATCACTCCGTCAAGCTTTTCTTCAAATATTTCATCAAGGGCGTCCTTCAGCCTAAGCCTGGGTGTGAGACGATCGGCCGGAGTATCCTTGAAACCGTCGGGGATCCAGAGGTTGCACACACAATGCGTGTTCAGTTCTTTTGCGAAGTAAGAGGCAACACGGCGGCTTCTTTTGCAGTGCTCTATCCAGAAGTTCCTCACTTCCCGGTGCGGAGATGAGAGCGTGAGGTTGTTGACTACCATGGGATGAGAGAAACAGGTCGGATTGAAATCGAGACCGAGATTGTTCTTCTTTGCAAAGTCGACCCATGCCTTGTAATCTTCCTGTTCGATCTCATTTCTGTTTTTGTCTTTGTCACTTATGAGATAGCTTGCGTGAAGATTGAGCCTCTTTGCTCCCGGGATGAGTGATGAGGCGAATTCAAAGTCCTGCATCAGTTCTTGTGCATTGCGTGCACGTCCGGGATAGTTGCCGGTGGTCTGTATGCCGCCTGAAAGTGCGCCTGCACCTTTTTCAAATCCGATCACGTCGTCACCCTGCCAGCAGTTGATGCTGATGGGAATATGTTTCATTTTCTCAAGTACAGCTTCCGTGTCGATATTGTATCTGCTGTATCTTTCCTTTGCATCCTGATACATCTCAGTCCTCCTGAATGGTTTTTATATCGAATGAAGAGGCAAGAAGGGAAGGAATGTCCTCTCTTCTTATCTCGCCAGTGTGGATCATTGCTGAAAGCAGGCATCCTGCCGCGCTGCCTTCATCAGGCCCTGCCGTGACAGTCAGGCCTGTATATTTTCTTGTGAGACGGTTGAGGAAATCGTCTCTGGAGCCACCGCCGACTATTGCGAGGTGGGTGAACTTGCGTCCTGTTATAGTGCTGATTTCCTCAATTGCATTCTTATATGCATTTGCAAGACTGTGGTAGACAACAAGGGCCCTTTCTCCTATGCCTGACGGTTTTCTCAGACCTTGTTCCTCAAGTGCCCTGTCTATTTCTCTGCTCATGCCTGAAGGTGACAGAAAGCGGGAAGACAGCGCATCGACAAGTCCTATGAGTTCGCTTTGAGATGCTTTAATGACAATTTCATCGAAAGAAAGGTTTTCCCCGCTTTCTTTTCTGATATTCTGCAGCATCCATGTTCCCATGATATTCTTAAGAAATCTTATCATACCGTTATCGGAGCCTTCATTTGTGAAATTACTGTTCATCGCAATATCTGATGTTATTGCATTTTCATTTATGCAGCCGAGCAGCGACCATGTTCCGGATGAAAGGAAAAGACTGTCTTTCCCGAGCGGGCTTGCAAGAACCGCACATGCCGTGTCATGGGTTGGCGCAAGAATGAAGCGGGCATCACATCCGGTTTTCTCCCTTATTTCTTTTCTCAGGGGTCCGAGCACTGTTCCCGGCATTGAGAGATCTGAGAAAAGACGCTCAGGGAAACCAAGTTTACCGATAAGGTCCATATCCCACTGTGAAGTGCCGGCTTTGAGAAGACTTGATGTTGTTGCGTTTGTGTATTCCTGTACTTTCACTCCTGTAAGACGGAATGCAAGATAGTCGGGAATGAAGAGAAGACTTGAGGCTTTGTCGAGAACAGCAGGATCCTCAGCCTGCTGTGCTGCCAGCTGATAGACCGTGTTGAATCTCTGGTGCTGAATGCCTGTACGTCTGTAAAGCTCTTCATCTGAGACACAGAGCGAGACATTTTCAGTACGGCTGTCACGGTATGAGATGGCTGGAGCGAGAAGACTGTCATTCTCATCAAGGAGTACGTAGTCGACTGCCCATGTGTCAATTGAGACATAGTCAGCATCCTTTGCTTTTGAAAGTCCTTCGATTATTTCATCTTCAAGATAGCGGATATCCCAGCAAAGGTGTCCGTTTTGCTGTATGAGCCTGTTTTCAAAACGGTGAACGATCTTTGTGATGATTTTCCCTTTTTCGAGCCGGGCTTCCAGAATCTTGCCGCTGGAGGCACCGATGTCTATTGCCAGATATTTCATATCTACATCATCATCCCGCAGTGCGGACTGTGCAATTGATAATTATCATTACTTCTTGATTGATTTTAACTTTTCATCCATTATAATTGGAATTATGGGAAAATTTCTTGATGAATTTTATACTTTAAGCGATGAGGAAAAGTATTACAGGACGCTATATCTGGAAGGAAAGAGCAGGGCGGAATTTGTGAATCTGCCGGAAGAAGTGGAGGAGGCCGCAAGACTTGAGGAGAAGATAGTTCTCTCTTCAAGCTATTACTCGAAAAGCGGCGATGCATCGGTAATAGTCCTGAAACATCCCTGCTACATGCCGCTTTATCTTCACTCTCACCGTTTTGTCGAAATGAATTATGTGCTCAGGGGAAGTGTTGAGGAGAATATTGAAGGACAGGTTTTCACGCTTGGAAAAGGCAGTCTTCTCATCCTTCTTCCCGGTTTCTATCACAGCATAGGTGTTTTCGATGATGAGACCATAGCTGTCAATATTCTTGTAAGCCGTGAGTTCTTTGCTTTTCTGGATGAGCGTTTTGCCATGGACCTTGCTTCCTCGTCATTCGCTGTGTATGAGAGTCTTGAGCTTGAAAAGGAGATCGAGGCACTTCTTCAGGAAGAGCAGATTGACGATGATGTGACGGCAATGAGGAAGGAAGTGATAACGGCTTCTCTGCTTTTAAATGCAAAAAGAAACGGAGTGCTGAAGATGAAGAGGGAAGTGGACAAACGTAATGAAGTCTATCAGATAATGTCATACATCGAAGAGAATCTCAAAGACGTGACGCTTTCATCTTTCGCAGCTCATTTCAATTTATGTGAGCAGTATGCGTCGCGCATGATCAAGGAGAAGACGGGACAGCTTTTCTCTGCAATCGTAAAACGGCTCAGAATGGAAACAGCCTGCCAGCTGCTGCACAATGACAGGCTGACAGTAAAGGAGATCGCGTATAAAGTCGGCTACAGTTCTGCTGAACAGTTCAGCCGGACATTCAGGGATTATTATCTCATGAGCCCGGGCGCATACAGAAAAAAGCACAGGTTTAGTCTAGGTGGAACATTTCTTCAAGCGGAACCGAGAGGGGGCTTTCATCTTCATTGACGATCATCAGCGGAGCCATGAAGTGCCACCAGTCCCTTATCGCTTTCTCGCTTCCAAGATCCTGGCTTCCTGCCTCTCCCTTCACTTTCTGGAAGGCGAAAAGCGTGCCGGTCTCCTCATCAAGATAGATTGAATAATCATATACACCGGCATTTTTGAGGACTTTCTCAACTTCTGGCCACAGCTCGCTGTGACGTTTCCTGTACTCTTCCCTGCAGCCCGGTTTCAGGTACATTTTAAATGCTTCACGTTTTTCCATGAGATAATGGTAATCCTTCATTACTAAATAAGCAAAATGTTATATTTTAACATTTAATGACAAAAATTAATCTGCTTCCCCATCTTGTGACGGAGAAGCAGAAAGAGGTCAATGATCTTTTTTGTAATACACCCTTACTTTTTAACCTGCTGGATGTGGGACAGGAATTCCTTGTACTTGTTTTCCTTCACGGCATCTTCATCCGGCTCATATTCCACCAGAGGATAGTTCTGCATGACGAAATCTATGTCCTTGTCACCTCGTCCGGAGAGGTTTACAAGAATCGTCTGATCCTTATCAAGCGTTTCGGCAAGCTTTACGGCATAGGCGACAGCATGGCTGGATTCAAGTGCGGGAATGATGCCTTCCATGCGGCTTAATGCATAGAACGCTTCAACTGCTTCCCTGTCAGTTATTGTCGTGTATGTGACACGTTTTATGTCATGCAGGTAGCAGTGCTGAGGACCGCTTCCCGGGTAGTCCAGTCCTGATGCGATTGAGTACACGGGAAGGGGTTCACCCTTTTCATCCTGAATCATTATTGTCTTGAAACCGTGCAGAATGCCTTTCGTTCCCATCGTCAGGGATGCCGCATGTGCGCCTGTCTCGAGGCCCATTCCTGCAGGTTCGACGCCGTACAGTTTCACATCTTTGTCGTCAAGGAAGGCAGAGAACATTCCCATTGCATTGCTGCCGCCTCCGACACAGGCGACAATGTTATCCGGAAGCCGGCCTGTCATCTCAAGCATCTGACGGCGTGCCTCGATTCCTATCACAGCCTGGAAATCGCGGACCATCATCGGAAATGGATGCGGGCCGACAACAGATCCGATGCAGTAAATCTGCGTGACAGGATCTTTCAGGTACGCCTTGAATGCTTCATCGACGGCATCTTTCAGTGTTCTTGTGCCCGTTTTCACGGGAATTACCTTCGCTCCGAGTATTTTCATCCTTGATACATTCGGGGCTTCCTTCATGACATCAATCTCTCCCATGTAGATATCGCATTCAAGTCCCATGAGGGCAGCTGCGGTTGCAAGGGCAACACCGTGCTGGCCTGCACCGGTTTCCGCAATGACTTTCTTCTTGCCCATTCTCCTGGCAAGCAGAACCTCGCCGAGACAGTGGTTGATCTTGTGGGCGCCTGTGTGGTTGAGGTCCTCTCTCTTGAGATAGATTTTCGCACCTCCAACTGCGTCACTCAGGTTCTTTGCAAACGTTACCGGAGAAGGGCGTCCTGTGTAATGTGCGTTCAGCTCTGCCAGTTCCTGTACGAAAGCCGGATCCTGTGAGATCTCTTCATACTTTGCCGCAACCTCATCCATCACTTTCTGCAGTGCCTCTGGCACGAATGAGCCGCCGTATTCGCCGAAATACCCTTTGCTGTCCGGAAGATTGACTGTGTCTATTTCTTTATTGAGCAGATTTGTCATCTTAATTTTCTCCTTTTGTGTTTTTGTTTATAGAAACATTACTGTAAATAGAAACGCTGTGTCAAGAGAAATGATACAAAAATTGAAATTTGCAGTATTGGGTTTACGAATTCATTTTCTGCTGTCACTTTTTATTCTGAATTCTTCGGGAGAATGGCCGGTCTGTTTACGGAATACTTTGATGAAGTAACTTGAATAAGAATACCCACATGCTTCAGCGATATCCTTAACACGCATTTTTGTGTTTTCCAGTAAATGAATTGCGTTGTTGATCCTGACTTTTGTCAAATATGCGGAAAAGTGCATGCCTTCTTCTTTTGAAAAAGCCATACTGAGGTATTGAGTACTGTATCCGAGTTTATCGGCAATGGAATCCATGCCGAGTGCTGCATTCTGATAATTATTCTCAATTATTTCAACTACTTTTTTAACGATTTGACGTGAATATTTTTCTTCTGACTCGGATGTTGATGCATTTTCGAAGAAGGTCTTCTGGGCGCTGAAGTCTTCTATAGCAGTGCCGAATTTTTCTTTGAAGTATGTTTTATCTATTGGAATACCAGATGCGATAAAAGCCCAGTTCTGCAATACTTTCTGATACGAACGGTCTCTTATCTGATATGCAAGTGCCAGGTTCTGTACACAGTCAGAAAGCTTTCTGGCAAGAGATTCATTATTGAGTTTCCATGCATCTTCAAGAGTAATGCCCATGAATATGTTTTCTTCCTCTTTTCTTAGAATTGATTCTATCTGACTATATTTCATAGGCTTTAGAAGATAGTCTTTTATTCCCAGTCTTAAAGACTGCAGGGCATAGTCAAAATCTGTATACCCTGAAATAACATAATATCCTGTGGCATTATCAGCCGTCGCCTGTTTTATTTCATATATGGCCTCAAGGCCAGATGTTCCGGGCATTTTTATATCAGTGAAAACAACGTTAGGTGCATTTTTAAGACATGCTTGTCTGAGTTCATCACCTGTACTGAAAATTTCATATGTGATGTATGGAGAGGGGTATTTATCAAGAAAATGTCTAAATAAAGACCGGATTGCAGCTTCATCGTCAGCCATTAGTACTTTCATTTTTAACCTCATTCTCCAAGTTGATTTTTATTGTTATCTCACAACCTTTTTGCGGTGCGCTTTCAATCTTTATCTCTGCATCCTTATCAAGTAGCCTGATTCTCTGCAGACAGTTTTCAACACCTATTGAAGATGAAAAATCTGTTTTGAGCGGATCAAATCCTACGCCGTTGTCTTTTACAGACAGGGTAAGTACTGAGCCTGCTATTTTTGCAAAGATATCAATGGTGAACTCCCCTTTATCCATCGGTTCCATCCCGTGAATTATTGAGTTCTCGACAAAAGGTTGAAGAATAAGCCTTGGAATAGTTGCATCCTTTGCTTTTTCATCACATGCAATGTTGAATTCCAGTTTATTCTGGAACCGTTCCTGCTGAAGCAGCAGGTAGGCCCGCAGAAAATCAAGTTCTTGTGAAGTTTTTACCATACTGTCTTTTCTGAGGACATAATGGAGCAGATCTGATAGATTATAAAGCGCATTTTCAAGCTGGATATATTTTTTATCATAAAGCAGGGCAATCAATGTGTTCAGTGTGTTGAAAAGGAAATGAGGAGATATTTGAGAAAGCAGAGCTTTGTTTTCTGCTTTCTCTTTTGCGAGTTCTGCAACATATTTTTTGTCAATTGTCTCTTTCAGATCTGAAATCATGTGGTTCAGGCTGGCTCCGATTTCATCAAGTTCCCAATTCGGCTTGCTTGTGTACTCCGCCTCAAAATCTCCTTTTTCGACTTTTGCCAGGGTTTCATTTATTGCACTTATGGGTTCTGAAATACGCTTTGCCAGTTTTCTGTCAAGCATCAGTGAAATGAGGAAAGCTATTATGTATAAACCTATACCAGCGGCATAAATATTTAATGTGTATCTGATTGCCGCAGCACGATCTAGAAGAATATGCAGTGTATATGGCGTACTCTCAATTCTTTTTTGAAGATGATTTACTTGTTTCTCATTATATCCTGCATATTTTATCAGAGGGTCCGATATTTCGGTCTTTATCATTTTAGACATGTGTTTGTCTGATGAAGTCTGGAAGACAATATTATCGGCTGAATCCACTGCATAAGCTATGAAGGGAACATTGAAGTCCAAATCTTCAAAGAGAGACGCTATCGTGGAGGGAAGAAAATCAATTTTTATAACAGCATACGGATTTCTTGTGACAAGGTTGTTTATTGTGCACACAAGCGATATACGTTCCGTACTGTCTTCCGGAGTATAATAATCAGCAGTATGAGGAGGTATGAAGACAATTCTGCCTTTTGCCTCAATTGCCTGCTGGTACCAGCTTTCCTCTGACCAGTTGTATCCCGGCATAGGCTCGGCCGTATTGAAATTTGAACTTGAATAAATTGTTTTGTCATTATTGACAATCAATGCACTGTAGAAATCATTGCTTATATAACGTATTGATGAGATCAGATTACCGAATTCATTATCAAACAATGTCTGATCTGTAAAGCTTACGGATTCCTGCTTTGAAAACTGGCTGAGAAGCGATATGACTTTGTTATCGAAAAAAGGCATAAATATGACTTGTTCAAGATCCTTTATGTACATTGAAATATTCTGTGACGCGCTTTGCAGATATCCTGATGTTAGCCTGAGTATCTGTCTGTTGTAATAAAACTGGAACAGATTTCCACTTATGACAACAATCAGAAGGAATGGTATTGCTGTGCTCTGAATGAAATACTTGGTCATTCTGTTGATGAGCTTTGTTTTGTTTTCCATATGAATATATTTACCCCCACATGACCTAAAGCACTTAAAGTCGTATACCATTATACATTTTAAGGAGATTCACGATCCTCACACAATAAGAAAAAAGTATTATCAGATGCGAAGAAAGTATTATTTACAGCAGAGTTTTTCATTGAAAAAATTGAATCAGAAAACTGAAAAAAGGAGGCAATATGAAAAAATATGCTGTAGTATTATGTGTTTTCGCCTTGGTTGCAGGTACTGCATTCGCAGGTGGTTCTCAAGAGATAGTTGATGATGGGGGGCTTCATGGATCTCTGACTGTTGCAACTAATGCCTCATCGCCAACTTTTGAGGCGGTTGAACATATTATTGATCTCTTCATGGAAGAGAATCCCGGTGTGGAAGTTGAATACACAAGCTATGGAAGCGATTATGAGAATTTGATGAAAGCAAGAATGGCGGCCAATGACCTGCCTGATGTTTTTGCCACACATGGCTGGGCTGTGAACAGATATGCAGAATATTTGAGACCTCTGAATGATCTTTCATTTGCTTCAAGGCTTTCTCCATCAATTGTCGATACTGTCACAACTGATAATGGTGATATCGTAGCTATGCCTATCACTTCGGAGCAGAGTGGAATTATCTATAACAAGACCATTCTCGAACAGGCTGGATGGGATGAGGTGCCTGCTACTCTTGAGGAGTTCTATCAGTGTTGCGAGGATGTGAAAGCCCTTGGCGTCATACCTGTATATATAACAGGTAAAGATACCCGTATTCAGGCCAATATGATGGATATCATGGCAGTTGCTATGTTGATTACATCCAATGACGCAGGAGACAATGCAGAGCGTCTTTATGATGGCACTTTTGATTGGAGCAAATGGTATCCGGTTTCATCATTCATTACAGATCTCGTAGAAAATGGATATACAAATGTTGATGCGACAACAGCTGATCCTATTTATACATCTGAGAAACTTGCCTTTGGTGAGGTTATGTTCAATTTCAATAATCAGGCAATGATAACAGATGCATGGACACTGAATCCCGATGCTGATCTTTCAATGATGCCGGTGCCCGGATATAAAGAAGGTGATTCTCAGATCTGGATCGGCGGTGAAAGAGAATGTTATGGAATATGGAAAGATTCTCCGAATATGGAACTGGCTATCGCACTCATGGAATTCATGGCAAGACCTGAGAATGTCGAATATGTCTGCAATGCTGCGGGAATGCCTTCCGGTTTCAGCGATGTCTCTCCTGATTTGAAACTCGCGGAAGAATATGAGAAGTATTCAGATCTCAAGATTTATCCGTATTTTGACCGTGAATGGCTGCCGAGCGGCATGTGGGCAACTATGAGAACTATTGGAGGCGCCCTGACTGCCGGAGAGATGTCTGTTGAGGAATCATGCAGCACGATGGAAGACAGTTACCTGTCATTGATGGCACAGCAGTAATAATTTAAATGGCAGGGGCTGACTGGTTCAGCTCCTGTTTTTTGCTAGGAGGTAAAATGAAAAACTCTAACACTGATATAAGGCGTTTCATGCAGTCCGATCCCCGTGCATTGACATTTCTTGCTTTACCTGCTTTTGCCTTGTTTATCGTATTCGTTGTAGTGCCGATTATTTCCGGTATAAATATTTCATTTACGAACTGGAATGGGTATTCTCAGGAATATTCATATGTGGGTTTTGACAATTACAGGAAGATGGTTTCAGATCCGCAGGTATGGACAGCATTCAAAAATACTCTGATATACGGCTTCGGATCCACACTCGTCCAGACTGTCCTCGGTCTTGCTTTTGCCATGCTTCTTGTCAACAGATTTCTGTTCCGCGGTTTTGCCCGTACGATTATTTATCTTCCGGCAATGGTGGCTCAGCTTATCATAGGATATATCTGGTATTTTATCGTCACTTATGAAAGGGGTGCACTTAACGATATTGTCGGACTGTTCGGTGTTGCAAAAGTTGATTGGATGAGCAAAGGGACAAGAGCCGTTCTTATCATAATGATGATAAATTCCATTGCATACTGTGGTAAGACAATGATCATTTTCATCGCTGGTCTTGAGTCTATTCCAAATATGTACAGCGAAGCAGCAAGTATAGATGGTGCCAATACATGGCAGAGTTTCCGTCATATTACACTGCCTATGCTTCTTCCTGCAATGACAACAAGTCTGGTTTTAAACATTATAGGCGGACTGAAAATGTTCGGACTTGTGGTTGCAATGACGAATGGAGGTCCCGGATATGCGTCGCATTCTCTCTCTTCTTTGATCAATAATCTTTATTTTGCAAATCAGCAGGCTGGATACAGTGCAGCAGTGGGAATGTTCAGCTTTGTGTTTATTGTTCTGGTAAGTATCGTTCTGCGCAAATATCTTGAGAAAAAGGAGGAGCAGTACAATGGCTGAGAAAAAGAAAAGTAAACTGAAAACAAAATGGAACTGGCTCAAGTCTGTCATAGCTGTTATTATTGCAGGTTTCTTCTTTGCGCCGTTCTATATAATACTGTCCCTTTCGTTTAAAACACGTGCAGACAGGACGAGCTACTGGCTTTTTCCTTCAGAACCGTCTTTTGAATCTTATATGTATGCTCTGGACAGGGGAGATATAGGGCTGGCTATTGTAAACACACTGATTGTCACTGTTTTTTCGGTAGTCCTTATTCTTTTTCTGGGTGCAATAGCTGCATATCCGCTTTCAAGACATAAAACAAAGATAAACAAATTCATATTATCCTGTTTTGTAGGTGTAATGATGGTGCCTCCTCTTTCCGTCCTTGTCCCGATTTATAAAGAACTGGTATCCATGGGAGGTATCAATACATTCTGGGGAATTATTCTAATAACAGTTACTTATAATCTTCCTATGTCTGTATTCATGTTTTCAAATTTTATTTCCGGAATACCAAAGGAACTTGATGAAGCGGCACTTATAGATGGATGTTCACAGTTCATGATTTTTCCCAGGATTATTCTTCCTAACATGGGGCCGGTGATTTCATCTGTTCTCATCCTTACGGGTGTTGCTATATGGAATGATTACAGTTTTCAGCTTTATGTTCTTCAGAAACCAAAACTCAAGACTATTACACTTGCGATTTCCGCATTTTTCACAGAAGGAAGCACAAACATGCCTGCAGCTGCCGCTGCAACGGTTATTTCTGTATTGCCGCTGGCCGTCATATATATCTGTCTGCAGAAGTATTTTGTAAAAGGCTCTATGGACAGTGCCGTTAAATAAAACAAGGAGGATCATATAATATGTGGAAAGATGATATCTGCTTCGGACAGAGTGTCGGAAAGAAATTCAGCAACAGCGGAGATGCGCTGGAGTTTAAAGGCAATACAATTATTTGTCTGCTTGAACATGACAGTGAAGTGTTCAGACGTGCAGTGCAAGAAAGGGATATTCTTTCTTCAGTCCTTCCTAAAACAGTGTTTTCACCACTTCCGGACATAAGTCTTCACATGACTGCTATTGAAGGAGTTTGTGACCGTGTAAGAGATAAGTCGTACTGGACTTCATTGTTGCCGCTGAATACACCGCTTGTATCTGTAGATGATTTATTTGAGGAGAAGTGGAAAAGTGTTCCGGCTTTTCCTGATGTTCATATGCGTTTTGAATGTTTATGGATCGAAAGCGGTATATGCATAGGGTTATATCCTGCAACATATGAAGATGATGTTTTGATAAGAGACTGGAGAGATGCTGTAGGCACCGTAATGGGATTGCATTTCCCGGGTCACGACCGTTACAGATTCCATATCAGTCTCGGTTATGGTATCAGCATGCCTGATAAAGAACAGTTTGGTTTTCTGGAAAAAGAGAAGAGCAGATTCGATAAAAAATGTTCTGAAGAGCATTTCATATTCAAAGTACCTTCAGCAAGCATGACATATTTTGACAGTATGCTTTTTTTCAGCAAGACAAGAATACCCAGGAATTGATAAATGTTTCTCTTTGAGGCCTTCATTTTTTGAAGGCCTCGTTCAGGCATGAGAATATGAATGAAATACGTTATTTAACAGATTCAGCTGTTGTTGTAAGACTATTACTGTCTTTACTTCTCGGAGGCATCCTTGGTTTTGAAAGGGGATTGAAAAACCGTCCTGCAGGCCTGAGAACATATATTCTCGTCTGCATGGGCTCATGTATTGTCATGATGACAAATCAGTATGTTTATCAAGTTTACAATACAGGCGATCCGGTGAGAATGTCTGCACAGGTCATAAGCGGTATAGGCTTTCTTGGTGCCGGTACGATTATTGTCACCAGAAGAAACCAGATCAAAGGATTGACGACAGCTGCAGGTTTATGGGCATCCGCATGTGTTGGGCTGGCTATTGGAATCGGGTTATATGAAGTCGCCTTTTTTGGCGGGCTTTCAATTTTTGTCGTTCTTACATTCCTTGGACACTGGGATTACTTCATCCGCAATCGTACTCGTGACATAGAGGCTTACATTGAGATCCCTGATTCTCTTGCCTTCAGCACTTTTGTCCGGGAAGCGAGGATGAGAGGTATCTCGATAATGAATGTGCAATTTGAGAGTGATGATACAACTACAGACGGCAAGCTTGGCTTTATATGTACGTTGCGCAGTGTGAAAAGAAGTGAACATGGCCGGATTATCCTGACTGTACGGTCCATATCTGACGGGATTACTATTGACGAACTCTAATTCAACTTTACTTAGTTAATTTTCATAAAATCATAAATATGTTCTCCTGTCATCCTCTCAATGGCTTTGATAGTCTCCTGTATGACACAAAGCAGATCGAGAAATAGAGAATCCAGCCGAAGGGAACCACATACCAGACAATCTCAACACCGTAAAGAGGAGCGAAAACCATGGCGCCGATCACACGCAGCGACAGGTTTGCGATGCTTGCAGCGGTGAATGAGGCCATCTTTCCCATACCGCGCAGCACACCTCCGGTGACAAAGGCAAAACCGAGAATCCCGTAGAACCATCCCAGATAGGAGAGGTACTCTTCTCCTGTCCTGTATGCTGCAGCACTTCCATCTGTTCCAAGAAACAGGGAGATTATTTCAGTGTTGAAAGCCTGAAGAATGATGCAGATTGCAATGGCGAATGACAGTATGATTGCAAGGGCACTCTTCCAGCCGGTGTCTATTCTTTCATTTTTCCCCGCTCCGGAATTCTGTGCAGTGTAAGGGCTCATCGCGTTTCCCACTGCGGAAAGAGGGACAGTGACTATATTGTCGATTCTTATTGAAGCTGAGTATCCTGCAAGGACTTCACTGCCGAATGTGTTGACGACACTCTGTACAAGCATCATGCCGAAGTTTATCCCACACCTGCAAGAAGACTCCATCTTCCAAGCAGAGTGAAAGATGGAGATGAATTGCTGAAGAAATGAGCGGAATGAGTACAGGAAAAAGTAAAAATCTGATACAATACAGACATGGATGACAAGGCAAGGAAGGAGAAGAACAGCACCATCAGGGAAAACGGTAAAGCCACCCGCCTCCGTCATTCATCCATGCGTCCTTTAGTCGTAGAGATGAAGCTTGATCTCAAGTGTCTGAACAAGAGTGAGAGAGACAGTCTTTGGATGTATTTCACCCAGTGCCGCTGGCTTTGCAATTATCTCATTTCTCTTGAGAAAGATTCTTTCAATACATTTGACACCAGAGAAAGGAACATCACCTCCCTTGATAAGGATGGCAATACTGTGGAAAGACTTCTCACACTGCCTGCTAAATTCATCCAGAGTGTGTATTCTTCCCTCAAACAGGATATGTCATCACTTGCAGCAAAGAGAAATAAGACAGGAAAGAAGAACGGAAAACTTAAATTCAGATCTTCCTATGATTCAATAGAGCTCAACCAGTATGGAAACACACACTGGATATGCTACACAGATGAAGGCAACAAGAATGGTAAATACAGGAACACAGTCCATATTGCAGGAATAAAGAGACCTGTAAGAGTCTTCGGCATGGAGCAGATTCCATATGGTGCTGAATATGCAAATGCAAAGCTTGTTAAGAAGCCGTCAGGGATATATCTCATGCTCACATGCTATGTTCCAGTGAATGAAAAGAAGACAGAAACCGGACATAAGCCTGACCTTGGGCTTGATTTCGGGATAAATACAACAATAACTACCTCTGAAGGAGAGAAGTATGACATAACAGTCCGAGAACAGGGACGCCTTAAGGGTTTGCAGAAGAAACTTGCAAGACAGAAGAAGGGTTCCAGGGGCTGGTATGCTACAAGGCATCTTATTCAGAGGGAATACGAGAGACTTGCCAATAAGAGAAGAGACAAGGCAAACAAGGTATACCACGACATCACAAAAGGAAGAAGCCTCATTGTAATGCAGGATGAAAACATAAAAGGATGGCATAAGGGACTTTTCGGGAAACAGGTGCAGAACTCCGCACTAGGTACACTGAAAAGCAAACTAAAGTCAAATCCGAACGTCATCATCATAGACAGGTTCTTTCCTTCAACAAAGATGTGTCCGGAATGTGGGACAATTAAAGAAGACATCACGCTCTCAGACAGGACATTCGTCTGTTACAGTTGCGGTTATACAGAAGACAGGGATAGAAAAGCTGCGAAAACAATGCTACTTGCAGGAAGGCATGAAATGTCCTGCACGCTTGCGGAATACAAGTGTACTCCGGAGGAGCGGATTTCAGACTTCGATACCTCGTATGAGATATGGAAGCATTCTGCGAAACGCCCAGAGATGGGAAAGAGACCGGAAGCTCCTTCTTCTAGCGTCAGCGAAGATGGAGTCATTCACCGTCGTCTGCTGGATGATTGAAGGCAGTGCTATCTTCGTCATCGATGAGAATATTGATGAAGAGAAAAGCCTTTTCCTTCTTCCGTCCATGATCTTAAGTGTCTTTGTGAGTATGATGAATGAAAGAATTGCGGATAGTGCCTGTGAGATGAGAGTCGCCCATGCAGCCCCTGCTATTCCCATTCCAAGGGCAGTGACGGCAGCGATGTCCAGGACTATGTTCAGCAGTGATGAGAATATGAGGAGGAAAAGCGGTATTCTGGACTTTCCCAGCGAATTGAAGACAGAGGAGAGGATGTTGTACATGAAAAGGAACGGCAGACCGAGGAAATATATCCTCAGATAGAGCACTGCATCACTTTTTATGTTCTCGGGCGTGTTCAGCAGGCCCATTATCCGGTCAGAGAATGCATATCCGGCAGCTGCCAGGACGACGGAGAGGATGAAGAAGCTTATCAGGCTGGTCGAAATGCTTTCCTTCACAAGCGTGAAATCCTTTCTGCCGAAAGCATTGCTGGTTATGACCATAGCTCCGGCACCTCCTCCCACGGCAATTGCGATGAACACTGCGGTGAGGGCTGCGCTGGCTCCCACTGCCGCAAGTGCCGACTCTCCTATGAAACGTCCGACGATTATGGAATCAGCCATCGTGTAGAACTGCTGGAAAAGATTTCCCATCATCATCGGGAATGAGAAGATCAGAAGCGCCCTGAAAGGACTCTCTTGTGTAAGATAGTATTCACTGTGCTTTCTCATTTTCTTTCCTTTCATGTAATTCTATCCGTATTCATTTTGTGTGCAATACCTTTCTTGTCTCTGACGGGCTGTTAATATATACTCCAGTTTGAAATGACCAGTTACAATGTTGATGAACCGATCTATGCTCCGGCGACAGCATACGCTCCGAGCGCTCTCGCCGTCATAAGACTTTCGGGCAGGAATACAATAGAAATGCTTTCCCATGCCTTTTCATCTCCATCCAGGCTGAATAAGGCCGCCGGCAAGACTCTTGTCCACGGCTATATCATGGATGATGAGAACGTGCGCATAGATGAAGTAGTGCTTGCCGTCTACAGAGAGGGAAGCGGATATACGGGAGAAGAGGCAGTTGAGATTTCATGCCACGGCTCGCTTGTTGTGCTGAAACGCCTCTTCACAAGGCTCGAGCAGCTCGGTTTCAAAAGGGCGGAGAAGGGGGAATTCACCTTCCGTGCCTTCATGCACGGACGCATGGATCTCACACAGGCCGAAGCTGTCGAGGAGATCATTCACAGCAAGTCCGAGATAAGTCAGGAAAAAGCTCTGGACAGGCTTTCAGGAAAGCTGAGGGACAGCCTCGCTGCGGTAAAGACACGGCTTGTGGACATTCTTGCATCTCTTGAGGTCCAGCTTGACTATGCGGAAGACGAGATCATTGACGAGTGGGTGTTCCCCGAAGCGGAAGTGTCATCGATAATATCATCACTGAAGGCGCTGTCCTCCACATACGGCGCAAGCCGCATTTACAGGGAAGGGGCGAAGGTCGTGCTTGCCGGTGCGGCAAACGCCGGCAAAAGCTCGCTTTTCAACCTCCTTGTCAAGGAAGACCGTGCCATCGTATCTCCGGTTCCGGGAACAACCCGTGATTTCATTGAGACCTGGATTGACCTTGACGGGATTCCCGTACGTCTTTTCGACACGGCCGGACTGAGGTCTTCTGATGACATGGTTGAAAGCGAGGGTATAAGAAGGAGCGAAGCCCTGATGGATGATGCCGATCTCATAATCTATCTGGTCGATCCTGACGATGCGCTGCTGCCTGAGAACATTGACAATGACAGGACACTTGTCGTCTATTCCAAGAGAGACAAGAGGAGGATGGCGGATGATCTTTCCATCTCATCCGTGACGGGGGAAGGTGTCAGCGAGCTGATAGGTGAGGTGAAAGAACGTCTTATGGGACTTTCTCCTCAGGAAGAGGGAGGACTGTCGATAGACAGCGAGAGACAGTATTCATACCTTCTCTCATGCATCGACGCGCTTGAGAGCGCTGAAAGATCCAAAGATGCTCCCGTTGACATAATGGCAATGTTCTTCCAGAGTGCGCTTGAGAGTCTCGGCTATATTACAGGAGAGGTCACGACAGAAGACCTGCTGGACACACTGTTCTCGAAATTCTGTCTGGGAAAATGATATGAGAGATTATGACATAATAGTTATAGGAGGGGGACATGCCGGCATAGAGGCATCCAGCGCAACTGCCCGTGAAGGGTTTTCCACCCTGCTTGTAACACAGAGTCTTGATGCTATCGGGCGTCTCAGCTGCAATCCCGCGGTGGGAGGCCTTGCCAAGGGAAATCTCGTGCGCGAGATCGATGCCCTTGGCGGGGTTATGGGCCATCTCATAGACTCCTCGATGATACAGTACAGGATACTCAACAGGAGAAGGGGGCCTGCAGTGCAGGCACCTCGTGCACAGGCGGACAAGTTCACGTATTCAAGAAATGCCAAGGAACTGCTTGAGCATACCTCCAACCTTTCGCTTTTCATGGATACGGTGACAGACCTGCTTGTGGAAAACGGAGCTGTCATCGGTGTTGTCACTCAGCGCGGCTGGAAGATTTCCGCCCGTGCCGTCGTGCTCACAACGGGAACATTCATGGACGGCAGGATATTCATCGGGGAGTATGAGGAGTCATGCGGCAGACTGGGAGAGAGTGCCGCCATCGGACTTGGAAGCTCGCTCAGGCGTCTCGGGTTCGATGTCGGACGCCTGAAGACCGGCACTCCCGCACGTGTGCGCCGCTCATCGCTTGATTTCGATGAACTTGAGGTGCAGCCGGGCGATGAGGAGGTCCTTCCTTTCAGCTTCGATTACGATACAGTTGACAGACCCCGTCTTGACTGCTATGTCACATGGACCAATGAGGAGACTCACAGAATAATAAGGGAAAACATGCACCGGTCCCCTCTGTACGGCGGCAGGATTGTCGGCAAAGGTCCGCGTTACTGTCCCTCCATCGAGGATAAGGTCATGCGCTTTCCTGACAGGGACCGTCACCAGATATTCGTCGAACCGGAAGGCGTGAACAGTGAGGAGATGTATCTGAACGGGCTTTCATCTTCTTTGCCTGAAGATGTGCAGCATGCTTTCATCCGCACTCTGCCCGGCCTCAGGCACTGCGAGATCATGCGTCCTGCATATGCGGTTGAATATGATTATCTCAATCCGATGGATCTTTATCCTTCCCTTGAGTCCAAGATCCTTTCATCCCTCTTCGTGGCAGGGCAGACAAACGGCACATCAGGATATGAGGAAGCGGCCTGTCAGGGCCTTGTTGCGGGCATAAACGCTTCCCTCAAGCTGAGAGGAGAGGAGCCTCTCATCCTAAAGCGGACTGAAGCCTACATAGGTGTGCTGATTGACGATCTGGTCACAAAAGGCACGAAGGAACCCTACAGAATGTTCACAAGCCGTGCCGAGTACCGCCTTTCTCTGCGCCATGACAACGCCGATCTCCGTCTTACCAGAATCGGGTATGAGAAGCACAGCGCATCGGAAGAGAAACTTGCGAGGCTTGAGAAGAAGATAGAGGACATGAGCAGCCTGCGCAGCACGCTTAAGAAATACAGGGAGAGGGGAAAGAACGGACTTGAGCTTCTCAGGGAGCCTGAAGTCACAATATCCTCCCTTTCACAAAAGCTTCCAGCCGTGCTTTCATATGCTCCTTCAATACGCAGTGAGGTGGAGCTTGACGTCAAATACGAAGGATATCTCAGGAGGCAGGAGGCTGAGGCCCAGATGTTCAGCCGCAAGGAAAACATGATGATACCTCCCGATTTCGACTATGACGCCCTTAAGGGACTTTCCGCCGAGTCGAGGGAGAAACTCAAACAGATACGTCCTGCCAGTGTGGGACAGGCCCAGCGTATCTCGGGTCTGCGCGTATCTGACATCGCGCTGCTGATGATGGGGCTCAGGGCAAAAAAGTGAGGGATGCTGTTATGAACGATCTTCTGGAAGACGGACTTGAAAGACTTTCAATCGCGGCTGATGCTGACATGATAAGGAAGCTGGAAACCTACATCAGCGAGATAGAACTTTTCAATCCTGTTTATCATCTTGTTTCCTATGAAGACAGGGATGAACTTGTAATACGTCACATACTTGACTGCGCCGCCGGCTGCCCTGTGATAAGGCAGAGGGAGAAGGAAGGCTGTTCTGTCGCCGACCTGGGTTCCGGTGCCGGCTTTCCCGGCATAGTCCTTTCAATTCTCATGCCGGAATACCGGTTTTTCCTCATAGAAAGAATGAAAAGGCGTGTGGACTTTTTGAAAAATGTTGTCTTAAGATGTAACTTAGGTAATGTTGAGGTGATATCATATGATGTGAAGGATGTGAGGAGGGAATTTGACTGTGTCACTTTCCGTGCTTTTCATCCGCTTTATGACATAATAGGCGATGCACACAGGCTGCTTGCAAAAGGCGGTGCGCTGTACGCATACAAAGCCCGGCAGAGCTATGTTGAGGCTGAGACAGAAGGCCTTGAAGGCTTTGACAGCGAGCTTGTAAGAATGCGTGTTCCCTTTCTTGATGAAGTGCGACACATGCTTATTTTGAGAAAAAAAGGAGAATGACTTTGGCTCGTGAGAATGAGATAAAGAAAGAGGGGAAAAAGAAAAAAGGCGGAGTTTTATCTCTGCTTGCCGCCATCCTGCTGTTTCTTGCGTCAGCGGCTTTTGCGGCATGGAACTTCCATCCCGTTGCCCAGCTTGAAAGTGTGAGGGAAGCTGTAATCACATATACAGGGTTCTTCAATGAGACTTTCTCTCCTGCGCTTCTCTCTTTCGTTCTTTCCCTGATAATTCTGACTTCCAGGAAGAAGCGGCCTTTCAACTATATATTCCTGCCGCTTGCGGTTGCCATTTATTATACCCTTCTTGCCGCCGTGCACGTCTTCACGGGAAACGCGGAGCCTGAATTCCTCATGTCGCGCATAAGTCAGGAAAAGAATTCGCTTGTCGTGGTTCTCATCATCATGGAGGTTCTCATCTGTCTTATCCTTGCGATAATAAATTCATCACTCAATGCTGTTTACCGCAGGAGACGGGAGAAGAGGGAAAGACTTCTTGCTGCAAAAGCCCAGGCTGAGGTTACAGTCAGTGAGGAAAACACTGAAGTGAATCTTTCACCGAAGGAAGAGAAAAAGAGAAAGAAGGAAGAAACGAAAAAGGCAAAGGAAGAGACTGCTGCCGCAAAGGCCGGAGCAAAGAAAAACAGAAAAGGAAAAAAGGACAGTGACAGTACTGCTTCTGGTGTTTACCCTGCAGGCGGAGACGATGACGAAGTCTCTGTCAAGGTGGATGCTGCAGGACGGAGCGGGAGCACACCTGATCCTGACAGCCCGCTTTCCTTTCCTTCAACCGCACGCATACCGGACTTCAGCACGATACCGAAAGGGGAGATCGTTGACCTTACCTCTTCAGGACGAAAAGAGGAAAAAGCATCTGTACGGGAAAAGAATGCTGAAAAGGATTTCTCAATTCCGCAGGGCAATGTGGTCAGCATGTCCGTTCTTGAGAACAGCGCACGCAATGTTGAGAAAATGATCGCTCAGGAAAAGGAGAAGAATGAGCCTCCTAAAAAAGGTCTTTTCAAAAAGGGCGGCATGCTTGAAAGTGCACTTGAGGCATCCCAGGCCCAGCATATAACACCGGGACCGAATCCCAATCCGATCATCGGCTATGACGACAGGAGTGGAAAGAAGGATGAGAGGAAGAATGAATCATCCTTCGCTCCTTCAAATCTTTCTCCAGATCATCCACGCTATAAACTGTTTGAGTCGCTCAAGAGGAAAAACACAGCTGACAGCGCACCTTCTGATTCCGCTCCTGATGTGCAGAGTCCGGATGTGAGCCATTTCCCTTCCCGCACATATCATGCAGAAAACACCGCTCCCATGCACAGCAGGGCGGCTGATGCTGAGATATCGCTGAAAGAGGATGCAGACGCATCTTTTGCTCCTGCAATCCAGAAAGCTGCTGAAACAGTGAAACCTGCTGAACCGGTGAAAAAGGAAAAGCCTGTTTCACCTGCCGCTGAGGAAGTGAAGGCAGAGCCTGTACATTCCGTCTCTGCACCTGCAATGAAATCTTCTCCTGCCGTGAAGAGTGCAGAGGTTGTGCATGAACCCGCTGCAGAGCCTGTCCATCATGCAAAGAGTGCCGTGAAGGAAGTCTTTGTCGGTGAGGAAGAGAGCATAATGGATGAAGATGAGGGCGGCAATGGCAAGGACAGCTCTGACAGCCAGATTGAATTCAAGGTGGGAATAAGCGGACTTACCAGCAACAATGCAGGCGAGAAGGCTATCATACAGAGACAGAGGAAAAGATATACTCCGCCTTCTCCCGATCTTCTCAAGGACTTCCCACAGACCACATATGAAGTGGGGGAGAATGAGGAATACACAGGCCGCATGATCGAATCAGTCATGCACGACTTCAAGGTTGACGTCCAGCTTGCCGATATCGTAAAGGGACCGACCATCACTCTTTATGAGTATACTCTGGCTCCTGGCGTGCTTGTCTCGAAGGTCCTCAATCTTGAAAAGAACATCGGACTGAGGATCGGAGGACAGAAGATACGTATCCTTGCGCCTGTTCCCGGAAAGAGCGCGGTAGGTATTGAGGTCCCGAACGCCAAAAGGGCGACTGTCGGCTTCAAGGAACTTCTTTCTCCGCTTAAGAAGGCCAATCTGAATGTCCCCATGATCCTTGGACGCGATATCCAGGGCGAACCGAAAGTGCTTGATGTCTCCAAGTGTCCGCATCTTCTCATCGCAGGTACCACGGGAAGCGGCAAATCCGTATGTATAAACGGTCTCATCGCATCGATCCTCTATACGAAGAGCCCAAAGGATGTCCGCCTCATAATGGTTGACCCGAAGGTTGTCGAACTCAATGTGTACAACGGCATTCCACATCTGCTGACTCCGGTCATAACAGAGCCCAAGAGAGTTCTCAAGATGCTCAACTGGCTCGTTGAGGAGATGGACAGACGTTACAATGTGTTCAGTCAGGCAGGGGTGAGGAATATCGAAAACTTCAACGCCAGAATACATGAATTCGGCTATGCCACCGAGAAGATGCCCTATATCGTGCTCATCATGGATGAGTTTGCCGACCTGATGACTGTCATCGGAAAGGACATTGAGGATTACATAAGGCGTATCATGGCAAAAGCCCGTGCTGCCGGTATACATGTCGTCATGGCGACACAGAGACCGAGCAGTGAGGTTGTCACTGGTACGATCAAGAACAACATCCCAACCCGTATCGCATTCGCCGCATCTTCCGGAATGAACAGCCGTATCGTTCTTGACGAGATGGGTGCCGAGAACCTGCTGGGCAAAGGCGATATGCTTCTGTCCACACAGTCAAGCCCCGGTCTGGTGAGAATACAGGGTGCTTTCCTTTCCGAGGACGAGGTCGATCAGATCGTGCGTCATGTCAAGAGTCAGGGTGAACCTGATTACCTTGATGAGGCGATCTTTGAGGATGATCCTGAGCCGGATGATTCCCCGATCAGCGAGGAAAGTCTTGAGGGCAGCGATGCCGACCTCTATGATAAGGCAAAGCAGATATGCTTTGAAAGAAAGGGTGCTTCAGCCTCTTATCTGCAGCGCAGGCTCTCGATCGGCTACAACAGGGCTGCGCGTCTTGTCGAGCAGATGGAGGATGAAGGCATTGTCGGACCTGCCAACGGATCCAAACCCCGCGAGATCCTCCGTTACGAATGATGGAAGTCCCATGAGAGTCTGTCTCTCATGGGTTTTCTTTAAGCTTCAATCTCGTTAATATATTCCTTGCTATGCAGAAAAGTGCGATCAAGAATGGAAATATAATAAGGGAAGAGGATGCCCTCGTTCCGGTGACGTTAAGGGAAGTCCAGTCGAATTTCTCAGTCTATGAGGCATTGAGAGTGGTGAACCGTCATGTGGTCCATCTGGACGATCATATAAAAAGGCTGGAGTCCTCTGCCTCCCAGATCGGACTTGTACTGCCACCGGTGCCATGGCAGGAATGGATTGACAGGCTGATTGAGAAAGACAATCTTGAGGATGCGACGATGAGGATCCTTGTATATGGCGGCAGCGAATGCATGATCTTCATCACATGGCAGCCTCTTATCACATACCCGGATTCGTATTACAGCGAAGGAGTCGCAGTGACCACGTATTTCGGTGAGCGGTATCTTCCCACCTGCAAGACCAGCAATCTGCTGCTCAGCTATCTTGCTCTCAATGACGCAAGAAGCAAGGGTGCATTCGAAGCCCTGCTTGTCGACAGGCATAATCAGGTGCTGGAAGGAACGCGCAGCAATTTCTACGCCCTGATTGGCAATACGATGTTCACCGCCCCGGACAATGAAGTTCTCTCCGGTGTCACAAGGATATCGGTGCTGAGGGCGGCAAAGGAGCTCGGCATTGATGTCGTGATGCGAGCCGTGAAGCTTGATGAGATGTGCAATGCGACAAGCCTCTTCATCAGCTCGACCAGCATGGCCGCGATGCCGGTCTGCCGCCTTGACGGCAAGACGGTTCCCTGTGACTTCCAGACTGTCCTGAAGATCCGCGATCTGGTCAGGAAATGGGAAGTGGAATGAAAGAAAACATATGATAGAATTGAAATAAAATTAAGGAGAAATGCATGAAATTCTCTGCGCTCGGCTTGAGTGAAGCCGTAATGAAGGGCATCAGTGAAGCCCGCTTTACAGACTGCACGCCCGTTCAGGAGCTCGTACTCCCTTATTCGCTTGCAAACAAAGATGTGATGGTGCAGTCAAAGACAGGTTCCGGCAAAACTGCCGTGTACATCATAACGATCCTTGAGAAATACATGAGGGCATATCTTTCCAAGACAGCGCTTCCCGCTGCGCTTGTTGTTGCCCCAACAAGGGAACTCGCGCTCCAGATTGAGGAGGATGCCGAGCTGCTCAGCAAGTATGTCCCAGGTTTCAGGACAGGCTGTTTCTACGGCGGGGTCGGCTACGGGGCACAGAATGAGGAGCTGAAGGAAGGCCTCAGCCTTTATGTCGGCACGCCGGGGCGTCTGATAGATTTCGCATCCAGCAACAAGATTGACTTCAGAATGTTCACGACTGTCGTTCTTGATGAGGCTGACAGGATGTTCGACATGGGGTTCTATCATGATGTGGACAGAATGTTCTCCATGATGCTTCCACCTCAGGAAAGGCAGACGATGATTCTCTCGGCGACACTGACTGTCAAGGTCAGGAACATTGCCTGGTCTTATATGAATGAGCCGCTTGAGCTTGAAAGCCAGCCGGAAGAGATCACAGTTGACAAGATCAAGCAGGAGCTGTTCCACGTGGCAAAGGATGAGGAGTTCACCCTCCTTCTCCAGCTGCTTCACAAGCTTCAGCCGAAGAGCACGCTTATCTTCACGAACACGAAGGACAGGGCTGTCGAGGTCTCGCAGCGTCTCAAGCTGAACGGATACAAATCCGCATATCTTATGGGGGACATGAAGCAGAGTGAGAGACTCAGGGCGCTTGACAAGCTCAAGGAAGGAAAACTTGAGATTCTCGTCGCCACCGATATCGCGGCACGCGGTCTTCAGATTGATGATCTCGAGCTTGTTGTCAACTATGACCTTCCTGAAGATTATGAGAATTACGTTCACCGTATCGGCAGGACTGCACGTGCGGGAAAGGAAGGAAGGGCGATCTCTCTTGCCAGTGAAGAGTATATCTACTCGCTCGAGGCCATTGAGAATTACATCCAGATGAAGATACCTGTCTGCTGGAGCGATGAATACGGTCTTGAGGAAGTTGAGGACAAGAGCCTTGAGTATGTGAAATCTATACGTCGCCGTGCAAAGGAGAGAAACGGCAGGAAGGATGATGGAAGGAACAGAAGAGGAGATAGAGGCAGAAAGCCTGCTTCCTCCTCCGGAACTGACTCTGGACGCAGGCCGGCAAAGCAGAAGGAGAAGAAACTCTCTGACAGTGACTATGAGAATCTTGCGAAGATGTCGTTTGAGGAGCGCCTTGCCTTCTACAAGAACGAATTTTCATCAAAGCCTTCTTCCTCAGATGGAAAGAAGACTCGGAAACCGGCGGAAAAGAGTGCACCGAAGAAAAACCGGAATACACAGTCAGGTGTGAAAGCGCAGAATGCGAAGAGCGGCAGTGCCAGAGTGAAGGCTCCCGTCGCATCAATCACAAGCGCACCGCAGCACATCAGCACGAAGCCGGAGAAGAAGAGTTTCTGGGCCAAGGTTGTCAGTATTTTCAAAGGGGAGTGAAAATGGGTCTTTACAGACGGTTCTTCTCTTACTATAAACCGCATATGGCGCTGTTTGTCCTGGACATGAGCGTTGCTGTCATCTCATCATTTCTTTCTGTCATTTTCCCTCTGCTGACAAACTATCTGCTTGACGGACCTGTTGCAGATGGGAATGTGAGGCTTATGATCATTGTCTTTTCCGTGATGCTTGCAGTGTATGTCTTTCAGGCAGTCAGCACATATATACGTATCCGCTGGGGACATATACTCGGAGTCAGGATAGAAAATGAGATGCGGCAGGACCTGTTCAATCATCTGCAGCTGCTTTCCTTCTCGTATTTCGACAGGACTAAGACCGGCACGATAATGAGCCGCATAACAAATGATCTTTTTCAGATTGCGGAGATAGCGCATCATGGCCCTGAGGATTTTCTCATAAGCCTGCTTACCATTGTGCTTGCATATGTCTTCATGTTCACAGTTTCAGTACCGCTTGCGCTCATTTCCCTCATACCGCTGCCGGTGATGCTGTTCTACGGCATAGTCTTCGGACACAGGATGAAGGAGAAGAACAGGGCGGTGAGACGGACCATCGCAGATGTGAACGTGGATGCGGAGAATTCCATTCAGGGAATAAGGGAAGTCAAGTCATTCGCCCAGGAAGATTTCCAGCAGAACAAGTTCAGCCAGTCAAATACGAAGCTGAAGAATTCAAGAGAGGAAATGTACAAGCAGATGGCAAGCTACCAGTCTGGCATAGGTTTCATGAGGGAGATTTACTACCTCATAACCGTTGCCGGAGGCGCCGCTCTCATAGCACTCGGCTATGCCGATCTGACAACGCTTGTCACATTCACGCTCTACGTATCCGTAGTTGTCTCACCGATTGACCGTCTGATCAATTTCACAGAACAGCTTCAGCAGGGCATTGCCTCATTCGAGCGTTTCACGGAAGTCATGGACATAGAGCCTGAGATAAAGGATGCGCCTGATGCCAGGGACATAGATATAAAAGAAGGCAGGGTTGAGTTCAGGGACGTGAGCTTTTCCTATACAAGTGAAGACGGCTATGTGCTGCGCCACCTTGACATGAATATCACAGGGGGTGAGAACGCTGCTCTTGTCGGCGAATCCGGAGCAGGGAAGACAACAATAGTCTCCCTCCTTTCCCGTTTCTATGAACCTGATGAGGGACAGATCCTCATCGACGGCCAGGATATCACAAAGGTGACACAGGCTTCCCTGCATAAGGCCATCGGGTTTGTTCAGCAGAATGTTTTCCTTTTCGATGCCTCTATCAGGGAGAATCTGCGTTACGGCAAGATAGATGCGACTGACGATGAGCTGTGGTCGGCTCTTGAGGCTGCCAGCCTGAAGGATTTCGTCCGCTCACTTCCTGCCGGGCTCGATACCGAAGTCGGTGAAAGGGGAACACGCCTGTCCGGCGGACAGCGCCAGCGGCTGTCAATAGCCAGAGTGTTTCTCAAGAATCCCCGCATAATAGTCTTTGATGAGGCCACAAGCAGCCTTGACAGCGAAAGCGAGGAGCTGATCCAGCAGGCATTCCGCCGTGTGTCGCAGGGGCGCACTGCAATAGTGATCGCCCACAGACTCTCGACAATTGTCGACAGTGACGAGATATTCGTCCTTGAAGGCGGAAGTATCGCGGAAAAGGGAACTCACTCTTCCTTAATGAAGGAAAATGGGTTATACAACAAACTGTATTCAATTAAGAAGGATATGATCTGATGCTGAAGTTTCTGAGAATATTGATAGGTGCCGTTTTCGTAGTTCCGATCCTGATAATAACCTATCCGCTGTGCGGTCTTGTGTTCCTTTTCAGAAAATGGGGAAAGGAGAGTGCGGCTTCAAGCCTGCTCTACGGTTCTCTTTATTTCATAGCATGGTGGATAATGTTCTTCTTCGGCGGCAATGTGCATTTCGTCAACAAGGAGAATATTCCCTCAGCTCCCGGCAGGTACTGCATAATAGGCAATCATACCTCCATGTTCGATATCGTGGCGCTTGTGCTGCCGCTGCACCTCAGGTGTTCTTTTGTCGGCAAGATAGAAATAAAGAAGCTTCCGATCATCAATTCATGGTTCCGTGCCCTTGATGCCGTTTACATTGACAGGAAGAATCCCCGCCAGTCCCTCAAGGCGATCATAGACGGTTCCCGAATGATAGAGCGTGGTGTTCCGATGTCAATCTTCCCAGAGGGGACCAGAAGCAGGGATGGCCGCATACATGAATTCAAGGCCGGATCCTTCAAAATGGCAAGCAGGGTGGGAGGAATAATCGTTCCTGTTGTCTTCAAAGGCACAAGGACACTTTTTGAAGACGGATATTCACTGCTGCGCCGTCCGGTCTACATCCAGTTCCTTCCTCATATCAACACGGAAGGCATGAGTGAAGAAGAGCTTCATGGTCTGCCTGAAAAGGTGCAGAACATGATTCAGGAGGCGTATGACAGGCTCCCTCCCATAAAAGGGCTGAAAGTGAAAGCTCATGAAGCTGAAGCTTGAGAATCTGAGTTTTGCCTATGAAAACTATGGTAACACCATCAGAGAGAAGATCTTTGATGGTGTGAATCTTTATGTGCAGGACAAAGAGAAGATTCTCATCCTGGGAGAGTGCGGAAGCGGTAAGTCCACGCTGTCCTCAATACTTGCATCCCTGACGCCTGCATATAATCAGGGAAAGCTTGAAGGAGAAATATCATATGATGGGAATGGTATTGAAAGTGCCCATGAAATGATGTCCTTTCTTTCTCTTGTTCCGCAGGATCCCGGGGCATACATAATTACGACAAGCTGTGAGGATGAGCTTGCATATCCGCTTGAATCACTGGCCGTAAGCCGTGATGAGATGAAGAGGAGGATTGATCTCTCTCTTTCAGCATGGGGACTGGAGCGTTACCGTACGGTCATGCCTGCAGGCCTTTCCGGCGGAGAGAAGAAAAGGCTTGCCATAGCCTGTGCGCTCATCAGTGATCCTGAGTTCGTCATCTTCGACGAGTCTTTCGACGACCTTGATGTTTTCTGGAAGGAAAAGCTTGGAAATGTCATCAGGGATGGCGATTTCACATGTATTGTAACATCTGCACGTTTCATACCCTCCTTCCGCGGACTTTTTGACGCAGTATACAGGATAGAAGAGAGGAAACTTGTCAGAATAAATGAGGATGATGCCTTTGAAAACTTCTCCTTTTCCCTTCATCCCCGTGATGTGAAAGAAACCGGCACCCTTGAAGCCGTGAACATAAAAATTGAAAAAGAGAGGGAAAACTCACTTTTCACCCTTTCTGTTCCGTCTTTCCGTCTGAAGAGGGGCGAGATCGTATCGCTGTGCGGTGATAACGGCAGCGGGAAATCAACATTCTCAAGAATGCTGTGCGCGCTTGAGAGTCAATCGGAAGGCAGTATTCTCCTGAACGGAGCTTTGGCGGATAGGAAAACTCTGCAGCGTCAGGTCGGCTATGTCTTCCAGAATCCCGACTACCAGATCTTCCTTCCCAGCGTGAGGGACGAGCTTTCATACTCTTTCTCCTTTCTCTATGTGTCAAAAGCGGAAAAGGAGAAAAGGCTGGAGGAGCTCTCCATGCTGTTCTCTCTTGATCTGGATGCCAGTGCAGCGCTCATGTCATACGGAGAGAGAAAGAGACTTCAGTGTGCCATTTATTACAGTCTCGGCCGTTCCTTCTATATTCTGGATGAGATAGAGGCATCCCTTCCTTACAGTGAAAGCGCACGGATGGTTGAGCTGCTTGCATCACGGGGCGCCGGAATTCTGCTCATAAGCCATGATGAGGATTTTGTCCGCTGTGCGGCAGTGAGGAATTATATGATTGAAAGCGGGGTGATGCATGAGATCTGACAGCTATGTGAGAAAAGACGGCATCTACCATAGATTCGATGTGCGTTCAAAACTTGTATTCACCATCGCCATGACTGCGGCAGTGTTCTTCATTGCTCATTTATGGTTCCTGTATCTGCTGGCAGCCTCTCTTTTCCTTTTTTCCGTCATTGAGAACGGCTGGAAGAAAAGCACTGGCAGCATGCTTCTCATCCTGCCCATGATCATCATAATGTTCATCTTCATGCCGCTTGGGTACAGAAACGGTACAGCTCTGCTCATGGCAGGCTCCTTTACCGTTCTTACGAAAGAAGCTCTTGATAATTTTCTCCTGATTGCAGGACGGTTCATAAATATCTCGCTTCTTTTCTCGCTTCTTGTACAGACCTCACGCAGCGAGGAGATACTTCTGGCACTTGAATGGTTCCGCCTTCCTCCTTCCGCGGCAATGGTCCTGTCCATCGCATCAAGATTCATTCCCGAACTTGCCGCGACGTTTCATCAGATCAGGGAGTCCCAGAGCCTGAGGCTGCCTTCTCCTGATGAGGAGGGACAGAGAAGAAGGCCGTTTGCCTCCATACTGCCGAGTCTTGTCTCTGCAGTGGTCTCTGCGCTCAGGTCAATACCGCTTACCGCCGGGGCCATAGATCTCCGCGGGTACGGAAGGAAGGAAAAACGCACCCATTACAAAATACTGGAAAACAGGGGGAAAAACTTATTTACACACTTTGCCGTAAGTCTTAGTATTGCCCTGATTATTTTTATGCTCGGGAGGCTTCTTTGATGAGCAGCGATAAGAAAACAACACTCAGGATTGCAACTCTTGCGATCGCAATTGCACTTGTAGCTGTTTTTACAATGGTCATACGTATTCCGCTTGGAAGCGGTTATCTTAATCTGTGCGATGTCGCAATTGCATTCTGTGCTTTCACTCTCGGCCCGGTTAGTGCAGCCGTTGCAGGAGCACTCGGCCCCGCTTTTGCGGACCTTGCCGGAGGTTATGCCCAGTGGGCGGTTGTGAGTTTCCTTGTTCATGGTATTGAAGGTCTTGTGATGGCACTTATCGTGAAAGGCGGAAAGGACAGAATGGCATTCAACGTTCTTGCGGGTGTCTGCGGTGTCATCATAGTGACCGGCGGCTATTATCTGCTTTCTGCCCTGATGCTGGTAGGTTTCGAGGCGGCTATTGCGGATGTGCCGGGTAATCTGGTACAAAGTATTGTCGGTTCTGTTTTCGGCTTGGTTCTCAGCAAAGCTGTCAGAAAAGCTTATCCGCCAGTCGCATCTTTTGCCTGGTAATTGAGGAATGATTGATGAGTAAAGTGATTCATGATTGTGTTGTTGTTCTTGATTTCGGTGCGCAGTACAGCCAGCTGATCGCACGCCGTGTCAGGGAACTCGGTGTCTATTCACAGATTCTTCCCTTTAATGCCACTGCCGATGAGATAAGGGCACTTGGCAATGTGAAGGGCATAATCTTCTCAGGCGGTCCCGCTTCCGTCACTCAGGAAGGAAGCCCCAGACCTGATAGCGAAGTGTTCAGGATGGGCCTCCCGATATTCGGTATCTGCTATGGCCTTCAGGTGATGAGCAAGATGCTCGGAGGAGAGGTTGAATGCCCTGAACACAAGGAGTACGGAATAGCCAATATTGACATAATCGCTGCATCTCCTCTTTTTGAGGGAGTCAGCAGAAACTCACAGGTGTGGATGAGCCACGGGGACAGGGTTGCTTCCATTCCGGAAGGTTTCAGACAGATTGCAAGAACAGAGAGCTGCCCATATACGGCAGTTGAGGACAGGAAGAGGAATTTCTACGGTGTCCAGTTCCACCCGGAAGTCGTTCATTCGCTTGAAGGACAGAAGATGCTTCGCAACTTCGTGATTGACATCTGCCATGCCAATGCTGACTGGAACATGGGCAGCTTCATAAATGAGGCGGTTGATGCGATAAGAGAGGAAGTGGGGGATAAGAATGTCCTGTGCGGCCTGTCCGGCGGTGTCGATTCATCCGTTGCCGCTCTTCTCATTCACAAGGCTATCGGGGACCAGCTTGTATGTGTCTTCGTCAATAACGGCATGTTGAGAAAAGGCGAGGCTGAAAACGTCCTTTCTCTTTTCGGACAGCATTTCAACATAAGGCTCCAGTATGCTGATGCAGAGGATGCATTCCTTGCCGCCCTCAAGGGAAAAACCGATCCTGAAGACAAGAGGAAGACGATAGGAAAGCTGTTTGTGGACACTTTCTATAACGAAGCCCGCAAGTGCGGTGATATTTCCTATCTTGCACAGGGTACTCTCTATCCTGATATTGTGGAAAGCAGGAGCCCGTTTGGAGGTCCTACTGCAACGATAAAGTCCCATCACAATGTTGGCGGTCTCCCATCTGATCTCAAGTGGAAGCTGCTTGAGCCTCTCAAAGAGCTTTTCAAGGATGAGGTGAGGGCTCTTGGCAAGGAGCTCGGTCTTCCTGACGAGCTTGTGAACCGCCATCCGTTCCCAGGTCCCGGTCTCGGCGTGCGATGTATCGGAGAGGTTACGAAGGAACGCCTTGATGCATTGAGGGAAATCGACGCGATCTTCATTGACGAGATAAGAAAGGCAGGTCTTTATGGCGAGATATGGCAGGCACTTGCAGATCTTCTTCCTGTAAAGAGTGTGGGAGTGCAGGGTGATGAGAGAACATACAGGGAAGTGTGTACTCTTCGTGCAGTCACAAGCCAGGATGCAATGACTGCCGACTGGTACCGTCTGCCGTATGATGTGATGCAGAAGTGTGCCAGCCGCATATGCAACGAAGTCAGTGCGGTGAACAGAGTCCTCTATGACATTACGTCAAAACCGCCGGCGACGATCGAATGGGAGTGACATACATCGGTTTACATGTATTGCAAATCAGTAAAAAATGATAATATTTTTTATGTAATCATAAATTTTTACCCGTTAAATTTATGTTTAACGGGTATTTTTATAAAAAAATTATTAAGGACTGCAATAAAAATGCAATAAATAGATTGGATTTGGTACGATAAGATAAAAAAAATAGTTGCATTATTACCCGATTACGATAGTATTATTACAAGATGACACAAAATTTAGCACTTTTCAGGACGGCACGAGGAAGCGCGCTAGCGAAGATGATCGCTTCATGTTCAGGGTTGGATGAACAGCTGAGCGATATAGACATATTAAGAGTTTGGTTGAATGTAAAATTGGGGCTGGATGCCCGCAGCCGTTTTTTTGTCGTATTTGATAGGGATACGGATGAATATCAGAAAATTCATAAGATAATAAGTAAAACCCCGCTTCTATTGTTTATCAGGGCTTATGCGACTTCTTTGGTATCTGATCCAGACGGCCTTTCCATTCTTTTCCGAAAGTCCGAGTCTGAACTAGATTCCACAGTTGCTATTGGGATTCTTTCTGTTCACGAAAAAAACCTTGTGACATTCGACAAATTATCAGAACTTTTTGATTACGAAAATGATGCATCAAGCGAGCAGATGTTGAAAAAGATGTATAAGGCATATAGCTACAAAGCCAATCAGATTCATAGGACAAAGCTGATTCCCAAATTCCTATTCAAAGATTTTTTGCGTTGTGTTTTTTGCTTTCCAGCGGAGAAAGAGCCTGTGCTGGAAAACAGCGAATTGGCACAGGCCGGAATGACTCTGAAAAGCGTACTGAATGAACCGCGAAAAAACCAGTTTGCTATTGTAGAAAAATTCTATTCTCTACGTGCCGCCGATCAATATATAAGCTTCGATAATTTCAAAGAAAACTTCAGTAAAAAAATTCATTTCTCAACTATCGGCAACGATGTTGTGAAAAGGCATGAAGCATACAATCAGGTAATGGATTGCATGAACGGGAACAGTCCCTTGGATGTGTTGAAAATGTTGCGCATGGGCGTCCGAGTCCGCTCAGGTGGAAATGATGGAAGATTCAAGGCGATGGCAACCAATGTTTCTATTGAATGCGGCATAATATTTGAAAAGATCACTACGGAATTAAAAAGCAGTAGGAACCTGAAAAATGTATCCATAGTCAATCCTTCACTATTCTTCATAGAAAAATTTGTCAACGCACACAGTTTAGAGAAAAGCGGTTACAATGTGACCTTTGCAATGTCCGATGAGAATGAGGCAAAGATTTTGGATCTGCATTTCAGAAATCGTAATTTCTGCAATGTTGTAGTTGGAGATGACATCAGGTTCGTATCATTTGAAAAGTATGCAAAATGCGCGGATATCGGCAATGTGCAATCAATGATCATATTTGATGTCGACAACATCGGTTGTGAATATGTTAACTTTCTGTTGACGGATAAGCTTGACCCGGAGGCTCGTGTTCTGGTTGAAGTTTCTGACACTCATCTGCATGATATTGATTTGGACAATTCAGGATTGAATATCGATAGTCTGCTCACCCTTCCCTCGAAAATTGGGTTCCTGAAAAATCCAAAGCTGAAAAGCATCGCTTTACTGAAGCGAAACAATGGTTGTGCTGTCCGTACGTTGTTGATGAAGTCGCATGTCATACGGATAAAGGAGAAGCACTATATATTTCTGGATCATCTCCACTGCATGGTGATGGATTCAGAAAAAATAACATCAGGAAAATATCGAAGTACAAAAGAGGTCAAGGAAAGGGAAAGGAAAAATGGAATAGAAATTGAATTTCTTCCTGGAATAAAAATCCGGTATACTACCGCGTATCATCCATCAAGAAAAGATATAAGCAGATATACAATATACACCTTGGATCCTAATACAGGGAAAGAGTTGGCAGGAAGTAAAAAAGTATGTGCGCATATGTATGATGTAGATATCAGAAAATACATATTGGAGGAGTATGCTTTTAATGCACATGCCACCAGACGTAAAGGAGGAGAACCGGAGCGTATCCTTTTCCGCGATGTCATAACACAGAAATATACAGAATATTTGGAAAACCAGTATGGACAGAAAAAGTTCCCATGCCTGAAGACATTCATGTATCTATATGAAGCAGCATTGCTTGTTAACCCATCAAAAAAAGTAAAAGAAATATTCCGGGATATCTATGAATCGCAATTCGCATTGTATGACATGTCCGATATTACGGAAGATGAAATCGATGACTTCATTTCCAGTAATGAAAATCGCCTCAACAACGAGAAATCAATATTACGGCTAATGGGCAATATCTTTGACCTCGGTCTGGAGAAAAGTTTATGTCATAAAGAACCAAGCGATTACATAAAAGCCAAATTGTTGGGGAAAACAGAAAATCTGAAATCGTTCAATGATGTGCGGCGTGCCTTGGCGAAAAAAACTTTCACCTTGGATGAATACAAGAATGTGATTGGTTTGTGCCTTGACCGATGGAAAAAAGATATCAGATATATCGGAGTTCTGATCCGGCTTGTGACCGGGTTGGAATCAAACATAGTATGTGCATTGAGATGGCAGGATTTCAAACTCATTAAAAGTCTTGGATTTCATTGTCTTGACATATATCAACAGGTTACGAACGATGGTAGTGCATTTAAGACATTTGAATCTGAAGATGATTACAGAAGAATTCCATGCATGCAGTTGGTCGAAAATGTTTTGTTGGCACGAGAAAAGAACCTACAGGCAATGTATGGAAAGGATATACAATCCTTTTTCATAGTTTCGGATAAAGTTACTTCAAAAGACGGCTCTGGTTTCTTAACTTCCTATGCTCCATGCAAATTAGATTACATGATAAAGAACATGCTTGCAGAACTTGACATAGAGGATGTTGTCATCGACATACCCGACAATAATGGAGGGACCAAAGAGAGCAATCTTTCCAGCTACCAAGGTGACATCTTCAGGGAAAACTTCAAGTACTGGATAAGGGATGTGGCAGGATTGAACGAAGACGAGGTCAGTTATCTCATAGGGAACAAAAGGAAAACAACATTCGGGATTCATTATTGTGATTATATGAATGAGAAGTCCCAGTTCACTTTGTTTTCAAAACTCAGGCGTGTGAATTTCTTGTTGGAATATGGAAACACTATTTTCTCCCCTACGGTGCTCGAATTTGAAGATAATCTTGTACATGATTTCAAACTGGATAGCAACCTGAACCTTCAGATAGAGTTGGAAACCTTTACAAACACCGGAGATCCGGTTGATATAGAGGTGGAATCAGAATATGGGGCGAAGTTGCTTTACAAGGATAAAGAGGAGGCCAAATAAGTGGAACAACATATTACAGACGGTTATCCGCTTGTTACAAGCACAGGGAAATTAAACTTCATAGGCATGTTCCAGAAGTATTTCAGCAATGACAAGCAAGATATGGATGTCAAGACAATCGACAATAATTGGTACAGTCCTGAAACTTTCAAGACATACCTGGGCATATACAAGGCCGTGATCTTTCCGGAAATCCCATTAAATCTGCCTGCATCGGAATACACCGAAGAGGATTTGCTTGCTATCATTGATCGCATCAAGAAAAAAAACAGAGATTATACGGAACAATCGATAGAAAGATGCACCTTGTTGTTATGGCGTGTATATGAAGTCGGGTTCCTGAACAATGAATATGAAGATAAAATCTTTTGGAATAAAAGCGGGTTGTTGACCCAGGATAACAAAAAAAGAGGTGAAGTTGTCCGGCGTATGCAATTGACTCGAAAGTCATTTTCAATCGCCGAGGAAAAAAAACTATTGAGTTGGTTCAATGATCTTGACCCGGAAAGTTGCAAAGGAACCGACATAGGGATAGCTTTGATGTTCTTTCTTGGGCTGCGGAATAACGAAGCGTGTGGATTGGACTTCAATGATGTGAGATTACTGCACAGGGAAAAAGAAATCCCTCTGATTTATGTAACAAAAACCAGCAAAATCAATTCGACAGAACGGAAGGCAGGAGGAAAAACAAAAAACGCCATCAGAGTAATACCTTGTTTTGATTTTCTTTTCGAGTTTCTCATGAAGCGTAAACAGAAGATAGAAAATATGCTTAAGGAATCCGCTTCAGACAAATCTGAAATTGAATCACTTCCATTGGTTTGTGGCAAAGATTTTTTTACGCTCTCGACGACAACATACCTCACAAATGCGGCAAAGGATCTGTTCAGGGAACTTGGAATAATCAACAGCCAGACGATGGAAGCATTGGAGGATACACTACTCTTTCAATGCAGGATGAATGGTATTGATATTGGAGAAAAGGAGGCAACAGCATATCTGTTCAGAAGGAACGCTGCTACGAATATGTATAACATCGGACTTACAGCAGGTGAAATACAGTATCTTATGGGACATGATGTAGAAGAAGATGGAGAAGAGAGGAACTATTTCACAAATGCGGATCGTTTGGAGAGGGTATACAATGTCTTGTGTGGCCACCCCTATCATGCATTTTTTAATCGATTGTTTGAAAACCAGCGGATTGTTTGCGAAAAGGATGTATATGCGGTAATCCAGGCAGAAGAACCGGCAGAAAGAATAATCATAAAGAATAACAGCAACAGCCGGATGAAAATCAGATATTGTGCTATCAGAGAGCGGGATATGGAGAAAAAAGATATCGATATAAGATGTCAGCTTAGAAAATTATATTATATTTAGTACATATGAGATACAAGGAGGAAGTTCTTGAGCATAAAAGCCCGTTGTTTTTTTTTCTGATGGTCGATCCAAGATAATGACAGCCGACGAAGCCTATGCGATGAGGAAGCGCGGCGACGATGTAGGATGTAATTATAAATGCATCGGACTTAAGGAGCAATGTGGTGCGGATATGGAACTGGTTGGGCCGGGACCTGAAAATGATGCATACTTTCGGGAGTCGCAACGGGTGGGAGCAAAGCCTATTCCCATATGATCGACTACGATGGTCCCGATTTCAAAGAAATACTCACTATCCGCGGCACCGGCAAAGGTGATATAACGCCAATCACTAACCTAGAAATGGCATATAAGACAGCAAAAAGTATGGAAGTCGCAGCCCCTGACTTGAGCCGGATTTGTGGTATCGCACTTAATGGAGAAACAGAGAATACCCCGATAGATGTTAGGGTGCATCAAACTTTTTGGCTGGGAGCAAAGACAAATCTTAAAGGATACAACCCTACAGCACCGGATGCTGTACTCCCTGCACTGGCTGATATTTCTGCATATCTCTATAACGACCATAATACTGATCCGCTGATTAAGGCAGCGCTGGTACATTACCAAATTGAAATGATCCATCCATTTGAACGATATAACGGTATTGTCGGACGAATTCTTGTGCCAATGGCATTACGTGATGTCACTGGAGAGGCCGGGCAACTGATATGCTTGTCCGAGTATTTGTACCACAACAAGAACGAATACTTTGACTTGCTTCGAACTACCCAATACAGCGGTGGATATATCCGATGGATCAAGTTCTTTGTAAATGCTGTGGGGCAAGCAGCAAAACAATCTGCAGAAGTACAGATGTACTATGAACAGATTATTGCAAGTGATTATGATACATTATCAGGAATTAGGAATTTACCCCAGAGTGTCTGCTCAGTGTATGAATTTCTAAAAGCAATCCTAATCTCAAACAATTCTTTTGCAGCAAAAGCTGTTGGACTTTCGTTTAATTCAGTCTCAAAAGCAATGCGTGTTTTGCAAAAATACGGCATTGTTTCTCAGATAAGTGATAGTGAACGAAATCGCATATGGGTTTATAAATCCATTAGTGATGGCATTGAAATACAAGGAGTAAGAAAATGATTAGAAAGATTAAGTGGAACAATCACGATGTTTTGGGAAATCTGGAGCTTGATTTTACTAAGCCAGACGGTTCTATCTATAATACTATTGTATTAGCAGGAGAAAATGGCACAGGAAAAACAACTATACTTGAAACATTATCGACTTTTCTTAATCTTGGCTCGATAGAAGCGTTTGAGTATATCAACTATATGGCCGCTGGAGTGCCATATACCATTACGCCAAAACCGGATGATAACCCTAATTTAGGATTTCATTCTCGAAAAAACGAAGCCGACGGAACCACGCAAGTAATCCGCTCTAATCGGAATAACAGTCCGCAGTTAATAGATTCTGATCTGGCAGATTTGCGACATTATGGTTTTTCGTATTCAAAAGCCAGATCCGGATTTAATACACAAAAAGTAAAATCTACAACCACACAACAGTTAGATTCTGAAAAATACGAAAATGATTCAAAGGATGATTTCACATCAATCAAACAATTAATAGTTGACATTGATGCTCAAGATAATTCTGAGTGGATGAGAATAACTAAGTCTGGCGTAGGAACGCCTTTCGCAGTGTTCAAGCAGGCATCAAAGATGTATAGATTTGAAAAGGCATTCAATGATTTCTTCAACACAGTAAAGTTCAAGAGCGTAGACAATACTAACCACGAAGAAATCAAAATCTTCTTTGAGAAGCATGGAAGGGAAATTCCCGTTGATAGTTTAAGTACCGGCGAGAAGCAAATCGTATTTCGTGGGGCTCACTTGTTAAAAAACATAAATAGTATGTCAGGTGGCATTGCTTTAATTGACGAGCCGGAACTGAGTATGCATCCAAAATGGCAACAAAAAGTGTTGCCGTATTATCGTAACCTTTTTGATAAAAATGGATCTCAAGATGCACAAATAATCATCGCAACACATTCTGAGTATGTGCTTCGTTCAGCATTAGAGGATAGAGATAATGTTTTAATTATTGTACTCGGTGATAACAATGGAAGCATTTATTCAAAAAACATCACTGCTCCTACAATTTTGCCGACCATTACATCGGCAGAAACAAATTACCTAGCATTTGGAATCCTTTCGGTGGACTATCATATTGAGCTATACGGGTATTTGCAAAACAAGACTGGTAATCTCAGTGTAAAAAGCTGTGACGATTACATCGTAGCTCAAACAGCATTATTCAATCCAGCATTACACACCAAAGCATCTTCTTTTACAAACCAACATGGACACACTACAAATTACCAAACACTACCTACCTACATACGCAACTTGATTGATCATCCCGATCCAACAAGGAATTACACGCAGGAGGAGCTAAAATGCTCAACCGAATTGTTAATCGAGTTGTGCCGATAATTCGCGTAACCTCTATGCAATTACGGTAAAATTAACAGACATTGTCTGGTAATTCACGGCAATAGAATACTAATAGCGTAACTGTTAAAAATGCCAGATACTGACTGTCATTTTCAAAATCAGGATTTCGCATAAGGTGAATACATAAAAACAGAAACCCCAGACTATCAAATCCATTGGTAGTTTGGGATTTCTGCTTTTCAGGATATATTTTTTGTCGTGTGCTTGACATACGGGTGCCGGAGATCGTGCACGCGTATAGGTTTGATTCCTGCTTTTTTTGCACCCCTATGTATCCCGCGGCTGAGCATGGTCTTGCTTATGGGGAACATCCTGTCTTCATCGCCTATTCCATAAAGTGATGAAATGTATTCTTTCATGTCCTCTGCCAGGAAGTCAGGGATGGTGACAATCCTTTTGCTCTGTCTGGTCTTCGGGTCGGTGATGATGTCATGGCCGTTTATATGGTGGAAGGTCTTCGTGATTGAAACGGTCTTCGCAGCAAAATCAAAATCTGATTTTGTCAGTGCGAGCATCTCTCCCTCGCGCATGCCGGTCCAGTAAAGCAATTCGAAACAATAATACAAAACAGGCTCGTCCATCATCTCGAATGCGAACTTCTGATATTCCTCAAGCGTCCAGAAGTTCATTTCGATTTCCTTATTCGTGCCCATGTTGGCAACCATCGCTGCGGGGTTCTTGCTGAGCCCGTAATACCGTACGGCAAAATTCAGGATTGCAACAAGCTGAGTGTGGATTGTCTTCAGGTACGGTTTCGAGAAGGGTTTTTCTTTCGTGGTTTCCAAGATTTCGTTCTGCCATCTGATTACGTCAGCGGTGGAGATGTCATCCATCTTGTAATTTTTGAAAAACGGAAGGATATGAATGTTGATGATATTTGTTTTTGTCGTCAACGTGCTTTCTTTTATCCGTTTTGAGATGGTGGGGAAATATACATCTTTCACAAACGTTTCAAAGGTCATTCTCAAAGAATCCTTATCCTTTAATTTGCTTTCCATTTCCCAATTCAATGCTTCTTTTTTTGTCTTGAAACCACGCTTCCAAACCTGTTCGTATTCTCCTTTGCGGTTCTTGAAGCGGTATGCGACATACCATGTATTTCTTTTCTTGTCTTTGTATGCAGGCATTTGGCATCTCCTATGCAGACGTTCTTGAATAGAATCTCGATTCGAAATAGGGTTTGCTTATTTTCCCATGAATAGTAATGAACCCTTTTTCCTCAAGTTCGTTATTCAGCTGTCTTATGATCTTGTAGGCTTTCGATGTTGATATCTCAAGTATTTCTGCTACATCGCAAGCAGAAAGAAAATTCTTGTACTCTTTCATTTAATATTCCTAGTTATATTCTAAAATCGGTATGAAATATCTATTTACTAATTGAAATAGACTTGTTCGAAATGTTTTTGCTATAATTAACTTACTTTCTTTTGTAGTGGTAACCTAGAAAGGAAGCGACGGCCCGGAAGCAGCATCTCCCGGACCGTTTCTTTTTGCTTAGAAGGGACAGTGGCTCAGCTTGATCTTGAAGGTCTTATCCTCCGTTTTGAGATCATTGCCCTCGTGGGTGACTATTCTGACAATCCAGTCCTCATCTTTCAGATGTTCGAACATTGCTGTCACTTCGTCGTTCCCGACGGCGATTTTCGGAGGAAGCTCGGATGCATCGAGCACGGACTGGTCAAGCGAGACAGGATATTCGAGGATGTCCTCTACGGCGGGAGTTTCGAACGCAGGTTCCCTGACCAGCGCGAACACGATCGAATTGCTGAGATCGACGTTTCTTTCGAGATAGATCCTGTAGGACAGGTCCTTGATGATGGTTTCGAGTCTTGCGAATTCGAATACCGGAGAAAAATAATTGGGCATATTTCGCCTCCTTGAAGTTGTTTCCGCCACGAGGTGGCGGATCTGTTGCGATATCCCTTTTGGGAATTACGATTTATCTGATCGGCCGTCTGGCCTGTTGTTTTTCATGCCCCCCGGCTTAGGGTCGAACTCAGATCCGGTATGACAATCTTTTCTGACCATGTCTTCTTTTCCGTGAAGATCGAGAGGGCGAATTCGCCGTTTCCATCGCCGGCGAGGTAGGCGTAGCAGTCCTCGTTTTCGACGAGGAGGAAGAAGTCCTTCTCAAACACCCTCGCAACTGGCACTGCGGCCAGATCGTCGATGTATGCGACTAGGTTTTTGCAATGGGTGAGATAAAGGAGCAGGTACTGCTTGCCGTCTCTGTTTGAAGCTTCTATTGCGTGAATATGGTGCTTGGGGGTGATGGGTTTTGAGTAGAGTATAGATTCGATTTTGAATGTCCTGTTCATGTCCTTCGTGTTCCTCGAGTTGTTTTGTCTGTCAGCCCAATCTGCTGATTTGATGTCCGGTTTCCTTGGTCTGTGACGGTGGTGATCTGTTCAATCCTTCGTCTCCTCATCGCTGGATTTGGAAATCTTTTTTATGATGTCCACATAAAAGAGAAGAGGCGCCGGAGAGCGCCTTTCATGTGTGGTTTGATTTACAGAAAAGCATTTCATTGATGCTGCATGCCCAACCATTCTGCATTTCTAGGCGTGCATCGGAGATGCGTGCCTTTTTTAAGAGTGGAACCCGCGGATGACCGGAGATTTCCTTTCCGAGGCTTTCCTTGAATCTGCATTCTTCATGAGCGAAGATATGATGAATTCAGGAGTTGCTTCCTCCGGCTCCATGTATCCCACAAGCTCTTTTATGGCGATGAAATCGCCTGGACCTATTGTTCCTGAGGAGCATGTCTGCTCTAACATCCTTTTGTCGAAGCTGATGCCGGGAAAGTATTTTTCAAATAAAATCATCATCCCTTTGTAAGTCGGGAACTTGAATTCGATGCTCTTGTGGAACCTCCGGATTATCGCCGGCTCGATGATATCGAGATGGTTTGTTGTTGCGATTACGAACCCGCCGTACTCCTCGAGATTGACCATGAAAGCATTCGTGATGTCGTTGTACCCCTTGTCGGCGCCGCTGAACACATCGGTCTTTCTTGAAAGGTATCCGTCCGCCTCGTCGAACAGCAAAAGAGCATTTTTTGATTCTGCTTCACGAAATGCGTTTGCAATGGCTGTCTCACTCTCGCCAAAGTACCTGAAGATTACATCCTGTGGGCGTTTCACTAGGATCTCCATATCGAGCTTGTTTGCAAGATGATAGGCGTATGCGCTTTTCCCGGTACCGCTTACTCCTGCAATAAGGAGTTTCCATGGTGAATGGCTCATATGCGCCTTCCTTGCCATCCTGTCGAGCAGCTCGGGGCTGATGTCGGAGTTTATGACCCGTATGTCATATTCGTCTGATCTGGTCTGCTGCCTTTTCTTTGAATCTTCAGTATTCGATATCTTCCAGGCGTCCATCAGGAATCTTGAAAGAGCTTCCCAATCTTTTTTCTTTACGATCTCACGTATGAGAGTTTTTGAGTTGCAGAGGGTTGCAACATTCACTTTCGCATTTGTGATGATCCTCAGGAATTTCGGATCGTCGGAGAAGCACTCTGCCGCTTTTACTCTCAGCTCATCTCCTGCAAGCGGTGCAGGCTCTATGCGTATGATGGGAATAGTCTGAATTTTAGGGAGCAAGCTGATGTCCAGTTCCTCCATCAGCTTTTTCGTATCCTCCTCCACGTCCAGGGCACCGAACCTGAAACCGAAGACCTGTGCCATCCTGACGAACCTGTCCAAATGAGCCGGCCTGTTTTCTGAAAACAGCACGATTTTTCCAAGCTTCATGGCCTCTATGGCCTGTACGGCATATGCGTCAGCATCGTCGCTGTCAAGCTTCGCTGCGATTTTGCACTGGATCCCTTCCTTCTTTAAAAGGTTCATGACTATTTTCAGACTCATGTTCTTGAGAAAGTCGCAGACCATGAAGGCGAGAGGGGAGCCTAATGATATTGCGTGCCTGATGATGGATACCGTGTTCCTGTCGAGCTTGTAGAACCGTGATGCATCCACATGTTCTGTTTCCACGCGACCGTCTTCCGGGGGGACATCCTCGAAAAGGTACTCGACCCAGCGGGCTGAAAGATTGGCGAACTTGGTCCGGCCGTCTGCGATCAGGTCGAACATCCTCGTCATTTCCTTTTCGCGTCTTTGAGTCCAGTCTGTTTTGAACTGTTCGACGAGGATGTCCTTCACACGCTTTTTCGTGCAGATTATGCTGTGGCTGTAGAGCGTCCTGATGATTACGATTGTGAGTGCTTCAATCCAGCCGATGGGGAAGGTGTCCATCAGCATCCATGCTTGCCTTTCTGCGTCGCTCGTGATGATGCCGTGAGATGAGGTGTTGCCATTTCCAGACTTTTTTGTAATAAATGTTTTGTTTTTCATACACCCTTTTAAGAGAGCGCAGGATGCGCTTTTTGTGCAAAAGATTCGTCCATTTGGATAAGGGCTTATGTAAAAATGTCCTTGCAAAATAGCGGATAAATTGAGTTATAGTGCCGTTCATGCTATTCTATTAAACGGGGATACAATTAAATGAGTTAGGTATTGAGATTATGGCTGAAATAAATATTGCAAATTTTAAAAATGCAATGACAAAGGCAAACGCAAGGCATTAAAGTATATCACGCAGATCAAGATATTACGGTTTCTATGTTAATTAGTTTGTAGTTATGGAAATTAGATAGCAATTTGCGGCGAGGATTTTATGTTTAATCATATGTATACAGATCATATCAAGTCTTTGTCTATAGGTGTAGTGACTACACCGGAAGACTATCATATGCTATTCCGCGACTGCTATCTGAAAAAGGCGTACAAGAATAATTATGAGAGAGAATTTTTCATTCGTTTGGAAGGAGCATTATGGGTGTAAGAATAACAGGTATAAGCACCCCTGTGGGGGGAGTTTCATGGGAATATACCAGAAAGGAGAAATACGTTTCTTCTCTACCGATAATCCCAGGACAAAAAATTCAAGTATTTATTAGCTCGATTTGTGGTAGTGAGAAATATGATAAAGTGCGAATGGAATTGAAAGATGCTATTGAAAAAACACAATTAGCTGATGTATATACTTTTGAAGGCGAACAGGCGTCTACACTACCTGCGGGTGTTCATTACAAATTGGCATTAAAGCATAGTGATGTTTGTATTTTCTTAATTGATAATGCAGACGGAATTACGCCTGGGGTACAGGAAGAAATAGATATTGTCAAAAAGCATAATATCAAGGCGTTATACTATTTCTGTGATGAAACACAAAAAGAGAAAACTGTACTGGAACAAAGCATGAGGGGAGCAAATTTTGCCAAAAGCAAAACTGTTCATAGCTTTAGCGAATTAAGCCAATATGGAGCTCAGGCGTTGATAGATGATATCGTTGCTGTATATCGCTACTATTGCATTGGAGAAATGGCTTTGAGCCACGATGAGAATGATGAAATTCAAGCAGTAGATGTTGTTGGTACAGAAAAATATCAGCTACCTATCATTCCTAAATCTACATTAAAAAATGTAGATAAATGTAGAAATTACATTTTGAAGTTTGTTCTTGGGTCTTCTAGGGGTAGAACCCCAGATAAAACGGAAAAAACAAGTAATTTTGATGATTGGGGCATCCAATTTCTCTCTATTTTATTTGAGGGTGAATCTATCAAACATTTCAATGCTGCAATGTATTTGGAAGAATTAAAAGCGCAGCAAGATGATAGGTATTATCAAGTCGTTAAGATTCGTTGGCAAGCAATTCAGGCGTATTTTGGTGGTGATGTCGAAAAGTGCATCGAGCATCTTGCATCTGCGGAGAAACTTGCAAAAGAATCAAATCAGCCCACATGGGTTATAAAAGATATCTTGGTGGATCTGCGCAATCAACAATCGTCTTGCAATACTATAAAAAATATGTACTCTGTACCATCAGCACAAAATGAATTAACAGAAAGTAATGAAGAACTCTATTATCCGATTCTTGATCGCATCCATGAATCGCTAAATGAAAAATACATAGGAGGTCTTTACGAAAAGAAGACATGGTCGCCTTACACAGTAACTATAGGTAATGACTTAAATCAATATGGTGAAATGCTTGCAAGTTCTCTTATTGTATCTATGTACAATGGTTCATTGACTCATATTTTGCTTATTTATGAGAAAATCAGGAATTTTGTGTTCTATCTGAGTTGCAGATACAGTGATTGGAACCTAAGACTAAATCTGTATAAACTTGCAATTTTTTCAGGAAAAGAAAAGGAAATAAAAGGTATTCAGGAATCTTACCCTGAAGTTCTAAATAACTTAAATGCTGATGAAGCAGAGTCTATTATGGAGTTTTGCATAAATCATCCGATAAAATACATTAGATTGCGTTGTCAATTGATGGCATTTGGTGCAGTAGGATATTTTCTGGATGATAAAAACTATGAGCGATACGAAAAATATATTGTAGGTGAAATCGTATCATGGTTGAATAATGATAATCCTATTTTATCTATAGGAAATAACATATTTAAGTGTCTTTCTGGAGTAGCTTATCGTATGTCACAAGATACGATTAGCGAAATATGCTGCCAATTCATTGACAGGCAATGTCGTTACTGTTATACGGAAATGTTTAAGTTCATTGCTAATTTCATTGATCTCCGAAAAATGAGTGATGGTTCTGCGAAGGCCTTGATTGAACACCTTAATTGTATACTTGATAGCGAAAATGACCGAGAACTAGTAAATCGTTCCCCTCTCTTTCTATGTATTATCAGAAAGCAAAATCGTGCTATCACAGATGACATGGACAAAAAAATAGCTGAATATTTTTCCAGCTATTATGAAGACATCTATAAATTAGAAACCACCGAAGATAAGAATCAAGATATGCCTGTATTTGTGAAAGAATACATAGAACGTATTCGAAAAAACAATGAAAAACAAGGAAAGGATGGTGTTTATTTCGGACACGGTACACGCGAGATTGCTACAGTCAGAGCCATTTTGTTGGGAAAAGAGTCCTTATGTGATGCGGATACCATGGATAAGCTTATTTCTGTAGTTGCAGATACACTTCTGACTTCCAAAGAAGGAATTATTACAAAACTTGATGCGATAGCACTTCTTATTTGCATTGCATTAAAATATCCTGAAGACTATACAAGGAATCAAGGTGTATATGAAAAATTGTTTGACCAGCAGAAGACCATTGAAGTTGCCGACGATTCGATCATTTCATTTAATATCGATAGTATTTCTTTGAAAATTGGATTGCTGTTACTATATACCGTCATGGGCAAAGATGTATACACAGAAATACTTGAGTTGATGCCGTATATTCAGGGCGATGTTGCAACAACTATTACAGTAACTCGCCTGATTGCTGAATATTTGGAGAATACAGATGACGTTATGTTACCATCCGGAGTGGAGGCAATGATCCTTCAGAATGTTTTACAGTGGCTCCATTCTGAGAATACAGATATCAGATGGAATGCCACACGCATTCTTCTTGCCATGTCTCGTAATCCGAAGAATTGCTGTATCGTAAACAATCAGTTGGTGAATCTTATTGATTCTAATAGCGTATATATCAAAAGCTTGATTATTCAACATCTTAATGAAATGAACGGAATTACTGATAGAACAAAAGAGTATATCATTTCCAAATGCAGACAAGATGCTAATTTCGTTGTTAGAATGGTTTGTGATGAAGTGGAAAACGGCGTAGCTGAAGAGTAGTGCAGATATTCAGGAGGGTTAAAAGATGTCTGAGCAGACAATACAGAATGATTTATATTCAAATCCGGTAAGTATTCTGGATAAATACACGTGTTACAGTCTCGGAGCTACAACCTTACGAGACCTAGTGGCTCAGAATGTACTAGAAGGAGTACTGCCAACAGTTAATTTTGGCAAGAAGCCGGACGTTCTTATCGTCGATAAAGATAAGCACGTTGTTGTTTTTTTGGAGTTTAAGTCACCAACAGAGTTAAATAATAAGAAAAAAATAGAAAAAGCAGTTAAACAAGAAATCCATGTAGCCAGGGATATAAATGCAAAAATCTATGTTGTTTCGGATGGAACTTCTTTTTATTGGTATAATCCTTACACAGAAAATAGAATTAAAGATGAAAATGGAAATGAAATCCAAACTGAAATCAAGCCTAAGAAAGAGGAACTGAAACTCGCAGATTTTATAAATAGAGTCGCACTGACTATATCGCCTACAAACGATTGTCTGTTGAAGACAGTCGATTGTGACCCAACGAACTTAGCCATGAAGATTGGTGGCATTTTAAAAAATATCAGCTTCGCTACACCTAAGGATTCCTTGTATACGTTTGTTGAGCTATTTTTGTTCAAGTATCTGTCAGACATAGGGATTTTGAAAGGAAATGATTCTTTTAGTGCAGTATACGCAGCATATGAAAATGTTGCAGAAGAGGAGGTTCTTTTTAGATATCTTAATGGGGCCCGTGAAACAATAAACATTTTATTTCCTCTGGCGCCAGATAATACGACAATCATCAATGGAACCATCTTCCATGCCTTCAAGGATTCTAAAGGAGCATATAAGTGTAATGGTACGGATGCCAAAACATTTCATACCATCTTGAAGCTTTTCAATGAATATGAAAAGGCCAATGGCCCATTCTTGAATATAAGTCGCGATTTCAAATCAAAACTGTTCGAAACATTTACTAAACAGGAAAAAACAAAACAGAATGCTGGTAAGTATTTCACTCCTCTGAAAATAGTTCAAGGTATGGTTAATATGGTGGATATTGAGGAAGGGATGACCATATGTGATCCAGCTTGCGGTGTTGGTAAGTTTCTACTTGAAGCATCAATGAAGATAGATGAACCGTTCACATTGAAAAATGGTACTGTCGAGAAGAAAATCGAATTAATTGGGTTTGAAAAAGAAATGGATGAAAAAGGGGCGACTAGCGGTTATGACTTGACCACAATATTAGCTAAAGCTAATACGCTCATATATTATTCAAATCTTTTCATGCATAATAATAATCGTACTGATATCCAAACATTATCCAAAGAGTTGTTGAATAAAATGTTCGTATCAAGCAAAACGATTTGTGGTACTTTAGATGATTTGGTTGAAAATAAGTACGATTTGATTTTGGCAAATCCGCCCTATTACCAGAGTGCTATCATAACAAAAGAAGCAAAGGCAAAAGGATTTTATTCAGAAGGTGGAGCTGGTGTAGAAGGATTGTTTCTTGAATGGATTGTAAAATCTTTGAAAAATGGAGGAACTGCAAATATTGTACTTCCGGATGGCATCTTCAATAATCTTTCAAATCAGAAGTTGCGAGATTATATTATTATGAATTGTTATGTGGAAGCTATCATCTCGTTGCCATTGAATACGTTTTTCAATACACCTAAGAAGACTTTTGTTTTGACAATCGTTAAAAAAGAAAACAAAAACGATATTCAGAAGCATCCTGTTTTTGCATATCTATGCAATAGCATTGGTGAGACGTTAGATGTCAATCGATTCGACATAGATGATAACGATTTCGGTGAGGCTGTCAGCAAATACGTGCATTATCATAAAGCTGAAAACAAGACTAACCTACCCAAGTTCCTTGCGGATGCATATGCGTTGGATGGGAAATTGAAATTCCTTCCAATTTCCTCTTTTAAAACAGGAGATGACTGGTTCATTGATAATCGTTGGACGGATGAAGAAAAAGTGAAATTAGGATTTAAAGAGCAGACAAACGCGATGTCCGTATCTGAACTGCAGTTGTTTATAGATACAATTGTAGAGGAAATGGCTGGTTACAAGGAGGAGCTGTCGTGTCTGACCGAAGAATAGACCATATTCCACTTGAAGAGTTATTTGATTTCAAACGAGGCAATAGCAAATACACAAAGAAGTATTGTCATTTGCACAAGGGACAGTATGAGGTGTACACGGGTACTACAATAGGTAAATTTGCAAGCATAGACACCTATGATTATTCAGAGCCAAACCTGACATATACAACAGATGGCGTGTATGCAGGAACAGTAGAAATCATTAAAAACGAAAAATATAATATTGGCGGACATAGGGCAGTTTTAAAAGCATTGGATCCTGATTTGGATTTATCATATTTCGAATACACGCTGAAGGCTATATTCAAAAAGAATGTCAAAGATGGTAGTGTTCCTTCCTTGACATGGTCAAATATTAGAAAACTGCCAATTCCGGTTCCAGTGGATTCAACGGGAAATTATGATGTAGAGGAACAGAAAAGAATAGCCGACCAGTTTAAGAATCTTTTGGAAAAAAAAGAAAATCTGCAAAGGAAACATGAGGATCTCAGTGAGAGTTATATAATCATTCCAAAGGATGAAGGCGATTACAAGGAAGTTCCATTGAATGAACTGTTTGACTTCAAAAGAGGCGGGGGGTGTACCAGAGCATACTGTAATCAACATAAAGGCATATATCCTGTCTGGTCGGCAAATAATTTAACTCCACTTGCGCATATTGATACATATAAATATGATGGTCGTTATATCTCATTATCAAGAAATGGTATTGCTGGGAAAATAACAATACTTGATGGAAAATTTACAATAAATGAAGATAGATTCTTGCTGATTCCAAAGGTTGATAACATAGATTATGGGTATATTCGATATACTGTTGAACCTGTGTTACGTTCTAAAAAGAAAGGACGAGCAGGGCATAATGGTGAAAATGAATTTACAAAACTTTCTTTTACCATTTTGAATAATACAAAGATAATGATGCCAATCAGCAAAAACGGTGAGTATGATTTAGAGCGGCAAAGGGAATATGCTCAGAAGTACGATAAGATATATAAAATAAAAGATGAAATCTGCAAAATACTTGAATCCGTTATATCTACAGAGATAGTTATAGATTGATTTATATTCTGCTAATCATTGAAAAGAGAATAAAAAAGGCCACGCCACTGTTCTCATAGAGGTGGGGTTCCCATGGTTTGAAGGCTTTTGTCAGCCTAGGCTGACTCGCCAAATGGGATGCGGCCAATTTTTTCGACCTAAGCTATATATTAAACGGATTGCCAGGACGATAAGAGCATCGGCATAGCAAAACATGAATAAATCATAACAAGCGTTAAACTAGCAGGAAGTCAATATGTGCTTCTTCATTAAAGCAAGTCTTAACAATCACGAAACCGTGTCATTGTCGGGAAACATGGACCTGTCCCTATACCGCACTATATTATATTGATTTCCGTTTATGGTTTTATAATGTTTTACTCAAGCAATAAACGTATCAGACGATGGGATTGGGTTCGAGTCCAAGATACTTTTGCCTGAGTTCATCAGCCTCTTGTTTTGTGATATCGCCGTCATGCTGGGCTGAATTTATGCTTCCATACAAATCATCGGCATAGATGTCCCATCTGAGAGGATTGTCCTTGTTTTCCTCGTACTCCTCGATGGATATTCTCAGGTATTTTGGAAGTGTGCTCTCGTCAACCATCATATGCCTCCTTTGTGTAATTATAATTCATGTGGGACTGGCTTATCATCGGATTTGCTGCCGTTGCAGAATTGTTCTGTTTACGAAGTATCGGATATGATATGGGATAGAGGAAAGAGATATATGGAAAACGATGTATCGGGGAGAGAATATAAGGAAAACAGCGAGCAGTCTCAGGAGATTTTCGATAGTGAGCCCGCCTCTCTGAAGGAGATTGTCATGGAAAGGCTGAAGGAGGCTGAAAACCCTCGGAATCTCAGTCCTGCGTTCGATGACGCTGAGAGCATGCTGGAGTATTTGAAAGAATGATTTCCTTTTTCTTAAGATTTACGCTCTTCTCTGATTTTGGGAGAAGAGCTTCCTTTTTATGGTTATTTCAATTGAAATACGCTTAATAGTGTTTCTAGAATTTCTGAACTTTCTTTTTGTTCCAAAACGATTGAATTATCTTCATCCAGAATCTTTTCAACTTCAAGAATAATTTGTTTTGTTCTTTTGTTCATGTGTTCCTCCTTACCTTGTAATTCCTCAGATAAAAGAAATGTCCAAAGAAAAAGGAATCTTTTAGTTCTATATATGTTAAAAAGACGGATTCAACTTTTCTCTCAAAGTTTTCTTGGTTGCTTGTTTTTGTATCTGTAGAATCGTATTGTGAATTCACCGTCTTTTTCAGGAGGCCCTTCTTCCACGAGCTCCCATGAGGGATTCTTGTCAAGATCCTCGAAGAATGCGTCGGCGTTCCCGTCCGCATCCACCTTCGTGACCAGCGCTTCATCGCAGTAGGGCAGGAGCAGACGGTATGTCATGGCTCCTCCGATCACGTAGATCTCCTCATTGTCGATTCTTGATAACACAGCCTTGAGTTCTTCAAGGTTGGAAGCGACGATGAATCCGGATTTTCCATCCTTCTCAAGAGACGAGCTCAGGACTATGTTCGTCCTGTCCTTCAGAGGCTTTCCTTCGGGAAGGGAGAGAAGGGTGTTTTTTCCCATGACCACTGTCTTGCCCTTTGTAGTGCGCCTGAAGAATGACATGTCTTTCGGCAGACGGAACATCAGGCTGTTGTTTTTCCCTATGCCCCAGTTTTTATCGCAATGCAATATGGCCTTCATGCGCACGGGAATCTCCTTGCCATTAAGCTGGATGGTTGTCTCAGCCGTACCGCCTGTTAGATAAAAAGGGCTTGAGAGCGAGTTTGCGGTTTTCAGTATCTTGTCTTGAAGAGGGTGTAGGTTCTCCTCGTAGTATTGCGCATGCGATGTCAAATCTTTGCCTTGCCTCCTTTCTCAGACCTTCTCTGGTCTCGTTTGTGCATAGCTTCTCTACGGTGTCGATTCCGAAAAGCGAAACGAGCTCATGCCATCTGAGATTTTCGAATGCCCGTATGAAGATCCTTCTTAACTGGGCTTCATCTCCTTCATTGGGATGCTCTATAAGCTTCAGCACGTCTGCCGGGACGATGTCATAATCCCAATATAAATTTCGGATGATTTCCTCTTTCTCTTTTTTATCCATTTTCCTATCAAAAAAAATACGTCGCTCTTGCTTTATTACTATAAGTCCTTTTCTTTTCTCTGTCATGAATATTGTTGAATAATCAAACGCATCAAGTCATATCTCCTTTCTTTTATTTTTTCTCGAGCTCTTCATAACATCTTACCCTATTGGGAATTGCACGATGTTTCTCTGGTACGTTTTTGGCCCGTTTTATGGTAAAAACAGTGTGTTTTTGACGGGAAATAGATAATATGTACAAAAAGGAATCCTTACAGCATAAGGAAATAATTTTCTTAAAAATGCCAAGAATTTTGTTGCATTTTATTGATTGGTTGTGAACGATAATCGATTTATATGTATATTTTCTTTATCTCATGAGTACTTGGTTTTAATAAGACACAAAGATGGAAATTGAAATGTTAATTCGTAGGAAATGAAATTTGTCCTATTCTCCTTATTTGAATTCTTTCATGCCATTTTCAATCTCAACAATATGTGCCGTATTTTTTGATAATCTCTTACTATTTTGTTATAACCTTCAATTCTTTAAAGTATTCCAATAGACGATTTTTGTGAATTCACGTATAATAGAATATAGAAGAGTTAAAATAAAATTTTGCGATATTGTTCACTACGGATCTTTTTATTTTAATTTCGTATTCATCGGTGCTAGCAAAATGCTAGCATTTGATGTTGCAACCCAAAATAAACTGAATAATATAAATAAGAAAAGGTGTTTGTAGGCATTAAAAAACATGTGAAACTATGTTTTTTCATAGCTGTATCATAGAGTGGGAATGATTACATTTTTAACGAGATGAATAAATCGTTATAAGACAATTATTTGTTTTATGACGATTTTTTTGTGTCAATTATCACTATTATTTGAGATTTTTCCTGTCAAATTCCTGCCACTCCAAAATCTTTAAAACTGGTATACGTATTATTTCTATTATCAAAGGCGTGAGCATAATTGTTTATATTATAATGAATGTCTGAACAAGCCTAAGCCGTGGCATTGTTAATCTTAATGCTTCCCTATAAAGCAAGATATTACTTCACTTTTTGGGCTCTTCACGTTTTCCTGTGGGATTGAGCTCTGACAGAATGGATGGAGATGAACTGAATCAATGAGAAGAAATAGTGGTTCTTTACGGAAAGTTGAAGAAGAACCAAACTATTGCCATAAAAATTGCTGGAATTTGATTCCACATTCTATTTAGAGAGCTATCAGAGAACAGAAGCTGCAGAGTTATTGAATTTCATTTCGACAGCATCATAGTCCCAAGAGTAATATTCAAGGCAAACGACAGCTTCATTTTTTTCATTCGCCATCACGACAAGGTATATGTCTTCTGCTCCATTTTCTTCATACGGTGGAAACCATGCAGCTGCCAGCACTCTGTCACCATATAATATCGATCTTATGAAGTTTTCCGAGCCGTTCCAGTCACTGTTCCATGAAATCTCATCGTATTCCTCAGGTTCTCCATATACCGCTGTCAGCTGCCTTTTCAGCATGTCATATGAAGTCCTTATGGGATATTCGGAATAACAGATATCTGATATCGCTCGGATCAGATATAAGCCATATTCATCATCTATGAACACAGCGTAAAAAGGCAGTTCAGAATGGGGCAGTGGAGGCTCTACAAGATATCCTTTGATGTTTTGCTGTGTATTCATGTACTCAACGTAAGCCCCTGAATTCTCAAGCTCTTCCAGTGTCCATCCGAACTCCATCCCGAACGGGCCTGCGAATAGCATGGTCGATATCATCATGAGCAGAGTGATAAGCAATTTTTTTTTCATGTCCGACTCCCTTTATACCATACTATCATGGTATCATCTTGTTGTAGAGGTTTATCATGAGAAATTTTTCATTTTTGTTACAAGGGATAGTGAGAATATGACACATTCCATGGTTCCGAAGCAGCCTGAACTAATCCAGAAAGATTGTACCATCATGCTCATGCTGCTACTCTGAAAGTAGACAGAAAAGGATAGAAAAATAATCCTTTAGCTGTGAGATAATTTCGTACGGAGGAGA
>CALXYO010000007.1 GCA_944393005.1 uncultured Spirochaetales bacterium | reverse complement strand
AGATACAAGAATTTAGACCTTAACACCCCTCCCTTTTCCACCTCATCCATCCTCGTTCCGTGTCATTCTGATACACCATGAATGCATCATGGCATTTTAAGGGCCAACCTGACCCAAGGAAGACGGAAACAAGGATCGAAACGTGTCATGAAAATGCATTGCAGGAAAGAAAGGAGGAAAGCGTATAGCTCCTGATACCGGAAAAATTTATGACAGGACTTTGAGGAGAAATGAGTATCTTGGAGACTTGCTCCTGAATGCTGTTCAGAGAATCAATATCCTCACCGGCAGCAAGAAATGAGGAGCCGAGTCTGGCTTTTATGAGTGTCGGTGAGAAAGTGACTTCGTATCCCAGGGAAAGAAGATGCCTGATAACCAGAATCCTGACATCACTGCCGTTGTAATAATACGGGATGAGCCCCCTCCGGCCTTTTTCCCCCTCAACAGGAATGAAAAGACCGGATGTGGCAAAACTTCCGATGATCGAGCGGGTTTTGTAGAATGAACCGATGCCCAGTCTGCGCATCAGCGATTTTGATGAAATATTCAGAACATCTCCTGTTCTGAGCTCATGATAAAAATCATGGGCGCATCTGCTGTCCAGACAGTGCGGCCCGATGATCTTCATAAGAAGGAGATGCGAGGTTATGAGCTCCTCGTCCTTAGATGAGTAACATACCATGTTGCACCAGCCGCTGTCACTTTTCCATTCACGGCCTTCCATAAGTGTCAGGCCCTTGAAACCGCAGCTGAGGATTCTCTCCTTCGCCCTGCTGCTGCAGCGCACATCAGGTGCAACCAGATTGATATTCCTGATTCCGTTCTTGAGTATTGTCTTTACATGTTCCATATAAACCAATACACAAAAACCGGCATATCCGGCTAATTATTTCTCAAGCACGGCCTTTATTCTTCTCACCCCGGCACTGGAGGACTGTTCCTTCACTATTCTGAAGTGTCCCATGGTACCGGTATGCTCGACATGGGGACCTCCGCATACTTCCTTTGAGAAATCGCCGATTGAATACACCTTTACAAGTTCTCCGTACTTGGCATCAAACTGTGCGACCGCACCCTGTTCACGGGCCTCATCAACGCTCATGGTCTCACATGTGACGGGAAGATCCTTCTGAATCTGCTCGTTGACAAGATCCTCAACCTTCTTGAGCTCCTCTTTTGTAAGGGCACAGGGATGATTGAAGTCGAATCTGAGGCGTTCAGCCGTAATGTTTGAGCCGAGCTGCTTCACATAACCGCCAAGTACAACGCTAAGAGCCTTATGAAGCAGATGGGTTGCGGTATGAAGAGCCGTAGTAGCCTCACTGTGATCGGCAAGACCACCCTTGAACTGACCTTCCGCTCCTGCCCTGCTGATCTCCTGATGCTTCTGGAAAGCTTCCTCGAATCCTTTCACATCAACAGTAAAGCCATGCTCCTTTGCAAGCTCCTGCGTAAGCTCGATCGGGAAGCCGTATGTATCGTAAAGCTTGAAAGCGAGACGGCCGGAAATGACTCTGCTGTTTCCTTTCATAAGGTTGGGAAGCATCTTCTCGAATTCCTTCTCGCCCTTGACGAGGGTTTCTGAGAACTTCGCCTCCTCCTTCCTGAGCTCCTCGAAGATGAAATCCTTTCTTTCCTTCAGTTCGGGATATGCATCCTGATAGAGATCGAGCACCACCTGTGCGATATCGGAAAGGAATGCATGGTCGACACCGAGCTTCCTTCCATGACGCACCGCCCTTCTGATGAGACGGCGGAGGATATATCCCTGACCGACATTCGAAGGAGCCATTCCTCTCTGGTCCCCGAGGATGAAAACGCTTGTCCTTATATGGTCCGAGATGATTCTTATCGAAGTGTCATCATCCTCATTGCTGCCGTACTTCCTGCCTGTCAGCTGTTCAACCTTCGCAATGATCGGAGTGAAGACCTCTGTTTCGTATACGCTCTTCTTGCCCTGCAGGATGGCGATTGTCCTCTCGATACCCATGCCGGTGTCTATGCACTTTCTCTCCATTTCATTGTAGGCACCGTTCTCATCCTTCCTGTAGCCCATGAAAACGTCGTTCCAGATCTCGAAATACTTTCCGCATGAACAGCCGGGCTTGCAGTCAGGACCGCAGGCCGGACGGCCTGTGTCAATGAACATTTCGGAATCGGGTCCGCACGGACCGGTTTCTCCGGCAGGCCCCCACCAGTTGTCTTCCTTGGGCATGAAGTAAATCCTCTCCTCTGGGATGCCAAGAGACTTCCATACTTCGGCAGCCTCATCATCACGTGGAGCGTTCTCATCGCCTGCAAAGACGGTTACTGAAAGCTTTTCAGGATCTATCTCAAGATACTTTGTCAGGAATTCATAACTGTATCTGATGGCTTCCTTCTTGAAATATGCGCCAAGAGACCAGTTGCCGAGCATTTCAAAGAATGTGAGGTGATGCGGGTCTCCAACACTGTCGATATCGCCGGTGCGGATACACTTCTGGTAATCGACAAGCATCTTGCCTGCAGGATGCTCGGCACCGAGGATATATGGTACGAGCGGATGCATTCCGGCTGTCGTGAAAAGCACGGTCGGATCGTTTTCGGGAATCAGGGAAGCCCCTGAGATCTGCTTATGTCCCTTGGAGACGAAAAAGTCGATATAAAGTTTTCTTAATTCGTTTGCTGTCAATGCCTTCATAATTCAAATTTCCTTTAAAAACAGTCTCTGAGAGTATAATGATTTTCATCAGAACAGTTCAAGCTGTCCGTCATCTTTCTTCTTATCCCTTTTCCTCTCCTGGGCAGATGAGAACATCTTCTTCAGATCATTCTTCCTGTAAAGCGATGCACCCCGGCTCACGAAGGCGGCGGCATAGGAATAAAGCGGATTGGAAGCACAGGTGTTCGCGATCATGATCCGGCAGCCCGCATCTCCTGCCTTTGCGCAGAGTTTCCACAGTGGCCCCCCGTCCTTTTCCTCTATTATGACAATCGTGCGGCTCAATGCGGCAAGCACGTCATTGCGGGGAACGGTAAACCACTTCTGGGCCCTGCGGCACGGCGCAAATGGCGAGACAAGAAGCCCAAGAGGTCCAGAGTTAGCTATGCCGACCATAAGATCCTGCTGTGTCTGGGGAACGCACTGGTGCAGAGGAGAGGCAAGAACCACTATCTGTCTGAGTTTCTGGTTGAAGGCATAGCGGGAGATATATGCATCAAGTCCCGTATCAAGCGTTGTCATGAGAGTCACGCCCGCACTCTTGAGTTCGCCTACGGCATGTACGGCATCAAGCCGCGCATCCTCTGTGGGCCCTCTCATGCCCAGGAGCGTCACCCTCTCTCCTTCCAGCAGCGAGGTGTTTCCGAAAAGATAGAGGAAATGGATATCCTTTAAAGACGAAGGGAAAAGAGGATCCTCCCGGCTGAGTATCTCATAATTGAAAGGATAGGAATCGAAGCTGTGCTTCACGGTATTGTAGGCACTGCTTATCGCAGTGTCCGGAAGACCTGTGACTCCCATAACCTCCTTCATTATGCTGAAAAGTGGCTGGCTGACGCTGCATACGGCTGCAACATCACAGTAAAGCCCGTAAGCCTTTTTCTCATTGCCGGAAGAAAGGCTGTATAGGGTTTCATAAAGAAGTGCCTTGTTAAGATTTTCCTGCATCTGACTTTGCCTCCACAAGCTGATAGAGGAAATCGCACAGCGGCGTGGCGATCGAATGCCGCCGGCCCATATCTGAAAGGGAAAGAGAGAAATAGCGGTTCTCACTCACCCTGTGAGCCTCTATGTCCTGAAGCATGCTTGTCTTGCCGGGGCCATCCATGTTTCTCAGGACTTCAAAACATTTCTCCTCATCCCTGTCAGAGAGGATTATACCCTCCGCAGCGGCGACTGTTCTTATTTCCCTGTAAAGCATCCTCACAAGACGGTAGAAACTTTCATTCGAGTTCATATCGCTGTAAGTGAGGTTCATCACGGCGGAAAGGGAATTAACGCAGATGTTGAAAGCGAATTTCCACCACATCTCATGAATGATGTCATGAGGTATCTCATGCCAGATTCCGGCACGGGTGAAAAGCTCATCGATTGCGTCAATGCGGCGGCTCGGCTTTCCGTCTTTCTCGTTGAACAGGACAAGTCCGCCTTTCGGCGAGAAGCAGTCTATCTTACGTCCTTCCCTTACGGAAGAGAGATTCGTGATGAAAGAATAGATCACGTTGGAGGGTGAAAAGCGTTCACTGAGAACCCTTTCACTTTCAATACCGTTCAGCAGGCTCATGAGACACGTGTTTTCACCTACATGCGGTGCAATCGTATCCAGGGCATCTGAAAGATCAGTATTCTTGCAGGCTATAATGATAAGATCCGCGCTTTCCTTTTCCGTTATTACGGGAAAGTCGTAACGGACTCCGTTGACAGTGCAGCCTTCAGCTTCATACTTTGCCACCCTGTCCCGAGACAGGAGAATTCCGAATGATGAAACAGGAGCAAGTCTGACGGCAAGCGGCGCGCCGACAGCTCCAAGTCCGAGCAAGCGTACAACCATGAGATGAATATTAGAACTTATGGGAAGCAGTGTCCATCAATGCATGAGATCATCAGCGATATGATTGAAGGCACGGAAATGACGCGGCATGCTGAAAACTGAAGTGTCGATGCCTTCAGTTTCAAGAAGCATCATCTTCCTTGCAAGTCCTCCCCCGTAACCGGTGAGGCTGCCGTTCTTTCCCACAACCCTGTGGCAGGGGACAATTATTGAGACAGGATTGTGTCCGACAGCAGAACCTGCTGCACGGCATGACATTCTGTCTTTTGAGAGTCTTTCAGCTGCATGAGAAGCCACATATGAATAGGAGACGGTGGTGCCGAATGGAATCGTGAGAAGGATTTCCCATACGGTCTTCTGAAATGTCGTGCCTTTCAGTGATAAAGGTACACAGAACCCGGGATCTTTGCCGCTGAAATATATGTCCAGCCACTTTTTCGCCAGAGAGACTGCAGAAAGGTCTTCCTTTTCGATAAGGGAAGGAAGAACAGGATTTTCAAATCTCTGCTCATCAAAGCCGAGGTATGACAGCGCATTACCGTCGCTGACCATCACAATCCGGCCGACAGGAGAATCATAAAAGCTCTTATACTCCATCAGTCTTCTCCTTTCCTGAGCGCGGCCGGTATTTTCTCCTCTCGACTTCATGTATCGTGACCACCCCGGCTTCCAGCAGGATATCGGGATAGGCATATAGGATATCAAGGAGGCGGGCACAGGCCCCGGAGGGGATGTTCACGCCATGTTCCCATGCGATCACAGCGGCTTTGCTCACCCCCATTATATCTGCAAGCACTGCCTGTGAGATATGCAGGGATGAGCGCAGCTTCTTCAGCCGTGAAGGATCCCATTCACCTGCCGGAGATACCCTGACAACCTCATTTTTCTTCGTGCACTGGCGTGCCTTTCTGAAAAGCACGTCCCTGACTTCATCCCTGAATATACTTGCTGCCATAAACTGTGATTACTTGCTGTAGATATGCCTGAACTCTTCAAGAGCCTCGATGATCCTGTTCTTGCATTTGCCGCAGGCGGTTGAGCAGCCGGTCTCGGCGCTCAGGGCTTCAAAGGTGAGGCATTTGCCGCTCTTGACGAGCTCCTCGATCTGGACATCAGTCACTCCCTTGCATTCGCACAGGATCTTCGCAGTACTGTTCTTGTACGGATTGGGAAGACCGTTTTTCTCAAGGTAGTCATCAATGGCTGCCCTGAGTGCCTTGTCTCCCAGCACAGAGCAGTGGAACTTGTGTTCGGGCAGGCCTCCGAGGGCGCTGGTTATCATATCAGGAGTGAGATGGTAGGCATCCTCAAGGCTCATTCCGATAGCCATCTCACTCATCATTGATGTTGATGCGATGGCACTTGCACAGCCGTATGTGAGCCATCTGAGATCGCTTATCTTCCCGTCTTTCACCTTTATGCCTACCCTCATCTGGTCGCCGCAGGCAAGAGAGCCGACCTCTCCCGTCCCGTCCGCAGAAAAATCCTCATCATCCTTCCAGATGTTCCTCGGATTCATGAAATGATCCTTGACTGTATCGGTATAGACCCACTGGGCCACAAAACTCTTGTTTTCCATATCACACCTTCCTTGTTGACATTGACCTGACTTTCTTTATGATCGCAGGCAGTTTTTCTATTACGGTATCAACATCACTGACCGTATTATACCGGCCGAGCGAGAAACGGATGGACCCGTGCGCAAGTTCGACATCAAGTCCGCAGGCGAGCAGAACATAGCTCGGCTCAAGACTTCCGGTTGCACAGGCAGAACCGGTGGAGACTTCAATTCCCTCCATATCGAGATACAGAAGGATTGACTCGCCTTCAGCACAGGGGAAAGACACATTAAGAGTACCCGGCAGACAGTGCTCCTGGTTTCCGTTGATGACAACGTCAGGTACATTCTTCTCAATTCCGTTTCTGAGCCTTTCCCTCAGCATCCAGAGATGATCATGTTCCTTCTGTATGTCTTCCTTTGCAAGGCGTGCAGCTTCCCCCATGCCGATTATGCCGAGGTTGTTGTAGGTTCCGGCCCGCAATCCCTTCTCCTGATGTCCGCCGTGGACAAACGGAGTGAGAGCCTTGCCTTTTCTTGCATACAGGACGCCGATGCCTTTAGGTCCATAGAACTTGTGGGCAGACATCGACAGATAATCAAGATCCATGTCCCTGACGCTGACGGGAATCTTGCCGATCGCCTGGGTGGCATCAGAATGCATGAAAGCACCCGCAGCATGTGCAAGTGCGCTTATCTGGCTGACAGGCTGGATGGTTCCGGTCTCATTGTTGCCTGTCATGACACTTACAAGAAGGACATCACTGCCGAGCATTTTCTCAAGCTCGTCCACCTTCACCATTCCTGTCGCGTCAACCGGAGCAAGGTCAATCTTATATCCTTTCTCCTTGAGGTATTTCACCTCTTCCATGATTGACGGATGCTCTACCGTGGTCGTGATGATCCTGTCTCTAACGCTTCCCGAGTCTATGATATCCCTCATGGTGTTGAAGACCGTGTTGTTCGATTCGCTGGCGCCGCTTGTGAAATAAATCTCGTCCTCTTCTGCATCTATGAGAGAGGCACACATCTTTCTCGCCCAGTCGATTCCGCTGTATGCATTGCGGCCGAGCTCATGCATTGATGATGCATTGCCGTACAGCGCAAGGTTGTCAGCCATGATGGAGGCAACCTGCGGTGCAAGCTGGGTGGTCGCATTGTTATCCATATATATCGTTGACATAATATCTCCTGAAAAATGCCGTGAAGCGATTTAAAATTATAGCTATTATCACAGCTCGTCAAGTTCGCATGTCCACTCACAGCGGCGGGCAAATCTTATGTGGTGTTTCTCTGCCCATCTGACATACGCGCAGGAAGGAGGGAGCCATGAGGCAAAAACAGCGCGGAAGAGTGTCATTTTCCTGCATGAGGGACATTTCTCAAAGCGCTCATCGTATACCGTGCATTTATTGTCATCGGAGAGGAAACCGCAACGGCTGTTGAGATAAAGAACATATGAACGCGGGGCAACCTTCACTTTCTCATGACAGCACAGACCGCAGCCCGTGCATATATCATCCCACCATTTCATGAGAGGCAGAGCTCCGTCACAGCAGGACGCACATCCATATCGACCTGAGGATTCACTTTCAGAACTGAAAGGGATATCCTGCCTTCCATGCATATCTCAATGTCCGTCCTGATACCCTGCGATGTGAGATCCCTCTTGACGGCACCGGGCTTGAGGCGCAGGAGCTTCTTACTGTCTTTCTCCTCTATTATTTCGGGAATGTCATGATAGAAAATGCGCCCGACTGAGGCATATTCCACCTCCTCTCTGAAATGAGGAGGAAAATTGATATTAAGATAGCTGTCTTCCCCTGTAAGGGAATAAAGCTTCTCAAGATTCCTGACGAAAAAGGCACACACGCGTTCGAACTCGTAACGGCCGTTCTCATCCGCCTCATGTGAAAGTGCGATGCCCCTCGTACCCTGGAGCACGGCTTCACAGGCAGCAGCGCAGGTGCCGGAATACAGTATGTCGCTTGAACAGTTATAGCCGTAGTTTATCCCGGAGACGACAAGATCGGGAAGGGATGGAAAAAGACCACCCTTTAGCGAATAAAGGATGCAGTCGGCAGGAGAACCCGAACAGTGATAGTGTTCCGGGGCGAAACCTGTCATTTCCAGCACCCCTTTCAGGCTCATGGAATGGCTCTGCGCCGACCTGTTTGAGGAAGGAGCTACAACCCAGACTTCATGTCCGGCACTGCTCAGTGCCCTGTCGAGCACTTTTATTCCTTCTTTTGAATATCCGTCATCATTGACCAGCAGTATTTTCATCGAAATCCTTCAGGACCGCTGCGGGACCGCCGGGGTTGAAAGGTCTTGTCTCAGGCGTGAAATCAAAGATTCTCTTGAATTCATCCATGCAGCTCTTTATGGCAGCCTCCCCGTCCTCTTCAAGTATCATGAAGATTGACCCGGAAGCACCGTTGCTGACATATGAAGCGCCGTAAACTCCGTCTGCCTCTCCGGCTCTCTTGATCAGCCAGTCCACCTCCGGACATGTTACATCAAAAACGTCCCTCATTCCAATATACAGATCATTGAGGTAACGTCCGAATGATCTTGCTTTTTTCTCCTTTATCGCACTGCAGCCTTTCTGTACGATCTGGCTTTCGGTTATCACATACTCGCAGGTATGACGAACATGCTCATCAAGATCCTTTATGATATGGCTCTTCAGATCTTTCACCGGGTAATTTCTGAGTTTGTAATCGGACGGAAGTCTTTTCTTGAGTTCCTTGCAGCACAGTCTGGCATCAATTCTCTTCTCTTCCAGCTCCTCGCGCAGAATCTGCGGAGGAAGGGACGGATCAAGGATCATGCCATACTGACTTCCGGTGAACGGCCAGTCGATAAGTTCATATGAAACGCTCTGGAGATCAAAATAGAGGACTTTGCCTTTCTGCGCATACAGAAGAGTCACAAGATCACGGAATCTTATGGGAACACTGCAATATGCCGTTGCCGCACGATAGGAAAGTCTTATGAGGTCCTTCTTGCCGAGAGAGAGGGAAAGCGCACTGTCCACCGCCATCAGGCAGCCCATTATGACAGCAGATGAGACCGTGAGCTGATCACAGAAAAGCAGAGCACCTTTAAGGGTGATGTCAAAACCGTGAGGAAATGTGACTCCTTCCTCGCTGAGAATCGAGAACACAGCCTTGACGTAATTTGCCCACCTATCCTCTTTTCTGTACTTCAGTGAATTCAGGTTGAAGTGTTTCTTGTCACTTTTGGTCGCATCATAAACGCGTACAAGGTTATCGTCTCTGGCGGACATTGCCACCCTGAGACCGAGAGCGCCAGTGCCGGCAATGCAGTATCCGTTGCAGAAGTCCGAGAATGCGCCCATCAGCGTCACGACTCCCGGCACCTGAGCCAGGACTTCCACCTTTTTCTTGTAGTTCAGCTCATGGAATGCTGCTACTTTCTCCATCTCATCCCCTCTTCGTTTTTATTTACAATTCTAATACGTCCTGCGGTTTTTATGCAAACATGAATTCACAGGCGCAAAATCATAAAAAAACAGCGGAGCATGTGAATTGCAACCGCTGTCTCTGCAATCTTTAAGTTTTCAGTTCTTTCTGCCGTATCTCTTGTTGAAGCGCTCAACACGTCCTGTTGAGTCGACAAGCTTCTGTGTACCTGTAAAGAACGGGTGACATGCAGAACAGATTTCAACGGTGAGATTCTTGGCTGTTGACTTTGTCTTGATCACGTTGCCGCAGGAGCACTTGATCTCCTGAAGCTGATAGTCCGGGTGAATGTCCTTCTTCATTTTCTTTTCTCCTTATCATCTATCATAATGCATTCTGCTTTCACAGAACGCCTGACATCATTTATAGTATGAACTGGCCGTAAACGAAGCACTGCTGACGGCACTTGCGCTCATAGAACTCAGGAACTCCTTATTATTATGAGTTTTCCTCATCTTGTCAATCAAGAACACAGACATGTCATTGTCATCCATATTCGACACCGCATTCCTGAGCAGCCAGAGACGGGCGAGCTCATCCTTGGTGAGGAGAAGATCATCACGGCGTGTTCCAGACTTCTTCAGATTGATTGCGGGGAACTTGCGGCTGTCAGCCATGCGCCTGTCAAGCACGATCTCATTGTTGCCGGTACCTTTGAATTCCTCGAAAATGACTTCATCCATGCGGCTGCCGGTTTCAATCAGCGCTGTCGATATGATTGTGAGAGAGCCTCCGTTCTCTATGTTTCTCGCGGCACCGAAGAATCTCTTTGGCTTATGAAGCGCATTTGAATCAACACCGCCGGAAAGGATCTTGCCTGAGGCCGGAACAGTCTGGTTGTAAGCACGTGCAAGACGGGTGATCGAATCAAGAAGTATGACCACATCCTGATGCAGTTCCACAAGACGCTTTGCCTTTTCTATCACCATTTCGGCAACCTGGACATGGCGTGATGCCTGCTCATCAAATGTGGAAGCGACAACTTCAGCCTTCACATTGCGTCTCATGTCGGTGACTTCCTCCGGACGTTCGTCAATAAGCAGGACTATGAGCTTGACTTCAGGATGATTCGTGGTGATCGCATTGGCAATCTTCTGCATGAGAACAGTCTTTCCCGTTCTCGGAGGTGCAACGATAAGAGAACGCTGCCCTTTTCCGATCGGACAGAAAAGGTCGACCACTCTTGTGGAGATATCCATCTCCTCCGGATGTTCCGGGTCCGACGGATACTCGAGATGAAGCTTCTCATCCGGGAAAAGCGGAGTGAGGGAATCGAAAGGAACACGGAGTTTCGATTCCTGGGCACTCAGTCCGTTCACTGTTATGACACGGATCATAGCAATGAATCTTTCGTTATCGCGCGGGGAGCGGACCTGACCGTAAACGGTATCTCCGGTTCTAAGACCGCATGTTTTTATCATGTTGTGGGAAACGTATACATCCTCTGTGCCGCCGATATAGCTGTTTACGGCATATCTTATGAGGCCATATCCCTCGCTCAGCACCTCAAGCACGCCTTCAGTCATCAGTGCACCGCCGGAAGCGGCATGCAGCTTGGCCATCTCACGGATGAGATCCTGTTTGCGGCAGTCAAGAATAGTGTCTTCGCTTATGCCTTTCTCACGGGCAAGGGAACGCAGGGTATCAAGAGGAAGAACAGTGAGATCGGAAATGAAAAGTTTCGGCGCGTCCGGGTTCTCATCCAGATTCACATCCGGAACGGCCGGCTCACTCTGTTTCTGAATCTTGTCACCCTTCTTTCCTTTTTTCTGGAACTTTGAATAGCGGTTCTTTCTCTCTGCACCACTCTGACTCTGGCTTTCCTCTGCCGCAGTCTCTTCAGCGGAGGCTTCTGCAGCCTGTACAGGAGTTTCACTTTCCACAGTGTTTTCCGCAACAGTCTGCATTGCTGTATCTGATGGCGCTTCCACAGTCTTTTCAACCATCTGCACATCGGAACCGGCTGCTGTAACCGGCACATCGGCCTCAGCAGGGCTTCCGTTTTCGACAGAAGGGAAAAGATCGGCAGTGGAATCCTCATTACGGCTCATTTTCAGAGCCTTGGGCTTTCTGCCTCTCCTGCGGGGAGCCGGAGCTTCATCTGCACTTCTGGCCTCTTCATTCTGCGAAGATTCTTCGTCTTTTGCCTTCACTTTGACTTTCACGCTGCGAGTTTTGCGCACTACCCTGACTTTTCTGGCAGCTGCGTTTTCATTACCTGCCTGTTCTTCACTTTCAAACAATTCGTCTGAGGACACCTGGTAAACTCCAAAATTATATAAAGATTCGTCTGTTTTTATGTATTATCAGGAAAATATAATCTGTATGGATTTATTATTGCTGAATAAGAACCGGACTCATACCGGCTCACACCTCAGTTTATACACCATGTCCGCTTTTGTTTCAAGAATTATTTGAAAAAAGACATGGGGAAACAAGACTACAGGAAGGAAAACGTCAGTTCCTCTTCTGCTTCCTGCATGAGCCAGTATGTAATTAAATATATGCCCAGCCTTCAGTTACAGAGGCAATATCATTACATTCGATGAATTCTTTCATGAGAATTAGGGCGGCATTTACGCTCTTGCGTCGCACTGATTCCCTTCCCCATGAGGAGAAATGGAGACATACAGACTGTGTCTTCCTGCCTCTGCCGGAGAATGCAAAGCAGACAGTGCCAACTTTTTTAGCCTCACTCTCGCCGGGACCGGCAACGCCTGTGATGGAGAATGAGAAGTCGCTTGAGGTAAGGCGGCGGACGCCTTCACTCATCTCGGCTGCACATTCCACACTTACAGCTCCATGCTCTTCTATTGTCTCTTTTCTCACCGAGAGAACATTTTCCTTGACCTCATTCGAATAACTCACGACTGAGCCGCAGAAATAGGAGGAAGAGCCCGCCAGATGCGTCAGCATTGCAGATGCAAGTCCGCCGGTACAGCTTTCCGCACAGGACAGGGACAGTCCTTGTCCCCTGAGAAGACCAGCAAGAAGCTCAAGAGAAGATGTGCATCCGTCGGCAATGAGCTGACTGCCGCACATTCTTCTCAGTTCACTGACGGCATCATCCATCTCCTTTTCGCTGCCGCCCGACAGATACAGGGATATCTTGTAGTCCTGAAACCGGGTTGCCCAGTTGAGAGACGGGTTGATCTGATGCGTGAGATCCTCAAGCTTTGCCTCAGCTATGATGAAGGAGGAATACTCCCTTCTTTCCTCTTCCCCGTGTCCTGAAAGCTGCGAGAGAAGAGGCATCACGACATCCTCGAACATCGGGCTCATCTCCCCAGGAGGCCCGGGAAGAGAGATTATAAGGCAGCCTTCCTGAGTCCTGCCGTAAAATCCGTCTGCGGTGCCATTGCTGTTTTTTATCCTGGTGAAGCCGCGGGGAATGTAACATTGTTTCTCATTCGCGCCAATGAGCCTGTCACCGAGTTTCAGCTTAAGGTCATTCCAGCTGTCCTCATTCACTTCAAGGGGACTGCCGGCAACATCTGCGATGCACTGCCTTGTCATGTCATCACTGGTGGGCCCGAGTCCGCCGGTGATGATCACGATATCATTTTTCCTGACTATGGCAGAAAGAATCCCCTCAATTGTACCGTCATCAGGCACTGCGGCTATCTGACTCATATGGATGCCGATGGATGTCAGATTCTTTCCGACAAGCTGTGAGTGCTTATCCTGGATGATACCCCGTGTGATTTCCGTTCCTATAAGTATGAGTGCAGCCTTATACATTCTTCATGTCCTTCTTATGAGAAAACCTGCCATAAACAATCATGCAGAGTCCTGAGACAACCGATAAAGCTGCAATTCCAATCGAGATATAGGCAAAGAGATCGGTATGCTTTACATAGAATGTCAAATCATCGGCACTCTTCGTCTCATACACAGGCACGTCATAGATGTGGTAGGTCATCTTGAACTGCTCGACAGGATCAACGATCTCTCCGGTTGGAAGGATCATGCAGGTGTAACCGCTGTTTGTGCTTCTCACCATCGTCTTGCGGGTTTCGACAGAGCGGAATGTCGCAATGGCCGCATGCTGTGTGGCAGCCTCGGCACACCCGGACCATCTGTCATTTGTCATGTTGATGATCAGATCGGCACCGTTTCTCACGAAATCGGCGGAGATGTCTCCGAACACATCCTCATAGCAGATAGGTGTCGAGAACTTCACTCCGTCACTGTCAAAGACAACGGGCTCATCACCCTTCTCCCACCAGTTGAAATCAAGCGACACCAGGATGTCATAAAGCCATGGCATGCTGTCCTTATACGGGAAGTGCTCTGTGAAAGGTACAAGATGTTGTTTCGCATAACTCTGCTTTATCGTTCCATCATCAAAGAGAATGACTGTATTGTAATCAGTTCTGTTGAGTTCTCCTGTCACAGGATCTATAGGAGGCTTGCTTTCATCCTTGAGCACACCGCGCGGATTTCCGGTGAGAAGAGGTTTGTCCAGCTCCTCTGCAAAAGAGACGAAACGCCGTACAAGCTCTGCTGTCTCTCTGTTTCCGATAGTGTTTCCGACCCCTTCGTATGAATAGTTCATATGCCACCAGACAGAAGGAACGAATGCGGTCTCTGACCACACCACGATGTCTGGATCATAGCGCAGCGCCTCAAGGGAAAGGCGTCTCAGGTTGTTGAAATTCTGAAGATACGTCTGATAGCCGCCTTCCCATGAATCATGGTTATGCTGGATAGTGGCGACTTTCCAGTATCTGTCCGGAACTCTTTCTTCCTGAGCTTTTATTGAAACGATTCCGTATCCGAACCACAGTGCGAAAAGAACGGCATAGACTGTAATGAAAGCAATACTCTTTTTGGAGTAATGGAGAATATTCGCATCTGAACCGGAAAACACGCCTGCAAAATAATAGCCGAGCCATGCCTGGGGAAGGATCATCATTATTATGATTGCCCATATTCCCGTGATATCAGCGATCTGGATGAGAGGAAGATATTCATAAAGGGCATAGCAGATCGTACCGTACGGGTAGCCGGCGAACCAGTTCTGCGAAAGATATGCGTAGGCGGCCCATATGAAGGCCTGAGGTATGAAGGCATACCTCTTGAATGCGCTTGCGGCAATCTTCAGGGCAGGGAAAAGCAGCATCATTTCCCCTCCCTTTATGACTGTGACTATATATATCGCTCCGGGATGGAAGCCGGGCAGCCAGTAATTGAAAAAGCAGTAGAATATGACACCGAAGAAAAATCCGTATGCCCACACGGCTTTATAGCTGGTGTTCTTTATCACTGCAAATACCGGAATAAGGGCAAAGAATGCAATCCATCCCCAGCCGGAGCTTGTCACAAACCCCGGAAAGGCAAGAGACAGAATGAAAGCACTTATAATTAAAACCAAAACCTCAGAACAGTAAGTTCTGAGGCCTCTTCTGACATAATAGTTCTTCAATGAATGCTCCGACAATTATTCAAAATCTTTGGAACTGGAATCCCTGAGATTCCATACTGCATCTTTCAGCTCCTTGCCAGGGCGGAAGATCGCAACTCCGTGTGTCTCAACGGAAACAAGATCACCGGTCTTCGGATTGCGGGCTTTCTCGCGGCCTTTGCGGGTTCTGATCTCAAATGTTCCGAATCCTCTGAGCTCAATCACGCGATCCTCTTTGAGACCGTCCTTGATCTCTTCGAAAAGTTCATCGATGACTTCATGAATATCTGTACGGGAGAGACCGAGCTTGTTGTGCAGGCTCTCAATCATCGCGGCTTTTGTCAATTTATCTTCCATGTTCATTTCTCCTGAGAAAGTTAAAAAAATTTATTTACCCCACGAAAAAATAAATCAGGCAAGCTTTGCAAAAGCTTTATACATGCGGGATTTCTTCCTGCTTGCAGTGTTTCTGTGAAGAACACCGTTGCCGGCAGCAGTATCGAGAAGCTTGAAGCTGAGAGCCATTGCTTCCTGTGCAGCAGCCTTGTCCTTTGCCGCTACCGCAGCATCAAACTTCTTGATTGCTGTACGAACTGTACTCTTGGCCTGACGATTGTGCATTCTGCGCTTTGCATTCTGGCGTTCTCTCTTTTCAGCAGATTTATTAGACACGCTATTCCTCCGTTTCTATATAATAGAAATTTCATTAATTTTTTCAGGCAGTCTCAGGACTGCGATTATGTAAACTATCATAAAGCCTAAGTTCGGTCAATACAATATTTTAAGAAAATAGTATTTGTTTAGTCAGGGCTGAACAGATCGTCCTGATACTCTTCGTTGACGCACCAGTGAGCGCTCTCCTCATCATAGTAGAATTCCTCAAAAGGAATATAGAGAGTACGGTTCTCGCTGGCACTGAGGACAACCTGGCGGGAGAGAATATTGACTTCACTCACTCTCCACAGATCATGGTCGATCCTTATCTTAGTTCCCTCAGGCGGCATGTTAGCCTTTTCTTCCACATAATAGTCATATTCATAGGCAAGACAGCACAGAAGACGGCCGCACGGCCCTGATATCTTCATGGAATTGAGCGAAAGGTTCTGCTCCTTTGCCATCTTGATGGATACAGGCTGCATCTTGTCGGTTATGCAATGGCAGCAGTAATCCCTGCCGCACACGGAAAGCCCTCCGATAAGCCGGCTTTCATCTCTCACTCCCACCTGACGCAGTTCTATCCTCATCTTGAAAACCGCAACAAGGTCCTTGACAAGATCACGGAAATCAACCCGCTCGTCAGCCGTGAAGAAGAATATCACCTTCGGCTCTCCCAGAAGAAAATGACTTGTGATGAGCTTCATGTTCAGACCATGTTTTGCTATCTTTTCCTTGCAGATGCTGCTTGCCCTTTCCTCTCTGGCACTGTTCTCATTGTATTTTGCCATCTCGGAAGGCGTTGCCAGATGATCAAGCCATGGCACGTCCCCTTCGACCTTTATCTTCTCAGGTTCCTTTGCAACCTGACAGCCCATGCAGTATTCACACTGATGCACATCACGGCTTGAAAGATCCGCTTCTTCCTCTGCCGCCTCTTCTGCCTCAGTGCCGAAGTGCAGACAGGCACCATGCACACTGGCATCACCCGCACTTTCCCTTCCGTCCGGCTGAGGCGCAGGGCCCAGAACAAAACCGAGATCCAGGCCGTAACGCGTATCATAGATGACCGGAGTGCCGGCATAAAGAACAGAGTCCCATGCCGCCAGTGTTATATCATTATATGAAGGATTCTTTACCACATATACGTAGGCGAATTCCTCACTGTTATATCTTTTCTGTTTCATATAAAAAGAAAATTAACACATGATGAGTCAGCTTTCAAGGCTTCACAACAATTACGCTTTTGATGTATACAGGGAACATGCAAATCAGGAATCTTAATTTTTCCTCCCCTTTTTTTCTTGCACCGCTTGCAGGTTATTCCGATGCTCCATTCAGAAGAATCGCACGTGAATGGGGAGCATCCTGTGCGGTAAGTGAAATGGTGAGTGCGGAAGGACTGGCAAGAGGCAGTGATAAAACCGAGGATCTTCTGCGCCGCTATGACGGAGAGGACCAGTTCATCATACAGATTTTCGCACCTTCACTGGATCCTGTCGGACGCTGTCTGGACAGACTTCTCCGGTACCGGCCGACAATGATAGACATAAACTGCGGCTGCCCTGTTGCGAAGGTTGTGAAAACCGGTGCAGGATCTGCAATGATGAGAAATCCCGACGAGATAAACCGCATCGTATCATTTCTCACAGAGAATACGGATGTGCCTGTAAGCGTGAAATTCCGCCTGGGATGGGATTCATCATCGATCAACTACATTGAATTCGCCGATGCCTGTTACGATGGAGGTGCTTCAATGCTGACTCTGCACGCAAGGACAAGAAGCCAGCTTTATTCAGGAAGTGCCGACTGGAGCCATATAAAGCACCTCAAAGATCATTTCAGGGACAAAGATGTGGTCATATTCGCCTCCGGCGATATTTTCTGCGGTGCGGATGCAGTTGAGGTCATGAAGACCAGCGGCTGTGACGGTGTGATGTTCGCACGCGGTGCAATCGGCAATCCCTTCATATTCAGACAGGCAGCTGAGGCTGTGAAAGGAAATGATTTCTCTCCTACTCTTGAGGAAAAGACAGAAACCCTTCTGACCCACCTGTCATACATGATCAGCTGGTACGGCAGTGAAACGGCTTGCAGGGACATGAGGAAACATGCAGTGGGCTATGTAAAAGGCATAAAAGGTGCAAGCAGGGCAAAGCAGCTCATAAACACGGCATCAAGCTATGAGGATTACCGGAGGGCAATGGATGAGCTGAAAGAGTGATACCGCTCCAGTCAGCTTTCCATGCCGTCAAAAAGAAAATATTTTGTTTGAGTTTCACTCTCCTTGGTTTTAAAATGTAAATAAAGCGGTCATGCCGCAATCTGTGACAAGGAGGGTTTATATGCGAGTTCTGATTCTCGGTTCCGGTGCAAAGGATCACGCCATAGCATGGTGGTTTTCCCAAAGCAGCTATCTGAGCGAGCTGTTCATTGCACCTGGCAATGTCGCAACTGATCAGTTTGCGATCAATCTGGGCTCTATTGATCCTTCAGATCCGGTTGAGGTCTATGAAGCCTGTGTCGAGAACAGGATTGAATTCGTATTCATAGGAACGGAGGCTCCCCTGTTCACCGGCGTTATCGATTATCTTAATGAGCGCGGCATTCCCACATTCGGAGCTCCGCGCAGGGCAATAAAGCTTGAGGCTGACAGAAATTTCGCAAGAGCCTTCACAGACAGGCACAACATCCCCACCCCGCGCAGGAATCTTTTTGAAAACAGCGCGGCTCTTGAAAAATTCCTCAACCGCCATAAAGGCGAGCATTTCGTACTGAAATCAAATACTCTTGCACCGAGCCGTATCATGCTTGATTCAAGCAACACTGACGATCTGATCGCTTTCGCTTCCAGACTCTTCGAGCGTGGCCCGGTGCTTCTTGAAGAGCATGTGAAGGGAATGCACCTCACAGCAACCCTTCTGATTGACAACAATGGATATCTTGCACTTCCGCTCACATCTGACTACATGTACACAAGCGAAGAAAAGGGAATTCCCACAGGAGGCATGGGATCCGTCTGTCCGATTCCCGTTTCTGATGAGATCATACGTTCAGCAAGGGAGCTTGTGATTGAACCGACAATATACGGGATGAAGGTTGAAGGGCTTTCATATAAAGGTGTGCTCACGATTTCCATAATCGTAAACGAGAACAACATACCTGTGGTCGTGGACTACCACATACGTTTCAACGATCCCGCGACTCAGGCCATGATACCGCTGATCCAGAATGATATAATAGATCTGCTCAAAGCAATGAAGGAAGACAGGCTCTCAAAGGAAAACCTGAGACTCCGGGAAGGAAGCACTGTTGCAGTTGTCATCGCAAGCGAGAACTACCCGATGAATCCGGTTACGGGAAGAAAGGTTGAAAGTGTCAACCCGATACTTCTTTACAATACCCTGTCTCAGCTTCCGCTCATCTTCACCGGAGCGGTAAAAGGCAGCAATGGTGATGATATAGTGACATCAGGAGGAAGATGCTTCACTGTGGTAGGCAGAGGAAACACAATAAGCGAAGCGAATCTCAATGCCTACCGTTATGTGGACAAATTCAGGTTTGAAGGTTCCTGGTATCGTGAGGACATCGGAAATGCCTTCATGATACAGAATGAGAATTAGCGGGGTTTTCTCCTGAATTCATAAAGAAGTATTCCGGCAGCGACGGAAACGTTGAGTGAATCTATATGTCCGCCCATCGGTATGCTTGTTATGATGTCGCACTTTTTTCTCACCAGTTGGCTTATTCCATCCCCTTCGGATCCCATCACGATCACTGACCTTTTTGCAAAATCGGTTTCATATGAAGAGGTGCCGGACATATCCGCACCGTACACCCAGAAACCGTTTTCCTTGAAGGTGTCGATTTCCCTTGCGATATTCGTGACTACCGCTATGTTCACATACTGGGCAGCCCCTGATGATACTTTCACAACTGTTTCATTTGCCTGCACGCTGCGGCGCTCGGGAATCACGACAAGGTCAACCTTGAACTGATCAGCAGAACGGAGTATGGCTCCTAAGTTATGAGGATCGGTTATGCCGTCAAGCACAAGAACGAGATAGTCCCTGTTTTCTTCAAGCGAAGAACAGAAATCTCTGACTGAAACCTCAGTGAGTCTGGAGGCACCCCTTCTCGGACCTCCCATATCAAGAATGGCATCACGCACATCAGTACCGGGGAGCATTCTCTCAAGCTCCTGTTTTGAGACTTTTCTGACGGCGACTTTTCCTGTGAAACGAGCCTGCTGCTCAAGCTGTGCAGCCCTCGCACCGGCAGAACGTACAACATAAAGCGTTGAGCCGGCAGCTGCTTTCTTCAGTGCTTCCTCAATCGCATGGAATCCATAAACTTTTTCACCCATAATGGCCTAACGCTACCTGTAAATGAAGCTTTCGTCAACGCGTCAAGCGCTGCCGTGTTGTACACTGCCGGCAAGCAGACATACATATATGAAAAATGGGCCCCGTCTGAGGAGGCCCTTAGTCTTATTTTTCAAAAGGCACCGGTGTCGGCGACGAGTCTTCTCCGAGAGCCGATGCGAGTTCCTTCATGAGTCCCCTGGCCTTAAGACCGAGGTGTTTCGGTGTTTCCACAATAACAGTAAGATACATATCACCGCGGTCATCAGGATTGCCCTTGAATGCAGGAACACCGCGGTTCTTGAGTCTCAGACTCTTTCCGGACTGTATGCCGGAAGGAATTGAAACCCTCACCTTTCCGCCATCCACGACAGGAACCTCAATCTCACAGCCGAGGGCTGCCTGAGTGAACGAAATCGGCACCTGCAGGAAGACATTACGCCCTTCCCTGACAAAGTATTTATCATCCTGCACACGCACGAAAACAATAAGATCCCCGGCAGGACCTCCGTTGGGGCCGGCATTGCCTTTTCCCCTGAGCACAAGCTTGGTTCCATCTTCTGTACCACACGGGATTGTCACGGAAAGCTTCTCGCTTTTCTTCTTGAGTCCGGTTCCGTGACATGTGGAACATGGATTGTCTATGACCTGACCGCGCCCCTGACATGTAGGACAGGTTGAGGCCATCTGGAAAAACCCGTTACCACGTGTGACCTGACCTGTTCCATGGCAGGTGGGACATGTCTTAGAACCTGTACCTCCTGTACCGTGGCAGGTATCACAGGCATCATCATGTGAGTATGAGACATCAACCTTGGTTCCGAAAATAGCATCCTTGAATGAAATCGTGGCAGTGTACTGAAGCGAAGAGCCGCGTACGACATTTGCGGAAGAACGGGAACGGGAGCGGGATGAACCGCCTCCGAAGAATGAATCGAAGATATCGCTGAAACCGCCGAATCCGCCGCCTGAGAAGAGATCGGAGAAATCCCTGTAGACGTTGGAGTAGTTTCCAGCACCTCCCTCAACACCTGCAAAACCGAACTGGTCATAGTTCTGTCTCTTGGTCTTGTCGGAGAGAACCTCATAAGCCTCACTGGCCTCCTTGAAACGCTCTTCAGCATCTTTATCATTTGGATGGGTGTCAGGATGGTTTGCCATTGCAATTTTACGGTAGGCTTTCTTTATTTCCTCCTCTGTTGCGTTCTTTCCTACCCCGAGCACCTCATAATAATCACGTTTTGCCATTTATTACCCCTTACAAAACATGCCGGATAGTATCACCCGGCATGCTTGTCTCCCGATTGAGCTTATACTTACTTGACTTCTTCAAAGTCCGCATCTACGGCATCATCACCTGCATTGCCGGAAGAAGAAGCACCTGTATCAGATGTATTTCCGGCTGTGGAGGAAGAGCCAGCCTGCTGCTGGGCCTGTGCAGCCTCATATACCTTCTGACCAAGTTCCATTGATGCCTGCTGTACAGCATCTGTCTTGGCTTTCAGCTCCTCTGCAGAAGCATTGGAATCAGCAAGTGTATCCTTGAGCTCCTTGAGAGCAGCCTCAATCTTGCTCTTCTCGCTTTCAGACACCTTATCGCCGTAATCCTTCAGAGCCTTTTCAGTTGCATACACAACACTCTCTGCATTGTTCTTAGCCTCGATAGTCTCCCTGAGCTTTTTGTCTTCTGCCTGATGGGCCTCTGCATCCTTGACCATCTTCTCGATCTCGGATTCAGAGAGACCGGAAGAAGACTCGATCCTGATCTTCTGTTCCTTACCTGTGCCAAGATCCTTTGCACTTACGTGCACAATGCCGTTCGCATCGATATCGAAAGTGACCTCAATCTGAGGAACTCCTCTCGGTGCTGCAGGAATTCCGACAAGATCAAACTTGCCAAGTGTCCTGTTCTGGCTTGCAAGCTCTCTCTCACCCTGCAGGACGTGAATGGAAACTGCTGTCTGTCCGTCTGCTGCGGTTGAGAAGATCTGGCTCTTCTTTGTAGGAATTGTGGTGTTCCTCTCAATGAGCTTTGTATTCACGCCGCCGAGAGTCTCGATACCGAGTGAAAGCGGTGTGACATCGAGAAGCAGGACGTCCTTGACATCACCCTTGAGAATACCGCCCTGAATTGCGGCACCCACAGCAACAACCTCATCCGGGTTCACGCCTTTGTGAGGCTCTTTCTTGAAGAGCTGCTTTACGAGCTCCTGAACAGCAGGGATTCTTGTTGAACCACCTACAAGGATAACCTCGTCAATGTCATCTGCAGTGATGCCGGCATCCCTGAGAGCGTTCAGACACGGAGTCTTTGTCTTCTCAATGATCGGAGCGATCATCTGTTCGAACTTCGCACGTGAAAGTGACATCTGCAGGTTTTTCGGACCTGTTGCATCAGCAGCGATGAACGGCAGATTGATGTCAGTGTTCTGTGAAGAAGAAAGAGCGATCTTTGCATTCTCCGCAGCTTCCTTCAGTCTCTGGAGAGCCATCTTGTCCTTTGTAAGGTCAATTCCTGTCTCACTCTTGAAACTGTCCACCATCCAGTTGATAAGCATCTGGTCGATGTTGTCACCGCCGAGGTGGGTATCACCGTTTGTGCTCTTTACCTCAAAGACACCGTCTCCAAGCTCAAGAATGGAAATATCGAATGTGCCGCCGCCAAGGTCATATACTGCAATGATCTCGTCCTTGGAACTGTCTTTGCCGAATCCGTACGCAAGAGCAGCTGCAGTTGGCTCGTTGACGATTCTCTTCACTTCAAGTCCTGCGATTCTGCCGGCATCCTTTGTTGCCTGTCTCTGAGCATCGTTGAAGTAGGCAGGTACTGTAATGACAGCTTCAGTAACCGGCTCGCCGAGATAATCCTCTGCTGTCTTCTTCATCTTCATGAGGATTTCAGCTGAAATCTCCTGCGGCGAGAGAAGCTTGCCGCGGATATCGACCTTAATCTCATCATTCGGTCCGCATACGACTTTATACGGTGTAAGCTTGATCTCTTCAGTGACTTCATGGTATTTGCGGCCCATGAATCTCTTGATTGAATATACTGTGTTCTCCGGGTTGGTGACCATCTGGTTCTTTGCGGGACGGCCGACAACACGTTCTGTATCGCTCTTGTAACCTACAACTGACGGAGTTGTTCTGTCTCCTTCAGCATTTGTAATAACCTTCGGTTCATTGCCTTCCATTACAGCAACACAGCTGTTGGTAGTACCGAGGTCAATTCCAATAATCTTTCCCATATTTATAATCCTCTCTTTATTTCAAAATTAAATCTTTTCCCGATTCCGCAAGCTAATTTAATAAAGCCTGATGCAATCGTCAACTCTTTGGTTTACCGACTTTCACCTTCGCCGGTCTGATGACCCTGCCGTTGAGTTTGTAGCCCTTCTGAAGCATCATTGTGACAGTGTCTTCATCAAGTCCGTCAGCTTCTTCCATAAGGCAGGCCTCATGCTCGTCAGGATTGAACGGAACGTTGCTGTCCCCGATCACCTCAAGACCCCAGTTGGTTTTGAGAATCGAGTAGAGACGGTCCTCAATCATTCTGACACCTTCCTTGAGGGCATCAAAATTGCGGCTCTGCTCTGCTGCATCGAGCGCTCTTGAGAAATCATCAAGAGGTCCGATGAGATCCTTTATCAGAGCCGTATTGGCATAGCGCACCGCATCTTCCTTATCACGCTGCAGGCGCTTCTTGTAATTCTCGGTATCGGCAGCATTGCGGATAAGCTTGTCCTTGAGAGAAGCAACCTCTTCCTTCAGCTCCTTGTTTTCCGCTTCAAGTCTGTCACAAATCTCTGACGCCTTGTCTGCAGCCGGTTCTTCTTTTTTCTCATCTTCTGCAGGAGATGGAGCCTCGTCTTCCATTGTCTCGGCAACCACTTCCTCGCGGATGTCTTCCTTGTTTTTTTCCATAGTCATACCACCAGTAGGTTTCTTATTCTTTTTCCTGCTCATAAAAAAACTCTCCTGTATCAGGGAGCATGTGCAGCCTGACCTTATTTTCAGGCGCAAATGTAACATAATAATAGTTTTACCAAGGGTCAAGTAGCTGAAAGAAAAAGAGGCTGCAAAATTACAGCCTCCACTTCAGTGGCTCACTCCTCATCCAGAGGAATCTCCTCTTCTTCTCCCATATATTCGTCTTCCGGTATATCCTTCTGCGCTGCAGGAGCAGGCTTTTCTGAATTCCGCCTTGAGCTCTCAAGCTGCAGCTTCACAAGACGGGCTTCCTCATCCTGTCTCTCGCGTTTCGCATTCTGTGCCTGCAGGCGGAGACTGTCAAGTTCCTTGCGGGCTCTGGTAACCTCATCGGTAAGACTCTTATGTTCTTTCTGCAGGTTGAAAAGCTCTTCTTTGGCAATGGTGACTTTGTTCTGCGTATCACTGAGGCTGGCTTCGGAATTCGTAAGACGTGACTGGATCTGACTGATCTTCTCACTTGTGCGTGAAAGGCTCTCACTCATGCCCTGGTTGAGCATTGAGACAGCCTCCTTGATCTCTGTCAGCTTTCTTGTGAAATTGCCTAGCTGTTCTGTCGAAGTCTGGACCATGGAGTCAAAGATGGCACTAACACGGCTGACTTCACTGTCCATGGCAGTCCTGAGATCCTCGCGGCACTTATCGACATAGTTCTCTTCCTCACTCTGAATGAGAGCCTTCTGCTTATCATGACTCTGCTCAAACTGTCTTCTAGCCTCATCAATCTCACTGAAGACAGTGCGGCTTGCAGACTCGAATTTGAGACTGAGCTCGGATGAAAGCTTTGTGAGGTTGTTTTCCGCTTCGATAAGGGAAGAGGAAAGGCTTGATTCACTTGTGCTGGCAAGTTCCTTCACTTTTGTCTGGAATTCACCATACACACTGTCACTGCCGCTCTTGAGAGCTTCAGCCTGTGCCACGATTTCTGCTTTCCTGCCATCAAGCGAAGCAAGAGATTCTTTCAGACTTTGCATGAAGGCATCAAGCTCACTCCTGCGCTTATCCAGATTTCCATCGAACGCTGTCCTGTTTTCATCAAGGGAAGTCCTGAAAGCTTCCTCTGCATTCTCAAGATCACCCCTGAGACTGCTGAAAAGAGATTCAAGTTCACTCTGAACAGCCTTCTTTTCCTCTTCAAGAGAAACCTTCTGGTCTTCAACATCCTTCTCCACCTCTCCTCTGTAAGCCTCTACGCGGAGACGGACATTCTCAAGTTCAGCCTTGAGAACGGCAGCTGAAGATGCAAGATCGGAATTGGTCCTGCTGCTTGACTCGTCTATTGAAGCCATGATTTTGCCGGCTTCATCATTAAGGGCGGCCATCTGGGAATCAGCATTATCCCTGATTTCGCTGAAGTGTTGCTCAAGCTCTGCCTTCAGGTTTTCACAGGAGGCCCTGAATTCACTGCTTATCCGGTCTTTATCCTCTTCAAATGCGCTTCTGTCAGATTCGATCGCACTGCCGATTTCACTTCTGTAGTTCTCAAGTTCTTCTTTTATGTGGGCAAGCCTGTCCTCATTCTGGGCAAAAAGAGAGGAAAGGCTGTCCTTCTCGCTTTCAATGCGGGAAACTGCCTCATTGCTCTGACTTTCAACCTCATTCTTCCTGTCTTCCAGCTCCTGCAATGAAGCGCTCACATATGACCTGAAATCACTGCGGTTTCCATCCAGTTCCTCCTGAAGCGCAGAGGCAAAGGCATTGAAATCCTGTCTGCTGTTCTCAAGCGAGGATGAAAACCGGGACAGCATCTCATCAGCACTTGCCTGATGGCTGTCGGCAATTGACCTGAGATTCGCAGCCGTCTGTTCCTCAAGAGTTCTGCACCCGTCGGCGATGGAGCCGAGATTCTGCTCAACAGCTCTGGCCTCGACACGGAAGGACTCAATGAGATCATTCACCTGCTGGGCTTTCTCAACCTGAGCCTGCACAGTACGGATTCTGTCTTCCGCATGTTCGGTCTGCACCCTGAGCTTGTCCAGTGCAACCTCATAGGACCGGCAGATGGACTCAAGCGATACAAGATCGTTTTTATGGTTTGCAAGATTATAAAGGCTTGAATCAAGTGAGGCAATGAGATCCATCACTTCCTTCTTTTTCGCCTCAACCCTTTCACTTGCATCTTTCGATGTCTCGTTTATCCTTGCCATTGTCTGCTGGCTTTCCGTCCTGAACATGGAAATCTTTTCCTTGACGGTCTGCAGACTCCGGCTTTTCTTATCTTCTGCCCTGAAGGCCAGTATTATAATCAGTGTGACAACAAACAGCGCAACCGGTACAATGTAAACAATCATAACTCAAAGAACTCCTACACCTTCAATCAATGATGATTCTATCAAATGATTTCCAGCTCGTTAATAGCAAATCAGCAAGAGGGTACTTTTCTTTTTTTACGGCATCTTTACGAATAAGGAGTGTATGCATCCCTGCATTTGAGGCTCCTATGACATCTTTACTGTAGCTGTCACCGGCATAAAGTGTCTCATCAGCATCCAGATCCAGCTCTCTGAGCATTTCCATGAAAGGTCTGGCGTTCGGTTTGAGATATCCTGAATCCTCCGTCGAAGCCGTATAATCGAAAAGGCCGTCAAGGCCCAGGGCTTCAAGCTTTCCCTCCAGCGGAAAGTCAGATAATGCAGCAGTTATATAACCGCAGTCCCTGAGTCTGGATACAGACTGCCTGACATGATCGAAAGGCACCAGCATGCCGTAACTCTTCTGCCACGGCTCAAGCATGTACTTCTCATATTTTCTGATATAGCTGTCAAGATCAAGCTTCATACCGGAAATCCTGAGCTCCTTTGCCCTGAATTCCCTCAGGCTGAGAAGAGGACCCGCCTCAAGTGCATCCTCCTTCCTCATCTTCTGCCTCATCGAATTGTAGCGCATGGAAAAGACAGGATGCCTCAGCGCACAGCGGAGGAGATAGATATCTGTCTGCCATTTCGGATAAAATGTTCCGTCTATGTCAAAACATACGGCCTTTATGCCATGTTCCCTAAGGTAACCCATCAGTGCGCCTTCTTTTTCTGTTTCGTGTTTCTCACGATCTTCTCGGCTCTTTCCCTCTGCTTGCCGAGCCGGGCCTTGCCTCCGGGTTTTCTGCTGATACCTTTCGCCTTCACCTTTGATGATGTGCTCTTCTTTATTACATTATCTATTTCAATTTCGCTCTTCTGCGGTCCTTTCTCATTCAGGGAAGGATTTCTCCTCCTTTCCCTGAGGGAAATCTCTATGGGAATATAAGGAAGGCCAAGATCCTTTCTCATGCAGTTTTTCAGATAACTTATATAAGTTTCAGGGAAGTCCTTTATCCTGTTGACGAAAAGCAGAAACCGCACAGGGGTGACGGACACCTGAGTGGCATACAGCACTTTATAATGTCCCACTGCTCCGCGAGGAGGCTGATACTCTTCTCCCCATGCTTTCAGATGTTCATTCAGTGAGGAAGTGTCAACTCTCTTGTTGAGCTGCCGCCAGACCACCCATGCGGTATCAAGAAGTGTTCCCACCTCATCTCCGTTGAGGGCGCACACTGGAACGATCGGAGCAAAACTGAGTACGGGGAAAAGGAAACGCACTCTGTCCTTTATGGCTTCAAGCTCATTGCCGACGCCCTTGAGAAGATCGATCTTGTTCAGACAGATGATCACACCCTTGCCGCGGCGTACGATAAGAGCGGCAATCTTCTTGTCCTGTTCTGAAAGGCCTTCCTTCACATCAACCATGAGGAATACGATATCGGCTTCATCTATTGTCTTTATCGCTCTGTTGACCGAGTAATATTCCACATCCTCCTCAACCTTGCTCTTTCTTCTGATGCCTGCAGTATCAAGTACGGTGTAATCGGTTCCCTTGTATGTGAAGGTTCCCCTCATGACATCACGCGTTGTGCCGGCAATATCGCTTACTATGGAGACGCTGCGCCCCGTAAGAAGGTTCGTGAGAGTGCTTTTCCCTGTATTGGGTTTGCCGAGGATGGCTATTTTAACAGTCTCATTCTCCTGCGGAGCCTCATCAAGACGCTCAAGGCTGAGCATGCCGAGCAGAGTATCCTCGAGTTCCTCGATTCCCAGCCCGTGTTCTGCTGAAATTCCGACAATACGCTGATAACCGAAATTATAGAAATTCCAGATGAGATCCTCTCTTGAAACATCATCTATCTTGTTCACGGCTAGCACGAGCTTATCCGTATACGGGCGCAGTGTTTTCAGAAGCATCTGGTCTTCACCCGTGACTTCATTGCAGTCCATCATGAAGATAATGCAGTCGCTCTGATCCAGCAGGGAAAGGCTCTTCTGTGCGACAAGGGCATCCATGCTGTCTTTCTCGATTTTGATTCCGCCGCTGTCCACAAGGGTGACAGGGTGATTTCCAAGCAGCCAGCGTTCCGGTATGGGGTCTCTTGTGACACCGGGAGTCGGATCGGTTATTGCCCTTCTCTTGCCTATCAGACGGTTGAAAAGAGTGGACTTGCCCACGTTCGGACGCCCTATTATGCTGATGAGAGGAAGCGCGGTATCAATATCGGCTTTATTCTGTATCTCCAATTTCTGCATGAAACTTCTCCAGTAATTTTTCTATGTCACGACAGCTTGTCATATTACCTGCCTCTTTTGCAAGTGTCAGGCAGTCGGAATAATTTATGCTCCTTATGAGTTTACGGGCATTCAGCAGACTTGCGGGGTTCATGCTGAGCGTATCATAGCCAAGACCTATCACGAGAGGGATATAAAGAGGATTGCCGGCCATTTCACCGCAGATCGAAAGGCCTATTCCCTCTTTGTGCGCATTTTCAGCTGTCAGGCGCAGAAGACGCAGCAATGCAATATGATACTCTTTGTACAAATAGCTTATTTTCTCATTTCCCCTGTCAACCGCTATGGTGTACTGAGTAAGGTCATTGGTTCCGACAGAGAAGAAATCAACCTTGCGCGCAAGAATATCGCTCGTAATTGCGGCAGAAGGGACTTCTATCATCGTTCCGACTTTCATGTCCTCATCAAATGCAATCCCTTCCTTTCTGCACTCTTCCTTGACTTCCTCGAAATAATCAAGGACTGAGTCAAGTTCATCGCTTCCGGAAATCATCGGAAACATTATCTGCAGCCTGCCGCTTGTGGAAGAGCGGAGTATCGCCCTGAGCTGGGTACGGAAAATTTCCTTCTCGCTCATGCAGAAGCGTACGGCTCTCCAGCCAAGCACAGGATTATCCTCATCACTCTTCATGTCCTTTATGATTTTATCCCCGCCCATGTCATAGGTGCGGATTGTGACAGGTCCCCGGCTTCTGAATCTGCGTGCAAGACGGCTGTAAACGGCAGTCTGTTCGTCTTCACTGTATGTCTTGCCTTCTTCCATAAGCAGGAACTCCGTCCTGAACAGGCCGACACCTTCAGCTCCGTTCCTGAGACTCGGCTGTACGAAATCAAGACCTTCTATGTTGCATTCGAGATATATTCTCCTGCCGTCCTTAGTTATTGCGGGAAGAACAGCATCCTCGCTGAGCTCCTTCTCCTCTGCAAGAGAGCGTTCATGCAATGCGTTTATACGCTTTACTGTCTCATCATCTGGGTCAATATACAGAGTGCCGGTATATGCATCAAGCGCAACAAGGCTGCCGGTCTTAACAAGACTGCTGGCATCTTTGAGACCCATTATGCAGGGGATATTCATGGCACGTGCGAGAATTGCCACATGTGAAGTCTGTCCTCCACCGTCAAGGCAGATAGCCGCGATATACTCCTTATTGAGCGACATCAGCTCACTTGGAAGAATGGTATCTGCGACCAGGACCGATTTTTCATCAAGCCGGACTCTCAGCAGGCTTTCTTTCGTAAGAGAGGAAATGATTCTTACAGCTATATCCTGGATATCACTTACATTCTCCCTTGAAACAGACGATCCTGCAGATGAAAGAACATTTATGAAATTCTGTGCTGCGATTTCCACGGCAGGAGCAGCTTTGTATTGGCCGCAGGAAATCAGATGGGCGATCTCCCTATGGAATTCCGGGTCCTGCACCATGAAGCTCTGGGCTTCAAGTATGGAAACTTCCTCGTCTCCTCCTGCCTTGTCCATGAGCTGGTGAAGCGTTGCGACGACCTCGGCACAGGCGTTGCGGAAAGATGCAAGCTCGGCTTTGCATTCTTCATCATTTTTGCACTTCTCATGTGAGAATACAGGCCTGTCATGCCTTATGGACAATGCCTTCAGACACACATAGCCGGTGAAGATGCTTTTCCCTTGTAATACTTGCATAGCTTAATAATACTATCCCTCTCCATCTGTGGTAAAGTCTCATTTTTCCTGCTACAATCCACGATATGATCGAAGACGATGACAGCTTCATACAGAAAGAGGGACTGGATATCCCAAACGAAGAGGAAGAGGGCTCGGGAACAAGGAGCCTTGTGATCTATTCCGTTATCTTCATCATATGGATTCTGTGGAGTTTTTTCTGTTTTCTGTTTTTCAAGGACAGAATAGCAGCTGCCGTTGAGGAAAGCGGAGTCATACCGCTCATTCAGGAGATGAATGAAGAAGAGCTTATTCTTGAAACACGCAATGTCGAGCTGATCTATCCTTTTTATGACGGTTCAACCGTAATGACAGACCTCCGTGCAGAGCGTCACGGCAGTGACATTTACCACGACACTGTTGAAGCACTTATAAATGAATATGCATATGATGCATATGCTCTGGGGGCCGTGAATCTTGTGAATCCCCAAACCGATCTTATCGGGCTGACATGCAGCAATGGAATATGCTACGTAGATCTCAGCAGAGAGATACTGGACAGCCCGTCGCTGACAGACTATACGGCTTTTGACCAGATTGAGGACACACTGATGCTCTTTGATGATATTGAGAAAGTCGAATTCCTGATAGACGGAGAGAAACTAGATTCTCTCAATAGCTGAAGCAGCGCCGGTTGACGGATCAATTGTTATGATGACACCTTTTATTTCACCGGGACCTTCGCAGATCTCACTTTTATACGGAACCTGAGTCAGCTGACGTCTGATGGCAATCTCGCTTCTGGATCCTATGATCTGATGCTGAACACCTGTCATGCCGAGATCCGTGATATAAGCAGTACCGCCTGGAAGTATTTTCTCATCCATTGTCTGGACATGGGTATGGGTGCCCACCACGGCACTTGCGATCCCATCAAGATAAAAGCCCATCGCTTCTTTTTCCTGTGCATTCTCCGCATGGAAATCGACAAGGACAATGTATCCCTGCTTCCTGAGTTTCTCAGCCGTTTCCCTGACTGCAGTGAACGGACAGTCCGCAATGACAAGATCGACCCTGCCCTGTGCATTTATGACAGCCCATCTGACACCGTTTTTCTCAAGCGTTACATAACCATGGCCCGGTACCGATTTCGGGTAATTGACAGGACGGAGAAGGCACGGTTCACTGTCAAGAAGCGGGTATATCTCGTATTTCTGCCAGATATGATTGCCTGATGTGACAACATCGGCTCCATATGTCCTTATTTTCTCCCAGTCGGAGACAGAAAGGCCGAATCCACCTGCAGCATTCTCTCCGTTGACTACAACGAAATCTGCATGGGTCTTCCTAATTAAAGACGGAAGGGACAGGAAAAGTGCTCCCATCCCCGCATCTCCGCTTATGTCTCCGATCATGAGAACTTTAACGTCAGCCACTATTTTGCGTACTCCACGACTCTGGTTTCCCTGATGATCGTAACCTTGATCTTGCCCGGATAACGCAATTCGGCTTCGATCCTGCCGGCGATTCCCTTTGCAATCTCCTTGGCATCCTCATCGGAAACAGTATTGTTGTTCACCATGATCCTGAGTTCGCGTCCGGCCTGGATTGCAAAGGCATTATCAACGCCGTCAAAGCTCTTTGCAATTCCTTCAAGGTTCTCAAGACGCTTGATGTAGTTGTCAAGACTTTCCCTTCTCGCACCCGGGCGGGCGGCGGAAATGGCATCTGCGATCTGCACGATGATGGATTCAACACATGTCGGTTCCACATCGCCGTGATGAGCATGCACAGCATTGACAACTCTTGGATCCTCACCGAGTCTCTTGACAAGATCCGCACCCATTTCAGCATGGTTGATCTCACTTTCGGTCTCAGCACCTTTTCCGATATCGTGAAGAAGACCGCCGCGCATTGCGATTTCGCTGTTCGCACCGACCTCACTTGCGATCATACCTGCAAGTATTGCGACTTCCTTGGAATGGAAAAGCACGTTCTGGCCGTAGCTTGTCCTGAAATAAAGGCGTCCGAGAGCTCTGATCAGCTCGGGCCCCATATTATGGATGCCGAGATCGAAAGCCACTTTCTCACCTTCATCAACGATGATGCGTCCGACTTCCCTGCTGACCTTGTTCACCATCTCCTCGATGCGTGCCGGATGAATGCGTCCGTCCTGAACAAGACGTTCAAGGGCAACACGCGCGATCTCCTTCCTCACTGGGTCAAAACATGAAATAACGACAGCCTCAGGCGTATCATCAATGATGATATCAACACCTGTGAGCGTCTCCAGGGTACGGATATTGCGCCCCTCACGCCCAATGATCCTGCCCTTCATCTCATCAGAAGGGAGTGAAACAGATGCTGTGGTGACTTCTCCGCTCACTTCCGTTGCAAGACGCTGGATTGATTCCACGATGATATCGCGGGCAACTTTGTCTGCAGAAAGCTTTGTCTCACTTTCAATCTTGTTGATGTAGACCTGTCCGTCATGACGGGCTTTCTGCTGCATCTGCTCGATAATCACAGACTTGGCCTCTTCCTGGCTCATGCCTGCGATCTTTTCCAATTCGCTGATAAGGCCTGCTTCTCTTTTCTCCAGTTCCTTTTCCTTACTGGTTACAGCCTCATCCCTTTCACCTAGTTGCTTCTTTATCGCATCAAGCTCGTTCTGCTTGTGTTCCAGATTCTCTTCTTTCTGCAGCAGCCGGCGTTCTGTCTTCTGCAGTTCTGATCTTCTTTCCCTGGCCTCCCGCTCGCTTTGCTGGGTTTCTTTCAAAATCCTGTCGCGGGCTTCAAGCTCAATCTCACGTGCATGAGATTCAGCTTCGGCTACAGCTTCCTTATCCAACCGGACAGCCTTCTGTTCAATGGAAGAAAGCTTGAACTTGGCCCAAATCCATCTGCCGGTATAGCCGATGGCGATGCCTGCAAAACAACTAAGGAAGATATACAACAATGTCATATTAACCTCCCAAAGTCATATTATTTTTCATGATAATAATTCATCACAGATTCGGTCAAGGAGGTATTTTTTACAAATTTGAACGTAAAATTAGTTTTTTAAGGTGCGAAAGGACAAAAAAAGACCGTCACACACTGTGACGGCTCGCAGGAAAAACCTGTCTTATGCTTCCTTGCTGTCCTTCTTGGAAGCCTTCTTCTCAGCTTTGGCCTCTTTCTTCTCTGTCTTTTCGACGAGCTCAAGAATAACCATTTCAGCTGCATCCCCTAATCTGTTGCCAGTCTTGAGGATTCTTGTGTAACCGCCCTTGCGTTCTGTGAACATCGGTGCGATTTCCTTGAAGAGCTTTGCGACGACTGCTTCATCATAAATGTCAGAAGCGATGACCCTGCGGTTGTGGACATTGTCAACCTTTGCTCTTGTGATCATCTTCTCAGCCATCTTTCTCACTTCAAGAGCTTTTGCTTTTGTGGTCTCAATTCTCTCATAGCGGAAGAGGGATGTGACCATGTTGCGCTTGAGCGCCTTGCGCTGACTGGATTTCCTAGAAAGCGCATTGAAACCAATCTTATGCTTCATTTTTTTCTTCCTTTGATTCTGGAACTTTTATAGCCTGTTTTAATACACTGTAGTCGGTCATGCCGAGACTAAGATTCCACTCCTTGAGCTTTTCCTTAATCTCAGAAAGAGACTTCTTTCCGAAGTTTCTTGTCTTCGCAATCTCGTCCTCAGTTTTCTTTGTAAGATCCCCAATAGTCCTGATATTGGCATTCTTGAGGCAGTTGGAAGAACGTACTGTGAGTTCAAGTTCCTCAACTGATGTATCGAGAATCTTTCTGATTCTGGCTTCTTCCTCGTCGACATCCTCACTGCTTGTGATCTGACTTTCGTCAAAATTGATGAAGATCGTGAAGTGCTCCTTGATGATCTTCGCAGCCTGGGCAAGAGCATTCTCCGGAGAGATTGTTCCGTCAGTTGTGATCTCAAGAATAAGCTTGTCATAATCGTTTCTCTGACCAACTCTGGTGGGTTCAATTGAATACTTGACTCTCTTTACCGGAGAGAAGAAAGCATCAATGGCAATGACACCAGGTTCCTCAGAATACTTCTCATTCAGTTCAGAAGGGACATAACCACGACCGAGATTGATCTCTACGACCATCTCCAGATCACAATCATCCATCATTGTGAAAATTTCCAGATCAGGATTGAGAATTGTGACCGTATCTCTTTCGAGAGTCTTACCTGTAACAAGGCCAGGACCCTGGCAGGCAATTGTAAGAGTTGTGCCTTCGCTGTCTTCAGGCATTGCGATCTCAAGTTTCTTCAGGTTTGCGATGATATCTGCAATATCTTCACGCACACCGGGAATTGACTCGTACTCGCTTGTCACGATATGAGGTTCCCTACCCTCCGTTGCAGCGAAAGTAGTGAACTGCACAGCTGTTACAGCATATCCCTGAATGGAAGAAAGAAGCACACGTCTGAGAGTGTTTCCGACTGTAGTTCCAAAGCCTCTCTCGAACGGATAAGCGATGAACTTGCCATACTTGGGATCTGATACACTGTGATCATATGTAACGCCTGAAGGTCTTTTAAAACCTTTAAGAAGGTTCTTACGTGCCATGATTACTCCTTATTTAACTAATACTGCGTTCAACGAACGATTTCTGAGAAAAGACACGGGACAGACCAGCTGTCCCTTTATTTTCATCAGACACGGCGAGTCTTGCGAGGACGGCATCCGTTATGAGGAATAGGAGTGACATCACGGATAGTGCGCACCTTGAGTCCGAGAACACCAAGAGTTCTGATTGCACTCTCACGTCCAACACCAGGTCCCTTCACGAATACGTTCACGCTCTTAAGACCGAAATCCATAGCCTTCTTGACTGCAGTCTCACAAGTTGTCTGTGCAGCATAAGGAGTAGACTTCTTAGCACCTCTGAAACCAAGTCCACCGGCAGAAGCCCAGGAAAGTGCGTTTCCTGCCAAGTCTGTTACGGTGATAATGGTATTGTTGAAGGTTGCCTGAATATAGACATTGCCTTCTACGACAGTCTTCTTAACTTTACGTTTTACATTAGCCATAATTACACCCGCTCCTTATTTCTTCTTTCCGGCAACGGTTTTCTTCTTACCCTTGCGGGTACGTGCATTTGTCTTGGTTCTCTGACCGCGTACAGGAAGACCCTTTCTGTGTCTGAGACCGCGATAACAACCGATGTCCATCAAACGCTTGATATTGAGAGCAACCTCTGTTCTGAGGTGACCTTCAATATTGTACTCTTCCTCAATAACCTTTCTGAGGAGAGCAATGTCATCAGCACTGAGAGTGTTGATTCTCACGTTCGGATCAATATTTGTCTTGGCACAGATCTCCTCAGCGGAAGTTCTGCCAATACCATAGATATAAGTCAGGGCAATCTTAACTGCCTTATTAGGCAGGTCAACACCTGCAATACGTGCCATATATAAGGCCTCCTAGATTATTTTTGTCTCTGCTTGTGCTTCGGATTCTCACAGACAATGCGTACAACTCCTGCACGTCTGATGACCTTGCACTTGTCACAAATTGGTTTAACACTTGCTCTTACTTTCATAGTAAAAACTCCTAAATTTTCTTGATCTTACGACCGCTGGTCATAAAACCATCATGGTGATGCAACTTCATAAGAGAGTCAAGCTGACGGACTGTCTCAAGACATACACCGACCATAATAATGAGAGATGTACCGCCAAAGAGCATTGCAACATCAGCAGGGAAGTTGAAGAACTTCTGTATCAGGGTAGGAATCAAAGCGATGAATGCAAGGAAGAGAGAACCGGGGAGAACGATTCTGTTGAGAACCTTTCTGAGATACTTCTCCATATTGTCATTGCTGACCTGTGGAATTGTACCGCCGTTGTCTCTTATGTTCTTTGCGATTTCTTCCGGATTAAGACTTACCTGAGTATAGAAGAAAGCAAAACCTATAATCAACAGGGTGTAGATAATTAGATAGGGGGCACCCTGGGGATTGAGGAAGTTGGCTACAGACTGGAGCCAGCCGACATTAGGAGCCAGGCTTGTGGCAATCTGCAACGGGAAACTAAGCAGTGCAGAAGCGAAGATGACAGGAATAACGCCTGACGGATTGATCTTGAACGGGATGTAGTTGGAACCGCCCTGATACATCTTGTTTCCGACAACACGCTTTGCATACTTCACAGGGATCTTTCTCATACCCTTCTCTTCGTATACGACCATGATCACGACAAAAACGTACATGATCACCACAACGATTACTGCAAGCCAGTTAAGGCTGCCGCTTGCTATACTTGAGAAGAGAGTTGAGAATGCGCTCGGCATTCTTGCGACAATACCTGCAAAAATAAGGAGTGAAATACCATTACCCACTCCATACTGTGTAATCTTGTCACCAAGCCACACAAGGAACATTGAACCTGCAGTTACGGTAACCATTGCAATCAGGGTAAACGGCAGACGGCCCATGATAATAGCTTCAGGAATCGTTGTCGCATATACAGAAACTGCAAATGACTGGATGAGACAGACAATGATCGTGCCCCACCTTGTATACTGCTGGATCTTCTTGCTTCCGTGAGGATCTTGAGCAAGCTTCTTGAGAGACGGAACAACCAGCATCAGCAGCTGTACTATGATCTGGGTGCTGATATAAGGCATGACACCAAGCATAAACAAGCTGAAATTGCTGAATGCACCACCTGAGAAAAAGTTGAGATACTCAGTGAAACCTATTGTCGAAGACTGTGCACTTGACAAGAAATAGGCTTCGAGAATGACAGGATCAATGCCAGGAATCGGGATCACAGTACCGATACGGCTTACAATAAGCAAGCCGATCGTGATCAGGACCTTCTTCCTGACATCATTCATTCTCATCATATCTACAAGAGTGTTTGACATGATAACCTTCTTTTGTTACTTAACAGAGCCTCCGGCCTTCTCTACTGCTTCTTTCGCAGACTGAGAAACCTTGATGCCTTCAATAGCGAGTTTCTTGGTGACTTCCCCGTTATTGAGAACCTTCACCTGAACATCCTTACCTTTTACAAGTCCTTTTTCCTTGAGTGTTTCAAGGCTTACTGTCTCGCCGTCAGCATATGCTGCATCGAGAACAGAAAGAGAAATTGCTGTGTAGGTTACCTTGAAAGGATAGTTGGAGAAACCACGACGAGCAATACGTCTGTAAAGAGGCATCTGCCCGCCTTCAAATCCGAGGCGGACACCGCCGCCGGAGCGGCTGTTCTGTCCATCATGTCCACGGCCGCATGCTCTGCCCTTGCTGGAAGCACCACGACCTACAATGGTCTTTTTTGTATTAGCACCGAATGGTGCGTTGATCTGTCCCATCTTAAATCTCCTCAACCTTTACCATGTGAGCTACTGTACGCACCATGCCGAGTGTGGCAGGTGTTGCAGCATGTACAACAGAACTGTGCATCTTGCCAAGGCCGAGAGCTTTGATTGTAGCTCTCTGCTTCGGAAGGGAACCAGCTACTGAACGGACCAATGTGATTTTAATGTTCTTGTCTGCCATAATCAACCCCACATTTCCTTAAGAGATTTACCTCTGTTCTTTGCGATCTCCTTTGCATCAAAGAGATTCTCGAAAGCAGCAAAGGTAGCCTTGACTGTGTTGATGCTGTTCTTTGAACCAAGAGACTTGCTGAGCATGTCCTTGATTCCGGCAGCATCGGCTACAGCCTTGACAGCACCGCCGGCGATAACGCCTGTACCAGGAACAGCCGGGCGTACAAGTACGCTTGCGCTCTTGAACTGGCCGAGCATCTCGTGCGGGATTGTCGTGCCCTTAAGAGGTACTGTAATAAGACTTGATTTGGCCTTCTCTGTTGCCTTGCGGATTGCATCGGTAACATCGTTAGCCTTTCCGAAACCGTAACCAACTCTTCCATCACCGTATCCGACAACCACAAGTGCTGAGAATGACATATTCTTACCACCCTTGACAACCTTGGTAACACGGTTGATCTTGATGAGTTTTTCTACGTATCCGTCCTTAACTTCTTTATCTTTTGATCTTTCCATACAAAACCCCTTAGAACTTTACACCGGCTGAACGTGCACCGTCTGCAATAGCCTTTACGATACCATGGTAGATATAGCCGTTGCGGTCGAATACCACTGTGGTGATATTCTTCTCAAGCATTCTCTTGCCAACAGTCTCACCAAGCTTAGCAGCATCTGCCACACAGTTCTTAAGACCCTTGAGTTCAGCTTCGACTGTAGATGCGGAGACAAGTGTCTTTCCCACAGTGTCATCGATAACCTGAACATACATGTGAAGGTTGCTTCTGAAAACTGTCATTCTCGGTCTTTCGCTTGTACCGGAAACTCTTTTTCTGATATGAGCCTTACGTCTTGCGGCTTTGCGATTCTTTTCGACAATTCTATTCATCTCGCTACCCCTTATTTCTTACCACCGGACTTACCGACCTTGCGGCGGATATTCTCGGTCTCGTACTTGATACCCTTACCCTTATACGGCTCAGGACCGCGGAGGGAACGGATTTCAGCACACACCTGACCAACTTTCTCCTTGCTGATGCCGGAAATGGTCACCTTGTTTCCGTCAACTGCTGCCTGAATTCCTTCCGGAATCATATAGTCAATGATTGTGGAATAGCCAAGAGCGAGTGTGAGCATGTTCTTGTTCAGCTCAGCCTTGTAACCTACACCATTGATCAGCAGGCTCTTTGAGAAGCCCTGGCTCACGCCGATGATCATGTTGTTGATCAGCTGGCGGTAAAGGCCATGATAGCTTCTGTTTGAGATCTCGTTGTTCTGGCGGGTAACTACAACTTCATTGCCGTTGACTGCAACTGTGATGTCTCCGCAGATACTCTGAGTGAGAGTACCCTTCGGACCTGTTACGGTTACGACATTGTCAGCAACAGATACATTTACACCTGCAGGGATGCTTACAGGAAGCTTACCAATACGTGACATAACCTATAACCTCCCCTTACCAGATTGTGCAGATCAGCTCACCGCCGACCTTTGTCTCTGCTGCCTTTCTACCGGTAATGATACCTGTAGATGATGATACTACCACAACGCCATAGCCGTTATAGACTCTTGGCATATCCTTGTAACCGCTGTAAACACGGCGGCCAGGAGTGGAGATACGCTCAATACCATGAATGACAGGAGCCTGAGACTCATCGTACTTGAGGTAAACGCGGATATAAGAAAGATTATCTTTTGTAATCTTCTTGAAATTCTTGATGAATCCTTCATTCTTCATGATCTTGACGATCTGAAGCTTCATCTTGCTTGTAGAAATATCTACTTTCTCATGCTTTGCCTGACTAGCATTTCTGATCTTAGTCAGCATATCTGCAATTGGATCACTTACTGCCATATCTCACTCCTACCAGCTTGACTTGGTAACGCCAGGGATCTGGCCTTCGCTTGCCAGTTTGCGGAAACAAACTCTGCACATATCAAACTTACGCATATAGCCACGAGGACGACCACAAATTCTGCAGCGGTTATAGCTGCGAGTGGAGAATTTGGGTTCTCTCTTTGATTTAATAATTAAAGATTTCTTTGCCATATTCTCAACTCCTTACTTTGCAAACGGCATTCCCATTTTCTTGAGAAGTGCGAATGCTTCCTCGTCAGTCTTGGCAGTTGTGACGATAGCAACATTAAGACCGCTTACCCTTTCGATCTTGTCATAATCGATCTCAGGGAAGATGATCTGCTCTGTGATACCGAGAGAATAGTTTCCATGACCGTCAAATGCGTTCGGATTAACACCCTTGAAGTCCTTAACACGTGGAAGTGCGATTGAGATAAGTCTCTCAAGGAAATACCACATGTTGTCGCCTCTGAGAGTGACCATGGCACCAATTTCCTGTCCTTCCCTGACCTTGAAGTTGGCAATTGACTTTCTGGCCTTTGTCTTCACGACATGCTGACCGGAAATCTGCTCAAGTTCCTTGGCAGCGGCATCAAGAAGCTTCTTGTTTGTTGTTGCTTCGCCCACACCGACGGAAAGAACGATCTTTTCAATAGCAGGAACCTGCATGACTGATGTATAGCCGAATTCCTTGAAAAGCTCAGGAGCAACAGTCTCTGTATACTTGACCTTGAAATTAGGAACAAACTTTTCTGCCATACTAGAGCACCTCTCCTGTCTTCTTTGCGTAGCGGACCTTCTTTCCGTTCTCTACTTTGTATCCAATTCTGCTTGTCTTGTCCTTGCTTACGATAGCAACGTTTGAAACATGAATTGGAGCTTCCACAACCATGATACCGCCCTTATCCTGCTGACTCTTTCTGCGGATGGTCTTGGATACCATGTTGGCACCCTGGACGATAACTCTCTGTGTCTCCGGGTTGATCTTCACAATCTTTCCAACCTTGCCTTTGTCCTTTCCGGCAATGATTTTGACTGTGTCGTTTTTCTTAAGTCTCATCCTGTCTTCTCCTACAACACTTCCGGTGCGAGTGAAACGATCTTCATGTAACCGTCACGAAGCTCACGAGCAACTGGCCCAAAGATACGCTTACCGCGTGGGTTATTGTTGGCATCAATGATAACACATGCATTATCATCGAACCTGATATAGGTACCGTCAGGTCTGCGGTATTCCTTTTTAGTGCGAACAATAACAGCCTTCAAAACATCACCCTTCTTGATGGTTCCGTTCGGAAGAGCGTCCTTGACTGCAACTACGATAATGTCACCAACTGAAGCAACATATCTATGGCTGCCGCCGAGAACCTTGATGCACTGCACACGCTTTGCACCACTGTTATCTGCTACATTCAAATAAGTCTGCATCTGTACCATGACACTATCTCCTTATCTGGCCTTCTCAACGATCTGAGTAAGTCTCCAGCACTTGTCCTTGCTGAGGTGGCGGCACTCTACAACGCGCACTGTATCACCTACATGAGCCTCATTCTTCTCGTCATGAGCCTTAATTCTCTTGGTACTGTTCACGTACTTCTTGTAGAGAGGGTGCAGGGTTCTATTGGTAACCTCGACAACGATGGTTTTGTCCATCTTATCGCTCACTACAATACCGTTAAAAGTTTTCTTTCTAGCTTCCATTTCCAGCCTCTCTACTTAGATGCCTTGGCAATGCCAATATCTTGTGCATGAATCAGAGTGTTGAGTCTTGCGATATCGCGCTTGACCGTTCTGAGAGCAAGCGGATTGTCAAGATGACTCATAACCTGCTCAACTCTGAGATTCAAAAGTTCTTTCCTGAGCTTGTCACGCTCTGCAACGAGCTCATTGTAGGACATTTTCTTAATATTCTTCTTCATCACATTACTCCTGAACAGCTCTTGAAACGAACTTTGTCTTAATTGGGAGCTTTGCAGCTGCAAGTGCGAGAGCTTCTCTTGCAAGAGTCTCATCTACACCGCCCATCTCGAACATGATGGCACCTGTCTTGACAACTGCCACCCATCCTTCCGGAGCACCCTTACCGTTACCCTGTCTTGTTTCAGCCGGCTTCTTTGTATACGGCATGTCAGGGAAAATACGGATCCAGACTTTTCCGCCTCTCTTAATGTGACGAGTCATAGCAACACGGGCAGCCTCAATCTGGCGGTTTGTGATCCATCTCGGCTCTGTAGCCATAAGACCATATTCACCAAAGCTGAGAGTGTTACCACGATGTGCAACGCCGTCGCGTGTACCGCGCTGCTTTTTTCTGAATTTAATTCTCTTAGGACTAAGCATGGCACTAACTCCTTGTTGAATCTGCCTGTGCAGGCTTCTTTCTTACGACACCGCCAGCACTTTCTTCTTCATGTGCTGCATGTGCATAGATCTCTCCGTTGAAAACCCATACCTTGACACCGATAGCGCCATAGGATGTGTTTGCTGTCTTGAAGCCGTAGTCGATATCTGAGCGGAGTGTGTGAAGAGGAACACGACCTTCCTTCATCCATTCTGATCTAGCGATATCTGCACCGCCGAGACGGCCGGAGACCTTGATCTTGATACCCTGAGCACCGCCAGCCATTGCACGTGAGATGCAGTTCTTCATGATGCGGCGGAATGCACCTCTGTTCTCAAGCTGTCTTGCGACATTCTGAGCAATGATCTGTGCATCGACTTCAGGCTTCTTGATCTCCTTGATCTTGATCTGAACCTTCTTGTCGGTAAGCTTCTGCATGTTTTCAGCAAGCTTCTCAACGTTAGCACCCTTTGCACCGATGATGATGCCCGGGCGTGCTGTTGCAATAACTAGAGTGACACGCTGCGGCTTGCGGATGATTTCCACATCGGAAATATCAGCACCCTGAACTTCAGGGCAAGCAAGCAGAGCCTTGCGGAGAACGAGGTCTTCGTGAAGGGTATCTGCGTAATCTCTAGGATCTACATACCACTTTGACTTCCAGGTCTTGTTAACGCCCAACCTGAGTCCAATAGGATTTACTTTCTGGCCCATTATTCACCTACCTTCTCATCTACAACTACTGTGATGTGAGACATCCTCTTGAGAAGAATATCTCTCTTTCCGTGGGATCTTGCCCACACTCTCTTCAGACGGGGACCGTCATCAATCTTGAGTGTAGCAACGTAGAGTGAATCTTCATCCAGCTTCCTGTTGCTGTACAAGGCATTGGCACCTGCGGACTTGAGAACTTTCAGAATAAGGCGTGCACCTTTCTGTGGCATTGCCTCCAGGATGGCTACTGCTTCCGGATAGCTCTTTCCTCTTACTAAGTTAGCAACAGGACGGACCTTGGAAGGAGATACCAGTAAGAACTTGGCAATTGCTTGATAACCTTTCTTAGTTTCCATCTTTTATACCTTATTTACCTTTCTTATCTGATGCATGGCCACGGAAAACTCTTGTAGGAGCAAACTCACCAAGCTTGTGTCCAACGAGGTTTTCAGTAACATATACCGGAATCCAGGTTTTGCCATTGTAAACAGAAATAGTAAAACCAACCATGTCAGGAATGATTACAGAACTACGTGAGTAGGTCTTAATCATCGGCTTTTGACCAGACTTATTTGAATCTTCAACCCTTTTGAGAAGACTTTCATCTACAAAAGGACCTTTCTTAATTGACCTTGACATTTGCCATTCTCCTACTTGCGCTTCTTAACAATAAAGCTGTTAGAAGGCTTTTTCTTAGAGCGAGTCTTTGCACCCTTGGTCTGCTTGCCCCAAGGAGTAACAGGATGACGTCCTGCAGCAGTCTTACCTTCACCACCACCATGCGGGTGATCGATCGGGTTCATAGCAACACCGCGAACCTTTGGTCTTCTGCCAAGGTGACGTGAAGCACCTGCCTTACCGAGAGAAACATTCATGTGATCCTCGTTTCCGAGTTCTCCGATTGTGGCAGCGCATTCAGCAAATACCATTCTCATCTCACCTGACGGGAGGCGGAGTGTGACATAGTCGCCTTCCTTAGCAATAACTGTTGCACCTACACCGGCAGAGCGGACAAGCTGGCCGCCGCGGCCGAGTGTCAGCTCAACGTTATGAACTGTGACACCAAGCGGGATGTTCTTCAGAGGAAGAGAATTTCCGACTGTCAGCGGTGCATTCGGACCGGATACGACCTGAGTACCGACTGTCAGCCCCTTAGGAGCGATAATGTAGCGCTTCTCACCGTCTGCATAGAATACAAGCGCGATATTAGCACTTCTGTTCGGATCGTACTCAATTGTCTTGACAGTTCCGGGAACACCGTACTTGTCTCTCTTGAAGTCGATGATTCTGTAAGCTCTCTTGTGACCACCGCCTCTGCGTCTTACAGAGATGCGGCCGAAAGTATCACGACCAGCTGTCTTCTTGAGCTTGGTTGTGAGGCTCTTCTCGGGCTTCTTAGCTGTGAGCTCTTCGTTTAAAAGAACTGTCTTCTGGCGAAGGCCCGGAGTATATGGTTTGTAACTTTTTAATGCCATTTTCTCTATTCTCCTTATACGCCTTCAAAGACTGAGATTGACTGACCCTTGGCCAGTGTAACAACAGCCTTCTTCCAAGAAGCGGTTGTGCCCTTGATGTAGCCACCCTTTCCTCTTGAGAACTTTGGCTTACCCTTAAAATTCATTACATTGCAAGCTGTAGCATCAACACCCCAGATTTCCTTTACGGCAGCCATGATCTCAAACTTGTTTGCCTTCGGGTTAACACAGAATGTGTACTTCTTGCACTCGCCTTCTCTGGCCAGTGTGGATTTCTCACTGACAATAGGTCTAATAATTACCTGATCTGCTCTCATCTTTCTACCTCTTATCTCTCACCGTAGAACTTTCCGAGATTTTCTGCTGCAGTCTCAAGAACAAGAATCTTGCGTCCGTAGAGAAGCTCCTTTGCGGAAAGCTTGTCGTAAGAAAGAACATGAAGGTATGGAATGTTTCTTGCTGCCCTGCGGAGCATTGCATCATCATCCTTCATAACGATAACGGTGCGCTGATTTTCAGTTTCGAAAGCCTTCATGATCTGAGCGAGATCCTTTGTCTTTCCTTCTTCACTGGTGAAATCTTCAACAATAACCAAGCGGTTTTCCTGAACACCCAGACTGAGGAGGCTCTTGTAAGCAAGTCTCTTCATCTTCTTTGGGATTGTGTAGGAGTAATCACGCGGCTTCGGTCCGAAAATTGTACCGCCGCCTACCATGATCGGGGACTTCTTGTCACCACGACGTGCATTACCAGTTCCCTTCTGCTTGTAAGGCTTAGTATTGCTGTAATTAACTTCAGCGCGGGTCTTAGTGCATGCTGTACCAACACGGCGGTTGGCAAGCTCATTGTTTACAGCATAGTAGATAGCACCATCACTGACTTCTCTTGCAAAGACTTCATCATTGAGGTTGATAGTGCGCACTTCCTTAGCTGCTGTTGAATAAACTTTTGCTTCCATTCTATGCCCCACTACTTCTTAATCGCTTTTCTGACGATAACAGTGCTCATTGTCGGGCCAGGGATAGCACCCTTGACCATGAGAACCTGCATCTCACTGTTAACTTCAACCACCTTCAGGTTCTGAACTGTGGTTCTCTCATTTCCCATATGACCGGCCATTTTCTTGCCCTTGAATGTATGGGAAGGTGTTGAGGACATAGCTGTACCACCAAGGTCTCTATGGAACTTGGAACCATGAGTTGCACGACCGCCACCGAAACCGTAGCGCTTCATACCACCCTGATAGCCCTTACCTTTTGAAACACCAGTGACATCAACAAAAGTAATGTCCTTAAACATATCTACACCGAGCACATCACCGACGTTGACCTCTTTCTCGAAGTCTCTCATTTCCATGACAGTTCTCTTTGCGTCGCAGTTAGCATTCTTGAACTGTCCGGCATATGGCTTTGTAGCACGGCTTGTCTTCATGTCACCAGAAGCAAGAACTGCAGCGGAATAGCCGTTGGCTTCCTCAGTTCTGTTTCCGACAACAACATTGTCCTCTATCTTAATTACTGTCACAGGAGTGAGAACGCCGTTGGCGTCAAATACCTGTGTCATTCCAATTTTTTTGCCGATAAGCCCTAACATCTCTTACCTCAACTTCTCACTGTTTAATTTCAACGTCCACACCAGCAGGGAGTTCAAGCTTCATAAGGGCTTCCACAACCTTAGGAGTTGGATCCAGAATGTCAATCAATCTCTTGTGTGTTCTCATCTCGAACTGTTCACGAGCTTTTTTGTTAACATGAGGTGATCTCAAGACAGTATACTTGTTGATACGAGTCGGAAGAGGCACTGGACCTGATACTTGTGCTCCTGCTTTAACAACTGTCTGAACAATTGACTTTGAGCTCTGTTCTACAAGTTCTACATCAAAGCCTCTGAGTCTGACACGAATTCTTTCATTTGCCATTTTAAAAAAATCTCCAAAAATCATAATCCTGCCGGAGAAGCACGAAGCCTCTCCAGCCGGGAATTCAAATTAAGTTCAGTCCTTGATCTCTGTTACCTGACCAGAAGCAACTGTTCTGCCGCCTTCACGGATAGCGAAGCGGAGACCTTTGTCCATAGCAACCTTGTGGATGAGTTCAACTTCGATCTCTGTGTGGTCGCCAGGCATAACCATTTCCTTACCTGCAGGAAGTGTTACTGTACCTGTGATATCAGTTGTTCTGAAATAGAACTGCGGGCGGTAACCTGTGAAGAACGGGGAGTGTCTTCCGCCTTCGTCCTTGCTGAGTACGTAAATAGCACCAGTGAACTTTGCGTGCGGTGTGATTGATTTTGGCTTAGCGAGAACCTGACCGCGGACAACTTCCTTCTTATCAATACCTCTGAGAAGAGCACCGATGTTATCACCAGCCTGACCTTCATCAAGAAGCTTGTTGAACATCTCAACACCAGTTACAACTGTGTCCTTTGTTTCCTTGATACCGACGATTGAAACAGGATCGTTGACATGGACAACACCAGATTCAACACGACCTGTAACAACTGTACCACGACCGGAAATTGAGAAGATGTCTTCAATCGGCATAAGGAACGGCTTGTCAACAGCTCTCTCCGGAAGCGGGATGTAAGCATCCATTGCATCAAGAAGCTCGTCGATGCACTTTGTAGCTTCAGGATCGTCCGGGTTTGTCATAGCAAGGTAAGCGGATCCTCTGATGACCGGGCAGTTAGCACCGTCGAAACCATACTCTGTGAGAAGGTCTCTCATCTCTTCCTCAACGAGGTCGATGAGGTCCGGATCGTCTACCTGATCACACTTGTTGATGAATACAATAATGCAAGGTACACCAACCTGACGTGCGAGAAGGATGTGCTCTTTTGTCTGAGCCATTGCACCATCAGTAGCAGCAACTACGATGATAGCACCGTCCATCTGAGCAGCACCAGTGATCATGTTCTTGATGTAGTCAGCGTGACCCGGGCAGTCAACGTGTGCATAGTGGCGGTTCTTTGACTGGTATTCAACGTGTCTTGTGTTGATGGTGATACCACGAGCCTTTTCTTCTGGTGCGTTGTCGATTGCATCATAGTTAAGGGCCTTATCGCCAAAGAGTCTTGCACAGTGCATTGTGATTGCAGCTGTGAGAGTGGTCTTACCATGGTCAACGTGACCAATAGTACCAACGTTTACGTGTGGCTTCGTTCTTTCAAACTTTTCCTTAGCCATCAGTTCCTCCTTGTGACTTACTGTCACAAATAAATAATATTGTCATAAAGGCCATGGCCTTTACCAATTTGCGAGTTACAAACGGACTAAGCTTGCGAGATTTTGAGTTTCAAGTAGAACCAGAGGTCGACAAAAGCTGTTTCATTAAGCCGACATACGTATAAGCTATCAAAGAACTTACTGCATCTGGAACCACACAACCCACCTCATAGGCGAAGCCAGTTTGGCTCTCATTTTCTGCACACAAAAACATTGTCTTATGGGCAGACACAATCAGCAATATACAGGTTCACATTTTTTTTGTCAATAGTAATTTTATATGCCATTGAAATTTATGAATATGCAGAATTATGAAGCGTAAGTGCATGAAATTCACTTGAAATTGATGCGGATTTAAACTATTTTTCTTCAAAAAACCAGTATATAGAGGAGAATATCATGCACTATACGCATCAGAATACGGGAACCTGCTCAAAACAGGTTGAATTCGACATTGATGAAAACGGAAAAATCCATAACATAAGTTTCGTCGGAGGCTGTAATGGCAACCTGAAAGGAATCGGAGCACTGAGCGAAGGACAGGATGCAAAAGACGTTGCCAATCGTGTTGAAGGTATCCGTTGCGGATACAAGAACACCAGCTGTCCCGACCAGCTTGCAAAAGCCATCAGACAGGCGCTTTCAGAAAACTGATTTTTCCATTCCGCGGCAGAGGAGCTTTCCTCTGCTTTTATTATGAAAAAGCACCATCTTCGAAATATAGTCTGACCTCAAATCTCAAAAAGAAAATAAAATTTCCAGCAGACATGAAAAAAGCAGTCCCGAAGGACTGCCTGCAAGATGCTGCTGAAGTGGATGAACTACCATCTGAAGTGGCTGAAAGCCTTGTTTGCTTCTGCCATGCGGTGAGTGTCTTCCTTCTTCTTGAATGCTGCACCTGTTGAGTTATAAGCATCGAGAAGTTCAGCAGCAAGCTTTTCAGCCATGCTCTTACCGCTTCTTGCTCTGGCAGCTGCAATGATCCAGCGCATTGCAAGAGCTTCTCTTCTGCCTTCTCTGATTTCTGTAGGCACCTGGTATGTAGCACCACCTACACGGCGGCTCTTAACCTCTACCATAGGCTTTACGTTCTCAAGAGCCTTGTTGAATACATCAAGTGCATTCTCTCCGGACTTCTGAGCAATTGCTTCCATTGCTGTATATGTGATCTTTGTTGAAATACCTTTCTTGCCATCGATCATCATACGGCGGATAAACTTCTCAATAACGGTGCTGTTGTATACTGCATCCGGTGTAAGTTCCCTGACGGGAGTTTTAGAACCTCTAGACATATTAGCTCCTCCTTATCAGGCCTTTGGCTTCTTTGCGCCGTACTTTGAACGGCTGCGCTTCCTGTCGGCAACACCGAGAGTATCCTTGCTACCACGGATTATGTGATAACGGACACCAGGAAGGTCCTTGACTCTACCGCCTCTGATAAGAACAACTGAGTGTTCCTGGAGGTTATGACCAATACCGGGAATATAAGCAGTTACTTCAATTCCGTTAGACAAACGTACACGGGCAACCTTTCTAAGAGCAGAGTTCGGCTTCTTAGGAGTAACGGTCATAACCCTTGTACAGGTTCCCCTCTTCTGAGGGCATCCTTCGAGAGCAGGTGACTTTGTCTTGTTCTTGACACTTGTTCTGCCCTTTCTGACAAGCTGATTAATTGTAGGCATCTTACGATACACTCCATAATTTATTGTGAATCCGCACCCTCACATTTGTGCGGATTCTGAGTGCCGCACAGGCGGCACATCTATAGATTTCTGTGGTCAGCATGAGAATCTCACAATCAACACAGGCAAAGGAAAGCCGACAGGCTTATTCTTCATCTCCTGTATCGATATCCATCATTTCTGAATCGGTGATATCTCCCACAGATCTCATTCCTGCAAGATCTTCAACATCCATATCTTCGTCTTCATCCTTCACGGCTTCTGCTTTACGCTCTGCCTTGATTCTGTCGACCTGACGCTGAATCTCCTCAAGCTGCTGTGCATCAAGCTTAATGTTCCTGTACTTCTTCATACCTGTACCGGCAGGAATCAGATGTCCGATGATAACATTTTCCTTGAGGCCTCTAAGCTCATCTTTACTACCAGCAATCGCAGCGTTTGTCAATACCTTTGTTGTCTCCTGGAAAGAAGCGGCAGAGATAAAGCTGTCAATTGAAAGGCTGGCCCTTGTGATACCGAGAAGCAGAGGACGTGCGACTGCAGGCTGACCGCCGGCTGCGATCACTCTTTCATTTTCAGCGAGGAACTTGAACTTGTCGACCTGCTGCTTGTAAATGAAATTCGTATCGCCAACCTGTACAATCTCAACCTTTCTCAGCATCTGACGGATGATGATGCCCAGATGCTTGTCGTTGATATCTACACCCTGCATGCGGTAAACCTGCTGGACTTCGTCAACAAGGAAGCTCTGAAGTGCATTCTCACCCAGAATATTGAGGATATCATGCGGATCCTTGGCACCGTCGCACAGAGGTTCAGCGGCACTTATCTGCTCATCATCCCTTACGAGGAGGTTTGATGACAGAGGTACGGAATGCTTATATCTCTTGCCGAAAGCATCTTCAATCTCGATGATTCTCTTGCTCTTTACCACAGCACCGATATGGACAGTACCGGAAACCTGAGCAAGCACAGCCGGGTCTTTCGGGGTACGTGCCTCGAAAAGTTCTCCGACACGGGGAAGACCGCCGGTGATATCCTTAGTCTTCTGAGATGCCTTTGAAAGCTTTGCAAGAACAGTACCGATGCCGACATTATCGAACTCGGAAACCTGTATATAGGCACCGCCCGGAAGCAGGTATGTATACTCCTGACCGTCTGCAGCCTGAATGACAATTCTGGGCTGGAGATTCTCAAGGTTGTGCTCGGTAATCTTTCTCTCAATGTTACCTGTTTCCTCGTTGACCTCGTTGATAAGGGTACTGCCTTCCTTGATATCAGCAAAGAGGACTTTACCGGAATGCTCTGCAATGATAGGTTCACTGAACGGATCAAACTCGACAATCGCCTTATTTGCCTCGACAACCTGGTAGCTGCTGATATTCAGCTCACTGCCCGGAGCAACACGGTGGTTAACGGCCTTTGCGACAATGAAGCATCTGCCGTCAAGCTCTGTGATATATCCGTTGAAGGCACTTGTGCAGACAACGCCGTCCTTCTCATAGATATCACTTCCCTTTGCAATCGGAGTAAGAGAAAGCTTTCCGTCTTCAATTCTGTCTCCCTGGACAACAAGCCTGTCATATCTTCCGGTAAGCTCATCAAGCACACGGAAAATCTCGATTGTGCCCTTTCTCGGGAAGACGAGTCTGCCGTCGCTTTCCCTCTTGATATAATTGTCAGAAACAGCACCCACAATGACTGTATGATCAAAGCTGAGCACATTTGCTTCACTTGATGCAGTTGCAGTACCGCCGACGTGGAAGGTTCTCATCGTAAGCTGGGTACCGGGCTGACCGATTGACTGTGCAGCGATTGTACCAACAGCTTCGCCGATCTCAACCGGGCGGTTGTTTGCGAGGTTTCTGCCGTAGCACTTCGCACAGACACCGTACTGGGCCTCACATGTAAGAACAGTTCTGAGGTAGACAGATTCAATACCTGCATCTTCAATGAGCTTTGCGGTATCCTCATCGATTTCCTCATTTGCCTTTGCAAGGACAACCGGTTTTCCGTTCTCATCCTTGAGGAATGGATGTACGACATCATCGACAGGGCAACGTCCGACAATTCTGTCTGCAAGATGCTCGACGATTTCATCACCGTCCTTGATTGCAGAGCGCCAGATACCGTTGATTGTATGGCAGTCATCGATATTGACAACGACATCCTGAGAGATATCAACAAGACGACGGGTAAGATAACCTGCCTCTGCAGTCTTGAGAGCGGTATCAGAAAGTCCCTTACGAGCACCGTTTGTGGAGATGAAGAACTCAATGATGCTCAGACCTTCCTTGAAGTTCGACTTGATCGGGAACTCAATGATATCGCCGCTCGGACGTGCCATGAGACCGCGCATAGCACCAAGCTGCCTGATCTGTGTCCTGCTTCCGCGGGCACCGGATACAGCCATGAGATAGAGCGGATTGAATCCGTTCTGGCTCTTCTCCAGCTGGTTCATCAGATCGTCAGTAAGCTGGTCGTTCGTGCTTGACCACAGGCCGATGATTCTGTTGTAGCGTTCTTCCTGTGTGATCTGACCGGAACGGTACTGGGAAAGGATCTGGCTCTGCTCCTCATTTGCCTTTGCAACGAGTTCCGCCTTCGTATCCGGAATAATCATATCCGACAGTCCGATCGTGGCACCGAAGAGAGTTGCGTACTTGTAACCTACATCCTTGATGGAATCAAGAAGCTTGATGGCAACAGATGCCTTGTTGTCCTTGATTGTCTGTCCGATCACCTTCTTCAGCTGCTTGTCTCCAAGCACATAGTTCTGGAAAGGAACACCTTCAGGAAGAGATGCATTGAAGATTATTCTTCCCGGAGTGGTCTCAAACCAGCTTCTGCCGTCGGCTACAGTTTTGTTTCCATCTGCATCGACTATGACAAGGCCTTCCTTGAAACGGAAGTGGATCATTGCATTATAGCTTACAGCACCTGCATCGATTGCAACTTCGATTTCATCAAGGGAGTTATAATAATGACCTTCTCCATGGGCATTCTCCATCTGCTTTGTAAGATAGAATATACCGAGAACCATATCCTGTGACGGATATACGATGGGCTTGCCGTTTGCAGGGTCAAGCAGGTTTGTGGCGGAAAGCATGAGCGTCCAGCACTCAAGCTGCGCAGCCTGAGTGAGAGGAACGTGAATGGCCATCTGGTCACCATCGAAGTCCGCATTGAATGCATGACATACGAGAGGATGCAGTTTAAGGGCTTTACCATCAACAAGCACCGGCTCAAAAGCCTGAATACCGAGACGGTGAAGAGTAGGAGCACGGTTAAGCATGACAGGATGTTCTTTAACAACCTCGTCAAGAATTGCCCATACCTCAGGTGTTTCCTGCTCAACAAGAGTCTTTGCCCTCTTCACATTGAGTGCCACATCCTTCTGGACAAGCTTTCTCATGATGAACGGCTTGAAAAGTTCAAGAGCCATCTTTGAAGGAACACCGCACTGATAGATCTTGAGTTCAGGTCCGACAACGATTACAGAACGCCCTGAATAGTCAACACGCTTACCGAGAAGGTTCTGTCTGAAACGTCCCTGCTTGCCTTTAAGCAGATCTGAGAGGGACTTGAGCGGGCGGTTTGATGCGCCCTTGACCACTCTCTTCCTCTTTGAATTATCGAACAGGGCATCGACAGCTTCCTGAAGCATTCTCTTCTCATTCCTGATGATGATATCAGGAGCGTGGAGGGAAATGAGACGCTGAAGACGGTTGTTTCTGTTGATGACCCTTCTGTAAAGGTCATTGAGGTCGCTTGTAGCGAACCGTCCACCGTCAAGCTGCACCATAGGGCGCAGATCTGGCGGAATGACAGGAATGACCGTAAGGATCATCCATTCAGGACGGTTGCCTGAATCGCGGAAATCCTCACATACCTTGATTCTCTTGAGAAGACGGGAATCCTTGGTATCCTTCTTCTCTCTCATCTGTTCTCTGAGCTCTGCGGAAAGCGCATCAAGATCAAGTGCGGCAAGAAGCACTCTGATTGCCTCTGCACCCATTCCTGCCTTGAATGCGTCTTCACCGTATTCATCAACAGCTTCCATATACTCTTCTTCAGTAAGAAGCTGCTTGAGCTTGAGATTTGTGTCTCCCGGATCAGTTACAACATACTTCTCGTAATAGAGAATTGACTGAAGGTTGTTGCGGCTGATATCCAGAAGCAGTGACATGCGGGAAGGAACGCTCCTGTAATACCAGATGTGAGAAACCGGAGAAGCAAGAGTGATATGCCCCATCCTCTCACGGCGTACTTTTGTACTTGTTACTTCAACACCACAGCGGTCGCAGACCATACCCTTATAACGGATGGACTTGAATTTACCGCAGAAACATTCCCATTCCTTTGTGGTACCGAAGATCCTTTCACAGAACAGGCCGTCCTTTTCCGGGCGGAGCGTACGATAGTTGATGGTCTCCGGTTTTTTCACTTCTCCGTATGACCATGCAAGAATCTGCTGAGGAGATGCCAATCTGATTTGAATACTGTCAAAATCCTGAATTTCTTTCATTAGCGTCTGTTCTCCTTAATTATTGCCCTTTTCGGCCTTCTGAATGAGTTCCTCATCACGTTCAGTGAGAGCAACCTGCTTACCATTTGCATCATACACACTCATATCGAGAGCCAATCCTCTGATTTCCTGGACAAGAACGTTGAATGCTTCAGGCATACCGGCGTTCTGGGCAGGCTCACCCTTGACGATTGACTCGTAAATCTTGACACGACCGATCATGTCATCAGACTTGATGGTCAACAGCTCCTGCAGTGTATTTGCAGCACCATATGCTTCAAGTGCCCAGACTTCCATCTCTCCAAGACGCTGTCCTCCGAACTGAGCCTTACCGCCCAGAGGCTGCTGCGTGACAAGAGAATAGGGACCGGTACTTCTGGCGTGCATCTTGTCATCAACCAGGTGGTGCAGCTTCAGATAGTAGATATAGCCGCAGAATACCGGATTAACGAACGGAACACCGGTTTTGCCATCTCTCAGCATTGTCTTGCTTGTCACAGGAAGCCCCGCTTCCTTCATCTTCTCCTCTATCTGTTCCATAGACGCAGACTGGAAAACAGGAGATGAATACCACTCGTCAAGCTTAACAGCAGCCCATCCGAGCTGAGTCTCCATAAGCTGTCCGATATTCATACGGGATGGAACACCAAGCGGATTGAGACATACATCAAGCGGAGTACCGTCTTCCATATAAGGCATATCCTCTTCCGGAAGAATTCTGGAAACAACACCCTTGTTTCCGTGGCGGCCTGCCATCTTGTCACCCTGTGTAAGCTTACGCTTTGTGGCAATAAGGACAGTGACTGTCTCCTCTACTCCGGGAGGAAGTTCATCCTTTTCACTCTTCTTCATTCTCTGGATATCAATGACGGTACCTTCAGTTCCATGAGGAACCTTGAGCGAAGAATCCCTTACTTCCTTGGCCTTCTCACCGAAGATCGAGTTGAGAAGCTTGAACTCAGGTGTCGTGTCACTCTCTGATTTCGGAGTCACCTTACCGACAAGAATACTGCCCGGATGCACATATGTACCGACTGTGACAATACCGTCACTGTCAAGAGATGCAACCATTCTCTCGCTTGTATTCGGGATATCCCTGGTAAGCTTCTCAGGACCGAGCTTGGTTTCTCTGACGTCAATAGAGAACTCTTTGATATGGATAGACGTATAAATATCTTCCCTCACGACACGTTCTGAAATGAGAACAGCATCCTCATAGTTATATCCGTTCCATGGAACGAAACCAACAAGAATATTGCGTCCAAGTGCAAGCTCGCCGTTCTGTGTTGCAGGGCCATCTGCAAGAACAGTTCCTTTCGCAACCTTCTGCCCTACCTCGACGATTGTCTTCTGATTGAAGCATGTGTCCTGATTGGTTCTCTGGAACTTCTGGACTTCATATGTATCAATCTCGCCATCGATCTCAGCTTCATCCTTGTTCACTCTGATCTTGATCTCTGTTGCGGATGCATATATGACCTCACCGCCTCTCTTGGCCTTGATGAGAACTCCGGAATCATATGCAGCCTTGCCTTCCATACCTGTGCCGACACGCGGAGCTTCAGGGAATACAAGAGGTACTGCCTGACGCTGCATGTTTGAACCCATGAGGGCACGGTTGGCATCGTCATGCTCAAGGAAAGGAATGAGAGAGGCAGCTACGGAAATAACCTGCTTCGGTGACACATCCATGAACTTGATGTCCTTCGGTTCACGTGTGGAATAATCACCCTGATGACGGACAGGAACTTCCTTATCAAGGAAATGTCCATCCTTGTCAATCTTTGCAGATGCCTGAGCGATATAATATCTCTCCTCATCATTTGCATCGAGTTCCACAACTTCTTTTGTAGCGATTCCGTCGACAACCCTTCTGTATGGAGTCACAAGGAAACCATATTCATTGATCTTCGTATAGTTTGCAAGAGATACGATAAGACCGATATTCGGACCTTCAGGTGTCTCGATAGGACACATTCTTCCATAGTGTGTATAGTGAACATCACGGACTTCGAATCCGGCTCTGTCACGGGAAAGACCGCCGGGACCGAGTGCATTGAGTCTTCTCTTGTGAGTCAGCTCTGCAAGCGGGTTTACCTGATCCATGAACTGGGAAAGCTGGCTTGAGCCGAAGAATTCCTTGATTGCGGCAACAATCGGCTTGATTGAAACGATGTCCTGAGGACGCACGTTTGAATCACTTTCAAGATTCATTCTTTCCCTGGCAATTCTCTCCATACGGGAGAATGCTGCATTGAACTGTGTCTGAAGAAGCTCACCGACACTTCTCACACGGCGGTTGCCGAGGTGATCGATATCATCAACATTGGCTTCTCTGTTGAAAACCTTGATGAGGAAGGCCATTGTGTTGACGATGTCCTGTGGCTGGAGAACAGTCACGGATGTATCCATCTCGTCATCTTCGTGTCCGAATTTCTTATTGAACTTATAGCGGCCGACCTTGCCAAGATCATAGCGGCGCTCTGAGAAGAACATGTCAGGAAGATCCTTCTCTGCCCTTTCCATGGCGATCATTTCACCCGGCATGAGGATATTGTAAATAGCACCGAGATATTCTTCCTTTGTAGGCTCATCCTCGCCCTCAGCCGTGATTTTTTTCTCAGCTTCAAGCGTTGCAAGGATAATCTCGCTATGGAGGGTGTCTTCACCCTTTGTATCTACAACTTCAACTTCAGTCCATCCCTGCTCGATGAGGGCCTCGATTTCATGCGGATGGAGGATATCACCGGCTCTCAGCAGCTTGACCTGCTCGCCGTCCTGCTCAATGTAGATATCCTTGAAGCTGTAGCGGTTTGCTGCATTCTCCCTTTCTTCTCCGCTGAGTGAAATGGTCTCGCTCTTGTAGAATGCGGCAATTATCTTTTCTCTGGAATCCACACCGATGGCACGCAGGAAGAGTGTTCCAAGGATCCTCTTCTTCCTGTCAATCTTCGCATAGATGCAGTTTCTCTTATCGTCAATTTCAAATTCAAGCCAGGAACCGCGATACGGAATGATGCGTGAGGAATAAACACCCTTCTCCACCTGGAAAATAACACCTGGAGAACGGTGGATCTGAGAGACAACAACACGCTCGGCACCATTGATGATGAATGTGCCTCTGTCTGTCATGAGAGGAATATCTCCGAAGAAGATCTCCTTCTCGATGAATTCTCCATTCTTAAGTTCGAGGTTTATCTTAGCTTTAACAGGTACACAGTAGCTTCGACCCTTCTTCTTACACTCGGATTCAGAGAATTTGATGTTGTCGAAATCGAGGATATAACCATCATAGTTGAGAGTCATCTCTCCATTTGGACTTACAATAGGAAATGTGTTTCTGAATACGCTTTCCAGACCATATTCCGGATTGGGTTCAAGGCCTTTGTTGATTCTCTCAAGCTGCAGGAATCTCTCATAGCTTTCAAGCTGAACACCAATGAGGTTAGGCAGTTCACAAACTTCCTGGAAATCTGAACCGATGTATTTTCGCTCAATGACTTTGCCTTTGGCAACCATCATGTACCCTCCATAGAAATGGGTTTATTGTGGCCAATTACCACCTTGTAAACTTTCTTTATAAAGACAGATTAAGCCACTGAGGGTATTTTTCACCCATCAGTGGCATTTCAGGCTTTCACCCAAGAGGTTTTATTTTACCTCAACAACACAGCCTGCAGCTTCAAGTTTCTCCTTGATAGAAGCAGCTTCTTCCTTGCTGACAGCTTCCTTGATCACGCCGCCGTTCTCGCAAAGATCCTTAGCTTCCTTGAGGCCGAGACCTGTTACAGCACGCACTTCCTTGATACATGCGATCTTCTTTGCAGCATCAACACTCTTGAGAGTTACGTTGAATTCTGTCTGCTCTTCTTCTGCAGGAGCATCAGCAGCAGCACCGCCTGCAACTGCAACAGCTGCAGCAGCTGCAACAACACCGAACTTCTCTTCCATCATCTTGATGAGGTCAGCAACGTCCATAACAGACATCTGTGCGATTGATTCCAAAATTTCTTCTTTAGTAGCCATATTATCTTCTCCTTAAATAAGATATTTACAACGGTCTAGCAGGTTACACATAACGAAGACTAGGACCGTATGATTTTAGTTTTCTGACGGAACTCCGCCCTTTGACTCGACATATGCAAGCAGTGTGGCAGCAAGCTTCTGTACAGGAGCCTTCATGGTTCCCATCAATGAAGCGATGAGCTCGAGCTTTGTCGGGAGCTTTGAAAGTGCCTCGATCTGGGCAGCATCCATAACCTCACCGCCGACAATAGCGCCTTTGACCTGCATAGGAACACCATTCTTGATAGCCTCAAAAAGAGCCTTTGCAACAACATTGGACTCATCGCCCTTTGCAAGAGCAACAGCTGTCGGGCCTACCATCTGATCCTCAGCGCCTGTAGCACCGAGTTCCTTGAGAGCAAGCTTCGCATAGCGGTTTTTGATGACTCTGTACTGAGCTTCGTTCTTTCTGAGTGTATTTCTGAGCTCTGTGAGCTGAGCAACAGTCATACCGCGGTAATCTGTGAAGATATAACCATTGTACTGGCTGAACTCGTCCTTGAGAGCCTTTACTGCATCTTCCTTAGCAGGGGTAACACGTGTCTGATAGTTGTCCATACACATCCTCCTTACTGAATTGACTTGAAGTCAACTGGAACACCAGGTCCCATTGTAGATGAGAGAGCTACTGAGAGAACGAAATCACCCTTTGCATCAACCGGCTTCTTTCTAATGATCTCGTCAATAGTTACCTTTGCGTTTTCAGCAATGGCTGCAGCATCCATGTCGACCTTACCGATAGCAAGGTGTACGACACCTGTCTTGTCAGCCCTGAATTCAACACGTCCCTTGTTCAGTTCAGCAAGAGCTTCCTTGATGTCAAAAGTGACTGTGTGTGTCTTCGGGTTCGGCATGAGACCGCGGCGGCCGAGGATAGGTCCGAGACGACCTACATCCTTCATCATGTCAGGTGTTGCAACTGCAACATCGAAATCCATCCAGCCTGAGCGGACTTTCTCGATGAGATCAGTATCACCGACATAAGCAGCGCCGGCATCAAGAGCTTCCTGAGCCTTGTCACCCTTTGCGAAAACGAGGATCTTCTTCTGAGCCTGGAACTGATTTGGAAGAACGACTGTATCTCTGACTGTCTGACTCTTCTTGAGAGACAGGAATACAGAGATTTCAACAGTTTCGTTGAACTTCGCATAAGCACAGTCCTTCACCAGCTGGGCAGCATCCTGAAGGCTGTAGAGCTTTGTCTTGTCAACTTTCTTTGCAGCTTCCTGATATTTCTTTCCTCTTTTCATCTTACTTCTCCACTTCTACGCCCATTGAACGAGCAGTACCTGCGATAATCTTCTTGGCAGCTTCAATGTCATAAGCATTGAGGTCAGGAAGCTTAGTCTGTGCGATTTCAGTAAGCTGTGCTTGAGTAAGAGTACCGACCTTTGTCTTGTTCGGGGTACCGCTTGCTGTCTGAAGACCGAGAGCCTTCTTGATAAGAACAGCTGCTGGTGGAGTCTTGAGGATGAAAGTGAAACTCTTATCCTGGTAGACTGTGATGATAACTGGGAGGATAAGTCCTGGTTCGTAACCCTTAGTCTTGTCGTTGAACTGCTGTACGAACTGAGGTGCACTTACACCATGAGGGCCGAGTGCCGGTCCGATAGGAGGTGCTGGTGTAGCCTTCTGGGCAGGACACTGCAATTTGATAACGGCAGTAACCTTTTTCTTTGCCATAATTCTTTCTCCTTCACATCAGCCTGGTCTGAGGTGACCGAAATGCGGGGCTGTGTGCTGGTTATAACGCCAGTCATTCGATCTGGCTCCCACCTGGCCGGTTTTCATCCCGGGCAGGGAGTGAACATTTTCAGCTTGACATGTCAAAAAACGGATCAAAGAACGCCGCCAAGTAAGCGTTCTTCAATTTAATATTCGACCTTCTCCGCCTGCAGGAATTCAACTTCCACAGGAGTTGAGCGTCCGAATATCTGTACAGAAACACGAAGCTTGCTCTTGACGTTGTCAATCTCATCGATGATACCGGAGAACGATTCAAACGGTCCGTCAATGATCTTGACCTCATCTCCAACCTGGAAATTCTGCTTCGGCCTGAATTCTTTTTCGGTCGGGACTTCACCTGTCTTCTGCATGATGCTCTTCATCTCGGCAGCTGACATCGGCTGAGGCTTCTTTCCTTCCATCGCAGATACAAAACCGGTGACACCCTGAATTCTCTTGATCTTCGAATAGGTGTTCTTCCATGTGACATCTTCAGGGAAATCAATCTCAACGAGAATGTAGCCGGGAAGTATCTTCTTCTTCACTTCCCTCTTCTTTCCATCTCTGATCTCCGTAACGGTCTCCATAGGAACCTTGACATCAGAAACAGTCAGAGCAAACTCACTGTCCATCTCCCTGAGCTTGAAAATAGTTCTCTGGATCTTCTGCTCGTAACCGGAATATGTATGTACGATGTACCAACCTTTAGCCATTTATTTATCCTAGAAAATAAGGTATAGACCTCTGAGTAAGATGAAGTCAACCAGACCGAGAATAAGTGCAAATGCGATTGTCGAGATAATTACAATTTTCGCAGACTGCAGCACTTCTGTTCTGCCCGGCCATGAGACCTTCTTCATCTCAGCGAAGCTTTCCTTAAAATATCTGCCGATCTTCTTGAACATTTTGCTTCTCCCTTTTTCTCTGCCGAAGCACCAGCGGGTCCGGTACGATTCGAACGTACAACACCCGGTTTTGGAGACCAGTGCTCTAACCGTTGGAGCTACGAACCCGCTCGTACCTCGGCAGAACCTATCTTACTTTATTTTTGTTTCTCTGTGGAGAGTATGCTTCCTTTCAAACGGACAATACTTCATAAGTTCAAGCTTGCCGGCGATATTGCGGCGGTTCTTGCTTGTTGTGTAGTTCTTCTGCTTACACTCTGTGCACTGAAGTGCAATTTTCTCTACAGGACTATTTTTCTTAGCGTTTGCCATATCGTTCTCCTTAGAATATCAGCCCCCGAGCGGATTTGAACCGCTGACCCCCACCTTACCATGGTGGTGCTCTACCGGCTGAGCTACAAGGGCAATTTTTCCTTGTGCCGTTGGACATACCTTGACTAGGGGTATAGCAACATGCAGATGCCAATATATCAAAAAGAATCAAACCATGTCAACATTTTGAATTAACTATTTCACCCAAAAATAAGAACCGGCACAGCTAGCGCTGAAGATCATGCCTGCACACTATATAGAATGTTCTCATAATAATTAACCTCTTTATATATGAGAACGATTGACACAAAAAGAACTTTTTCTAGATAATCCTCAATGGCTGTTTTAACATTCTATGATCTACTTTCTTGAATGATAAGTCTTTAGTCATATGAAAACAACCATTTTCATCTAGCGGACAGGAGGCATTATGGCTAGTGAACCTCGCACAAGATACGGACACAGTGCAAAAGACATCGCTCAGGACTTCGCGGAGCAGCTGAAGTACACATTTGATGCAGATGTCTATCATACAACAGAAGAAGCACGCTATCAGGCAATCGCAATGGCAATCAGGGACAGAGTCATTCACCAGTGGGATCTGTCAAGAAAGACACAGAGAGAGAAAAGCGCGAAAAGAGTCTATTATCTTTCCCTTGAATTCCTCATGGGACGTGCAATGACCAACAATATCATCAACCTCGGTCTTGAAAAGCAGGTGAAAGAAGCTCTTTCCTCTCTCGGCTACCAGCTCGAGGATCTTATCGATCAGGAACCCGATGCCGGCCTCGGAAACGGAGGACTTGGACGTCTTGCCGCATGTTTCCTTGACAGCCTTGCCACTCTTGAAATCCCGGCATACGGATACGGCATCCGCTACAATTACGGAATTTTCAAGCAGCAGATAAGGAACGGATGGCAGGTCGAACAGCCGGACAACTGGCTGAAAGAAGGCAATCCGTGGGAAGTCAAGAGAAGCGATCTTGTCTACCCTGTTTATTTCGGAGGAGAAGTCAAGGTCCTCAGGGAAAACGGAAAGGACATCTTCAAGTGGATTCCGGCTGAACAGGTGAATGGCATGGCATATGACACACCGATCATCGGCTACGGCGGAAAGACAATCAACACGCTCCGCCTCTGGTCGGCACAGTCCCCGATGGAATTCAGCTTCCAGGAGTTCAACTCTGGCGACTACACAGAAGCAGTACGACACAAGATCAATGCCGAGAACATCTCACAGGTGCTCTACCCCAACGACACCCTTTATATGGGTAAGGAACTGCGTCTCAAGCAGCAGTACTTCTTCGTTGCATGTTCTCTTGCCGACATCGTACGCCGCTTCAAGAGGAACGACAAATACTCATGGAGCAAGTTCCCTGATGAAGCTGCCATCCAGCTCAATGACACCCACCCGTCAATCGCCGTGCCTGAACTCATGAGGATTCTCATCGATCAGGAAGGTCTTTCATGGGATGATGCCTGGGATATCACGGTAAAGACACTCGGATACACAAACCACACTCTCATGCCTGAGGCACTTGAGAAGTGGTCAATACCGATGCTTGAGTCTATCCTACCGCGCCACATGCAGATCATATATGAAATCAACCACCGCTTCCTTCAGAAGGCTGTTTCATTCTTCCCTCTCCAGAACGAGAAGATCGCAAAGGTTTCAATCATTGAGGAGTCAAATCCGAAAATGGTGAGAATGGCAAATCTTGCAATTATCGGAACACACAGCACAAACGGTGTTGCCCAGCTTCATTCTGATCTGCTCAAGGCGTCAATGTTTCCTGAGTTCAACATCATATTCCCTGACCGTTTCAACAACAAGACAAACGGAATCACACAGCGCCGCTGGCTGCTTGATGCGAATCCGATGCTTGCTTCAAAGATCAGCGAGGCCATCGGGGACGGATGGATCACGGATTTCACACAGATCAGGAATCTGCGCCCCTTTGCAGATGACAAGGTATTCAGGGAAGACTTTGCGAAGATAAAACTTGAATCAAAGCTCCGTGCTGCGAACTTCCTCAGAAAGGACTGCGGAATCACAATCAATCCGGACACGATCATCGATGTGCAGGTAAAGAGAATCCATGAGTACAAGAGACAGCTGATGAATGCTCTCAACATTCTCATGATTTATGACAGGCTGAAGAATGACAGTGCCTTTGCCGCATCATTCCCGCCGACAACATTCCTTTTCGGAGGAAAGGCTGCACCGGGTTATGTAAACGCAAAGCTCATCATCAAGTTCATCAACAACATTGCACATGTCATAAATCATGACCCGGCAGCAAAAGGCAAGCTCGCCGTATACTTCATGCCCAACTACAGGGTGACAATGGCAGAGCATATCATTCCAAGTGCCAACATCTCCGAGCAGATTTCAACTGCCGGTCTTGAAGCTTCCGGCACAAGCAACATGAAGTTCATGATCAACGGTGCACTCACAATGGGAACCCTTGACGGAGCGAACATTGAGATTGCAGAAGAAGCCGGAAATGAGAATGCTTTCATCTTCGGACACACAGAAGAAGAGATCAACGAGCTGAGAAAAGATTACAATCCGAATGAATGGGTTGCAAAAGATGAGGGTATCAGAAGAGTCATCGAACTTTGTGATGCAAATCATTTCAACCTCAATGAGCCCAATATCTTCGAGCCTATCAGGAAGTCCCTCTTTGAATATGGCGACCGCTACTGCGTGATTGCCGATCTGAGGATGTATCATGAGAAGCACAATGAAGCCACAGACCTCTACAGGGACGACTTCGACCTCTTCAACAAGAAGGCGATCATCAATATCGCATCTTCCAGCAAGTTCTCCTCTGACAGGACAATCAAGGAATATGCCGATGATATCTGGCATGTAAAGCCCTGCCCGGTCAGAAAGAGCACTACTGATACTGTTTTAGAGGATGCTTTCAATCCGCTGTTCAAGAAGACATCTGTAACCAGAAAGAAAACAGTCAAGAAATAATCATCAATTGGATGATTAGAACAAATGCCGCTGCTGATGAATAATCAGGGCGGCATTTTCATTTGTCTTATATCATGCTCACTAAATATATATTATAGAGGCAAGAAGGAATAAAGATACTGCATGAGAGGTGCAAACACAAGTGCAGGAAGAAAATTACCCGTCTGTATCTGTTTTATTCCAAGCAGTCCGAGAGCAAGGAAGATAAGCAGGAATCCGCCTGCTGCACTCATTGCGGCAATTCCACTCTCCCCTAAAACAGGCTCTATCCAGCCACCTAAAAGTGTGAAGAACCCCTGATATACAAGTATTGTAATGACAGATGCCCCCACTCCCTTTCCGTAACTGGCTGCAAACACAATTGCCATAAATCCGTCCATTATGCTCTTGATGAGAATAAGCTCATAATCCCCTGTGGTACCTGCTTCAATTGCTCCGACAATACTCATCGAACCTGTACAGAACAGGAGGGATGCATTCAGGAATCCTTTGCCGAAATCAGAGCCGCCTTCGCTTCCTCCGATAATATTCCCCAGTGCCATTATCCTGTCCTCGATCTTCAGGGCAAAGCCTGTGAAACCTCCTAAGAGAAGAGAGAAAAGCACGGCGATTGCCGATGGAACCTCAAAAGCCATCTGAAGTCCTAGAACCAGTGTGACAACACCTGATGAAAGCATCACAATATTCTTGAATGAAGATGAGATGTTTTTCTTCAGGATAAGCCCGATAATTGTACCGCACAGCACGGCAATTGCATTTATAATTGTAGCTGTCATGCCAATAAATTCTATTCAGGAGCTGATTGAATGTCTATAAAAGTTATCCTGCTTGCGGCAGGTCTGTCAAAGAGAATGGGAGGAATAAACAAACTGCTGACTCCGGTAAACGGAAAGCCGCTTATCCTATACAGTGTGGAAAATGCCCTGAGCTACAGCAACAGTGTTTATGTTGTGACGGGGCATGAAAGGGAAAAAGTTGAAAACATCCTTTCATCTTATCCTGTGAACATCATTTATAATCAGGCTTACCATGAAGGACAGGAAACAAGCCTCAAGACAGCATTGAATGCTGTGGACGGACCGCTCATTGTGATGCCTTCTGACATGCCGTTCATAACAAAAACTGACTTCGAACGCTGTGAAAAGGAACTCGATGGCTATGAATGCGCAAGAGCATTCTACAATCGGGAAGCAGGTCATCCCGTTGCCCTCAGCAGGAGCTTTGTCGAGATTTACAGAAGCGATACGACTCACAGAGTAAGAACGCTGAGCAAACTTGTATCCCATAATTTCTACATAGCTGGACCTGCCTCCATAATGGATGTTGACACACAGGATGATCTGAAGAAAGCAGAAACACTGCTGAAAGGGGAAAATATGAAATGAATGTTGAAGAAGCTATTGAAAGAAGATTCAGCTGTCGTCATTTCTCAGACAGGAAAATTCCGGATGAGGAAATCATGAAAATAATAAATGCCGCAAGGCTTGCACCATCTGCCCACAACAGACAGAACTGGACATTCATGATCCTGAAAGGAGATGAGAAGGAGCATCTCTCCCGGATAATGCTTTCACTTTTCGATGAAGATTATTCGCACTTTCCCTCATTCTGCAAGACTTCCAAAGTCAGTGCGAAAGTCATTGAAAACGCAAGTCATGCCATTCTCTGTCTCAGGAAGAAAGATGCCATGTGGAACACGGAAGACCTTCTGTCCATAGGTGCGGCGATTGAAAATATGCTGCTGGAGGCAACAGAAAAAGGATTTGCTGCATTGTGGATCAGAGACACTTTCTACACCGAAGATAAAATAAAGAAAGCTTTTCATATTGAAGAGTACGATCTTGTATCAGTGATCACACTGGGATACCCCGCAAGAGAAGAAAAGCAGAAACCCAAGAAAGAAATCAATGAGATACTTATCAATGAAGGATTCAAGAAGAATACCCTGTAATAAGTCCATTCTTAATTATTTAGTGGTTTAAATCCGATAGCGTCAGTCTAACTAAAATGTGTTACAATCGGTTACGTCAGGTTCCTGGGCGCTCAAATCTTGAGGACGTCAGTCTAACTAAAATGTGTTACAATCATTACGCCGGAGACAGACTGCATAGAAGTCTTGAGGACGTCAGTCTAACTAAAATGTGTTACAATGCAACAGGGCGGGAACAAGACGGGAGGACGCTTGAGGACGTCAGTCTAACTAAAATGTGTTACAATGAAGAAGTTTCCGCTATGATACATGCCGTACTTGAGGACGTCAGTCTAACTAAAATGTGTTACAATCTTTCTTTAGCATTTTCTTTTCTCCTATATCTTGAGGACGTCAGTCTAACTAAAATGTGTTACAATCTTTCTTTAGCATTTTCTTTTCTCCTATATCTTGAGGACGTCAGTCTAACTAAAATGTGTTACAATTCATTGTCTTTAAGCTTAGCCGCATTATCACTTGAGGACGTCAGTCTAACTAAAATGTGTTACAATCCAGAAATAACAGACTCAAAACGACCGACTCTTGAGGACGTCAGTCTAACTAAAATGTGTTACAATGCAGAAAGCACAGAACCGATATCAACAGGACTTGAGGACGTCAGTCTAACTAAAATGTGTTACAATTAATTGTCGCAGTCGATGATCTTGTACTGCCTTGAGGACGTCAGTCTAACTAAAATGTGTTACAATGAATGACAAACCGCCGCCGCATCGAAAAGACTTGAGGACGTCAGTCTAACTAAAATGTGTTACAATGCGGTTTCGCGACGAGAACGCGGACAACGACTTGAGGACGTCAGTCTAACTAAAATGTGTTACAATAGTGATCGGGGACGATGTGAACGACTTCCTCTTGAGGACGTCAGTCTAACTAAAATGTGTTACAATGAGGCCTGTTCCGGTGTGGACGGGTCGAAGCTTGAGGACGTCAGTCTAACTAAAATGTGTTACAATGCTAACAGTCTTACCACTAGAACCTCTAGAACTTGAGGACGTCAGTCTAACTAAAATGTGTTACAATGAGAAGGAATGACAACGAACGAGGTGGCCGCTTGAGGACGTCAGTCTAACTAAAATGTGTTACAATCAATGACGTATGAATGCCACCATGCCGTGTCTTGAGGACGTCAGTCTAACTAAAATGTGTTACAATGATGCGACAGAAGACTGCCTGCTGATGATGCTTGAGGACGTCAGTCTAACTAAAATGTGTTACAATTGAGGCTGCAGCATCCTGAAGCCGATCCTGCTTGAGGACGTCAGTCTAACTAAAATGTGTTACAATATATACGCTATGCAGATGATTTCAGGATTACTTGAGGACGTCAGTCTAACTAAAATGTGTTACAATTCAGGATGAGGAGCATGTTGACCATCATGACTTGAGGACGTCAGTCTAACTAAAATGTGTTACAATGAACCTGACCAATACTTCGGAATCTCATTGCTTGAGGACGTCAGTCTAACTAAAATGTGTTACAATCAGCACAGTATCCTGTGCGAGGACGCCAGCCTTGAGGACGTCAGTCTAACTAAAATGTGTTACAATTTTCAATAATTCTGAAAACAGCATGGTGTACTTGAGGACGTCAGTCTAACTAAAATGTGTTACAATGATGATCAGGACGTTAAGTGATTATATCGGCTTGAGGACGTCAGTCTAACTAAAATGTGTTACAATCCCTGAAGCACATTAGCGACACCGTTAACACTTGAGGACGTCAGTCTAACTAAAATGTGTTACAATAGACCGAGCGGAACACTATTCACAATGATTCTTGAGGACGTCAGTCTAACTAAAATGTGTTACAATATTGATTAGGCAAATAATTGTCTAATCAATATTTATATTCAGACAAAATTAATAATTTCTCATTTTTTCCCGCAAAATATACCCCACAATCAGCAATTTATAAAAATTTTGCTTGAATATTTTCTAACCAAATCTAATAATATAGATACACATTTTAGTTAGGCTGATGTCTTCAATAAGACGTTTGGTCGTAAGTTGCCTCCCATTTTGGAGGCTCATTTTTTATTCGAACAGAAGCCCTTGTTCAGGTATATCATTCGTTTTTGATTTTCCTCCGAAAAAAGTCCGGATCATACCAAACTGCTTATCTGTTATGAAAAAGATTGAAACACAACCGTTTGGAGGAACAAGCCCCTCTATCCGTGATGCAACAGAATCAGCCTGTGTCTTTGATGTAAAATAATAGGAATAAAAAGAAAGCTGGAACATCTGAAAACCGAGATCAAGCAAAGAATTTCTGAATCTTGTTGCACGCCGTTTATCCTCTGTAGTCAGAGTCGGCAGATCAAATCCTACAAACAACCACACTGCTTCATACGCTCCTACTGCCATTATTCATCCTCAATAAATTGCGGGTAAGCAATCCCCTTTTCTTCTCCTGATATAAACCGGTAGTAACTTAATACATACTTCTCCGCTGCATGAGAAAGTTCATATATCTGGCCTCTGATCTTAACCTCATAAGTGAGCAAGGCAATAAGTTTCTTCTTAGAGGCGGATGAAAGTGATTCTGGATTATCTTCATACATTATTTTCATTACCATTTCATCCACAAACGGACGTATTGGCTCAACTAAATCATCCACCAGAGCAAACGGATTTATGCGATTTGAATGGAAAACAGATAAAGAAGGACACAACCCTGCCCCGACAACGGCTCTTGCTATAAGAGACCTTGCTATTGTGTACCCATAATTTAAATGCGCATTAAGGCTGTTTTCGTCATTACGCAGAAAACCAGCACCGAAAAGTTTCGGGAAATACAATCTCGCTGCCTGTGCTTCAATATTTGTACTGTCACCTGTCAGAATATGGGAAGACATTATCTGTAATACTTTTGCTTCATCATGAAATCCGGTTCTAAAAAGCAATTCTGATTGATTCAGTACTTTTGCTTTCACAATTCTCTGCCATGCCTGTTTTCTTTTGGGAAGCTTTGCAGACAACTGACCATTAAATCTGGAAGCAAAATCCGAATGCTGATACCACGGGAGAAGCATGCCAGACGGAAGATGTTTGTCATCGCAGAGTATAAGAGGAATACAATGCTCTACACACGCAGATAAGAACTCTTCTGAAAAACTATTGCAGGATCCATGTACAAGAATTGAGTTGATATCAGAAAAGGCAGCTGAAGAAACCTTTTTACCGTCTTTCTCAACAAGGACATTCTTATTCTTTACATGAATATAATATCCTTCACCTGATAAATCAATCAGTCTCCACATCCATTAAGTTCCCCCAAGAAGCAGTTTGGAACGGTATACAACAAGACCCAAACTGCTCAATACAACTTTTCTGGCATTCATTTTTATCAAGCTGTTAAGATTGAAAGAAGATTTTACTTTCTCATTTGTCATTACAATAGGATAGAACAAAACTTTTATAGATCCTTTATCTTCTGTGAATGTATCAATCTGAATAAAAGTTCTCCCGCTAGGTGCATTAGGAGTTATGAAACTTTGAGATAAAGCTTTTTTACCCGATCCAATAGCAGGAACTAAATCAATCTCCAAAATATCTTTCGGATATATCCTTTCAAATAATGAATACCCTTCTTTTATATATTTGGGTATGAAATTATCATTCATGATATTTATTTTCTGAATAACTTCACCTTTCAGTTCTCTGTTTTTATCAAGAAATAAATCAATTGAGAAATTACTTCCGACATCAAATACAGATGATGAGGATGTCATAAAGACTTTACTCCTCTTTTTGTTTTCTATTTGGTAATAAACACCTCCTACTTGTCCGCAGGCTTTTAAGATAATTGCTTTTTCAGTAATGTTCTTTTGTGCTTTTCCATTTACCTTTTTTTCTGCATTTTCCTTTTCTAAGCATTCTTTAGCATATTCAAGTTTGCTTGAAACAGCATCAAATACACGTGAGTTAAACTGAAGATGTTTATTTATTATTGCCCGTTCCTCATCGCTTAGAAAAGACGGAAGAGAGAATTTCATCAGGCAGCTTTCAAGAGAACTTTTTCCTGAAAGCTTGGCAACATTTATATCCTGAACCTGCCGTCTTGTAGAAAAAACAATATCAGTATCATTTAAAGCCAGAATTGCATGTCGGGTATCTTCTAAAAGCTTTCCATTCTTACTTATTGCTTGCTTCATCGATACATATGTATTGTTAAAAATGAAATTCTGAATTTCATTTCTGAAAGCAGTAACCTGCTCTTTCTTCAAAAGGCTCTTATCAAGTCTGTAGTATTTGGGTATCGGAAGCCGCTGAACAATCTCGCCCCATGAATGTCCTGCTGCATTTGCGGTCTCAATGATCGTCGAATATACGGGAGTAAAATATGCCGCGACAATAGCATCAAGAGCATGGTGCCTGTGATCGCTCCTGTTCTTTTTATTTTCATATTCAGATTCAGACGAGATATTTTCAGCAAGAGCATTTGTTATGGAATTAAGTCCCCAGGCCTTCCTGAGAATTGCAGTCTCACTTCCTCTTATCGTCCTTACTGCAGATAACCTGTCTTCTTTCGCATACAGGCAGCTCAGATACTTACATGCAATCCTCGCGATGTAAGCATTGTCAGGGACAAAACGTGGTTTAAAATCTTTGCTCTCAAGCATTTCATCATATTCTTCTGTGGTGGTCTGGAATCTGGCAGCCTTTGCAGCTGGCAAATTCTCTGTCACATACTGTTCCATTTTACTCCACAACAGAGGATCAGAGCTAAATGCAGCATAAGGAATTCTCTTTGCCTTTTTTGATTCATTGCATGTTTTATGGGCAAGCACAAGATTGTTGTAAGAGGAATCACCTGTATCATCGATCGGATAGATATGATCAATATCCACATTGTGGTTCACAACATCATCCACACTGATGGTTTTAAGACAATATGGACATTTACACTTCTGTTCGTTGAGCAGTCTGAAATGCTTTATGAATTTCTTGCTCAGATTATGGGGTTTACAGAATTCATCAAATACTTTTTTATTGTCCGCTTCCTGTTTACTGTTATCCTGGCTTATTTTATCACGTTTTTCTTTTCCAACCTTCAGTTCCCGTGCCAGCTCAATGCATATTGTTTCCGGTTTATATCCAATGACCTCAAGAAGTTCATTCATTAGCTTTCTGAGTTCATTGAGAGTCTGATGCACTACAGGATTGGCTATTCTGCCGTACTTTTCCTCATCCTTGTTTGTAAATGGAGTTATGAAACCTTTCTTTCCTTTTTTATCTGCAAAAGCACTGTGCCATGCCTTACCTGCAAGAGCCTGGGTACTTGCAGGAATGACCTGTCCATAATAAGGAAGGAAGTCATAGACAAGATCAGTATCCTGGCTGTAAAGCTTACCTTCCTCAACAGCTTTTGCTTCCGCTTCCTGATAGCTCAGTCTGTCCCGTACTATGTATTCAAGAATGATTTTCATGGCGCTTATGCTGACTGGAGCATAGCCGTCCACAAGTTGCAGATGAAGAGCCTCATCTATATCAGCTGCAGTCAAATTGAATTTATCAGCCAGGATACCACGAAGTTTCTTGTCGTCAGGACAGTTGATGTATTCCTGAATAAACTCAAGCTGAAGTTCTTCAGACATAGCAGAAAACCACGGGGAATCTTCCAGTTTCTTAAAGCGGAATCCGGTAATATTCTGAGTCTTTTTATCTGATCCCTGAAGAATAATCTGCTTACAGTATCTGTATTGAGGAAACAGTCTTTTGAAACCTGCCACACTTATGTCTTTCCCGTGTCTAAGCAGATCATACAGCTGTTTTCTTTCCGTATCGGTTAATGGTTCTCTGACCGTCTTGAAACGGTCTCCGTATTGGACCTCTTTTTCAATCCGGACATTGTTCACAGCTTCCCATATACGTCTTTCCTCATTTATAAAAGAAGCCCTTGGCAATTTCTTTTCATCTGGGAAATAAGGGCAGTTTCCGGCTTCGGGAACAATTTTTTCATTCTCAAAAAGAATTGTGTCCTTTATTCTCCTGACATAATCACAATCGAGAACATCAGGATAATATCCACACTGCCTACTGAGCAGCATATCCAGTTCGCTTTCAATAATATCTCTTGTCGGAAGAGGAGTTTTTCCCTGAGCTTTCAAAGTATTGCGAAATGAAGTCCCATTCTCCTGACGGGATTTATACAATACTTCAATGAAAGTGTTCAGATGCTCATTTCTGCATATTTCCTCTGTTTTTCTGAGCATCTCACTTTCTTTTTCATCTTTGACACTGCTATCTATAAAAGTACGTATTGATGAAGCACCCCTGTGCCCTGCAATATGATATAAAGCAACCCCGAGCTCAGGGAGAGACAATTTCTCAGTCAATCCTTTCAGTCTCAGAGAATATGGGTCTTTTCTTATTTCATACTCGCTGAAACGCAGTCTTGCAGGATCTTTTGTCTCATCTTTCGAATAAGGCAGCATGAGATCTCTTTCTGCAAGAAGCTTCCATAATTTTTCCATACGGTGTGCTTTGTGCCTTATCGCATTGCGTTGCCCTCTTTTCCCCCGTCTTGCCTGAGCTCCAGCAGAAGAAGGGAATATACGGCTGCACGCAAATATAAGTTCCGTGGGATAAAGCACACCATGCTCATCCGGCTCCAGGGCAACAACGGCAACACCAATTGATCCGGGCCCGAGATCAAAGCCAACGGAATATGCCCTGCCATTAAGCCTGACAACTATTGAACATGCCATCGCTTTATAAGTTCTTGACTTGCTTTTGTCCATATGAAGTCCCCTCCGTAAAAGAATCATGCATCTAATAGTTTAAAATGCGGATTACAAAAATTCAAAGGATAAGTTGAAAAGGAACAAAATAATTGCATTTACACAAAAGGCCGGCATCCCTGCCGGCCCGAACACATATCCTATCCACCATCATTTCTGACTTACGACAACATTGTCACCGTCCATGCTTATATGAACATCCTTTTCGGTTGTGAGAGTACCTGAAAGCATCGCCTTGGCGAGCGGGTTCTCGATCTCATTCTGGATAGCCCTTCTGATGGGACGGGCACCGAATGTCGGGTCGAAGCCCACACGGCCGATGAACTCAGCCACGCTGTCATCCCAGGTAAGCTTGTATCCTCTCTTCTCAAGACGTTCTCTGAGCGTCTCGAGCTGAAGAGTGACAATCTTCTCGATCTGGGCCTTGCCGAGCGGATTGAATACAATGATCTCATCGATTCTGTTGATGAACTCAGGCTTGAAGCTGGCTTCGATGATCGAGAGGATCTTCTCCTTGTCCACGTTCCCGCCGCTTGCGAGTATCTCCTGAGAACCCAGGTTGCTCGTCATGATGATGATGGAATTCGTGAAATCCACAACACGTCCCTGACCGTCTGTCAGACGACCGTCATCAAGCACCTGAAGAAGTACATTGAACACATCGGGATGGGCCTTCTCGATCTCATCAAAAAGAATTACCGAATACGGTCTTCTCCTGACGACTTCAGTCAGCTGACCTCCCTGATCGTAACCGACGTATCCCGGGGGTGCACCGATAAGTCTCGATACAGAGTGCTTCTCCATGTACTCGGACATATCGATTCTGGTAAGGGCCTTCTCATCATCAAACAGGAAGGAGGCAAGCTTCTTTGCAAGCAGAGTCTTACCTACTCCGGTAGGACCTGCAAACAGGAAGGACCCAAGCGGTCTGTGCTCATCTGCAATGCCGGTCTTGTTACGTCTGATCGCATTAGAGACAGCACTGATTGCCGTATCCTGTCCGATGACTTCCTTTGAAAGCGTGTCCTCAAGATGCAGGTACTTGTCCATTTCGGAAGAAAGCATCTTTGCCACAGGAACACCTGTCCAGGAAGAGACTATGCGCGCGATATCGTCTTCCGTGACCTCTTCACGGAGCAGACGGTGATCTTCCTTCTGAATCTCATTAAGGGCATCTTCCTTTGCCTTGATCTCTTTCTGCTTTGCAGGAATCAGGGCGTACTTGATCTCGGCTGCCCTGTTGAGATTCCCTTCTCTCTCGCACAGCTGCTGTTCATTTGACAGCTTCTCTATCTCGCTTTTCAGCTCCTTCACACCTGTGATGGCATTCTTCTCGTTGGTCCACTGCAGATGCATCGCATCATGCTTGCTCTTGAGTTCCGCAAGCTCAGCCTCGATTTTCTCAAGACGTTCCTTGCTGGCTTCATCGGTCTCACGGGAAAGAGCACTCTTCTCAACGGAAAGCTGCAGCATTTTCCTGTCAATCTTGTCAAGCTCCACCGGCTGTGATTCAATCTCCATCTTCAGCTGGCTTGCGGCCTCGTCAACAAGATCGATGGCCTTGTCAGGAAGATAACGGTTCGTGATGTACCTGTCAGACAGCGTTGCAGCTGCGACAAGTGCCTCATCCTTGATCCTGACACCATGATGCACCTCATACCTCGGCTGAAGACCACGGAGAATGGCAATTGTGTCCTCAACAGTAGGTTCCTTCGTATATACAGGCTGGAAACGGCGTTCAAGTGCCTTATCGCTCTCAATATACTTCCTGTATTCATCAAGGGTTGTGGCACCGATGGCATGAAGCTCACCGCGGGCAAGAGCCGGCTTGATCAGGTTGGACGCATCGGTACTGCCTTCCGCCGCGCCTGCACCTACGATCGTATGAAGCTCATCAATGAAGAGAATGACTTCACCTTCACTTCTTGCAACCTCATTTATGACACCTTTGAGACGTTCCTCGAACTCACCGCGGAATTTGGCACCGGCGACAAGAGAACCCATATCGAGGCTGAGAAGGCGCTTTGTCTTCAGGGACTCAGGCACATCGCCTTTTGCGATACGCTGGGCAAGTCCTTCCACAATTGCCGTCTTGCCGACACCTGGTTCACCGATGAGAACAGGGTTGTTCTTCGTCTTTCTGCACAGAACCTGCATCACACGCCTTATTTCCTCATCACGTCCGATGACAGGATCCATCTTCCCTTCCCTTGCAAGGGAGGTCAAGTCCTTGCAGTACTTCTTCAGTGTCTGGAAGCTCTGCTCCGGATCCTGATTTGTGATCCTCTCACTTCCGCGGACTTCCTTCAAAGCCTTCATAAGAGCTTCTTTGGAAATTCCCAGATGAATGAAAACCTCTCTTTCAGGACAGTCCACTTCCATCACGGCAAGAAGGAAATGCTCGGCCGAAGTATATTCATCCTTGAAATCCATGCGGATCTTGTCCGCCTTGTTGAATGCATCATACGCATTCTGGGAAAGACTGCGCTGAACAGGACCGTACGCCTTTGGAAGGGAATCCACAATCTTCCTCATTTCAGCTTCAAGCGTGGAAGAGGAAACACCTATCTTGTCGATAAGCGGCCTTACTATACCCTCCTTCTGCGCAAGCAGTGCAACGAGGATATGAGCTATCTCAAGCTGACTGTGATTCTGTTCTCCTGCATACTGGTTGGCTGTTTCCACAGCTTCCTGCAGTTTAACCGTAAATTTATTGAAATCCATATTATGCCCTCCATAACGGACAAGGCTGCTCACAAGTCCTAAGTTAACAAGCGGCAACGGAAACGGCAAGAAGGAAATTATGGAAAAGAAAAGAAAAAATTACGCTTTCACCCTGTAAGCGCCAAGGTATGTGGCGACAAAGTCCTTTGACTCATCTGCAGAGAAATTGCCAAGGAAAGCTATCTGGAAACAGAAGGCCTCAAGCAGCGTGAAAATATGGTTTGACACCTTGTTTATGTCACACTGTATGATTTCCCCTGCCTTTATTCCGGCATTGAGCAGCCGTTTGAAAAGAATCGTGAGCTTGACGGTTCTTTTCATGATTATGGTCGAGAAGTCCACATGATCCCTCTTGCTCTGCAGCATGACATCCATAAGAGACTGGAGTGCCGCCTCATTGTTGAGTGCCACGTCGATAATATCATTGCAGATAGCCTCGATACGGTCGACACAGCCGCCGAGCGTCTCATCCCAGGCCATCTGTCCGTAACGCAGGAACATACGCCCGGTGACCAGCTTTACGGCATAATAATAGATCTCGTCCTTGTCCTTGAAATACTGATAAAGAGTGGGACGTGAAAGTCCGCACTGCTCTGCAATCAATGACAGATTGCTGTCCCTGTAGCCTTCCTTTGCAAAGACATCCAGAGCTGTTTTAAGTATTTTGACCTTGCGTTCTTCGTGATCTATTTTCTTGGGCATGCTGACATAATACACCCTAAGTGTCTAAAAAAACAAGAATTAATTTAGTGTTAACAAAAAAATATTCAAATTCATGTTTTCGTTCAGGAACAATCTTCAGAACAGAGGCAGCACACCGTCGTCATCCTTGAGAAAAGACTTCTGCACACCCCGGATTATCTCATCGCCTTCGCTCACGCTCCCGATGAGCAGGGGAGAAGATGGATCATGTTTCCTGTAATTCTCCTCCGCCTTTCTGAAATCCGTGTTCGCATAGCAGTATCTGCATCCGTTCGGGCAGGAATCATACGCACCTATGTCTCGTGACTCAATACAGTGACATCCTTTTCTCATACCCCTGTGTCTGAGCCGGCGGAAATCCACATTGTTCGCTCTGCCCAGAATTTCAAGTGTCATGCAGCCTGCCCTGTGGATCCCGTAGCGGGAATAATCGGCATCAGTGCCGCATGTCTGGATATGGATCCCGTTTTCAGCAGCGATTCTTCCAAGCCCGCAGGCCAGCATGTTCATCTCATCAGGTGAAAGAGGAATCAGGGATGGAAAATTGTATTCAAGCTTCCTGTACATCTCCACGAAACTGAAAATGCACCTGTCGATATGAGGGGCAAGCTTCCCGGCCATATACCTGAAAGTTTCCAGATGTCTTTCCACAGTGTATTTTCCACTCAGCAAAACCGGATCGTAGCGCCATGCGACCCTTTGTCTGCCGACTGCATGAGATAAGGCAGCAAGTGTTTCAATGCTTTCATCTACCAGCGGCACATTCGGTTCTATATCCTTCCCGTATGCAGTGATGGTATAGAAGAAATAAGTATTGAATCTGTCTGTGATCTCTCTCAGATACGGCAGGATCGGACGGTAGTTCTTCGAGCAGAAGACAACACAGTCCACGACAGATGGATCAAGTTCATACCTTATTACTTTAGACGGAAAGAGAGGATTGCGCGTGTACACAAAGCCCTGCCTGAATCTCTCAAGTAGCCAGGGTGTGTAATACTGGACAGTATCGGTTCTTCCGCCTGTATTGATTATCATGATGGAAATTATAAGACACAAAAGCCCCTAATTATACTGTTTTTCTCATTCCCACCCTCCTCTTCTCTTGAAACGCAAATCTTAAAGAAAGAGAATTTTTCCATGAAAGACATAAACCGCGTAAGCATTGTTGATAAGAAAGGATTCGGCTCATCATTCGTGAGCACGGAATTCCTGCACAAAGAAGAAGATGAATTCCTTTTCCGTTTCCGCCAGGTCCCGATGGACGGGTACAGGAAACTCACAGAGGAAGAAACAGACAGACTGAAGGCTAACGGCAACGAAGCCTCATCCTGGGATGATATTCTTGTAAAGGATCCGTTTGATCCTTCCCTTGTAAAAAGGAACACATTTTACGGACTGTGCCGTCTTGGACCGTTTAAAGACAGGATGCTGGCTTTCCACGATTTCTACATGCCGATCGGCATCACTGATTCCACTGTGATCAGCAGCGACATACTGTCAGACTGCGCTGTTCATCACTGTCACTATATAAGCCACTACATAATAGGAAAAGAGTCCATAATATACAGGGTCGGAGAACTGCAGACAACGAATCATGCGAAATTCGGTGTCGGTGTCATAAAAGAAGGAGAAAGCGAGGATCTCAGGGTCAGCATCAGTGTGATGAACGAAGCCGGCGGACGAGAGATTCTCCCCTTCGTCGGAATGAACACGGCAGATGCGTACATATGGGCAAAATACAGGGACAGGAAAACCCTCATGAAAAGGCTGACAACATTCACCGAGAACACTGTTCCATTCAGACGCGGTGTATACGGTATCGTGGCCCAGCACTGTGTGATAAAAAGCTGTCACATCATAAAGGACGTCAACTTCGGGCCGGCTGCATATGTAAAAGGCTGTAACAAACTGAAGAACCTGACAGTTGATTCAAGCGAGGAAGAACCTGTGCAGCTCGGTGAGGGAATCGAGCTGGTAAACGGAATAATCGGAAGAGGATGCAGGATTTTCTACGGCTGCAAGGCCATACGCTTTGTCATGGCAAGCCACAGCAATCTGAAATACGGAGCACGTCTTATTCATTCCTATCTCGGCGATAACAGCACTGTAAGCTGCTGTGAAGTCCTGAATAATCTTATCTTCCCCTTCCACGAAGAACATCATAACAACTCATTCCTCATCGCATCGATGATCAAAGGACAGAGCAACATGGCGGCAGGTGCGACTGTGGGATCAAACCACAACTCAAGGGGCAACGACGGAGAACTGTGTGCCGGCAGAGGTTTCTGGCCCGCTCTTTCCACGACGCTGAAACATGACAGCTGTTTTGCATCATTCTGTCTCATAACAAAAGGCAATTACCCCGCTGAGCTCTGTGTTCCCCTTCCTTTTTCCATGGTGACGGACAACGCACAGAAAGGAAGACGGGAAGTTATGCCGGCATACTGGTGGATGTACAACATGTATGCACTTGCGAGAAACAGCTGGAAATTCTCAAACAGGGACAGGAGAATTGAAAAACCGGTATCGATTGAAACAGATTTTCTCGCACCGGACACGGTCAATGAGATCATAAATGCCGTTTCGCTCATGGAACTTTGGACAGGCAGAAGTGCACTGGAAGAAAAAAACAGCGACGAATACTGCCGGCAGTATGGCAGGAGTCTGCTCAGAAAAGGAGAAAAACTTCGTTTTGAAGTGCTTGCTGACACGATTGAACACTCTCCATTCCCCGTACGTATTCTCAAGCCGGTCAAGGCTTACGCCGCCTACCATGACATGCTCCTCTTCTATGGGATGAAGACTCTTTCAAAATGGGCTAATGATCATGATCTTACGGCGCAGGATGTGCTTGCGGATTTCCACAGCATGGGAATTGAGCCATTTGAGAATATCGGGGGACAGCTTGTAAGCTCAGCACGTCTTGAAAAGCTTCTTTCAGATATTGAGGACGGGAGAATAAACTCATGGGATGAAGTGCATGCTGAATACAGACATCTGGCAGAAGTATATGAAGAAGACAGGCTGCGTCATGCAATAGCCGTGCTTGAGTATCTGGCAGAGGATGAAATGAAAAGCATAAATGACATGCTGCCGATATGGGATGAAAAATGCACCGATCTGAATGTATGGATAAAAAAGGAAGCCGTCCATACGAAACAGAAAGATTACGAAAATGAATTCCGCTGGGTCACATACCGCAACAGGGAAGAAAGGGAAGCCGTGCTCGGCGGCAAAATAACTTCAGTCAAATTCACGCTGCCGCACTATGACGGATTTTGGAAAAAATGATCAGATCCGGCATGCCGTGATTGCATGCCGGAGACTTTCAGGCAACAGGACCAGCAGTGCATTTCTTACCATGAACCAGAATCTCACAAGGTTTTCCGGATGTAAACGATGCACCCTTCTCATTTACACTCACAGTGATGATGTTTCCGCGGAAATTCACATTGAAACCATACGCCTTCCACTGCTCAGGCAGTATCGGGGCAAACGAAGGAAGGCCATCCTGTATGCAGAAACCGCCAAGCCCCTTGAATATTGTCAGGTAGCTTCCACCCATATTCGCCGTGTGTATTCCGTCTCTTGTATTGCCGTGACTGTCTTCAAGATCAATCTCGCTTGAGGATCCGAAATAAGAAAGACCTTCATCGACAAGCCCGAGAGCAAAAGACTGAAGGGCGAATATGCACTTCGAGAGCGACGAATCATGTGTTGTGACACTCTCGTAATAACGTATTGAATTCAGCATCCTTTCCCTTGTCGTATATTGTGGATACAGAAGATGAGCAAGAACAGTATCGGCCTGCTTGCATACCTGCCGGCGGTACAGGTAAAGAGGATGGTAATGCAGCAGCATCGGCCTCTTGTCATGCGGAACACCTGAAAGATCCAGCCTTTTCTTGTACAGAAAAGAATCATCCTGGGCATCGACATCCTTCTCATCGTCATGAGGAAGATATATCTGTCCGGCTGCTTTTACAAACTCATCCAGCATCTCATCACTGTAATTGAAGGACAGGTGTTTTCCCCTGCCAGTGAAGTCTTTCATCAAAGCTGCGGTTTTCTCGAAATCATATCTGGCACAGCAGTTTGTATAAAAGTTATTGTTCACTATGCAGGTGTATTCATCAGGTCCCGTCACATCGTGGATCTCAAACCCCCGTGGTGTATACACTCCGGTATCGAGCCAGAGCAGACAGATTTCATAAAGCATTTCAAGGCCCATGCTGATCATGAAGTCCTCATCACCACTCATCTCATAGTATTCGATCACGGCATGTGCCACAGCCCCGTTGATATGATACTGGGCAGTACCGGATGGAAAGTAGCCGCTGCACTCTTCTCCGTTTATCGTACGCCAGGGATAAAGAGCTCCAGACTCATGTCCGAGAATACGCGCGTTCGCCCTTGCTTTGTCCAGCATCCGGTAGCGGTAAGTGAGCAGATTGCGCGAAAGAGATGGCATGATCAGAGAGAAAATCGGCTGGACATACATCTCGGTATCCCAGAAATAATGACCTTCATAGCCTTCTCCGGACAGTCCCTTCGCCGCAAGATGACAGAAACCATCCCTGCCGGCAGACTGCAGGAGCGAGAACAGATTGTAGTTGATGGCGCTCTCAAGCCTGTCGTCCCCCTCAAGGAAGAATCCTGTTCTGTGCCAGAAATCCGACATATGCTCTTTCTGTTTTTCAACAAGACCGTCATAAGTGAGACTGAGTGCACGATGCAGCATATCAAGTGAAGTATGTTCTGTATCGCTGTAACGTACAGAATCGGAAAGAGAAACCAGCCGTGTGAATGTGAAGCCTTTCTCATCTGATATGCTGAATGTTCTCTCTGCCACACCATCGCTGATTAACAGATTCATGGAAGCAGAAGGGATGCTGTCGTGTACGGCGCTCGAGACTTCAATACCGGATGTGTTTGTTCTCACTTTCACAAGGGAAATGTCATCATCCTTTACGGCAGTCTCTTCGATGGAGAGAAATTCACCGGCTTCTGAGGCAAGACGCGGGTCGGATGGATCATGAAAATTGGAGACCTTGCTGTGATGTCCGGTCACAATTGTGAAATCATGGCGTCTGCTGCCTGTGACACGGCAACGCAAGGCGAAAATACAGGAGAGGTCAAATGAGCAGAACCTCTCGTAGACAACGGAGAGAGAACTCCCGTCATTAAGCGAAAAGGTGAATGATCTGGAAACAATGCCGCAGTCAAGATCCACTGCCCGTTCATATGAACCCCGCACGGACACAAGTTCTCCGTCCGCCCATATCCTTATATCCTGCACTTCTGCAAGATTAACTATTGTCTGCTTTCTGTCAACAAGCCCGTAAAGCGGCTCCGCCTGATTCATTGAAGTTATGTCATATACTCCGTTTATGTAACAGCCCCTGACTGACCTCACATCACAGCAATATCCCTCCTCAAAAGCCCCTCTGACCCCTATATATCCGTTTGCGGTATGGAAAACGGATTCTCCCTGTTCCAGATCGTGTCCATCCAGATGATCATATCTTCTCACTATTTTCCTGTTTCTCATTTCACAGCTCCGGCTACAACGCCCTTTATGATGTACTTCTGGGCACAGAAATAGAAGATGACAACGGGAATGATCGTCAGCGTGAGACCGGCCATGGCCTCATTCCACTGTATTGTGAAAACCCCGAAGAAACTGCTTGTGGAAAGGGGAATCGTCCTAAGCTCCTTCCCGTTGAGCACAAGGGACGGAAGCAGGTAGTCATTCCATATCCAGATGATGTCTAGAATGATCACAGTCATTATCGTGGGTTTCATTATCGGAAATGAAATACGGAAGAACACACCGAAACGGCTGCATCCGTCAAGCGTTGCCGCTTCCTCAAGAGAAACCGGGATGCTCTTCACGAATCCGTGAAAAAGGAAAACCGCAAGAGACATTCCGAAACCGATATACATGAAAACAATGCCGTAACGGGTATTGAGGACAGGAATACCGAGGTATTCCCTTGACCACTTCATCATCTGCACAAGAGGCATCATGAGAGTGTGGAAAGGAATGAGCATTGTCGCAACGAAAGCGAAATAAAGGAAACGGCTTTTCCTGTCATCGGTGCGTGCAAGCATCCATGCACACATGGATGAGAAAAGAACGATGAAGAAAACGGAGGACACAGTGACAACAAGCGAATTCATGAAGCTTGTCAGGAAGTTCATCCTGTCTATCGCCTCGGCATAGTTCTCTATCCTCAGTACAGTCGGAAGTGCTACCGGACTCATGTAAAGTTCTGCCCTGTTCTTGAAACTGTTGATGACCATGATGTACAGGGGAATCAGGAAACACAGCCCGAGAAGTATCATGAAAACAGACGCAGCCGCGGAAAGAACCTTTCTTCCGGTTTTCATAGCTGAACCTCCTTTCTCTTTGTAAGAGCGACCTGTGTGAGAGTGACAATGGCAACAAGGAAGAAGAATATGATTGCCTTTGCCTGGCCGTAACCGTATCTGTTGTAGCTGAATATTTCATTGTAGATATTCATCGCGAAAAGCTCCGTCGCATTGGCCGGACCGCCTCCGGTCAGCGCCAGATTGATATCGTAGATCTTGAAACAGTTTGAAAGTGTGTAGAAAATGCAGACGGTCACTGCAGGCATGATAAGAGGAAACGTTATCCTGAAGAAACGGGTGAAGGCACCTGCCCCGTCTATTTTCGCGGCTTCGATCAGATCATCGGGAACGCTCTGCAGTCCGGTTATGTAGATTATCATGACATAACCGGCCATCTGCCATGTTATGACAACGACAAGGGAGAAAAGTGCAAAAAGCGGATCAAGCAGCCAGTTGAAAAAGACTCCGGTCCATCCTGTGGTTTCACCGATTGAGCGGAAAGTATCGGAAAGGATGAACTTCCAGATATAGCCGAGGATAAGGCCGCCGATGAGATTCGGCATGAAAAACATCGTCCTTGCCATATTGCTTCCTTTCAGCTTTGATGTGACCAGAAGAGCAAGCGCAAGACCTGTCACATTGATGGTGACAACCGCCATGAGAGTGAAAATGAGTGTATGCAAGGCACTTGCTATGAATCTTTCATCAGTGAAGATACGTTTGTAGTTATCAAGACCGACAAAAGTCATCGGATTGAGCACAATGCCGTCCCAGTCCACAAATGAATAGCCGATTCCTATAGCGAAAGGCATGATGACCACCAGAAAGAATGCAATGGTCGCAGGCATTGTGAATACAAGATAGATAAGTCTTTCATTCTTTCTGTTGGTTACCATGCTTTTCCTCCCTTAAAATGAAGGGTCTGCCTTGAGACAGCCCCTTCATGGTCTCATATGTCAAAGACGTGCAAGATATGCGTCCTCGATTCTCTCGACGAATTCGATACCGGTCATATCAGTTGTGAAGAATTCCTGTGCGAGCGGAGCAAAGTCCGTGTCGACAATATTCATCGGCCAGAGGTTCGTTGTCCATATGAGGGTTTCACCGCTGCCTGCAGCCTCTGCGACATCAGCGCTGAGCGGATCAAGGCTGTCTGTCGCGATATTGGACACGGCCGGAACGAAGAGGAACTCATTGAGAATATAATCCATACCGGTCTGCGAGGTATGCAGCCAGTCAAGGAAACGGATGCTTGCCTGTCTGTCCGCTTCCGATACCTGTGAGTTGACAACCCAGTAGTAAGGAACGGAAACGGAAAGCCTGTCATTGCCAAGCAGAGGTACTCCCACAAGGGCCATATCAACATCGCTGTCATAAGAAGAGAACATGCTGTAGCACCAGTTGCCCTGATGGATCATTGCGGTTTTTCCTGTTGCGAAATCTCCGCATTCCCTGTCGTAGTTGACTTCAAGCGGATTGACTGCCACTTCCTTGATCTTGTCCATGAGAAGTGCGAAAGCCTGGAACTCTTCCTGATCGGCAAGATGTACGTTACCGGCTTCAAAGTCCGCAAGGAATCCTTCAGGATCATCCATTATCGCAAACGGAGCATTGAGAAGATGTCCGATAAGGAAGTATGACTCCTGGCTGAGTCCGAATGGATTGACACCCTCTGAAGCAAGACGGTCAAGTGCTGCCAGGAAGGTCTCATCATTCTCAAGATCGGCTTCGCTGACCATGTCCGTATTTATGACAAGACCGTAGCCTTCAACGCTGTACGGGACACCGGAACTCTTTCCGTTAACCATGAGGGCGAGAGAGGAAGAGATATACTGATTAACTTCGCTGTCCTCTATAGGTGCGATGTAAGGAGCGAACATCTCTGCTTCCGAACCTGCCGCAACGGTGAAGATTGTCGGAACCTCATCTCCTGCCAGACGGAGAGAAAGCTGTGCGCGGTAATCATCTCCTGTTGTTTCCCAGATCTCGACTTCAATGCCTGTCTCAGCTGTGAAATCCTCGGCAGCCCTCTCTAGAGCCTCCGTGATCTCCACTTTTGACTGGAAGATAATGACTTTCCCCTCAGCATCGGCAGCGCCGGACTCGGCGGCCCCCTGTGCGAAGAGAGAGAAAGGAAGGATAAGGCACATTAATAAAACGACGAATTTCCTCATAGATTTGTCTCCTTTTTGTTTTATAAATCGTTTAACAAAACTCTAGAGGCTGAAAATTCCAGATGTCAAGAAAAATCTGAAATAATCAGGATTTACCTGAATTTCAAAGAAAATTTACTTTAATTTATATAAATTATCTGAATATTTTTATATAAATATAACATTATTTTACAAATCAGTCTGAAAACTTCGCGCTCTGCCGTTCTATGATCTTCGCGCTGATACGGAATACGCTCGCATCCATTTCCCCTTCAATATTTCCCACAAGAGCCTGTGCTGCAAGATATCCTCTCTCATAGTCCGGAATATCAATGGTGGTGATGGAATTGTAGGAAGCCACATCATTGTTGTCAAAACCTGTGACAAGGATATCCTGTCCGATGACAAGTCCGTTATCACGGAAAACTTCGATCGCGCCCACCGCCATATTGTCGTTCGCACACACAAGAACCTCCGGGCAAGGATTCGTGAGCATCAGTATCTGGGCGGCACGTCTGCCGCTCTCTTCATGCCAGTCTCCAGAGATATACCGGTCACGAGTGAAATTTAGACCGCTGTCAGCAAGAGCATCCTGAAAAGCCTGATAACGCTCCTTGTTGTCAGCAGTGTTCTCTATGCCACCGAGAAATGCAAAACGACGATAACCCCGGCCTATAAGCTTTGCTGTAAGCTCATACATCGGCTTGTAATTATTCACAAGAATGCTTTTTATATACGGATGGTCAAGAAGTCTGTCCAGCACCACAACAGGATAGTTTTTGCCTGCCCTGCGTATGAGCACATCGCTTTCCAGTTTACCATCCAGTGCGATGCAGCCACTTGTGATGTGCGGATCCATATATTTCTCACAGGACTTTCCGGTGCAGATGAGCAGATCATAGTCGTGAGCATCCACGTAATCATGAATGCCGTGAATCACATCAAGATAGAACTTTCTGTCAAAATCACTGAATGTAAAAAGCAGTGTGCGTGGATTTTTTGTCTTGAGATTTCTTGCATACACGTTCGGGTTATATCCATTATCACGGCATATGGAGAGAACCTTCTCCTTTGTTTCCTGCCCCACATTAGCTTTTCCGTTGAGAACATTTGATACCGTAGCAGGACTGACTCCCGCAAGATTTGCTATATCCTTGACTGTGATCATATATATCATTTTAACAGAAAAGGAAAAGATTTAAAGAAAAAGAGAGAAAAGCTGAGAAGATATAAAAAAGGTATCGGAGCGATATAGTAAAGAAGATTTGAACAGTTAGTTAATAAAAATGTTGCTCCGATACCTGTACAGTATTATTACTGAAATTCTGAAAAACTTTCAAGGCATTTGTCAAAAACGCATGAACTTTGTCAAGCGGTCAGTCCCAGTCAAAACCGCTGAATACCGGCTTTCCGGTATACACTGATGCCTCAGCTTCTCCTCTCATCACCTTCAGCACCTCACCGCCGAGCTCTTCCTGTTCTACCTCCCCTTTATAAACAGAAACAGGGGCAATCCAGGAACAGCGGCGCTGTATGCCTTCCGCTATATCATCAAAGCGTACAAGCCCGCCTGTGAGAAGTATGGCATCAACCTTGCCTTCCAGAACACAGGCCATTGCACCTATTGCCTTGCATATCTGGTAGATCATCGTCTCCCACACAAGAGATGCATGCTCATCTCCTTCTTCCTTCATTCGGTGCACTGTATCCGAATTGGAAGTTCCGAAATGACTTACAAAACCGCCTGAACGTGAACACATCGCCTCAAGCTCGGCAGGCGTATGGCTTTCAAGATACTTTGCTGTTTCCATCACAGGAACTGAGCCGAGCCGTGTAGGAGTGAAAGGACCATCCCCTCCGGCGCCTTCCGTGCCGTCAATCATCCTTCCGTTCTTATGTGCCGCCACCGTGATGCCTCCGTCTATATGACAGACAATGAAAGAACACTCTTCATACTTTCTGCCCAGAGAAGATGCATGAAGTCTTGCAATTCCCTTCTGATTCAGCACATGGGACTGTGCACGTCTGTACACACCTTTAAGTCCTGTGATTCTTGCAAGGGGCGTGAACTCATCCACATTGGTCGGATTCAGAGTGTATGCAGGTTTTGAATATTCCCTTGAGAATTCATAAGCCATCATCACACCAAGCTTGGCGGGATGATCAGAACCGCCTTTGTCATCACGTGTGTCTTCGAAAAGCCGCCTGTCTATCTTCATGACACCTTCTTTCTGCGAATATGCACACCCGCCGCGCCCGGCAAAAGCATCGATAGAGGAAATATCCACAGAATGCTTTTCAAGAAGATCCAGCACGACCTTCTTTCTGAAAGGAAGCTGATCGTTTGTCGTTTTATATTTCAGAAGTTCCGGCGCATCATGGAAAACACTTTCCGTGAAAACTTCTCTATCATCATCAAACACACTGACCTTTGTTGAAGTCGATCCGGGGTTTATCACAAGAATTCTCATATCCCGGATTCTACACTTTTCGCATACAGGAAGTCATCAGAGCATTCCGGCACAAATCATGTGTAAATTTTGTATATAGCTGTGAATGCTTAATTCACAGGAGACAGGAACCAATGAATGAGATTTTATTCAACATGGCAAAAGATGAGGCTGTTCTCTGTCTGTTCGAAAGCAGAACAGCAAATGTCCAGAGAGAAATACGATTTCACTGCAATGATGAACCAATTGAAATTGCAAGCTCCCGGATTCTGCAGCTTGAGAAAGACACCGCACACTGGACAAGGAACATCAGTGTTTACAGCGAAGAAGATTCAGGAGACATCACCCGTGCTGAAAGATGCGCAAGCCTTCTTCAGGATTTCCTCAGAAAGGAAAAATGATACACGGATAAGTCAATGTCTCATATGCTGGTCATCATGGTAACACATCTGCCTGTGAAAAGACTCGGCGTCTACCGCGCCAGAGTCAATAAGGTTGAGGAAAACAGAGATGAAAGATATGACATGCTGTTTGTGATCACAGGTGCGGTGGATGACCTGTGAAAAAGAAAATCAGTGAAGCATAAATAATACTGATTCCAGCTTTTGCTGTTACGGCTGAGCGGGGAATTCATGTTGTATAAAAATATCAAATTTGATATACTACAGGAGAAACAAATGCCCTATAGCATAGTGTTTTACAAGGACAGGAAAGGAAATCAGCCTGTAAAGGATTTCATTGATGAACTCAGTTCATCATCAGGAAAGGATGCACGTGTCAACTTCAGGAAAATCGCAACCTATATAAACTATCTCAGATATGAAGGTCTTGGAGGAGGAGAACCATATATAAAACATCTCAGAGGAGAAATCTGGGAATTGAGACCACTTGGAAACAGGATTCTCTTTGCGCCTCTTGCTGGTTGCAGATTTGTCCTTTTGCATGTATTCCAGAAGAAAACGCAGAAGACACCGCTGCAGGAAATAGAAAAGGCGGAAAGAGAGCTCGAAGACTTCAAAAGGAGGTATTGATTATGAATGACGAAATAAGAAAATACGGAAGTTCCATTGGTGATGATGCAGTTGAATATGTCAATAATCTTCTGTCTGAAGACGAAAAAGAAGAAATGGCTCTTGAAGTTCAGCTGATGAGGGAACTGGCAGCAGCAAGGAAAGAAAAGAAACTTACACAGAAGGAACTGGGAAAACTCTGCGGTCTGCCTCAGTCTGCAATTGCACGTATCGAAAAAGGAGAGAACTCACCGTCCATCGCCACAGTCACGAAAGTTCTCACAGTCCTTGGCAAAAGGCTGTACATCGGCGATATGATATGAATGAAGAAAATCAGAAAACAGATTGAGTATCTGGAGCAGCATTGCCGGTTACAGTAACTGCAGATTATTTCCTTCTTCCAACCAGCTAAGAGTGAATGTCCAAAAACGAATTACACTCCCGCCAGATACAAGAAATATTACATCACATGCAGCTTCTCTCATAATGTTTTGTGATATACGCCTTCTTCACACTGTCAATTACGGAGAGACGGAGATTCTTCTCTTCATCTGGGGAAAGACCAAGAGAAACAATATGTGAAGAAAGCCGTCTGATGCTCTCAATGGCAACTTCCTCGGCCCTTTCTTCAAGCGCGTCTCTTTCTTCTGATCTTTCCTTCCAGCTGACGTATTCAGCATGAGCTTTCACAGCCTCGGCCTTTACAAGAGAGATAACACCCGCCTTCTCTTTCTCCTCAACGCCCAGATCACTGATGCGGACAACATTCGGACAAGGCGGAAGATCATAAGGAAAAGCAAGGTCGTACATTTTCTTCGGGGCAATCCTCTCACATTCAGCTTCAGTGAATGTATAGTAAAGACCGGATGATGCGGAAATGACAGCATCAGCCCATTCAGCTTCCTTCATCCTGTCATCATATGATACAGCTGACGTGCCGGGCAGGATGAGGAAAGTCTTGCTTTCATCACGCAGTGCGATATGTATGACATGTCCGTCTTCAAGAAGCCTGCTGGCAACAATCCTGGCGTTTTCCCCGCTTCCGGTTATGAGAATATTCCTGTCATTGCTCACTCTGGCAGCAACAGCTTCCGCAATACTTTTGTCAAAGACTCTTATGCGGTAATTTGAATGCATCTCTTTTCCAAATGCCACGGCGGCATTGCAAAGCTTGTTCAACGACGGGCAGGAAGAGCCTGCAAGACGTGCGGCCTCTGCTGCAAGAGTGATCTGTCCCTGCACGGTATCTTCCCCGAAAAGCGGAGAAATGATTCCCGCTGCCAGATGGAAAAGATGAAGCTCCGCCTCTTCTCCTTCAATATGATAACGGCACTTTGTCACTGCCGCAGGGTTGAGCGACAAAGCTCTCTCAAGACTTTCAGAGGGTGCTTTCTTAATCCCTATTATTTCAGCCCTGTCACATGTGACAATGAGTACAAACGGAAAACGCAGGACTTTCATCAGCTTCCTGGAGGCTGAATACAACAGCTCCTCACCTCTGTTCTGGAGATGGGAAAACTGTGTTATGTCACGTGTGAAATCAAGTCCTGAAACATATATCAAAACAGCATTCCTTATGATGATGTTCTTTTAAAAGCAAGAACCGGAGAACCTGCTATTCAAGAACCGATGGGATTTCAACGCCCAGCTCATCTGCAATGGCAGATGCGACAATCTGGTGATCCTCCTCTCCCTTCAATCCTGATACAGTGATGCTTCCTATGCAGAGTCCGCTTTCAAGCAGAATGGGAAAAGAACCGCCCGAAAGACCGTATTCAGTGCTGTTCATTCCGCAAGTCTCAAGTGTCTGCCCTTTTTTCTCAAGATTGCGTGCCGCATGCAGAGAGCTCATCCAGTAGCGTTCACATAATGCGGCTTTCCTCTTCGCCCACTCTTCATTGTTGCAGCTTGCACCTTCAAGGCACTGTGCAAACACGACAGTCTTATTTACAACCGCACGGATACAACATGGAGCCTTCATGCTCTTCAGCCTTTCAACAGCTCTGCAGCACACACGTGAGATTGTATCAAGATCAATGCTCCTGAATCTTAAAACCCTCTCCTGCTCCTCAATGACTGCATCCAGTTTTTCACCATTCATATTTACGAGCCTCCTTTCAGACAAGCTGCTGGATATTCTAACACAATATGCACAGGTGATGAAAAGAGAGTGACAGAGAGGTAAATTCCGTGAAATCAGATCATAATCAGCATTTTTGTCTGAATTTTGCAAAAACTTAAAATATAATCCTGATTTCCGGGATTATATTTTCACTCTACCCATTCAATAGCGTTCTCTTTACACCACTCTGTTGCGATATCGCGATATGATGCATCACGGAACTTCTACCACTCATCCGTAATACCTTTTTCATCAACGATATTCCTGAAGTTCCACTTTCATTTCAGGCCTCCTGATCAAGCACATATTCATTGTACCCCATAAAATTTCTGAAAAGAAACCACTCTTATAAAGGTTAAGGAAAACAAATCTGGAATAAAAAAATTACAGTATCACCAAATCAGACAAAACATCATGGCTATAACAGTACAAATATATTATTTGAATTTTTAATGTAGTTTATTAGTAAAATACTAACAAAACTCAATTTAAAATCATATTTATAAATTTTCATCTTGCTTTTAAACATTTTTGGCAGTTATAATTCATATGCCAGAACTAAGGACCCAAAGAAATGTTGATCAACTTCACAGTGAAAAACTTCAAATCTTTCAATGAGGAATTGATGCTGAATCTTTCAGCTGCCAAGCGGTTCAGCCTTGATGGTACAATACCGGCTGAAACTTACCGTATTAACATTCTTCCTGTAACCGGAATATACGGTGCCAATGGAAGCGGCAAATCAAATCTTGTAAATGCTGTTGACTTCATGCGGAGAAAAATTATTGAAGAATATACTCCATTTCCAGTGCCATTCAAGTTTGATTGTCAGTCAAAAGAGTCAGAACCCTCTTCTTTCTCAATATTATTTATAGACAACAAAAACATAATGTATCACTACGGTTTTTCAGTATGCGGAAATGAAATTCTGGAAGAATGGCTCTCTGTCTATTACGAAGGAAGAAGAGAGTCTGTTCTCTTTGAACGGTTCAGAGAAAATCTGGAAGAAAAAAAGTTTGAATATAATTTCGGACAGAAATTCATAAAAGCCACTGAAAAAGGCAAAAAAGCTTATCTCGATTTCACCACAGCAGGACTGAAATCCTCTCGCCTGCTGATTACAGAACTTGCAGAAAGACAAGGCAATACTGCCGCTTCTGATGTTTTCAACTGGTTCAGCAGTAATCTTATGATTATCAAACCTGGTGCCATATACAGTGCAATTCCTTTTGCTTTCATGGTTGATAAAGAATTCACGGATGAGGTGACAAAGCTTCTCAGAAATATGGATTTTGATTTTGACGGATTCAAAATCTCATCACGAAACGTAGACATGGATTATATCCTGTCACGAACCGCCGGCAATGCAGAAGAAAGAGAAAAAATAAAAACAGAAATTGAAGGCTCTGGAGAAAGTTTCTGGGATTCAGCCATGAACAGGTACTCAATGTTTCATAAAACATCAGATGGACAACTTACAGAGAAAACGCTTTTGCTGAAACATATAAGAAAAGACGGCAGTACGGCTCTCCTGAGTATCGATGAAGCTTCAAGCGGATTCAGAAGGATGCTTGATCTTGTAATCCTGCTCATGAACAATGACAGGATGAAAAATACAACTGTTGTCATTGACGAAATCGAACAGAGTCTCCATACAATTATTTCAAAAAATCTCATTGAAGCATTGAAAGAAAACAGTATAGAAAACGATTGTAAATCGCAGCTTGTATTCATTACGCATGACACAAATCTGCTTGATCTTGATCTGCTTCGCCGTGATGAAATCCAGTTTATGGAAAAAGACAGAGTTACAGGTGAGTCACACATTACAAATTTTGCTGAATTCAAGATCGTCCCCGGTCTTAATGTTGAAAAAGGCTATCTTGAAGGACGGTTTGGAGCAATTCCGCTGCTTCATCACAATTTGAACTGGAGAAAAAATGGCAAGAAAAATTCGTAACAAACCTGCTATTGCAGTATCCGGTGCGCGAAAAGTGCACCGCGATGCTTCTCTCATTATTATTGCCTGTGAAGGAGAGAAAACAGAGGCAGAATATCTGAATTTTTCCTGTTTTCAGAATTCAAGAGTGAAGCTTTGTATCGTTCCATCCAAAGAAGGGAAATCCGCACCACTTTACATTTTGGAAAATCTTGAAGAGGAAGTCCAAAAATATGATTTGAAACAGGGCGATCAATTATGGATTATCATGGACACAGACAGATGGATATTTGAAACTCAGATAAAACCATTGCTTAATGCAAGAATAAAGAAATTTCCAGTTCAGCTTGCTGTAAGCAATCCTTGTTTTGAACTGTTTCTTTACCTGCACTTCTCTTCCATGCCGGCATCTCCGGTAAAAGACTCGAAAACAATGGAGAAAATGCTTCGTTCACTTCTTGGACAGTACTCAAAAGCAAACCTCTCTGAAGAGACATATGCCCCGAACATACAGAATGCCATAAAAGAAGCGGAAAAAACAGAATACGGGACAAACACCCTGCCTCAGAATCCTGGCACCGACGTCGGGAAACTCATCAAAATCATCCTGAGCAAATGTCCGGTGAGTGAGAGATGAGCGTCACTGTTTTTCCGCAGCAAGGCTATAACCAAAAGCTTCCATAAAGTCATCATACACCCGCTGGGTGGAAGCCAGCTTCTGCTTTATATGTTCGGCAAGAGCTTTATCCGTGCAGTAGATATAACAACCTTTCATTGCCCGGGAAAGAAGTGTCTTATATGTATCCCGTATTATCTTATCTTTCTTTTTCTCTGCCTCACGACCTTTTTCCTTCATCCCCTTCAGCGAGGCATCAGTTCTGGCTCTTTTCGAAGGATCCGTTATTACATGTCCATTCTCATATCGGAGATCATCTCCGATAATAACACCTACATACGAGAACTCAAGTCCCTGCGAAGTATGTATACAACCAACCTGATCTACTGTATCATCATCAATTGCCCATGTAGATGTATTACTGAAATTCCAGTATGCACTGAAATTCTGATCCTCGATTACTATATCAGGCCCTGAATTATGGTCTTTCTGAGATATCCAGTTCCAGCAGTACCCCGCAAGCATTCTTGCCTTGTTATCAACAAGATTCCTTCTTTTGATATCTGCAAACATTCTGTTCAAATCATCATAAACAACCACATCATAGTCTGTCTTTTTGAAAACATAAGATCTGTCTTGCGATATTTCAAGGACATCATCAAGGAAATCAAGATATCCATCAGAACCATTACATCGGAACTGGGATTCAAGCTGGCTGATATATATTTTTGCTCCTGCAGACCGGGCAAAATGTTTTATCCCATCTATGGTACCGATATCTTTTGCCGTGACTATCTGATTCTCATCAATGAAAAATACGGAAATCCTTGATGCATTGATAATTTCCTTTACCTGATTTTCACCTTTTGCAAACATCCCTGACTTCTCATTAAGCCTGTGCGCCTCATCCACTATAAGGACATCAAACGCGTTAGCAGGGGTGGCAACAAAACTGCTAGAACTCAGAAAAAGGCTGTTAATATAAGCTTTTTTGAAATTCTCCCGGGCTAATTTTGCCTTATACACATTTCTTGGTGCACTATTCTTTGTCACATATGCTCCTGTCTTTGAATCTTTTATGACAGAAGCAAGCAGATTGACTGCAAGCACACTTTTACCGGTGCCTGGTCCGCCTTTTATGATAAAAACTTTCTTACTCTCATCTTCATTTCTAAGATGCCTGACTTCAGCCATTATGAACTCGAAGACACTCTTCTGGGAATCAATGAGTACAAATTCATTATGTTCATTTTCTTCATCAAGCATTCTGCCAAGCACATCCTGAAGAGATTTTGAAGGCCGCAGCCTGCCATAATCAATGCGATATACGACATCCTTATCATCTGCATCACATACTTTTGAAACGATAAATTTTCTCAGCTCCATCGTCTCATGAGAAGTGAATACAGGTGCTTTGTCTATTTCCCTGTACACCATGTTGTCAACAACAGGATCATCACGCCAAGGAACATAATTATGCATGAATGAACATGGATGAAGAAGAATTCCATCTTTCTGCACACATTCATTGTATTCCTGCAACGTTACAGCATATGACCATGCCTGGTATGACGGGTGAGGCACATTTCTCTCTCCGCCATTTATAACTGTACGTACAAGATTTTTGTCAGGAAGCGGCACTACGGCAGACCATTGTTTAAGCTCAACAATCACAACATTCTCCTGTCCGCTTTTATCTTTACCTGCGATCAGGAAATCTATTCTGCAACTGTGGAATGGAAGCCGATATTCAATACAGACACTGGCATCATCCGAAATCTCATCGGTATCCACAACGAAAGCCATATGTCTCAGAGAATTCTGCCATGCATGATATTCTGCAGGATTCACCTTCCCTATCTTTTTCTCAAATTCCGTCTTCACCAGATCAGCTATATTACAACCACATCCATATGGAGACATCGCACTTTCAATGAATGCTTTCTTTGTGGATTTATAAATAATCATCTCATTCCCCTTTTGTTAAAATATTAGCACAGCCAGGTGTCTTTTCACAGTAAAGTAACGGATATGGCAATTATAATTCCTGGACCTCAGGATAAGATGATGTTATCCTGGATTCATGAATGGAATGGCAGAAAAACAGAACGGTGATTCATTCAGGCTGAAGGATACACTTAAGATTGGCAAACAATACAGTACTGATGATATCGCCAGAATACTTCAGAAACATCCGAATGCACTTTCTCAGACAGGAGTATTCCACGGAGCAGGTTCTGACTGTTTTGTCATTTTTGTCACACTGAACAAGGAAAAGGACAAAACTCCTTATCAGGATCATTTCTTTGAACCATCATCTCTGCTTTTCTGGGAAGGACAGACAAAAATGAGAATAGCGGAAGATTCTTTTGACAAAGGATATGACTGTCATGCTTTCGTAAGGGAATTTTCCAGAATGCCATACACCTATTACGGAAGAGCCGTTCCCATACGGCAGCACAGAAACAATCCAGGTATCCCTTCTCAGTTTGTTTTATACCTTCCTGACTATGATGATTACAAACATGTTTTACTGGGTGCCAGTGTAAACACAACTGAAGAATACTTTGCGGGAGCAACCGAAAAACAGACAATCCAGACAGTAAGGACAAAACAGGCAGATTACAGAAAAAATGTAATTGCACTCTGGCATGGGCAGTGTGCGGTAACGGGAGTTGATGAGACTTCATGGCTGATTGCAAGTCACATAAAACCATGGCGGGAATCCACCAGCCAGGAAAGGACAGACCCGAAGAACTCTCTGCTTCTCTCACCGAATTATGACAAATTGTTCGACAGAGGCGTAATATCATTTAATCCGTCAAACGGAAAGATAATCCTTCCGGAAAGCATGAGCCATATATTCTGGAGGAACCTCGACCGCCTTGGCATTGATGATGAGAAAACACTTGCATTCATACCTGACGGCACAGAGAAATATCTTGAATATCATAAAGAATTGGTGTTCGGATTCACGCCATCAGCAGATTTCGATGCTGACGAGCTGGTGGCGGAAATGCTGCAGAGTGTCTGAGCATGGAATTTCTAACCTATGATGAGTGAAATAATATTCCGACCTATACAATGAGCCTCTTGATCTCAGCTCATCTTTCAATGCAGGATGCCTCGGATAGCGTTTTATTACATCTTCAAGTATCTTTTCCGCAGCTGCCTGCCCTTTTTCATAGGCCCGCAGGTACGCAAGATCTTCAGCAAAATGTGAATAAGCAGAACGGTTGCTCATACCAGCTGAAGATCTTTCAGCCCTGGCTGCCGCAAGAGAGACAACACGATCAGGATAGCATTCATACAAAATCCTCTCATATGACAGTGGTCTGTATGCCGCATTATTCTCCGCCCATTCCATCAGAGCCTCATAATCCTTTTCACCCAGCAGAAGAAGAGGCATGTCAGAACCAACTGTACCCGCATTCTTCAACTTCTCATAAACCTCTTTCCACTTCCGGATGCCAGCAAGACGTTTGTATTCACGGATCCTGTCAAGATTGTCCTGATGAATGTGCAATATGTTGTATTCAAGCTCGGCTTTGTAATCAGCAGCCATATTGTTTTTACGGAAAACATCCAGAAGGCGTGAAGATGCTGCTGAATGCAGGTTGATCATGCGGGAAGAGGAAACAGGATTGGCTTCTTTGACCTTGCAGAGAAATTCAATAAGAGACTTGGTATCATTCTGCTTCTCATACTCAGCAATTCCGGCATCAACAGCCGTCTCAATATCAAGATGGGATAAAATACAGTTCCACATGTCATTCTCACGGCCGAGCGTTTTAAACGCAAGAATGCATAAACCTACAGACCACCTGTCATCCTCACTGCCATATTTCTTTATTGCTTTTTCTGCAAGATCTTCATCCTCAATAACTTTAAGAACCATTTCCACAAATGGATAATAATGTCCGGTATAGCTGTCTACAGTCTCAAGGACAGCAGAAAGACGGTTTTTCATCTGTAAACGCTGCTTTGTATCCGCTCCGGTGTATGCTGATTCCAGTACTGACAGTATTTCATCTTCAATATCAGAACTTCTTCTCATTGTCCTCTCTTCGATGATGGAGAAAGGAATATTGTTCCATGCGTAAAGCGCAACATCAAAAGCCTGTGCGAACTGTCCTTTATCAAGCAGGATGGGAAGATCCTCACCAAGTATCTTATCAAGCCTGATTACAGCATCTTCCATATCCTCATTGAAATCTGAGTACCAGTCACCATCATCAGCATTGCGGAGATCAAATGAAGCACTGTATATTTCATTCTCAAGTTTCTGCACGTATGAGTGCGGCATTTTGTCTGCATAAATGTGAAGAATATTATCTGCGATATCACTGTGGGAAGAAGTAAGTTCAAGGACGAGAGCCGCAAGTTCTTCTCTGTCCATCTTCTTAACTATTTCCCTGATTTTCGACTCAGATGTCTCATGAGTTTCTTCAGAAGCTACAGGCTTGATATCTGCATTGTATTTGGCAGGAATATCACCAAGACCTCCATCGCCGTCCAGTTCAAGCGCATACAGCACGGCAGCCTCATGCTTGCAGTAATTCCCGCCCTGAGAGTAAGGGCAGTCACAGTCAGCATCGATGAAGTCACCATCCTCATCCACATCAATCGTCACGGTGTATTCCCATGATCCCTCTACTGTGGCAGTATAGCCGTCTTCAGTTTTCTCTATATCAAGGACATTGCCGCTTTCATAATATTCATATCCCCTGGTGAGGATTCTTGATGAAAAACAGTCTTTCCACTCTCCGTTCATGATTTCACCTCAATTCCCGTACTCTTTATTCTGCCGTTTATCTTGCGGAAGATTCAGCAGACCCAGCTTTTTCTCCTCAGCATGCCAGTCATGAGACGTTTTGCCTTGTGATTTGTGACCAGAGCATCAACACTCCTTTAAAAATCATCTGAGAGATCATGCAACGATGAAAACACGCTTATGATGAAAAGCTGATCATCATATTTCTCAAATCTGTCCATATGCAAAATTCTATCATCCCTTAAGACTTGCACAAATACAGAAAATTGTTTTTCACTTGCAGTTTTCATCAAAGAATGAATTATGTTCTTTATAATTTACATATTACGGCTTTATGTTTATTTTTATAAACATGAAGAAAGAGGTTGTGCTCTATCCACGAGAAAAGAGGATGCTTGTTCAGGTCGGACGCCAGATCAGGCTTGCGAGGCTGAGAAGAAAAGCATCCTGTGAGCTTACCGCAGAAAGGGCGAAGATATCACGCGCAACACTGTGGAAAATCAAGAAAGGAGACCCTGCAGTTTCAATGGGAGCTTACCTTTCCGTCCTTTTCGCACTGCGTCTTGAAAAGGATATCCTTTCACTTGCAAGAGAAGATGAGGAAGGACATGAGATGCAGGATGAAAGGCTGCTGCTTAAAGTGTAGAAGACTTGTCCCTGCCCCTGCATCCGGCTAGAATTCCACATTGTTGTCATTTCAAGGAGAAAATGCGGAAATGTTTTATCTCATTGCGGGGTTCATCTGCAGTGCACTGGTATCAATCGTACTGAAGATAAGCGACAGAAAGGAATACGACAGGTACGGCATGCTGGCCGTGAATTACCTTACATGCCTGATTCCATTTCTCATATCACAGAGGAACAAGTCTTTTCCCTCTTTTGACAGCGATTTCATTTTCTGTCTGCTGCTGGCACTCATAAACGGAGCGATGTACCTCACGGGAATGGCGATCAATCAGATGAACGTGAAGAGAAACGGTGCGGTTCTGCAGGCATCTTTTGCACGGCTCGGAGTTATGGTACCGACTTGTCTTGCCATAGTGTTTTTCGGTGAAAGGCCGTCTTTATTGCAGGCTGGAGGAATAATCGTCGTTCTTGCAGCATTCTGCATCATGAACATCAGAAAAAAGAATGAAGATGAAAAAAGTGCAAAGACAAAGCCTGCATTCTTCCTTCTGCTCATGGGACTGCTCTTCGGCGGGCTTGCCGACAGCATGCTGAAAGTCTTTGAGGAGTTCGGTTCAGCCAGCCTTGATGAATGGTTTATGGGACTTACGTTCATATCAGCTGCCATCATGTGCATCATCATGACAGTCGCAGGAAAAGGAAAAATCGGAAAAGCAGAGATACTCACAGGAATGTGTCTGGGCATTCCCAATTACCTCTCTTCTCTCTTCCTGCTCAAATCATTGTCAAGTGTGAGTGCATACATTGCATATCCGACATACAGTGTCGGTGCGATCCTTGTGGTCATCGCGGCAAGCACGCTTTTCTTCCATGAAAAGCTTTCAGCATACAGCCGCATCAGCGTACTCATGATAATCGCGGCGATAGTAATGCTGAATGTTTAGTTTTACTCTGGTCCACAGTCCATAAAGCAAACGGCCTGTCTCACATAAAAAGACAAGCCGCAGATCTATTGCTTTCCGGTCTTCCGGATATTCTCAGTAAATTTCGCAGACAGCCACTGTTCCTGAAACCTCGCATGCAGCAAGAAGCATCGGCCTTCCTGTCGGACTGTCATCTGCACTGATGAATGCAAGGCCTTCAGGGGCGACATCTCCGCCTGTAACCCACTTGTCAAGCTCGCCGTCCTCATACTCCTGAGAGCCGTCCACAACGGATCTGAAATCTCTTGTGTTTATGTAATCAGTGAATTTCGCATCCGAAGGATCTGTGACATCATACATCATCACACCGCCTGTGCGTTCAAGTGCAGTGAATGCATATGTTCTTCCATTGAAGGTTCCGACGGTGATGCTTTCAGCTTCCGGGCCTTTCTTGCCTGATCTGTCGTCAAGCACTGCGTTGTCGTTGGATGAATTGTAGAATTCAGGATAAAGATCTGCTGTAACGGCCTCGAAATCACTGCCGGACGTAAAGACTTCCTCAAAACCCTTGTCAGTCACTTCAAAGATCGTAAATGTGCGGCCGCCGAATATATAGTCCGTATTTTCATCAAGACCCAGATAGTCGGATGAGCGGAAGAAAACCACCTTGCCTTCAAGACCGGAATTCCCGGCCGTGATCGCACCTGTGGGAGATGTGTCTCCATCACCGAAATCCCTTTCATCTTCGCTTATGTAGAATGTGCCATCATCCTCATCGCCCCACTCTCTTGCATCGCCTTCATTCGCAGTTACGATATATGTTGCTCCGTTGGCAGTGAAAGCCGCAATGCCATCAGGCATACGTATTCCTCTGAGGGAATCATACGTTCTGGGGTTATAGGCATCATCCTTCTTGTCAATATCGACTTCATGGATTGAATAGTCCTCAAACCCGATGCTGTATATGCCATCAAAAGACGCACTTCCAATGTCAAGGACGGCGACTGCATTAGCTTCCTGCAGTGTGACATATGCCTTGCCTTCTGAGACAGCGATGTATTCCGGCTCGAAATCAGCGGAAGGAAGAACACCCTTCATTATGATCACGCCCTGTGAAGCAAGTTCATCCGCAGATGAATCGAAAGCCTCAAAGCCGACGACTGTGGATGTAAGGGAATTCACATCAATGATGCTCACAGATCCGGCAGGATCGGCAATACCCTCTCCATATCCTTCCCTCGGCTCTCCTTCGTCAGCCGTGAGAATCGTATTGTCATCAGCAAATGTGATCATATCAGGCTGGACACCTGTCCTGACAAGCGCCTTGAATGTGAGGCTTCCATCTTCATTGCAGGAGAAGATGGCCGCACGGCCGTCTTCATCAAAGGAAGCATCCTGAAGCGCAAGTGCAACAAGAGACCCGTCCGGACTTACGGCAACAGATGTCATATCACCATAGGAGAAGGAAGAGTCCATCTCCCCGACAAGTGACCTGATGTCAATGTTTTCAGCAGAAAGCTCAATGTCACTTCCGTTTCCTTCCATAGCGGAGAGGTCGATTACGGCAAGAACTCCTGACTGTCCGTTGACCGCATATGCCTTCTGATTACTCTTGTTGTATGCGATGATCTCCATCACACCGCCATCAACATTATATTCTCCCGAGCTGTATGATGCGCTTTTATGCATCGTGATACCTTCACTGATACCTGATGCGAATGCAGGAACGCAGGCACAGAATACTGCAGCAGTCAGTGCACATGCAGCTTTCATGATTTTTCTCATTAGCAGGCCCTCCTTCAGAAAAATTAAGCCGGTTATACAATAAAGGCCTTAAGTGAAAAGGATAAAAGAGAAATGTGAAATGATCGTGAATCATTTCAGGAATGACTGCGTGTTCCGTATTTGAAGGGACCGGATGACAGATGCAAAAATATGAAAAAGAAAGTATGATCAGCCTATGCAGTTCTTAAAGAGAAGACTTGTACTGGGTTTCACGGTCTTTGCGATGTTCTTCGGTGCCGGCAACCTCATATTCCCATCTTTCCTTGCCTATCAGGCAGGAAGTGATGTGATACCTGCCTTCATAGGTTTCGCCCTGTCGGCAACACTTCTGCCGACTCTTGCGATCTTTGCGGTGACACGCACAGGCAGCCTCGAAAAGCTTGCCAACCGTGTACATCCGGTTTTCAGCAGAATTCTCACAATCATTGTCTACCTTGTGATAGGACCGCTCCTTGCAGTTCCCAGAACAGCCAGCACAAGCTATGAAATGGTAGCTATTGCAACCAATACGGATTCAGGCATTGCAGCCTTTGTTTACAGCGCACTTTTCTTCACACTTGCCGGACTTGTGGCATTGAAACCGGAAAAGCTTTCAAACCGGCTTGGAAAAATTTCATCTCCCCTTCTCATTCTCCTCATAATCATTCTCTTTGCAGGTACGCTTCTCAATCCGGATGCCGGAAGCGGGAATGGCACAGGAGTGTATTCATCCTCTCCTCTCTCCAGAGGCTTCACCGAAGGTTACCAGACAATGGATGCTGTGGCCGGACTTGTATTCGGTTCGATAATTGCAATGAATGTGAGAAAAAACGGAGCGAAAGAAGAGAATGTGAATAAGGAATGCTTCATTGCAGCTTTTACAGGAGGCTTCCTTCTGCTGACTGTCTACTGTGCGCTTGCTGTTACGGGAGCTCTTTCACAGGCATTCGTGAGCAATGCATCCAATGGCGCGGCTATTCTCGCTGCGGCTGCAGATGCCATCTCTCCATCAATGGGGAAATTCCTCATTGCGGCAATCTTCATCCTCGCCTGTTTCAACACCTGCACAGGACTCCTGTCTTCATGCGGCCAGTACTTCTCAACACTTATTCCATCACTGTCCAGAGGGAAATGGATAGCCGTCTTTTCACTCATCTCCCTTCTTATAGCAACAGCAGGTCTGGATACGATTGTGAAAATTTCTTCTCCCGTGCTTGAGATAATCTACCCCGCAGCACTGACGCTTATGATCCTCGCACTGCTGCCACAGAAGAACAATTACCGGTTTGCCTGGATCCTGCCGGTTTCCACGTCGCTAGTCTTTTCCATAGTATCGACAGCGGCCGGCATAAGCTTCCTGTGGGTTGTTCCCGTCATTGTTGCAGCGGCAGCAGGTATATTTATTGACAGGAGAAAAGCAGCATGAGCATATCACGGCAAGGCATGCCAGGATGCTGTCAGCATTCCAAATCAGACAGGTTGAACGCTTTTGCATTATTGCGTTCTGTCCGGCATATTACAGGGATGTCTTTTGGAGCAATGACTATTGGCAGATCCATTGACATATATTCATCAGTTTTCATTGATTTGCTCCAGAAAGTTGTGTAATACACAACTATGCGGAGCAAATACGAGGAAAATACCAGGCATAAGTCATGCAGGCATGTATTCTCACAATCTGCCAGCAACCGTTTTCCGAGTCCTTCTTTTGTAATTCGCGGTCAACTCAGGCTCTGTCCAAGTGCTTATTCATATATTCCCGTAAAACATGGTTGATTCTTGTCTGGTAGCCTCTCTTTCTTCCTTTACCGAAGAAATCCAGGACATCCTTGTCAATCAGAATATGACATGGCTCTTTTACAGGTACAACCTTGTAAAACTGTCTGGGTTCAACTTTTTTTAATGTTGACAGGTACTCATCTGTAAGTTCCGGGATGTCAGAGAAATCAATACTCTTGTCCTTCATAGTAAAGCTTTTCCTCCCTTTTTGATGCATATCTTGCGGATATTATCCTTGTAAAACCTTGTCTGTCTATGGAAACAACCAATACGATGACCATTTTTACTGGAAGTCTGCCAAGGGTGATGTATCTCTGCTCCTCGTCTGTCGAATGATTTTCGTCAAAGAATTCAAGCCTGTTCTGATCCTTGAAAATGCCTATCGCCTCCTGAAATGAAATTCCATGCTTATGGATATTAATGATATTTTTAGCAGCATCCCATTCAAACAAGCCATCATCACTCTTTTCTGTCATCCTTCCTCCTACATATACAAATGTATATTATATAGTGTACATTGTAAAGTATATTTTGTTCCAATCTAAGGTCTTTTCTGTATTCCACGCAGAACAGCGGAATTCCCATAACAGATTCATGACTGACCATCAAGATGAACAACAACCTGACTGTATGGCATATCAAGACCATTTTCATGGAGAAACGAAAGAAGGCCATTGTTGAATGCCCAGTATACTTTCCAGTAGTTCTCCGGAAGAACCCAGCCCCTTACGGAAATAACGATAGATGATGATCCGTACTCGACAATTCCGGCATATGGCGCAGGCTCGGAAAGAACTTCCGGGATCGATTCCATAAACTCTGCAATTGCCTTCCGTGCTTTATCCGGGTCGTCTGTGTACCTGATCGAAACAGGAAAATCAAGCCGGCGCTTACCATTAAATGACGGAGAAAGCATCTCGCTGTCTATAGCCTTCTGATTGATAATCGTCGCTCCCCATACCGATTTATTGTTGAGCGTGACTTTTCTGGCATCTTCCGTAATCAGTGTCACGCACATAAGATCCATGGAAATTACAGTACCCTCAAGCTCCCCTATTGAAATGAAGTCACCGACACAGAAAGGATTGTTGACAGCTATCATAACGCCGCTAAATAGGCTCGATATAGATTCCTGCAGAGCAAAACCCAGAATGACACCAGTGATTCCAAGTCCTGCCAGAACAGGTGTCAGATCTATTCCGAAGACCCCAAGTATTGAGACGATCGCTATGATCCAGATCAGAACTGAGCATATCCTTGACAGAAGAGAAGCCATCATCGGAGAGAACTTTGCACTCCTGTTGGGCAGTTTTCTTATCGATTTTCCAAGAACAGAAGTGAATATTTTTGCTGCAATGAATATAAGAAGTGCGATGGTGACGGCTATTATGATTGCAGGGATATGGTAATCGGAGGAGATTTCCGAGACTGTATCCATCAGTTCAGCCGGAGTTTCAATCAGATCTGGAGTAGTATCAAGAGCGAGCATATGACCACCTTTTAACCTGGAATCCCCTCTGGGAAAAATATATTCAATAAAGCAATATGCAGCAATGGTAGTGTACATATATCAGACTGCTTTACTGACAGTATTGATATGCATGTGAAAACTTATTGTTTGCAAAGCAAGTATCTGCAGCTTGAATCTATACCCAACGCGTCAAGAGACGCCGTAAACAGGATTCCAAGAAGCGCAACAGAAAGGGCAATCTGGCCGAAGTCCAGTCCCATTGCGAGCGGAAATGCACCTATTACCTCCTGCACTGTTGCCTTTGGGAGGTATGCAATAATGCAGAACAGCCTCTCTTTTCTTGAAAGCTTTGTCATCAGCATTCAACGGTTCTGGCATTTGCTAAGGGAGAACTTCATTCTCCAGGCATGAAAAATAGCACTTCAGGAAGTTTATGTGAAGGTGTTAACAGAATTCCTCATCTTCCACCCTTTTATGTTGATTATAGCTATTTATTTAGCTATAATAAAGTGAGGTTCAAATGAAAATAGATACAAATGAAATCATTTCAATAAGCGCAGCCAACCAGAACTTTTCCAAAGTGATAAAGATTGCAGATAAACGTGGCAAGGCTGTCATATTCAAAAACAATAAACCCAAATATATTCTTATGAATATTGAGGAGACTCCAATCATAGAGATGACGGATGATGAGAAGATAGATTTTGTAGCAGCAAGAATCCTCAAAGAACATAAGGCTGCCTTTCAGGAACTTGCAAAATGATCAGATTCTCTGACGATAAAGTTAAACTTCTATACAAACTTATGATAGAGGAAACAGGCGGTTCATTTGGAATCAGGGATGAGAATCTGCTCAATTCTGCCTTAAATGGAGTATTCCAGACATTTGATGGGAAAGACCTGTACCACACAAAAGAAGAGAAAGGAGCCATGCTTGGCTATACCCTGATCTCCAATCATGCTTTTGTCGACGGCAACAAACGTATTGGCGTATATGTCATGCTCACTTTCCTTGAATAAATGGAATCAGAATCAAATGCACAGACAGAGAATTGATAGAACTCGGTCTCGGAGTCGCAGCAGGAGAAATCAAGTATGAGGCACTGCTTGACTGGATTCTTGATCATGAAACCTGAGTCAATACAGGCTTGTAAATCCAGAATACAATCCATCGACGATTCTGTACTGATAATCATTTACAGAAAGCAGATTGACAGTTCATTGCAAAAGTGTGTCATCAAAAGGAAACCGTCATAAAACCAGCATTGGATTCATGACGGATATTTTCTAATATTTTATTTTAATATAAATAGTTATTTCATTCCCACTCAATTGTGGCGCAGGGCTTCGGCGACAGATCGAAGACAACTCTGTTCACACCTTTCACCTCTTTGAGGATCCTGTCTGTGATGTGAGTGAGAAGCGAGAACGGGATCTCAGGCACGACTGCAGTCATCGCATCCTTGGTATTGACGGCTCTTATGATCACAGGATACTCAAAGCATCTCTTGCCGTCCTTGACTCCGACTGACTTGAAATCAGGCACTGCAGTGAAATACTGCCAGACCTTGCCTTCAAGACCGTTGGCGGCAAACTCCTCCCTGAGGATCGCATCGGACTCCCTCACACATTCAAGACGATCCCTCGTGATCGCACCAAGACACCTCACTCCCAGCCCCGGACCCGGGAACGGCTGGCGGTAAACCATACTGTCAGGAAGACCGAGCGCCTTGCCCACAACCCTGACTTCATCCTTGTAAAGGAACTTAACCGGCTCGACAAGTTCGAACTTGAGATCTTCAGGAAGGCCACCTACATTGTGATGAGCCTTCACACCGTCCTTGCTTTCGAGAATATCGGGATAGATTGTTCCCTGTGCGAGGAAGGAAATGCCCTCAAGCTTTCTTGCCTCTTCATCAAACACGCGGATGAACTCTTCTCCGATGATATGCCTCTTCTTCTCAGGATCGCTGACCCCCTCAAGCTTTCCGAGGAAACGGTCGACCGCATCGACATAGATGAGATTTGCATTCATCTCATGCTTGAAGACTCTGACAACCTGTTCACTTTCGCCTTTTCTCAATAGTCCGTGATTCACATGCACGCAGACAAGATTCTGCCCTATCGCCTTGATGAGCAGTGCGGCAACGACAGATGAATCCACCCCGCCTGAAAGAGCGAGAAGCACACGTCCGTCCTTTACCTGCTTTTTTACAGATGCAACCTGCTCTTCAATAAAAGCATTTGCAGCCTCGATTGTCTCTATTCTCTCAAGAGATGCCGGCCTTACATTGTTATCTTCCATAATTTTCTCCTACAGTCTTGAATTGTAACAGCAAAAGCGGATGCAGGGGAATTATCCTCCTGCTTGCGGGAGAAAAAGCTTTGTCTCACAATTTCTTTCCAGCTATAATCTGACAGGAGATGAGCAAAACTGGCAGGAAGAATCTGATCCTGATGGCAGCCGGAGTGTTCGGCATGGGTGTTTTTCTCTCACTCCTACTGAAGGCAGGATACGGGACTGACACTTCATCGTTCATGAACTCTTCAATCGCATCAAGACTGGACCTTCCTCTCGGTCCGGTCATGATATGCGTGAACACATTTCTTTTCATTGTACAGCTCATCTGGGGACGCAGTCTCATAGGAATAGGCACAGTTGCGAATATGACACTTATAGGTTTCACAAGCGACTTCTGCACAGGTATCTGGCAGACTTATCTTCCTGATCACATATTCTCAGCCCAGCCTGAAAGGATAATTATCTTCATCATTGCCCTGGCCGGCTTTCTTATCTCTGCAGCACTGTATATGAACTCAGAAAGCGGACTTGCACCATATGATGCCATCCCAGTCATGCTCAGCAGTGCGATGCACCTTCCTTTCCATGCAGTACGCACAGCATGGGATTTTCTCGCAATCGCTGCAGGACTTGCCGCCGGCGGAAGCCTCACGGCAGGAACATTCATCATGGCACTCACACTCGGCAGTGCCGTATCATTCACAGAGCACATGCTGAAAGCAGGAAAGAAGTGAAATCAGTTGACAAGCAGATGCCTGTATTTCCTGTAAAGGCCCCTGAACTGGTCATATGTGAGGCCGAGCAGGCGGGCAGCTTCCTTCTGACTGCCTGATGCGGCGGTAAGAGCACGTGAGAGGAAGATGAGATCAAGCTGTTCCTGTGCAAGCGAGAAATCCTCAAGAGGCATGCTTTCAAGCTTCATCCCCTTTCCCTTCTTTTCCTCATCAGCCTCAGACGGACGGCTTTCTGGCAGCACTGTCTCTGCCTCTTCTTTTTCCTCTGACCTGTTTTCCGTGCCCGCAGGTTTGAAAGGATTTCTGAACGGGTTGAAATCGACTTCGCTTATGAGAGGCCCCTCGCTTCTGTACACAGCCCGCTCGACAACATTCTTCAGCTCCCTGACATTGCCGGGCCATGAATACGAGAAAAGGCTGTCCACAACCTCAGGCGAGAAGACGGGAAGCTCCTTTCTTCCGCATTCAGATGCCATCTTTGACGCGAAGTATGTTGCCAGCATGATTATGTCATCACCTCTTTCCCTTAAGGGCGGAAGGAAAAGAACTTCAAATGAAAGACGGTCCAGAAGATCTTCCTTGAACTTTCCCTGCCGGCACAGTTCGACAAGATCCGCATTGGTAGCCCCCACAATGCGCACATCACACTCATGAGTGACGGATGAGCCGACTCTCTCATATGTGCCGTACTCGACAACTCTCAGGATCTTCTCCTGAACCTCAAGGGGAATCAGACCGATCTCATCGAGAAACAAGGTTCCGCCTTCTGCTTCCTCGAAACGTCCCTTGCGTGTTTTCACAGCACCGGTGAAAGCCCCCTGCTCATAACCGAAAAGTTCCGATTCAATCAGAGGCGACGGAAGAGCGGCACAGTTCACGGCAACAAGGTTTTTCTGCCATCTGTGCGACAGGTAATGTATCCTCTGTACGGCAAGCTCCTTTCCGCTGCCCCTCTCTCCTATGATGAGCACAGGTCTGTCAACCGTTGCGACACGTGAGAGTTTATCCTGGAAATCAAGAAAGACATCGCTTTCCCCTATTCCCATCTTAAGGTTGTCATGTGCACCGCTCATACAGGTCAATATTACCACTATTGGGCTTTTTTACCAAGATTAAAGACGGGCAGCACCGCATAAAGCATGAACAAAATCTTAAAACACAAAGGATTAATATTTTTGGCATGCTTTATGCTTAAATGTTGGTGAAAACTTTTGAGAGGTGACAGTATGGGAGTATTTTCCAGATTCAAGGATATTGTTAACGCCAACATAAACGCACTTCTGGATAAAGCTGAAGATCCGGAGAAGATGCTCAAGCTCATGATGCAGGAGATGGAGGACACGCTGATCGAACTGAAAAGCAGCTGTGCCGCACGCATGGCTGAGAAAATAAGGCTTGAGAGGAAGATCAGCGAACAGCAGGCTCTGGTCAGCCGCTGGCAGAGCAGAGCCAGGATGGCGATCGACAGGAACAGGGACGATCTTGCACGTGAGGCACTGATTGAGAAAAGGAAAGAAAACGAGAACCTTTCATCCCTCATGTCTGATCTCGGCAGCTATGATGCCATGATAAAGGAAAGCCGCGACGAGATCGGTCAGCTTGAGGCAAAGCTCACACAGGCAAGGGGCAAACTGAAAATGCTTCAGGAGAAACAGAAAGCCGCAAGAGAGGCGGATGCGCTCAACAGGGGAATGAACCGCAATACCGATATCCACTTCGATAATCTGGAAAGCCGCATAGACAGGCTGAATGCGGAAAGCGAGCTCAACAGAAAATCCCCTTCTGCCGATGAAACTTTCCGTTCAATGGAGGAGATGGAGGAAATTGAAAGGGAACTTGAGGAACTCAAGAAGGGGAAGAAGGAATGAGCGCAGTTCTTATCACGCTGATAATCGCCGCGTCAGTGATCATCCTTGCGGCAATGGACAATTACTACGGACTCAGGAAAAAGGAACTTGAGACAAAGCTCCGCATGGCTGAGATGGATGCCGGCATCGCCCCGGGAACCTACTCAAGGCTTTCAAAGAAAGACCTCAGAAAAGCCCGCAGAAGCCGGGATATCCCATCATGGGATGAGATGGAAGCAAAACGCACCCATGCGCACAGCGAGGAGGAAGAGAGAGAGGAGCTTCTGAAGGGCATCTCGAACCTCAGGACGCGCATAGACAATATCGACACTATAATGCACAGCAGGAAAGAAGGAGAGAAAGCAAAATGACTGACAGATGGATGAGAAGTCCAAGGGGCAAGATTTTCGGCGTGGCGACAGGCCTTGCCGAGTGGAAGGATCTTCCGGCCGAACCGGTAAGGCTCATCGTTTTCTTCACGATTCTCTTCACGGGATTCTTCCCCGGTGCGATCATATACCTGATCATCGCCCTGTTCCTGCCTCTGAGAACAGAAGGTGATTATTATGAACCGGCAGGAGAGAGAAAACACACAGCAGGCAGGTATGATCATATTTACAAAAACGCTGATGACGTACACTATGAAGAGACAGGCAAGTCAACAGAAGACCTGAAAGCAGAGTACGAAGAACTCAGGAAGAAAGTCGAAACCATGGAAAACGAGATGTTCGACAAGGAAAGGGAGTGGGACGAGAAGTTCAACAGGGAAAACTGAAAAAAATGATGCGCTATTCCAGAACCAAGATAGTAATTCTTATCATAATATTCGCAGTTCTCTGGATTTCCACATGCGTGAATGAAAAGCTCCCCTACGCTGATGAGACGGAAGTGAGGATCGATGTCCAGTCAGACAGCGTGATGATCACATCAAGCATGGAGAATGTGCTGAGGATCATGTCAGCAGGGGGAGATGAAATCCGTATTGAAAGCGGCGGGACTGAGAAAAGCATCAGCGGCACGACATACAAGGTGGACAATCCGGCGGATGCCGTGATCTTCATCCCCTCTTCCTATACCGACATTTCCGTGAATGCCATTGAACGGATTGAGGTTTCCTCGCTTGAAGGTTCCTCACTAAGCATCAACAACATCAACGGCGGAATCGGCATCGCGGATGTGAAGGCCAAAGATCTTTCCGTGATTTCCGTCTCCGGCGATATATCAATCAGCGGTACAAACTGCAGCGGTCTGCTTGAGATAAGAAACACATCCGGAGACATATTCATCCATGATAACAGCCTCCATGACATTGATATCGAAAGCACATCGGGCGACATTCTCTTTGGGAACACGGACGGACATGAGTGCATGGCGGATCTCAAAAACGGAGACATCAGCGCAGAGGGGCTCAACCTGTCATCATTCACGGCAGATGTTCTGAACGGCAGCATAAGCCTCACATCTGTCAGTGCACCTTATATAAAACTGTCAAACATGAACGGCGATGTGACACTCTCTCTTGAGGATGCACAGGAATACACAAAGGTCATAAATTCGGTTAAGAGTGAGGGAGATCTTTCAAAGAGGATGGAAATCGAAGCCGGAAACGGCGATGTGATTTTCCTCTGATCACAGCCGGGAGCCGGAATTATTCTGCTTTCAATGCAGGTTTTTCACATTTGTGCGGTGTAATTTCATTGACTTTTCTCCTCCGCTTCTGTTTCTTTAAGGCTGAGGAGAATGAAAATGGCTTACAGATTCAATCTTAATGAAACAAGCTACCACGGCAGCGGTGCGATAAAGGAAATCGCAAACGAGGCAAAGGGCCGCGGTTTCAGAAAAGCTTTCGTATGTTCCGATCCGGATCTCATCAAATTCAATGTCACAAAGAAGGTTCTCGACGTTCTTGACGGGGCGGGACTTGCCTATGAAGTCTACAGCGACATCAAGGCAAACCCGACTATTGAGAATGTCCAGCACGGTGTCGCAGCATTCAAGGCAAGCGGAGCCGACTACATCATCGCAATCGGCGGCGGCTCATCAATGGATACCGCAAAGGCAATCGGAATCATCATCACGAATCCTGAATTCGAGGACGTGCGTTCACTGGAAGGCACAGCTCCCACAAAGAATGCGTGCACTCCCATCATCGCTGTTCCGACCACAGCGGGAACTGCGGCAGAAGTCACGATCAACTACGTGATCACCGATGTGCAGAAGAAGAGAAAATTCGTATGTGTCGACCCGCATGACATGCCGGTCATCGCAGTCGTAGATCCCGACATGATGTCGACAATGCCGAAGGGCCTCACAGCTTCCACCGGTATGGATGCCCTCACCCATGCAATCGAAGGCTACACCACAAAGGGAGCATGGGAGATGTCGGACATGTTCCACCTCAAGGCAATCGAGATCATCAGCAGAAGTCTGAGAAAGGCTGTTGCGAATGATCCTGAGGGAAGAGAGGGAATGGCACTTGGCCAGTACATCGCAGGCATGGGCTTCTCCAATGTCGGCCTCGGCATCGCTCACTCAATGGCTCATACACTCGGTGCAGTATATGACACACCGCACGGAGTCGCATGCGCAATGATGCTTCCGATCGTAATGGAATTCAATCAGGAGACAACAGGCGAAAAATACAGGGAAATCGCACGTGCAATGGGCGTGAAGAACGTCGATTCCATGAGCCAGGCTGAATACAGGAAGGCGGCAATTGACGCCGTGAAGGCTCTCAGCGAGGATGTCGGCATTCCAAAGACCATCGACGCAATAAAGGAAGAGGATCTCGAATTCCTTGCTCAGAGCGCTGCGGCAGATGCCTGTGCCCCGGGCAATCCAAAGGAAGCTTCCATTGAAGATTTCAAGGCAATGTTCAGAAAGATCATGAAATGAGCAATACAGTGCTCACATCGTGCAGAAGCCGGGTTCCCAGCCCGGCTTTTGTTGCACTTTGGTGTATTTTCACCAATCATGTTGCAAATCCTGCATCATTTTTGTTAACATAAGTCAATTTGTGCAGATGAGGCAGGAAACAGAATGACTCAAGGCTACTTAATTCTATCCGGCGGCGAGGTTTTCAAGGGAAGACTCTTCGGCGCGTCCGGTAAAATCTCAATCGGTGAAATCGTATTCAACACAAGCATGGCGGGCTACCCCGAAATCCTCACGGATCCCTCCTACAACGGACAGATCGTGCTCTTCACATATCCGCTGATCGGAAACTACGGTTATGACGGGATATGGGCGGAAAGCAGCAGGATGACAGTATCGGCAATGGTTGTCAAAAAGCTCTATACGGGTACTGTCCCGCCGGGAAGGAAAACTCTTGACGAAGCCCTGGCACAGGAGGGGATCACCGGTATTGAAGGCATTGACACAAGATCGCTCACACTGAAGATAAGGGAAGAAGGAAGCTGCAATGCCCTGATCTGCAGCGAGGAAAACCTTGCCGAAGGGCTTGAAATGCTGAAGGCATTCCCATCGATCACCGAAAGGGACCTCATTCACGAAGTGGCTGTGAAGGAAAAGGAATTCAACCCGCTGCTGGGAGACGGTTTCGCCCTTCCCCCTTCAGATCCTGTCCATCACATCGCAGCAGTCGATTTCGGCATAAAGCTGAGCATAATCGGCAACTTCTACAGGAGAAACACTGCTGTCACACTTCTTCCTCCTTCATTCACTGCAGAGGAAGTGCTTAATGGCGGATATGACATGCTCTTCCTGTCAAACGGCCCGGGAGATCCGGCCCTGCTTCAGGATCAGGTGGGCGAAATAAGGAAATGCATTGGAAAGATTCCGGTATGCGGAATATGTCTGGGACACCAGCTCATAACATGGGCACTCGGCGGCAGGACAGTAAAGATGAAATACGGTCATCACGGCGGAAACCAGCCGGTCAGGGATCTGGAAAGCGGCAGAAGCTTTGTCACGGCACAGAATCATAACTACATGAGTGATCCGTCAACACTGCCTGAAAGTGTGAGGATATGGTTCACAAATGCGAATGACGGCACTGTGGAAGGCCTTTTCGAACCGGATCTTCATGTAAGGTCGGTCCAGTTCCATCCTGAAGCCAGCCCCGGTCCGGATGATGCCCTCTGGATATTCGATTCATTCCTCAAGGAGATTGGAAAATGAGCAGGCGTACAGACATAAATCATATTCTCGTAATCGGTTCAGGCCCTATCGTCATCGGGCAGGCCTGTGAATTCGACTATTCCGGCAATCAGGCGGTCAAGGCCCTCAAGGAGGAAGGCTATGAAGTCTCCCTCATAAACCCGAACCCCGCGACAGTGATGACGACACCGGGTATTGCCGACCATATCTTCCTTGAGCCGCTGAAGGTTGAATACGTTGAGAGAATATTCCAGCAGGTTGGACCTGATGCGATTCTCTCCACGATGGGAGGACAGACAGCACTCAACCTGACAATGGAACTTGAGAAACAGGGCATACTCGATAAATACGATGTCAAAGTCATAGGAGCATCAACTGAAAGCATCGAGAAAGCCGAGGACAGGGGAAAGTTCAAGGATATAATCACATCACTGGGACTTGAAAGCGCAAGAAGCCGTGTTGTGCACAATCTTGAAGATGCCGCCGCCGCAAAGGACTTCATCGGCCTCCCGATAATAATACGTCCTTCCTTCACGCTCGGCGGCATGGGAGGAAGCATTGCGGAAAGGGAAGAAGAATTCCTGCCGCTTGTCGAGAAAGCACTGGAAATGAGTCCGACTCATGAAGCACTTCTTGAAGAATCTCTTATCGGATGGAAGGAATTCGAGATGGAAGTCATGAGGGATAAGAGGGACAATGCCATCATTGTATGCTCCATCGAGAATGTCGACCCGATGGGTGTCCACACTGGTGACAGCATAACAGTCGCACCGATTCAGACACTGTCAGACAAGCAGTACCAGAGAATGAGAAACGCATCAATCGACATCCTGCGTGCTGTCGGCGTTGACTGCGGCGGCTCAAACGTACAGTTTGCGATGAAACCAGACAGTGACAGGATGGTCGTCATTGAGATGAACCCGAGGGTCTCGCGTTCATCCGCGCTTGCATCCAAAGCGACAGGATTCCCCATCGCCCGTATAAGTGCGAAACTTGCCGTCGGATACACCCTTGATGAGGTCATGAACGAGATCACGGGGCAGAGCGCGTCATGTTTTGAACCTGCACTGGACTATGTTGCGGTGAAAGTCCCCCGTTTCGAACTTGAGAAGTTCCCACTTCCTTCCTCCGCGCTCGGAACACAGATGAGAAGTGTCGGCGAAGCCCTTGCGCTCGGACGCAACATGGCGGAAGGTCTCAACAAGGCAATAAGGGCAAGCGAAAGGAAAACCGAAGGTCTTGTGGAGCTTGACAGAAATGAGAATGACGTAGAGACACTGCTCAGATGCGCTCACCCCTTACGTCTTCTTGCCGCTTATACCGTAATAAGCGAAAAAGGAGAAGAATGCCTTGATGAAGTCAGCAGTATCACAGGCTTTGACCGTTTCTTCCTCTACACGCTCTATGAACAGAGCCTCCTTGACAAGGCGATAAAGGAAAACGGCCTTAGTGAAGAGAATCTGAAAAAGGCAAAAGAATGGGGAATGAGCGACAAGCGCATCGCACAGCTTGCACAAGTCAGTGAAGCTGATGTCGCCGGGGAAAGGGAAAAGCTCTCCCTTCATGCGAATGTCCATTTCGTCGACACCTGTGCAGGAGAATTCAAGGCGCTCACTCCGTACTGCTACACCACATACAGCGAAAAAGATGAAGGAGAACCGCTGGGCGACAAGGCCGTCATCATCGTCGCATCCGGTCCGAACCGTATCGGGCAGGGCCTTGAATTTGACACATGCTGCACCCTTGCCTCCCTTGCTTTCCGTGCAAAAGGACGAAAGACAGTCATGATCAATTCAAACCCGGAGACGGTCTCCACTGACTTCAACACTTCCGACAGACTTTACATAAGCCCTCTCACGGCAGAAGAAGTCATTGAAATCATGAAAAAGGAAAACTGCCGGGACGTCGTGCTTCAGCTGGGCGGGCAGACACCGCTCAACATGGCGGCAAAGCTCGAGGAATGGGGTGCCAACATTATAGGAACCAGCCTGGAAGGAATTGACGAGACCGAAGACCGTGGACTCTTCTCCGCTCTTGTGAAAAGACTCGGACTCAGACAGCCCGAGAACAGAAGTGCCGTCTGTGAAGATGAAATATTCACAAAGGCAAGGGAGATAGGCTTCCCGGTTCTTCTGCGCCCCTCCTTCGTTCTGGGAGGAAGGAGCATGTTCATCGCATACGATGAAGACGGCCTCAGGGAGTTCCTCAAGACTGCCAACATAACAATAAGCAGAGAAGCGCCCGTACTGGTTGACCAGTTCCTTGAAGATGCATTCGAGTACGATCTTGATGCCGTATGTGACGGAGAGAGCGTGTACATCGGCGGCATCCTGCAGCACATCGAGGCTGCCGGTATCCACTCCGGTGACTCTGCCGCAGTGTTCCCGCCGTACAAGAGCAAACCCGAAATACTTGAACAGATGAGAGAGTGGACACTCAGGATCGCAAGAGAGCTCAATGTAAGAGGCATGATGAACATCCAGTTTGCCGAGAAAGACGGCAGGCTGTATATAATCGAAGTCAACCCGAGAGCCAGCCGCACAGTGCCGTTCATAAGCAAGGCAAGCGGTGTGAACCTTATCGATGTCGCAGTGAAAGTATGGCTCGGTGAAAGTCTCATACAGCAGGGTCTGGTGAACAAACAGACCCATATCGGCGAAGGAAAATGCCATACAGGATGGGCAATAAAGGAAGCAGTGTTCTCCTTTGACCGTTTTGTGAATGTCGATCCACAGCTGGGACCTGAGATGAGAAGCACCGGTGAGGTTGTTGGCATGGGACGCACATTTGGCGAGGCCTATGCGAAAAGCCAGGCCAGCAGCGGCAACATCCTGCCGACAAAAGGAAGAGTCATCATAAGCGTCAACAAGAAAGACAGAGCCACCATAGTGCCGATTGCAAGGGCCCTGCAGGATCTTGGATTCTCGGTTCTTGCGACAAGAGGAACGGCCCGTGACCTGTTTGACTCCGGCATCCTTAGCGATGTTGTTCTCAAGGTGCATGAGGGAAGACCGAACATTGTAGATCTTATAAGGGCTCACAAAGTTGATCTCATCATCAACACTCCCATGGGCTTCCATGCGACAAAGAGCGATGACGATATAAGAACAGAAGCCGTGAGGAACAAGATTCCTTATACAACCACCACCTCAGCGGCAAACGCTGCAGTGGATGCGATCCGCTTCCTGCAGAGAAAGGAATACACAGTAAGGGAACTGTGAACTGAACATGAAGGAAGGACAGGACCCAAAGACCCTGTCCTGCCATACAGCTCAGATGCATTCATATCCGACTACTTTCTGCTGTTTATATCATTGATCCGCTTTAAGGTATCATCAACTGAGAAGTTTTCAACCTGGCTCATCCACAGACCGCGGATCGGCATTTCATAAACCATTGCCTTCATCATTCTGGAAACAGTGTCATCTCCACTGTATGTTTCATCCATCATTCTGGCAACAGGACCCAGCACTTCTTTTCCTCCCGGGGTTTTCAGAGCATCCGCAACCGTTGTATTCATATCAATGCATCCGGTTTCCTCGATCAGAGGCAGAGACCCGTCAAACAGTGAAGCGAAATCGGCAATATTTCCTCTCACATGAGGTTCTCTTGTTCCATCAACATGGAGGAGCCCCTTCAGGCGGAGATCCCTTGAAGAAGCACCGATGGAAATCTCATACTCGCCTTCCTCCACCTCAAACGACTTAGTGACAACATCATAATATGTGAAACAGTCACGGTTAAGCGGCAATACGACTTGTTTTTCCTCACCTGCTTCCAGATGGATTTTCTCAAATCCCCTGAGTTCCCGAACAGGGCGTACAATCCTTGATGACGGAAGCCCTGTATAAAGCTGGACTACCTCATCTCCTGCACATTCACCGGTATTCTTTACGGTAAAGCTCACAGCATCTGACGAAATGCTGAGACGGCTGTATTCAAAATCAGTATAGCTGAGACCATAACCGAATTCATATGCCACCGGAAGATTCTTATAATCATACCACCTGTAACCGACAAAAATGCTTTCCTTGTAAAGGACATTCCTGTCATCAGAGGCAAAATTACCATAACTCGGATTATCCTCAAGACGCAGAGGAAATGTCTCCGGCAGTTTTCCTGACGGATTCACCATTCCTGTGAGCACACTCTCGAGAGCACTGCCGAGAGCCTCACCTCCAAGATAACAGAGAAGCATGGCATTGACCCTGTGTCTGAATGGCAGAGTGACAGGAGCACCGGAAAGCAGCACTGCTATCACAGGTATGCCTTCATCAAGCAGGGAATCCACAAGCTTCACGTGTCCCTGAGGCAGATCCATTGAAGTTCTGTCGAACCCTTCCGACTCATATGAATCCGGAAGTCCGACAACCACAATGGCTGCCGTCTTTCCCCTGCATGCGGCCACGGCATCCGCTATCATTCTGTCAGATGTCTCACCGGTTACAGGATCATAACCTTCAGCATAGCTGCAGTGCGGGAATAAATCGCGGATTGTGTCCACTCTGTTCGGGTTGATCTTGCTGGATCCCGCACCCTGGTATCTTATATGTTCCGCCAGGGAACCTATAAGAGCATAGCTGCCTTCTTTTTTCAGAGGAAGTGCGCCGTCATTTTCAAGCAGGACGAATGATGATGCCGCCGCGTCACGTGCTGTCTTGTGATGGGCATCAATGCTGTATGCCTTCTTTTCCACCTTTTCCGCTTTCAGTATGAAAGATACGAGACGACGTACACAGGTATCCAGCTCATCCATAGACAGACTGCCATCTTCAAGTGCGGCTCTCACTTTTGCGGCATTCTCCTTTGCAGGTCCCGGCATCTCAAGATCAAGTCCAGCCCTGAGGGCCTCAACACGGTCACTCATGGCACCCCAGTCTGTCATGACGAAACCATCAAAGCCCCACTCCTCACGCAGGACATCAGTGAGCAGCCATCTGTTTACAGCGGAATAGACATTGTTGATCCTGTTATATGAACACATGACTGTTGACGGGTTGCCTTCCCTGACTGCTATCTCAAACGGTTTCAGGTAGATTTCCCTCAATGCCCGTTCATCAACCACGGAATTGCCGGCAAGACGGAATCTTTCCTGATTGTTTGCGGCAAAATGCTTCAGACTCGTACCTATGCCTTTTGACTCAACACCGCGGATCAGACCTGAAGCAAGCTTGCCGGCAAGATACGGATCCTCGGAATAATACTCAAAGTTCCTTCCGCAAAGCGGAGACCTTTTGATATTCACACCCGGTCCCAGAATGATCGATACTTCTTCGGCAACACACTCTTCCCCCATAGCCTCTCCGACACTTCTGGTGACCCCTTCATCCCAGCTGGATGCCATAAGACAGGCAGGAGGGAAACATGTGGAAGGCACCGATTCATTCAGGCCGAGGTGATCAGACGCGGCAGCCTGTTTTCTGAGGCCATGAGGTCCGTCCGTAAGCATGATCTGTTCCAGTCCGGCAGAAGGGACACCTTCCATCTGCCAGAAATTCTTACCCGCTATGAGTGCGATTTTCTCATCCAGAGTCATAGCCCTGACTATTTGATCAACAGTTTTCATATACTTCTCCTTTTGTTGAGATCTTCAGTTATCTTCGCATGGAATTCATTGGTTACAGGATAGAACTTCAATGCTATTATTGAAATCACGGCTGCAACGGCCGGCAGACCGAAACGCAGGAACACTATCATATTGAGTGATGACTGGGTCTGCGGCTGATTCGCAACATAACCGGCAAGGCCAAGCATGAAGGTTGTGAGGAATCCACCCAATGCACCTCCGAGCTGATTGAAGAAAGTCATTGCGGAACTCATCAGACCATCTGCCCTCTTTCCGAATTTCCATTCAGCGTAATCGGAACATTCAGGCAGCATTCCCCATCCCAGATCTCCTACGATCTTGGTTACAAATCCGTACGCTGACAGCATCGAAAGCAGCACCGCAACACCTTCATCCGGCTTGAGGAGAAGGAGAAGCATCGGAATCAGTCCCACTGCGGTGGAGAAAAGGTATAGCTTCTTTTTTCCGAGAATCTTTGCCAAGACGGGAACGACAGGAATTGCAATGATCTGTGCCGCAAGTGTAGCGGATGCCACTACCGAAACAAGATCCTCACGCCCGAGGACATAGACAAAGTAGTACATGTTGACACCGCCTGAACAGGAAGATGCCAAGACATTCATACAGAATGATGTCATTAACAGAATCATCGGTTTGTTTTTAAGCAAAAGAGAAAGATCACGGCGGAAATTGATTTTCTCATATTTCTCTGCTTCTTCCTTCGCCGCAGCTTCCACATTTGCAGGCTTGTCATACCTTTTTCCACCCCATGCACACAGATAGAAGCTTATTGTTGTAAGCACAGCCACAAAGGCACCGTAAACCATCCAGCCGCGCTGACCGCCTCCGAAAGCATTTACCATCGGTATGGCGAGAACAGTTATGAAGAACTGCGAAGCAACGCCCATACCCTGCTTCCAGCTTACGATGACAGTTCTCTGTACAGGATCCTGACTCATGACCGGAGTCAGACTGTGGTAGGGAATGTTTACGACCGAGCTTATCAGTGAATAGAAAAGATATGTGACATAAGCATAGACAAGTTTCGCAGCCGGGCTGAATGATGGTGAGCAGAAAAGGCTGAAAAGAGAAAATCCGAGAAGCGGGGCACCGAAAAGCATATAGGGACGGAACTTTCCCCACTTTGATCTCGTATTGTCGAAAATTACACCGAGTGCAGGATCAATTACTGCATCAAAAACCCTTGCGACAAGCATCAGAACCGATACTGCATAAGCGGACAGGCCGAATATGTCAGTATAGAAGAACGTGAGGTAGCTCATGCAGAGGATGAAGGCAAGATTTGAGCCCAGACCTCCGAATGAGTATTTCACGATGTCAGTGAACCGGGCTTTTCTGTAAGCCGTGTTTTGTTTTTCCATATTTATCTCCTTTTTTAGTTGTGTATCTGATTACAGTCCCAGCCTCTCATAAAGTTCAGACGGGGCATCATTCATATCCATGTCCTTGCGGATCTCCTCCTTGAAATGCTGAATGAGCTTTTCATCATCAAGCCTGTTCCTCTGCTCAGGATCTTTTTCCAGGTCGTACAGGGCACTTCCGAAAGAAGTGGTGTCACCCATGCGGTTCTCCGCCTTGATCTTCAGCAAAGGACACCCTTTAGTGAAACTAAACGGCTTCACAAGCTCAGCTTCTGCAAGTTCAGACGGAGAGAACAAGGCTCTCATGTGAGCCGGCATGAGCGTGTAATCGTAGACCGGCATTTCAGGGTGTTCCGCCGAATGCATGTAAAGATAATGTCCGTTAGTCGCATGCACCTGACTGCCATGATAGCCGAACACTGCGGTATCCCTCACTTTCACATCACTGACGATGACAGGTTCAAGATCGTGACCAAGCATGTCGTGAGGTACATCAAGGTTGAAATAGCGCAGTATTGTTACAGGAATATCAACAGTCTGCACCAGAGCCTGACGCCGCACACCATGCATGTCCTTGTGGCGCGGATCATAGATGAAAAGAGGAGTATGTCCGATTTCAGTGTATACAGGCATGTTTGTCTTTCCCCACCAGCCGTGTTCAGAGAGAAGAAAACCATGATCGGTGTTGACAACAAGCATTGTGTCCTGCCAGAGGTCGTACTTGTCAAAGGCATCCAGCACATAACCCAGATAGCGGTCGCACTTTGTCAGAAGAGCCGCATATTCATACCTTACATGCTCTATTGTGTTATCATCCTCGGCGACAGGTGCGTACGGCGGCCAGTCAGCCTCCATTTCGGCATCACCCAGGAAGGTGTGAGGATACAGCGCCTTGTCGGATGGAAGGCTGTAGAAAGGTTCATGCGGATCAAAGGTTTCAATCTGCAGGAACCAGTTGTCCTGACTGTGGTTTCTGTCAATGAACTCAAGCCCCTGAGTGAAAGTGACAGCCTGACTCGTCTTTTCCTCACAGTCCATCTCGTTACGGTTCATCTGGTCATGGGAGTACATGATGTTGTAGAAATAAGCCGCCATGGGGTTTTCCCTCATCATTCTGTCCTTGTTCACGAATACGGTCTTTCTGTCATACTTCACGCTGAGATCCGCTTTCCAGTTATCCCCTTCCTGTCCTCTTGCACATTCCCATGATGAATACCTGTTATGATAGGTGCAGCCTCCGTCTTCCCAGTAATGCTGATGGTCACTCACCAGATGGGAATATATTCCGTTCTGCTTCAGTATCTGGGGCATAGAGTCATCATAAGGCTCTACCGGCCCCCAGCTTCTGTGGTAAAAATTCACCCGCCCAGTATGCAGCTCGCGTCGCGCGGGCATGCAGGGCAGAGATCCGGCCCAGCTCTGATCAAAAGTCACACAACGCTGTGCAAGGCGTGTGAAATTCGGTGTTATTGTCCACTTACAGCCGTAAGGCTCAAGAAAATCCCTTCTCAGGGAATCAAACATAACCATCACTGCTTTCATCTTATGTTCCTCCTTTTTTTTGAAAACGTTTACATTTTTAAGAAAATAAAAAAACTCAAAGTCTCCTGACTGAATTTCTTATGATAAGTTCTGTCTCATACTCACGCGTGAGTGAAGTGATATCACCACTTTCCAGCATGCTGAAAAGCAACTCTGCAGCTCCCCTTCCAAGCGATTCGGAAGGTACCATATTCGCAGTATAGCCCGGATACACATCACGGCATCCGTTACCGCCCGAATTATCCGTAACGATGACTGACAGGTCCTCAGGCACACTCAGATTGAAGCAGGCAAGTTGTCCAATGAGGACAGAAATATTCTCACTGTCCACATTGGTTGTTGCTGTACAGCCTCCTTTGACAACATACCGCTCTGTGAGTGTGTGGAAAAAGGATTCTTTATCCACAGCAGCGTACTCGACACACTCAATGTGCATGTCAGCATGTTCTGCTTTCATTTCCCCCACAGCCCTTTCCACATATTTCTCATGGGCATTGTAGAATGGAAGCAGTATTTTCCTGTGCCCCATTGAATACAGATATTCAAGCGCGGCAATTGTATAATCCTCATATTTCGCATAGACATTGGAACCGTATGTAGTAGCTTTCTTTCCGACATACACTACAGGAAAAGCTTCTCTCTCAAGAACATCCAGAGCGTGCAGGGTCTCATCAGCCGAAGGCGGTATGGAAAAGATCAGACCGTCGATCTTATGCTGCTGTGCAAGTGCAAGATAGCCGGGCATTCCGCCCTGGGACACATCGGAGAAGATGACTGCAACTGAATACCCGTGTGAGGCGGCAACCATTCCCGCGCCCTTTAGAAGCTGGCTTGTATACATGCCTATTTCAGAAGAAGGAGCAACAAGACCGATCATACCGCTTGATTTCGTCCTCAGTCCCCTGCCCAGCTGGCTTGGCTGCCAGTTGAAATATTTCAAAGCTTCCATGACACGTTCACTCTTATCCTGCCTGACACCGGCAGAACCGTTGAGCACTCTGGATACTGTGGCTATGGATACACCTGCACGCTGTGCTATGTCATGGATTGAAGCCATCAGATTTCCTCCTGAAAACGTTTACAGACTTATAATAGCACACATGAAAGATATTGCAAGCTTTTTTTGATATTTTGGTATCTGATTATAAGAGAAGCAAATGATAATGGTTTATGGATCTGAAAACAAAGAAATTAAACAGCTGAAGAGACAAAAAAGGCCGCTCTCAGGACTCTCCCGAACCCGAGGGCGGCATAGACAACAGGACTATTGTGAGCAGCCTGTCTTT
>CALXYO010000006.1 GCA_944393005.1 uncultured Spirochaetales bacterium | reverse complement strand
CTTCTGCTTTCCTTCTCACGTTCTTGTTCCTCCTGTGAAAAGGCCCGTTTCGTGTCTACCTTCAGGGGGTCAGTTCAGACAGGGGGGGGGATGATATAGAATCCGTTTCAGGTGGGGAGGTAAAATCTGTGTTTGATCCCCTGCTTGTCGGAAGGTATTTCCGGCTATTCTTAGTTTTATTGAGGGGAATGCAATGAAAAAATTAATTTGCATTTTGACCGCAATCATGCTGGTTTTCGCCGTTTCATGTAGTAATGACACTCCGGGTGTCTCTGATGCTGGAGGAGTTGATCTCATTCAGATGCCGGAAGCAAGTGGCGTCTTGGAAGGAGATGCCTTAACAAGTATTGAAACTATTCTTGAAGGAATAACATGGGAGACTCAATTCTCAAATTCCAATGTTATAGAAGACGTTCAGTACCTGTATTCTGGTAGCAAACTTGTTGCAGCTATACATATTGAAGGTGACTCAATGGTTTATGAGTTTGTTTCTTCCGCCGGAAGTTTCAAGGCTGGTGATAGACTTGTTGTCACTGAGCCTGATAACGGAGAAATGACATTTACCTATAATGGAAATAGTATTTCTTCTGAAACAGCTATGAATATGATGTATTCTGTCGGTGCTGTAACTACAAGAAGTTCTGTCAGCGGAACATCGAAAGTTGAAAATTATACCATAGATGGAGAATCTTATACTTTGGATATAGTGTATAATTGCACAGGTGCTGATGACTCAGATGTCAAGAAAATATCAATTAGCCTCAGTTCTGAATATAACGGTATCATCAACTTTGCTATCTATGAAGAATATTATTATGGAGATGGACCTTCAAGACATAGCTATTGTATTGAAATTGCTGGTGTTGTATACAGCTACGATGATAGTAATAGTTATGTAGTGGGAAACGCTGTTTCCATTATTTCAGATGAAATTGATATCCCTTGGTAATAGAAGGCTCTTAATTCATCATTCTGCCGGGTTTTTGCGTCCGGCTTTCTTATATTTATACGTTTATCCTGTTGGTATAATCTTGTTTCATTTCAATCAGGGAATCAGACAGATAAACTTTTGTATCTATTCTTCATGTGCCATGATCTTCCATCTGGTTATGAGTTTACTTAACTTCTTACATTACAACGACTCGACAAAAATGATGAAATAATGTATAAGCATTATACTTAAAAGTTTGGAGCAGAGTAGTAATGTTCGGATTTTCTGACGAGACCTATATTGACGTTGCCTCCGGTAACGGCGGTAACGGCTGTGTGTCATTCCATAGAGAGAAATTCATACCAAAAGGCGGACCTGACGGAGGGGACGGTGGCAAAGGCGGTGATGTCGTATTCGTAGTAAAGGACAACCTCCGCACGCTGGGACACCTGAAGATGGTTCGTGTATATAAAGCCGAGAACGGGCGACCCGGACAGGGAGACCGCTGTTTCGGCCGCTCGGGTGCAGATATAGAAATACCGGTTCCTCCGGGAACGGTCATAAAGGATGCCGAAACCGGTGAGATCATAAAGGATCTTACCGGAGAGAAGAGATGGGTTTTCCTCAAAGGCGGAAAAGGCGGCCTTGGCAACTGGCATTTCAGAAGCTCGACAAGGCAGACTCCCCGTTTCGCACAGCCGGGCGAGAAGGGTGTTGAGATGCGTATCGGCGTTGAGCTTCTTGTCATTGCAGATATCGGCTTTGTAGGATTCCCGAATGCGGGAAAGAGTTCTCTTCTGAATCTTCTCACGAATGCCAGGAGCAAGGTCGCCGGCTATCCTTTCACGACAAAGATACCGCAGCTTGGTGCCATGAGATATGACGGACAGGATATCATCCTTGCAGATATTCCCGGTATCATAGAAGGTGCAAGCCAGGGTGCGGGAATGGGATTCAAGTTCCTGCGCCATATTTCCCGTACAAAAGGTCTTGCATTCTTCATCGATCTTTCCGATGAGAATTATCTGTCAAGCTATGACATCCTGTGCAATGAGCTGAGGACTTTCGCTCCGTCTCTTCTGGAAAAACCGCAGGTTATCATTGCATCAAAGTATGATGAGGACGGTGCAGAGGAACGCCTTGCCGAACTGAAAAAGCAGTTTGCCGGAAGGAAAATCCATCCGCTTTCAATTTACATGGATGAGACAATTGAAGATGTAAAGCAGAGTTTCATCCATATGGTGAGCACAAGCGGTATTGTCGAAGATGACAAAGACGGCGGATTCACGACAAAGGTCGACAATGATGCGTACTACCGGGACGAGTACTGAGAAGAAGACTCTTCTTTTCGGCGGGAGTTTCGATCCGGTTCACAAAGGCCATCTCTACATCATGGAGAAGGCCTGTGAACTTACAGATTATGAGCGCATCATAATCATGCCGGCATACAAGTCGAATTTCAAAAGAGGAACAAAACCGGCAAGCGCCGCAGAGCGTTATGAGATGCTTTCCATAGCACTTGCCGATTTTGTTCTGCCGAGAGATGCCGAGATCGTTCTTTCTTCTTATGAGATAGGGAAGAAGGGCATAAGCTATACATACGACACTGTCAGACATGTTTATGATGAGTATGTACTGGAGGGAAAGCTTGGCTTCCTGATGGGTGATGATCTGCTTCATGATCTTGACCGCTGGTATAACTACGATGCCTTGAAAGATCTGGTGACTTTCGTCTGTTTCACCAGGGACAGAGACAGCTTAACTTATCCAGACGATGCTGATATAATCTTTTACGATGTCCCGCCCTATAAAGCATCAAGTACTGATGTCAGAGGCGGTGACTACAGTGAACTTACAACTGATGTGAGAAGGTACATAGAAGAGCATGGATTATATAACTCTTGAGAAGATCGTGAAGGAAAGGGAAAAACCGTCCCGGTTTGAACATTCCCTCGGGGTTGTCGAAGTAAGCGAGGTTCTTGCCAGACGTTTCCGTCTGGATGTGGAACTCAGCAGGATGATCGGTATCTTCCATGATTACAACAGATATATGGACGGGGATGACATGCTTTCTTTCTGCAGGAAGCGGGGTATCGCCATACAGAAAGAGGAAGAAGAAAATCCTATGCTGCTTCACGGTGCAGTCGCCGCATGGTATTTTCCCCGGATAACCAACAACTGGAATGAGAAAGCACAGCTTGCGATCAGACATCATACGCTTGCAAGCCGCGATATGGGTGTCCTCGGCGCCGTACTCTATATCGCTGATTACTCAGAGAAGGGACGCCGTCATATTGATGACAATGACAGGCTTGTGATCTGGGGAAAGGCAAATCTTGAAGAGATGGTCCTTGATGTGATCCGAAGAGAAGAAGAGTATTCCTATTCAATCAACAGGGAGATTGCGAAAGTCACACTTGACTGCAAGGCTTTCCTGCTTGAAGGAGGAAAATTTGCGCATTAGTCTCTTTCTCCTTTCTCTTGCACTGCTTTTTTCTTTCACATCCTGCAGTAGCGACAGCACAAAGGCATTCATCCTTGAAAGCGGAGATGAAGCCGTTGTTTATCTTGCAAAGGAAGAAAAGCTTCTTGAGATACGGCTTGACGGAGATGACCTTTCATTTGTTGCGGAAAGCGGGAACACACTCAGATCCCTCTTTGACTGTGATGAAGTGAACTACGGGACAGCAACGGCTTCTTCTTTCATCCTGCGTGACAGTTTCTATTCATCCCTTGCTTCCGTTATCGGGGAGGACAATCCGGTGGAAGCCGCGTCACGGCATATAAAGGAACTGGACTCAAGTGAGTTCTTCAAGACACTTCAGCCTTTTTCAACAGGGTTTGACGAAGAGGCCTTTGCAAATGTTCTGAAAAAAGCGGAAGAATATTATACTTATGACTTCAAAGCACTGAGGAAACATACCGACGGTGCGTCACTTAAAGACTTTTTCACGCTCTGGCTGGCTTCAGCCCTGGCGTAATGGAGAGATTGTTTTATGAAAGAAAGCGTTGAGAAAAACAGCAGGAAGATTGCTGCTTTCCTTGAGGAGCACAGCTGCAAGGACGTTGTTGTCCTGCCGCTTGATGAATGTTCATGGACGGACTGTTTCGTAATCGGAACCGTCAATTCCGTCGGCCATCTGAAAGGTGTTGTCCATCAGATATGGAGCCTTCTCAATGAGCTCGGCCTGTCTGTCAGCAACCGTCACAAGAACCCTGCTGAGGACGGATGGCTTCTTATTGATACGGGAGACATCGTCATCCACCTCATGAGTCAGGAACTGAGAAGCTTTTACGATCTTGAGAAACTCTGGGCTCAGGTCAGATAAAAATTCGTTCATTTCATTTATTACATAAAAGCATTTCTGAATAAGTAAGAAAGGCCCTTAGATAACTGTATGGTAAGGGCCGTTTTCATGCATTACTAGCAATGCAAAGTGCAAATTGAAATTTAATAATCCGGAAAACGTGTTTTTTTTTACTATAAATTTTTCTTGACAATCATATTAAAGTGCTTGAAACTTTAGTTAGGTATAACTGGTAGTACCAGAATGACCAAATAAAGGAGGCAATTGTGCGTCTTAAAAGAACAGGAGCATATTTATATCTTCTACCGGCAATACTGTTGCTTCTGGTGTTTATGTATTACCCGATAATTAATAATTTCATTTACAGTTTTTTAAAATGGGATTTATTCAAAGGCACAAAAACTTTTATTGGTTTTAAAAATTATCTTGATCTGTTCCATGACGAATCGTTCTTTGTAGCATTGATGAACAACATCCGCTATGTTCTTATATCCCTTTTGTTCCAGGTTGGTGTTGCCCTTATTTTTGCTGCAGTAATAGAACAGTTCCGTCATAAATGCATAGCTGCTTTCTACAGGACAGTTCTTTTTATTCCCACATTGATTTCTCTTACTGTTATCGGACTTCTTTTCTCGTTCATTTACAAAACTGATGGACTTTTGAACAGTTTTCTTCAGTTGATAGGACTGGGACATATTGCAAGAGGATGGCTTGGCGATGCTGGTACTGCAATTTATTCAGTAATAGCTGTTTCTCAGTGGAAGAGCATAGGTTACACAATGATGCTGTTATGTGTGGCAATTCAGAGAATCCCAAATGAAATATATGAAGCTGCAATCATAGACGGTGTAACAAAACTGCGAAGATTCAAAGATGTTACTGTGCCTCTTATTTCCGATATGATCGCAATTTCCGTTGTAATCAATATCAGCGGAGGCCTTCTCGTGTTCAATGAAATATATGTCATGACAAATGGAGGCCCTTATGGTTCCAGTGAGGTTTTATCCACGCTTATGTATAAAAATGCTTTTGTACATGGAAAAGTCGGTTATGCATCAGCAATTGCAATCGTGATCCTGCTGCTTTCCGTTTTCTTCTTTGCACTTCAGCGTCTGATTGAGAGAAGGGGGGATGCGGAATGAAAAAGCATATGCTCAAAAGGTTTTTTTCTGTTCCTTCTGATGGAATTGCAACACTGGTAACCGTTACACTTCTTACAATATTTCTGCTTGCGATTATAATACCTCTCATTTGGATGTGCATCAGTGCATTCAAATCGACAAACGAAATTTTCACCAATATATGGGGTCTGCCGGAAAAATGGCTTGTATCGAATTATATCACCGCATGGAATACCGGTATTGCAAAGTACTTCATGAACAGTGTTCTGGTAACTGTTTCAACTGTTGCACTAAATCTGATCGTTTGTTCTCTTATGGCATTTACGTTGTCTATCAACAAAATCCGTTTCAAAGCTTTTTTCACAATGCTTGCTGTAATGGGTATGATGTTTTCTCCGATAGTCAGCATGTTTCCTCTTTACCAGGAAATACAGACTCTGGGACTTTACAATAAACGTCTTTCATTGATTCTTGTATATACTGCATATCAGATACCAATGTCTTTTATGGTCATCTATGCTTTTTTCAGGAACATAGATAAATCATACCTTGATGCAGCGCGTATAGACGGTGCCAGGGATATGACAATTCTTTTCAAAGTATTTGTGCCTCTTTCTGCCTCAATATTCATGGTTTCTGTTGTACTTACAGGCTTTTATGCATGGAATGAGTTTTCCTTTGCACTTGTATTTGTAAAAGAGGATGCGCTGAAGACAATTCCTGTCGGACTGCTTGCATTCCAGGGTGAGATGTACTCAGATTGGGGGGTTCTTCTGGCAGGTCTTGTAATATCTGCACTTCCTCTTATTCTTCTGTTTATTTTTGCTCAGAAATATTTTGTTGCAGGTCTTAGCGCTGGCGGTGTAAAGGGGTAAGGAGGTTAGATTTGTTTATTTCAACACTTGGATTGGAAAAAAAAGATAAAGAGTATCTGGAAAGCCTTTGCAAAAAAGAAATACGGCACTGTCAGATAAATGAACTGACGCAAGATGAATATTCTGAAATTGAAGCCGTTTTTTCGTATGGTTATGATCTTCCGCTAGAAAAAGTGATGAAGATGAAAAACTTGAAATGGATTCATATCGGACAGTCTGGAATGGAATATCTGCCATTCCGGTATCTGGCTGAAGAAGAAATATCAGTTACAAATAGTAAAGGAATAAATGCAAGTAATATAAGCGAATATGTTTTATCATATATGCTTTCCCACGTTAGGAAAAATGATACATACCGGCAAATGCAGCGCAAGCATATCTGGGATGCCGATACAAGGATGAATGAGCTGCGTGATTCAACTGTTGGTATACTCGGTTTAGGTATGGCAGGTAAGGAAGTTGCAAAACGTGCTGCTGCCTTTGATATGCATGTCCTTACCATGGACATCTTCGATATATCTTATCCTGGAGTGGAGCGTCATTATTCTCCTGATCACTTAAATGAGATGCTACCTTTATGTGATTACATTGTTCTTTGTCTGCCACTGACAAAAGAGACAGAACATATCATCAACAGAGAATCTTTGAAATATGTGAAAAGAGGTTCAATGCTGATAAACAGCGGCAGAGGCCCCCTGATCGATACTGATGCAGTTTTAGACGCTCTTAAAAAAGGTATTTTTTCCAAAGTTGTACTGGATGTGTTTGACAGAGAGCCTCTGGAATCAGATTCTCAGCTTTGGGATTTTGATGAGAATCTGATTATCACTCCTCATATTGCAGGAGATCATTTTCTGAATTATTCGAAACGTATGATTGAAATCCTGGCTGCAAACCTGAATTTATGGCCGGATAAGGAAAAGCTAATAAACAGGGTTAATGTGAATTCCCTGATATAGGAGGTTTAATTATGGTGCTGGATAACGTACGGCAAGTTCTCGGACAATTGAAAGGCAAAACATTCAGGCGTCTTTTCCTGGTTGCCTGCGGAGGCTCACAGGCTCTTATGATGCCTTCAAAGATCTTTGCAGACAAAGTTTCGAAAACATTAATGCCTCAACATTATAACAGTAATGAATTTATTGCACTTGATCCTGTTACGCTGAATGAGGACAGTGTTGTAATTCTTTGCTCACAGGAAGGCAAAACGCCGGAAACTGTTAAAGCAGCAGCTTTTGCCAGAGAAAAGGGGGCATCTGTTATTACGATTGCAATGGTTGATGACAGTCTTCTTGAGAAAGCAGGAGGCAGCCTTTTTGTAAAATACGGCTATTACGAGACCTGTGATGCAATTGATACAAGCTATGGGGTTATGTACCTTCTTGTTGCAGGACTTATCGACAATCAGGAAGGGACGAATCATTTTGGGATGATGAGCGAAAGTCTTATCAAAGTAAATCCGGTTATACAGAAAGCAAAAAAAGACTGGGAAGAGACTTTGACTGCATATGGTGAGAAAAACAAGGATGCAAAAGTGATTTACTCTCTTGCTGCCGGAACGAATTATTCTCAGTCTTATGTGCTATGTAACTGCTATCTGATGGAAATGCAGTGGATAAATGCAATTCCAATTCATGCAGGTGAATTCTTTCATGGACCTTTTGAAATAATAGAAAAGGGTAGTCCTGTCATTCTTCTGATGGGATGTGACAGCTGTCGTTTCCTTGAAGAAAGAGCATTAGAATTTTGCCGGAAGTATACAGACAATCTTCTTGTGATCGATGCTTCAAAGTGTGATCTGAGCGGTATTGATGAGAATTACGCAGGGTATATGACAACACTGATCCTCAATAATTTGTGCCGGCTATTCTGTAAGAAGATTGCAATTACGAGGAATCATTCTCTTGATATCAGGAGATACATGCATATTGTTGAATATTAATTTTCCAAAAGGAGGAAAAAATGAAAAAAATAAGGACATTGGTTATTGTCGGGCTTTGTATGTTGATTGCCTTGCCTGCATTATTTGCCTCAGGTTCTTCTGAGGAGTCGGGAAAACAGCGTATTGAAGTTTTCACACGTTTCTCAGATGGTGCGACTAAAACTTACTTCGATGAAGTTGCTGCTTCGTTCATGGCAGAAAATCCTGATATCGAAATTGTTCTCTCCAGCGCCAATAATGCGAACTATAAGCAGGAAATCAATGTCAGACTTGCATCCAACAGCAGTCCGGATATCTATTTCGCATGGTCCGGTGTGTATGCACGTAATTTTGTAGATGGTGGAAGGGCTCTTGACCTTACAGACTATCTGATGGCTGATGATGGTGAGTGGTATAATTCGTTCATAACCAATCAGTTCGAAACATTTACTTTCGGAGAAAGAATTTATGGTATTCCGCTAATGATGGACGGAAAAGCATTCTATTACAATCAGGATATTTTTGATGAACTCGGTCTGGAAGTACCGGAAAACTGGGATGAGTTTATTGCTGTCCTTGATGTTTTGAAGGGAAGCGGATATATCCCTATTTCTCTTGGAAATATTGAAGACTGGGCAACTGGACACTATATGACAACACTTAACCAGAGAGTCGTACCGGCTGACACACTTGCAGCAGACTATGCTCTTGAAGGTGATTTCACTGCACCTGAGTATGTCACTGCTCTGGAGTATCTGGAGAAACTTGTTCCTTACTTTACACCGGAATTCAACAGTGTGACTTATGATGCCGGTATAAATGATTTCATAAGCGGTAAAGCTGCGATTTATTATGAACAGTTCAATCAGGTTCAGTATATTATGCCTGCTGAATTCAACTGGTCATGGTTCGATTTCCCTGATATTGAAGGTGCTGCGGGTGATCAGAATGCACTTACAGGTTCTCCTCAGGGACTTATGGTATCATCAACAACAAAATATCCTGAGGCATGTATAAAATTCCTCAAGTATCTGACAAATTTTGAAAATTCAGAAAAGCTTGTTGCTGAAGCTCAGATGTTCAGCTGTGTTGACGGAGCAATAAACGAAAACAGCGCAAATGAGAAAATGTCTCTTATGGCAGAGACCATAAAAAATGCTCCAACAATCAATCCATGGTTTGATAATGCCACAGACAGTGAAGTTGTCACCACATATCAGGCAAGCATCCAGGCTATGGTGGGAGGCGCGAAAACAGCTGAAGAAGTAATGGCTGATGTTCAGGCTAAGGTCGCTCAGGTAAAAGCTGAGATGTAATTCGTTATTACTAAAAAGAGGGCATGAATGTGTATTTCGAGACTTTGATTTCATCTTTACTCCAAATATTCTGCATGATTGCCCTCGGATATTTCATTAGGAAGAAGAGGTTGATGAATGATGAAACATTCGATGATCTTTCCCGCCTTCTTCTTTCTATAATATTACCTTGTTCCGTTGTTTCATCCGGCAGTGCTGATTCTGCGTCGATAACAGCAGAAAGCCTGATTGAATGTGCATTGGCTGTAAGCCTTTATTATATTGTTTCACTTGTTTTTTCATATATTGTGTTTTCCCTTGCAGGAGGAAAAAACAAAACAGCTATAAATACAACGATGGCTGTGTTTGCGAATACGGGGTTTATAGGTCTGCCGCTTGCCAAAATTCTTTACGGCAGTGAGGGATTGCTGTATGCGGTAGTTTATAATCTGGTTTACAATGTTTTTCTATTCACGATAGGAATCAAACTGCTTGGTTCTCACAGCGAAAAAATAAAATGGAAGGAAATTATTTTTGACCCTCTTTCTATTTCATCAATAATAGCTGTACTGCTTTTTATCAGCAAATTGAGACTGCCTGATTTTATATACGGAACACTGACAGTTGTCGGGGACAGTTCAGTTCCGATATCAATGATAATAATCGGAGGCTGGATAGTCGGAATGAATATCAAAAGAATATTCGGTACTTTTTCTTCTTATTTAGTCTGTTTGTTAAGATTACTTGTATTTCCGTTTCTTACTTTTGTTTTTCTTGACTGGCTTGGCGTGGAACAGGTATTGAGTGCAACCATTGTGCTGATCACAGCTTTGCCTATCGGATCTTTGAATGTAATACTTGCAAAGAAATACGGGCAGGAGTCTTCATATGCGAATGAAACAATGATTCTTTCCCTTATCCTTTCCCTTGTAACAATTCCATTGATAATGCTGCTGTATTGAGAGGTAAAAATGAAAATTATAACTGCAGGTGATAATTGTATTGATTTTTATGTGAAGACAGGTGAGATGTTTCCAGGAGGAAATCCTGTGAATGTTGCTGTCTATCTCAGGCGATATGTTGAAGATGTTTCATATATCGGATGTATAGGAGCAGATGATGCCGGTAAAAAGCTTGTTTCTTCTCTGGCGAGTCGCGGAGTAGATGTCTCTCGTGTCAGGGTCATAAAAAACGGTAAGACTGCAGTTACAAAAGTCGAACATCGTGAAGGAGACAGAGTCTTTCTTGGCTATAGTCCAGGAACAAACAAGGATTTTTGTCTTCTGGACAGTGATCTGGAATATATCTATGAAGGTGATGCTTTCATTACAGGATTCTGGGGAAATTGCCAGAACCGGCTTGCAGAAATAAAAAACCACAGCGTGATTACAGCATTCGATTTTTCAGATAAAATTCACGATTCTCTGTGGAAAGAGACTGCTGAATATGTGGATTATGCATTCTTCTCATGGCCAGAAGAGTATGATTTGAGATGTATAAAGGATTTTATGAAATTATGCTACGAGACAGGAACAAAAACAATTGTCGTCACACTAGGAAAATATGGAAGTATCGCTTACAATGGTAAAAAATACTTCAACTGCGGTATAATTGACTGTCCTGTAGTCGATACTATGGGAGCAGGAGACAGTTTCATTGCAGGCTTTGTATCCAGCATATTGGAAAATGAGGATATAGAGGCTGCCATGCACAGAGGAACAGAAAGCAGTACTGTCACTATTCAATATGCCGGAGCCTGGTAGGGAGAGATATTTTGGCAGAATTCCTGTCTGAGCGTATTGCTGAAACACTTGGAAACGAAATAATGGCTCTTGACTATGGCGATATGTTGCCATCCGAGAGAAAATTGGTCGAGAAATACAAGGTAAGCAGAAATTGTATAAGAGAGGTTCTGAAAAGTTTTGAGGATAGGGGACTGATTGAGATAATACCAGGCAAAGGTGCAAGGAAAATAAATGGCACAAGCAAAATCTTCTCGCGCGCTCTTGAAGATCTGATGAAGACAACCGGAACCGGACTCAAAGATCTTATTGATGCCAGAGAATCAATCGAAATTCAGATTTTTTATAAAGCAGCCCAGCGGGCCAGTAATGAGGATTTTGATAATCTTGGCATGATGTGCAGCCAGATGGATAAATTGACAGACCCTATTGAATACAACAAAAAAGATATAGAATTTCATCTTGCAATTGCAAAAATATCTAAAAATCCCGTGATGCTGTTTTTACTTAACAGCCTTTATGAGATTTCTGACAAATTCTTCTTTTTGATAACAAAATTCAGCCCTGACAGCATAGCCTCGGCTCAGAATGAGCACCGGGCTTTAATTGAAGCTATGAAAGAAAAGAATATGATTCGCATAGCAGAAATTGCGCATTTGCATTTCGAAGATATTCTTTCTCTTGTGACAAATATTTCATAACAGAAATATTATGATTTTAAATTACGCTCTTTGTCTTCCATCCGCCCTTAAGCCAGCGGCGGGTGAAGAAGATTATTCTGCAGTACCAGTCGATCACCATGGCCCAGCTTACACCGTAAAGCCCCATGCCGAGGAACTCTCCCAGAAGATATGAGAAGCCGATTCTGCATGTCCACATGCTTGCCATGGCGACGATCATTGTATAACGTGCATCACCTGCTGCCCTCAGGTAATTGGGCAGCGTGAAGGAAAGCGGCCAGAATATCGCAGTCTGTATAAGCAGCATGCGGGTGCATTCCACAGATATCCCCAGTGCTTCATCAGAGAGGTTGTAAAGACTGCTGAGCTGCGGTGTCAGTACATAGAAGACAAGGCAGGTGAGTGCCATCATCACATAAGTGAGTATCATGAGCATGCGGGCATAGTACTTTGCCTGATCTATTCTCTTTGCACCGCAGCACTGTCCTATGACTGTTATGGATGCAAGGCCGATGACGGATCCCGGTATGTTTGCGAATGTCGTGATGTTGTTCACAACGGCATTTGCCGCTATCGATGCAGTGCCGAAGGTCGAGACCAGGGACTGGACAAGTATCTTTCCGATATGGAAGGTGCTGTTCTCGACACCGGATGGAAGTCCTATCCTCAGAATCTTTTTCACCATCGCACCGTTCCACTCAAGTTTGAACAGCCTGTCTATATGGATCTCAAGTCTTGTATTGCATACGACGATGAGCATTATCGCGGCACCGGCGATACGGGAGGCGAGGGATGCGATTCCAGCCCCTGCTGTGCCGAGCCCGACACCGTATATGAGGATCGCGTTGCCTCCGATATTGATTATGTTCATGATAAGGCTCACCGTCATCGTTATCTTGCTTTTACCCATGCTGCGGCACAGTGCGTTGCAGCTGTTGCAGAGTGCGAGAAAGGGGTAGCTCAATACTATGAAGATGAAATAGTTCTCGGCAGCCGTCATAACATCCGCTTCAATTGAACCGAAGAGAAGACGCAGCAGGTGTCTGTTGCCGAAAAGCAGGATGGCCGCAACCGCACCTGAGAAAATGACAGTTATGTATACAAGCTGCTTTGCCGCCTTGCATGCGGAGATCTTGTCCCGCCGACCCATGTACTGGGATGCGACGACAGCGCCTCCTGTGGCAAAAGCACTGAAAAGCTGTATGAAAAGATTTGAGATGCTGTCAACAAGCGAAATGCCGCTGACACTGGCTTCGCCGACAGCGGCAACCATGATGGTGTCTGCCATGCCTATGGTTATGGTGAGGATCTGCTCAAAAAGGAGCGGGATTATCAGTGCCCTCAGATATGATGGTGTGAAAAGTCTTTCTGCTGCCGGTATCTTAGTCATACGCCTGAGGATGATATCCTCATTTATGATTTGTGAAAACCATGTGAAATGAAAAACGTCCGGCAATTTGTCATCCGGACGTTTTGTTCTGTCAGTTCCCTTCAGTGAGAAGGCCTTCATCATCAGCGAAGTCCTTGTTCCTTATTTCCCTGAAACGGGCTATGAGATCGGGAACGGTGAGATTCCTCTTCTCATCTCCGCTGGCTTCGAGGATTATCTTTCCTTCATCCATCATGATGAGCCTGTTTCCGAACTCGATGGCGAACTGCATGTTGTGTGTGATCATCATTGCAGTGAACTTTTCCTGTGCGATGTATTTCTCCGTAAGCTCCATCACGATTCTCGCGTTTGCAGGATCAAGTGCTGCTGTATGTTCGTCAAGCAGCAGGAGCTTTGGATGGGACATGCATGCCATGATGAGAGTCAGAGCCTGTCTCTGTCCTCCGGAGAGAAGACCTACGTTGTCTTCAAGCCTGTCCTGAAGTCCAACAGGTTCGAGAATCTGGCGGAAGAAATTCTTCTTTTCCTGATTGAGGGAATATTTCAGTCCTCTCATGCCTTTCCTGAGGGAGAGTGCCATATTGTCCTGAATGGACATGTTCGCACTGGTGCCTTTTGTCGGGTCCTGGAAGATACGTCCGATCTCGAATGCCCTCTTGTACTCAGGAGCTTTCGTGATGTCCTTGCCGTCAAGAGTTATCGTTCCCGCGGTAACGGGGAAGGTCCCTGCGATCATGTTGAAAAGGGTGGACTTTCCGCTTCCGTTTGAGCCGATCACGCATACAACATCCCCTTCATTTATATGCAGGTTTATATCCTGGAGGGCAACCTTTTCATTTACGGTTCCCGGGAAGAAGACTTTCGTCACATGTTTGATGTCAAGCATTTTTCTTATCCTCCATTACACGGGCAACCGCTTCTTTTCTTGCCTTGTCCTCAGCCATCTTCGTTCTTGTTGATGCGATGATGAGGGAGATGATGACCAGAAGGCCAGTGAGAAGCTTGAAATCGTTCGGTGTGATTCCGACAAGGTAACCGTAGCGGCGGCCGAGGAACATGAGGCCCTTGTAGATTATGGAGCCGAGAATGACACGCAGTGTGATCAGCGATATCCTGTTGCTCCTGAAGAGGAATTCGCCGAGCATGATCGCCGCAAGTCCCTGAACGACCATTCCCTGTCCGAGGTTCGCATCGGCAAAACCCTGGTACTGTGCAAGCATGGCACCTGAGAGTGCAATCAGACCGTTTGAAAGGCCGAGTCCGATGTATTTGAGCGTTGAAACGTTCATGCCCAGGCTTATTACAACCTGCTCATTGCCGCCCAGTGCACCGATTGCGACACCCATGTCACAGCGGAAGAAAAGGTCGAAGATGACCTTGACGACAAGCACCATAAGAAGGGTTCCTGCAAGGGATGCGAAGGCCTGCGGCATGAAGGCGAAGATCTGATGGAAAAAGTCATACATTGTGTCGACTCTTACGAGAGGGACGTTTGCCTTGTTTCCCAGTATCCTCAGGTTGACTGAATAGAGCATCGTCATTGTGAGAATACCTGCAAGAAGTCCGGGAATATGCAGGTGATTGTGAATTGCCGCCGTACACAGTCCGCACAGCACACCTGCGATGAATGCCAGCACCATTGCCGCCGGTATGGACCAGCCGTTCGTGATGCATATCGCAGCTACAGCCGCGCCTGTCGCGACAGAGCCGTCGCATGTCAGATCCGCAATGTCCAGGATCCTGTAGCTGATGAGGATTCCCAGAGCCATTACGGAAAAGATCAAACCTTCTACGAAAATACCTTCTATCATAATTACTGCCTTTACGCACCAAATGGAGGAGAAAACTCCTCCATTATGGTGTTTTTAGTTTAATTGTATTTCAGAGATGGATTTCCTCTCCGTTCTCGATGATGACGCTCGCCATATCGAGATAGTTCTGCGGGATTTCGATACCCAGTTCAGCTGCGGTGTCGAGGTTGAACCAGAGTTCGAAGTCAGCCGGATCCTCAAGGATTACCGTGCCAAGCGGTCCCGGCTGTGCGCCGTTGATGATCTTCTCGATCATCTCACCTGTTGCGGTGCCGAGGCTGTAGTAGTCGAAGCCCCAGCCGATCATGCAGTCAAGACCGTCCATTGCTGTCGGATCTGCTGACATGAGAGGCTTGCCGGCATCTGAACAGACGGCGTCAACTGCAGGAAGTGCTGAAATAACGGCATTGTCCGTTGCTATGTAGATGGCGTCGACTCTGTCAATGATGGACTGGGCAGCCTGTCTGACTTCGGAGGAGTTTGAGATGGCAACCTCAACGAAATCAACACCGATGGCCTCACATGCGGCCTTTGCCTGCTCCATGAGCGTGACACCGTTTGCCTCTCCTGATGCATATATGTTTCCGATTGTCTTTGCACCTGTGATATCAACAAGAAGCCTGATCTGCTCCTCTACCGGGTTCATATCTGAAACGCCGCACACGTTTGTATCGCTGCTGCCTTCCATTGAAGGAACCAGTCCTGCATCCACAGGATCAGTTACTGCTGCGAACACTACCGGAATATCTGTAAACACGTTTGCAAGGGCCTGTGCGGTCGTCGTTGCGATACCGAGCACGATGTCACAGCCTGAGCTCTTGAACTGCTGTGCGATGGATGCTGAAGTGGAAATGTCGCCGTTCGCATTCTGGTTTTCAAAGACGACGTTGAGTCCTGTTGAGTTCAGGTAATCCATGCAGCCCTGTTCTGTTGCATCAAGAGCAGGGTGGGACATAAGCTTGGAGATGCCTATTTTAATGGCACCGTCATCTGCCGCTGCGCTTTCACTGCTGCCGTTTGCAAAAACGAATGTGAGTGCTGAAAGAATGAGAAGAACGGTGAGAGCCAGTTTCTTCATGATGTACCTCCTTTATGATTCCTGCGGTGGAATATGTGGAGAATATATCACGAAGTATTATTTCTGAGCAATATGCAAATAAGTGAATATTAATACAAAAATAATGAATATCTCAGAAATCGATGTCGAAAATCTCGTCGCTCTCGTCCTGATACTGATCCTCTTCATCCTCATCAAAGAAGTCATCATCCTCATCCTCGATTGAATAGCCCTGAGACTCAAGATCTTCCGTACTGTCTTCATCATCGTCATCATCATACCACTGGGCATCATCATCCTCGGCATCGAACTCGGATGGATCGAAAGTGTTGTACTCCTCATCGATAAGACTGTCTAAAGTATCATCATCCTCGTCTCTGTCATTAAGAAAGAAATCATCATCGTCATATGCTTTCATAGTTAATCCTCTCACTTACAGTCAACAACGTCAGTCGCTGCCCGTCAAGAAAAATCCGCATCAGTTGAGCATAAAATAAAAAAACCGCATCACGATGATGCGGCAGTTCCCATTCAGTTCTCGCCTCTGGCTTTCAGCATGAGATCCAGCTTCAGATCCTTCAGCTTCCTGGAAAGCGACACCTTGTAGATGTGCGGATTGATCTGTCTTTTGTAGCTTTTGTGGAAATGGGCGAAGCTGTCAGCAGCAAAGCTCTGTATTTCCCTGAGATCCCTTACAGGGCTTACTCTCTTTCCGTCTTTCATCTTGAGGGAGAGAAGGGGCTTTGCGTATTTGTATGCTCCTTTCTTCATTACGAAGAAGTCTCCGAGAGAGAAGGGGTGGAAGAAGGTGTGGTTCACAGTTTCATCAACAGTCTCATCATCGAGTGTTATGAGATCGGCAAGTGCATTGTCGTGTTCATCAAAGAAACGGTAGACCTGCTTGATGCCCGGGTTTGTTGTCTTCTCAGAGCTGTTTGACAGCTTGAGTGTGGGGACAAATACTCCGTCCTCTTCCTTGGCCGCAAGCTTGTATACGCCGTTCAGCGATGCCTGGCTTCCTCCTGTTACAAGATGGGTTCCGATTCCCCAGCTGTCTATCGGAACTCCGTCGGTGACAAGTGTTGATATGATCTCTTCCGTGAGATCGTTTGAGATGCAGATGGTGGCATCTTCAAGACCTGCCTTGTCGAGGCGGTCGCGGATCACACGTGGAAGATAGCTCAGGTCTCCTGAGTCGATCCTGACACCGATCTTCTTTCCCTTTGCTTTCTGCTCAAGGCCGATCTTTATTGCGGCATCAATGCCGGAGCCGAGTGTGTCATACGTGTCGATAAGCAGAACAGCATTGTCGGGATAGATGGCTGCGAATTCACGGAAGGCTTCCTCCTCACTGTCGAATGACATGATCCAGGAGTGTGCCATCGTACCGGATACAGGTATGCCGTATTTCTTTCCCGCATAGGTGTTGCTTGTGACTTTGGTTCCGCCGATGAATGAGGCGCGGCTTGCAGCATGGGCTCCGTTTTCTCCCTGTGCGCGGCGCAGTCCGAATTCCATGATTGCCCCTTTTCCCCTTGTCGCATAGGTCATTCTCATGGCCTTGGTGGCAATGAGAGTCTGGAAGTTGAGCGTATTGAGGATGAAGGATTCAATCAGCTGGGCATCCATAAGGGAGGACTCGACTCTCACAAGAGGTTCTCCCGGAAAAGCGGTTGTGCCTTCGTCAAAGGCATAGATGTTTCCTGAAAAACGGTATGAGGAAAGATACTCGAGGAAGCTTTCATCAAAGGTGTTCAGACTTCTGAGATACCGGATGTCATCTTCAGAGAAGGCGAAGTTCTCCAGCTTGTCGATCACCTCTTCCAGACCTGTGAATACCGTATAGCCGCCGCTGAATGGGTTTGTGCGGTAGAAAACATCGAAGACCACTTTCGGGTTGTGTTTCTTGAGAAAGTAGCCCTGCATCATAGTCAGTTCATAAAAATCGGTGATCAGTGCTGAAGTCATAATTCTATTTCCTCTTTGTTATCTTGTCGAAACCTGTATATGGAACAAGTACAGGCGGAATGCTTATGCTGCCATCCTCATTCTGGTAGTTCTCCATGATGGCGACGATCGCTCTTGAAAGGGCGACAGCCGTTCCGTTGAGCATGTGCACAAACCTGATCTTGCCGTCATCATCTCTGTAGCGGATGTTGAGGGAACGTGCCTGGTAGTCGGTGCAGTTGCTTGTGCTTGTGACCTCTCCGTATTCTCCTTCTTCCCCGCGTCCCGGCATCCATGCCTCGATGTCGAACTTACGGTATGCCGGTGCACCGAGATCTCCTGTTGCTGTATCGACAATGCGGTAGGCAAGACCCAGACCGGAGAAAATCTCCTCCTCGATGGAGAGAATTTCCTGATGGTATTTCTCGCTTTCTTCCGGCAGACAGTAGATGAACATCTCAAGCTTGCTGAACTGATGCACCCTGTAAAGTCCCTTTGAATACTGTCCGGCGCCGCCAGCCTCTCTTCTGAAGCAGTGTGAAAGTCCTGTCATCCTGATCGGCAGGTCTGCTTTGTCGAGAATCGTGTTCTGGTAGTAACCTCCCAGTGTGATCTCAGCCGTGCCTACAAGACATGTTCCTGTGCCTTCAAGGGTATAGATGTTTGATTCTTCACCTCTTGGGTTGAAGCCGATGCCCGCAAGGATCTCCTCCTTTGCGATATCAGGGGTGATGAACGGTGTGAAGCCGTGCTTCACCACGATATCCATCGCATAGCGCTCAAGAGCCATCTGAAGGATGACGAGCTGGTTCTTTATGTAATAGAACTTCTGTCCGGCAACCTTTGCACCGCTGTCGAAGTCAAGGATGTCAAGCTCCTCGCCGAGCTGCACGTGATCCTTTGGCTTGAACGGGAATTTCTTCGGCTCAAGATGAAACTTTATGGCAAGACTGTCCTTGTCTTCTTTTCCCACAGGTGCATCCGGATGAACGTAGTTCGGAATCGTCCTTGCTTCCTGGCTGAATACGGCATCTATCTCGTTGAATTCAGCTTCTTTGCTGGCAAGAGTCTCCTTGAGTGCCTTGCCTTCTGCAATGAGAGCCTGCCTTGTTTCAGGATCAAGCTTGCCTTTCATCTTCGAGGCGTTCTCATTTCTCTTTGCCCTGAGGTCCTCAACCTCAAGCAGGAGGGCAGCGCGCTTCTCCTGATCGGCAATGATCTTGTCGAGATCAACATTCATGTAACGGTCCTGAATGTTCTTCTTGATCTCTTCATAGCGTGTTTTCAGTTCTTTGATGTCAATCATCTTCTTTCTTCTCCAAAGCGTTTTTCTCTAATTCAATGCTTTTATCGGTAGCGGCACATACCGCCTTTATGCAGGCGTTGTCAAAACCGTTCTCACTCAGCGCATTCATGCCTGCGATTGTCGTTCCGCCCGCAGAGCAGACCATTGTCGCCAGTTCAACGGGATTCTTTCCCGAATCCTTCAAGAGGCTGTATGCGCTCTCCATCGTATCCGCGGCTATCTCAACCGCACGGTTGTACGGTATTCCTTTCTCAACCGCACCCATTGCAAGAGAGTGTATGAACTGGAATACGAATGCGATTGCCGAGCCCGAAAGTCCTATGAAAGCAGGAAAGAGACTTTCCTTGAGTATGAATGCGCTTCCGAAAGCAGAAGCGATTCCGAATGCCGTCTTCTTGAAATCCTCGCTGCACTCACTGCTGTATGCGATTGCGGTCACTGCCTTTCTGGATCTTGCCGCGAGATTGGGCATGAAACGTGCGAGATTGTCGCATCCGATCTTGTAGTCCAGAACCTCAAGCGGCACGCCGGCGAGAATCGAGATGAAACTCTTGTGCTTGTATTCGCTGAGAGTGTCGTACAGCTCGCTTATTATCTGGGGCTTGACTGCAAGTATGATCACATCGGATTTTTCAAGTGCGGCTTCAAGGGTAGGGGCTGTGCTGAGGTTGAACTTCTCTGCCTTTTCCCTGTCGCTGTCATATACGGTGAGGGAATAGCCGCCGCTTTCCTTGAGCGCAGTGATTATTCCTCCTCCCATATTACCGCATCCGATGATGGAAACTGTAATCATGAGTATCCTCCGTTGCTTTTACAGCAGAATAGCAAATTTCGTTTTTTGTATAAAGATGAAAACAGAAATATGAGTAAAGTAACTGATATTATGAACACCTGGATATGTGTCAGTGTTTCCTCTCATTCTTCAGGCTATGTGTCCTGCAACTTACAGATTTCTGAATCCGGGAACTTTCTGTCTTCATCAGCGGTAACAGGAAGTCCTCTTTCTTCCAGTAGGCTGGCTTGTTCTTCGAATGTAAGGAAAGGTTTAAAATAGTGGCTGTTGCAAAGTGTTACAGCCCTATGTATCCGCAATCAGATAAATGAGATCGAAACCTTTTTCCCCAAAGCTGAGGCGATTCTCTCCAGTGTCGCCACGGAAGGATTTCCCGTACCGCGTTCAATCCTGCTGAGGTTGGACTGGTTTATTCCGGTCTTTTCTGAAAGCTGCTTCTGCGTCATGCCTGCTTCAAGCCTCGCATCAATCATTGAGCGCATGATCTGGGTTTCAGTCTCAAGGGCATCCCATTCCTTCCTGAATTCAGGATTCTCCAGATTCTTTTTCAGATACCTTGTGAAATCATCCATTTGCTTTCCTCCTTTTCAGCCAGTCAGCTTTATATTTCAATGCGGTCTCAATCTCGCCTGGCGGGGTCTTCTGTGTCTTCTTGATGAAGCCATTTGTAAGGATGACCAGCCTTCCTTCAGCAAAAAAATACAGCATCCTTATGATATCCGATCCCAGCGAGACCCGCAGCTCGAAGATGCCATCTCTGAGCGGTTTTGAGTAGGGGTCCCTAAGTGTATTCCCATATGCACTGAGCATGCTTATAGCACGAAGAACTTTTGCTCGCATCTTCATGTCAAGGGAATCAAGAAAATGCTCTACAGGGCTTTCCCCGCCTTCTTTCCGATAAAAATCAACCGTAAAGTCCAGGTTTGCCCTCCAGATATAAAATATTGCATATAAGCAATATTGTCAACATGAGAAAAGGGGCTGTTGCAAAATCCTGTAACATACTGAAAGTTTTCAGCCTGATTATCTTATCCGCATAATAATCGTTTTGAATTCTTGTCACCGATGTTCCAGACCTGAAAACATGTGTTTTTGAACCAGGAGGGTAATATCTGAGACAGTACCTTCGAATCTGTGGAAATTGAGATTCCTGAGGAAATCAGCAAGGAACTCTCTCTCTTCATCAGTGGTAATAAGAAGTCCTCTTTCTTCCAGTAGTCCGGCTTGTTCTTCGAATGTAAGGAAAGGTTTGAAATAGGGGAGCTTCCCCATAGAAGCCCCCTCAGACTGCCTATGCCAAAATGAGCATCATAATGAGAGGCTTGCATAGAACTATTGCCTGAAATATAAACATTAGAATGAGGAAACTCAACTGTCGGCATTTTTACTAACTTCTGTTCGCTGTGTGAGATTATAGCAGATCTGGTTTTCTTCTGTAACCGTGTCCGTTATATTTTCCCGGAAAATGAAACTTATGTGAAAACATGTGTTTTTTCACAGTCATTTCCTTCTGATGCCAGAGAAAAGGAAAAGAATGTAAAAATTTCTTTTGTTTTGTGGTGAATGAATATTGTAATAATATGCAAAAGGTTGTATAAGACAAATCAATTAGTTTGACTTACAGGAGGGCAAACAAAAAAAATGAGAAAAACTTTAGCTTTAGTCCTGGTTGCTCTTATCGCCATGTTCAGCGTATTCGCAAACGGCGGTTCCGAATCAACAAGCGCATCCAGCGATACTTACACAATCGGTTTCATCGGACCTCTCACAGGCGACAATGCCAACTATGGTATCAGATGTTCAAATGCTGCCCGTCTTGCTATTGACGAGATCAACGCAGCCGGCGGTATCGACGGCAAGCAGCTTGCACTTATCGCAGAGAACAGCCTCGGTACTGTTGACGGTGCAATCGCCGCATATGAGAAACTTGTCTATTCAGATAACGTATGTGCAATCATCGGACCTGTATTCACATCTCCGGCTCTTGCAGTTGCCCAGCGCTGCTATGAGGACGGTATTGTCATGATCTCACCGAGTGCCACACACAAGGATGTCACATCAGTAGGCGACTATGTTTACAGAACAGTTCCTTCCGATTCTCTCCAGTCAGAAGTCGCCGCACATTACTTCTATGAGGTTCTCGGTTACAGAAACATCGCATGTCTTTATGCCATGAACGATTACAGCCAGGGTCTTGCAACAGGTGTGGAGGAGATCTTCACTGAGCTCGGCGGTACAGTCAGTGCAATGGAGACATGTATGGTAGGTGACAAGGATTTCAGAACACAGCTCGGTGTTATTGCAAATACCGATGCAGAGGCAATCTACATTCCTAACTATACAGTTGAGGATGCACAGATTCTCGAGCAGGCCTACCAGCTCGGCATGGATCTTCCCTTCCTTTCATCAGACGGATTCTCCGATCCTGAGATCTACAACCTCGCAGGTGACTTCACTGACGGTGTCATCTATGTAGGTCCTGCACAGGCAGAGGCCAGCACTCTCCTTGCTGACTTCCAGGAAGCTTACAGTGCAGCCTATGACGGCGACATGCCGGACAGCTTTGCTACAAACGCATATGATGCGACATACATCCTCGCTCAGGCAATTGACAGGGCAGGTTCTGCAGACAGAGAGCTCATCAACCAGGAAGTGAAGGCAACCAATGACTTCAATGGTGCAAACGGCATCATCAACTTCGCTGCCAACGGCGACATGGTTGCATCACAGGGTGTCTACGAAGTACATGGAACAACACCGGTTTATCTGGGAAGCTTCCAGGTCGTGGACGGTCACATCGTTCAGGTTGACTGAAAAATAATGTAGTGACAACGGCTGTCCTCTTTTCAAGGGACAGCTTTGTCTTTTACGCTAATGTATAATCTTTTTCCGGAGGAAGTGTCTTGACTACCCTCATTCAATACCTTCAATACCTTCTCAACGGTATAACCCTCGGCGCCATCTATGCGCTCATAGCACTAGGCTATACCATGGTTTACGGTATTCTGAAGTTCATCAATTTCGCACACGGCGACATCCTCATGGTCGGCGCATATGCCGGTCTGTTCATTTTCACATTCCTGCTCGGGGAAAGCACGAATGCGGCATGGATGCTGATCGCCTTCTTCATCGCAATGCTCCTCAGCATGGCTTTCTGCGCCCTGCTGGGTATGTTCATCGAACGTGTCGCCTACAAGCCGCTGAGAAACGCAAACCGTCTGGCTCCTCTGCTTTCGGCAATCGGTGTTTCCTTCATTCTCAGCAACGGTGCCGCATGGCTTTTCGGTGCACAGAGCAGAAGATTCCCATATCCATTTGACGATACCCCGATTTCAATTGCGGGTTTAGCTATAACTCCTCATCAGATACTCACCGTCCTTGTTTCAGTTATCATGATGGTCGTCCTCACAGTGTTCGTGAACAAGACCAGAATGGGCAAGGCAATGAGAGCAACAAGCCTTGACCAGTCAACAAGCGAGCTGATGGGTATCGATGTGAATAAGGTGATATCCCTCACATTCGCCATCGGAAGCGCGCTTGCCGCAGTAGGCGGCATCCTTGCGGCTTTCGATTTCCGTGTTTACGCCTCCATGGGCACGATGACGGGACTCAAGGCCTTCGTCGCAGCTGTCATCGGCGGCATCGGCAACATTCAGGGCGCCATGCTCGGCGGACTGCTCCTCGGCATACTTGAATCAATAGGTGCACCGCTTTTTGGAATTCCCAGCGCACTGAGGGACACAATCGCCTTTGCGGCTCTGATCATCATCCTGCTTGTAAAGCCGGATGGAATTCTCGGCAAGAACGAGAGGGAGAAGGTATAATGCTGAATTTCTTCCAACTTATAATAATCTATGCTGGCATATATGCCCTTATGGCAATCGGACAGAACTGCATCACGGGAAACACAGGCATGCTTTCCCTCTGTCATGCAGGCTTCTTCTGTATCGGAAGCTATGCGACCGGCATCATCTGCAAGACACTGGGACTTTCCTTCTGGTTCTCGCTTCCCGTCGCCGCGCTGTGCTCTGCTGCTGTAGGCTTCCTTATCGGTGTGCCGACACTCAGACTGAAGGGTGACTATCTTTGTATCGCGACACTGGGACTTGGTGAAATCATCAGGAACATCGCGACAAACGTGAACCCTGTCGGTATGATGGCCATTCCGAGAGCAGAGCTCTTCGGCTATCAGTTCTCATCAAGAAATAAGATCACATTCATAATCCTTGTCTGGTGCTTTGTCCTCATCGCTTACTTCCTTTTCCGCCAGCTTGCACATTCAAGAATCGGAAGGGCGATGATAGCAGTCAGGGAGGATGAGGTCGCCGCACAGTCAAACGGAATCAATGTGGCGAAGTACAAGATCGGTTCATTCACGCTCGGTGCGGCCATCGGCGGTACCGCAGGCTGTTTCGCAACTGCCTATACCCTCACAGTGCAGCCGGGTTCCTATACATTCATGGTTTCTGTGATGGTGCTGTGCATGGTTGTTCTCGGCGGCATGGGCAATCTCAAAGGTGTCATTCTCGGTGCCTTCATCATCGAATTCATACAGTATTTCCCGCAGCTTGTCGGTCTTTCATCCGTCATACCGGCACAGGCCAGCCAGATCATTTACGGTCTTGTTCTCGTAATAATGATGATCTGCCGTCCTCAGGGAATTCTCGGACGTGACAATTACCGTTACGGGGATCCGAGAAGTCTCAGGGAAAAGATCAGGGACTCTTTCAAGAGACCGTCAAAGAAGGAGGCCTGAAATGAGAATTCTTGAAACACAGGAAGTCACAAGAGCCTTCGGCGGTGTCGTTGCCGTCAATCAGGTGAATTTCAATGTGGAGAAGGGCCTCGTGAACGGTCTTATCGGGCCGAACGGTGCGGGAAAGACGACTCTTTTCAACCAGATCACGGGCATGGATGTGCCGACCAGCGGCAAGATCATGTTTGACGGAAAGGACATAACAGGACTTCCGGCATGGAAGATCAGCCGTCTCGGCATTGCCAGAACATTCCAGAACATCCGCCTTTACAATGATCTGACTGTTGTGGAGAACGTGATGATGGGCCTGCATTCGAAAGTCGGCGCTGATCCGTTCCACGGACGTTTCATACAGGCTGTGAAGAGTTATTTCCAGGCTGGAAAGGAAAACAGGGAGCTTTATGTCAGGGCCCTTGAGTGGCTGGACTTCTTCGATCTTTCCCATCTCAAGGATGAATATGCCCGCAATCTGCCGTACGGCAACCAGAGAGAACTTGAAATCGCAAGAGCTCTCGCTGCTGATCCGAAGATTCTTTTCCTCGATGAGCCGGCTGCCGGCATGAATCCTGCAGAGACTGCCCATCTGATGAAGATCATCGAGATGATCAGGGACAAGGGTATCACTGTCGTTCTCATCGAACATGACATGAAGCTTGTCATGAATATATGTGACAACATAACAGTGCTCAGTTTCGGACAGAAGATCGCCGAAGGGACTCCGGAGGAGATCAGAAGCAATCCGCTTGTCATTGAGGCTTACCTTGGAAAGGAGGATGAAGAGTGATGGCACCTCTGCTCAGTATTGAAAATATTACAGTCCGTTACGGAGCCATCGAGGCTCTGCATCAGGTATCGATGAGTGTTGATGAAGGTGATGTCGTTGCCCTTATCGGAGCAAACGGTGCAGGCAAGAGCACTCTTCTCAAGGCAATTGTCGGACAGGTTCCGCTTGCCGGCGGATCGATCAGCTTCAAGGGAGAGGAAGTGTGCACAAGCGCGAAGCATAAAAAAAGCGTTCCGACACATCTTCTTGCAGCCAAAGGCATCGCCCTTGTCCCGGAAGGACGTCATGTGTTTGCTGACATGACGGTTGAGGAAAACCTTGACATGGGAGCCTTCCTTGTACGTGATCAGGAGGCGATAGAGAAGAAGAAAGAGGAGATGTATGACTTCTTTCCAATCCTCGGTGCCAGAAGGAAGCAGAAAACCCGTTCCCTTTCAGGCGGCGAGCAGCAGATGATGGCGATCGCCAGGGCTCTGATGAGTTCTCCCCACATGATCCTTCTTGATGAGCCGGGACTCGGTCTTGCTCCGCTTGTCGTACAGGACATTTTCCAGAAGATAAAACTCATCAACGAGGAAGAAAAGGTCACAGTGTTCCTTGTAGAGCAGAATGCCCGCCTTGCGCTGAAAGCCAGCAGCAAGGGCTACTGCCTTGAAAACGGATCAATCGTGCTTGCCGATTCATCGCAGGCACTGCTGGACAATGACAAGGTCAGGGCCGCTTACCTGGGAGAGTGAAAAAAATATATTATCTTTTGTCTTTTATGCTACAATAGACACAAGGTTTCAATTGGAGGAATTGAAAAATGATCATAGAGAGAAGAATGACAAAGAATCCGGTCACCATTTCGCCAGATGCCAATGTTGTTGAAGCTTCCGAGCTTATGAAGAAGGAGAAGGTCCACCGTCTGCCTGTTCTTGACAAGGACAAAAAGCTTGTCGGTGTCATTTCAGAGAAGGACATCCTCTTCGCATCTCCGTCTCCGGCTTCTTCTCTTTCCATCCATGAAATGGCTTATCTGCTTTCAAAGCTCACTGTGAGAAAGCTCATGACAAAAGACCCCGTGACCATAACAAAAGACACGACAGTTGAGGAAGCTGCACGTCTGATGGTTGATCAGGATCTCAGCTGTCTTCCCGTAGTGGAAGGCGACAAGCTTGTCGGCATTGTCTCCAAGAGCGACATGTTCAAGATTCTTCTCGAGCTTTTCGGCGCCAGACATTTCGGAACCCGTCTTTCATTCCTTGTAGATGACAAGCCCGGCACGATTGCCGCCATTTCCAGGGCCGTTGCCGAAAAAGGCTGGGACATCATCTCATTTGGAACTTTCATGGGCACCGACCCGTCAAATGCCATCTGCACGATAAAGGTGGAAGGCTGCAGCCAGAATGATCTGGTACAGCTTCTGCGTCCGATGGTGAAAGAAATTCTGGATGTAAGAGAAGTCTAAATTGGGAAAGAAGAAAAATAACAGGAATTTGAAAACCGTAAACAGAAAAGAGGAAGAGAGAGAGGATATTGCATCCTCTCCCTTTGCATCGATCACATTAAGAGAGAAAAAAGAAGAAAAGCCGAAGGCTGTGAAGACACGGCAGAAGCCGAAGAAGCCTTCCGAAATCGTGCAGGGCTATGATCCCGGCGCATCCTTTGCCGACATTCTTTATAATTATGAACATACAGGCAATCCATATGCCATGCCCAGGAAAAGCAGAAGCGAGGAGATAAAGAACAGCAAAACCTCCTTTGCCGATATTTTCTCAAAGTGGGAGAAGAAAACTTCTGCCCCTGAGAAAAAAGGTGAATACAGAAGGGCAAGCGAAGTCTATAAACCGAAGCGTTCTTTCGCTGACATACTTTCTTCCTATGAAGGAGGAAATTCCTGCTCAAAGGTGAAAGCCCGCTTTGATATAAAGAATCCTGCACTGTATGAAGATGAAGATGAAGGAAAAGCATCAGATAAGAATGTCATGAAGGCTGAAGGTGCAGCTGAGTATAAAAGAGCAAGCAAGGCATATAAACCCACACGCTCATTTGCCGATATCCTGGATGAAGCCGAAGGCAGGGGAGGAAAGAGAGATGTGCCTGATGTTCCTTCCCGTACTGATGGTGTCCAGCGATCTGATGCGGGACATGCAAATGCTGACAGTCCGACTGTGAATCTTTTCAAGGAAATGGAAGAAGATGATGAGATCCCCTCAAACGTCTCATGGTCCGTCTTCTCCGGTGCTCAGGAGATCGTGAGGGAAAAAGAGGATGACAGCCTCAGGGAAGAGAAGGTTAGTGAAGAAGAGCCCTCATCCCCTCATCAGAAACCGGTATATGAGCCGAGCCGTTCATTTGCCTCGATCCTGAGTGAATACGAGAGTACCGCTGCTGATAAAACCGCAGAGGTGAGCCCTGCATCTTCACTGAAGAAGGATGAACCGGAGACCGCATCGGCAAATCTTTTCAGACAGATGGATGAAGATGATGAGATCCCATCCGATGTTTCATGGTCCGTCTTCTCAGGTGCCCGTGAGATTGAAAGAAAAAGCGACAGCTCCCCTGAGCAGGCCTTCGTGCCGGAAAAGGAGAACAGGAGTGTTCCTGTCAGAAAGCATGTGAAGATAAAGCCTTCTCAGGCTTTCGTGCGCCATTTTGACGATGATGTGAAAAGTTTTGAGGATATTCTTAAGGAAAAAGGCGATCTGAACTCAGTGAAACGGCAGAAAACGATCAATGAACTGCGTCTGATGATGCCGGAGTCCACACTTGATCTTCACGGCATGACCTCAGCGGAAGCTGAAAGCGCGATCAGAAGCTTCATCAGCGATGCTCTTGATGCCGGAATAGAGAAAGTCGCGATAATCCACGGCAAGGGGCTGCACTCGGCAGACGGAGTGGGAATACTGCGTGATGTGAGCATAAATGTGCTCAAAGAGCTTTCCTGCTGCAGGGAAATGTGTGCTGCCAAGCCCGCATACGGAGGACAGGGTGTCCTCTGGGTGATCCTCAGGAAAAAGGAAAGCCCTGTAAGTGATGACAATCCTTTAAGTGAATGAAAACTTCTTTAAATGAAAAAGGGAAAAATAAAAGCACTTGTCTTCAAAGTGCTTTTGTTTTCTCAGCGTTCTCTGTATACGATTCTGCCTTTCGTGAGATCGTAGGGTGAAAGCTCGACTTTCACGATGTCTCCGGGAACGATCCTGATATAGTGCTTTCTCATTTTGCCTGAAAGATGGGCAAGCACGACAAGCTTGTTCTGCAGCTCAACTCTGAATCTTGTATTCGGGAGCGCTTCCTTGACAACTCCTTCCACTTCAATTGCTTCTTCCTTAGCCACGTTTACTCCTCTTAATTTCTTGATTTATATGACTTTGAAGATTATAGTGCAGGTGGCGCATTTTCGTCAACAAATATATTAACTCATTATTCTGCAATAAATTAACGCTTTACTTTCTTATCCACGAATTCCTTTATGTAGAAAAGGAGCTCCTTGTCGCTGGTCGCCATCTCATTGCGGATTGCAAAAAGCCCGTCAGGAAGCTCGAACATATCGGAAAGGGGAATCTTTATTGCGGCACAGATTCTGGACAGAGAATCCATTGTCACACTCTTGCTGCCTCTCTCCAGATCTCCTATCGTTCCATGGGAAAAGCCTGTCAGGGCACCGAACTCCCGCTGAGTGAGATTCAGCATGTAGCGGTACTTCCTCAGGTTGAAACTGAACACGGCCGCGGCATCGTAAGGTTCCTTTATGCCACCCGGATTATTCGGATTCTGTTTTTTCTTCGGCATTTTTCCTCCTGTGAGTCTCCAGCAACTGCTGTAAGCGAGCACATTGCAGGAAGAAAAATAGAACGGAAAACCATCTGAAGTATATAATTGAATCCATATATACGCTCGCTTGAAGCGAGCAGTGGCAATTTTTTCCCTCATATTGCCTTAAGTCATGCAAACTGCGATAATCTGAGAATCTTCAGGAGGTGTATAAGTATGCATATTATTGAGAAATACCTGAAAAAAACAGGTGACGGTGCAAGTGTGGAGATGATCAATTATCTGTCTTCCCTCTCTCTTGTGAAAAGGGTCAGTCCTGAGACTGCTTCATGTATTGTGAGGGAGCTTGAGGATCAGCGCTGCAACTATCTCAAGCTTATCGCAAGTGAGAATTTCTCGTCTCTTTCCGTTCAGGCTGCAATGGCCAATCTTCTTACCGATAAATATGCAGAAGGATATCCTTATCATCGCTTCTATGCTGGATGCGACAATGTGGATGCGATTGAAACTCTTGCCGTTGAGAAGGCCAAGGAGCTTTTCGGCGCCGAGCATGCATATGTACAGCCCCACAGCGGTGCTGATGCGAATCTGTGCGCATACTGGGCGATTCTCAATACGAAAGTCCAGATGCCGCTTCTTGAGGATATGGGGATAACCAATGTCTCATCTCTCAGCAGGGAAGACTGGAACAGGATAAGAACAGCATGTCACAACCAGCGCCTCCTCGGCCTTGACTATTACTCTGGTGGCCACCTGACACACGGTTACAGACAGAATATTTCCGCCCAGCTTTTCGACGCATATTCCTACACGGTCAGCGAGAAAACCTTCCTTCTGGACTATGATGACATTGAAGCGAAGGTGAAGGAAATAAAGCCTCTGATCCTTCTTGCAGGTTATTCTGCATACCCCAGAAAGATAAACTTCCGCCGCCTTGGCGAGATCGCGCATGAAAACGGGGCCGTATTCATGGTTGACATGGCTCATTTCGCCGGTCTTGTCGCAGGAGGCGTTTTCACTGATGAATACAATCCTGTACCGTGGGCCGATGTGGTGACAAGCACAACACACAAGACACTGCGCGGTCCCCGCGGCGGTCTGATCCTCTGCAAGGAGGAGTTCAGGGAGTCTGTGGACAAAGGCTGTCCTCTTGTGATCGGCGGACCGCTTGGCCATGTGATGGCTGCGAAGGCTCTGTGCTTCATCGAGGCTCTGACCCCTGAATACAGGGATTACGCAAGAAAGATTGTGGAGAATGCCCAGGATCTTGCCCTGGCTCTGAGAGAGGAGGGCTGTGTGATCCTCACAGGAGGTACTGACAATCATCTCATGCTTCTGGATGTGAGCCCGTTCGGTCTTAACGGACGCCAGGCTGAAAGCCTTCTGAGGCAGTGCGGCATAACGCTGAACAGAAATGCCCTTCCTTTCGACAAGAACGGTCCCTGGTATACTTCGGGACTCCGCCTTGGCACGCCGGCGCTTACGACTCTCGGCATGGGAGAGAAGGAAATGAAGGAGATTGCCTCCATAATCGCCATGGTGCTGAAGAATGCGAAACCCGTGATCCTCACAAAGGGCGAGAACGCGGGAAAGCAGAGCAGGAACAAGGCAAAGGTTCCATCCGCCGTGCTTGAAGAGGCCCGTTCGAGAGTCTCATCTCTCCTCAGGGCATTCCCTCTTTACCCTCAGCTTGATCTTGACTTCCTCAAGGATGAATTCCTCATTGACGAAGAGTGAAAACACTTATCTGCTGCATCATGAATTAAAGATATGGTGCAGCAGTTTTTTTTTGAAATCTGCGGCAGAAATTATCTGATCACTTCCGCGTCGGCAAGTGACTGTTCCATGCAGCACATAAGATCATTTTCAAAATACAGTTTTATGCATATCGTTTCCGCTACGGGGATATCTGGCAGATTTGTGAAAGTCAGGGGTTTCGGGTTTAAATAGTCGATCTGCGTGTCTATCGTGGTTTTATGACAGACTTCTTTGCGGTGTGTCCAGATAAGAACAATTCTGACCTGCACAGTGCTCCTGTTTAAACGGCGGGCGATTTCAGAGCTGGATAAATTGGTTTTTGCACATAGCATTTTAATTTGCTCCTCTATTCGCATTTAGAAAACCTCCTGAATATTTATATGATTAAACCTGTTTGTTTAAAATAACAATAAAAATGTTTAATAAATGCGGTTGAAATCCCAGCTGGAACTGATTTGTATGGCAGTAATATGCCAGTCTGTGAAACAAGATGGCAAAAAAAGGGATTATTATCATTGATTATCCCTGCCAATGTCAGAAGTCTGGATGAAGCTGATAACGAAGAAAAATGAAACAAATACGTGAATTAGGTGTGACAGCAAGTCCCGTTTTCTTATTTCATTGCAGTACTTTATTGATTTTGAAATTCTCATGCTGCCTGATTTGAAATTGAAGTGATCTGGACATTGGTTTGCTCATGTCCGGAATATACCAGCCGGGAGAGCGGAGCTGATAAGATCTGGAAATTTTTGCTGAAAAAATCTTTTTTCTTTTTATCGACGGTGTTTTCTCACCCATTCAAGCAATTCTTCGTATTTTTTCTCACCGGAGGCAACTGCAAGTCCGATATTGGCAAGTTCCCCCTCAGTGCACTCCAGAGGTATGCCATTGACTTCAAGGAACGTCAGCATCACATATATTCCGATACGTTTGTTACCATCAACGAATGCATGATTAGATATCAGCGAATATCCAAGTCTTGCACCTTTTTCTTCTTTTGTTGGATATAGTTCTTTACCATCGGATGTCTGGAATATCCCTTCGAGGGCTGATCTGAGAAGCTCTTCATCTCTAATGCCATATGAGCCACCTGTTTCTTCCACCATGAGCCGGTAAAGAAGTTTGACCTTCTCTTCGGAGAACCTGATCATTTCGCAAGCTCAAGGAAGGCTGTCTTATGCCGTTTCAGTATTCTTGCCGCAACAATGTCGATTTTTTCGTCGTCGGAGAGATCGAAGGCCGGAGACATTTCAAGGTTCACCAGTAAGTACTTCGGCTTGTTGTTTTTGAATATGACCGCTCGGCCATTCCGGTCAGCGGTTCTTACCGCATTTGAGAAATTCTGATTGGCCTCAGTTATTGAAATGATTTCTTCTGTTCTTAATTCCATAAATTCTCCTCATCCAAACAATAGGTAGAATCATAGCTATTGTCAAGGACTGTGAACTACCTCCACACAAAGGAAAGAGAAAGTGCAATGAAAGATGAAGATGCAAGAGGCTTCCATGAATGGTGTCTTGGCCCTGATTGGCAGGACATTGTCCAGAAAGATACGAAAGCTCTTATTGAGTGTGCCGATAGAGGAGATTCTTTGTTTGTGTCCCCTCCATCTGCATTGGACTGTCCTGTTCTTCTGACGGGGTCTGTCGAGGACCTGATGTGCCGGAGCGACATGAAAGAGGAATATGGGGAGATGAAGAAGATGATGGGCAAAGCCTCGATCCATATGTTCCCACATGGAGGCCATCCTTCGATACTCAGCAATGCGGAGGAATTCGCTGTGATTGCAAGGGATTTCATCATGGAAAATGTCCGTCTCAATTGATGCCGTGATTCACCTGACCACCATGAAGGATGGCAGCTATCTCACGGGTTGTTGTATATCCTGTACGCGTTCAGAACAGACACGAACTTCGAACGAAATGGATGCAAGTCGTGTGGCATGTCTTATAGCTTTCCGGTGAGAGGGAGGAAGCTGAGCTGAATACTTCACAATTTAACAAGCAAGGAAGCTGACGTCTTTCAAGGCTGCAGAGGAATTGCGGTTTAGCAATGTCTGAAGAAGAAAGGAAATAGCTGAAAACAGCAGAAGTCTTAAGTTTTTCTTTTGTGTTTATTGTAAAATAAATCATTTTGTAATATAATCTTATGTATGGAAACAGTGATTACGGCAAAGCTTTTGTTAAATGTAAGTTATGAACAGTTCAAACTCCTTGAAGCTGTCTCTTGTGCTTACAGAGATGCCTGTAATCATGTCTCCTCTCTTGCCTTTTATAAAAGGGAATACAATGCCGTCAATCTTCAGAAAATGAGCTATGCGGTTTTAAGAGACAGCTTTGGCCTTAAAGCTCAGATGGCAATCTCTGTGACAAGAACTGTTGCGGCAAGATATACAAAGGATAGGAGGAAAAAACTTGAAAAGCCTGTCTTCTTCTCCCTGCCTCAGTGTGATCAGGTAAGAGGAAGGGACTGGTCAATTGATATTGATAAAGGAATTGTCTCTCTCAATACTCTGGAGAAGAGAATAAAGGTTTCATTTTCTTCAAAGGGATTTGAGAAGTATATCAATAAGGATGCTGTGTTCGGAGGAGCAAAGCTTGTTCTCAAGAAAGGCAGGGCTTTTCTTTATGTTTCCGTTAAACTGAACAGTCCGGACTTTGCCTTTGATGAGAGAAAGGTTGTCGGAATTGACAGGGGAATAATAAACACGGCAGTTACATATGACGGAAAGAAGACAAGATTTTATAAGGGAACGGAAGTAAAACAGAAGAGAGCGAAGTTCAAGGTAGTGCGCCAGTCTCTGCAGAAAAGAAACACACCATCATCCAGAAGAAGGCTGAAAGCAATCGGAAAGAGAGAGAACCGCTACGTCAGTGATGTGAATCATCAGCTGGCAAAGACACTCGTCGCCGAAAATGAAAGAGGAGTTACCTTTGTTCTGGAAGACCTCTCAGGTGTGAGGAATGCGAGCTGCAGGGTGAGAAGGAAAGACCGCTATGTAAGTGTGTCATGGCCTTATTATGACTTGCAGCAGAAACTGGAATACAAAGCCTCTCTTGCAGGGGATGCTGTGATATATGTAGATGCAAGGCATACATCACAGACATGTCCTCATTGCTCTAATGTGGATAAGAAGGCAAGAGACAGAAGGGAGAGATTGTATTCCTGTCCTGTGTGCGGTTATAAGGGAAATGATGACAGGATAGCGGCGATGAATATCTACAAGAGAGGAGTGGATAAGATAAGACAAACTGGCTGATGGATATATTCTGTCAGTCAAGGGGTGAAGTCAACCACCCCGCGATGTAACGCCACCTGTAAGTCTGATGAGGAAACTGCAGGAATCAAAGGCAGGAGGCTTGATGCCGTCAGCACTGCCGGGCAGTTACAAGCCGGTGCCCTTCAGGGCGGCGGTAGTTGACATATTAATATATGCGCTTGAAATCTCGGCTGTAACTGATTTGTATGGCAGTAATATGCCAGTCTGTGAAACAAGATGGCAGAAAAGGGATTATTATCATTGATTCTCCCTGCCAATGTCAGAAGTTTGAATGAAGCTGATAACGAAGAAAAATGAAACACGTACGTGAATTATGTGTGACAAACCGTCAAATCATGCTTTTTCATCGGAAAAATAACGGAAAAATGTTCGAAGCCGGGCATATTTTTCTTTACTAATGCAGGTTTCCCTAATAAAATGGCATGTGAAAGAGAAGGAAAGGTGTCTGTATTGTTATGCGGACGCTGTGCTATATAAACTCCTCTCTCCCCTTCGGCTTCCTTACATCATACGGTACGGAAAAATGATGCGGGGGGGGGGTGACTCTTCAAGGTAAAAAAAACTTTGAAGGGGCTGGCATTTGTCAACAGGGAGGAATGTTTATGAGGCGTGTATTTGCGTCACTTTTATTTCTGCTTTTCATTTCATCCGTTCTTATGGCTTACCAGCTGTCGCCGTTGAATGTCACTTATGCTCCAAGCGGTGCGGACAGTGCAAAAGTCTATACCATCACCAATGATTCCGATTCTCCGGTTGCCATTGAGGTCAGGGCGGAACAGAGAATCATCGATATTGACGGCAATGAGGTGAATCAGGACGGTTCCGCTTATTTCTCAATACAGCCCAGCCGCATGATCATTCCGGGAAACACGACCCAGCTTGTAAGAGTCCAGTACCGCGGACCTCAGACCGTCACCAGTGAGATGTCTTTCAGGATCATTTCCGAACAGATTCCGATGCCACAGGGTGCACAGGACCAGGAAGCAGGTCAGATGATCTCATTTCTCTTTGTATACTCCACAAGCGCATATGTAAGACCTTCACGTGTCATAGAAAGCGTCAGCGAGAGTGTGGAACACACAGATGACGGAAAACTGGAAATTGTCATTGAGAATACCGGAAGTGTTCACCAGGTATTAAACAATATGAAAATAACACTTACCGGTGATAACGGTGCTGTATATACCTTGACTGATGAAGAGGTTGAACCTCTTTCCGGTCAGAATCTGCTCACCAATTCAAAACTCAGAACAGTTATTGATCTTCCATCATCACTGGAAGGTGCATCCGCGATAAGTGCTGATGCAACTTACGATTTCTCCTATTCGAACTGAGAATCAGTCAGCATAACAGGAGGGGCAGGGAAATGATTGCCGGTAAGATCATTCTCTTCATTGCTGTCATTTCAGCACTCAGTGCAGGATCTCTGGTTCTGTTCCATGCTGTCATGAACCCTGCCTTTGTTGTATTTCTCTCCGTTCTCTTCCTTGTCAGTCTGATTGCTGTCATAAATATGATCATTTTCACTGGCAAGGCCGCTGCATTCAGAATTCTGCTTATGGTTTTCACAATAATTGTCTCAGTCTGTGTCATTTTATGGATCTTCCACATACTTTTCCAGAAACCTGAAGCAGAAGAGATATCCGGCACCACTATTGAAATTGATGACACAGATGAAAAGGGAATGTCCGCAACATCAGGAAATGCGGAAGACCATGTGGTGCATGAGATGACGGAATCCGTTCCTCCGGAAGAAAACGTAAAGAGTGAAAACATTACCGTTGAGAATGTATCCTCAGATACTGGTCATGAAAATGTGAAAACGTCAGAAGATCCGGATTATGATGCAATCATATCCGTGGAAAACGGATCGGACGTTTCAGATAAGGCCGAGGCGGAGACGTCTGCTGAATCTTCACTGCCGGATGACTCCTCTCATGCTGAGCAGACAGCCGTAGAAGACGGGCCGGCAGCATATGAAGCTGTGAGCAATGATACTGGTTTCCCTGATGCATTTGAAGAGAGTGTGGAAGAATATGAGGATGGGGAAGGCAAATCAATGCCGGTCCCTGATAAACCGTCAATACTCAGTGTGAATGTCATGGAAGATTCTGAGGTCATTTATTACCAGCCGCCACGCTGGGAAGATGATGATTTCTGGTCCACTTTCTATATTGCCGGATCAGAAGATCTGGTTCTCGCTGACGGCCTTTATTACATGACTCTTGTAATCAACAACGAGTCAGTTGGAACAATTGAGACTCTTATTGAAAACGGTGAGGCAAGCATCAGTTCTGAAGCCTTCCGTTCTTATATTGAAGGTAATGTGATCGACGAGGTCATGGCACTTGTCTTCGCAGATGAGTCACTTTCATATATTCCTCTTTCATACCTCAATGAGATATCGGTCGCTGCAAAGATGGACAGTGATAACTACATCATTGACATCACCTTCAGCGCAACAGACATGCCTGTCCAGATAATCTCCATCCGCTCGACATCCGGCACCCCCGTGGCCAGAAGACCGATCACCGGTGCCACGACAATCGATCCTGCGGTATTCTATCTCATTTCAAGGTATTCGCTTTCAAGTTCCCTCAACATCAGTGAACATGATAAAATCATGGACAGCCTTTCCCTGAGTCTTTCAAGCTACAATACCCTGAGGCTGTTTGATGTATACGGTTCATTCAGCTATTACCTCAGCTATGACAGGTACAGAGGTTTTGATGCGAGATTCGGCACATACAGCTTCTACGCGGATTTCCCGCAGGACATGATCCGTCTCAGCTGGGGCAATGTCGGAACCGATCTTCTCTCTCCGGATGGAACCGCATTGGGCATAGGTTTTGACAAATCCCTTTCATATGCTCTGCCCGGAACCCGCGGCAAAAGCCATATTGAACGGCTTCTGGTTATTGAAAAAGAATCGGAAGTCACGATCTACAACGAAGGAAGGGAAATCTTCAGGAGGACTCTGCAGCCGGGCAGTTACCGTCTGCAGGATTTCGTACTGTATACAGGTGCCAACAGAATCCGCATAATCGTTGATCCACTTGACGGTTCTCCTTCGGAAGAATTCGATATCTCACTGAACTACACCAGTTCGCTCCTTGCTCCCGGGGAAGTGTACTATGGTGCAAATCTCGCAAGCGGGAGGAGACTGGTTTCCGATTCCCAGTCAAAGAGGGAAGGTGCATTGCGTATTCCTCTTCCGGGTGATGAAAGCCTCGAATATGATCTGAGAAATCTGACGCTTTCCGGCTATATACATGCAGGACTTACGACAAGTCTGAGCATGAATCTTGCCCTTGCCGTGCAGAACAAGGTGAATGACACCAGAGCATTCAATCCGGCGATGGCCGCGGCGCTGGAACTGACCCATGCGAATTTCCTTGGCACCACACGCTACAGTTTCAGGACAACGGAGATCACTGAGAATGGAGACTTCATTCTTCCGGACATATATGCACGTGTAGGACATCAGATCTATTTCGACTCTTCTGTATTGAGTTCACTCAGCCTTGCCGCAACTTATTCCGGTGATACAGAGGATAATAATCTCTCAGGTTCGCTTTCATTATCGGGAAGGCTCGGTTTCCTCAGCTGGGGCCTGTCAGGTTATATATCATCGGATCTGAATTCAGCCGATCGCATGAGCTGGAATACAAGCGGTTCTCTGAGTGCCACACTTGGCAGACACATGTCTGTTTCCGCTTCAATGAACGTGTCGGGAATAGGAGACAGTGTTCCCTCCATCAGCGGCAGGGTATCAGCATCACTGCGGTTCGGACCTGTGTCTTCTTCCACAAGCTGGAGTCCGGATTATTCATATATGAATGTGAATGCATATTCCGGCCGTCACGGTTTCAGTGCGAGAATTGACACAACTGACTTCACCGAATTCGATAAATACGGCCTGAGTGCGGATTATTCCTACAGCGGGGATTATCTGAGCGGAAGCTTCTCAGTTGATACGGAGGATTCATTCAACAGGACACGTCTTTCACTCTCCCTTTCAACATCCACGCTTTTTGCGGACGGGCTTTTCACCATGGCATCTTCAATCCCGTCCAACTTCCTGCTGATCAGGCAGAAGGGCATATTGAAGGATAATGAGCTGTCCCTCGGCATTGCCGGATCCTCTGCTTCAATCACACCTGACCGCGTACTTGGCACATACATGTATTCAGGCCTTTCCTCCACAAACAATACTTCGCTATCCATTTACAGCACGGCAGAAGATTCATTCTCAGCATCTGAAGTGTTTGATATAACGATACCTGCCACACAGAGGCGTGGCTTTGTCCTCCGTCTTGAGGCGGATGTCTCATATACGGTATCGGCTCTTGTGTATGCTGACGGAATGCTCTGGGCCAACGGCTCATCACCGCTTTACCGTGTCAGTGAAGATGAAGAGGGTAATGAAGTACTTGAAGCAACGGATCTGTATCTCTTCACTGATGCGGAAGGCCGCTTCACCGTATCGGGTCTTGAAAGCGGTGAATATGCTTTCGATGTCCCATCCGGTTCATCCTGGTATTCATACCGGTTCACAGTCAGTGAGAATCCTGAGGATTCTGCTCTTATACACCTTTATGAAACATTCACAATGGATGATACAGTTCCTCAGTCCCCGTACTCCGCAAGCGGACATTACAGCTACACCGGAAGCCTTACGAGTGAGGATTTCTGGCTGATGCTCTATCCTGAAATGAGGGAGGCCGTATGATGAAAAGAATGTTTATCCTGCTTGTTCTTATATCACTTATTCTCATTCCTGCCATGGCCGCGGATGGAAAGTCCCTGTCTTCTGATGAATTTGAGATCAAGGGGTACAAGATTACGGATTCTTCTTCAGTTGAGTTCATAATAACAGATGCTATCAGCGAGAGTCTCAACACATTCTCACAGGATGATCTTGAAGAAGGTTCAACAACAATAGGACGGGTTATAGATGCCACAAGTCAGATCGGTTCATTCCTGAGTGATACAGCTGATATAAATGAAGAGGATGCAGACAACATAATCTTCTCATACCGTCTCGTGGCAAGTGATGCTTTGAAATATAACATCAGTTTCAGCATTACTCCGTTTAAAGATAAAAACGGCAATACCATAGATGCCGCATTCAGGACAGCTCACCACAATATTGTGTATTCAAACGGCACTCAGGCTTCCGACTTTCCTCCTATTCCGCCGGCAACAGCAGGCAGTACAGCTAATGGAAGTCTTTCAGATCCTGATGATCCTTCAACAAATCAGAGTCATAAAGACGTACTACTGAAAGATTCAATCAAACCTAAAGAGGGAAATTCCTCCCAGTGGATATCCCGCGGTGCTGTCCTGATGGCGGTTTCAAGAAGAGATTTTGACAGAGCTCCTACGGGCATGTACAAATCGACAGTGACGGCAACACTGACGACACATTAGGAGGAGGTGAGGAGATGAAGAAGTTTTGTCTAACATTGATGATTCTGCTTTCAGGCATTTTCATGCTTCACAGCGAATATATCCATCAGATGTCCAAACCTCTCGAGCTTCAGGCAGCTTACGGTCAGGTTGCATATGTCAGTGTCACGCCGATTCCTGCTCAGGGACAGTCTTATATTCAGGGAATGCCTTTCAACATTGAGGAGAGTTATGTTCTCTCAACTATAACGGATGAAAATGGGAAAGTTATCCCGGGCAGTGAGAACGGACGTCTTATCGCTAACTGGAGTTTGATTTCAAATACGAAAGTGAAACTGAGGATATCTGTAAATCCGATGAAGCATGTTTCAAAAAATTCCAGTGAACTTAGTTATTATCTTCATTTCACATATCTTGCCGGGTACACAAATGCAGGCGGTGACGAGATTCCGCTTAATACGGAATATTTCAATATACCGATGAAGGATAATGATCCTGTCACCGTTGTGAGGAGTGATAATCCGGACAGTGGATATGCAAACATATATGAAGTTGACCCGTTTGCGGAAGTATCTGCTGATTTTTCAAATGAGGAGAATATGTCATATATCGGAAGTCTTGACGGGGGGATTTACTTCCAGTTTGACGAGGTCTCTACAGAGCTGATCTACAAAGAAAAAGGGAATGCTGACAGTACAAGCATACCGGCCGGTAACTATACTGCTTGGGTATTGATTGAAATGGTGTCGCAGGAGTGAGGATATGAAGAGAAAAATACTGTTTGCAATAATATTAATTCTTATATTTTCACTTCCTCTTTGGGCTTTCAAGTCAATGATGATTGTTCCGTTTGAGGGGTCTTTTGATGTACCACTTGCAAATGAATATTACAAGACAAACAATGGCGAGTGGGATTATGAGGAGGGAAGTGCATTTAGTGGTAATAATCTAGTCAACGGAGTATGCACGGCTCCCGGTAAATACTCAAATGCAGAAATAGTTGCAATTGCAGAACTTCAGCGTGTCACAAATGAAGATCTGGAAAAATATAAAGAAGTTACAGTAACTGTTTCCTGTCCTAATGGTATGTTTTTTGTATCTCAGAGCAATCCTGCTTTCAAATTTCCATTTGAGCTTCATTTGTTCTGGAAGGATGCTGATTATTGTGATAGAAAGGAAGAGACTTATTTGGGTTCAAGCGAGAGACTTGAGGATCTTTCAAATGGCAATCAACATGGATCTCATTATATAGACTATAATGATTTTGTAAGTGATACTGCTCCAAAAACGACAGTTCCAATCCGTAGTGATAGATTAGAGTATGATGAAGAGGGTGGTCTAGGCACCTTAGTAGTTCCTCACTGGACAAGAAGTAACATAGGGCGGGATATCTGGGCCGATATAGTTCTTGTCCTTCCCGGAACTGTCAATACATTCAATGATACTGTGACATACAACAATGTTGTCTATCCCCTTATTGAAGCGGATGATTACACGGCTCTCGTAACAATAACAATGGAATACGGCGGGAAGTTTGAGTCAATCACAATTCCATTCTCCGGCTCATATGACAAGGACGACAATCAGCCGAAAGAGTCCACATGTTCACTTCTGGTAAATCCGTATTCAACTGCCGCTCATCTGAGCATTACAGAGGACAGGGGATCATGGGTGCCTGTAGGCTCTCTTGATTTCATGCTGAGCACTGCAGCGGTTACAGGTAGTACAAAGAAATTAAGTGATCCGATCATTTTCGCATCGTCCAGCAATATTCCTAACCCTGCGAAAGCAGATGAATTCCGGCTTGTTCATGAGAGTGTGACATTCAATACGCCTCTTACCCAGACGAACAGTATAGGCTTTGATGTGAGAATAAGAAATCTGAATGCAGATGGTGGAACAACGAGCTGTGTTTTTGATGGTACCGCCACTGAGGATAAAGTTGTAGATGATTCCGTAAGTGCCATTAAGCCTGCAAAAGTTGATGGTAGATTAGATCACAATACAGATGACAGAAGCTATTATCTCTACAACGGTGAGATAGAGGTTATGATGGATCAGGGAACGAATGTGATGCTGGAAGGCCGTTATACAGGTACTGTCTATATTCATGTCATAGCGAATGAAAAGGTGGTGTAAGGAGGAATGATGGGAAAACGTCTGATATTTTTCACTTTTGTATTATTCATCCTTTGTGCAGGCTGTGCTATGGCGGCAGATGAGATAGAGATGAAGACCGAAAGCCTTGTTGTGAATGCAGAAGTTCCCGAGGATTATGGTATTGTCTTTCCGCAGGATGCACTGCACATGGACAGAATATATTTCTCACTTCAGACTGACAGGGCAGATGATTATCTGATTTCTGAGAAGACACTCATAGATTTGGGAGATATGGAAATCGGGCTGAATGAGTTCAGTTTGACTCTGATTTATTACGGCAATCAGATTGATAACTATACATTCACGATTGAAGCTGATGCCGGAATAGGGTGGTATGATGAAAATGGCAACACGCTTCCCATAGAAATCAAGCTGACAGACAGTGAAACTGATGATGACATATATGTTGCTGAAATAAGCAATTCTTTAGTCACCGTCTTTGTCCCTTCAGCCGGCCCGCGTCGCGGAGAACCTGTTGCGGATGTTTTTCTTTCGTGGAATCCCGGACTTGATCCGGAACCCGGGGAGTACTCAGCGTTGCTGACTTTGAGGATGAATACTTTATGAAAATAAAAATAAATAAGGGGAACAATATGAAAAAGTTTTTAGTTGTCATGATTATCGCTTTGCTTGCAGCTCCGCTGTTTGCTGAAGGGGAAGGAAAATTTTATTCAGATAAGAGATTGAGTGGATCAGAAAGCGCAACTCTCAACGTTGTGCTGGATCTTTCTGACAGTCAGGAAGAAGGTTATAAGCCGCTTTATTCAGTTGAAGTCGGTTTTTCATCAGGAGCTGATCTGTCAGGTTTCAATGAAAATAGCTATGCAAAGCAGGACGGCAGTTATGAAGGACCTAATCAGATAGATTCTCTTTCTCTCACTCTTGGAGAGTCAACTGCAACAGGACCTGATGATCTGTATGTTTATTGGATCATCAAGAGTGCGCAGGGGCTGACAATCGATCTTGCAATGCCGTCTGCACTTAAAAATACTGATGAAAAAGCAATTGACTGGACTGCTTCATGGGGTGAGGAGAAAACAATTGGCGGCTCTTCAAATTACGATGATACTGGTGACGAGATACTCGACAGAACAACAGTCAATGCTTATGGAGAGGTCGGTGCCGAGAAAATCAATATTGAGACTTCAAACATTCTCTCAGCTGCTCCCGGTACATACACAGGTACACTGAAACTGATCATAACAGCAGTTGATGCTTCACAGAGTGGAGAATCAAATAGCTGACAAATATATAAAGGGGAATAAAAATGAAAAAAATTCTGATTATCATGCTTTCACTGCTTCTTGCATGTTCTATTGTCTGGGCAGAAGAAGGCAAAGCAGGTAGTGATCATAGTGAAAATTCTGGTGATAAAGATGGTAAAGCAACAGCTCTTGTCACTCTTGATCTTTCAGGTGGTTCATCTTCTGCAAATTACTGGGAAATCGGGTTCTCATCTGAAGAGGTTAAATCAGCCACAAGTCCGACTCCACTTCCAAGTACAGCTCTCAAATTATCAGATGGTGAAATGAGAGCAGAAGATGATGAACCTGTGTATGTGTACTGGATCATCAAAGGTGGTCAGGAGCTGAAAATCTCGCTTTCTGCTGACGGTGCTTTGACAAGTACAACGGCAGACAGCGGAGAGACTATTAATTGGAAGATAGACTGGACTGATAAGGAAGGTACTCGTCAGACAATTGGTACAAACACGGCAGAAGATGAATCAGCTGATTATTCTGCCAAGAACGTTCACACTAGGAAAAAGGGTGAAGACGGGACTATGAATAGTGGTGATTCCGGTTCTGTCAAGCTTGAAATTTCCACAGAGGATTTCTCAAACAAGAAGGCAGAGAGTTATCAGGCAAAACTTATCCTGACAATTGAAGACGCGACTACTAATGGATGAAAGGAGAGATTGATTATGAAAAAGAACATACTTGTATTTGTTTTAATACTGCTTTCCACAGGATTTAGCATGTATGCAGTTTCTTCTGTATCTGGAACAGAAATACCACCTAGCGAAGGTTCAAACAGTGCGACTGTCCCCGTGACATTCAATATTTCCGGTACCGGAGATAATGCTCAATATAGCTGGGAAATCGGATTTACAAGCAGTGCAGATGTTAATCTGGATGCTGAAAATCCTGTTGAGAAAATCAATTCAATTCCACTTAAGTATGGCGAAGGTGCTCAGTCATCACAGGGTGTGCCTGAAGGAAATGTTGGTGTTTACTGGATTATAAAAGGAAATCCTTCCCAGCTTGAGATTTCTCTTGGAGCAGGAGGTGTAATGACTGGTAATACTGATTCAAACAAGATAAACTGGGCAATTTCCTGGGGTGATAGTCCATCTACCACAATAGGATCAGAAACCGAATATACAGATGGTCAACAGAGCATTAGCTATGATGCGCAACCTGTTCATGAGTCAGAGAGTGGAAAAACAATTGATGCAGATGTCATGCCGCTGAACATTGTTACCCAGAATATTGAAAACGCCGTTGCTGATTCATATTCAGGCAATCTTGTCCTGACAATTACACATAAAGAAGGGGTATAATATGAAAAAACTTATTGCAATTCTTGCTGTCTGTGGTTTTTTCCTGATTCCTGTGTTTGCTGAACAATCTGGTAATCAATTGGATAAGCCTGCAGAAGACAGGGTTGAAATCAAATTTGATCTGACTGGAACCGGAGGAAATTCAACATGGGAAATAGGCTTTGCGTCAGATGTTACCAATCTTAAAAAAAGTGAAACTGTTACTCATGCAGTTTCACCCATTGCTCTTGGTTTGATTGAAAATCACGGCGGTCTTGTTAACAATTTATATGTTTACTGGATCATTAAGGGTGGACAGAAACTTAATATAACACTTAGTGCAGATGGCCCTCTGGAAGGAACATATCAGGAAGGCGAAAGTACTTCCTCTACTGAATACATGAACTGGGAAGTCAGCTGGACTCCATCTGTCTCAGGTGATGAACCAGTTTCGGGTGAATCTGTTCTTGGTACGACAGATCCTTATAATATCAGCGAACAAGATGCTGTGGACTATAATACTGCAAAGCCCGTTTTCACTCGTGAAGTACTTGACACTTCCCGTGAGGTCGACTCAGCACTGTTGACTATCACAACTCAGGATATCGATGGAGTAAAACCGGCAAGCTATGCTGCAAACCTTACTCTCACGATATCTCCGGTTGGAGAATGATGAAAGGATATTGAAATGAAGTTCTCTGTACTGTTCCTGATTCTGATTCTGATAATAAGCCCTTGCTTCTGTGCAACACAGAGTTACAGCAAGGACAGCCCCGCTGAGCTTCCCGTGAGCTGGGATTTAAGTGCTATTGCGGATTATTATGTTGCCGAATTCGGATTCGGAAGCAGAGATCAGAAAATTGAGAATATCACGCTCAAGACAGATTCATATACAGAAAGGAATGCTTTCACAGCATCTGCCACTGTTGATATCTGGTGGGAAATCACAGCTCCTACGAAAGTAACTGTGTATCTTCTTCCGGGAAGTGCTCTCAGCACCGGCAGCGGAAACGGAATATCATGGACTGTGTCATGGAATACAGAAGATTTTAAGATTACTGATGGTTCAGATATTGTGTCTTTTTCCGAAGGGCCAGCATCTTCCGGTTCCACATCGAAAAGCACAGTAATAACGCATGACGGAGTTCCTTCCAATCCGTCTTCCAATGGAACTGTGGAGGGAATCACTTTGAAGACAGCGGATGCGTTCCACAATCTGCCCGGAGAATATAAGTCGACACTTACTTTGGGTGTGGAGGTTATTTGAAATGAAAAGAATAAGGAAAGGAATATTTATTTTACTGATATTGTTCAGCGCAGCTGTTATCTTTGCCGTTGAGCCTGATAACAAATTGCCGGAAAGTGACAGTATTGATATCATATGGGATCTTACCGGTTCAGGTGGATTTGATGGCAGTTACACTTTGAAGTTCACAGATGGAAGTGTAAGTGACTTATCGGCTCTTCCTCTTCAGACACAGGCAGATTCTGGTGATGGTACATTGAAAGGAACAGGCACCTGCTATCTTGAGTGGGAATTTTTCACACCTGTTGCTGTCGAAGTCAGCGTGCATTCTAAAAAACTTGAAGGTAAAGTTTCTGTTGGTGATGGCAACCAGAGTCTGGACTGGCATGCCGATATCTCAAAGGAAACTGTTCCTTCCTCAAAGGCAGTGTTTGTAGAATCTCCATCAATAGGTTTTGTGAATGAGAGTGGAAACTACGGCTCAGAAAATGATCCTGTAAAAATATTTTCATACGATCCTTCAAACGGACTGAAGGACAGCGGCAAGGCCAAGTTCACTATCACAACAGAAAATGCGTCTTATTTGCAACCCGACAGTTTTACCACAACATTGATAGCTGTTGTGAAAGCAAAGGAGCCTTCAAGTCCGACTGAGTAAAGACATGAAGAATGTTTGAATGGAGCTGAGTGAATGAAAAAAAGAAGTACAGTTCTCATCTATATGCTTTTGATACTGCTGCTGTCAGTGCAGGCTGAAATACAGCCGGAAAAAGAAGTCCCGGTTACATGGAACCTGAGTGACTTTGACGGCATTGCTTCCATTTCATTTGCTTCTTCAGATAACACAGATTTAAGTTCTGTTGAATTGGATGAGAACATAAGTGCGGATAAGATACTGACCGGTACTGCAAAAGTTAATCTGAACTGGGATGTCGTTTCTGTTTCTCATGTTGAGATCGCTCTTTCGGCCACAGGACCGCTCACCGCTGAAAACATTGAAACAGGAATTCAATGGGCATTGAGTGTCGGAGCTATACCTGAGACATCAGCTATGTCTCTGGCTTCAGATCTTTCATTTGAGAACTGGACTTATGAAGAAGAAAAAGTCATCATGTCATATACCCCGGGTAAAGATGGTATCGGAGACAGAGGCAGTGTGGAACTTGTCATAACCGCAGGTGATGCATCTGATGCAATCCCTGCAAAATACTCAGCTACACTTACTGCTGAGATAAGGACAGAATAGGGGAGGTCGAAAAATGAAAAAGATGTTCATATTGATTTTTCTGTTGATTCCTATCTCAACTTTTGCGGTATCCGATGAGCAACTTGCCAAAGCTGATATCACTCTTTATCTTGATTTTAATGAAGCCTCATATTACGAATTCGGTTTCTCAACTACTCCTGTAAATTCTGGAAATGATGATCCAACACCGGTCAATATAGGAACCCCTCTGTTGTCTACGGCTGAAGGTGGAATAGATGAGAATCATATTGAATCTGCAATCAGAACTGTTTATGCATACTGGAATGTGGTTTCTCCGTCTGCTGTCACATTGTATCTCAAAATGGATGGCAAACTTGTCCCTGAAAATGCTCCGGAAGGATATGATGGAGGTATTGACTGGACTGTATCGCGGGTTGCTGAAGATGTCACTCCTGCAGTGATTCTGAATTCTGCAACAAATGACAATGAAGAAACTGAGTTTATCATAATTGAGCCGACTCTTAGTACAACATCAGGAGTCAATGCATCAGAACGGGTCGGAAGTGTAGAGCTCCAGATACATGCAGAGTATATAGGAGATGTTGATACGATGATTGCCGGTACATATACCGGTGAGCTTACTTTGGGAGTTGTGTCAAATGGGTAGGAGACTGCTGATTGCATTCTTTATGATGCTTGTAGTTATATATTTTGTAATGGCCGCAGACAGCTTTGAGCCGCTTTCTGTTGAATTCACTGTTGATGCTACAGTTTATGCTGGATTTACAGGGAGCAAAGTTGTCTCAACCATCGAACCCGAAGACAAAATAAATGAAGTATATTTTACATACAGTTCTGATGATAAATCTTTTGTGATTTCGAACATGTATTATTATGTTCAGACTTTCACAGCAGGTAACATAATAATTACATTATCAGGGACACCGCTTCAGCAGAATCCTGGTACAGCATCTGCAACCGATATTAACTGGCAATCAATATCTGAAGATACATCTCGCCTTTCGTCACAAAGCTCTTTTGTGTATGAGGAAAATCAGGATACAAACATTTTCCCAAGAGTTTATTCAGGTGAAATATTTATAAGAATTCCAATCAAAGATGTCAAAGATACTTCCAAGCCATATACAGCAACACTGACACTGGAGGTGACAAGCAAATGAAAAAATTCATTATCACTTTTGTTTTTCTTGCTGTTCTTATTGTGTTAAGTGTGTCTGCTGATGAACTCTCCAATTTTTCTTTTGACATCGTTTTCAATAAGGAAGCTGTTTCTTATGTCCGATTCCTGGATTCAAATGACCGGAATAAGGCTTCAACTATTTCCAGTGTGAAGTTTTCTCTTGCATCAACTAATACAAATGATAATACAAATGATAATACAAATGAAGCTTATTCTGAACCATTCTATATTGATTACAGAATTTATAACGGTGAGACTGTATCCATACTTTTCGTGCCTGGTAATGCAACTGCCGATACATATATGAATGATGGAACAATGCTCATATCAAAATCAGAGAATGACGTCATCAATAAGCTTAACTACAATGTTGAAATTTCAGGCATTGATAAAAAGATAAACGGCTTTACAAGCGGAAATAATAATAGTGATGTATCTATAGACCAGAGAAGTATTGAGATTGCCACAGCTCCCATTGGTGATGTGGCAGAGCCTGTCAATCCTCTTAAGGTGTCAATGATTGTTTATCCTCCGAAATATATTGATCCTGAAAATAATACAGAAACCACAGGTTTCGTCAGCGGCCAGTATACCGGTTATGCAATTCTCACTATAACATCAGGCGGCGATTGATTATGGCGGAAACAAAGGTGAATCAAACAGATAGAGTACAGGAAGCAGGGGGTCAAAAGTCTCCATCATAGTACGTGCACTTGAGAAGGATATACTCAGGTGTGTGTATGAGAAGGGTACACTCATGCCGAGCCAGAACGATCTGTGCAGCAGATATGAGGTTTCCTCAGGAACGGTCAGGGAGGCTTTCAAGATACTTGAGGCAAAGTGTCTTGTGACCATAAGTCAGGGGCGGCGTGCCTGTGTCAATACAAACAGTCTTGATCAGTATGTTGATTCGATTTCGACATCGATGATGTCAGACGGGGTCAGTGACGGCAAACTGTTTGCGGATCTTCTCGATACCTATACGATTCTTGAAATCTCAGCGGTGAAGACATTATGCAGAAAGAATGACAGAAGTGCGCTTCTAAGAAAGCCCGAAAGTCATCTGACAGCCATGCAGGAAGACATTGACACTCAGTCTGATTCCGGCAGTGAGGTAGATTTCAGCAATCATGATTTTTCATTCCTCCGGGAAATTGCCGAATGCTCAGATAACAGCATACCGAAATCCATTTACAAATCGTTTTCGCCCCAGCTGAAAAAACTCCTGACAATGGCAGATGAAAGCATTGAAGAGAAAAGGCAGAAGGTATTGCAGTACTCCCATCTTCTCGATGCCGTGAAAGAGGGTGATTATGAACTGGCTGCATCGATTGTCGTGGTAATACTGAAAAGGATACAAAGAAGGCTTTCCGGCTGCGCTGTCTGAGGTTTTTCTCCGTACATTACCTGTTCCCGTACGGACCTCTTATCTCTTTCAGCTTTTCCTCATCGCGGGTTTTGTTGCAACTTGTTGCCAATTCTGTTGACTTCCTGCCATTGTGAGGTACAATTGAAGTGTAACTAACAATGAACAAGGAGTGTCTATGGGTGACAAAATGAGAAGCGTTCCTTTCACAGGACTGCTTGAAAGGATAAGCGGCGAGCTGAAAGGGCAGAAGAGTATCTTTTCAATACCTGAATACAGCTTCTACAGGAGTAAGGGGAAGCACAGCATAAAGGTTTTCACTCAGGAGGCTGCCACGCCGGTCGGACCTGCGGCAGGTCCTCATACCCAGCTTGCACAGAACATAATCACATCGTATCTCACAGGTGCAAGATTCATCGAGCTGAAAACAGTGCAGATAATGGACACACTTGAGATAGAAAAACCGTGCATTGACGCACGAGATGAAGGCTATAACGTCGAGTGGTCCACGGAATACACCCTGCCGAAGGCTTATGATGAGTACCTGAAGGCATGGATAATCCTCCATCTTCTCGACATGTTCATGAATGATGAGTGGAAAAAGCCTTCATTCATCTTCAACATGTCGGTCGGCTACAATCTCGAGGGAATAAAGACCGACAGGATGCAGCATTTCATAAACAGCATGCTTGATGCTGATGTGGACGGCCGTTTCAACGGTTATATCGCGTCTCTCGACAAAGCCCTTGCCGGAGGAATCTTCAACGGAACTGTCTTTGAGGACAGACAGGAAGAGGCAAGGAAGAAACTTTCCCTCATCAGCAAGTGCATTTCCCCCTCCGTCACGATTTCCACCATGCATGGCTGTCCGCCGCATGAGATAGAGGCGATCTGCACCTACATGCTTACTGAGAAGAAGGTCGACACTTTCGTTAAGCTCAATCCGACACTGCTGGGCTATGATACGGTGCGCAGGATTCTTGACGATCTCGGTTATGACTATATCGAGCTGCGCCGTGAGAGTTTCGAGCATGACCTTCAGTGGGATGATGCCATTGCGATGCTGACAAGGCTGAGAGAGAAAGCTGCATCAGAAGGAAAGGGTTTCGGCGTCAAGCTCACCAACACTCTCGGCAACGTGAACAACGGAGATGAGCTTCCCGGCGATGAGCGTTACATGTCGGGCCGTGCCCTGTTCCCTCTCTCGACAAGTGTCGCGAGAAGGCTTTCCGAAGTCTTTGACGGAAAGCTTCCGATTTCCTACTCAGGAGGTGCCAGCGCACTTAATATCAGAGAGCTTTTTGAAACGGGAATAAGGCCCATAACAGTTGCGACCGACCTCCTGCACCCCGGCGGATATCTCAAACTGAAGCAGATGGCGGAGATTCTTGACTCAAGCGATGCATGGTCAATGGATCACATTGATGTGAAAAAGCTTGAGGAACTCAATGACAAGGCCGTCTCTCCTTCATCTGCTTTCCACAAGGACAGAAGAGGGGAAGACAGTGTGAAGATCGGGAAGACCCTTCCTCTCACTGACTGCTACGTCGCACCGTGTGTTGCATCCTGCCCGATTCATCAGGACATTCCCGAGTACGTCTATCTCATGGGAGAAGGCCGTTATGCCGAGGCTCTTGCGGTGATCCTCGAGAAGAATCCTCTTGTGAACATCACGGGATGGATCTGTGATCATCAGTGTCAGCATCACTGCACCAGAATGGATTATGAAGGTCCGATTGCGATCCGGGAGATCAAGCGGCTTGCCGGTGAACTGGGTTTTGCTGAATATATCAATGAGATATGGTCAGGCATTGAGGCCCCATCCGATGTGAAGGCAGCCGTTGTCGGCGCCGGTCCTGCAGGACTTGCCGCAAGCTATTTCCTTGCCCGTGCCGGTTACGATGTGTCGCTTTTCGAAAGGGAGGCAAAGGCCGGAGGAGTTGTGCAGAATGTCATCCCTGAATTCCGCATTCCGGAAGAAGTGGTGCAGAAAGATGTCGACTTCATCCTCTCATACGGTGTCAAGGCACATTTCAGCCAGGATTCTTCAGCTCTGACTGTTGAAGAACTCAGGAAGAAAGGTTTTGACTGGATCTTCTATGCAGTGGGAGCGGAGAAGGCAAGGGACAGCGGTATAGAAGGAAACGGAAAGATAGTTTCCGCAGTTTCATTCCTCAGGGACTACAGGAAAGGAGTCCTTCCTGCTGCCGGCTCAAAGGTTATCGTGGTGGGAGGCGGCAATACGGCAATGGATGCGGCCCGCGCCGCGAAGAAGGCCGGATGTGATGTCACTGTCATCTACAGAAGAAGCCGTAAGGAAATGCCATGTGATGCAGAGGAGTACAGAGAGGCACTGAATGACGGTGTCGCATTCCGCTTCCTCACAAATCCTGCAACTTTCAATGACGGCACTCTTACTGCCGACATTATGAAGCTCGGCGAGAAGGATTCCTCCGGGCGCCCTCGTCCCGTACCGTCCGGTGAGAAGGTCTCTATTGATGCGGATCTTGTCATCAGCGCCATAGGAGAGAAGGCGGACAGCATTCTGCTCGAAGGCCTTGAACTGGAGAGGGAAGACAATTTCAGCTTTGCCTCCCATGTGTTTGTCATCGGTGACACCGTCACAGGTCCCTCCACCGTTGTCAGGGCAATCGCATCCGCGCAGAATGCGGTCAACAGATGCATTGACCTCACTCTTGATGAAATCGCTGAGGGTGATGAGGATGATGAGTGTGAGGATGAGGAATGTTCATGTCATGATCATGAGCATCACCATCATGAACACGATGAGGACTGTGAGTGCGGCTGTCATGATCATGAGGATCATGATGAGGATGAGATGAGCGACGAGGAATACCGCAGTCAGGAAGATGCCTATTTCAGGGAGCTTGTCACAAAGAAGAGCATGATAAGACAAGAGCCAAAGGGCGACCCTGCTTCATTCCTCAAAGGAGAAGCCGGACGCTGTCTTGAGTGCTCGTACCTGTGCAACAAGTGTGTTGACGTATGTCCGAACAGGGCCAACGTCGCGCTTGACATGAGGGAGTGCGGACTGTTTGAGGATCCGTTCCAGATTCTTCACATTGATGCATACTGCAATGAATGCGGAAACTGTGAGACCTTCTGCCCGTATTCCGGTGGCCCGTATAGGAAGAAATTCACTCTCTTCTCCAGTGAAGGAGATTTCAGAGACAGCACAAATGACGGTTTCTATGTAGCAGGCAACAAGGTTGTTGTGAGAATTGAAGGTGAAGTGAAGACCGGCATGATCGATGAGAACAGGGATCTTGAAATCGATGTTGATGAAAGAATCCTTGCAATGATCAGCGAGGTGTTCATCTCTTATCCTTATCTGCTCGGCGCGGTTGATGCCGAGTGAGGGGAGGTGCCATGGCAGTAACTGTTATAAAGAATGTCCGCATAATGCAGACAATGGAACCGGTTGAGGTTCTTGAGAATATGGATGTCGTCATCACTGACGGCACCATAAGCGCAGTCGCACCGGGAATCGGAAGTGACGTGAAGGCGGATGTCATGATTGACGGCAGAGGCAAGACCCTTATACCCGGCAATGTATGTGCCCATCATCACTACTACTCCGGTCTGAGCCGCGGCATGCTGATAAGCGCAGGACCCCAGACGGATTTCATCCAGGTCCTGAAAGAATGGTGGTGGCGTCTTGACAGGGGTCTTGACGAGGAAGCCTGTTATTATTCCTCTCTGATCTGCTCGCTTGATGCAATTGCAAGCGGCACGACCTGTGCGATAGACCACCATGCTTCTCCCTCATACATAAAGGGAAGCCTCTCAGCCATTGCCAGAGGCATGGAGGAAGTCGGAATAAGAGGCGCCACATGTTACGAGGTGAGTGACAGAAACCGCGGCATGAATGAGGTGGAGGAAGGTGTCGGGGAGAATATAAGGTTTGCAAAGGAGTGTGACAGTAAGAAGAAAAACGGTCCTCTTCTTGTCGAAGCCATGATAGGCGGACATGCTCCTTTCACGCTGCCTGATGAGGCTCTGTCCCTGATGAAGGTCGCATGTGACGAGACAGGACGCGGCATTCACCTGCATGCGGCTGAGGACAAGTATGATGTGGTGCATTCCCATCATATTTACAATAAGGATATCGTCACCCGTCTGGAGGAACACGGACTCATTGATGAGAAGAGTCTCATGGTGCATTGCCTCCATCTCAGTGAGAGCGAGATTGATGCCATAAACAGGGCAGGCGCGTTCCTTGCGCACAACCCGCGCTCCAACATGAACAACCATGTGGGCTATCTGAAGAACATAGCCAGGGTTGACAACCTTGTGCTCGGCACTGACGGGTGCGGCGGCAATATGTTCGAGGAGATCAAGATAGGTTTCTTCAAGCATAAGGATGAAGGCGGACCTTTCTGGCCGGCCGATTTCCTTAAGGCGCTCTCCCGCGGCAACAGGCTTGTGGAACGCATCTTCAATGACGGACGGCGCTGGGGCCGCATCGAGGCCGGATACACAGCCGATCTCGTGCTTCTTGACTACAAGAATCCGACACCGCTTGTGAATGCCAACGGTGCCACCCACTTTGTCTGGGGCATGAGTTCGAATGCGGTGCATACGGTGCTGGTGGATGGAAAGATCATTCTTGAGAACCACGAGTTCAGGAATATCGATGCAGACAGGATTTACAGACAGGCAGCTTCTGTTGCACAGAGAGTGTGGAAGACTGTCGATAAAATAAGATCATAGGAGAAGATTTATGAAGATTCAGGATCAGATTCGTGAGCTGGCTGAAAAATACCGTGACTATACGGCAGAGAATCTCAGCAAGCTTGTAAAGACAAAGAGCTATTCCTCAAAAGAAGAGGATGTATGCCGCCTTATCGTTGAGCTCTGCAAGGAAGCGGGGTTCGATGAAGTGAGGATTGACGGACTTGGCTCCGTTATTGCCCGTGTGGGATACGGTCCCAAGACAATGGCATTTGATGCCCATATCGACACCGTTGAGGTGGGAAATATCAAGAACTGGAATTTTGATCCATTCTCCGGTGAGATCAAGGACGGTCTTGTATACGGACGCGGAGCCTCCGACCAGAAAGGCGGTGCGGCAAGCATGATCACTGCAGGACGCATCCTCAAGGAACTTGGCTACGGCGGTGAATACTCCATCTATTTCACCTTCACCGTCATGGAGGAGGACTGCGACGGCATGTGCTGGAAGTACCTCATCGAGGAAGAGAAGTTCAAGCCGGATCTCATCGTCTCCACCGAGCCCACAAGCTGCAGAATCTACCGTGGTCACAGGGGCAGAATGGAGATAAGAATCATCCTGCGCGGAATCTCCTGCCACGGCTCAGCGCCTGAGAGAGGCGTCAGTGCCGCATACAAGGCAGCCCGTGCGGCTCTTGCCATCGAGCAGCTCAACAAGGATCTCCAGCCGGATGAGGACAACTTCCTCGGAAAGGGAACCATCACCGTCAGCCAGATGGATGTGAAGGGACCCAGCCAGTGTGCAGTTGCCGATTACGCCATGCTTTACTGCGACAGACGTCTCACATGGGGTGAGGATGCCGATCTTGCAATCAGGCAGGTAAGGGAGTATGTTTCAAAGGCTACGGGAGATGATCCTGATTCAATCATCGTCGAGATGCCGGATTACGGAAAGACAGGCTGGACGAACAAGGAATACTCACAGGAGCTTTACTTCCCGACATGGAAGCTTGATGCTGATCATCCTCTGGTGAAGGCTGCCGTGAAGGATTATGAGACTCTCTACAACAAGGAACCTGTAGTCGACAAGTGGACATTCAGCACAAACCTTGTCGCAACCACAGGCCGCCACAAGATTCCTGCCATCGGTTTCGGACCGGGCGATGAGGCCCAGGCACATGCCCCGAACGAGATCAACAGGGTCGAGGATCTTGTGATCTGTGCGGGCTTCTATGCGCTGCTTCCGTACTGCATCGAAGGTAAAGTCTGACGATAACAGAAATAAAAACAGCAGGGCGCTTCCTTGAGGGAGCGCCTTTCTTTTGTGTTGCATTTTGTTGCTTTTTCCGTTTGTCAAAAGCACCTTGAGGGTGTATACTTTTCTCAGGTGAAATCTTTTGTGGTAATTGACCATTATACAAAGATTTGAATAATGATCTCGGCATGGAGGTTGATACTTTGATCAGAATTGATGACAGAATAAAGAGAGTTGATGCCGTGTCAAAGGCAAGGGGAGAGGCAGAGTATCTTTCCGACCTCAGACGCGACGGTATGCTCTATGCCCGCATGGTCCGTTCGACCATTCCAAGGGGCAGGATCGGGAATATTGAGCTGCCGGTTCTTCCTGAAGGCTACTATTTCATCAGCGCGAAGGACATTCCGGAAAACGGAAAGAATTCTCTCGTGATGATCGCAGGTGACTGGAGATGCTTCGCAGAGGGTGATGTGCGCTATGTCGGCGAGACAATCGGCCTGCTGGTGGGCAAAAGCCGTGCGGTTCTCAAGGCACTTGATGATGCGATAAAAATCACATATGAGGAAGAGGAGCCGTGCATAAGCATTGATGACTCGATTGCCCTCAAAGGCGGAGCGATCCTCGGAGAGGACAATGTGCACTGTTCTCTGGTGAGCGAAAAAGGCGAGCCTGTCGATGATGTTCTTGAGCGCGCTGACAGAATCATCGAGGAAACAATCGAGACCGGCTTCCAGGAACATGTACACATGGAGACCAATGCGGCGATGTGCACGATCGAAGACGGGAAATACACGATCTACGCATCCGCCCAGTGCCCGTTCTACATAAGAAAGAGTATCTGCGGCCTTCTCGGACTGACGCCTGATGACATTGTCGTGAAGCAGACGACCACAGGCGGTGCATTCGGTGGAAAGGAACACTTCCCTGATGTGCTTGCAGGTCCGCTTCTTGTGGCTGAGAGTGTGATAAAGAAGCCTATAATGCTGGTCTTTGACAGAGAGGAGGACATGCAGTTCTCAGTCAAGAGACATCCGTCAAAGGTTGTCTTCAGAACCGGTGTGGACAAGGACGGAAACATCCTCACAAGCGACATCAAGGTGTATTACAACGTAGGCGCATACCTTTCAAGCTCATATGTGGTACTTCAGCGCGGTGTGTTCCATGCAAACGGCGTTTACAATTTCCCCTCCACAAGGATACGCGGCTACGGCATGGCTACAAACACATTCCCCTCTGACGCTTTCCGCGGTTTCGGCGCTCCCCAGACTCTTTTCGCCATAGAGACCCATATGGACCATATCGCAGCCCAGTTCGGAATCGATCCTGTTGAATACAAGAAACGCTACTTCCTCAGACAGGGCGATGAGACGGTCACACAGGGCCACATTGTCGAAAAAGTCGTGCTCAATGAGATGCTTGAGCAGGTTGCCGCAAAGTCAGACTACTACCGCAAGGCAGCCGAATACAAAAGAGGATCGGGCCGCGGTATCGGCATGAGTTTCTACAACCATGGGGGCGCGTTCACCGGAAACGGCGAGCAGGCCATAATCAAGGCTCATCTCAGGCTCAGGAAGAAAGGTGACAAATTCACGATCCTCTGCGGCCAGACTGAGATGGGACAGGGCTTCATGACGATTCTCAGGAAAATCGTCGCAGCTGTCCTTGAGACCGATATCGGGAATGTCCTTTACTACAACCCTGACACATCGCTTGTTCCCGATTCAGGTCCGACTGCCGCAAGCCGCTCAACAATGATTGTTGGACGCCTTGCCGAAGAGGCCGCGACTCTCATGAAGGATCATCTTGATGAGGATGAGGCTGAAGTCGAGACGGAATACAGGCATCCTGAAGGACATCCGTGGGATCAGTCGACATTCAAGGGTGATGCCTATCTCGGCTATGGCTGGGGTGTATGCTGTGTCGAAGTCGAAGTCGATCCTCTCACCAATGAGGTGAAGGTTGACGGCATATGGTCAAGCCACGATATCGGAAAGGCGATTGACGAACTCATCGTTCACGGTCAGGTCAACGGCGGCATAATCCAGTCGCTTGGCTATGCCTCAATGGAGAAGATGGAGAACAGGAACGGATTCTTCCGCCAGACAAGCATGTCAGACTATGTGATTCCGACCAGCATGGACTTCCCGCGTCAGGAATGGGGATTGGTCGACAACCCGTATGAGTGGGGACCTTTCGGTGCCAAAGGCATGGGCGAGCTGGTCTTCAACGGTGCTGATGCCGCTTATATCGATGCGCTTGAAAGGGCGCTTGACACCACGATCACCAAGATCCCGATGCCTGTGGAAGATATCGAGGGGGTTAGAAGATGATAGAATTCAAGCTGAATGGAAAACTTGTCAGGTTCGAGGGCAATCCCCTGACAAGGCTCATTGATGTGATAAGGGAAGATCTTGATCTCACCGGTACCAAGGAAGGCTGCGGAGAAGGTGAATGCGGTGCATGTTCCGTTCTGAGGAACGGAAAGCTTGTCACAAGCTGCATCATTCCGGTCGGAGCGGTTGCGGGAGATGAGATCATAACGATCGAAGGACTCCGCGATACGCCTCAGGGTCAGTGCATAATCGATGCGTTTGCCGAAGGCGGGGCCGTGCAGTGCGGTTTCTGCATTCCCGGCATGGTCATGGCTGCCCAGGCTCTGCTGCTTGTCAACAGTGATCCGGATGAAGATGAGGTCAGAGCGGCCATCAGCGGGAATATCTGCCGCTGTACAGGTTATGATCTGATAGTCGATTCGATTTTACTCGCAGCTAAGAAGGGAAAGGGCTTATGGTAGAAAAATGTTATATTCCATCCTCTCTTGAGGAAGCGCTGAAGATAAGAAGGGAAACCGGGGCCCGTCCTCTTGCGGGAGGTTCCGACCTGATGGTCCAGTACAAACAGGGAATCGGCATCACACCGGCATTCCCGTTCCCGGTAATGATCATCTCAAAACTTGAGGAGCTCAGAGGCATAAGGCAGAAGGATGACGGATCCGTAGAGATCATGGCTCTTGCGACACCGGATGAGATCTCTCAGTGCCCGTTCATGCCATGGCATGTGAAGAATGCCGCCTCCCGCATGGGTGCCATCGCACTGAGGAACACAGCCACGATAGGTGGAAACATAGGCAATGCATCTCCGAAGGGAGATCTTCCGCAGCCTCTCATTCTTCTGGATGCCGAGATCGTTCTCAGAAATTGTGATGAAGAGCGCATAATGCCGCTTGATGAGTTCATTCTCGGATCAAAGAAAACCGCATTGAGGGATGACGAAATCATCTACAAGATCATAATCCCTCCGGTAAGCTATTCGTATGCCTATTACAGGAAAATCGGAACCAGAAAGGCCAATGCGATCTCCAAGTTGTCCCTGTCTTCTCTCATCACAATTGAAGAGGGTGTGATCACTGACTTCCGTGCCGCATCCGGTGCCGCGGGCCCGAAGGTGATACGCAGCAGGGAAAGCGAGAACATCCTGAAAGGCAAGAGGATAGATGAGGTGCAGGACGTGCTTCCGTCCTTCCTCGATTCCTGGAATGATGCGATCAGTCCGCATGCAATGCCGCAGTACAGACGCAATACCACAAGGCGCATGCTTGAGCATTTCATCCTGACGGCGGCCGGAATGCCGGAAAACCAGATCATAGAATAAAGATCAAGGAGGTGAATGTGAGGGAAATCTTCAAAGCTTCAGAGCTTCAGGAAGCTTTCAGCCTGAAGGAAAAAGGAGCTGTCTACTTTGCAGGCGGCAGTGAGATCCTGCGCCTTGGCAGCAGTGTGGGCAAGGTCAAATCACTCATTGATGTGAACTCAATTCTTTCACATGAGATTAAAAAGGAGGGAGGCTTTCTCGTCATCGGGGCGGCTGTGACATTCCAGGAGATTCTTGAGTGCGGCTTTTCCCCCGAATGGCTGAGGAAGGCTGTACATCTGATGGCAAGCCAGGCACTGCGGAATCAGGCCACGATAGGAGGGAACATAGCGTGCGTGAGGGATGACAGTTATCTCATCCCGTCACTGCTTGCATCCGGTGCATCTCTCACAGTCTATGGTACGAGAGGTCTAGCTTCCATTCCTCTTGAGGATTATGTGAGAAAGGGCGGTTGCAGCTGTCTCATCCTTTCGGTCAGCATTCCATCTGATGTGAAAGTCGCATTGAAACGTTTTTCGCGCAGCGCATCAAGTCACAGTGCGCTCAACATCGCCGCATCTTCCCGCGGGGTTTTCGCCTGTGTGAAATCATCAGGGATCGCATTGTCTGTGGATGAACTTGAAAAACTTGAATACAGGGATGATATAACCGGCAGCGGAGAATACAAGAAATACCTTGCCCTGGAGGAAGCCGGGCGTCTCATGAAGGAGGTGAATGCATGAATATTTCCTTCACCCTCAACAATAAGAAAGTGACATGGAACCTTGAGCCGGATCAGCGCGTCCGTGAAGCCCTGTATGCACACGGCTGTGTCACGGTGCGCGACAGCGATGACGGCGAAGGTTTCACAGGCAGTGACATAATCATTTACAACGGAATGCCGCGTTCTTCAAATCTCATGCTCTGCTTCCAGCTTGAAGGAGCTGATGTCAGGACTGCCGAATCGCTGAAGAAGGGAAAGGCGCTGAATGACGTGCAGGAGGCCATGATAAAAGCCGGTGTCGTCCAGAGCGCATACAATTCCCCCACAGCGGCCCTGATCCTCACTCATCTGCTTGAGAGAAAGCCAGATGCGGCAAGATATGATGTGAAGGAGGCCCTTTCATCCCTCTTCATAAGGGATGCGGGCTATGAGCATTTCTATCTTGCTGTCCGCCTTGTGCAGGAGAAGAGGAAAACCGGCATGTACCAGAGTGCTGTGAGTCCCACCTTCCGCGATAACCTCAGCTACATCGGAAAGCCGATGGACAAGGTCGACGGCTATGCTCTTGTCTCGGGTGACAAGGTGTTTGTGGAAGACAAGGTTGAACCAGGCTCATATGTCCTCAAGGTCCTCCGCTCCCCATACGCCATGGCTTATATCAGGAAAATCGACACGAAGGAAGCCGAAGCCCTTGAAGGTGTGGAAGCTGTCATCACTCATGAGAACTGTCCTGATGTGTATTACATGCAGGCCGGTCAGGGAAACCCCGAGCCCAGTCCTTATGACAGAAGACTCTTCAACCGCAAGGTGCGTCATGTTGGCGACAGGGTTGCCGCAGTAGTCGCAAAGGATGAGGAGACAGCGCTTAAGGCATTGTCGCTGATACATGTGGAATACGAGCCGTTGAAACCTGTGTTCACTGTAGAGGAAGCGATTGCAGATGGTGCATCACTAGTGCATAACGGCAAGGTGTCCTATGTTTCAGGTGCTCCCGACAATCTTGATGAGTACAACAGGAATGCGGATGAAAGGGACGGTCAGGTGATTTACCAGTTCCCTCTCCACGGGGACATAAGACACAACATCGCGGCCGGTGCCCACGGTGGAATCGGCGATGTGGAAAAGGCTTTCCGTGAAAGCGACGCTGTTGTCGAGGCTACATACCAGACCAGCCAGGTGCAGTGCACGCCTCTGGAGCCGCATGTATGCTACAGCAGGATGGAGAACGGCCGTCTTGTGCTTCACTGCTCAACGCAGGTTCCATACCATGTGCGCAGAATTGTCGCCACTGTATGCCGGATTCCGGAAAACAAGGTCCATGTGATAAAGGAAAGAGTCGGCGGCGGCTACGGTTCAAAGCAGGATATTCTCGTGGAGGATCTGTGCGGCTATGCGACATGGCTGACCGGAAAGAACATTTATTACCGCAATACAAGGGAAGAAGAGTTCATTGCAAATTCGACCCGTCATCCGATGAGACTTACGGTGAAAATGTCGGGAAACAAGGATGGCAGGATAACAGGCATCTATATGGATGTCAGGGCAAATACAGGTCCTTACGGCAACCACTGCCTCACTGTTCCGATGAATGCAAGCAGCAAGACCCTGCCTCTCTTCAAGGTCGAGAACATGTATTACGACCTGACAACCTATTACACCAACATACCGCCGGCCGGTGCATACCAGGGATACGGTGCTCCCAAGGGTTATTTCGCGATCATGAGTGCAATGGATGAGCTTGCACACAAGCTCGGCGTTGATCCGCTTGAGATGGCACTGAAGAATGTTGTCGATGAAGGCTACATGCTTGAAATCCTGAAGGGCCTGGGCGAAGGAAGGGAAGGCACGGTTGTTCCTGTCGGCTCCTGCGGTGTGAAGGAAGCACTGAAGAAAGGTGCCGAGATGATCAGATGGGGAGTCAGGGAGAAATCGCCGGATCCGGACTGGGAAATCGGAAAAGGTTTTGCCATGATCCAGCAGGGATCGGGACTGCCGGGCCTTGACCAGTCAAATGCACAGTGCAAGCTCCTGCCGGACGGCAGCATAGTCCTGCTTTCAGGCGGTGCTGATATCGGAACAGGACTTGATACGATTTCTGCGAAGATAGTATGCGAGCTGTTGAAGGTGGATCCTTCCCGCGTGACTGTTGTATCCGGCGATACCGACAGCTGTCTCTTCGACACAGGTGCATATGCATCAAGCGGTACGTATTTCTCAGGCAATGCCAGTCTCAATGCGGTGAAGGATCTGAAGGAGAAGATGCTTGCCGAGGCGGCTCTTCAGATGAATGAGGATGTGAAGGATCTGGATGTCGAGGCACCCGGCTTCATAGTCTGTGCAAAGAGCGGTGCAAGACTCAGCTATGAGAAGCTCAGCCACGATTCCCTTGCCGGGGACGGAAGGGGTGCCATCATAGGAACCGGCACTTTTGCAACCGGCAACTCCGCAATCCCTTACGGTGCGCATTTCGCACAGGTTGCGGTGAACAAGGTTACCGGTGAGATCCGTGTCCAGAAATTCTATGCACTTCAGGATGCAGGAACTCCGATCAATCCCGAGCTTGCCCTCTGTCAGATGTACGGTGCGGCCCAGAAGAGTATCGGTCACACACTCTATGAAGATATGGTGCTTGACGAGAACGGCAAGTGCATCAGTGCTGATTTCACGGACTACGGCGTGCCCATGATTGAGGAAGCTCCGGAGGATTTCAAAGCTGTTCTCATTGACGTCAATGACCAGTATGGTCCTTTCGGTGCGAAGAGCATTTCAGAGATCGCCACGAACGGTGCGGCCCCTGCTATTGCCAACGCAATATATGATGCGGTGGGAGCGAGGGTCCGCAGCTGGCCGATCACACCGGAAAAGATACTCCGTGCTCTTGGAAAAATCTGAGAGGCGACATTGTAAGGCAATTTGACTTAAGGCCGGATGAGAAAATCATCCGGCCTGTCTATATGCAGATTATTCCATAAAATACAATGAGTAATGGAATTAGTATCTGTGCCTTACAAAATGTTTCTGACTTACAATTCCTGATCCTTTTGCATCTGATGGACTGCCTGATGCAAAAAAAGAGAAATCATCTTAAATTTTACTTCCCGTTTATGTTAGAATTCACTTATGAGTCAGGAATATTTCGATACTTTTTGGGAAATTCTGAATGAAGAGCTTCAGCCTGCACTGGGCTGTACCGAACCGATCGCGATCGCCTATGCTGCAAGCATGATGAGACAGACACTTGGCAGCATCCCGTCCCATATAAAAATAAGGACAAGCGGGAATATAATAAAGAACGTCAAGGCTGTCACAGTTCCGAATTCAGGTGGAATGAAAGGTATTGAGGCTGCTGCAATACTCGGTACTCTCGGCGGTCGTGCGGATCTTGTTCTGGAGGTCCTGTCGTGTATCTCAGAGGACCAGATAGAAGAGACTAAGAGGCTTATCGTGGAGGGGTATGCATCTGTGTGCCTTGCGACAGGAGTTCCCTCTCTTTATATAGAAATTGCTGGAGAAAAGGACGGACATTCTGCCCTGTGCATAGTCTCCGGAGAACACACGAACATTACCAGACTGGAAAAAGATGAAAAAGTCATAATTGACAAGAAGTCATGTGCAAATGAAAACGAAATGAAGACGGACAGAAGTTCACTTTCTGTCTGCCGCATCATAGACTTTGCAAAGAATGTCCCTCTGGCTGCCATAGACAAGGTTATAACACGCCAGATTGAATACAACAGTGCAATTGCAAGAGAAGGTCTGTCACGGAAATACGGTGTTTCTGTCGGCCGCACGCTTCTGACTCATTACGATGCCTCCGATGTCAGGATCAGGGCACGCGCAATGGCTGCTGCCGGTTCCGATGCCAGAATGTCCGGCTGTTCTCTGCCTGTAATAATAAATTCGGGCTCCGGCAATCAGGGACTTACGGTTTCGCTTCCTGTAATAGAGTATGCGAAAGAATATAAGAAAAGTCATGAGGAACTTGTGAGAGCTCTTGCGCTTTCAAACCTCATTGCGGTGCATCAGAAAAGATACATAGGGCCTCTGTCCGCATTCTGCGGTGCGGTGAATGCCGCAACAGGTGCAGCTGCCGGTATCTGTTTTCTGCTCGGCGGCAGTGATGAGGAAATAAGCCAGACAATCACGGATGTGCTTGCGAATGTCGGCGGTATTGTGTGTGACGGTGCGAAACCCAGCTGCGCTGCAAAAATATCCTCAGCTCTTGAAGCTGCGATCCTGAGTTATGAGATGACAAAGGAAGGCAATTGCTTCAAAGGCGGTGAAGGTCTTGTCAATTCCGACATCGAGAAGACAATCGAGAGTTTCGGAAGAGTCGGACGTGAAGGAATGAAGGAGACCGATGCCGAAATCCTGAAGATCATGCTCGATAACTGAAAAGCACTGTGACTTCTCCTCCGCATGTCATGCCGAGTTCTCCATCCCTGCTGAGGTCATAAGTCTTTATGTATGAGCCTGTGCACCGTGCGGCTTCCTCTCTTGCTTCCTCTTCAAGCGCACCGCCTCCTATTGTGCCGCATGTCATGGAAGGTGAATATACAATAAGGATCTGACCTTCCCTGGCCGGAGTTGACCCCGATGCCTTCAGCACTCTGCAGATCACGCAGTTCTTTTCAGATGCAAGAGTCTTTATGAGGGAGGGGCTGACTATACAGGCATTCTTCTCCCTCCTGTATACTGAAATTATTTCTCCCAGTATCGATACAGCAATTTCCTGCGGGGTGACTGCGTTTATTGCAAGCCCTATCGGACTGTGCACCTTTGAAAGCTTCTTTTCACTTATTCCTTTCTCTTTCATCTGTTCAAAGCAGTATTTTATTTTGTTTTTTGAACCTATCATTCCGATATAGGAGCTTTTTCTTTTCAGGCAGTAGTACAAACATTCACTGTCATGAGAATGCCCGTGCGTGAAAATACAGAAATATGGATTCACTATTTTATTAAGCTTTCTTGCTGGAAGCTTGTCGAATGAAGCATGGATGAATTCAATCAATGGCGGAAAGCAGTCCTTCATCTCCATCCTGTCATCGATGACCGTCACCTTGAGACCGCATTGCAGTGCGACCGGGACAAGTGACTGTGCTATATGACCGCCTCCGAAGAGAACAAGATGGACAGGATAAGTGAACGTGCTTGTGTACTCTCCATCCTGTCCGATATATTCATGTGCATTGCCGTCATCATCAATGCTGACAGAGACCGTCACCTGCTCATAGGCAAGTCTTTTTCCAAGTTCTTCATAAATATTCACGTATTCATTCATTGATAACCTCATCAAGTGTTGCTGCAAGTATTTCTATCTCCTCATCACTCGTGAAAGGAGATGCGGAGATGCGCAGTGTTCCCTGTGGATAAGTACCCAGTGCCTTGTGTGCAAGGGGAGCGCAGTGGAGGCCGACTCTTGTCTCAATTCCTCTTCTCTCGCTCAGAGCCCAGCATACCTGTGCCGGATCTTTGTTCTCTGTGATGACGGAGAAGAGGGCAGTATGACGCTCAGGCACAAATTCACCTGCAACGGATATTCCGTTTATGCCTCTCAGTTTTTCGTAAAGGGATACCTTGACATCAGAGAGTCTGGCTGAGAGGGAGTCCTTGTTTGCAGTGTAATAATCCAGTGCGGCATCAAAACCGCATAAGGCAGGAGTGTTCAGAGTTCCGGCCTCGAACTTGTCGGGCAGGAAGGATGGCATATCAAGACTGTCCGAGATGCTTCCCGTTCCTCCGGCAATGAGAGGCGTAAGATGCTCTGCGAAATCATCGCTGAGTATCATGCCGCCAAGACCTTCCGGCCCCATGAAGCCTTTGTGCGCGGTGAAAGCCAGTGCGCTTATGCCAAGTGCATTGAAGTCCATGCTGCAGAACGGGGATGCCTGCGCGCTGTCAACTATCAGTGCCAGGTCATGGGATGATGCGCACTCGGCAGCTTTCTCGAGGTCCGCAGTTATACCGCTGACGTTTGAGGCAGCGTTTATTATGAGTGCCCTGGTATTGCTCCGGACAAGAGAGTTGAAGCTGTCGAAAAGCGTGTTGCCCCTGCCGTCATCTGGCAGCAGGGAAAAAGATATGTTGTGAAGGGTAAGAGCCCTCAGCACTGCATTGTGCTCAAATGAGGTTGTGATCACATGATCCCTGTCAGTAAGAAAGCCTGAGATGATTGTGTTCATGCTTTCTGTGAGACCGGAAGAGAATACAGGTATCCTGCCGGTGGCACCGAACACCTCTGCTGTTTTCTCACGCATTGAAAACAGGTTCTCCTCTTCTTTCCTTCCTCTGCTGCCGTATGTCCTGTTGACGTTCACGCACTCTTCATCCAGAAACCGGCTGACAGCCCTGCTGACTCCCGGAGCTTTAGGATAACTTGTTGCCCCGTTGTCAAAATAAATCCTTCTCATGGACGGTATTATAGCAGATGATGGAGGAAAATACACGAAAATCATTGTATTTTGAAAAACATAATGGTAGCATTGAAAGCATGAAAATATCAGCAGAAAGAAGAAACCTGATTCTCACAGGTGCTGTTGTGGGAGCTGCGGCATTTATTCTCGTGCTTTTCGGCAATCCCGGCAACATGGGCTTCTGCATTGCCTGTTTCCTACGTGACATCGCGGGAAGCCTTGGGCTGCAGAGCACGGCCACCGTGCAGTACATGAGACCTGAGATACTCGGTCTCGTACTCGGTGCATTCATCATTTCGGTAATAAAAGGCGAGTTCAATCCCCGCTCAGGCTCATCTCCCGTGATCCGTTTCCTGATGGGAGCCGGCGTTTCGATCGGAGCGCTTGTGTTCCTCGGCTGTCCTCTGCGTATGGTCCTCCGTCTTGCGGCAGGGGATCTCAACGCACTCATGGGTCTTATCGGGTTCGTAATGGGTGTCGCGGCAGGCTCCGTATGCCTGCATCTTGGCTTTTCGCTCGGGCGCACAAGAGAGACAACCCGTCTTGAGGGCAGCGCGATAAGCATTATAAGCATAATTCTGCTTATAATTCTTGCAGCCGCACCGTCCTTGCTGCGTTTCAGCACATCAGGACCGGGCAGCATGAGGGCTCCGGTTGCAGCGTCACTTGCAGCGGGTCTTCTTGTGGGTGTTTTCGCCCAGCGTTCAAGAATGTGTTTCGCCGGCGGACTGAGGGATCTTTTCCTCATCAGGGACACAACACTCATCACCGGGTTCATCGCAGTCTTCCTCTCTGCGCTTCTTCTCAACATCGCAGGGGGAAAATTCATTCTCGGTTTTGAAGGACAGCCTGTTGCCCATACTGATGCCTTGTGGAACATCATGGGAATGGTCGTTGTGGGTTTCGGTTCGGTGCTTCTCGGCGGATGTCCTCTCAGACAGCTCATACTGGCAGGGGAAGGCAACAGCGACAGTGCGGTGACAGTTCTCGGTCTTGTCGCAGGCGGTGCAATTGCACATAACTTCTCACTCGCATCCTCGACAGACGGACCTACAGACGGCGGAAAGGCTGCAGTGATGCTTATCCTGCTTTTCTTCATAGCGGTTGCAGCGATTTCGATATACATGAACAGGAGGAAAGAGAATTGAATATGCTGGACACTTCCGGTTTCAGCTGTCCTGAACCGGTCATAATGACGAAAAAAGCCCTGAAAGACAGACCTGCATCATTAGATGTCATTGTCGATAACGTCGCAAGCCGTGAAAACGTGACGCGTTATGCCGAGGCGACGGGGTATAGTGTGAAGAGGACTGACAAGGACGGGAAATGGATTCTTTCTCTGACAAGGTAGTCATCACATTCCATTCGCACTATGATGCTGTAAAACAGAAGAGAAGGCTTGACGGCTGCGGCCTCAAAGCCTCTCTTGTTCCTGTCCCGCGCTCTCTGTCATCAAGCTGCGGAACCGCGCTGATGATGGACAGAGCGGACTTTGACGCATCGCTTCTTATCGATTCGATTGAAGGTGCGTACATATTCCAGGAGGACAAATGGTCAGGCTTACCAGAAGTGTGAAAACAAGCGGCTGTGCCGCAAAGCTTCCCTCAAAGACTCTGAATGAAATACTCTCATCTCTTCCTCTCATGGAGGATGAGAATCTGATTGTGGGATTCGAGACCAGTGATGATGCCCTGGTTTATGATCTGGACGGAGAGAATCTTCTTGTCGAGTCCGTGGATTTCTTCCCGCCTGTCGCCGATGAGCCCTATGAGTTCGGACAGGTGGCTGCGGCAAACGCGCTGTCCGATCTTTATGCCATGGGGGCAGTGCCAAAACTCGCGATGAACATAATGTGTTTTCCATCCTGCATGGATCTCTCCATCATGAAGGACATCCTCCTCGGTGCACAGGATAAGGCCAGGGAGGCCGGATGCGTGATCGCTGGAGGACATACCATTGCCGACTCGACAATCAAATTCGGCCTTGCAGTTACAGGTTTCACGACAAAGAAAAGGCTGTGGACAAATAAAAGTGCAAGGGAAGGGGATGTGATAGTCATCACAAAGAAACTGGGAGTCGGCATAATCAATACTGCCGCCAAGGCTGAAATGGCAGATGAATGCGATGTGAAAGCAGCCCTTGAAAGCATGAAGACTCTCAATAAAAAGGCGTTTGAGACTGCCTGCCTCTATGATATCCACGCTGCAACCGACATCACCGGTTTCTCCCTGCTGGGTCATCTGTATGAAATGGCAGAGGCAGCATCTCTTTCCGTCCGTCTTGATTCTTCATCTCTTCCGTATTTTTCTGCATCCCCTGAGCTTGCCCGTCTTGGCCTCATACCGGAAGGGGCATACCACAACAGGGATTACATCGAGGACAAGGTGCACTTTGCATCTTCTGTTCCGAGAGAGATTACCGACATAATGTTCGATCCTCAGACATCTGGTCCTCTGTGTCTTGCCATGAGTGAGGATGACGCACTTTCGTTTGTGAGGGAATTCGGAGAGCCTGCGGCAATTATAGGATGCTTCACAGCCAGAGGCGGCAGCGTGATTGATGTCAGCTAGATATTCTCTTCTTTCTTCATTTGCCCCTCTTTTCTCTTCCTGTTCCTGCTGTTAAACGCTAGACTGTAAAAAAGGAGATAAGCATGGCTGACAACATAATGGACGACTTCCTGCTTTTTGTGGGAAGCGATGATGAAGTGAGAGAAGAGCTCGATTCCAGAATCATGAATTATCCCGGGGAGGCTCGTTTGATCACACGTGATGTCCTCATTCCATATGCGAAGGAGCATGGATATGAGATCAGCGAGGAAGATGTTGAGCTTTACATCGGTCATCGGCTGGACGGCAGTGAGGTCCCTTCTTTCCTTCTGGAAGGAAAAGACTGAACGCAACAAAGCGCAACAAAATCGCTTGTCATGTGCGGTTTTACATGATAGAGTTCACTTGTAAGCAAAATTTATCCGGAACAAGGAGTTGATCTATGAAGACAAAAGAAGAAATCAGGAGCATGATTGAAGAGCTTTCAAAGAAAGATACCAGCAGAATGTATCTCAATGACTTTTTCCACACATGGAAGGAAAGCGATGATGAGCTGGCTGCAGTATTTGAGGTGGCTGAAATACTGAGGGCAATGAGAGAGAACAACATCTCTACAAAGGTATTTGATTCAGGTCTTGGCATTTCCGTCTTCCGTGATAACTCAACCCGCACACGTTTCTCTTTCGCTTCTGCCTGCAACCTTCTCGGCCTTGAGGTCCAGGATCTTGATGAGAAAGTAAGTCAGATCGCACATGGCGAGACTGTAAGGGAAACAGCAAACATGGTTTCCTTCATGGCTGATGTCATCGGAATCAGAGATGATATGTATATCGGCAAGGGCCATACATACATGAAGACTGTTGCAGACAGTGTCGAGGAAGGCTACAAGGACGGCGTTCTTGAGCAGAGGCCCACGATTGTCAACCTCCAGTGCGATATCGATCACCCGACACAGACAATGGCCGATGCACTTCATGTGATCAATCATTTCGGCGGCGTGGAGAACCTCAAGGGAAAGAAGATCGCTATGACATGGGCTTACTCTCCTTCTTACGGCAAGCCCCTTTCCGTTCCTCAGGGAATCATAGGTCTCTTCACACGTTTCGGTATGGAAGTCGTGCTTGCACATCCGGAAGGCTATGAGATCATGAAGGATGTCGAGGATGTCGCCGCAGAGAATGCAAAGAAGGCCGGAGGCTCATTCAGGAAGGTCAACACAATGGAAGAGGCCTTCAAGGATGCCGACATAGTATATCCGAAGTCATGGGCACCGTATGCAGTGATGGAAGAGAGAACAAAGCTGGTGGGAGAAGGAAGGTTTGATGAGCTCAAGGATCTTGAGAAGAGATGTCTTGAGAACAATGCGAAGTTCAAGGACTGGACATGCACTGAAGAGCTCATGAAGACGACAAAGAACGGAAAGGCTCTCTACATGCATTGTCTTCCTGCTGATATCACAGGACTCAGCTGCAAGGAAGGCGAGGTCGAGCAGTCTGTATTCGACCGCTATCTCGTTCCTCTTTACAAGGAAGCCAGCTATAAGCCGTATATCATTGCGGCAATGATCTTCCTGTCAAAGTTCAGCAATCCTTCAGCCAAACTTGCCGAGGTTCTCGCCGATTCAAAACCGAGAGTGAAGTAAGACAACAAAGTCACAACACAATATCTGATTCACACCGTTGCCGGAGCTGTCCGGCAGCTTTTTGTTTACTTATTGACAATTGAAATGTCAGAGAAGGCTGCCTTTCAGACCTTTTTTGAAAACCAGTACGGCTTTGTCTTCTCCTTTGAAAGACATTGTTCTGATCTGATAGCCTGCTTTTTCCATTTCCATGATTTTCTCATTAATCAGCTCTTCGGCATTCTCATCTGTAATACCTTCAAGCAATACAGTTTTGTACATTTCCTGTCTCCTGAATCAAGTCAGAATTAAATATATGTTTCCGAGCTGAAAAAGTGAACAACAATAATGAAGAGGAAAAAGATGGAACAACTTGATCTCATCACATTGAAAAACAGAAAATGAGCCAGAAACGGAGATTTTTGAGTATAGAGATAAGGAACACATGAAGAGTTCCGAATCTTTATATCAGCGGAGGTGCCGCATTGACAGATGAACTGGAAACAGAATACGGCAGCATAGTATGTGAAAAGACCCTCAGGTATCAGAGTATCAAGGTTGATGAGAAAACCAGAGAGAGACTGGACAGACTCACTCTTCTTGATGATTCTTTCTTCCGTCTCGTCATGAAGGACAGACCTGAGTGCATAACACTCCTCATAACAGTCATACTGGAAAAACATGACATAGATGTGGATGAAGTCATCCTTCAGGCAGATGACCATTCACTGGAACACAGGTCAGTTGTCTTTGATGTTCTGGTAAGAGATGTAATGGGAAACTATTACAATGTGGAAATACAGAATGGAAGGGAGGGAGCATCAGAGAGGAGGATAAGAGTCAACTCGGCACATCTTGATGTGAGGATGCTGTCAAAGGGGATGAGTGCAAATGAGATAATGGACTCATATGTCATAGTCATATGTGATGAAGACTACTTTGACAAGAAGAGGACAATAGTGGAGGTTGAGAGGTACTTTGATGACGGGTGTGTATATAATGACGGGAATCACATAATATATTTCAACACGAGTGTGATGGATCTGAATACACCGGAAGGAAAGCTGGCATATGATCTGAAGTGTACAGAAGTGGAGAAGATGCATTATAATGAGCTGAGAGAAGCGGTGGCCGCATATAAGAACAGTGAGACAGGAGAAAGGAAAATGAGTTCGGTATGGAAAGAAGTGGAAGATGAAGGAATTGCAAAAGGTATCGTACAAGGCAAACTTGAACGATCATCTGAAGTTGCAAGAAACCTGCTTTTGAAAAATAAAATGAGCAAAGAAGAGATTGCAGAAGTGACAAATCTGTCCCTTGATGAAGTCAGCAGGATAAAATCACAGATGAAGATGTGATGAGAAAGGTTGTTTCAGCGAAAGAAAAATTGTCCTTTTGTTGATTTATGAACACTTTGAACAGGTGATTCATCTTTTATCATGATGGCAAGTAAACAGAAATATAATTTCTTCTGCTTGCCATTATGGTTCCTTGCTATTGTTGTAATGAATTGAAAGAAGCAGTCGCTACATATAAGAACAGTAAGAAAGGAGAAATGAAAATGAGTTCAATATGGAAAGAAGTGGAAGATGAAGGTATTGAAAAAGGTAAATTTGAAATATCTGTTAAAATTGCAAGGAATCTGCTTGCACAGAAGATACTGAGTACAGAAGAGATTGCTGAAGTGACAGAGCTTTCCCTTGATGAGGTCAGGAAAATAGCCGCAGGGCTTTGCTGAATGGGCTGCTGGAACACGGGCAGGACAGGATATATCATAATCCTGCCCTGAATGCCCAGCTTGAGGGGCCACCTCAATTCCCGGCAGGCTAGACGATACGACAACGGTGAACCTGAGATTTCTTTCGGTCAGATTCCGTATTCCGCAAGCTCTTCTCCGCTGATGTCATACCCGTAGAAGAGAGAGTAGAAACGCTCTGCTTCAGCCTTGACATCCACACCGGCCTGACTGCCGTAGAATACATCTGCTGCCCACCATATCCCGATAAGCCTGTTGATCGAAGGAGGGGAGTCGATCCAGTTGTTTATCACAGCAGGTACAAGATATACCCTGCCGTTTTTCACGGCATCCAGGCTCTGCCATGAAGAATCCTCTGCCGTGACTGTTCTGAATGCATTTTCATCTGAGAGAATGATCACATCTGGATTCCAGAGGAAAAGCTGTTCCAGGCTTATGGCATTGCCTCCGGATGAGAATGTTGAGGGAACCACATTCACGCCTCCCACAGCTTCAAGCACCTCACCGTGAAAGTTGCCGGAAGGAATCGCCTCAAGCCCGTCAACAGATGAAGAATAGTAGAAAGTGACTTCACCTCCGAAAGCTTCTTTTGTATCCTCAGCAAAGGCAACCGCCTCCCCGGCGTATGCTGCCAGCTCATTTCCTCTCTCCTCATCACCCAGCAGTTCGCCCAGTCTTGTGTAAGTGTGTGCACTGTCCGCAAGATATGATTCAATGAACACCACCGGAATTCCGATCTGTTCCTGCAGGACATCAAGATCAGAGATCATCTCATCAATTGATCCCTTTATCTCACCGATATCGATGACAACGTCGGGACTGACAACGATCAGAGCTTCCTTGTTGAGGTTCGCCTTCTTTCCGTAGAAAGTCCCGAGGACGGGAATGTCTTCACTGAGATCTGGGTAGTAAGCTCTTTCCTCATCGCTCATCGCTGTTGTCAGTCCGCTGATCTTTGACTGGTCGAATGTAAGGAGTATGACCTGTGCCATCGAGCCGCTCGGTGTGACTGAGCCTATGTCGGCAGGCACGTCCACGACACGTCCAAGATCATCAGTGAAACTCACCATCTGCCTTTCACTGGCAGCACTTGTATTCTCTATGTTTCCCTGTGCACTCAGGTACATAAGGGAAATGAAGAGAACCAGAAGCATTGCAAGGATTTTCCTCATGTTTTTTCTTCCTTTTCTATCACGAACAGACCGAAGGCCTTGTCGTTTACAACCTTTATGGGGTACACCCCCGGGACTGTGACGACTTTCCTGCTGAACGGCCTTCCTCTTTTCGTATAGTTTTCCTCTATGAATATTTGAAGTTCTTCCTCATCTTTCAGGTACTGGTCAAAATGCAGATGTTCCTTCATGACAGTGAAAGATGCTTTCCGGGAGTCCAGATATGATGCAATCCCATCAGTTTCCCTATACGTTGTCTCTGTGTAATCCGCATGTTCGCTGCTAACATATATCAGTCTTTTCCTGCAGGTGTTCATGAGTTTTTCATAGTTGTCTTCAATGCTTATGCGGCCGAAAAACACACACAGCGCTGTATCTGCAACGCCGGACAGCTTATAGCAGTCATCCTTGATGAAAGTATCATCAGGATACAGCCGCGCTGCCGTCTCAAGTGCAGTATCGTCAATGTCATAGCCCTTGATGTCAAATCCCCTTGATGAAAGTTCATGTGTCAGAGTCCCCAGGCCGCATCCGAGCTCTGCAATGCTCATTCCTTTTTCAAGATAAGGCTGTATGAGCGATGCGAGAGATGAGTGAAAGTTGCTCATTGATACGGCCCTGAGATACATACCGGCTTTTCTCTCATTCCACCATCCCATCATTCACTCTCCTTCGGGATGCAGATGTAATGTCCCTTGTATTCTTCAACCGAGATGTCGATGTCATAGAATGAAGAGAGAAGGGATGAGCTGGCGAGTTCAGCAGGGGATGCATCATAACAGAGTTTTCCGTCCTTTATGAGGATGATGCGGGATGCGAAGTTAAGTGCCTGCTCAAGATTGTGTGTCGACACGATTGCCGTGTAGCCGTCCCTGGTCAGCGCCCTGATGTTTCCCAATGTCTTGATCTGGTTCGCCCAGTCAAGATTTGAAGTCGGCTCGTCAAAGAGAAGAATGCCGGCTTCCTGGGCAACAGCCCTTGCACATAGAACAAGCTGCCTCTCTCCGCCTGATAGCGTATTTGTCTTACGCCCGGCAAGGTCTGCTATATGGAATTTCTCAAGCGCCTCATATGCTTTCCTGATTTCCTTCTCCTTAGGGGAGGAAAGGCTGGAGATCATGCTGGTCGTACCCATGAGAACGCTTGTGAGCACACTGTAGGAAAAGGCAGGATTGCTTTCCTGGGGGATATATGCGATCTTTCTTGCCTTTTCCCTGATGCTCATGTCTGAAAAGGAAAGACCGTCACATAAAACTTCTCCTTTCTGCGGTTTCAGCAGACCCAGCAGGTTTTTGAAGAGAGTGGTCTTGCCGGCACCGTTGCGGCCGAGAACTACTGTGAACTCTCCGCTTTCAAATGAGGTTGAGATACCGTCGAGAACATTCTTTTTCCCGTCATAGCTGAATGTGAGATTCCTTATTTCAAGCTTCATGTTTTCTTTCCCTCCCTTATGATGAGGTAGAGGAAGAAAGGCGCTCCTATGAAGCTTGTGAGTATTCCTATCGGTATTTCGCTTGTGGTCAGGTTTCTTGAGACAGTATCGACAAGCATGAGGAACGATGATCCCATAAGAATCGTTGCTGGAATTGTTTTTCGGTAATCACAGCCGATGCTCATGCGGACAAGATGCGGGATCACGAGGCCTATCCAGCCGATCATGCCGGCTGCTGCCGTTGATACGGCTGTCATGAGGGTCGCGCATACGACTGCCGTGAAACGTATGGCTTTCGTGTTCACGCCGAGGCTCACTGCCTCTTCCTCTCCGAGTGTCATCACGTTGAGGTTCCAGCGTATGAGGTACAGGACTATTGCCGGGACCGTTATGAGAAGGGCACATGCGGCAAGGTCGCTGTTTCTTGTCGAACTGAGTGAACCTATTAGGTAGTATGTTATCTGCGGAAGGACATCATCCGTATCCGCAACGAGCTTTATGAAGCTCAGAAGTGAATTGAAGAGGGAAGAGATCATTATTCCTGAGAGGACAAGTCCGAGTACAGGCTGTCCCGGCACACGCCGTGCTATCATGAGGACAATGAGCACTGCGGTTATTCCTCCGAGAAAGCTCATTGCCGATATTGAGAAATATCCCATGCCTGCCAGGATGCCCAGCGCGCTGCCTGCAGCGGCGCCTGAGGTGCTGCCCAGCACGTCCGGCGATACCATCGGGTTCTGGAATATTCCCTGATACACAAGCCCCGAAAGCGACAGGCCTGCTCCTATGAATGCTCCTATGAGGACTCTCGGCAGCCTTATGTTGAATACGACTGTCTCAGCCTGTGAGGACCATGTCTCCTCCAGTGGAAGAATGCGTGAGAGAAGTATTTTCACGAGTGTGATGGGATCCACCGGGTAACGGCCCAGAGCGAAGGAGATGAAAAAAGTGAGGATGAAAACAAGCAGGAGAAGGGGCAGGACATACGGCCTTTCCTTAACCCTGAATTTCACTGTGTCCTTTATCTCTCCGCCTTTCTGCATGGAAACACTATAGCATGAAAAGGTCCAATATTCAAATGAAAATATAATGGGAGATCAACCATTAAATGACTTAATGGAAATCATGGTCAGCCGTATTCCGGATCAATCGTGAATTCAAAGGAGTAGTCCGGATAGTACAGCTTCAGCGCCTTTGTCAGCTTGTTCTTGAGGTTGACTGAATTCTTGACGTTGAAATCCACAACCACATCAAAGTGGACCATATGGGTGTCGAAGTGCACGTGGAACGCATGCAGGGAAAGCACATGATGACTTGTGGTCTTCATGATCTCAAGGACTTTCTCCTTCATTTCCCTGACATCGGCACGGTAGTCATTGACCGCATACATTCCGAATGTCATATATATGCCGAGCTGATCCATGATGTCTTTCGTTGTGTCGGTCATGGCATCGAATATGTCTTCGGCATGTGTGTCGATGGGAACTTCCACATTGCATGTGCCCAGTGTCCTCTCCGGGCCGTAATTGTGCAGCATTATGTCATAGCCGCCTTTGAGGGGAGGATGCTTTTCAATGATGGATCTTATTTTCTTCACTGTCTCCTCGCTCGGTCTTTCTCCCATTATTGATGAGACAGTCTCCTGCACGGATGAGAAACCGCTGTAGAGTATGAATAGGGAGACGATGATGCCGGCAACACCGTCAACAGGGAAGCCGGTGAGCGGGCTGAAAAGCGCCGACACAAGAGTCAGGGCGGTGACAAGCACATCGCTGAGCGCATCCTTTCCGGTGGCGATGAGCGAGTCCGAATCGATTTTCTTTCCCTGTTTCGTATTGAGTATGCTGAGGAAAACCTTTGCCGCGATGGATGCCGCTATTATCACATAGCCTGCAGCTGAAAGACTCACGGCCGAAGGATTGCGTATCGCATCAACTGATGAGGTGAGGCACTGAAAACCTGTGATGATCACGAGGAAAGAGACAATGAGTGCCGACAGGTATTCCATGCGTCCGTAGCCGAGAGGATGTTTTCTTGTCGGACGTTTCCTGCCAAGCGAGTAGAAAGTCATTGTCACAACACTGCTTACACAGTCGGCAGCGTTGTTCACGGCATCGTTGACGATTGACACAGAACCTGATGCAAGGCCTGCTATCATCTTGAACACTACAAGAATGAGGTTGGTGATGATCCCGACCCCTGTTACTTTTGTGATGACGGACTGTCTTTCCTCTGCTTTTACCATATCCGCGTATGATAAGCCGCCAGCCACGGCGCGTCAATTGAGAAACGATGAAATTTCGGAATAATATTTTACGAGGACAGCAGAAGGAGAAGACATGATTTCGTGTTTCGTTCCCTGCATCCTGACAAGAGTGCACATGCTGCTGCCGGATGCGAAACGTTCGATGCTCTGGTTGTCCACCATGCTGTCTTTCTCTGCCTCGAAAACAAGTGTGGGAATGCTGATCCTGCCTGCGTTTTTCATTACATCCCTGCTCGCATCAAAGGCCGCCTTTGCCCAGGCATAGGTCGGGTTTGACATTTTCAGAAGCACATTGTTGTCCCTCACAGAGGTGTAGTAAACCCATCTTTCCCTGCTTGTCGAGCAGGAATTCTCGAATTTCTCCTTCTCTGTGAATATTCTCACAGGTTCTTCCGCCTTGCCTGCAGCGCACATCAGTCTGGCTGCGGTATGCGCCATGAGTCCTGCGATTCCTTTCATCCTGAGCGAAAGCATGGGGGAGGAGAGTATCAGCTTTGAGTACATGTCCGGATGCTGTTCCTCGAAAAGAGCCGCTATGCAGCCTCCCATGCTGTGTCCGTAAAGATAGAGAGGAATACCCCTGAAACGCGGAATGACAATTTCTTCGGTTATTGAGAGGAGATCATCAAGATATATGCTGAAATCATCGATGTGGATGCTGCTGTTCTCGTCTGTGACACGCACGCTCCTTCCGTGACCGCGGTGTTCATAGATCACGCAGTTGTAGCCGAGGCGCACCATGTAATAAATGAATTCCCTGTATTTGTACATGCCTTCCGAGAAACCGTGCACGATCACCAGTGTGCCCCTGGCTTCATCGCTGGTGTGGATTGAGTAATACAAGCCGCCTGTCGAGTAGCCTTTCTGCTGGCGCGAACTCAGATAGGGCAGTACTTTTCTTGCGATTCCCGCCTGAAATTCCCCGTCGTTGAATATAAGATCCTGAATGTCATCCATAATTTTGTCTCTGATTCTAGCAGAAAAGCGCACTGCGGACAATGAAATCAGCTTCTTTGGTGGGGACTTTTGTCTTCCGATGTGTAATAATGTTCATATTCAGGAGGAATGATATATGGATAAAGCATTGGAATATCATTGTATGAACGGAGTCCCCGGCAAGGTGAGCGTGGTGCCGACCAAGCCCTGCATGAGTGCAGAAGACCTTTCATATGCATACACACCCGGTGTGGCGAAACCTGTTCTTGAAATCGAGAAAGACAAGGCGAATGCCTACAGATATACTTCAAAGGGAAACCTTGTTGCCGTCATATCAAACGGAACTGCGATCCTCGGACTTGGGGACCGCGGCGCACTTGCAAGCAAGCCTGTAATGGAAGGAAAAGGTGTTCTTTTCAAGAGGTTTGCCGACATTGATGTGTTCGACATCGAGATAAACGAGAAGGATCCCGACAAGCTGATAGAAATCATAAAGGCTATTTCACCTTCATTCGGTGGCATCAATCTTGAGGATATAAAGGGGCCTGAGTGTTTCCACATAGAGAGAGAACTCATAAAGCAGTGTGACATCCCGGTCTTCCATGACGACCAGCACGGCACTGCGATCATTGCGACTGCCGGACTCATGAATGCTCTTGATATCGTAGGCAAGGACATCTCAAAGGTGAAGGTCGTTGTCAACGGCGCCGGGGCTGCGGGAATCTCCTGTTCCAGAATGTTCATCGCAGCAGGTGTGAGAAAGGAGAATCTCACACTTTGCGACAGCCGCGGTGTGATTCACAGCGGAAGGGAAGGCCTTACACCTGAGAAGGCACAGTTCGCCCGTGACACGGCTGAGCGTACTCTTGAGGATGCAATGAAAGGCGCCGATGTGTTCATGGGCCTTTCCGTTGCAGACTGCGTCTCATCAGAAATGCTTCTTTCAATGGCATCTGATCCTGTGGTGTTCGCCATGGCGAACCCGAACCCGGAGATCACCTATGAGAAGGCAAAGGCCACCAGAAGTGATGTCATAATGGCCACAGGCAGAAGCGATTACCCAAACCAGATAAACAATGTACTCGGTTTTCCGTTCATCTTCCGCGGTGCTCTTGACGTGCGTGCGTCAAAGATAACGGAGAACATGAAGATGGCGGCTGCCATGGCATTGAGGGACCTTGCGAGGAAGGAAGTTCCCGAAAGTGTCAGCAAGGCATACAATGGACAGCATTTCTCATTCGGCCGCGAATACATCGTTCCAAAACCGTTTGATCCCAGGGTGATTGAGGAAGAGGCCGTTGCCGTGGCAAAGGCTGCGGTGGAAGACGGTGTGGCAATGTGTCCCATTGAGGACTGGGATGCCTACCGTGCCTCACTCAGGGAGAGAATGGCGGAATACTGGAAGTGAAAGCATTCAGACGGTGCTGGCGGTCAGCGGCGCCGTCTCGAAAAAGAAAAAGCCGGAGAAACTCTCCGGCTCATATGCCCTGTTGGATTCGAACCAACCACCTGCTGCTTAGAAGGCAGCTGCTCTATCCAGGTGAGCTAAGGGCACATTGTCATCATCAGTTTCCTGACGACACTTGCTGGATATTACACGAAAGAAAAATATTGTTCAAGAGGGTTGTGAAAATTAGAGGCAGAGCCGGCTCTGCCTCATGCTGTACTGTTTTCAGTCGTTGATTTCGATCATTTCAAGCAGCTTCCGTGCCGCCTCTGCGGGAAAACCCTGAGGAGGATCTGCGAGAATCTTCTCAAGCAGCTCATGGGTGCAGCGCGACTGCGGGAGCATGAAGCCGGCTTCCCTCATTATATCTTCAGCGACAAGCCTTGAGGAAATGGCAATTGCAGTAAGCAGTTTTTTCTCTCCCGGTCTGTCAGTTTTCCTTGCAAGCTGACGGGCAATCCTCTCACTTCGGCATCTGTTTTCAGCAAGAGATGTGAGAATGCTCTTCACATCATCATTCTTCTGCTGCTGCGGAGGATAATGGGTGACCACCATGCTTATGGCCCCGCTTGGGCATGCTGCAGCACAGTCACCGCAGCCTGTGCACTTGTCCGTATCGATTATGCTGTTCTCGGTGTCAGTCGCTCCGGTAGGGCAGACATAGAGGCACAGGCAGTCCTTTGTGCAGAGCCTGAGATTCCTGACTGCGGTTTTCTTCACATCTCACCTCCTTCCACATTCGTGAATTTCCATGAAGGAACCTTGCAGACCGGGCAGAGCTCAGGAGGCTTCCTGCCGATATAGACAAACCCGCATACCGTGCACAGCCACACTTCACTTTCCCTGAGCAGTTCTTCTCCTCCCTTTCTGTACTGAGAGAGCAGGGAACGTGCGATTCTCGTCACTTTCTCACCCCATGTGCAGATCCTCAGCGCCCCTCTGTCCATCTTGTTCTCTGCTGTTTTCCTTGCTGCGGGGTAGGTGCTGGAAATATCTTCCTGTGCAAGAGCTGCAAGACTTTCAGGCGATGCGTCTGTATCATCATCGTCTGAAAGTGAAGTGTAGAAAGCCGCGATCTTTGCAAACAGCTCTGCTTCCTCGGCCTTGTACTGTTTCTCGCAGCCTCTTGCCAGATTTGAGAAAACGGCGGCAAGCACACCTGCTGAAAGCTTTGTCTCCCCCTGTCCCTGTTCAGGGCTTTCATCTGTACTGCCGTCATTTCCCCGCTCCTTCTTCTCCTCAAGCGGGTCAAACATGGCTTTTTCTGCACCGCAGCGCGGGCATGTCCACTGTGGTGGAAGGGATGAGAAAGGAACTTTCTCCGCTTCCTCGTCATAGACGTGGCCGCATACTGTACATACGTATTTCATCGACACTCCTCTTTTCCCTCTAGCCTAGCATCAGTTGCCGGATTCAGATAATTTTTTCTTTGTGACAATCCGACACTGGACATGGTAAACAGGCGGGTTGCCGCAAGTATCTGTTTTCAAATGAAAAATATAATCGGATATGAATATAAAGCCGGGCTTGAAATCTTTATTTTTGCCGGCACCTGTTATTATCTATTCTTAATCGTGAAAAGACGGTAAAATCGAAGTAAAATAATTGTAACAAGTAGGTAACATGGACGTATCATTTTCGTATTTCGTTTCTGAAATCATGTCATCACCGATACTTCTGGTGTCGGTTGTGCTCACGCTTTCAGTGATTTTCGTCAACGGCTGGACCGATGCACCTAATGCTATTGCCACATGTATAACCACACGCTGTCTGTCAACGCGCAAGGCCATAATAATGAGCGCGGTGTTCAATTTTCTTGGCGTATTCATCATGACACATATAAACGCGAGTGTTGCATCAACCATTTCAAACATGGTCGACTTCGGGGGAGATACGGAAACGGCGCTGGTAGCGCTTTCCGCCTCCCTTTTTTCTATTGTGGTGTATTCGACCGGAGCATCATACCTCGGAATCCCGACGAGCGAGAGCCACAGTCTCATCGCCGGTCTGACGGGAGCGGCGATCGCGACTCACAACAGTCTTGAAGGTGTCAACTTCGCTGAATGGGTAAAGGTCATATACGGTCTTTTCGCATCGCTTTTCCTCGGTTTCGTGATCGGTTACGTGATCTGCAAGCTCATAGGATTCCTTTTCCGCTGGATGGACCGCAGGAAGGCCAACGCATTCTTCACTTACACCCAGATCGGAGGCGCTGCGGCAATGAGCTTCATGCACGGGGCCCAGGACGGACAGAAGTTCATAGGTGTCCTTTTCCTTGCCGTCGCTTTCTCAAACGGTCAGACAAGCGTGGAGGGCATGCTCATTCCTGCATGGCTTATGATGCTGTGTTCCGTGGTCATGGGTGTCGGAACCAGTGTCGGAGGCGAGAAGATCATCAAAAGCGTCGGCATGGACATGGTGAAGCTTGAGAAGTATCAGGGGACATGCGCCGACATAGCAGCATCGCTGTGTCTTCTGTTGTCTTCACTTTTCGGCATTCCGGTTTCCACTACACATACAAAGACCAGCGCCATCATGGGGGTGGGGGCATCGAGAAGGCTTTCAGCCATAAACTTCTCTGTCGTGAAGGACATGGTGCTCACCTGGATATTCACATTCCCCGGCTGCGGACTCATAAGCTTCATAATGGCAAAGCTTTTCATGTTTATTTTCTAGGAGGACTTCAATAATGAAAAAACAGGATCAGTTCTATTTCGATAATTTCGTTGAATGCACGGATTGTGCTCTCAGGGCCGCAAGACTTCTTCAGGACACAATGAAGAATTTCGATCCCGCAAAGATAAAGGAAGACATGGACAAGATGCATGACATAGAGCATGAGGCCGACACGAAGAAGCATGAGATGCTTGGCGTGCTCATGAAAGCTTTCATGACTCCGATCGAAAGAGAGGACATCATGCTGCTTTCTTCCTGCCTTGACGAGGTGACTGACAAGATCGAGGATGTCGTGCTGCGCATGTACTGCAACAACATCCATTACATCCTGCCTGCAGCAATCGACATGGCGAGGATTGTCGTTGACAGCTGTGAGGAGATGGTCATTCTGCTTGAGGAGTTCAAGAACTTCAAGAGGAGCAAGTCAATTCATGAACACATCATCAGGATAAACACGCTTGAGGAAGATGCCGACCGCCTGTTCATCCAGGCCATGAGGGAACTGCATGAACATGAGGATGATCCCATCAACATGATCAAGTGGAGGGAGATCTACTTCTATCTCGAGAAATGCACGGATGCGACCGAGCATGTAGCGGATGTTGTTGAAAGAGTCATAATGACAAACAGCTGAGGAATGCCTCTGCTCATGATAAAGCAACGGCACCTTTTCAGGTGCCGTCATTGTTTTCACTCTGTTGCTGAAGTTCCTTCCCATGCAAGGTTTCCGTCCTTGTCGGTATAGGTATAGGCGATTGCATGGTATACAACAGGATCCTTGTCCTTCCAGCTTCTGTAGGCGGCGCTTACACCGGAAGCCATTCCTCTGTTGTTATTGTAATCCTTGCCTTTTTCGGCAAGAATCGTCCTCAATGCACCCAGGGAGATTCTGATCTTCTTTGAGTAGAGTGCGATTGCCAGTTCGCCTATGAAATCATAGACATCTTCATTATTGCGAAAATCTGCCATTTGTTTCCTCCTTTTTCTCTTTTACTGGTTTAAAGATAGATTGCATCTTCTCTTTTTTCAAGGGAAAATCAGGAGAGGGGAGCATAATTCCCCGTGCCTGGAATGCTGGAGGTTATCTCATAGCGGTATACAGTCTCCACATTGCTGCTGCTGAAGGTCTTGCCAAGCGATATGTAGCCCACGGCCGACAGCGGCTCTCTTGCATCTCCGCTTGCTATTATGTTCAGTCTTATGTCGGAAGTTGTGTAGTCTTCCTTTCCGTCCCTGCTGTTGACCATGTAGTTGTAGCTCAGGACCTCGAATGTTGAGTATATTCCGATACGCACGGATGTGTTGTTCTCTATGTTGAACTTCACGCCCATGTCGCAGTCAACCGCCAGCTGCGTGCCGTAGCTTGTGCTTTTGTATGCGGATGATGGATCATCAACTGTGATTATATGTTCCTCGACCTTGAATCCTATTCCGGCATAGGCATCGAAAGAAGGGGAGAATACATAGCGAACGGCGGGACCGAGAATCAGGGTGAAGCGGAATTCGTTTGAAAGGTCTATATCCTCATCACCTGTGGTTATCGTGACATCTTCCTCATCGGAAGGATTTGCCTCATCTTTTCCGATCTGCCAGATGTTTCCTATTGTTGTAAGCGGCGCCTGCAGCCCGATGCGCACGAAAAGACCGTTTGTGCGGCTGTTTCCGATAAACCCGAAACCTGTGAAGTCAAGACCGAATGTGGAACTGTCCATTATTGCAAGTGACTGTGAGACAGTATTGTAGAAGGTGAAATCATAGTTTGAGAAGACAGACTCGCTGAAAAGGCACCCCGTGCTCATTGCGATGATCAGTATGGCTGAAAGTGCTGCTTTTCTCAATCTGGACATACTGAAAGTATAAAAAAGGGAAACATGAAGGGCAAGTACGGAAAATAAAAAACAACTCCTTGAAAAACAAGGAGTTGTCTGTAAATTACATGATCGGGATGAATGGACTCGAACCATCGATATTCTGCTCCCAAAGCAGACGCCATAGCCGCTAGGCGACATCCCGATACCTTAAGCACAAGCGGTATTGTTGCCTAAGATGTAAAAAGAGTCAAGAGAGATTCTATAAATAATTCAAAATTGTTAGACTGTTTCACATGAACAAAGATGCCTTCCACATACTGTCGGATATTTATCCTGAAGATATAAATTTCCTTGATGAGAGAGATGATTTCCGCTTTCTCTCATCCGTTCTTCTTTCAGCACAGACAACCGATAAAAGAGTCAATGAAGTGACACCTATCCTGTTTTCAAAATACGACACGGTGAAAAAACTTGCCACTGCCGATATTACCCAGCTGGAGGAAATACTCCATCCGCTCGGCTTCTACCGTGCGAAGGCGAAAAACCTCAAGGCTCTTGCCGCTAAAATAGATGAGCTCGGCTTCATCCCCGATACCATAGATGAGCTTGTGAAACTGCCTGGAGTTGGGCGGAAGACAGCCAACTGCTACATAGGTCATATTCTCGGCCGCGGTGCCGTGATCGTGGATACTCACTTTGCCCGTGTGGCAGGACGTCTTGGCTATACGAACAGCACTGATCCAGCGAAAATCGAGGAAGACATAAGAAAAGAGTTTGACGAAGACGAGCTTTTCCGCCTTTCAATGGTTCTCAATCTCCACGGAAGGAAATACTGCCATGCCAGAAAGCCGGAATGTGACATCTGTCCGGTAAGGGACTACTGCAGGAAATAATAGCCGCACTCTGTCTTCTTCAGCATGGCTAGCCTCAGTCTTTTCATCTTTATTTCAATATTGCCGGGAAGAGGAACCGGCACCGCTGCGATATAAAGGCCGGAAGGTGTGACTTCAAGTCCAAGTTCCTTCTGTATTGCCGTAACTGTCTCTTTCTCATGAAGGACAAAACCGAAAACGCTCATGAGCGCATCGGCAGAGGTCAGTGTGATGTCCTTATGCCAGCTTTTCCTCTCAAAGCCGTTTTTCTCCGTCTTGCCGAGGATTATGACAGGGGGAAGGGCATAAAGCGATGCTTCGCCGCACTGTGCGTAGACAGCCTTTCTTGCTTCTCTTGTTTTTCCTTCTGCCGGTATGTCAGGCACGAGGACCAGTAAATTCCCGCTCATCCCTAAAACATTACAATAATTGAAAGAATTGTGGTAGAATCCACTTTACAAACTTTCTCTTTTTTTGATAGAGTCTAATACGTTGCGGCGATTCGCTTCTCTGTTCATGCTCACGGATTGTAACAGATTCGTACAGAAGAGCCTATAGCTGATATAAAATAATAAACTGACTAAGGTGGATATAATCATGGCAAGAAGATGTGACATTTGCGGAAAAGGTACTGTTGCAGGACAGGTTGTTCCTCGTAAAGGTAAGCCTAAGAAGGAAGGTGGTGTCGGACAGCACATTGGCGTAACAAAGAAGAGAGAATTCAGACCGAATCTTGTTACAATCAAGACAATCATTGACGGCACACCTAAGACAATAAAGGTATGCACACGCTGTCTCAGAAGCGGAAAGATCCAGAAGGTCGTATAACCTGCTGTAAATATTCATCATAAAATTTTTTCGTTTCTGAACAAGGGCCCCGTATGCGGGCTCTTTCTGTATTCAGAGGATATGTGAAAAATAAAAGAGGTGCGGATGGAAACTGTAAGAGTACATGCAATAGAAGGGGGGATGATCTCGTCACTGGGCGGGATCGAAAAACTGAGGTCGGTCCTTTCCCTGTATGATAACCCCTGTCAGGTTGTTGTCATATCGCCGGTGAGAAGCGGTGAGCTGTCTTTCTCACATCTGCTTGCAAACGCCGCGATGAAGGACGAGAAGCTGTGGTCCCTGCTTGAGAAGAGCCAGAACAGCTGGGAAGATTTCCTTTCAAAAACGTCAAGCTCCGCTTTCGTGGATGATGAGCTCCGCCGTCATTTTGAGGATATGGAGGATCTTCTCCGTTCTGTATGGCTGCTTGAGGATGTTTCAAAGAACACGGAGAATTATTTTTCTTCCCTCACAAGCACCTTTCTTGCCGCTGTCGCCTGCGATTATCTTGCGAGAAACGGAATCAGCTGTACTGCGATAGAGACAAGAACCTCGCTCAGGGCAAGGAGTTTCACAAACGGTGTCACCCTTGTGTACGGCACGCTTGAGCAGAGTCCGACAAGCACCTATGTTGGAGAAGGGGAAAGTGAATACACTGCGGCCCTCATTGCCGCACAGTGCGGTGCCGACATCACATACTGGAACACACGTTCGCTTTTCTGCTCCGCAAGTTCCCGCGAGATTCCATCTGCCAGAGTCATAAAACGGCTCACCTACGCCGAGGCGACCGAGCTCAGCTTCTTCGGTGCCCCGATTGTCCACCCGCATGCCTTCATACCGGCACAGAGTGCGAACCTCGAGATAGAACTCCGCTACTGGTATGAGCCGGAAAACGTGGGAACGCTGATCACGAACAGTGTCAGTGCAAAAGACAGACGCTATCCGGTGAAGGCTTTCTCCGTCATGAGAAACATCTCGATAATAAATGTCGAAGGTGCCGGTATGTCCGGTGTGCCGGGTATTTCATCAAGACTTTTCAATTCGCTGCGTGAAGCCGGTATTTCAGTGATCCTCATCTCACAGGCATCAAGTGAATACTCAATCTGTTTTGCGGTGCCTTCAAGCCAGGTCACTGCGGCTGCCGCCAGAACCAGGCATGAATTCGCCTCCGAGCTCAATTCGCATCAGATCGCATCTATTTCCGCCGTCAGCGGCATGGCGATCATTGCGGCGGTGGGCGAGATGATGAGCGGTCAGATCGGTGTGTCCGGCAAATTCTTCTCCGCACTTGCCCGTGCCGGTGTCAACGTAAGTGCAATTGCACAGGGGTCATCAGAGAGAAACATCTCTGCAGTCATAAGCGAGAAGGATTCACATAAGGCCCTCAGTGCGCTTCACTCCTCATTCTTCCTTTCCGCGCAGACTCTTTCAGTCGGACTATTCGGTCCGGGCAACATAGGAGGAACGCTTCTTGACCAGCTTGCACAGGAACAGGACAGACTGAGAAAGCAGTTCGACCTCGACATAAGGATACGCGGTATCGCAAACTCCGGAAGAATGCTTCTGGCCGAGGACGGTGTTGATCTCTCTTCATGGAGAGAACAGTTCCGTCTCTGCTCGGTTCCATTGGACAGGGAAGAGTTCCTCCGTCATGTAGGTGCGTCCTACTATCCTCATGCGGTTCTCATCGACTGCACCACAAGTCAGGAACTTGCCATGCAGTATGCATCATGGCTTGAGAATTTCCATATCATAACACCGAACAAGAAAGCCTGTACCGCAAGTTATGAGTACTACAGGGAAATGATGGAAGTGAGCCGGAAATCCGGCAAGAGATTCCTGTATGAGACCACAGTCGGTGCTGGACTTCCAATCATCAATACCCTCAATGACCTCATACAGACAGGTGATGAGGTGAGAAAGATCGAAGGTATTGTCTCCGGCACCCTCGCATGGCTTTTCTGCAATTACGACGGCAGCACGCCTTTCAGCCAGCTTGTGCTGAAAGCCCGTGAAATGGGCTTCACCGAGCCGGATCCCCGTGATGACCTTTCAGGTATGGATGTTGCCAGAAAGACTGTCATCCTCGCCCGTGAGATCGGCTCTCATGTCGAACTTGGGGAACTTGAGGTCGAGTCACTTGTCCCGTCTTCGCTGAAAGATGTAAGCAGGGATGAGTTCCTTGCACGGCTGACTGAGCTCGATGATGACATAAAGAAGAGATACGAGAAGGCTGAGAGAGAAGGGAAGTGCCTGCGTTACATAGGCTGTGTGGACAATGGAAAATGTTCTGTGTCCCTTACTGCTCTTCCTCTTTCTCACCCGTTTGCCCAGGTAGGCGGTACCGACAACATCATAGCATTCACGACAGCGCGCTACAGCGAGGAACAGCCGCTTGTGATCAAGGGACCGGGAGCCGGTCCTGCGGTTACTGCCGGCGGTGTCTTCAGCGATCTCATCCGTCTGTCAGTGTATCTGGGGGCAGGACTTATCTGAAAAAGGAGATTTGACTCATATGTACTATTACTCAACACGCGATAAGAACAGAAACAATAAACTGAAGGCAAGCGATGCAATACTTAAGGGCCTTGCGGAAGACGGCGGTCTTTTCGTGCCGGATCATCTCCCATCACTTCCTTCCTCTCTTTCCGTGGACATGCCATACGGCAGGTTTGCCGCCATGGTCCTGAAACCTTTCTTCGAAGGCGATGAGCTTGAAGGCGAGCTGGAGGATATCTGCAGCGCCGCTTTCAATTTCCCCATCCCGTTGAAAAAGCTTTCAGATTCAACTGTGCTTGAGCTCTTCCACGGCCCGACTTCTGCCTTCAAGGATTTCGGTGCACGCTTCCTTGCATTTTCAATGGAAAAGCTTCTTGTCCGTCATGACAGGAAGCTCTGTATCCTTGTCGCAACCAGCGGGGACACAGGCGGCGCTGTGGCCGCAGCCTTCCATAACAGACAGAATCTTTCAGTGAAGGTGCTCTTTCCGAAGGGAAGGGTTGCCGAACGGCAGAAAAAACAGCTCACATGCTGGGATGGCAACATATCATCATACGAGGTGGAGGGAAGCTTCGATGACTGTCAGAAGATGGTGAAGGATGCCTTTGTCGATCCTCAGTACAGTGCAGGTCTTTCATCTGCGAACTCAATCAACCTCGGACGTCTCCTGCCTCAGATGGTCTACTATGTGTATGCATCGATGGTTTATGAAAAGGAAAACGGGAAGAAACCTGTCATCGTCATCCCTTCCGGCAATGTAGGAAACTCCACCGGTGCCTACTGGGCCATGAGCATGGGAGCTCCGATCGAGAGGATAGTTCTTGCCGTGAATGCAAACAGGACCATCCCCGATTACCTTGAAAGCGGAGAATACAGACCGCGTCCGTCAGTGAAGACACTTGCAAATGCGATGGATGTGGGTGCTCCTTCAAACATGGAGAGGATATTCTCTCTTTACCCGACATACGAGGAAGTCAGGGCGCATCTTTCAGCCGCCTCGGTAAGCGATGACGAGATAAGGGAAACAATAAAGAAAGTGTACAGTAAGGACGGCTATATCATGTGTCCCCATACAGCATGCGGTGAAAGGGTGAGGGAACGTCTCCTGGACGGAAAGGACAATGTCCTTCTGGTTTCAACCGCGCATCCTGCGAAGTTCGAGACCATAGTGGAACCTCTCATCGGCACCGAAGTCCCGCTTCCGCCTGCCTTGAAGAGTCTTCTCGACAGGCCTGTCAGCTATAAGGAGATTCCCTCCGATTACCACAGACTGTTCGACTGATCAGTTTGTGTGGTGCTTGAATTTGAGCCACTTAAGCTTGAGCTCATGGTGTCTGTCTGAAAGCCATGAGCCTTTTTTATAGTAGATGAAGAACATGATGCTTGTGACTGTCCATGTGATCGGGTAGGCGGCACATACTGTCTTGATGTTGGGAATCACAGGTACCGCAATCTCAAGCCAGAGTATGCGCAGGAGACATACACCCGTGATTGATATCACAGTCGGGATCAATGACTTTCCCGCACCTCTTATCGCACCGGAAAGGATTTCAATTGCAATGTATGTGATGTATGTCGGCACGATGAAGAGAAGTATCTCCATGCCGATGTCGATGACGGCGGCATCAGTTGTGAAGAGCATGTATGCATAGCGGCCGAAGAGACAGAAGAGTACGGAGATGACAATCGTTGATCCTGCTGACATTCCCAGTGTCTGTCTCACACCTTTCTTCACCCTGTCCAGCTTTCCTGCGCCGTAGTTCTGACCTACGAAGGTTGTCATGGCGATACCGAAAGCGTTGACGATCATCCAGAATGTCGCATCGATCTTGCCGTATGCCGACCACGCGGCAGCGGTGTCGGTGCCGAATGAGTTGATGTTCGACTGAATGATGAGGTTCGAGATCGTGTACATGATTGACTGGATTCCGGCAGGGAAACCGATCTTGATCGTATCTGTGAGTTCAGCCTTCACGAAGCGTATCTTCCTCATGCTCAGGCGGTATGCCTTTGGAAGCTTCCTCAGCCAGATCAGTGAGAAAATCATTGAAATGAGCTGTGAGATCACTGTTGCGATGGCCGCACCTTCAACTCCCATGCCGAAGAAACCGACGAATGCAACGTCAAGGACTATGTTCACACCGCATCCGCAGATGAGGAAGTAGAGAGGGTGCCTTGAATCCCCAAGTGCACGGAAGACACCGGATGCCATGTTGTAGATGACAAGGGTGAGTGATCCTGCGAAATATATTTTCATGTAAAGGGATGCCAGAGGCATGACATCCTGTGGTGTTCCTATCGCCTCAAGCGCCCAGTCCGTGGTCGCATATCCCAAGATTGATATGATGATACCTCCCACGATGGAAAGTGCGATGGAGGTGTGAATGGCATTCGAGACCCTGTCGTACTTGCCTGAGCCGAAACGTTGGCTGATCACGACAGACGCACCGGATGCAAGACCGGTGAAGAAGCCGATCAGCAGGTTGATGATCGTCGAGGTTCCGCCTCCCACAGCGGCAAGCGCCTGCTTGCCGAGGAACTGTCCCACGACAACGGCATCGACTGTGTTGTAGAGCTGCTGGAAGAAAGTTCCCAGCAGGATCGGGAAGAAGAATGAGAGGATTCCCTTCCAGATTACGCCATCCAGAATCTTGTTTGTACCGGTATTAGTTGTTGTGCTCACAGCCCGCTATATTAGATAAAATTAAAACTAATGACCAGTACGTCATTTGAAAAAAACAAAGATAAATATTAGATTTCAAACGGAGTTCACAAATGGCCACCGTATTCGTCCTGACAGTAATAGCACTGTGCGTCATTCTTGCCATACGCAGCATGGGAAAAGGGAAGGGTTCCTGTTCCTCTTCCTGCAGCGGCTGTGCATTCTCTTCAGATTGTCATAAAAAGAACGGAAGGGAGCATTCCTGATCTTGCCTTAAAGTCTCCATATGGTTATTGTTTAGGTGTTTTCGAACAAAAACTATCAAAAATGTTCGATAAAATCTGAATCCGGGGAGATTCCAATGAAAAAAGTAATTCTAATACTGCTGACAGTTCTTCTGGCAGTATCGTGTTCACAGGTGGTTTATGATAATCTGCCGTCTGTTGAAATCGGTGGAAAATATTCTACAACTCTGACAGCAACACAGGATGGAACTTCTGCTGCTTTAAAACTCCGTTTCAATGCTGTGCCTTACATTGCTCAATATGGTTACGATATAAATAGCTCAGATATTGAGGAGATCCCTGACAGTGAAATAAAGGTTATAGGGGGGGCTAACTACGAATTTACAATCCCCAGTGAGGATATTGGTAACCAGTATAATGGTGAAATTTATCTGTATGGAAAAGTCCCCAGTGATGTTGGTACAGAAGAGTGGGTTAATATTGGCTACACGGAATACAGTATAGCTATTGAAGGAACAGCTCCTGTTGTTAATCTTTATGCCAGAAATGAGACAGATGCTGTTCTGTATCTCGATTCACCTCCTGCAGGAATGATGTATAAAGTTGATGTTAAAGAAGATAGTAACGGGGATCCAATAGAAGGACTATCTGTATCTGATTTACTTCCTAATATAAACGATGGAAAGATGATGTTGCATATCTCAAATCTTGAGAAAGACAAGTCTTATATATTTGATGTTTATCAGAAAAAAGCTGGAGAAGAAAATGAGTATCCTACAATTTTTTCAAGTGTGGAAGTAGGGCCTTTTACTAATGAAGTTAAACTAGTTCTTTCAGAAGAGGAAAACACAGGTTTTGTTGTGGAAATTGCTGAGGATTTAACAGGAATAAGTACAGTAACGCTTGTAAATGATACTACAGATATAGAACTCGCTACTGTTGATGTAACAGGAAATTCTGCAACATTTGCTTATGATCAGATTCCAAGTCTTGAAGCTGGTTTGTTCTATGCAAAGACAACATCAGCAGGAGAAGAATATATAAGTAATTATGTAGATACAATTACTCCAATCACTGTTCTTGAAATTACTCCTAATTACAGAAGTGTTGACCTTAAAGTCAAATTCTCTGATCAGATAATTGATCCTGCAACAGATATAAAGCTTTCAACACCTAGTACACCCAGTACTTTTGAATACATTAAGCAAGGAGATGGTACATATCTGTTGGTTATAAATGGACTCAGCAGTAATACAAGGTATCCAAATCTCAATTTAAGAGCGACTAAAGAAGCCGATCGTATTACAGTAGTGCTTGATTCATTTAATACAAAGAGCTTCGGAAATAAGTATTTTAAATGGGAAGGCGATTTGGAGGGACTAACTAACAGGAATTTTATTATTTATGTTACAGATTCTCCTGTAGGTAGTGATTATCCTTATTACGTGTACTTTTCTGGTAATGATACAGAAATGCCTAATCTAGATAAGACAGAAAGTTATTCAAAGTCAAAATATAGATTAATGCCTCTTGTGGATGATTCTGAAGGTTTGGGTAGTTTAGCAGAGCCTTCTATTGATGGATATGTTAAAACAGCAAATGGACTTTCTGAAAATAATATTGATTTCTCAAAGCAAAATGATGCTTACTTAATAAATGAAGGAAAATGGAAAAAGAAAGGGATTAATATCCCTACAACGTCATGGAATATACAAAAAGGAGAAGGTCTGTCGGAAATAAAGAAAGATTTTGTAAAGACTATTACGTATACATCTATTTCTAAAACTTCGTTTACTCCATCTTCAACATTTTCGGCTTCAACAAGTTTTGAATTTTGTGAGAAAAGAATTGGTAATATGGTTATTCCATATATAAAGTTTATAAATGAGGCACCTCAGGGTAGCTGGGCTTCCATGGGATTGCAAACAAATCAAAAGACAACATTCCCAACATATTTATCTGATGAAAATGTAATTAATGGTTATGTCTGGGCATTGGGCTTGGTTGAAGATGCAACAGGAGGTGCAGAATGAAGAAGTTTATAGCTATATTGCTTTGTTTAATGCTTACAGGTAGTGCTATTTTTGCGATGAATCCATATTATGATCCATTTTACACAACAGAAGATATCTTCACATCTCCTGCCAGATTTACAGAGCAACAAGAAATATCACCATTCGGTTTTGAGATCAATACATTTGGTGCTGTAGATTATCTTTCCTATCTTTCAAACCCTGTAAACAAGCTAAGTGAAGATGAATATGTAGATTCACTGTATGATTATTTCTATTCAATAGATAATTGGACAAGACAGTTATACGAAGATGAATTTGAAAAAGTGTTTAGTTTTGATATAAGTAACTTGCCAAGTATGCCACGTGATACAATGTCAGAAGAACAAATGGATGTGTATGTTTCTCAGATAAGAGCTTATCTGTCAGATTCATTCAACAATCGTTTTGATTCAACACATAAGGCAGTTGCTGTATACAATGCAATTCAGAATGATTTACTTGATGATGAAAAATTGTATAGTGATGTGAATCTTAGTCTTAGTCTTCACGGTGGTGCATCCTATTCAAACGGCTTTGCATGGAGAATCAAGGCAGATGCAGGGTTCATGACTCCTGAGAACATGCTTTCCAATCAGAAGAGTGTCATTGCATTTGATGTCAGGGCAGATTTTGCTTATGCGTTCAATATCTTATCGGATAAATTCAGTGTAGGTGTTGCTCTTGATGTGCTAGCTGGAGGACAGGCCAGAATTTCGAATAATGACCTTCTTGCTGCAAGGTTTGAAGATGATATTCTTTTTGCTTTTACTGGTGATCCGAATTTCACTCTCGACATGGGGCTTGGATTCGGTCTTAATTTTGGAGGCATGTACCGTCAGAATGAGACTCTTGCATTCACTTTGGATTTAACCAATGTGGCAAGCTTCAGGAAGTATTATTACCTTGATGTTAATGACCTGAGTGGAAGTTATGACGGATTTGATGAGATGGATGTCTATTACCAGCCGATGGATCTTGTGTTGAAGGCACTTTGGGATTACGGTCCGTATCATCTTGTGGTTGAGTTCAGCGATGTCATCAATCAGGTGATCTGGGACAGGGAAGTGAGTGGTTATGACTATAACTTCTTTGCAATTCCGAAGCTTGGTTTCACCTATGATATCAACGAGGATTTCAGCATAAATACACATCTTGGATATTCAAAGCTGAGCTTCGGTATTGATTTCCATAACTTCACGGTGGAGGCATCGACAAGTCTCAACAAGCTTGGTTTCGGCCTTTCCGTCGGATATTCAATCTGAGATATATCAACTTCATAAACAGAAGCCTGATTCCTTTTCCCGGAGTCAGGCTTCTTTCGTTACTGATTGGTATTCAGTTGTTTTTCTCTTCTGTTTTCCTGTTTTCCTCAGATAAGGCGGCATGTAGGCTTCTTTCTGATTGCAAGAACGGTTGCGGAGCCCGGGCCGAAGATGCTGTTGATGAGCTCTATGTAGGCTTCAGTCAGATCCTTGGGCACATAAGCCTGGATTGTTCCGGCAAAGCCGCCGCCGTGTACACGGCACACACCTTCGCCGTAGAGGAAGTCCTCGCTTACGGCAAGTGCAATGGAAAGCCCCTGTTCCTTCACGTTGATGGCGGGGTAGACATTCTGAAGATACTTGAATGAGGAGTTTCCGCTTTCCTCAACGTAATAGAGGTAGCTGTCAAAATCATCTTCCTTGAGACAGTCAAGCATTGCCTTCACCCTGAGGTTCTCATTGAAGTAGTGGAATGCTCTGAGAATTGCCCTGTCATTTCTGATCTTCTCCCTGAGCTGGGGCAGGCTGTCGATGAATTCCTCATAATCGACTTCACGTAGGACTGACTTGCCGAAGAAAGCGGCGACTTCCTTCATTTCCACGGGAACTGCTGCATACTCACCTGTGAGATCTGCATGGTTGCCTTTAGTGTCGACAATGACAAGATCATAGCCGAATTTCTCGAAGTCGACTGCGATGGGAGTGAGGACCGGATTTTTGCTGTCCTTGAAATCAATACCGACAACACCGCCCTGTGCACAGCCGATCTGATCCATCAGGCCGCTGGGCTTTCCGAAGTATACGTTCTCAGCATACTGGCTGATCTTTGCAAGCTCGACAGGTTCCAGCTTGTCTTCGTTGAAGAGGTTGTTGAAGATCTCTGCACAGAGAACCTCAATGGCGGCGGAGGAGGAAAGGCCTGAACCTTTAAGAACTCTTGTTGTGGTGTTTGCCTGCCAGCCACCGATCTTTATTCCCCTGTCAGTGAAGGCCTTTGCAATACCGCGCAGCAGTGCATGTGTTGTATTCTCTTCTTCCTTCTTGATTTCAAGATCCGTTATGTCGACAACGACTTCAGGGAAGCCTTCGCTGTTGACGATGACCTTGCTGTCACCTCTCAGCGATACTGCTGCGATGGTATCGAGGTTGATGGTGCCGGCTATGACCATGCCGAGGTTGTGGTCAGTGTGGTTTCCGGCAAGCTCGGTCCTGCCGGCAGTGGAGAATAGGGCGACCTTGTCCTCACTTACACCGAAAAGCTCCTCATGCCTTCTGAGCAGAGACTCATAACGCTGGTCCATGTCATTCCTGTCATATTTATCACCGTAAAGATCCTTATACAGATGGCTGATATCCTTCATTTGTTTTCTCCTGGTTGATGTTTTTCTCCATTCTACCATATCCGGAGTCTTTGGCAATTGTTTTACCTCGTCTGAGACGGTTAAATCTGGAGATAATCATATTGTATTTCAGCATGCGGCTTATGCCTTCCGCTATTTCCCTTTCACTTAGAATTGTGAAAGGTTCCTTATGCAGGAGTTTCCTTATAAGCGTGTCCTTCTTGTAAAGATAAGGTAACCTGAGCTGCCTGTATGTTTCCACAGCTCCCTGAGGAATGTGGTCAGTACGGTTGCAGACATCACAGCCGGTGCATTCCTCATCCACAGCCTGTCCCATTGCCTTTATGAGGTTTTCACGGATGCATTCATTTTTACTGAAAAGCTCCTCAAGCTGACTTTCATGAAAAGAGTTGCCGAGGAATGCATAGGCATGACTTGTCTTACCGTCCCGTCCTGCACGGCCTGACTCTTGAAGATAGTCCGCGGCAGTCTGCGGAAGAGAGTAGTGTATAACAGTTCTTATATCGCTCTTGTCGACACCCATGCCGTAGGCACATGTTGAAACCATCACGGCTTCCCTGTCGCTGTAGAATGAATTCTCGATTTCGCTTCGTATGTCTTTATCAAGGCCGGCATGGTAGTGATACGTTCTGAAAAACGGAGAAAGTCTTGAGGCAAGCTGCTGTGTAAGTTCCCTTGACTGGCAGAAAACCAGAGCAGGGCGTGATGCCGGACTTGAGAGAATATGAATGATGTCAAGCAGGGGGAAAAGAGTCTTTACTCTGTGGTAGATTATGTTGCTTCTGTTAGAACCGCCGAAGATCACAAGCGCATCATTGCCAAGTACGGTTTCCTTGAGTTCTTCCGTGCATTTCCTGTCGCTTGTGGCAGTGAATGCCACGATCCTGCCGGGGCGGAGTTCATCACATACTTCCTTTATGCTTCTGTATGCAGGACGGAAAGAGTTTCCCCATGCTATCACAGTGTGGGCTTCATCCAGCACCAGCAGCGATATTTTCATCCTTTTAAGATTGTTCCTTATCCTGTGCTGGTTAAGCATCTCGACATTCGTTATGAGTATCTTTGCCTCTTTTCTGTACAGTTTCCTGAAAACTTCATTTCTCTCTTCCTTACTCTGTCCTCCTTTGAGAAGAGTGCAGGGTATTGAAAGCTTTCTGAAACGCTTTTCCTGATCACTCATCAGGGAAAGCAGGGGATAGACAATTACTGTTATGCCTTCAAGCATTACAGCCGGAAGCATGAAGCAGAGACTTTTCCCGCTTCCGGTGGGAAGCACGGCAAGAAGGTTCTGCCTGTTGTCTTCCTCAAGGAGTGCAGAGGTTATCAGGAGCTGGTATGGCCGTAAATAGTCTATTTTGAAAATCTCGCTGGCATTTCTGTTTATGACTTCTTCTGTTTCAAATTTGTTCATATTCACTTATACACGGAAAAGCCGTAAACCGGCTCACATTAGAGTGGAATTCTGACTTGATTTTATTGTTTTATGAACCATTTTTATGAAATATTTGAAGTGACACTAAAGGATATTGCTTGATTTTGTTCTGAGTAGTTTGTATAAATATAAGTAAACAAAATATTTATTTAAATACAAAAAGCATATTTCCTTATAAATTGAGTTTAGTGAATTCTGAACTTTTACCGAATTTCAGTTCAAGTTTCGATAAAATGAAGATTGATTTTTTGCTTTCCATATTTTATTATTCAAATAGAAAGAGTCGCCAGCAAGACGGTGGCCTCTGGTTTATGGAAAAAATTCTCCGCTACCTTTGGTCTGGACGGCGGAGATTTTTTGTATCCTTCAACAGGCCGAGAACCTCTCTGGAGATCCGCAGAAGCATCAGAGCAAGCTCCAATACTGTTTTTATCATAATCATCACCTCCTTTTTCCCGCATGGGATTGGGAGGACTCCTCCCGCGGGACGCAGGAGGCCACCGTCTCACATCTGCTGACGACTTGTGTATCCTAACAGAAGAAGAGGAGAGTACGCAAGCTTATTTTCCCTTAAATTACTGATTTTACGTGTTGTATGGTGTTCAGATTATGAAAATCCGTAATTTAAGTACATTATATAAACAAATTTAGAGAAAAGTGTTGATTTCTTTGTTCTTCGGATTTTATTATTCAGATAGAAAGAGTCGCCAGCAAGACGGTGACCTCTGGTTAATTTGAGTTTCCTCGCTTACCCATTAGCTTTTAGGACGGCGAGGATTTTTTATATCCTTAACAAGACCAAGAATTTCATGAAGAATCCTTAGAAGCATCAGAGCAAGCTCTAGTACTATTTTAAACATACTCATCACCTCCTTTTCCCGCATGGGATTGGGAGGACTTTTTTAATACGGTGTTCAGTTATTGTTATTGATGATGTGTTGCCTCTTCTGATGAAAAAGGCTTTCAGGAACTTACCCGAAAGCCTTTGAATATGATGTGTTTTCCGCCTTCTGTTATTTCACTGCAGGTCTTACAATGATTGACTTGAGTTCAGGCTTCTTCTTGAGGTTTTCGACAAGACCTCTTTCCCTTGCCTTGTTGACATAGGTCGGATCCTCGAATGTGTAGTGGAAGTTGGTGTGGACATCGTATGTGCCGTTCATGAGGGCATATGCATCTTCTGTCATTACCAGCTCCTCATCTGTCGGGATGACGAAGATCTTCACAGGGGAATCGTCAGTTGAGATGCAGGTCTCTGCATTTCGGCAGTGTGAGAGGTTGTTCTTGTCCTCATCCATCTTGATGCCGAGGCTTTCAAGACCGCGAAGAGAACCGCGGCGGATGTGTTCGCCCATTTCACCGACACCTGCTGTGAAGACAATTGCATCAACACGGCCGAGAAGGGCAGCGTATGCACCGATGTACTTCTTGATTCTGTGGCATTCCATGTCTATTGCAAGCTGTGCCATCTTGTCTCCGTTGTCGGCAGCTGTGTGCACATCTCTTCTGTCAGACTTTCCGCAAAGACCGACAAGACCAGATTTCTTGTTGAGGATTGTGTCCATCTCTTCGACTGTGACACCGAGGTTCTTGCAGATGTAAGGAACGATTGCCGGATCGATATCGCCGGAGCGTGTTCCCATCACGAGACCTTCAAGCGGGGTGAGACCCATTGAGGTTTCAACACATACGCCGTTCTTGACAGCACATGCGGAAGCTCCGTTTCCGATATGGAGGATGATCACGTTCGTATCCTTGTTCTCCTTTCCAAGAAGCACTGCGGCTCTCTTTGCGCAGTACAGATGGCTTGTTCCGTGGAAACCGTAGCGGCGCACGTTGAAGTCCTTGTACCAGGAATATGGTACGGCATACATATAGGCTTCTTCCGGCATTGTCTGATGCCATGCTGTGTCCATGATGATTGCCTGAGGCACATCCGGCATGAGCTTGCGGGCGACTTCAATGCCCATGATGTTGGCCGGCATGTGGAGCGGTCCCAGAGGAATGATTGTCTTGAGCTTCTCTATGACCTCATCTGTAACGAGTGTTGATTTCTTGAAATACTCTCCGCCGTGGAGGACGCGGTGACCGACAGCTCCGATCTCGCCAAGGGATTTGATGCAGCCGTACTCGGGATCGACCAGCATCTTGAGGATGAGCTCGATGGCTTCCATGTGTGTCGGGCTTGAGAAACGTGCCTCGTACTCGGGCTTGCCTGTCGCGTTCTGCTCGATGGTCGAGTATTCCAGACCGATTCTCTCGACGACGCCCACAGCAAGGACGTCTTTGTTGTCCCAGTCATAGACCTGGTACTTTGCAGAGGAACTTCCGCAGTTCAGTGTAAGAATAACCATAATATAAAACTCCTAAAGATTGTGTGCATATACAGACAATTCATTTAACCACTAAAAAGACGAATGTTCAACTTTCCGTCTTTTGCTTTTTGCACAAATACCCGTGTTTTTTTGTATATAGGAATATGAGAAAGTCTGTTTGTGTGTTTCTGTTCCTGAACCTTGCCCTGATGCTGCCGGCCTCTGTGCTTTCTTTCAGCAGCAGTGAATATTCCCTTTCTTTCTCCAGTGCTCATGTGTCGTTCAATACAGCAGGCGGGTATATGAGGATGGATGCAGGACCCGTGCGGATAGGAAGCCAGGGTGGAAACACTCTGATGCATTCACTTCTTGATTCCCGTTCTGCTTCGTTTGAAGGCGTGGAAGGAGGCAGGGTGAAAGCGGTGAAGGGTATAAGCCTCAGTTTTGACGGGGCAAGTTTCTTCTTCCTTACATCCCCGCGTTTCATAACAGGCTTTTCCCTCGATATCGGGGGCTTCCTGTTAGGCTATGCCCATGCGGCTGCAGACACCATCGATGATGAATACTTCCTTTCATACAATGAGCGGTACGGTTATGAGGCTGATGTGCTGCAAGCCGGCTATATGGATGACCATTTTCTTTTCAAGATCAAGCTTTCCCACACTCCCGTATCCCTTGATCTTCTTGTTTGTGCAGGTCTTTCATTCAGGGGACTGTCATTTGCATACACAAGAGGAGGGGAGGCTGTCCTGCTTGGTGGCTGGGCGGTGAAGGAATCATATATGATGGCACTTGAGAGTGAGCATCTTGACTTCAGCCTTTCAGTCAGCTATCTGAATGATCCGGTGAGGGCTGGAACATTCAGACAAATCGAGTGCAGGATGAAGTCCGAATTTTCCTGGTCCCACTTCCGTCTGTCATCGGAACAGGAGGCCTTCTTTTCACAAAGGGGAATATGGGAGAGCGGCATCAGGTTCTCGATTACCGCCGGTCCATTGTCCGTATCATGGTCTTCGGATACAGGAGCAAGTCTTTCATATACTGCAGGACGTGCAACATTCTTCATTGAGGATATGAGCTTCGGAGTGAAATATGCAGTCAGGTACAGGAACATTGAAATGTCATTCAAGGCTGAAAGCAGCGGCAGGATAGACACTCTTGTCTCACTGGAACTTCCCTAAAAGAGTGACTTCCCTTTCAAGTTTTATACCGGATTTCTTCTCGACGGCATTTGCCACAAGCTCTGAGAGTTCGTAAATGTCTTTGGATGTTGCGTTTCCTGTATTTATGATGAAATTCGCATGTCTGTCGCTTACCATCGCGCCGCCGTGCGAAAAACCCTTGAGTCCTGCCTGTTCAATCAGACTGCCGGCGCTCATGGCGGGAGGATTGCGGAAGAAACAGCCTGCGCTGAGCGCATCATACTGTCCTTTGAGTTTCCTTTCCCTCTTGTAGTATTCTTTCTTCTCCCTTGCCTCTGCGGTATTCCTGTCCGCCTTGAGCCGGAATGCGGTTGAAAGAATGATGTCGCCCTTCTGGAAAGGGGATTTCCTGTAAGAGAATGCATCGCAGTATGATGGCATCCTCTTGAGCTTGCCGTCTGAGGTTATGTAGTCGGCATAGAAAAAATATGTGGAGATGGATACTCCGTTGGCCCCGGCATTGCCCCATGTCGCACCGCCTGTGGTGCCCGGAATGCCGCCCAGTTCCTCCAGACCTGTCAGATGATGTTCTATCGATTTGTTGATCACGTTTTCAAGACTTTCACCTGCATAGGCGATGAAAAGACCGCCTTTCATGACGAGTCCCCGTATGTGTCTTGTGCACAGCACCAGTCCCCTGATGCCGTCATCAGAGACAAGGCAGTTGGTAAGCCCCCCGGCAACAGTGACGGGTATTCCCTTGTCGTTGCAGAGGGCGAGTATGGCGGCAAGCTGGTTTATGTGTTCGGGAAATGCTATGTAGTCGGCATATCCTCCTGTCCTGAAGCTTGTCATCTTGCTCATTTCGAAATCTTTCTCGATTCTGATTCCGCTTCTGATCAGTTCACTGAAAACTTCCACATGTGTGAGTATAAGGGAAATGGCTGAGCATTTCCATTGCCTGATGGAATAATGAGGAGTGAACATTTCATGAGCCGCCATCCGGCTCATGAAACAAGCTTTGACATCATCTGAAAAAGCTGCAGTCATGCTCACACAGGCATACGCTGCAGCCAGAAAAGAATCATACGGACTCAGTTCGCACTGAACTCTGCCTTGATCTTCATCACATCTTCATCTGTGACTTTATCCTGTTGACTTCATCAAGGGACAGTCCCGTCACCTGTGCGATTTTCTCGTCACTAAGGAGCTTTTCCGCAAGAAGATTCCTTGCAATCGCAGATGCTTTTTTAGCCATCCCTTCATCTTCCACTTCTTTCCATACCGAACTCATTTTCCTTTCTCCTGTCTCACTGTTCTTATATGCGGCCACCGCTTCTCTCAGCTCATTATAATGCATCTTCTCCACTTCTGTACACTTCAGATCATATGCCAGCTTTCCTTCCGGTGTATTCAGATCCATCACACTCGTGTTGAAATATATTATGTGATTGCCGTCTTTATACGGACTGCCGTCATCAAAATACCTTTCCACCTCTACTATTGTCCTCTTCTTGTCAAAGTAATCCCCGTCACATATGACTATCACATATGAGTCCATTATCTCACCGGCTCTCATTCCCTTTGCAAGCATCCTCATATCAAGATGTGCAGAGTTTACCCTTATCCTCCTCTGCGATGCTCCCTCTCTTCCATTCTGTATTTCCACATTGTAATAGTTTCCCTCAACATCCCTTACCAGAACATCAAAGACAACCGACCTGTGTTCCACTGAATGGTCATCTGCCTGAAGGATTACTTCATCCACCTGTATGTCATATTTTTCCAGTATGACTGTTATGAGAAGTGTTATGCACTCCGGTCTGTCCTTCATGACAAGACGGAAGAAAGAATCATCAAGAAGTGTGAGCCTGTCCAGCCTCTGTCTGGTTTTCTCATCAACCATGATACTCTGATACCTGAGTGTCTTCTCACATACTATGCTGCCGTATTCTGTTTCCAGTTCATCTGTCAATGCGGCACCTCCGCTGTTATATAAAGATTCGGAACTCTTTATGTGTTCCTTATCTCTATACTCAAAAATGTATGTTTCTGGCTCATTTTCTGTTTTTCAATGTGATGAGATTCACTCCCTCAAGTTGTTCCATCTTTTTCCTCTTCATTATTGTTGTTCACTTTTTCAGCCAAAAAACATATATTTACTTCTGACTTAATTTAGGAGATACGCAATGTCTTTGAAACTGTACAACACGTTAAGCCGCCGTATTGAGGAATTCCATCCTGTCGAAGAGGGCAGGGCTGGCATGTACTGCTGCGGCCCGACTGTTTATAACTTTGCTCATATCGGGAACCTGAGAACATATATTTTTGAGGATCTTCTGCACCGCACGCTTGTTCATGACGGTTATAAGCTCACTCATGTCATGAACATCACGGATGTGGGACACCTGACCGGTGACGGTGATGACGGGGAAGACAAGATGACTAAATCCGCACGTGAGAAGGGACAGTCCGTATGGGATATCGCGGCTTTCTACACTGATGCATTCTTCAAAGATGAGAGTCATCTCAACATCATCAGACCGGATGTTGTCTGCAAGGCGACCGATCATATAAACCAGATGATCGATGTCATAAAGAAGCTTGAGGAGAAGGGGCACACATACATTGCGGGCGGCAATGTGTATTTCTCCATCGACACGATCGATGATTACGGAAAGCTCGCGAAGCTGAATCTTGATGAGCTCAGGGAAGGGGCACGTATCGAGGTGGATTCAAACAAGAGGAATCCCAAGGATTTCGTGCTCTGGTTCACAAATTCAAAATTCAAGGACCAGATAATGGTATGGCCTTCCCCGTGGGGAGTGGGATATCCCGGCTGGCATATCGAATGCACTGCGATGAGCAGCGAATACCTTGGCAATCATTTTGATATCCACTGCGGAGGAATAGATGCTATTCCCGTACACCATACAAACGAGATAGCGCAGGCTGAGGCCGCTTTCGGCGTAAAGCCGTGGGTGAATTACTGGTGTCATGGTGAATTCCTCATCAACGACAAAGGCAAAATGAGCAAGTCCAGCGGCGAGTTCCTCACGCTGTCGGTTCTCGAGGAGAAGGGTTATGATGCGCTTGATTACCGCTACTTCTGCCTCGGCGGTCATTACCGCAGCCAGCTGAAGTTCAGTTTTGAGTCTCTTGATCAGGCGCGCATCGCACGTCAGGGGCTCTGCCGGAAGATCGCACAGTTCAAGGCCGGGGGAAAACCCGCAGACGTTCTTGAAAATAAAGCACAGGGGTATGTCGATGCCTTCTTTGATGCAATGGACAACGATCTCAAGGCACCGCAGGCACTCAGTCAGGTCTGGTCTCTTCTCAGGGACAGGGATGTTCCTGATGACCAGAAGCTCAGGGCCTGTCTGATGATGGATGAGATTCTCGGCCTTTCCCTTGATAAGGTGGAGCCGCTGAAGGAAGAAAGCGTGGAGGCTGACGGCGAGGCTCTCGGACTTCTTGACCAGAGGAGTGAGGCGAAGAAGGCGAAGGACTACGCACGTGCGGATGAGATAAGAAACCGTCTGCTGGAGATGGGCTATAAAGTTGTGGATACACCTTCGGGCGCAAAGCTTGAGAGAGTGTAACCTTTTCAGGAGAACTGCGTTTACCGATATGGAAATAAAAAGTACCGACCCGGCTTCTTTCAGACTGGTCTATGACAGCTGCTACAGCGTACTGGTGAAGATCTGCTACCATGTTGTCTACAATATGGACATAGCGGAGGATCTGGTGCAGGAGGCGTTCGAGAGATTCTATCTGAAAAACATCAGTTTCCCCAGTGCTGATGAGGCGAAATACTGGCTGATAAGAGTGGCGAAGAATCTCGCGCTCAACCATATAAGGCGCTCGAAGAGAGAAAGCAATATGGTTGACAAAGTGAAGATCGGTGTCTCTCTTTCCCCCTCTGCCGGCAATGGCGGAGAGAAGGAGGTGTTTGACAGCGAGACGATCAGGGAAGTCCGTTCTGCCGTTGCCGCTCTGCCCGAGAACCTGAGGATGGTGATCATCCTGAAGGAATACGGGAATATGGACTACAAGGCGATAAGCAAGGTGCTTGGAATTTCCGAAGGCAATGTGAAGATACGCGTTCACAGAGCCAGAAAGAAACTTGAAGAGTCTTTAGCAGGAGATGAAGCCTATGTGTATTGATGAAGCTTTGCTTTCCAGTTATCTGGACGGTGAGCTGAAGGAGCCTTATAAAAGCCAGACTGAAGAGCATCTTGCTCACTGTTCTGCCTGCAGGGCGCGTCTTGAAAGACTCAGGACGATTTCACAGGCGCTTGCTGCAGACGGTCCTTCAGAAGAGGAGCTGAATGCCAGAAAGGATACGACTTACCAGATTCTGGAGAAAAAGTTTTTCTCTGAGGATGGTAGGAAACCCGGTTTCTTCCGCCGCCGTGTGGAAATGGGACTCGGGTCGATGATCACGGCGGCAGCCGGTCTCATCGTCGTTTTCATCGGAGGTTTTGTCCTTTTCGGAACTTCAAGCGAACAGACCAGCGAGATCATTCCCTCTTTCACCGTGCAGGCTGACAGCCAGAATGTGCATTTCGTCTCAAGCGAGGGTGCGGGGCTTGACGGCTATTCTCTTGAGGAGATTCTCGCATACCTTGATTCCAAGGGCTATAATGTCGATATATCAATAAAGGGACTTCAGCCTGTAGATTGAGGTTCAATAATTCATTATTTGTGCTATACTCCTTCTTAAGATAAGAAAAAAAAGAAGGAGTTTTTTTATGCCCGATCTTTCAGCAAGATATATGTCACTGGATCTCAGGAATCCTGTAATCATAGCTTCAAGTCCTCTTACCGCGGATATTGCGAATCTCAGAAAATGCGAGGAGACAGGAGCCGGAGCAGTGGTTCTCAAGTCAATATTCGAGGAACAGATAGAGAGTCAGGTGGACAGGGAGATGCTGCAGAATGAAGAGTATCTTTCCCATGCCGATGCCGCGCTTTATTTTGAGAACGTGAGCAAGGGGTATTATGTGAATGAATACCTGAAACTGCTGAGGGAAGCGAAGAAGGAATTGTCCATTCCCGTAATTGCCTCGATAAACTGTACAAATCTTTCCACATGGGTTTCATATATAAAGGAATTCGAGAATGCCGGAGCCGATGCAATCGAGCTGAACTACTATCCTATCGCATCAGCTGCTTCTGTGGAGGGCAGGACTGTGGACCGTCTGGCTCTTGACTTTGCTTCAAAGGTGAAGAGGGAAGCATCCCGGCCGGTTTCAATCAAGATCGGCAGCAGGTATTCTTCCCTTGCAAATATGATAAAAGGCTTTGATGTGATTGGCATTGACGCTCTCGTGCTTTTCAACCGTTTCTACCGTCCTGATATCGACATCGAGTCGATGACTCTGTCTCAGGCCGCAAATCCCCTGTCAAGCAGTCATGAATATGCAGAGAGCCTCAGATGGATTGCACTCATGAGCGGGGAAGTCAAGTGTGATCTGTGTGCGTCAACCGGCATTCATGACGGTGAGACAATGATAAAAATGCTGCTTGCAGGCGCTTCTGCCTGTCAGATCTGCACTGCCGCACTGAAGGATCTTTCAATAATCCGCACAATGTGTGATACTCTCTCAGCGTGGATGTCACGTCACGGCTTCTCATCCATTTCCGATTTCAGGGGCAGACTTGCCCAGGAAAACATGGAGGAGACCGGATTGTGGGAGAGAACACAGTACATCAAGAAACTGAGCGGGAGTAATTGAGAATGTTTGACAGAAACAAGTTTTTGGATATAGAACCGTATTTTGACGAGAGGCAGTGCAATGAGGCATGTGCAAGGATCAAGGCTCATCCGGAGATCATATACGCTATTGCAACGGCGCTGTTTCCTGTAAGCGATGAAGATGCATATGAGAAAAGGAAGATGTTCACCGGGGCTGTCATCAGCCGTCTTGACGAGGTTCACTCCTATGATGATTTCCAGAAAAAGATAACAGTAGGCGTGTTTCTGCCGACTGTGCTTTCCAATTCTGCTGACAAGTTCACTTTCTCAGGTCTTGATAAACTGAGTCCTGACACAAGCTATCTTTTCATTTCCAACCACAGGGACATCGTTCTTGACTGCGCCCTTCTGGATCTTGCACTCTTCAAAAGCGGCCTTCCACTGTGTGAGATGGCCATCGGTGACAACCTGCTTGCAAACCAGCTCATTGAAGATATTTTCAAGCTCAACGGTGCGATCATAGTCAAAAGAGACCTTCCTTTCAGGGAGAAGTATCTGGAGACGATCAGGCTTTCTGAATATTTTGTCGGAAAGATCGAGTCTGGAAAGTCGATCTGGGTCGCGCAGAAGAGCGGCAGGAGCAAGGACGGAAAGGATGTCACTCATCCTTCAATCATAAAGATGCTTTACCTTGACAGGAAGAGGGAAGGCGTCAGCTTTGCCGATGTCATAAAGACCTGCCGCATAGTTCCTGTCGCGGTCAGCTATGAGTATGATCCCAATGACATTTCGAAAGCCCGTGAGGAAGTTGCGACAATCAGCAAGGGGCATTACGAGAAGAAAAAGAATGAGGATGTGTTCTCAATGATCAGAGGCCTGCGCCTGTGGAAGGGGAATATACACATTTCATTCGGCACTCCGCTTACAGACAGAGCTTACACAAGCGCAGAGGAAGTCGCCGCTGAAGTGGACAGGCAGATACATTCCATGTACCGCCTTTGCGATACAAACTGGTTCAGCTATGACTATGTCAGCGGCAGTGAGGACAACAGGGACAAGTATGAAGGATTTGACTCACAGGCTTTCCTTTCCCGTTACAGCCATCTCAACAGCGAGGTCAGATCTTTCATCCTCAACAGCTATGCAAACCCGGTGAGGTCCTATCTTGAGGCTGTCAGGTAAGCTTATCCTGATCATCACAGCAGTATGTTCAGCCTTCACTGCATGCAACAGTGAAGGTTTTGCTGTTTCATCTCCATCACTCAGGTGTGAGACAACCTGTGAGGTTGATGAAAAAGGCGGAGCCTATCTGGTCTCATCGTATCTTCATTTCCGTGCGGTCCTCACACCTGATGACAGCTATTCATTCGAACTTTCCGATCCTTCCGGCCTTGTCTGGTCAGGACCTCTTGCAAAGAACGGCGACGGGTTTTATTCATCAGACGAGCTTGCTCTGAGTGACGGGGCTGCTTTTGCTCAGGGAAGCTATTCATACACCGTCACATCCTCCCGTGGAGAGATGGAAGAGGGCGATGTCGTTTTCCGTCAGGAAGATGTCATTCCACCGTATGTCAGCAGGGAGGGAATTCTTGTATCTGAAGGAGTGTGCACCATCACAACGGAAGACGGCGAAGTGACAGCTTCAGGAGGGGATGCCGTCACTCTGACAGGAGAAGTCAGAATAAGTGAGAAAGATGCCTGGGGCAATGAGGTAACCGCCATTCAGAATCTCACTTAGTCCTTCCCACCATTTCCCTCAGCTCAGCTTCGCTCAGCCTGATCACGAAGGTCCTTCCGTGAGGACAGACCGGATCTTCAAGCTCAAAAACCTTCTCAAGCAGTGCATTGGCAGTGTAGTCATCGATAATGTCACCGGCTTTGATTGCAGCCTTGCAGGCGACGATGGCATACAGTCCTGCCTCTATTTCCTCTTCGCTTCCTATTGCGCTCTGGATGTATGAGACAATCCTTTTCTCGTTTTCCCTCGCACTGTGAGGGATGCTGGAGAGTGTCCACAGCTTCTCATCCTTCTGTGCGATGTTTATTCCGTACTGCGTGTAGATGTATGCGTTTTCACAGAGGAAGGCGTCCACATCGCTGTCGACTTCGAAATCAACAGGGATAAGCAGCTGCTGAACATCCTTCTGTTCTTTCAGCTCGTTGAAGAGTATCCTCTCATGTGCCGCATGCTGATCCACAAGGTAGAGACAGCTGTCTTTCTCGCAGATGAGGAAAAGCCTGAATGCCTGCCCGATATAGCGGAAATGCCGGCTTTCTGTTTGCCAGAAATCATCAGCCTTCAGCTGGGTTTTCTCATACTGTTTCTCATCCTGCTGTCTGAAAAGCTTTTTTGCTTTCTCAAGCCATTCGCTGTCGGCAGGTTTCTCACAGACTGCCCCTGCTTTTTCCGCCTCCTGATAACTTCTGCTGCCATCATATTTTATCCTGTCAGCAACGTAAGAAGGGGAGATGAAGCTTGTCTGGGTTTGTGCCGCAGAAGGAGCAAGATACGGCTGGCTGTCCTCATCTCTTTTCCTTGCCGCGATACCCGGTATCTGGCGGGGAAGGGAAGAGCTGATTAGAGAGTGGATCTCATGGTGTATTGCCGCCTTGTTCCTGAGCTTGACTTCCTTCTTTGCAGGATGGATATTGAAGTCGACCAGCTCGGGGTTGTCGTCGATGAAAAGAGCCGTATAGGGGAAGCTTCCGCCGGGAAGCGTCTCGCCATAGCCGTAGCAGACCGCCTGCACAAGGGAGAACTCCTCGACTGCGCGGTTGTTGACATATACTTTTATCCTGCTTCTGTCGCTTCTGCGTATTCCCGCAAGTGATGTGACGATTCTTATCCTGAAGTCGCCGAATTCCCTTTCCATATAGACGAATTCCTTGCGGTTGAATGCCTCGTCCTCGCAGAAGATGTCCAGGACACGGTCGTAAAGCGTGCCCCGTTTCGGAAGATCGGATCTGATGGCACCATCCTGGATGAATGTGAAATGGATGTTCTCAAATGGCATTGCCTTGCTCAGCAGCACATTGCGGCACAGCGTTCCCTCGCTTGCCGGACGTTTCAGGAATGAGCGGCGGGCGGGAATTTCGCTGAAAAGATCCTCGACCTTCACCACGGTACCCCTGTCCGGCCCCTGAGGGGTGAGGCTTATTTCCCTTGTGTTGTCCACAACATAGGTCCAGGGCTGCTGCCCCTTCCATGAAGATGCGATCGTTAGCTTGGAGACAGCCGCGACGGAGTGCAGGGCTTCTCCGCGGAAGCCCATGCTTTTCAGGTGGTACAGGTCGTCCAGTTTCGATATCTTGCTGGTTGCATACTGCGTTACGGCAAGAGGCAGGTCTTCCCTGCTTATTCCCTTTCCGTTGTCAGTGAGCATGAGCTCGTCGATTCCGCCACCCCTGATTGAAAGGGTGATCTCATCGGCACCCGCATCGATTGCATTGTCGATAAGTTCTCTTGCCACGCTCTGCGGCCGTTCTATGACTTCTCCTGCGGCGATCCTCGCCCTCAGTGTGCTGTCCAGTGATTTTATTTCCATTTAGAACCTCAAGCTTGTTATAAGCGAAAATGCCGGATAAGTCGAGTTCTTTTCCATCTTCAGCCCGTTCAGATACTCAGCATCCGCATCATAGCGCTGAGCGGTATACAGTGATGCCCGGAAGCTCAGATGACCGAGCGTCTTTTCCACCGATATGGAGAAAATAGAATCATCATTCAGGAAGAAATCCTCCGGACTGCCCGGATGCCTGAGTGATGAGACAAGGTTCCTTCTGATGAAATCGAGACCGATGAGGAAGTCTCCTGTACTGTAGGAAAAGCCGAGCGAAAGGATGTCATCGCTCTGAGAGGCATCAAAGAGGGAAGGCAGTGAGCTGATCTGCCAGTCAAGCGAGAGTGCGAATCTTCCGCTCTCCCATCTGATACCGCTTTTCAGGAAGAAGTGGTAACCCTCAAGGAACGGCCTGCTGTCAATTGCCTCATGGTTCCTGTATGTGAATGCATCGAAATAATATTCTCTTGCCTTTCCGCTGTTGAAGCCAAGGGAGAAGGGAAAAGTGAAATGACCGGCCTGTGCCTCAAACCTGAGGCCTGCAGAAAGCGAGAGGTCATCTGCACTTGTGATGTGAAGGTTGAAACCGTGAGGAGTGAAGTCCAGATATGTGTTCACATACAATGCACTGCTTATTCCTGCAGAGAAATCTTTTTCAAGGGAAAGTCCGACAGCCGTTTCCGCCTTGTAGTCATCTTCGCTGAAAAGAATGGACAGCGCAGTGTCGAGTATGAGCCGTGGACCGTCATCACCCATCGGCATGATGGCTATTGAAAGGGCGAATGTGTCAGGCCTCTCCATATTGTTCACGAAGGCCTTGACATCAGCCTTTTCCTTCACGCTGAAGCCGAAGAGGAGGGACAGGCTGTTCTCCTTTCCGTAGTTCCTGTAGGTGTCGCTGAAGAGGGAGATATCAACAGTGCCCTTTCTCCCGGCATTGAGATATATTCCTATATCCTCTCCGCCTATGTGTATTGACTCGACAAGCGAGAAGAGGTCTGTGATGAAGTCATATACGACATTGAAAGTCGAATCACTGCCGAAACCGAAATTGAACCAGTCGTCATTTCTGATGCCGGATGAAAGCGTTATTGCCCCCTCTTCGATTGAGAAACTCAGCGGGATGCGCAGTGCGATGTTGCTTTCCCGGCTCCAGTTGAATCTTATTACCGGGCGGAGGAATACGGATGGTCCTGGCTCCTGCATGTATCCTGTGTACAGCCCGATATCAAGCCAGCCGGGACTTGTAGCAAGCTTTCCGTCACGTGAGAAGAGGGCATGATATGAACTCAGTGTTGCACTGAGCGTGAGTGATGACTGTCTGTTCTGGTCAATCGAGAACGATATGTCCGTGCTGATTGCCCTGTTGCTGTAGCCCAGTGACACGAAAGCCTCCCTGTATTCTCTGACTGCCTTTGAGAAGTCCGTGAAAAGACCTCTTGCCCTGAAACCACCCTCGAGGGAGATTCCGAAGAAATTGGTGGAGGCTTCAACTGAGAAATAGTCCTCATCCTTTATGATCCTGAAGGGATCCAGATCGATTGGAAGCTGCATGTCGACGACAACGGAGAAGTCTTCAATTTCATACAGCAGTCGGGAAAACAGCATGAGGGTATCTTCGTTTTCCCTTCTTGTATGGTAGCCGTTGAGGTACTCCCCGTACTGCAGCATCCCGTTGGTCAGCGCAAGTCCGCTTGAAAAGCTGAGGTTTTTCATTGTAAGGGGAATGGAGAGTGCAATGCCCCAGCCGTCAAAGCCTTCCGGACTTATCCTGACTGCCGAGTTCAGCTGAAGCGAAAAACTTCCGCCGCTGAAGTCCGTGAAGTCACGGTAGACGAAAAACTGAGGGTAGAATGCGGTTTGTGACAGATCTCCGTGATTGACTGTGGCGAGCAGGGCCAGTCCGGCATTCAGGTCCGATGCCTGTGATGCGGTATTTCCGCGATACATGAAAAAGCCTGTTTCCGATGAAAGTGACACATCGCTGTAGCTGATCATATGTGAATAGTTTGTTGTATCGAGTGTGGCGATGAAGGGGAGGCGTTCCTCGTTGCTGTGAAATGATCCTGTGATCGCACTTGCAATGCCGAAAGGATCCGACGGGATTATCAGATCATCTGACATGCGGATTGAAAACAAGTCTTTATGGGAATAGCTGAATTCATCAATGAAAGAAGAAAAGAAATTCCAGTAGAAGCGCAGTGTGCTTCCGTCCCTGAAAGTCCTGATACGGGAAGGATCGATATTGATGCGGACGGAAAGGTCATCAGTAATGTACTGTGGCTGGAAGGAGAGAGAAAAACTGACATCCCCGTCTCCGCTGTGTCTGGCGACTGCAGAAATGAGGATGTCGAAAGGACTGTCGGGAGCATAGTTCACTCTATCCTCCCTGTCATCAGTCTCACCGGTTATACGGGTATGGACAGGTACATAATACCCTAGTTTTTTTTTAGCTCAACGGATGTGAATGCCGGTGCCGGCGGTACATCAAAGCTCATTACAGGTACGGAAGGGATACCTCCTTCGGCTGTTGTCCTCACCACAATATTGCTGGAAGGAGCAGGGGGAAGAACCTCGATGAAAGTGTCATCTGTCTCAGGAGCTTCTGATGAGAAATAATTTCCGACATAGCGGTCAAGGTATGATGTCGCATCTTCAAGAACAGCTTCAATTTCCTCTCTGCTGTATCCGTCACTGTATGTCAGGCGGAGTTTTCCGTCCTGAGATGCATCATAGACAACATCCTTCACTTCACCGTAAGTGGCAGCAGATGCATAGCTCTTCATGAAGCTGTCGATATCATTCCTGCTTACAATGCCGGTCGGGTAAAGGACATAGCCGTTTCCACCTGTGGAGAGGATGAAGTCAACCGGCACACCCGCCGTGATGTGAGTGTCCCTTATGATGCTTGTCTCGACTGTTGTGTCAACATCTGTGAACCGGGGAGCCCTGAGAGAGAAGAGGCGTGGAATGTAGAGATCAAGGTAAGCCTTGACGTCATCAAGCACTGCTTTGATCTCCTCTTCAGTGAAGTCAGGTGAGTATGTGAATGTCACAATGCCTTCTTCCGATGTGTCATAAACAACATCTTTCACTTCAGCATAAGCAGATGCAGAGGCATAGCTCATCATGAAGCGGTCAATGTCGTCTCTGCCGATAAGTGCTGACGGGTAGGTGATCTTTCCGCTTCCGGCGGTGGAGAACTCAAAGTCCAGAGTCTGTGAGTATGCGCTGTATGATGTTCTGACAATGTAATCCCTGGCCTGTCTGTCAACAGTGGTCTGCACCTTGATGAACTGAGGCGCGGCTGGTACTGATGGAATGGCTTCGATGCACTGTACTGCATAGTCATAAATGTCCGAGATCACGTAATTCAGGTCATCCTCGCTGCATGCGGGGTAGACAAGATTTATGATTCCGTCTTCAGATGCATCGTAAATGACGCTTCTGACCTGAGGAACAGAGGTGTATTCAGCATAGCCTTTTATAAATGCATCCGCATCGAAAGAAGGAAGTTCAGGAACGCTGTAGCGGATCGTGCCGTAACCTGCAGTGGAGAGGTCATAGTCCACACTGTTGTCCCTGAGGTAATAGCTGCCGCTCACCACGACAGGCTCTTCAGCCGGCTGGACGGCTTCAGGTTCTTCTTCTGCCTGAGGCAGCTCAAAGGGTACATTGAGTTCGTTTGTCAGTAGGTTTGAGAAATGCCGGGGCTCAATGACCGAAGAGGTCTTCCTGATTCCGTCGTAAACGGCAACATCACTGGCGGAATAGTTGTAAGCCATGTCTGCATCGGAAGTGTATATGAATTCATATTCCCCGCTGCCGGAAACAGAATAGCTGGCACTTGATGTGTAAACCACCATGTTGTCGATTCCCTCCAGAGAAAGGGTCATCTGCCCGTCAAGCAGGTAAAGACTGGGGGATATGAGGTTGTAGCCCGTGACCGCAAGAATCGTGTACGGTTTCAGGCTTATCTGTCCGAAGACCGAGGAGAATGAGCTGTCACTGCTCCCGCTTATGATTATGTAACCGTCCTCCAGTATTTCACTTACCGGATCCTCTGAAGATCCTGTGGGGGAATAAAGCCTCACTGAGTCAATGTCTCCCTGACTCATAACAAGTGCATCGCCGGCGGACAATGTGAAGGCAGTCAGAAATATGGCAAGAAGCGTAACAAGTTTTCTCATACAATCTGTTCCTCAATGTTCTGAAAGAATATTTACTTTCATTTCCTTATAATAAACGAAAATTCGGCTTGTGTCACATATTTTCGCCATTTAAGTGATTTTTAAGGAGATCCGTTCTGAGATTATGAGCCCTGTATATATGTTCTCTTGTAAGTGAATCTATATGGCATAACGATTTAACAATCGGTTTGAGCTGTGACCTTATATTTGTCTGGTCATATGGACATACCGGTTTTATCACGGGAAGGTCATAGCATTCGCTCAGCCTTCTGGTTACACTTTCATGCGTTTCTATCAGCGGCCTTATGATGAAAAGCTTCCCGTCGAAGAAATCCTGGACCGGAAGCATGGTGGAGAAGGATGCCCTGAAACAGAGATTCATGAGGCTCGTCTCGACAAGGTCGTCAAGATGATGGCCCATTGCTATCAGGCGTATGTTGTTCCGTGCTGCGTATTCAAAGAGAATCCTCCTGCGGTTTCTCGAACACAGATAGCAGTTGAAGTCTCCATTGAATGAAGAGGGGAACTGGTGTTCGTCGAGCATTGTGAAGCCGATGCCGAGACTGCTGAAGTACTCATGCAGCTTTTCCCTGAAGCTTTCCTCGATGGGATGTTCGACCCAGTTTATCATAAGTGCCCTGAGACGGTATGAAACCGGCAGCCATTTGAGTCTGAGGGAAAGTGCGAGCGCGAGGGCAAGTGAATCCTTTCCCCCGGATACAGCAAGGAGAACTTCATCTCCTTCCCTGATCATGGAATATGTGTTTATTGTCTTTCCGACACTTTTTATATACCGCATGACCCATGGCGGAATGTCTCCGCTGATCAGGCTGCGGTAGTCAAGTTTATCCTGTGTATTCATTGATTATTCCTAGTGCAAGTTTTTCCGATACGTACCCTGGTGCATAAAGCGATACGTTTCTCAGTGATGAGGTGAACTGCCTGTTCACATCATTTGTGAAAACCTGTGTCACTTCACTGAAAGGACGGACACCTTCATCACTCAGGATCATTGTGCTGCTTTCAAACGAGACAGGTTCCTGGATGTCGATCACAATCTCGTATTCTTTCAGTTCCGGATAATGTTTTCTCAGCTCCTCATACAGTGAGCTTTCGATTTCAAGTCTCCTGAACAGGTCCGCCCCCTGCGTTTCAAGCCTGCCTCCTTCCTCATAAGGCTTTTCGAAGACACGGGAGAGCAGCTGGTTGCCGAAAACCCTTGTAATCAGGCTGAAAGGTTCATAGCTTTCATGCATCTCTGGAAAACGGCTGAACTGACTGTCATCGATGAAATACAGGTCGCTGCAGCTGATTATGCCGTCGCGCATTCCTTCAAGCAGGGCTTTCTTGATCATTGCGGTCGCACTTCTGACACCTTTGTGCCAGTAGACGTTCCTGTACATCAGATATTTCGAGAAAAGCAGATGCTCCAGGGATGAGACAGCTTCACGGACCAGCGCAGGCTTTCCGTCTTCCAGTCTCATTGACGAGATTATGTATCCTGTGTCCTGAAGACCGTAAGGCACGCCTGCGAAGAACGCGTCACGGTTCAGGTAATCCAGCTTGTCAGGATCCAGAGCACCCGAAAGAAGTGATGAATAGATTCCAGTCTCACGGTCCGCGATATTCTTCTTTGAGATTATCTGCATGACGGTTTCAGGATCCGCGCCGCATTCCCTGACCGCTTCATTCAGATTTGCATCCCCGTCTATGAGATCGCATGCAAGATCCTCATGCTCCCTGATGCTGAGTTCCTTGAGGGAGTGGGCATATGGGAAATGCCCTATATCATGAAGGAGGCATGCAGCAAGAAACGAGCGGATTCCCGTGTATGTGAAATCCTCATTGCTTGTCATGCAGAGCTTCTTCATGATCAGCCGTCCCACATGATACACGCCGAGACTGTGGTTCAGTCTCGTATGGACCGCCCCCGGGTATATGTTGCAGGCGGGGCCGTTCTGCTTTATGTTTGCGAGTTTCTGGACATTCTTTTCCAGATACAGGTGCCTGAATGCATCGTCAAGTCCGATGTCTTTCCACAGCGGATCCCTGAGAGTGTGTATGAAACCTGTATCAAGTGCTGCTTCTGCTGTCTTTCTATCCATGGCAATTTAGTCTATCATAAGAGAAGGGTATTTGTAATGAGGAAAATTCTGTCTGCCATCATTCTGTCTTTCATGCTGTTTCCGCTTTCTGCCGTGACGTATGCCTATGACTCTGACATCGGTCTTCTCACAGGCGGGGATGACAGACTTATTGCCGCATTGAAGGAGGAATTCTCCCTCGAATGGGTTGAGAAATATGTGAGTCCGTCATTCATTCAGGATTTCACCGCAATGTACGGCAGCATCCTGCCATCCATCCTCCCGCTTGAGGATGTCCTCATGAGCGGGGAAGACGGGACTGTCAGTATAAAGGACAGGTCAAAAGGCCTGATCATGACTGTTTTCCTGAATGAAGAATGGCAGATTGAAAGCCTTTCAATCATTCAGTCAGCTCCTCAAGCTGACAGAGAAGGCGGCTGAAATAGCCTATGGCACTCTTCACGCTTTCTTTTCCTGACATGTCAACACCTGCGGCTTTAAGATTCTCGATAGGATACATGCTGCCGCCTCTCTTGAGGAAAGAAAGGTATTCTTCCCTTTCCTTTTCTCCTCCTTCAAGGACTCTGTTGACAAGTGCTATTGCAGCGCAGATTCCGGTGGAATATTTGTAGACATAGAATGCATTGTAGAAGTGCGGGATCCTGAAACATTCAAGATCGCTGTACTCCTCGAATTCGACATCAGGGCCGAAATAAGCTTCAAGCAGACTCCTGTATGTCTTTCTCAGGTAGTCAAAAGTCGCGACTCCTCCGTTTTCCACTTCCTCATGCACTTTCTTCTCGAACTCCGCGAACATCGTCTGACGGAATAGGGTCGCCACGATATCATCAAGGCGTGATGCGATGAGATATGCCTTCATCCTGTCATCGCTGCTGCTGGCGATCAGGTAGCGGGAGAGGAGTTCCTCATTGAAGGTTGATGCGACTTCAGCTTCGAATATCGAGTACTCGTAGTGCATGAACGGATTGTTCCTTGCGGAATAATAGCTGTGCATCGAATGTCCGCCTTCGTGGATCAGCGTGAACACACTGTCAAGAATGTCATCCTTGTAGTTTGTCAGGATATAAGGCATGGAAGTGTAGGCACCTGACGAGAAGGCGCCCGAGCGCTTTCCTTCATTTTCATAACGGTCAACCCAGCGGTCTTCCGTCAGTCCTTTCACCAGTATGTCTGTATATTCCTTCCCCAGCGGGCTGACTGCCTTCTTTATAAGTTCCACAGCCTCATCATATGTGTACACTGACGAGACATCCGCGACCATCGGAAGATATACGTCATAATGCCTGAGCTTTTCCTTTCCCAGCAGCTTCGCCCTGAGTCTGTAGTAGCGGTGCAGAACAGGGAATGATTCATGCACTGCATTTATCAGGTTGTCATATACTGACTGAGGAACGTCATCAGGATAGAGGGCGGCCTCAAGCGAGGAGCTGTACCCTCTGGCACGCGCCTGGAAGATATCCTGATTAACAGAACCCGCATAGAGTTTTGCAATCACATGCTGGTGTTTCTCGTATTGCCTGTACAGCTTTTCGTAGGCTTCTTTTCTTATGTTCTCGTCCTTGTCCTGGATGAATACCCTGAAACTCGACTGGGTGAGTTTCTCGTTATTGATGAAGCCGAAATCAAGATCCACGTCATTGAGATCATGAAAGGCATCCTGGCAGGCTGAGGAAGCTTCCGTATTGAGGGACAGCAGTCTCTCTTCGGCTGCAGAGAGAGTGTGCTCCTTCATCCTCAGCAGCTTTGACATGAAGATCCTGTACTCTGCGAATCTGTCTTCAGAGAGCCATTTTTCAAGTTTTTCCTTTTCAATTGCCATGACCTCGGGATCAAACCAGCTGACAGCTTCGCTGTAGGCGGCGCTCAGAGAGGATGCAAGTCCTGCATTTTTCTGTTTCGAGGCATCTCCCGCATCACTTTCATACTGCAGTGAAGCCCATACACACAGGCTTTCCACGTTCATTGTTATTTTCCTGATTTCCTCAAGTGCGTTGAAAAGCACATCAGGGGAGTCGGCAAGATGGCCTTTGTAAAGTTCAAGCCGTGTCAGGGAGGAGAGGGCCTCAGCGTACTCTTCCAGCCACTTCTCCTGTGAGTCGTACATCGCCTCAAGATTCCAGGTGTTTTCCTTTTTCTGTTCACTTCTCTTCATAAAACGGATCCTCCTCAGGAAAGCAGCAGATTGATCTTTCTCATTGCCCTGCCGCGGTGTGAGTACCGGTCTTTTTCGCTGTCGCTGAGCTGAGCCGCGCTTCTGCCGGTATCTTCAACAAGGAATACGGGATCATAGCCGAAGCCGTTTTCTCCTTCAGCCTCACTGGCTATGCTGCCTTCAACCGTTTCCTGCACTATGTATATGCGCTCTCTGTCCAGCATGAGGACACAGGCAGAGACAAAGCGTGCGCTCCTGTTTTCCTTTCCCTCCATTTCCTCCAGCAGGAGGGTATACTGCTGCCGGCTTGTGAGCTTCACGGTATCGCTGCAGCCGTAACGTGCCGTATATATTCCGGGCCCGCCGTCAAGGGCATCCACGACAAGGCCCGAATCATCTGCAAGCACGGGGGCTTTCACAATGTCGTACAAAGCCTTTGCTTTTATGAGTGCATTCTCTATGAAAGAGGAACCGTTCTCATCCGGAGAGAATTCAAGTCCGAGCTGCTTCGGCAGGACTATCTCAATTCCGGTTTTTATCAGTCTCTGCATCTCGCGCTTCTTATGATCTGACGATGATGCAAAATACAGCTTATCCAGTTTTTCCATGAAATAATAATAGCCGAAACAGAGGTTAAAGTTAACATTGCTTTCCGCTTTATCTGCAGGTGAAGGGGAAAATACTGATGAAAAAAGAATGCAGGTTCACGGTTTTCCGTGTACTGTCATTATGTTGTCAAGATAGGCTCTGGCGTTTCTTATGCACCTGCTCACTGTTGAAGGAGGAATGTTCAGTGCGGATGAAAGCTTCCTCACTGAAAGGCGGTTGTCGATATTCCTCAGTCTTTCATGTTTGCTGTTGAGACGGTCTTCGCATTTGCCGCGCAGGAAAATGAGCTCCTGTCTCTTCTCCTCATCCGTCTCTTCCTCTATTGACCGGCTGAGGGCAATGAAGCGGAGGAAATGCTTGTTCCTCACTTCTCTTTCCCGTGAGACTCTTTCGTGGATGTCGCTCCTGAGTTCATGGCTGAAACTTGCCAGTGCCGCGATTGCAGATGCATGGACATCAAATACAAGTGCGAGGTTTTCTATGGTGAAGGTATCGTAATCATCACTGCAGTAAAGCAGCAGGAGAAGCATGTCGCGCCGGTTCTTGTAATCTTTCAGATGAACCCTGATCTGTTCAAGCACCGGGTTGTCAAGCTTCCTTTTCCCTGGCATATGGTTTATCACCATCTGATAGCATTCGTTTATATCACTGAAAAGCTGCCTCCTGCCGTTCATTTCCTTGAGGGAAACATCATAGAAGGCTGCTTTCTCAACAGGGGCATCCTCAAAGCGCTGGATGTAGTAGTCCGGACTCTGTTCATGGGTAAAGCTGTACGATGTGCCATCGCAGTATTCCGTGCTTTCAAGACTGCTGCTTTCCTCATTCTTCTTGAGAATCGTCTTTGCCCTGAATCTCAGTATCGCCTTGAGGTAGTTTATATAGCCGGTACCCTGACTTATGCGGTAGGAGAAGATTATTTTGTCGATACGCGGGTAGAGCGAGAGAAAGATTGTCGAGCACAGGTCCTCGCTTATCAGCAGCAGGGCAGAGGGGATGAGGTAGATCAGCTCCTCGGTCCTGGTGCGTACGTATCTGTATTCATCTCTGTAATCCTCGGCTTTTTCCCTGAGAGTGAAAAGTGATGTGAGTTTCTGTTCAAGCAGTTTTTCCTCACTTTGATTCATGATTCTCTTAATTTCCATTTTCTGCATTCCTCCGGTGTGAACCGGATCAGAAATTGCAAAAAGAATGCCAGATGCATGATCGCATGATCCAACATCTGGCATTGAAACAAATTAGGAAATGGACGAAATCTCTGTTGATTTCTCTTTCAGTCTTTGGCGGAAATTATTCCCTCCAGTTTTGTGATTGTCGTTTTCATGACTTCATCAAGTTTTCCGGCACTCTTCGCTCCTGCCGCGTACTTATGTCCGCCGCCGCCGAGAGATGCTGCAAACGATCCGATGTCGATACCGCTGAGGTTCTTGCTCCTCATTCCGATTTCCACACACCCGTCCTTTTCCTTGAAGAAAAGAACAACCTTGACTCCTTTCACCTGAAGCAGCTGGGCGTAAATGTCATCGGCAGGTTTTCCCTCAACCTCGTCTGAGGCTTTCTGGTATGTGTACAGAAGTCTTCCCTCATATGCGCTGTGCACCCTGTCAATAAGAGATGCAACCATTTTGAAATATGAAAGGTTTCTTCCGTCATGCATCTCATCATAGACTATGTACGGCGAAATGCCCTGATCCACAAGATGGGAAACTCTCCGCAGTGTTTCTCCTCCGACTTTCTCGTTTATGAAATGGTAGAAGCCTGTGTCGGTCGCGAATCCCTTGTAAATATAGGAGGCCAGAGTTGGTGTGAGGGGCAGGCCGAGCTCCTGTCTCAGCGCATCTACGATAAGGCTTGTAGACACTGATGCAGGTATGATTTTCATGAGATTCTCATCAGTGAAGCTTTCGCCTGAGCTGTGATGATCCAGCACTATTATCTTATCATCCAGCAGCGGGGTTATGATGTCTCCCGGGCGGTCTGCGGTGGAGCAGTCAACCACCACGACAAGAGGTTTTTTCTGCACGAGAGATGATGGCACTTCTGTAAGGAATTCACTTTCAAACTGTCTGATCTCGTTTCTGGTGAAAGGTCCCTGATTGAAGAGGGTGACGTTCTTTCCCATGGCGCTGAAGATCTCGCGGCATGCGAGCTGTGAGAATATACAGTCACCGTCCGGGCTGGAATGGCCGAATACGGCTATGTCCTCTGCCGCCTTCAATGCATCGATGAGCTGTGTGGGGAATGGGGTGTAAATCGTGTTTTCTTCCATGATCATGTTTCTTAAAATACTGAGCTGCAGGAATGAAACTGCAGCTCAGTGTCTTTTATGCATTATCCTTGTCAAGGAGGTCCTGAGAAGAGGTCAGCTGGTCCGTCTTGTATTCTATCACCGGCTTTCCTTTTCCGTTCACACAGTCCGCAGTCATTGTCACCTGCTTTATGTTGTGTTCGGAAGGAATGTCAAAGCTGATGTCAAGCATCATCTGCTCGACGATCGAGCGGATGCCTCTTGCTCCTGTGTTCTGGTCTATGGCGGTCTGTGCGATTGCATCAATGGCATCGTCAGTGAAGACAAGCTTCACGCCGTCCAGACTCATATTGACTATATACTGCCTGATTACTGAGTTCTTCGGTTCCACGATGATTCTCTTGAGATCTTCTTTCGTGAGATTCTCAAGACTTACGTGGATGGGGAGACGTCCTATGAACTCGGGGATGAGTCCGAACTTGATGAGATCATCGGGATGGAGTTCCTTCAGAAGCTCGTCAAAGCTCTTTTCATCAGCGCTTTCCACATTGGCTCCGAAACCCATTGTCTGGTTGGCGACACGGTTCTCGATTATCTTGTCGAGGCCGACAAATGCTCCGCCGCAGATGAAGAGAATGTTTGTTGTGTCGATTCTGAGCATCTCCTGATTCGGATGCTTTCGTCCGCCCTGGGGAGGAACAGAGGCGACAGTTCCCTCTATGATCTTCAGAAGAGCCTGCTGGACACCTTCGCCTGAGACATCACGGGTGATTGAGACATTTTCACCTTTCTTCGCGATCTTGTCGATCTCGTCAATGAAGATGATTCCTTTCTCGGCTCTGGAAATATCGTTATCGGCAGCCTGGATCAGCTTGAGGAGAATGTTTTCGACATCCTCTCCGACATAGCCGGCCTGGGTGAGGGTGGTTGCATCTGCAATCGCAAAGGGAACATTGAGTTTTTTCGCAAGAGTGCGGGCGAGCAGTGTCTTACCTGTTCCGGTAGGACCGATGAGCAGGATGTTTGACTTGTCCATCTCAATATCCTGATCAGCGATTTTCTGCGAGAATTTCACCCTTTTGTAATGGTTATATACCGCAACGGAAAGAACTCTCTTCGCATTCTCCTGACCGATGACATACTGGTCAAGATATTCCTTTATTTCCCTTGGGGTGGGAACCTCGAGATCGCTGTAATCTTCTTCCTGCCCCTGTGAAGGGCGGTTGGCCTTGAGAATATCCTGACATGTCTTGACGCATTCATTGCAGATTGCGACGTTCCCGGGACCGTGGATCAGAGTTCCGACTTCGGAGGCGTCTCTTCCGCAGAACGAGCATGTTTTGTTTCTTGCCATCTTATGCCTTCCTCATGACTCTGTCCGCGATTCCGAGCTCTACGGCTTCGGATGCGTCCATATAATAATCCCTTTCAATCAGGGTGCTGATTTCATCAAAAGACTTTCCCGTGTGGCGGCTGAGTATTTCGGTTGTGATCTTCTTTATTCTCTGAAGTTCCCTGTTGGCGACAATGATGTCGCTTGCCTGACCTTCTGCTCCGCCGTATGGCTGGTGGATCATGACTCTTGCATTCGGCAGCACTGAGCGCTTGCCTTCGGCGCCCGCTGCAAGGATCAGACTTGCCATGGAACAGGCCTGACCGATGCAGATTGTGTTTACATCAGGTCTGATGTACTGCATGGTGTCATAGATAGCAAGCCCGGCAGTTACAGAGCCGCCGGGAGAGTTGATATACAGGTTGATATCCTTTTTCGGGTTCTCGCTTTCAAGAAAGATCAGCTGGGCAACAACAAGGTCCGCCATGTCATCTCTGATCTCTCCGTCAAGGAATATTATTCTGTCCTTGAGAAGGCGGGAGAAGATATCATACTGTCTTTCACCGGCACCGGAACGTTCAACGACGTACGGCACCAGTGTGTTAAGTTTTATGTCCTTAAGTGACATTATTTCTCCTTAGTTGTCTTTCTTTTCCTCTTCTGCAGCCTCAGCTTCCTCTTTCTCGTCATTCTGAGCGCTGTATTTCTCCTGCTCCTTGTAATAAGCATCGAAGTAAGAAGAGAAATCAAGCTTGTCACCTGTCTTGTTGAAGGTGTTGTTGTCGATAAGATACTGAGGAACCTTGCTGAATTCAAGAGATTCTTTTGCTTCCTGTTGGATTTTCGCCTTGTCCTCATCACTTGTCTGGTCATTGATTCTGTCCTTGACAGCTTCATCGATCTCGCTGTCAGCGACTTCAATGACACCTTCCTTCCTGATGGCATCCATGATGATCTGCTGGTTGAGGCTTGTCATTGCTCTTCCTGCAACCATGCTCTGGATGTAGAGAGCCATCGGATCCTGTGCGCTGATGAGCTTGTCAATCTCCTCTGCGGAGCGTCCGATCTGGCGCAGGTAATCACGTGTTTCCATTCTGATCTCAAAGTCGATCATTGACTGTGGAATCTCGTACTCGCTGCTCTTGATGATGGATGAGAAGACCTTCATGTACTTTTCATCTTCGGCATAGCGGTCAAGCTGCTCTGTGAGGTCCTTCCTGATGCCTTCCCTGAGATCGGCGACAGTCTTGTATTCTTCCTTGATATCCTGTGCGAATTCATCGTCTACAACGGGAAGCTTTCTCTCCTTGAGTTTTGTGAGCTTTACGGAAAGAGTGATTGTCCTGCCGCGCAGAGACTCATCGCTTTCACTCTCATCATATGTCTTTGTGATCTTCTTCTCATCACCTGCAGCCATGCCGATGATATCGTCATCAATCTTGTACTGGTTGTATGAAGAACCGATTGTGAATGTGAAGTCGTTTCTCTTTGTGTTCTCGACTTCAGCGCCGTTCTCATCAAGCTGCACATAGTCGACAGTTGCGATATCGCCTTTCTCCGCTTTTCCTTCCTTTGTGATGACATCGGAGTTCTGCTCTCTGAGCTTCTCGACTTCCGCATCGATGTCCTTCTCGCTGACTTCTCCGTTGAGAACGTCAAAAGAAAGACCCTTGTACTGTCCGAGCTTCACAGCCGGGAACGCATCATAGAGGACTGTCACAGTGATGTCGCTGTCCTTTTTGAACGGGCGAAGAGAATCCTCATTCTCAATCTTGACAGTGGAGTAGGGAAGCGGCTGGTCGCCTTCTGCAAGTGTCTTTGAATTCTCATCGAACTTCTTCTCGATGAGGTCGAAGCTGACTTCTTCCCTTACATACTCTCCGAGCTGGCGCTCAACGACAGAAAGAGGAGCCTTGCCCTTTCTGAAACCTTTGAGTGTGAGTTCCTTCGCATATTTAGCGATCTTGTTTCCGTACTCGCTTTCAATCTCAGCGGCAGGAATTGTAAATGTGAGAGCCTTCTGGCTTTTTGCTCTAGCTTCCAATTTCACGTCAGCCATAATATCCGTCCTTAAATTTATTTTTCGATAATAAGTCTTTGTTTTTACACAACTTTGTAAATATAACAGATTGACAGAGCTTTGTCATCTGCCCCCGTATTCCCTTATTTTTCCGATGAGCCTGTCAATGTGTTCGTGCGTCAGGCGTGGGTTGAGAAGGGTGAACTTGAGCATGACAGCACCGTTCATCACGGTCTGTCCTATGACAATTCCTTCATTCAGAAGCCTTCTTCTGACAGCCTTGTTCACATCATCACTGCTCCTGAGCGCGAAAACAACGGAACTCAGTGTCGGCCTGACCGGACAGACGAAATCTTCATCACTGCTGATCCTTGAGTAGAAATAGTCGGCATTCTCGATCACTGTGTCGATGATGCGTCCATATCCTTCCTTTCCCCTTGCCATGAAGGAGAAGAGAACCTTTATGGCATCAGCCCTCCTTGTGGTCTGTACTGACTTTCCCACAAGATTCACATAGCCGTCCTCCTCATCCTCCTCCCTGTTGAGGTAGTCGGCATGAAGCTGGAAGCAGTCAAGGAGAGATGCTTTTTTCACAAGCACGGCCGAACAGCTGATCGGAAGCAGGAACATCTTGTGAAAGTCCACTGTGATGGAATCGGCCAGAGACAGATCTCCGATCCTCCGGCTGTATCTGCTGCTCATCACGGCACCTGAGCCGTATGCGGCATCAGCATGAAGATGCATGCCGTACCTGTCGGCAATGCGCCTCATTTCGGCAATGTCGTCAACGGAACCGAAGTCCGTCGTTCCGATTGTCGCGACGATGCAGAAGGGCAGCAGTCCATTCTTCACATCAGCTTTTATGATCTCCTCTGCTTTCTCAATATCGACAGAGCAGCTGCTGTCAACCGGAAGCTTCACTACGGCGTCATAGCCGAGACCGAGCATGTGGCAGCTTTTGTCCATCGAGAAGTGTGATATCTCTGAGGTGTACAGCCTGAGCTTCCTGAAGCATTCAGGATTCCCGTATTTCTTCGCATCATGGCCCAGATGTGCCTTGCAGTACCAGTCACGGGCCGCAGTGATGGCACTCAGGTTTGACTGGCTGCCGCCCGAGGTGAAGCAGCCGTCCGCTTCATCATCATAGCCGAACAGCTTTTTCAATGTGCTGATCACTGCAAGCTCGACTTCAGTTGCCGCAGGACTCTGATCCCAGCTGTCCATTGAATCGTTGAACGTGTTTATCATAAGCTCAGCGCTCAGTGATTCCAGCAGGGCAGGAGAGTGGAGATGCGGCATGTAGTCACATGACCACGTGCGCAGCATGTGAGGCATGATTTCTTTTGCAGTCACATCTAGCGCATTGTCGAAGTCGATTCCCTTTTCAGGCAGGACTGTGAGCGAGCTGATGCGCTTTCTCAGTTCATACGGATTGATGCCTGAGAAAGCCGAATCATCGCTGCAGGAAGAGAAAACCGCATCAAGCGTTTTCTCTATTTCCCTTCTCAGTTCGTTTCTGTCCTCAGTTCTTGCGGAGAGTACCGTCTTATTTTCCAGTGACATCGCTGTTGACCTGTCTTACAACCTTTTCAAAGATTGAAAGCATTGTATCGATTTCATCCTTTGTAACATTGAGAGCACAGAGACATCTCATGACAGAGCCGTTTCTTCCGCCTTTTTCCATAACAAGCCTGTTCTCAAAGCACAGCCTCTGGATTTTGGCGGCAATCTCTCCTGAGGGAAGCGGATGACCCATGAGGTCCTTATCTCCATCCGGGTTCACGAACTCGATACCGAGCATGAGACCCTTTCCCCTGACATCTGCAATGATCGGACACTCGGCCTTGAGCTTTTCAAGGCGTGCCTTCATGTAATTTCCTTTTTCTGTGACTTCAGCGAGGAACCTGGGGTTAGTCACTCTGTTCAGAACCACGGTTCCTGCAGCCATTGCAAGCTGGTTGCCGCGGAATGTTCCCGCATGGGCACCGGCTTCCCATTTGTCCAGTTTCCTGTTGTAGATAACAACGGCCATGGGCTGTGTGCCGCCGATTGCCTTGGAGGCAAGTATGATATCCGGTACGATATCCGCATATTCGAATGCGAACAGCTTTCCGCTGCGCCCCATGCCGCACTGGATCTCGTCGCATATCATCGGGATATCGAGTTCTTTCGTTACTCTTCTGACTGTCTGGAGGAATTTCACGGGAGCCGGGATGACACCGCCTTCACCCTGGATGGCTTCCAGAATTACTGCAGCCGGTTTTGTAACTCCGCTTTCAGGATCTTTCAGCATGCGCTCGAAATATGCACAGCAGGCATCAGTTCCCGCATCACCTCCCAGAGAGAACGGGCAGCGGTAGGAGTACGGGTAGGGCATGAACTGCACACCCGGCATCAGATTTGCCACAGGTGTTTTCGCGTGCAGGTTTCCGGTGAGAGCCAGTGCTCCATGGCCCATTCCATGATAACCGCCTGAGAATGCGATAACACTGCCTCTGCCTGTTACTGTCTTGCAGAGTTTGATGGCGGCATCCGTCGCATCCGTACCGGAAGGAGAGCAGAACTGTATCTTGGCGTTGTTCCTGAGCTCTCCAGGAAGATTGTCCAGAATGGTCTGAACGAAACGGTCCTTTACGGGCGTTGTCAAATCAAGAGTATGAAGCGGAGCATCGCTGCTTATGAGGTCTATCATGGCCTTGTTCACTTCATCATCATTGTGTCCCAGCGCAAGAGTGCCTGCACCGCACAGGAAATCAAGGTATCTGTTTCCTTCCACATCTTCAACCCAGGATCCTTTTGCCTTCTTCAGAGCGAACGGGAACTTCCTCGGGTAGCTTCTGGCAGATGACTCGAAGTCATTCTGACGGTCAATGTAGTACTGATTTGACATCTTTTCGTTTTCTTTCATTCCTTTCTGGTCCTTATTCCATAAAATACCTTTGAATTTTTTAAGTTTGGCAATATCCTCATACCTTCAGCCGACGGCAGATGGCTGTGAGTTTTTTATTATTGCGCCTGAATAATAACAGGCAAAGACAAATGATGCTAGTGAAAAGAAGAAAAAAATAAAAGAAATTGGAAATTATTATATTTCTTTTCAATTTCAAGATTTATGTAGCTTGTTCCGAGTGGATGATGATCTGATATTCCTGATCGGCAGCAGAACAGCAATCTTCATCGGCATTCTTCTCAATGCCGAGGCAGCCGGATTGACGATACAGCCGAGCCGTTTGCCCTCACATTTTTTTTATGAGAGGGCTTGTCAAAGCTGTCTGTATGATGTATAAGTTAGTTAATGCTAACTTTTTGAACGGAATCTACTCCTCATTCACCATTCACCCGTTCAGGAAGATGCAGATACACAGGAAACGGAGGTAAAAGCCGATGAGAAGCGAGGCCATGATAGTCAGGGGATGTGCACCGACACTGGCAAACATCAAGAGTTCATCATTGATCTGTCTTCCAAGAGACTGTCCGTGTCTTGATGACATTCTCTCAAGACTCAGGCTGAAGGGCATCGGCTTCCGTTTTTTCAAAAACACATACGGCTGCACACTTCTTTTCGCATACAGGCCGAAAGCGCTGAAGAAATGTCTCAATTATAATGAGAATACCAGAAAATTTCTTGCGTCGATCGGTTATGACACTGGTGATCTTGTCTCATGCCTCAGGCTGCTTGAAAAGCGGCTCAGCAAAGAAAGTTTTCCACATGAGATAGGCTTTTTCCTCGGCTACCCATCGGATGATGTTTTCTCATTCATCGACAAAGAGGGAAGAGCCTATATTGCAAAAGGCATGTGGAAGATTTACCACAACGCGGAAGAATCTCTGGCTTTGTCCAGAAAGTTCTCCAGATGCACAGCCTGTCTGCTTTCATCTCTTGAAAAAGGAATACAAATTGAATCCTTGTGCGTCAGCGCATGAGGTAAGGAGAAATCAAATGAAAACAGCAATCGTATTTGCTTCTCTCACAGGAAACACGGAAGCCATGGCCGAAGTGCTTGCTGATGAGCTTAACGGCAAGGCTGAAACTGACATCTTTGATGTTACATCACAGTCTTTCGACAATCCTGATGCATATGATGCAATTGCATTCGGCTCCCCCGCAATGGGAGAGGAGGTTCTTGAAGAGGACAGCTTTGAGCCCATGTTCTCAGCCATAGAATCTTCTCTGAAGGGAAAGAAAGTGGTTCTCTTCGGTTCCTACGGATGGGGAGATGGGCAGTGGATGAGAGACTGGGAAGAGCGCTGTACGGCAGACGGTGCAATTGTCATGGGAACAGTCATTGCAATGGGGGCCCCCGATGATGAGGCTGTCAGTCAGCTCAAAGATCTGGCGGCAGAAATGCTGAAGTAATTTTCGATTATTATTTGCGGAAAGAAGGTAGCCATCCTCTATATTTCATCCTTCTTTCCGCTTTTTTATTCGCTAATACAGATTTGGAACTTACTTACGGCAGACGGATTAACAGTCCGCTGCTATACCGACTGAGCTAAAGGGGAATGCTTAACGGGAGAAGAGTATCAGATGTGATATTCAAGGTCCGTGATAGAGGTTTGATTTCCGTTTTCTGTCTGCTGGGGTTTCAGATAATGCACAAATAAAAGAAAAAGCCTGACCAATTCTTTATGAAGAATCAATCAGGCTTCAAGCGAAAGACGGGACTTGAACCCGCGACATCCACCTTGGCAAGGTGCGCACATCTTTCTTTATAATTCTTTGAAAACATTTGCTAATTCTTGATTATACAAGGTGTTTTCGTGCATCCAATGTCTATATTTCTTTGAGCTCCTTTATCTCTCTTTGTTGTTTTTGTGTGCCCAATCTGTGTGCCCACCATATGTGCCCATTCTATGTGCCCAGACAAAATTTGTCAATCGATTGTCTTTTCAAGCTCATTCATTTTGGCCACAACAGTCTCTGCTACTGCTGTCATCAATGGAACAACAACAGAATTGCCGAACTGCTTATAAGCCTGTGTATCGCTTACGACAATCTTGAATGAATCAGGGAAGTGATGCAACATGAAGAGGCGTGCATTCTCTGGGAAAGATGTATGCCTTTTCTGTATTTTTAATGTAAAGACGCTTCTTTGTTATTTGAGTCGATAAGACTTATTTGAAGTGTTCTGCTGAATACTATTATTTCTTTTTTCCAACGATTTTCAGATCCACTGTTCGATGATGCTTATTGCAGTCTTGCGGGTATTCCTGCGCTCCTCATCGTCATGAAGGTACTGGAAGAAAGAAAAGAGGGCGGATAGCCCATTTCCGTTTTGCTCATCCGCCCTTGCCTGGATCATGTGCCTGGCTGTTCTTCTTCTGGTGACGCATCGGTTAGTTCTATTGGGTCGCCCGTATTCCGCCGGAGTTCCAGCTGACTCTCAGAACTTTCTGAACCATATGTCTGAATAAGTGTTGTTTCCAACGTGTTCCTGTCTGAATCTTTGAATTTGTATGTTATGGTCCCGGAGCCATCTTCTAGAGCCAGTGAAACACGCCAGCCACCATCATGGTCCTCGCGGTTTGATTCGAATCCCATCCGTATTACTGCATTCGTATCGGAAACGTCCGTCATCTCAGCTATTATCCAATATCCGGGTTTCGTGTACTGGATATCGATGACAATACCAAGAAAATACATTTGTTGTGCTTCCTCGGGGACCCCGTACACGAACCACTGGCCCTTCAATGCCTCCTCGTCCGAGAGCACTGGTGGATTGTCATCTGGGTTTCCAGTCTGCTCTTCGCCCGTTTCTGGGGGGGCGTTGGGATTGTCATCACAGGCTGTGAACGAGAACATGGCGATCATCACCGCAAGGAGGATGACGATCAACTGTAGTATGGATTTCCTTTTCATGTGGGTACTCCTTCTGCTGACGGCACCACACTGCTGTTCCGGCCCATCCGGCATCAGTCTGATGGCGCTCATACCATATTGTATCATGCCTTTCAGCTGGTACAAGGAGAAAGTTGATCTCCAGATGCTCAATGGTGATACCGTAATTATCTCGCTGGCGCAGCTTGCGGAAGATCCATATGCGACATGGATAGGCAGGTTCAATTCGTTCGTCTATCAGGTCAAGGCTGACAACGGGGATTGAGCATACAGCTATATCACTTACTCTTTGATGCGCCTCTGCTGGTCTTCCAAAGCAGAGGCGATTCCTTGTCATCTGAATACATTATGATTCTCTATTACATCTGGGGTACAGCCACGCTCCAGTCAAGGGCCAAGACGAGACACTGCGTGTGCCCTGTGACATCCGCTACCACCTGACCCCTGTCTTCTTCTTTTCCTGCCCGCTGCGGGAGGTGTAATCGCCGCAACGGAGATTTCAAATCTTTTTTCAGGAGAAGTGGAAATGACCTACACACAGCTTGACCTATTCGAACCAGTCGAGAAACCACAGACCATCGCGGAGCGCATTGCCCAGTATGGAGTCAAAGGACTTGGCGACACCGAGCTCATCACTGAGCTCATCAGACCCTATCTCTCAGCAAGAGCTGATGCAAGGAAGACTGCTCAGGAAATCCTTGATGCAATGAACTCGAACATCGAGCTCTCACTCGAAGACCTCACATGCATCAAAGGAGTCTCCAAGGAACTCGCCTCCGGCATCCTCATCGCACTCGAGGTCGGCAGAAGAAAGGGGGAGAAGTCGGAAAGGACAATCACCAGCCCGGACGACATCTACAGGGAGACCTATCACCATGCTCATGACGAGCAGGAGAACTTCATCGTCCTCGCTCTCAACGGCGCTCATGAGATTCTTTTCTGCAAGTCCATAACAAAGGGAGTCGTCAACAAGACCCTCGCCCATCCGAGAGAGGTGTTCTCGGACGCGATAAAGGCAAGGGCAACCGCCATCGCAATCGTCCACAACCATCCATCAGGAAACCTCGAGCCGAGCGATGACGACATCTCTCTCACGAAGCGGATACGGCTATCGGGAGACATCCTCGGGATAAAGGTGCTTGACCACCTCATCATCTCGAGGAAAGGCTATTTCAGCATGCTGGAACACGGGATGTTGGAGTAAAACAAGAAAAACCAATCATCAGGAAGCCCAGTCTTCCTGATTTTTTTTGCCTTCAGGTAGAAAATCAACATTTTTCAGGAAAGATTGAATAACAAAACCTCTTGTATTATCAGGATTTACGCAGAAAATCACCTTGTTTTCATGTTGAAAGACACAATCGTGAAACCCATGGTAGATCAAAAGCATGAACCATCATATTCCGCATCGTTCTATCGATATCAATGACGTGAAGCGGAGGGCTTCTGAAGATGTGTATCTCACCGTCCCCATGGTGGCTAAAAGATATCACGTCAAGCCGGCCACTGTCCACTGGTGGACGAGCATGCGAAAGATTCCCTTCGTGAAAATCAAGGGGCATCGTCCGCTGTATCGGTTGAGCGACCTGGAGCGGTGGGAGCAGGAGGGACAGCATGAAGAGTATACCTATTGATCAGCGGATTTCCATCAAGGAGTTCGCATCCGCCACCGGACTGGCGGTGAGCACTGTGCGTAACTACATCTATCAGGGCAAGCTGCAGCCGATCAGGTTGCAGGGGCAGCGGCCGTTCTTCTCGCCGGAATATCTTGAACGCGTACTTGAATACGGCTACGAGCCCACCGCCACCCTGACAACGGCAAACAAGAACACAAGCCCCAAAGGGGCCAGATTATAGGAGGAAAATAAATGAGATTCGATGATTTTTTCAAAGGAATCGAAGTTGACCGCTACGAGCCCATTCCCGAGGGAAGGTACACTGTCGGCATCGAGAGTGTGGAGCAGCGGGATGCGAAGACTCCTGGCGCGAAGTACGAGACCGTCAAGCTGAGGGTTTCAGCACCGCATCATGTCGGTGCGGTGGTGTTTTCGAACATCACGCTCAAGAACCCCTCAGCCGCGGCTGTGTACTGGGGAGCCAAGATGTCCACGCAGCTTTTCAACGCCGCCGGACTCGACACGAGGACGAACCCCGACTTCGAGAGTCTTGTAGGCAGGACGGTTGACGTCATCGTCACGCAGAAGGATGCAGGAGACAGGGGAATCCAGAACGAGGTAAAGGCCTTCCTGAAGACAGTTCCCAGTGTCGACCAGCATGTCGAGACGAAGGCTGAGGAAAGCAGGCTCGACGAGCCTCCGTTCTAATCGGTGCGCATCAAACGGGAGGCCTTCATGGGCCTCCCGTTCCATATGGAGAGGAGTATGGATTACGAATTCATGAAAGCCATGGAGAATGCAGGTATCGTACCGCTGAGAACGCCAAGAAGGAACGCGGCAGGTTACTTCCGCTTTCCAGTCGTCGGGGGAAGTCCATATGACTGGTGTGGATGGTATCGTGAGAACGATGACGGTTCCATATGTTATGGAGATTTCAGCCGTGACATATCCCTCACGTACTTTCCCCATAGGGAACACTCCGATCCAGTCGATCTGGATGAATACCGTGTTTTCGTGGAGAGGCAGCTGGAAAAGGATAAAACAATCCAGGATGTCCAAAGGAATGCGGCTACGCTTGCCTTGGACATCTTCAGGCGCAACAGTCCGGCTCTCCCCACACACCATTATCTTGTAGCCAAAAGGGTCGGAGTCCATGGCATCCGGCAAACGATGGACGGAAGGCTCATCATACCTCTTGTGAATGGTGATGGCCGCATCAGCACCTTGCAGTTCATCTCCGAAAACGGCTCCAAGAGGCTGCTTGGTGGAGGCTGCGTTCAAGGTTGTTTCCATGCGATAGGTGACCATAAGCAGAACTGGCCGATTGTGATAGTTGAAGGTTATGCGACCGCCGCTTCAACCTTTGAGAACACGGGGGTCATGACCGTCATGGCCATCAACGCCGGCAACATTCCGGCCGTGACAGGTACGATGCGTGTTCTTCATCCAGATGCGAGAATCATCATTCTCGCCGACAATGACGCGCTCAAGGGAACAAACACGGGCCTCAAGGCGGCACGGAAGACTTGTGAGATGTTCCCTGACGTCCAATATGTACTCATTCCGGTTCCCGGAATGGATGCGAACGACTATGTGAATGCCGGTCATGATCTGATTGACCTGATAAGGAGAGAACTAGATGGAAAAGCTTGAGAGGATTCGTGAAATCACGGAGCCGATTGAGAATCTCAATGGAATCCGCAAGGATGAGCATGGAAACATGTATATTCCGCATTTCAAGGGGAAGGAGATCGTGAATTATCAGAGGATCTCCGCATCCGGACGAGAGTCTTCCGTGCTGAAGGGGCCTGGTAGCCAGGGATATTTCTTCATCGGCAGCATTGAGCCGTACAAACCCGTCTTCTTCTGCAGGAGCTGGGGAGAGGCGGTTCTCATCCATGCTGACGGGAATGCTCCGGTTATCACCGCGTTCTCGCCGATTGCCAAGCGCCAGGTCATGAAGAAGCTCAAGGATATGCGTTGCGAAGTTCAGACCCTAAGCGTCAAGGAGCTTCTTCGGATTGATTCCGTCACTTTCGAAGCCCATGATCAGGAAAACATCTCAACCAAACCCGAGGCACCAGAAGCGATCGTGGAATCCTGTGTCGAAACTGATGATGACCTTGACTATATGGGCGATGCCCTTCTTGAGCAGATAGAACCGGTCGAGTATCTCATCCGCGACTTCATCCCCAGAGGAAAAACGCTCGGTTTCATACATGCCCCTAGCGGTGTCGGAAAGACACATGTGGCTCTGGATATGGGTGTACACATCGCCGAGGGAGCGCCATCCTGGCATGGCTTCTCATGCCACCAGGGCAACGTGATGTATGTCGCTGGAGAAAGCATTCCTGCAATCAACGCTCGTCTCGCGGCGCTGTCGATCGTGAGAGGAAAGGATTTCACGAGACGGTTCTGCTTCTATCCGCTCAGGTGGCCGTTAGACAGTCCTGACGGCATGAGAAGGATGATCAGGAAGCTCGAGACGAAGGCAAGACAGGGTTTCAGGCCGGATGTGATCTTCTTCGATACCTGGAACTGCTATTTCACGGGTGACGAGAATGACGCCTCCGCAATCGCCTCTTACAGGGCAAATGTCATAGTGCAGCTCATGGGTGTCGCCAATTGCACGCTTGTATTTCTGCATCATGCACCGAAAGCCAATCCACGGGACATGAGGGGTTCTACAGCAATCAGGGGCATGGCCGACTTCATGTCCGTCGTTGAGGCTGATCCAGTGGTCACGGGGCGGATCATCACGACTATCGACAAGAACAGGCTTGGCAAGGAAGGTGACTTCGTCGTGGCGGACATCACCTCGCGGGAGATTGAATTCTGGAACTACGATTCCGATGGGAAACGTCCGAAGGGAGCTTATATGAAGCATATCTCGAACTCGATAGACCCTGGCGAGTTGAGTGATGTTGACAGAGACAAGCTTCAGATCCTCCATGATGCCATGCTTCGGTACGGAACCCGGCTCAAGTCCGGAGAATGGTCGGTATCAGGAGATGGATTCCGTAGACATCTCGAGGAGGGGCTCCACATCGAGCATAGCACGGTCAAGAAGTACATGTGTTTTTCCGGAAACAGGTTCTTTCCTGGCTTGATCGATGCCGATTATGTGAAGGTCATCCGCGATGATGACAAGCATATCGTCTCGATAATCATGCTACCAGAATCCGAGAACGAGAAACTGACAGCGTTGTCAGCCAGGATTTCTGGTGACAAGTGTTGTGTCACCAACGGTTCAGAAGAGAGCTGAGGCCTATCAATAATCCAATAATTGATTATTAATTATAAAATATAATCCATAATCAATGTCTCAAGCTCAGCATGTCAATGCTGAGCTTGAGACTACATTATTGATAAACGTCCACCTGTCTTCATTTCCTCCAGCATCTGTTGATGCCGTATCCCCTTGGTTGTTACCCATGCGTTTTCTGTTCTGAAGCGCATACGACAATCACATAGGTCAGCGAGAGTGTGAATTTACGTGAATTGTCGTTAATTTGCACTGATTCCTCATCAGACAATACGTTGTTACGCTTTAGCCATGAGGAAGCAGTATCGGGACATGATGCGGATGCAGGGCCGGTTCCGGCTACGAGATTTCATCCTGGTCAATCGAAATCTCTCCGCTACACGCGCATCCCTGATCGCATCAGGTCAGCAAGGGGTAAGAATGCTTCACATTCTTGTCCCCCACATGCTAGGCATGTGCCCCCGTTCCCTCTGGTCAGGGGGTTGCCGATACTGGATGTCATGCCTCTGTTGTCGGCCTGTCATCCAGATTGTCCCACTGCTTTCAAGGGAGGTCAGGAATGAGAGAACACTTCGTGAACACAAGGCTGAGCGATGAGGAGATCAGCCTGCTGGACAGTCTGAGGAAAGGGAC
>CALXYO010000005.1 GCA_944393005.1 uncultured Spirochaetales bacterium | reverse complement strand
GAGAGAGTGTCGGAGAGAGTGTCGGAGAGAGTGTCGGAGAGAGTGTCGGAGAGAGTGTCGGAGAGAGTGTCGGAGAGTGGTTTCTCTGTAGAGAAAACAAGTAATGGAACGAATACTCGCAGACAAAAAGTTCTTTCTTTGGTACGGGATATCCCATCTATCTCTGCAAGCGAAATCGGTCTGATTCTCAATGTGTCAGCACGAACAATAGAAAGAGATTTCGATTGGCTAAATGATAGAAGTTATCTGATGAGATAAGGAGTTGATTTCGGGGGAAAATGGATTATTCTCAAAAATTTTGAAAAGTAAACAGTTGATGTAGTCTGTTCTCACATCCTTTCTTTGCGATTTGCAATATTGTATGTATGAAAACAGAGAACAAGTAGAATGCAAAATGACAATTAGGGAATAGGGAAAATTGGAGAAAAATTTCGCTAAAATGATGTTTAATGTGTGAAAATCTGCCAGCGATTGTGCCAACACAAAAAAGTTTGAGATAAAACATAAGGTACTGGATATCTACTGCACAAATTAATTTCTTATGGGTTGTATGTATAGACGAATCTGATAAAACGGATTCTTTTTTTTGATAGTGTAGGAAAAATGTCGGTGAAAACATGAAATATATTGTTCGTAGACAATTATAATGTTATTATTTATGTATGATCGGACGAAAAAAGGAAACAGAGGAACTGTGCGAGATTTATGAAAGCGGACAGGCTGAATTTGTTGCTGTTTATGGCAGAATGAGAGTCGGTAAGACTTACCTTGTTGATAATGTTTTTAAAAACAAGTTCACTTTCCGTCATGCAGGTCTTTCCCCTGTGGAGATGGAATCCTGCGAATTTAAAAGTCCTTTGAAGAATCAGCTTACAGCTTTTTATAAGACACTGAAGAAATCCGGGCTGAAGAGTGCAGAGTGTCCTTCAAGCTGGATGGATGCATTTTTCCTGCTGGAATGTCTTCTTGAAGAAAAAGACGATGGAACAAGACAGCTTGTGTTTCTTGATGAACTTCCCTGGATGGATACCCCGAAATCGGGATTCATGACTGCTTTTGAGTATTTCTGGAACAACTGGGGCTGTCATCGTGATAACTTCATGCTCATTGTCTGCGGAAGTGCGAATTCCTGGATTCTAAATAAACTGGTGAACAATCATGGAGGCTTATACGGACGTCTCACGCATGAGATCAGATTGTCTCCGTTCACACTTGGAGAATGTGAGGAATTCTTCAGGCAGAAGAGGGTTTCCCTTTCGCGGTATGATATCACACAGAGTTACATGATTTTCGGTGGAATTCCCTATTATCTTGGAATGTTCAGAAAGGGGTTGAGTCTGGCACAGAATGTGGATTCTCTGCTGTTCAGTCATGCTGCAGTATTGCGTGATGAATTCAAACGCCTCTTTTCTTCCATTTTTGATAACCCTGAGAGAGCAGAGGCTGTTGTCAGGATGCTTAACACACGCAGCTCCGGCTTCACTGCAAATGAAATTTCACAGAAGACAGGGATTGGTAACGGAGGCGCTTTATCGGCACTTCTGAGTTCGCTTGTCGCAAGTGACTTTGTCATCAAATATGTCCCCTTCGGTTTTTCTAAACGGGAGATCCACTACAAGCTTGTTGATCCGTTCTGCCTTTTCTATCTCCGCTTTGTAGAAAACATGGATTCTCTTAACGAAGACTTCTGGCAGCAGAACCTTGTCTCTCAGGCAGTAGTGGTATGGAGAGGCCTTTCTTTTGAGAACGTCTGCTTTCTGCACATTAACCAGATCAAGAAGGCACTTGGCATCAGCGGTGTGATTACAACTCAGTCTGCATGGTCGAAAAGAGAAGGTGATGAACAGGGAACACAGATTGACTTGCTTATAGAAAGACGTGACGATGTCGTGAATATGTGTGAAATCAAATTCTACAGTGATGATTTCACTGTTGATAAATCATATTACCGTACGGTGATACGCAGACAGGGCTTGCTTGAGAAGTATCTGAAAAGAAAGAATGTCATTCACAATACTCTTATCACCACATATGGCCTGACTTACAATGAGTACAGCGGGGTCTTCACAAATGTGATAACATTGGACGATCTTTTTGACTGATGCCTGTGCATATTGAAAAACAGCAACGACTTTCATGCTTGTCCTGATGTCAGTTCATTTCAGATTGCCCCGAATGCAGATCCTCCCAGGAATTCCCGGGTGATTGAATCTTCCGGAATCTGTGAGATCGGGATGATATAGACAAGACTCAGGAACTTGAGCAGCCGCCTTGCAGTTGCATAGGCGTAAGGAGTGTCTGGTTTCACTGATCGCAGAAGATTCAATGCATATGGAGCGAGAGCTGCCAGTTCATAAGGCATTGCGCTGTTGATCATCACATCGGCATTGTTCTGATATGGGAAGATATAGTTTTTCTCTCCACGCTCAACAGACGGCCACATTGAAAGTGTTTCCTCTGTTTTTATTCCGCGTGTCCTGTGATCTCTGACTATGCGTCTTATTATCCTGTTGTCGGTTGTGCTGATTCTGTTATGGTCATCTATGATCATGCTGGTGAGTGCGGAGATGTATATCCTGTATGATATATCCTTACCCAGATCAGGAGCCAGTGCCGGATTGAGGCCGTGAATCCCTTCGATGATCAGAACGGAATTGTCTTTCATGACAGTTGCCTGTTCATTCATGATTCGCGCATTATCCCTGAATGAGAAATGGGGCAGACGGCATTGTCCTTTTGTCAAGAGATCATTCAGATTGTCACGGAAGAAATCAAGATCAAGGGCTTCCAGAGCCTCGTAGTCTTTATTCCCGTCACTGTCAACAGGGACCTTGTCCCGTGTCAGATAATAATCATCCAGTGAGATCTTCACAGGTTCATATCCCGAGATCCTGAGCTGCTGGCTGAGCTTGAGGGAGAATGTGGTCTTGCCGGATGAAGATGGACCTGCAATGAATATGGCTTTTACCTTTTTCCTAGAAACTATATCGGAAGCGACATCTCTTACTTTTGCGTTGAACATCGCTTCTGACAGCTGGATGAGTTCCTTCTCCTCTCCATTCTGGATGCATTTGTTCAGCTGGCCCAGTGATTCCATTTTCAGGATCCTGTCGTTTTTCGCCGTTTCCCTGAAGACTGAGAACAGCAGCGGGTTTTCCGTGAAAGGTTTCAGTTTAAGGAAATCTCTGGACTGCGGATAGCGAAGCAGCATGCCGTTTTCATATTTTCTGAGATCCCACAGGGAAAGAAGTGAAGTGTTGTATACAAGCGGTTCGTATGAGATATCGGTATAGCCGTCAAGGGTATAGGCAGTGATGTCGCCTTCATTGCGCGTCTCAAGCAGTTCAGATGTATATCTGAATGTATGGCCTGAAAACAGAGAAAGGGCTTCTGCATACGGAAGTTTCTCTTTTTCAACAGGCATTGCGGCTTTCACCAGAGATTTCATCTTCCCCGTGAGTGCTGCTATGTCGTCATCAGTCACATCTTTATCAGTGAAGCTGAAATAATAGCCGTCCCCAAGACTGTGACCTATCACGAGATGATTGTCAGGAAAGAGCTTTGCGGCGGCACAGGACAGCAGGAAACAGATGGAATGGCGGTATATGCGTTTGCCCAGCTGAGAGAAGAGATGTATCGGCTCAACTGTTGTGAAACGGTAGATGAGCGTATAGTGAAGGCTTTTGAACTCTCCGTTCACATATGCACCTACCACAGGGTTGTCTTTATATTCTGGAGCCTCTGGAAGATTAAGAAAATCTTTTACGCTTGTTCCCCTGTCCACATCATGGCATCTGTTTTCAAACTGTACCTTAACTTTTTCCATGATGATAATATATTACACTTATCACGCAAGTGCAAATTTTCATCACATATTCTTTGTGATATATGCAAAATATGTGGGTCTGCCTCTGGATTCTGTGCGGTATTTCCGGTGCCAGTCCAGCTTTGAGAAGATGCACTCTTCTTTGAGTCTGCAGAACTCTCTTTCATTAAACGGCTCATCCAGCATATACACGAGATCATAAAGTCTTTCACTGGAGAAAGGCAGGTTTTGTATTTCTTCCCTTATTTCCGGAAACTCCTGCATTGCAAGCGTTATCATGTAGTCTATCATCAGATAGTCAACAAGAGTATCATGTCTCTTCCAGTATTCGAGGAACATCTCATTCATGAATGATGCCAGTTTTGCTCCCTTCCGGCTTGCGACTATGAAGCCGTGATATGCATTGTTCTGTACCCAGCAGGTGTGCTCTGCCGGTTTTGTATGCTGGCTGAAAAAATTATAGGCAAAATATTCAGGCGGAACGGGGGAGGCTGTGTATACAGTGGCATCCAGCCATAATCCTCCGTATCTGGAAAGAAGCATGTATCTTATTATGTCTGACAGCTGGGCAAAGGAGATGTAGCCTTTTTCCTTTTTCTCAAGTATGTAAGACGGGATATCTATGTAGCTGCTGAAGTTGTCCTTTGTGATTATAACCACTTCAGCACCGTTTGCATTCTCTCTTGTACTGCTGATGCAGGATCTCACAAGAGGAGGAGCCGTCTCTTCTCCCTGCCACCATAGAAGCCAGATGTATCTTTTTTCAGGAATCTCTGTGTCTTCCGGGAGTTCCTCAATATGCCGGTATTTTTCAATGACATCCGGCAATTCCCTCCTCAGGTATGAAAGGATGAAAGCATGTTTTCTTTCAGCTTCCCTGAAAAAAAATCTGCATGGCAGAGACAGCCCGAGAAAGCCGAAAAGAGTGTGGAAATTCAGCGGCCAGGAAATATTATGACCGACTCTGAACCAGTTTTTCACATGCCACATATTACCCATCAGAATACCCACTTTGCCCCGAAAGTGAACTGGGGCACAAATCTGTTCTCACCTTCATGATTATAATTGACGTATGTGAAAGCCCCGAGCATTGAATACAGCGAGACCTGTCCCCACGGCTGAGGAGTGAAATTGTATTTTCCGCTCACGGCAATCTTGATCATATGTTCTGCATTCTTCCATCCGCCTGATGGTGTCCATATGTTGTTCATGAAGATGTCCGGGTTGTCTTCAATTACAGCACCGCTCATGTCTATATGTGTTTCGTTTGAGCTGTATGTATTATGTTTCAGACCTTTAAGACCTTTTACTCTGTAAAGTATGTCTCCGCCTAATTCAAACCTGTCTTCCCTGTCCTTATAGTGACAGCCCAGTGAGAACACAATCGTATCAGGTCCGTAGATATAGCCGGAATAGCCGAAATCATCCATGTACTGCATGTTATAGCCGACAATATAATCAAGGTTGAAGCTTTGTTGTGTTATGACCCATATTGGATCAGAATCTGTTCCAATGTTTTTATACTTCCCATTCAGATAGAGATATGGATTTGTGTATACAGTCTCAAACCAGCCTGATACAGTACCATTGTCTGTATTTGTCGAGTATTTCAGATTTGCAAGCAGCCCGAATGCCGATGGCAGGCTTGTGGAATCTTCAATAGGAGTCTGCATCTGATCCATTGCCAGCTGGGAAGAGAAAGTCAGACCTTCCGTCAGTGCCCATTCAACTTCCATGCTCATTATGTTGTTTGCCTCATCATACTCATCAAGGTAAGTCTGATTTGCGTAATTGTAATAGTTGTGACCAAGAACGAATGGATAGAAGAATCTGAAGTCAAAACCGTAATGGGAGTTATAGATAGTGGCAAGATTGAGTGCAAGTCTCACCTTGTCAAAGAGAGTGACATCAAAGCGGTGGTTGATCCTGAACTGCTGCATGCCATCGAACTCATGACGTGAGAAGTCTGTATAATAATCGGAGCCTGCATTATTTGCTGCAGTATCCTGCTGGTCAAAACGAGTGATTGAGATGTTGTAGGTGAAATGATTGCTCTGCAGGGAAGCAAGCATGACTTCCTGATAGTTGAAGTTGTCTCCGATAATCAGATTGCCGGTCACACCGCTGCCTGCACTGTGAGGGAATCGTCCTATGATGAAATTGAAATAATCGTTACCGAAACTTCCTCCGGCTCTGAACGGTATTTCAGCCGCAAGACCTTGCTTGGTGTCAGGCAGGAAAGTGAAAACACCACCGAGTGTTGATTCATACATTCTCAGATGGTTGCTCTTGAGATCAATCCTGGCCTCAAGGGCAATGTGTTCTCCGAAATCCATTTTAAGACCAAGTGCGAATAGCGGATCTTCATAACGGTAGGGGACAAGAGTGTCTTCTCTTTTATCATAATCCGGTAACTTGGAATCTGAATTGTCATAACGGAAATCATTGTACGGAGCGAGATTTACTCCGAGGTTTGCAGCAGCATTGAAATCAACCTCGAAATAATCATCCCTGAAGGTGTATTTGTCATCTGTAAGGATAGTATAAAGCTCTTCATATTCATTTCTGTCTTCTTCTGAAAGGGCAGATGCATCGATTCTTTCCATTGCAATCAGAAGAGCTCTTGCCGGCATCGGGGAAAATGATGACGGTCCTATGACACCGGCTCTTCTGCACAGCTCTTCCACCCGCAGGTATTCTTCATCTCTTGTTGTATAGACAGTCTGTCTGTTTGATGCTGTCAGCATGGAAAAAGAAATTATGAACAGTACTGCTGTCAGTATAAGTTTCTTCATAAATCATCCCCTCAGTACACACATTATGAATTTCATTCCATCCCTTAGTATAGACATAAGGGGAAGGAAAATCCATTGCTTATAAAACTCCTGTCTACAATTGTCAGTTCAAGTTTTGTAGTGTATCCTTAATTCATATTTTTGATTGAGGATGAAAAAATGCATGACAATATACAGCATTATCCTTTATTAATCGGGGCTAGAGCTGCTGTTGCAAATACATTGGAATCAGTTTATCTCAAAACCAAGTCAGAGAAAGTTTTAGAGAAATTTGGTAATTGCAAGAATTTATACTGGCAGAGTATTAAGCGGTTATTATATCAGAAGCTGGAACTTACATTTTCAAAATATGATAATAACTGGACTCCTGGTGAATTTGTTCCGAATTCCCCGATTTTTATTTTTTGGTATCAGGGAATGGATAATGCTCCTCCGATTGTAAAAGTCTGCTATGATTCGATTATTCGACATTCAAATGGTCATCCTGTCATTTTAGTCACGAAGGATAATCTTAGGAATTTGGTTGACTTACCAGATTATATTTATGAGAAAACTGCAAAGACAAAATATCCTGTAACCATGCTTAGTGATGTTCTCCGGTTTGCTCTTTTAGAGAAATATGGTGGATTATGGTGTGATGCAACTATTTTCACTACTAAAGATATTGACGAGGCTGTATTCGGGAAACCTTACTTCACAATAAAGCCTGTCAGACCATCATCACATCATAGTAAAAAGTTTATCGGACAGGATCACTGGTGCATATTTTGTTTTGGTGGTTATAAGGAATCCTCATTATTTTCGGCGATGAAAGAACTGCTGTTTGAGTATTGGAAGCATTTTGATATTCTGCTGGATTATTTTCTCACAGATATTATGATGTTCTCTCTTTATGCAAGAAACGCAAAGATGAGAGATTTGGTTTCTTCAGGTAGTACAGGATATGAATATACATATTTTCTTGAGTATAGTTTAGAAAACATGTTCAACGAAAGTTTTGTAAAAGAATATTATGATCATGAGCCTGCATTCAGCAAACTCACATATAAACTTGATTTAAATAAAATGATGAAGAATTCTGTTTATGACATGCTGGTTTCCACTAACGGAAAATGTCTGGAAAAAGTAAATGAGACTTGAATCTGCTATGTAAAAGTTCATTTGCTATCGAAATAGTCTCTTAATCAGCTGTCTTATCTGAATAGAATATTCATATCCGTCTACAACTGAAAAACTGTTATAAGTATTGAATGTATGTAGACCAATATTAAAACGGTTTGAAGTGTGTGAATTTATTGATTTTGCAAATTCTTCCTCATATTTATCTTCAGTCAGACAAGAGACTTTCATCAGATTGATATGTTCTCCGTACATATTCTCACTGCATTGTGCCGGGCGGTATAAATCGCCGTTATACCAGAAAAATTTGCCACCTGGACGTGCAGTATGACAATCATTTACAACAGGATTGGTTTTGTGCGAAATAAAATGGCCCCCTCCATATGAGGAATAAAAAATACTAAGCTTAGAATTGGCATCTTCTTTTTTTTCTTTTGTTGTCCCGAAGAGCCATTTTTTTCCATTGTATTCAATAAACGTAGGATCAATTAGTGGAACATCGAGAATCTTCTCTTTTCTGACAGCAGTGAGTGTATTGCTGTCTATTATGAATTTGTGCAGAGCTCCGCTTTTGTAATTCTCTGCAATTATGCACCCGTCTTCTGGGAAAGGGTAGGAGAGGTGAAAGTCATCATTAATTACGGTATGCTTATCCTCAAGTTTCATTGTAGATCTGTTGATTTTCAAAAGGACAATTATTCCTTTTTTCTTTACAAATTCCCATTCTTCAGCAAATATGTAGTAGTAGTCTGGATCTGTTTTGAATAGAAAAGGATCTGCAAAGAAGCGGTCTTTATATTTATGTTTCATCAATCTGATATTTACAGATTCAGATTTCATGATATCTTCAAGCGGAGATTCTATGATTCCTACATTCCAGTATCCAGTACTTAAAAATCTCAAAAATCTAGGTATATTCATTGCATTTTTTATTATATTATTAGTTTATATTCAAGTCAAAGCTATAGAAGCTATCTTATAGAAAAGTCAAATCATCAAGAAGCTAAATTGTAATTTGAGTTTTTAGTGCATATGTTGTCTCAAATATGGCATATGTGCGTTAAAATGACGACATCAGATCGTTGTTTAACGGACAGCAGTATTGCACTATGGGTTACAGCCAATTGGGAGCTTCGACTACTGTGCTCTTTGGCAAATGTTGTAGCTGGCTTTTCAATTAACGGACTGCTTGTAAAAGTTTTCAATTTCCCAATGGTGAATTTATATTTCATGCGGGACGTATGTTAAAATAAATTTATGAAATCGATTTATGTAATTGGTAATGGCTTTGATTTGTATCATAAGCTAAAAACATCTTACAAAGACTTTCAGTTCTTTCTACAGAATAATATTGATAAATTTCCTAAAATAAGTAATTGGTCAATACTGGATTTATTTTCTCAATTAGAAACCGGTGGTATAGATTTATGGACAAACTTTGAAGAAGCCTTGGGTGAGACAGATTTTTCAGAGCTTGTAACTTTTTATGATTTTTATGGTGGCAGTGATTTAGATGAGAGAGAAGGGGACCGGCAAACAGAAATAGCACGTTACCTGGGAGAGGATTTAGAAGAACTCACTAATAAGTGGTTTTACAATGCAATTGCATTTGCAATGAATCAGTGGCTTGAAAAGGCATATCATAAATGTTTTCCCATCACGATATATAATAAATTGCTGAATAATGTTACAGATACTTTCATAACTTTTAATTATACTTCTACATTAGAAGATACATATCAAATACCTTCTGAAAGTATTTTGCATATACATGGGCAAACCCATTGGGAAAGTTATTGTGAATATAAAGAGCAATACTATTGGAGGTACCCAAAAAAAGCATGGCTTGTTTATGGGTATGGTAAATTCCATATAAAACAACATCACAACATATTAAACTCCGATGAGATGTTAGCATTTAATAGTATCAGCGGCCTTTATGCCGAATTTGAGAAAGTTATTCAAAAAGATCTTCTGAGCGATTTTATTGGGACTGAAAAATTCAATTCATTTGTAATAATAGGTCATTCTTTAGGTTGTACTGATATGCCTTATTTCCCTTTGATCAACAATCATTTAACTGTTGATGCCCCAATAACAATGTTTCTTTACGAGAAGGATTGGAGAAAGGAGGAAGAGTTCAAAAAAAAACTTGAATGCTTTATGCCTGGACATCCTATATCATTTATAAAATATAGTGATGATAATTATGAGATTATTCGGTATAAATCATGAAACTAGCCAATCGCTATCTCTTGAGGTTTTATCCAGTCTGATGTCTTGTCTGTTGGTTGAAACTATTTGGATGCCCAGACTGACTTTTTTTACTATTTTGGGGGTGGAGTCATCTAATTCTTTTGTAAAATTGTCCTGCATCCTAATGATAAATTGTTTTATTCGTTTTTTTAAGTCGATATAATGCATACAGGTTTGAAAAAAGGGTAAACTAATGAATGAAGAGGAACCATAGTGTGAAAAGTAAAGTAATAGAGTTTATAAAAGATTTAGGTAATGGTGGAGCCGAAAAAATAGTTACAGATACCTGTTTGTTTTTGGATAAGGATAAATTTGAACCAGTTGCCGTTGTACTATTTGATTTACCTGAGAAGCCAAATTCAAAAAAAATAAGAGAAAATGGTGTCAGGGTTATTCCTATTTACAGAAAAGCAAATAAACTAACTTACTTTTTCAATGAAATTATCGGTAAGCGAATATATGTGCAGAGTAAATTGAAAGAGATAATCAGACAGGAGAAGCCAAGTGTTATTCATACCCATATGCTGCTCCTTCCGTTTCTTGATGATATTGTTTCTGATTTAAAAGGGATTCGTCTTTTCTATACATGTCATGGAGCAGTAGACAGATATTTTTCAGGGAAGCATGAAGCAAATGCAATTGCTGCACAGGATCTGATTAATAAATGCCAGATGAGATTAATTGGTTTGAATAAGGAAATGGTAGAAATTCTGAACAAACGATTCAATGTGGATAATACCTTTTTTATCAGAAACGCAGTTGATTTTAACAGGTTCCGTTTATCAGAAAGCAAAAGCAGTTTAAGAGCTGAGATGGGTATTAAGGAAACAGATTTTGTCGTTGGACATGTAGGTAGATTTTCGTCAGTAAAGAATCACAGCTTCCTGATTGATGTTTTTGAAAAGGTTTATGAAAAAAATAAAAATGCCCGGCTTTTATTAGTAGGGAATGGCGAGACGTTTGATGAGATAAGAAAGAAAGTTATAGAATTGGGGCTAAATGATTTCGTTATCTTTGCAGGTCAGCGTACAGATATTCCAAGATTGTTATCTTGTATGGATGTTTTCTGTTTTCCATCAAAAACAGAAGGACTTAGTGTTGCCCTTGTTGAAGCTCAAGTAATGGGGTTGAGAATTGTTATGTCCAATCGGTTTTCTACTGACGTTGTCCTTTCTGACAGAGTTTATATTCTGAGATTAGAAGATCCTGTCCAGAAATGGGCTGATGCTGTATTGAATAATGAGAGCAACATCCCTCCTCAAGGGGTTTTAAGTGATTGGGACATGAACAAGGAAATTAAAAGAGTTGAAGCTTTATATTCCGGCCAGCTGTGAATTATGCCAAATTCAATTTGGTATTTAAACTTCTTGCTTGAAGATGAATTTTCTAACTGCTTTAATTGATTGCTTCACATATTTGTTTTTATGGAAAAAAATAAAAGCGACAAGCAAAGCTACAGCAAGTGATATCAAGGTGTTTATTAAAATTGCAATAATTCCGAATTGCGGGAGTTCTTTCGTGATCATGAGTGTAATAAACATAACAGCTACGACAATTGCAAATCTTATAAAATTGAATGCAATATATTTTTTTGAACTTATTTTGAAGCCCCGGTTGAAAATAATATAGGGTTCAATAAACAAGTCAATTGTCAGGTATGTAATAATGGTACCAATCATGATTCCATCAAATCCGAGGAAATGGCCTAGGATGAAGGAGAGAATGAAATTCGCAATACCTGATATAATTGCTCTTTTCCTGTCAAACCAGTATAAACCCAGAGAAGATTTATAAGTACCGTAAATATACTTATTACAGGCGAGATATGAAACTATACACAACAGGAAGCTTGAGCGTAATGTAAGACATCTTGTCTGGCCGAAAAAAGTGCCTATTATTGGATCTATAACGTTTATTAAGACTATAGTCAGAGTTCCATAAATCAGGAAAAAGCTTATATCAATTGCCCAGAATCCATCAGCAACTTTTGATGAGTCTTCTGTAGCATTCATGTTTCCCAAAGAAGCTGTAATTGCACTCGGAACTGTTCGTATGAATCCACGGATTCCCTGATATATCATCTGGTAATTAGAATATAGTCCAAGAATTGAAGAACCGGCCAGAGCACTGATAAGTATGCTGTTTGTTGAATCAGAAAAGACACCTCCAAGCTTACCTAAGATCAGACCTTTAATATTGTAAATAATTTTCTCTTTTGTATCAGATGACAGTTTGGTTTTGTTTTTTTCTTTCAGAAAGGAATATTCTTTATTGGCCAGAATGTTTATAAATGAACATTTACCTAACGTGAATATTAAGTTGCAAAACGCATAAATAAAGAAATTGTGAGTTAAAATGGACACTGCAATCTGAATAGCATACATTGCCACCCACACAATATTTGTAATCAGGGTGTTGATATACTGCTTCTGATCCGCATCAAAAAGAATTTGCTTATATGAGAAGAAATATTCAAAAACAGTGCTTAAAAGATATAAGAAGAAATATATCTGGACATCACTCATTGGCACGTCTGTTTTGACAAAGTACTTTAAAAAGAAAGAAACACCGATTCCTCCAAGCAAAATGAATGAGCCCATTACTTTATATAAGCGCTTGTAAAAATTCATTATTGCCTTTATTTCATCAAAATTATCTTCTGCAAGCGGTTGGTACAATGAATAAGCGATAGCTACGCTGAGTCCCAGTTCTACAACTGACAGCACGGAAATAACATTTTTAAAAAGGCTGTAAAGTCCAAGATAATCAGGAATGAAGCACTGATTGAATACCATGCGTTCAACGAAGCTTATCACGCCCATAACAATCTGTGTGACAATTGCAGTTGTCGCATTGCGTGCCGAGTTTTTGAACCTGTATTCGTTTGTATTGTTTGCCATGCCTTTTATCTGTAATCCTTTCTGGTCAGGTCTAATAAATATAAAACCGCAGTCTTTCTTTTGCAAGACTGCGGTATAATTGCTGGATTTTCAGTTTTTCTTTCCAAACTTTGCCAGTATTGCATCTCTTATTTTCACAGAGACAATCATCACTACCGGAAGAACGAATATTGTAGCAAGCATTGCAACCGTAAGTGATACGCACATGAAGATACCGAAATACTGGATAGGCGTGAAGGATGCAAGTGCGAGTACAATCATGCCTGCGACAATTGATACTGTCGTCAGAATGATTGGTCTTCCAGTCTCATCAAGTGTTCTTGAAATGATTCCTTCGATCTTCTGTTCAGGGTATTTCTGTCTGTTGTATCTGTAGCGGAGCAGGAAGTGAAGGGCATCATCGATACCGGCACCGACTGTGACAGATGAAAATCCTACAGTAACAAGGTCAAAAGGAATGTTGCACACGTACATGAATATGTAGTTGAACATGATTCCAATGACAACAGGGACAATTGAAACACAGCCTCTGAAAAATGAGAAAAGCGTGAATGAAGCAATAATTATGATTGCAATAATTGAAATCCAGCTTGCAGTGTTCTGATCCTGCATTATCATGTCACTGGCACGTACTGTTCTTTCAATACCGCTTGAAAGCCTTGATGTAGTACCTTCTGGCAGCATGTATCTGTAGTAATCAAGCACATTTGTCATTCTTCTGCCGCTGGCTGTTGTCTGGATGTTCTGCTCAAACGCATCATAGTTTCTCATGGCAAGTGTCACCTGGGAACCGTCTTCACTGATGAGGGAGTCAAGAATGCCTCCGTCAATATATGCTTTCATCTGCTGCAGTGTTCTGTAAAGGAAGTTCAGCAGGCCGTTGTTTTCGGGAATTCCTTCTTCGCCTGAATATACTTTATTCAGGAATGCGACATACTGTGAGAAAGACAGGCTCTGTTCTATATCAGGGCAGGCAGCCATGACTGTTTCCTCATATTCATAAACTTTCTTGAGGTTTTCCCATTGCAGGAAGAATCCTGGTTCATTGTCCGGAGCGACAATGATCACATTATATGGGTCTGTCCCACCCATAGTCTGGGCAAAATAAATTGAATCCTGGACTAGGACATCATCCTGCGGGAAGTAGTCCATATAGTTTGAATTGAAGTCTACTTTGTCGTGTGTGAATACGAATCCCAGTACTATTGCCAGTACAATTATAAGCACTATATACCAGTATTTTGTGACGGTTATGCTGACAAATCTGATGAATGCCCCAAGTATTTTGCCGTGCTCGATTTTTTCGACTTTCTTTTCCTTCGGCTGCGGCAACAGTGATAACACTGATGACAGATAGAGGATGGCAAGAACAGCACAGCATGCAATGCCGATTGCTGCAGTCAATCCGAATTCACGGAACATCTGTGTTCTGCATACCATCATTGCAAGGAAGCCCACGACTGTCGTAAGGCTTGCAGAAAGGATTGTTTTTGAGATCCTTGCATATGCATTAACCGCTATTGCGGGGTCTTTTGCTTCTGCAAAATATTCAGAAAGCATATGGACAGAGTATGAGGAACCCAGTGTCAGGACAAGGCAGGGGGTAAGTATTGTCACGATGGAAAGCTTATAGCCTAGGAGGCTCATTATTCCCAGCGTCCATACAATACTTATCAGGGAAAGAGAAGAGGGGATGATGACTGCGCGCAGTGATTTGTATGAAAGGAAGTAAACAACCAGTATTACAAGGAAGCACATTGTCAGCAGCAGACCGAGATCCTTGAATATGTAATATGTAACACGGTTTGTGATCGTGCTTCCTCCGTTCAGTGCTACACGTCCGTAATCCCGGAGCGGATCAATTACTGATGAAAGTATTTCCTGCTGCTCTGCATTATAGCTTCTTGTGCGGTAATACAACATAATTGTGTTGACATCATCGCTGTACAGGAAGTTTTTCGCCATGTCATCGTTTTCCAGTCTCTGGCGGAAAATTTCTGCTGTCTCTTCCGTCCATTCTTCACCGTCCTGGACCGGTGACATCGGAACAAGAGCCAGTCTTGTTCCTTTTTTCTCAACCGTAACGAAATCAAATGGAGAGATGCAGTACCCTACAATGTCTATTTTCTCCATTTCATCCATCACGTCGGAAATGCAGTTGAGCACTTCCGGTGTATACATGAGTTCAGAAGAGAAGATGACAACAAAACCATCAGGAAATGAACTATATTCCGTACCATCCAGAAATTCATCAGGGATGGCAAGATGAAGTTTTTCATCTTCATCTCTGTAAGTATAGCCGTATGTCGGCAGTTCAAGGTTTTTTATATCATCAGGCAGTTCGTAATATAATGGTTCTCCTTCCGGAGCTTCTGTCGGCGTCAGGATGTATTCTGATGCCGGCACATCTGAGGTGAAACTGAATATTCCGGCATCGATCTGCAGATCTTTCAGCTGCCATGCAAAGAAAAGTGTCAGTACTGCAATTATTATAAGTACCGGAATCCTGAAACGGAGGACATATCTGATTATTACTTCAAATACCCTTACGAAAAAACTTTTTCTTACTTCATTTTTTTTCATACATGTTGAGTATAACAAGAATTAGAGCAGGGGTAAATTATTCGTATATGGATATTGAAAATGCTTGCTTATTAAGATAATAATAGCCTAGATGTTTTCCATTTAGAAAGGGATGGTTGTTGTATATGCATATGCAGAAATTATTTGACGTACGAAATGTCATTCTTGTAACGATAGCTTCCATTGCAATACTGCAGTTTGGTGTTTTTTCTTTGCTGGGGTTAGCCGTATATGGATTACTCTTGGTATATAATTTATTTTCTATAATATATAATTTAAGAGAAAAAAAGATATACGTTAATATCGTATTCCTTTTGGGAATTTCCTATTGCATTTATTTCCTGGTATCTTCTGTTGTAAATGGTAATATTGCTGATGTCGGATCTACAATACTTCAGTATCTTTTAATTTTTGTTGTTGCTTCTTTTATCCGAGATAATAACGATATATTTTCGGATATGATTTCTCTGTCAAAAGTTTTGACAATTGCTACTCTTGCAATGGCAGTATTATCTGTTCTTCTTTCTTTTGCAGGAATGCTTTTCCCTAGTTTCTTTGCTAATTTACCTTCTTGGGCGCCATTTGATGAGATACGTAAGAGATTATGTCATATTCCACAAGAGCGATTAATCGGATTTGTGGGTAATCCTATAACAACAGCTTATTATTCCTATACTGGTCTGCTTTTTTCCATATATCTGTGTTCAGTTGAATGTAGTAAGAAGTGGAAAATATTATCTTATTTGAATATAGTGATTTCTTCTATTACGATTATTTCCCTTACAAGATGTAGAACCTATACAGTGGCGTTATTTGCTTTTGTCTTTCTATATATTTCAATTTACTATTTATGGATAAATAAAGATAACAAGTTAAAGAAACGAAATTTTAAAATCATTATTATTGCCAGTGTTGCTCTACTTGTAATTCTAATTGCGATATTTATTGTTTCCGATCCGTTTAGAGATTTCATTTTAAATGATGTAATCCGAATACAAAATCTAAATACATTAAGCAATAGAACTGAAATATTTCGTAATGCACTGATAGAAGGTGAAGGCCATAGAATATTTGGTATAAATGCTAGAAATTTTGAAAAAAACATTGCATCACATACACATAATATGTATTTAGAGGTTCTAACATTTGGGGGTGTGCCAGCTTTTATTTTATTTTTGCTTTATTTGTTCTCAGCAATTGCAATTTCTTTTATTAATTTGAAGAGTTGTAATAAGAATATACAAGTAATTAGTTGTTTTGGTTTTGCTTTTATCTGTGGTTATATGGTTGGTGGGATTTCTGAACCTGGGACAGTAAAATATATGGGCCTGATTTTTCCTGTAATGCAAGTCCTTATAGCATTTACATCTATTTTGTATCATAATATAATACATGGAAAAGTTGCTAAGGAGATATCTAATTGAAAGTAAATAAATTTATAGGGAAAAAATCCCAAATAATATGTGTAGTTATCTATATTATTCTTGTAGCAATTTGTTTTATATTAAATTCTCAAACTGTGACGAAGTTTATAGTTGAAAGCATTGGCGGGAATAGTAAAGCTCGCTGGTATTCATATATGCCGCGATTAATGAGAACTCTGATCCTTGATTTTACTTTTGTTTTCCTTTTGCTGTATTCAAGGATCACTTTTACAGGAGTGAAACTATATTGGCATGAAAATTACGTGTCTTTTAAAAGAATATTTAGTGATAAATCAATTTTCAATAAAAAAAATGGTATAATTTTAATTACACTTTTTGCAATTTCTTTTTTGGGTTTTTTTGCTCTTTTAAGAGCAAATGTGTCTTATATTGATGATATCAGACATAATGTAGAGACTTATTATGAATGGGGGAATAACAAGGGACGATGGGGAATTGCTATTGCAAATCTTTTGGTTCAAATGGGATATACTCTTGGTGACAGATCCCCAATAACACAGTTAATTGCTATTGTTTTCCTTGATGCATCTGCGATTATTTTAGCAATAGTTTTTCAAAGACTATTTAAGCAAAATAAAATTAAGATTCTGAGTTTGATTGCAAGTTCAATTATTATTTTTAATCCATATTTTCTCCAATGTTTATCATATAAATATGAGTCTGTGGGAATGGGAATTTCTGTTCTTTTAGCTGTCTTCCCATTTTTGTTTTTAGAAAATAGAAAGTTATTTTTATGGGTATCTGCAATTTCAATTTTTTTGATGTGTAACTTTTATCAAAGTTCTAGTGGTATTTACATTTTAATGGTTATTTTTTGCGGATTTGTGAAATATTGTTTAGACGTAAAAAAAACTATTAAGAGTACAATTCTTTTTTACCTAGAATCCGCAATTGCATTTGCAATTGGAACCGCTGTTTTTTATGTATTAGTTTTAAATCTTGCTTTTAATGATCCAAGTACAGAAGGTACTTCTATTGCATTTGGTTTCAATGTTATAAGAAACATTTGTTTATATATAGAAATTATTGTTAATGATTTCCCTGTAATGTGGAAAACTTTTATTGCACTTTTAGTTATTGCATCACTGTTTGTTCTTTTGTCCAAGACAAAGAGGAATAAAATTGTCACAATAGGTTTATATATTTGTTTCTTAATTGTTTCTACAATCCTTTCTTATGGTGCTTATATATTTTTAGTTGATTTTGGTGATCGGCCAAGATATCTTTATGGATTTATTTTCTTTATTTCCATTCTTGCTAACATTGCTGTAATGTCAAATAAGGTTGTGTTGTCTATTCCTTCCATTTTACTGGCATGGAGCTTCTTTACATATGCCTCAGCATATGGTAATGCATTAGGCTTTGACAAAGATTATACAGATTTCTTAGAGAGGGAAGTCTTAAGCGATATAAATGAGTATTTCCCATTAGAAGAATATCCAGAATTGAAAATACATATATCAGGTAATACCGGGACTTTAGCTCCTGTAGAATATCTTATGTCTGAATATCCGATAACTGAAAGAATGATTCCCTCCTTTCATTATGATGATACTGGTATTGTAAGCCCATATTGGGGTGGTCGCCATTTGCTCTATTATGATGATACTATTTTGAGAGCTAAAGATAATGATATGGAAGAGAATAGTAAAATACTTTTAGCATCAAGGCGATATTATGATATTTATTTTTATGAACCTGATATAATCCATATCGTGTTTAAAAAGTTATAAAAGTGTATATATGTGGCGCTTATTTTATTATGATTGCTCGATTGAAGAGAATCGAGTAAAATAAGCGCTAACTAAGCCTTTATCTGCAGTATAATTAATCTTCTAGACACTGGGCATCTGTCTCAATAATTTTGGAAATTAAACAATTGGGATTTGCAATTTCACTTTTGATTTTGTACGAGCATTTATTAAAAGCAATATTTAATTCTTTATATTCATTTACGAGCTCTTGCGTGAAGTCACTATAGAAATTATCAGCTAAAAAGAAGATCTTTTCTCTTGGTCTTTTACAATTTGCATCTATCAGCCGTTTTACATTTTTATTTGATCGATATAAGCATTCCATATATATATCAATTAGAAAGTAATCTAAAAGGATATTGTTATCTTTCCAATAAGATAGGAAAAGTTCTTTCATGGCAGAAAACAAAGAAGACCCCTTATAACCGCCACAGCAAAACCCGCACCATCTGTTGAGTCCAAGAAATTTAGTAAAAAGACGTTGGCTAGCATCTGCTCTTAATGTGAAATATGGCAATTTAAAAATATTTTCATCTATCTCTTTTGTTATGAGAATTGTTGCGTCAAGCCACAGCCCTCCATATTTTTCCAATAATGCAAATCGTAAAATATCACTAAAATGGACAAGTGTAATTACTCCACTTTCTACTTTCTCGTATATATAATCAGGTAAATCTACCAATGAACTTACATTGTTTTTATCTACAAGAATTAATCTATGTCCTGAAGGTACATGCCTGTGTAATGATGTATAGTAAGCTTTAATTGTGGGGGGAGCGTTTTCAAGACCTTGGTACCAGAAAACAAAAATTGGACAGTCTTTGACATATTCTCCATCTGACCATTCAGAAGAATATTTTTTAAAGATCTCCTTTTGGTTGGAATATAAAATTTTTATTATCGACTCGTGATATGCGTTCTTAAAGAAGCCGAAAATCGAACGTGTAAATGGTGTGTCGATCCTTTGGCAGAGACCATCAAATGTATTTTCAATTGTATCTTGAATTCTTAGCCTTAAAGGTATTTTTTCGAAATTCCACATGGTTTTTCCTTTGTTTCCATTATATGAATCTTTTTGTGAGATGATTAGCAGTAAAACAACATACAAGCTCAATTTTCGTTTTTTTTCTTGAATACTATTAATTTACTTATTATGTAATTAAGAATAATAACAATAATATTGGATGCAATTTTCATGATGAAATTTGGCAGATTTAATAGAGTGACAGTGATTATCATGAATATTGTATCAAAAATACCTGTTGATATTCTTCCTGCAAAGAAATTTACACATTCTTTGAGTATTTCTTTATGTGTTACCTTTTCAGAGTGAAATACATATTTCCTATTAGTTGCATATGCAAATAATACTGATAAAAACCAAGCTATTATATTTGATATAGCTACTGGTAAATCAAATAAAACATTGAGTATTCCATAGGATACAATATTAATAAGTGTTGTTAATCCACCAAAAAAAAGATAAGCAAATAATTCTTTTGTTTGTTTATTCATTGCTTTTACCAAATTCTTTATTTTTCTCCAAGATCATGAAAACCATGATATCATATTCTAGGAGAACAAACCTTATGTTATAGTTACGATTATAATATAAATTTGCGCTTATCTAAATTAAAATTTACAACAAGCGTAATAAGTGTGATAAATATTAGAAGTCTGAGGAGACTTGATGATATGGATAGAAAAAATGATAAACCAATTTTATATATTGTAGTGCCATGTTATAACGAAGAAAAAGTACTTCCAATAACTGTTCCTCTTTTTAAAAAACAAATTTTTGAGATGATTGATCTCGGAATCATATCAAGTGATAGTAAATTGCTTTTAGTTAATGACGGCAGCAAAGATGGTACTTGGGATTTGATTTCCAAGTATTCAAACGCAGATTCATATATTCAGGGCATATCGCTTAGTAGAAACAGAGGCCATCAGAATGCTTTGTTAGCAGGTCTTATGGAAGCAAAATCTTTGTGTGACATATCAATATCTATTGATGCTGATGGTCAGGATGATATTTCTACTATGACAGAAATGGTCAAAGCTTATTTAGATGGGGCTGATGTCGTATATGGTGTTCGTTCTTCCAGAAAAAAGGATAGTTTTTTCAAGAGGTTTACTGCTGAATCATTTTATAAGTTTCTTTCGGCTATGGGAGCTGACGTTGTATATAATCACGCAGATTACAGGTTGCTATCTTCTCGAGTATTGAAAGAGCTGGCTTCTTACAAAGAAGTGAATTTATTCCTTAGAGGCTTGATCCCTCTTGTTGGATTTAAAAGTACATGTGTTTATTATGAACGGCATGAGAGGATGGGAGGGGAAAGCCATTATCCATTTAGCAAGATGCTAGCTTTAGCAATTGAAGGAATTACCAGTTTGTCAACTAAGCCATTAAAATATGTCCTTAGACTTGGATTTTTTGTTTCCTTTCTGAGCTTCTTGGGTATTATCTGGGCTATTATTTCTTTTTTGCTGGGTAATTCGATTGATGGATGGGCGAGTACAATTTGCGTTGTATGCTTTATTGGAGGAATTCAACTGGTTTGTCTTGGTGTAATTGGCGAGTATATTGGTAAAACATATTTAGAAGTTAAAGCTAGACCACGGTTTATAATCAGCGATAGAACATACGTGATATCTGACAAGGATTAGTGCTGATATCATTTATCTATTGAATTGGCAATTAAGAAAATGCAATCCGACAGTTTCAACAGTCTCATCATTGGGAAGTTTTGCAGCTTTCCAGTTTAGTTTTTGTATTTCGTTATTAGCCATCATTGTATCCCATTCATACTTGTTAAACGGTTTATCCCAGTTCCGTTGTATATAATTCAAATCCTTGTTGTTTTCCGGTAATGCATCGATTATTTTTCTTGCCCAGTCAAAGTTCCTGTAAGCATATAGCCATATATAATCGAACTGGAAATAGTCAAAGTGCCAGTCATAGTATTTGTAATATTCAATAAGAGTGTCGTATATAAACGATGTGATAGGATTTCCAATCCCGCCAGCTAAGAAAAATGTTGTCCATTTGCCTTCTGCAAAATGCCAGTCTTTTGGGTGTTTTGCGCTATAGAAAGACATATCTTTTATATTGGAAATCAAATTTTTATCAATGATAAATAAGGTAGCATCACACCATGTCCCACCATGCCTGGAAATAAGCTGGGTCCTTACTATATTGGCAAGCTTTTCACGGGGAACTTTCCCTTCATCAACTAGTTTTTTTAAGTTCTCATCAAAAGTAAAATATTTTTCAAAGTTATTCTTATCCAGAAGTATTAAATCAATATCTTTTACTTTCTTTGCTTCTTCCACGCATTTTTTTATCAATGGTGGTGCTGTTTCAAATCCGGTATACCAATATATCCATACACGATTCCCTATTGGATTGGGTTTTGTTAAATCTACATCTCTATACTTTTTATCAAGACCGCTTTTTTTTACAACTTTATCTATGATTTTCATTGCGCATGCGGTTTTTAACTTATCAACTTTGAAAAAAATAGATTTGAAACCAAAGCAATTGCGTAAGGCTTTGAAAACTACTGTTGATTTGTATAAATAGTAGATACCTTTCATTGATTGCTCCCAAATCTTTAGTCCATATATTATGTATTACTTGTTCCATTAGTACAAGATTGAATATAGTGCAGGTGCAATTGTGAGAGAAAAGGGAAAGCGATGAATTTGCCTTTTATAAATTGCCTGTGTTATGATGTCTGTAACTTGCCTAGTCAGGTAATTATGGGGATTCATATGAAATTGAAGAAGGCTTTAGTGTTTTTCATGCTGTTAATCCTGTCCGCCTCATTTGTTTGGGCAGTCAATTATCAGAAGACATATCAGATGAGTGATGAAGTATGGGTGAGGGCAAACAGACTTTGTGTGTCTGCGGGGTATCTCGGGCCGGCTCCTGTTTCTCCCATCAGTGGAGCTGAAATACTGAACGCACTTGAACGTCTGGATTACTCAAGTCTTTCCGCATGGCAGAAGGAAGAATATGATTACCTTGTTTCCAGGCTTTCCAATCCCGCGGAAGGAGTGGCTTTCACAGGTAAGAACATAATATTCGATCCTCAGCTGTTCATCGGAATTGAAGGATATGCTTTCAATAATCTGAAGGATACTCCAGTCGATGAATTTTTCATTCCTTACCGTGACAGGATTCCATTATTCTATGCCGGTATCGATTCATATTTCGGAGATTTGGCTTATATCAACATGCAGGCATTATATAAGGACGGTCTGAGAAGTTTTGAACTTGATGAAAAGGGAAATGTTATTACTGTTCCTGATGGCAATTTTTATAATTTCTCGAATTTCAGCTTCCTTATGAGCCCTGTATATGGTGGGGGATGGTCTTTCCTAAACTCAAAAGACGGTGCCAATTACGGGATTCAGAGTTTCCAGCCGGTCAAGGCCGGTGGTTCTTTCGGTAATGAATTCATGAATCTGTTCATCGGCCGTGACAGGCAGGCATTCGGAAACGGAATTACCGGCAATATGGTCATTGGAGATAATTTCTCATTCCAGGAGATGGTGAAGCTTTCATTCTTCTCTGATATATTCTCATACTACATTTCCCTTACTCATTTCGATAATGTTGAAAATGATCAGCCTTTTTCCTTTAACGGTTTTCACCAGAACAGGCTTATCCACAGATTTGACATAAACCTCTTCAACAAGTTCCGAATAGCAGTGAATGTCGGAGCTCATATGCTTACAGATTCACCATTCGATTTCAGGATGCTGAATCCCATGATGCTTGTTCATAACTGGCGGAATAATAAGGAAGCAACCGAATGGGATCCCTCAAAGCAGGATGAGCTGAATAATATCCTCGGCTTTGAATTTGAATATGCTTTCTATCCGGGATTTATCGCTTCTCTTCAGATTGTGATTGATCAGTTCCGCCTTTCAGTTGAGAAAGATTCACAGGTTCCATCCGCGTTCGGTGTCCTCGGCAACTTGAAACATGTTGCAAAGGTAGGAGATGGCTACCTTGAGTCATGGTTTGAAGCGGCATATACATCTCCGTATCTGTATCTGAATTATAAATATATTACAGACAAAGAAGGTAATCATATCCCTATGTATATGCTTGATCACATTGTCGGTTACAGCTATGGAAGCAATGTTCCGGGTGAAGAAAGCTACACGGGATACATTTACGGCCCTGATGCAATCGTGCTGGCAGCAGGAAGTGAATATGCTTCTTTTGATTCATGGACGGTCGGCGGAAAGCTTTTATACATGGCACATGGCGAATACGGATATAAGAGTTATCTGGATCCGGAAAAAGATAAAGATAAGTATGAAAGTGGATTGAACAATATGGATAAAGCAGATCCGTCAACTCCTTCCGGTGTTGTCGAGCATACGCTGTCACTGACTGTTGATGGCTCTTATCATATTCTTGATAATCTTGAACTGACCGGTGCACTCTATGCTTCCTATAAATGGAACTATCACAATGAAAAAGGTATAAACAGGGGAGATGTGCAGGCTGCCATAGGACTGTCCTGGACCATTATTTAGGGTTTTCCCAGAGGCACGGATATGTATTGCTGAAGCACAAGGATGACACAGTTGCTGTAATAGATATCACTGGCAGTGACGCGTCCGGTATCAGGATCAATGAGATAGTGAACCATCAACTGCTTCCACTTTGTGCCCAGCATGATATATCAAATATAGAGCACTGGTGGAAGAGAAGGGCTGTACCGGCTTCACGGTCGGGTATAAGGCAGCTTCTGAGAGAGAATCATATTTCTTCTGTGCATCAGTTCCTGCTTGAGAACCTTGCATTGAGTGTCACTGACTGTTACTGGATATGTCCTCAGGCCTGCAATATTGAATGGGACAGCATTTCTTTTCATAAGAATGAATTCAAAGATGATCTTCCTTTCAGCAGTACTGGAAACAGTTCTGACATTTTTGTAGGATCATCATACAATCCTTCTGCTTCACTTGGCGGTGATCTCGATAAACGCTGGATAAAAAAGAAAGGCAGGATGTTCCTCGTCAAGGGAAACATGCCCGGCAACTCTTTCCAGCAGTCGCTTAATGAAGTGTTTGCATCATTGCTTCACAGGAAACAGAAATTTGAAAATCATGTTGAGTATAAGCTGATAAAACTGAAGGACGGTACCATTGGCTGCATATCGCCGTGTTTCACAAGCGATGATGTCGAGTTTGTCCCCGCCTGGGAGATATTTGATAAATACGGATATGACAAAAACAGTTCCTATATGGAGCAGTATGTTTTGCATTGTGCTGAGGAAGGAGCCGATCCTTCCTGCATCCGGAATTTTCTGGATTATCAGGCAATGACAGATTTCCTTATGACCAACAAAGACCGGCATCTGGCAAATTTCGGTCTGCTGAGAGATTCAAATACGCTTCAGTGTATCGGTCCTGCTCCGATATTTGATACCGGCAACAGCATGTTCTATGATGGTGCGGTTGTTGTGAATTACTGTACAATGCTTGATGTGAGAATACAGAGTCTGTATTCGACAGAGCGGAAAACCATGGAGAATGTTGTGGATCCCGGTGTTGTTCACCTGGATAAAGTGCCTGATACCGCTTCAGTCAGAGAGTTTTATGAGCAGGATCCGACTCTCTTCTCATTTGCATCCAGAATTGCCGACAGTTTTGAATTCAAGTGTGCGATGGCAAAAGAGTTGCAGGATGGAAAATCTTTCAGCCAGATAGCAAGAGAAATCATCTCCTTCTATTCCGGCAGGGAAAAGGAAGAGAAGGAGTCGCTTGCTTTGTATTCCAGAAGTATTCTGTAATTGTTCAGATGCCAAGCAGCTTGTCGGCTACATCTCTGAGCACGCCATGCCCGCCTTCATATGGTGAAATATAATCCACAACTGAACGCACAGCCTCAACCGCATCTGCCGGACAGCAGCTGTAACCGGCAGCCTTGAGCAATGGCAGATCGATCAGGTCATCTCCGATATAGAGCACATTGTCCAGTGTCATGTCTTCCGCCTTGCACAGTTCCTTCACGTATGAAAGCTTGTCATTGCATCCCGGCTTGTAGAAATCAAGTCTGAGTTTCTCAACTCTCCTGCGGTTGAGATCCACGTTTTCGCCAGTCACTATTCCGGTGAGGAATCCTTTTTCCCTGAGCAGTGCGAAGCCTTTGCCGTCTTTGGTATTGAATTTCTTGAGCTCATCTCCTTTTTCGGAGTAATACATGCCTCCGTCCGTAAGACAGCCGTCACAGTCGGTTAGCACCATTTTTATGTTTCTGAAGTCTTTCTGTCCTGCAAGACCTTTCTTTTTCATGAGCATTTCGATGATCACCCAGTCGGACGGCTCATCAATTTCAAAGAAAGAATCTTCATCCATTTCTACAGCCCTGATATTCCCGCTCACTCTGTTCTTTGTTTCCAGAAGAGCAGCTTTTGATGTGATGTAGAATGCTCCGTTTTCCACCAGATATCCGTCAAATTCCTGCCGTCTTGGGCGGTGGAACACATCATAGTTTGTAGGATGTACAATGCCATTTTCATCATAGGCCCAGTTGAAACGTTTCTGACGGACTACAGACAGCACGCTGTCAGTACCTGGCTGAGAGAAAAGCTCAAAGCCTTTATCAAGATCGTCTGCCCTCAGCAGGGGAGATGTTGCCTGCACCAGTGCGATATTGTCGAATTCGTATGATGGTGCGAATTCAAGCATTGCAGATTCTGTTGATGCCGTGTCTGATGCTGACTCTGCAGATCTTCCGATAACAGTGAGTTTTGAGAAGCATGGCGCTTCAGCTTTAAATTTTTCTGCTGTTTCCTTTATTGCCTCACTGTCTGTAGCCACATAGACGGTGTCAATGTATCTGCACTCGCATGCGGCCTTTACTGTCCAGTAGACAAGCGGTTTCCCGCAGATAGGCTTTATGTTTTTAAGCGGAATTGACTTACTTCCTCCGCGTACCGGAATGAAAGCTACATTCATTTCATATTCTCCCATATTTGTCTTCATAGCGGATTATATCATCTTCACCCAGATATTCTCCGATCTGCACTTCTGTGATGATGAGCGACTGATTTTCATCTGTATTGATGAGTCGGTGTTTTGCGCCTTTGGGGATGTAGATATAGCTGCCGCAGCTGATTTCCCTGACATCATCTTCAAGCTGGACACGGCCTCTGCCGTGGACTACTATCCAGTACTCCTCCCTGTGTTCATGAGACTGCAGACTCAGCTCCTCTTCCGGTTTTACGCTTATCACTTTTGACTGATAATATTTGTTCAGCACCGTGGTTTTGTAAAAGCCCCAGGGGCGCATGAATATCTCGCTGTCGATGATACTTGTATCAAGGGTGAGAAAATCGAAGCAGAGATCAGCCGGAATATCCTGAAGAAGCATGGTATGGAACTGGGCTTTTGTTATTATGTTTTCCAGTTTCCCGTCATCTCCAAGGATGGGAAGAAACTTTATCGCCTGGCTTTTGAAAAGCCCGCTGACAATGTCAAAAGTATCTGTTACATTGACAGCCTTTGCGTTTTGAGTGCAGATATTCATGACCTTATCAGAAAGCTGATGGCCGGCAAGCAGGGCACGACGGACATCACCGTCCGTGAGAACACCTGCAACATGTTCTTCCTCATCGACAACGATGAGAAAGCCCTGTTTGTTTCTGTCTATCTTATGCAGGGCCTGTGAAATCTCTGTCTCTTTGCCTATGGTGAATGGTACAAGGTTTTCTCTCATTTGTTTCAGTGCTTTCTGTATTTCAGCTTGTCTCTCTGTACCTGTTCAATGGGAAGGATTTCCTCTTTTTTGTAGGTCAGCGCTTCATACACATTGTTGAGATCCCTGACCAGACTCTTGATTCCGTACGGTTCAAGAGATGCCGCATGGTCAGTGCCTTTCCATGTCCTGTCCAGTGTGTAGTGACGCTCTATTATATGTGCACCCAGCGTGTATGCTGCAACATCAACTGCAATGCCGAGGTGATGGCCGGAGAATCCTATCGCCTTTACTCTGGATTCATACTTCTCCCTCAACCTGCCAATTTCAAGCAGACATATGTCCTGATAGGGGACAGGATAGCCTGATGTGCAGTCGAATATGACAAGATCCTTTGCCCTTCCGTTGGCTTCAAAGAGAGAGACAATCTTCTCTTCTTCCTCATGTGTGGTCATCCCGAATGAAAGCTGGATCTCTCCTTTATAGTTGTCACAAAGCCACTGCAGCATCTCATAATGAGTGTTGCAGGCTGATGGGATTTTAATGAACTGCGGCTTGAGAGATGCGATTTCCTTTGCACTTGTCATATCCCAGACGGAAGTGGAGTAGATTATTCCGACCTGTTCGCACCATTCCTTGAGCTGGGCATGCTGGTCTACTGTGAATTCAAGAGCCTCCCTGTGTTCTCCATATGTCTTTCCATATGAGTTTTCCGGATGGGGGTGCGGTGCGTTGTACTGCTCCGGAGTCAGCAGTTCCTTCGGACATCTTTTCTGAAATTTAATCGCATCAGCCTTGCAGTATATCGCGGCTGTGTTTATGAGTTCATGTGCAATTTCCATTTCACCTTTATGGTTGCACCCGGCTTCAGCTATGACGAATGGTTTCCTGTATTCCATCTTTTCAATCCTTTTCCTGATTAAAGAGAAATAAAATAAACAGAAGGCATCCCTTCTGTTTTGACTATAACATGAAGAGTGATGTTTAAAGAAGTATGAATTTTGCTGTGTGTTGAGTCTTTCTAAGTCTGTCAGACTTGTATAAAAAGCAAGGCCATGTTGTTCTACGGGTGCTTTGCCGTGCTGACGTGAATTAGAAAAATAAAAGATGCAACATGTAAAGAGACATGAATCAAAAGATTTCCTTATCGGTTGGGAACAGACGAAAACACATGGTATCACTTGCAATTTTATACAATGCGTTGTTTTCCGCTTCAAATAAAGCTCTGTTTGCAATAATGTCTGCCGCTCTGATTAACTCGTTACATTCTGAATTGACATATTTTACGGTAACCTCAAGTTCGGAATCATGCAGAATTGGTTTATGGAATACATCGTAGCGATAATTTAATGTACCTTCGTGAAACTCATGATAAATTGCATTTTTCAAATCATATATTCCATTTGTTGCAGTGGAGTGTTCATCAATAAAACAATGAAGTGTTACAGGTTCTCCTCGTAAAATACTGCCTCGTTCAATCAGAGATTGGAAAACCTTTTTTAATCCGACTTTATAGGCCCAATCCAAATATCTGTTTTTTGAATGCTTATCAGCAAATGTCTTGCGTTTATCCAGAGCATTCATGTTTATTACAAAAACAAATCTGTCATAGCAGGATGTAAGTTTAAATAAGTCCCTTCTGTCATCTGGTGCAAGCTTGCTTGCTTTCAGTTCCGGAAGATTCTTGTATTTTGCCTTCTTGCGGAAATTCTGTTCGGCGGACCTGTATCGTCTGATAGCTTCATCTCTGGTCATTTTGTCAATGAACAGCAAACCTCCATAGACAAAGTATTTTCTATGTTTATAATCAAATACTCCGGATTCATCAGAATAAACGTAAATATCCACAGAAAACATCATCTCCTTTGTCAAAAAAAAACCTCCACACAGGGAGGTTCCCAACGGGGCCACGTACAGAACAGCACGCTTAAACAAAAAGTTGGCATCCCGCCGGTGAGCAGTCCATATAGAAACATATGCCTGCGCTACTATAATAAACAGGGAGGAGTGATTTCGTCAATCGCGCGCGTCGCGTCGTCGCATCGAACATATAACACGTAGGACACGGTATGAGTTTGCTGTGCTCGGCATCGTGGTCGTCAGATGAACCTTTCTGGAGATGTGCAAAAATGCAGATTATAGAATATGATAGATCATGCATTACTTACTATGCAGCAATAGGAATGATATGAGCGAACATGTTTTCAAATCAGGATACAGCGTTGAGAAAATTGAGAGCAATTTTAAGAATGTTGACTTTTTCAGTGGCATTGAAGAAGGACTCAAGGAAGTCATTGTATATGAAAGAGACAGTGCAAATGCAAGGACTTTTTCCAGAAAAAGAAGCCTTCCCGAAATAAATGCCAGGCAGAAGTGTAATCACTGTAATGATACAGCAGACAGGGAATGCTGATTGGAGTATTTGATAATTCAGTTTAAGCAAAATAGCACATATTTGCTTATTTAAAATTATCAGTGTCAATTAAACATTACATCATGTGTTTGTGAGATTCATCTTGCCGGCTGGTTTTGCAATACATCTTCAAGATTCTTTCTCTCAAATACTTCAAGGGCACCGCCTCTGGTGCAGTTATAGATCCTGAAATCAAGATTCTTTTTCTTTATGTCCTCGGCCATGCTTTCGTAGTCGATTATGAATTTTTCCATGTCATCATTCGGTTTCAGGGCACTTTTCGCTGTTTCTATTCCCTGTGCATGCCGTGCATTTTTTGAGTAGGTGCAGTCTGTTCCTATGAGATACACTTCAGAAAAGCCCATGTAATATGCCGCCTGTATTATTGAATGGACACAGGTGTGACCGTCATATATGAAAGAGCCTGCGTCCGGACTCATTTTACAGTAATGACCTTTCTTCTGATAATGTTTGTATGCCGAATTCATCATTATGAAGTGATTGTATCTGGCTTTATAATATATTGCTTCTTTCGGCATCTTCCTTATCTGAAGGCGGCTGTAAATGACTTGCGTGCCGTTTTTCAGCATTTCATCAATTGCTTTCATGGTTGGCGGAGTACATGCTTTTCCGTCTGAAATGAAGTAGCAGTCAGGACGCCATTCTGTCCTGTCGAAAAGCTGATAGCATCTGTTCATCGAGAATGTGTATTCTCTGTTCCTGGCAAGCAGATCCAGATCTGCAGTTGTCAGGCTGGGGCCCAGACCTACGATGAAGCACCGTCTTCCTTTGTACTTGTCCTTGAGTGCGGAAAAACGTGGATCCGGCTTTGTGAGGCGGAAACTTATATTCGTATAAAGCAGACTGAGTGGTGTACAGTATTTAACCAGAAAGTCCAGTACCGGTGTGAATATTTCCTGAATGGTCCTTTTCATTTTCTGTGTTTTCTTATTGTGGTGAAAATAATGCGGTAAAAAGGTTCTCCCGCTCCCAGTAGGAAAGCAAGCATCTGTCCTTTTAATCCTTTATATGTTTTTCTGGCGTTGTCTTTCAGCCGTGACTGCAGGGATCTGAACAGTTCTCTGTCTTTTTCAGTACCGGTTGCATAACGCTCCATCAGGCCGAGATCCATTCTGAAACAGCGTTCACAGTATGCATCCATGACTTCATAATCTGCATTGGCATTTTCAAGATGATGTCTGATGTCATCAAGCGCAAGATACTGGTAATGCATCCTGTCTCTCAGATTCAGGCTTTTGGAGCCGGTGCTCCTCACTCTGTAGCTGTATTTCACACCCCAGCCCCGGTTTACTTTTCCGGCTCTGATTAATGCCGCTATGGTGAAATCCTGATCCTGTCCTATCGTGCGGCCTTCAATGAACCGGGGAAGTGCTTCTTTTCTGAAAAGGCCGTTCCAGATAAACATCTGAAAGTCTTTCCTTGCTCTCAGACAGTTGATCAGGGCTTCTTCTGTGGAGAAGGTTTCAATATGAGAGGCGTTTGTGTCTCTGGGTTCTGAAAGGAACTTTCCCTCTTCATCAACTCTTCTGAAACCGCAGTATGCGATATCCGCACTCTCAGCACTGCTTGCCATGACAGTGTAAAGATAATCCAGAAAATCGCTGTCGATGAAATCATCCGGGTCGATAAATGAGACAAGACTTCCCGATGCGTTTGACAGGCCGGTATTGCGTGCACAGCTGACACCTCTGTTGGGGCAGTGGAACACTTTTATACGCGGATCTTTTTTTGCATATTCATCACATATTGCACCGCTGCTGTCAGGGCTGCCGTCATCAACCAGGAGAATTTCAATCTCACGGTAACTCTGACAGGTTATGCTTTCTATGCATTGGGCAATGTATTTCTCAACTTTATATACCGGTACTACTACTGAAATCAGCGGTTTGCTGTCTGCCATCTGCCTCAATCCTTTCCGAACAGATCTCTTGTGTATACTTTGTCCTTCACATCGTCAAGAACACTGCTGTATCTGTTTGCTATTATGGCCTGACTGTGTGACTTGAATTTATCAAGATCATTCACGACCTTGCTTCCGAAGAAGGTTGATCCGTCTTCAAGAGATGGTTCATAGATTATTACAGTAGCACCCTTTGCCTTTATTCTCTTCATCACTCCCTGAATGGAAGACTGACGGAAATTGTCGCTGTTGCTTTTCATTGTCAGACGATATACACCGATGACACATTCCCTTTCCTGTGACGCACTGTAGTCGCCTCTGTTGTAGTAGTTGTAATAACCTGCAAGTGTGAGGACCCTGTCTGCGATGAAGTCCTTTCTTGTCCTGTTCGACTCCACTATGGCTTCTATGAGGTTCTCCGGAACATCCTTATAATTTGCAAGCAGCTGCTTTGTATCTTTTGGCAGGCAGTAACCGCCGTAGCCGAAAGAAGGATTGTTGTAGAAGTCTCCGATCCTCGGATCCAGACATACGCCTTTTATTATGGATTGTGTGTCAAGACCTTTCATTTCCGCATATGTGTCAAGTTCATTGAAGAAAGAAACTCTGAGTGCAAGGTATGTGTTCGCAAAAAGCTTTACGGCTTCAGCCTCGGTAAAACCCATGAACAGCGTGTCTATATTTTCCTTTACGGCTCCTTCTTTTAAGAGAGATGCGAATTCTTGTGCGCTTTTCATAAGATCAGGATCATCCGGATCCGTTCCGACAATTATGCGGCTGGGGTAGAGGTTGTCATATAATGCCTTCGACTCCCTGAGAAATTCAGGACTGAAGAGAATCCTGTCGCAGCTGTATTTTTTTCTTATTGATCCGGTGTAACCTACAGGAATTGTACTCTTGATCACTATGATTCCGTTTCTGTTTACGGATAATATCTGTTCAAGTGCGGCTTCGACTGCACTGGTGTCAAAGAAATTCTGTTTTGAATCATAATTTGTCGGGGTTGCTATGATTATGTAGTCAGCATCTTTGTAGGCAGACTCTCCGTCAAGAGTGGCTTTCAGGCTGAGTTTCCTTTTGCCTTCTTCTGCCTCCTTAAAATATTTTTCTATATATTCATCCTGAATCGGAGATATGAGAGAGTTTATTTTCCTGACCTTGTCTTCAATTATGTCAACAGCGGTCACTTCGTTATGCTGGGAAAGAAGCACTGCCAGCGAAAGGCCGACATACCCTGTACCTGCTACTGCAATTTTCTTCATATCCCCATCATAGCATGAAAAAAACGCTAAGTGAATAAATCATGTTTCACTCCTCAGCGGCATCTTCAGTGATCATCTGAGCAAGTTCCCTTGCGCTGTATTTTATCGGAATGTCATCGAAGTTCCTGTCGATTTCATCAAGAAGGGAAGGGGTTTTTGCGTATTGGGCTACTATGCTGAGCTGCTTTTCGATATCATGGTCGGCATTCCAGCCTACCTTGTATTTTTCCACATAGTCCGCAGAAGATATTACGGTATACACAAGTTCCGTGATGAGGAACGGGCGGCGGAGGTAGAAAGCCTCGACAAGTGTGTTTATGCCGCTGCGCCCTGCTATTATGTCGGATGCCAGGATATAGTCATTGACGTTTGTGACATATCCTGCAATGTGGACTTCTATGTTTGAAGGAAGACTCTCTGTTATTTTATCAAGTTCCCTCCTTGTTTTATCTTCAATGCCGCCTATGATCACAACCTGCATCCGGCTTGGAATGTCCTTCAGGCTTTTCAGGAGAGATGTGGCACCGACGCCTTCTCCGCCGAAATTTATCTGAAGAGTGAAGAGGTCTTCTTTAAGACCAAGCAGTGAACGGGCTTCTTTTTTTGTAAGCTTCCTGCTGTTCATGCAGCTTTTCTGAAGGGGGAAGGGGCACAGCCTGAGGGTTTCCTTCTTCTGTCCTCTCTCAAGTGCAGAGTCATAACCTTCCTGTGTTGCGACATAAAGCCTTTTAAGGTTATTGCTGACAGCTGACATCGGCACTGTGAAGACGTCAGTCGCGTAATAGGTCACAGGAACGGATGATCCGGTTTCCACCGCAAGGGATGAGAGAAAGTAATCAGGATATGGGTGGGTTGTGAAGATCATGTCAGGCTGGTATTTTTCGATCATCCTGAGGAAACGTTTCTTCCTTGTCACGTTCAGAATACGTGCAACACTTTCAATTTCCTTTGTATTCTGGTCGTTTTTCTTTGAGAATTTCATTTCAATGGAGGAATGCTCGAGGAGCTTTCTCCATACATACTTGTTGACCTTTCCTATGAACTTTATGTTGAGGAATTCAAAGAAATCTACAAGGATCGCATTATGTCCCATCTCCATGAGCTGTTCCTGTACAGCACGTGCCGGAATGTAATGTCCTTTGCCGCCATCCACGTAGACACAGAGTATGTTCACCCTTTCACCTCTCAGTCCTTGGTCTTATCGTAATAGCTCTTCAATTCTCTCTCAAACTTGTAGGCTTTCCTCTCACCTTCATATACGTAGAAGCCGTTTTTCTTCATTTCAAGCAGTTCATAGTAGATGGACTCGAACTGCTTCGCAATTTTCTTGCCGTCATACAGCTCCATGTATTTAAGCGCGTTGTTCCCTTTCTCGTTTCTTTCCGCCTCATTGTCGAAAACGTGTACAAGGGTTTTCGCAAGACTGTCAGGATTCTGGCCTTCAAAGAACCATCCGGCATCATCTTTCACGATTTCCTTCATGTTGAAGACATCCGGGCAGATTACAGGACAGCCGGAACAGATGGCCTCAATAACGGTGATCGCCTGATTTTCGGAAAGCGAGGAAGTCACGAATGAATTCACTTTCTTGAGTATGCCGCTTCTCATCAGTATATGGTTGTCGATCTTTCCGGTGAAAAGAACTTTATCTGCGATGCCAAGCCTGTGGGCGATGCCTATGAGTTCCTTATGGGCAGGGCCGTCACCTATGATGATGAGTCTCATCTCCGGTCTCAGCTGCAGTGCCTTTGCAAAGCCTTCAAGTGTTATGTCTATTGCTTTCTCGAAACCCAGACGTCCGATGAAGAGGAAAGAGTTGCGGTTGATCCATGACTCCGGTATCTGCTTTATCGGCTCCGATGTTGTCTGTTTCCTGAACTGTTCTATGTCGATTCCGTTTGAGACATAACGCACATCAATACCGCTCACATGCTCCTTCACTGTTTTGCATGTCTCCTTGTTGGGAGCTGTGACCATCCATACAAGGCGGAAGAAAGGGTTAAAGACAATTGACCAGATAGGCTTCTGGGCTGCTTCTGCAAGTGTTTTGCTCTTGAGTGCGTATTTTATGTAAATCGGATTGTCGATGAGAGTGTGATGAGTTGCAAGAACAGGAATATGCATTTTCCTTGCAGCATGATTCATTGCCTGACAGATAAGCCATGGTGATGTGTCGTGAATCACATCGAACTTGTATTTCATGAAATACTTTCTGAGGTACCAGCTCTGTATGGGAAGAAGTTTTATTCCCTTGTATATGAAAGAGGGAAGGGCCTTTACCCTTATTATGTGAATGCCTTTTTCGATTGTTGTTTCCCTGAAACCTCTGTCTGCCGGAACGAAGAAATAAACTTCATGTCCCATCTCAATGAGGTTGTTTGCCAAGTTTATTGTTGTAGTTATGACCCCGTTGCTTTCAGGGTAGAATATATCAAAACCAAAGGCTATTCTCATGTCAGTTTTTTCTTCCCGCTCCCAGTGCGTTGTCTCATTATATCTGTTTTCCCGAATTTATAACAGAAGTAAAATTTTATTTTATTGAAAACGATCATGATGTGATGAATCATAATGGAAACTGACATACAGAAAAACAAGGATACAATGGCTCCATAGGAGATGTAAGGCCTTAAACCTCCAGTATTCACCGCTAAACAGACTATTGTTATGGAACAGGCAGACAGCAGAAAAAGTATTGCAGAGGACATGACAGACTCATCTGGCTGCCGGTATGGTTTTACACCTCTGATATCTTCTGCGACTGTCCTCAGCATATTATATATAACTATTTTGTCTTACGGCAGTTACAGCTTGTCAGAAGATATTGTATTCCACTGCCAGGGTGAACTGGATGTCCTGTCTGCTGTTTCCTGCTATGTTGTCCATATTGGCTACATAGATGAAATCAACAGCAGCGTTGAGTGAGAGATTTCTCGTAAGATAACACCCTGCATTGAAGCCTATGTCAAAGGTATAAGAAATGGAATTTTTCTTATCCTTGGCATCAAACGGATTCTTGTCTGAGATCCAGCCGGGAACTTCTGTCATTGTTCCGTCATATCTCCTGGCTGTGCTGTCGATATCGGTTGTTCCGTGCATCATTGCGAATATGTTCATGCCGAGCGACCACTTCATCGGGTTTGTGTATGTGACATCAAGCAGAGCCGCCAGGGCATCCGAGCCGAACGGGAAACTCAGATACTGTCTGTTGTATGATTCTCCCATGTTATGGCGTATGGATCCTATGAAATCAAGTGAATGCTTTGCTGCATAGTTGTAGGTCTCCTTATGATACATGAACGGGCTTGTGTACACAGCTTCAAGGCCCAGTGTGAAATAACCTTTCCTTGCCGGAACAGATACTCTCATCCCTCCCATGACACCCCACATGTTCAGAGTTGATCTGTTCTCAGGGACTTTCGGTTCTCCGAAAACAGACAAATCGTCAATTACGAAGGAGGCGTACAGCTGGAGATTTTTCACAGGAGCGAATTCCAGTTCAATGGAAGCAAGCGAATTTGCATTGGCGGAAATATAGAATCCATGCATGATGAGAAGGGGATTGAACACTCTGAAATCAATGGTGTTGTCTTCAGACTGATACATTGTGGCTTCGTTTATTGAAAGACGCAGCTTGTCACTGAACATCCTCATTTCAAAGCGGTGTGCAATGAACATCTGTATTCCGTTGATGTCGGATTCCTTTCCACTGGATCTGTGTTCAATGTAATTCATCGGATGAGTGAAGAAACTCATCAGCATCGTATAGTCGAACCATGTGTTGTTTGATGCCGATATGCTCAGGTAGTCATGGTATGGCAGAGTGTTGCCGAGTATCAGGTTGCCCATTTTCCCGTTGCCGAGTGACAACTGGCCTCTTCCGAGTGAAAGGGAGATGTATGGTACGCCGACTGATATATAGGAATTGTCTGTGACATCAACATCTATGTCACCTGCTGAAAGGAAGGGAATATTTGATGCCATCCGTTCTGAGAAACGGTCCTCATGCAGTGATTTATACCATTCATCATCATGTTCCGGGTTTCTTCCTGTATCATATGCCTGGACAGAGTTCATGAGACCTACGGAAAGTCCCATATTCGCCGCGAAATAATCATAGACGTAAAGAGATCCGTTGAGGTGTAGAAGTTTATCGTTAAGTACCTGTGAGCGCCATTTGCCGCTTTCGTCAAAATCTGTGTTGTTGAGATGAAGGGCGAGGGAGGGGGTGAGTGACATGTCAACATCTACTTTGACATTTTTCTCATCTTCACTGTCTGTGTATTCACTGAGTATGTCATACAGGTTCTGAGCCGGAACACTGGTCGGTGTGATTCTGTCAAGCTGCTGTTTCACATCCGCGACAGTCCATGGTTTTGCGCCCTGAGGGGCGGCCTTTCCTTCAAGCACATACAGGCTTTCCATATATTCGTATACAGGCGATGACAGAGGAATGATTTCCATATCATGGCTTGCACTTAAAGCTGAAGCAAGAATTGCCGCGAGAATCAGAAGCAGCAGAAACCTTTTTTTCATAAACCAGACCATCCTTTTACGTTTCTCCTTAATCATAGAGGATGGAAATGAGTTTGTGAAGGATTTCATGATTCACATGGAAACACTACGGCTGGTTTTCCAGCTCATCATCCGGTTCCGGTATTTCGATTCCCCGTGTCATAGCTGCAGTGATCCATTCTCTTTTCGCGTCTTCAAGATTGGCGAGTGCCTGAATCATGTCATCGCCGCATGTCAGGCACCCCTTAAGCTGGGGTATGCTGGCTGTGTATCCATTTGTGTCTGCATCTCTTTCCAGCTCAATCTTGTATGGAAGTGCCATGTAGTATTCCAGATTCTTTTCCATTTCAGTCCTCCTTGATTTTCATCTGGCGCAGCTTCTTTTCAGCTGTCCATTTCCGTTTGATTTTTTTCTTGATGTTTCCATGATTAAAAACTGTTCTCTTGTAAAATACTCCTTGTATTCACCGTTAGTCAAAACATTCCGGGTGCATCAGAAATGTTTAAAACAGGCTAAAACGGGATGAATGAAATATTTCATGTGGATTATTGCTATCGGCGCCGCTTATTGAGTATCTTTTCCATTATGGATGGCAGGATTGTTTACATTTCACTCAGTGATGAGACCATAAGGGAAGAGAAAGCAGGTGAAGACTTCTCCATACCATCGCTTTACACCCTTGCGGGAGACTCATCTTTTGTTCTTGCCTTCCCATGCAATGATTTCAATCTCTGCGGCATGGTTGCCATATATAAAAACGCAAAAGGGAAAATCTGCCGCGACTATGCACAGCCGGTTCTTTCCCGCCATATGAAGAAAGCAGGTGTAAAAGCTGTTGTGGTGAGCGGAGTTGCCTCAAAACTCTCATATCTTTATATGAGCGACGATAACATTGGTGTGTATCACTGCGAGAACATAAGGTTCTGCTCCCCATACCGCTTTGCCGAGGTTCTGCTTTCTTCTCCTGATGACGGGTTTATCGCAATAGGAGAAGCGGGTGAGAAACTCAGTCCTCTTTCAATCTGCTGCTGTGACAGCGGCATAACGACAGGCCGTGGCGGGCTTGCTTCTCTTATGGGGAAGATGAATTTCAAGGGGATCATCTCACATACCGTGCTTGAAGATGATGAGAAGCTTCAGTATGCAATAAGAAGAAAGAACAGGACAGCTCTTGTGAGCGATATGTCCCTTTACGGTTCGGCCGTCCTTCTTGACTACGGTGCTTCATACGGATGGGCTCCTAAAAACGAATTCAGTCCTTATTATGATCCGCGGCTCAAGGCCCTTGACGGCAGAAGCCAGAGCAGGGAGTACAGAGTGGAGAAGAGCGGCTGTCCTCTCTGTCCTGTTCCCTGTTCACTTGTCGACACAGCAACGCAGATGAGACTGCCATCCTGGATGGAGGCCATGTGCCTTGGAAGCAATCTTGGAATATTCTCAACAGGCAAGGTCACCCGTCTGCTGCATCAGTGCCTTTCCCTCGGGCTTGATCCATGCGGGGCCGGGGAGATGCTTTCATACCTGAACACTCTTGATAACCCTGACTATACGATTGCCAGTGTGAAGAATACGTCACTTGATGAGAAATGCAGGATACTTACGCTCATCGCATCCAGAAAGGGGGCAGGCGAGATCGTGTCAGGAGGCTTTGATGCACTTGCCGGGGCACCTTCAATTGACGGAGGTGCATGCATCTATGATCTGCGCGGTGCTCATGCACAGGCTCTTTTCTCTGTATACGGGGAGAACACACCGTGCTATGTGGATCTTGTCAGGAACCTCAAAGGGAAGCTGCCTGCAGAGCTTACAGGACGTGCAGCCGCATATGTGAGGATATACACCCACGCGATGGAAAATATGGGCATTCCCGCATTCTTCATGCTTCCTCTTCATTTCGATACCGTTCCTCTTGTTTTTGCTGGAAACATTTTCACTGTGAGACTGATCATGAGAAGTTTTTCAGTTGGAAAGATAAAGAACAGTGAACTGCTTGAAAGCGGACTTGAATCAGTGCAGCTTTTTGACAGCCTGCACGGGGAAGCCGCCTCTCTTCCATCCATTTTCCTGATTCCGGGAAGATGCGGGTACACCGATGAAGTGAACATGGTGAAACTTATGGGTGGATACCTTTCGGAAATGGAGTATATTAAAAGAAAGGCAGGTAAATAAGTCTCATGTATGATTATGTGATAGCAGGTTCCGGATTGTTTGCTTGTGTCTTTGCCCATGAAGCGGTGAAGAAAGGGAAGAAGTGTCTTGTCATTGAAAGACGTGATCATATCGGCGGGAATATATTCACATATGAGGAAGATGGTATAAACATCCATAAATACGGGGCACATATATTCCATACATCGGACAAGGCCGTATGGGATTATGTCAGACAGTTTGCCCGTTTCAACAACTTCATCAATGCACCCATAGCCTCATACAAAGGCGAGATCTACAACATGCCATTCAACATGAATACATTCTCAAGGATGTGGGGCATAAGCACTCCAGCCCAGGCGAAGGCGATAATAGAAGAACAGAGAAAGGATGTGGAGCCTCCCATCGACAATCTTGAAAAACAGGCTGTTTCTCTTGTCGGCCGTGATATCTTCAACAAACTTGTAAAGGGCTATACTGAGAAACAATGGGGAAGGGACTGCAGCCAGCTGCCGCCTGAAATAATCAGAAGACTGCCTGTACGCTATACTTATGACAATAATTACTTCAATGACACGTATCAGGGGATACCGGAAGGTGGCTATACGCAGATAGCACAGAAGATGCTTGAAGGCTGTGATGTGGAGCTTTCCTGTGATTTCAACAAAGACAGGGATCACTACAGAAGCATTGCACGCAATGTGCTTTATACCGGTGCTCTTGATGAGTATTTCGATTTCTCTCTCGGTCATCTGCAATACAGGAGCCTGCGTTTTGAGAATGAGAGAATCGGATGTGACAACTGGCAGGGCAATGCGGTTGTCAACTATACGGACAGGGAAACGCCGTATACCCGCATCATTGAGCACAAGCATTTTGAGAAGGGAAACTCATCTCCGGTCACATGGATAAGCCGTGAATATCCTGTGGATTACAAGGAGACGGGGGAGCCTTACTATCCTGTAAATGACAGTGTGAACGGGAGCCTTTATGCTTCCTACAGGGCTCTTGCCGGAAAAGAAGGCCTCCTCATCGGCGGCCGTCTGGCCCAGTATGCTTATTTCGATATGGACAAGACTGTGAAGGAAGCCCTGACTCTTGCCTCAAGATGCATTCAGTGAATGCTGAGACTGAAGATTTTCTTCCAGTCTTTTATCCTGTGTATCCCGATTTCATCTTTCCTGATTACGGCGCATGTCGCACCGTCCATGCTGCGCGGACGTGAGGGAGAACCCGGATTGAGGTGGATTATGCCTCTGTCATCTTTGAAAAGGGATGGGACATGGGAATGTCCCTGTATGAAAATGTCTCCTTTTTCCAGCGGGAAGGGAAAATCATCGGGAGAGAAAATGCTGTGACCGTGTGTCATGCCTATGTGCCGTCCATCCGGCATTTCAAAATAGATGCTTTCCTTCGGGACAGCCAGTCCGCTGTCCCTGTAATCCCACAGACTGTCGCAGTTGCCCTTGACTGCGATATATGGAAAAGAGGCATTGTGAAGCCTCAGCGCGAAAGCCGGATACCCGGGGCAGAGATCCCCTGCAATGAAAAGCCTGTCGGCTTTTTCCTTTTCAGCAAGGCGGATTATTTCATCAAGCGCCTCAATGTTTCCATGTATGTCCGATGCGGCAAAATATGTGAAATTCTCCATTGCCCGTCCTCTGTTTTTCCGATATTATAATTATATCAGAATTCAAGGGGTTTTCATATGCTTGAGCGCTATTTGGAAATGAAGGACGGACACCGTCTTTTTGTCAGGATCTGGAATGATGTTGAAAAGCCTGCCGGCACTCTGCATATAAATCACGGCATGGCCGAGCATTCGCTCCGCTATGATGATTTTGCCCGGTACATGAATTCCCTTGGCTTCATCGTCTACGCACAGGACCACAGGGGACACGGCTTCACGATGGAAGAGGAGGAGAGAGGCTGGTTCGCATCATCCGGCGGCTGGGATATCGTCGTGAAGGACTCGATAGCCGTTGATCAGTTCATCATGAATGAGAATGAGGCGCTTCCTCATTTCATTCTTGGCCATTCGATGGGATCATTCATCACCCGCTGTGAGATAACCCGTGTTCCGGATTATTTTTCCGCCGCTGTCATCATGGGAACGGGAGCGGGAAAGGGAATCGCTGGCACACTCGGCAAGGCACTGGCACACCGGAATGCAGTGAAGAACGGACAGAAGATGCCGGATCATCTCCTCAATAAACTCAGTTTCGGTTCATACAATAAGCGATTCTCTCCGGCCAGAACAGGCTTTGAATGGCTTTCCCGTGATGAGGCTGAAGTAAGGAAGTACATTGATGACCCGCTGTGCGGTTTTGTATGCTCCTCACAGTTCTTCATCGACCTTATAACCCTCATCGAGAATGCCAATGACAAAGATGCGGCAGGAAAAATAGGCTCTGATCTCCCGATGCTGATCGTTTCCGGCGATGCCGATCCTGTCGGCGGATACGGCAAAGGGGTGATGAAGGTCGCTGCCATGTACCGCAAGGCCGGGGTGAGGGAAGTGAAAGTCAGACTTTTCAAGGATGACCGTCATGAAATTCTCAATGAACTGGACAGGAAGGATGTCTACGAATGCATAGGCTCCTATCTTTCCGGAATTGCACAAAGATACGATCATGAATGACAATACAGGCACCGTTCACGGTGAAAATGAACACAGGAGTGAACCTAAAGGAAGGTTCATGGACCTGATGGAGGACGTCGGATTCGTAATAATAAGGGCCGTGCAGGGCATCGGTCAGAGCAATGTCACGATAATGGCATCGGGCCTTGTCTATTCCACTCTGGTCGCAATCGTTCCGTGCATCACTTTCTTTGTGGCTTTTCTGACGGTTTTTGACCTTCTCCAGCCATTCATGGCGGTGCTTGGGGCACTGCTTGAGGATATTTTCGGCTCAACCGTCGGTGATCAGCTGATGGTTCTCATCCAGCAGTTCTCGAACAACGCCATGGGTCTTGGAGTCTTCGGCCTTGTCTCATTCATAATAACGGCGACGTTCCTCGTCAACAAAGTCTATATGGTGATCAATCAGATCTTCAGGACAGAGCCGAGCAACGGAAACTTCAGACGTTTCGCCACCTTCCTGACGTTCCTGCTTGTCGGCGTGGTGTTCCTTGCCCTTATAATCTCATTCAACACTTCTTTCATGAGCTATGCGACAAGCATAATCTACGATGACGGCAGCAGGCCTGCGAATGTGCTCAAGGATATGCTCTCATCATTCGTGAGCTTCATTGGAATAACCGCAGTTCTATTTCTTCTGTATTACTTCGTTCCAAACACCAAGATACGCACACGCTCAGCCCTGCTTGGCTCTGTGACGGGCAGTATATGTCTTGTAGTCCTTTTCGCGGTGTTCAAGACCATAGTATCGCGGACTGTCGGGTATTCAGTGATTTACGGCTCCCTGGCCGCTGTCCTTTTCCTGCTTGTCTTCCTTTACGCCTGCTGGTACATCATTCTTGTGAGTGCCGAGGTTATTTACGTTCATCAGTTCAAGCCTGAGTCAAGCCAGCTGTCAGGCGAGGCCGAGACTCCCTCAAGACAGCTTACCGATGCCGTGAACATGATGATGGTCATAGGAAACAGCTACAAAAAGGGAGAGGGTGCGATAACGCGGAAGAACCTTTCAAGGAAGCTTGCGGTGACTCCGTCCGTGCTCGGCGGGTATATAGGGCTGCTGAGCGAAAAACATCTTATCATAGAAATCAGCAAGGGAAAGAGTGCAAGCTATGTGCCGGCCCGTCCGCTTGACCAGATTTATCTTAAGGAAATATTCGAGGCCATATACGGCTTTGACGAACACAGCGATATAACCACTGCCGGGCAGGCGGTGGCCGAGCAGGTGAAGACCTGCTCTGAGGAGGCATTCGCTTCCCTTACGCTGGAAAACCTTCTGGAGCGTGTGTAATATGCTTATCGACATTTCATCCTGCATTCCGCTGACCCGTCATGATTTCTCATCCCTTCCGAAAGAAGGCGTGAATGTCGTGAAACGTTTCACTGCCGGCGGCATTGAGATCATTTTCGAGAAAAACCCTCCTTCGGACTCAGGGGAGGATCTTGTGTATATCCATTATTCCCTCATTGCAAAATCAGGGGATGATACCGTATGCGTCGTGTCGGTCGAATCGCTTGATCTTCGCTCTCTTGCCTCATCGCTTGGCGAGTCAGTCAAGGAGATCCAGAGGGAATACGGAACAAGAGGCTTCCTGGCACCGGCACACCTTGTCATTTACGGCAACGGGGAGAAAGAGGAGATGGAAGGGCTTTCAATTGAGCTCAGGGATGAATACGTTCTTCCATACATGATGGATTTCCTGCTTGATGCTCTTGACTGTGCTGATGATGTCGTTCCTCTTGATTAGACCCAGGGAAGCGTCTCTGCGAACTTGATGTAAAGGAAATGGAGAAGGCTGGGTTTGTAGGGCCTGAAATCCCTTACCGCCTCTTCATAAAGAGAGTGCATGTCGGATGCGAATTTCACGGCACCGAATTTCTCTATGACTTTGTCCTGTGCCTTCTTTTTCAGTGACGGCCATTCTTCCCTGTGACTGAAGAAGTATTCGATCTTGGAGCAGAATTCATCACCGCTTTCAAAAAGGAAACCGTTCTCCCCGTCTTCAACCACACCGTCAAGACACTTGTCCCTTCTGCACAGAAGAGGGGTTCCGGAGGCCATCGCCTCTATGTAGGTAAGCCCCTGTGTCTCGCTTGTCGATGCAGAGAGGAAAAGATTGCCGAGCTGGTAGTATATTCCGATTTCCTCCTGTCTTATCATGCCGGTGAAGATGGTCTTTGCAGCAATCCTGCTGTTTCTGACATGAGCTTCTATTTCAGCTCTGTCGGGACCGTCTCCGACAATGATGAACTGGAAATTCTTCTCTTCATAGCGCGAGAGGAAGTCCACGATTTCAGTCAGGTTCTTTTCCTTTCCGAGCCTTCCCACATAAATCAGGGTCGGTACATCTTTTTTTATGCCGTGAAGGTGTCTTATCCTGTCAATCTCCTCATCTTTTCTCACCGGGGTGAAACGTTCAAGGTCCAGACCTGTTGGAATTACCCTGATAGGGGAAGGAATATTGTAGTTCCTAAGTATTTCGGCCGTTTTCTGTGTCGGGGAGATCACACGTGTCATGTACTTGCAGACATAGCGTATGTAATGCATGACAAGCTTGCGGCCGAATTTGCGGCTCAGTGCGACATAATGGACATAGTCTTCATAATCCGTATGATAGGTGAGAACCATCGGACAGCGGCACGCCCTGTATATGTGCTTTGCCAGAAAGAATGTCGAGAATTCCGTATGGCAGTGGATTATGTCGGGAGACCACTGTATGAGTGAGTCGAGATAGGCTTTGTTCACCGGATGCTTTATCCTGACATCGGGATATATTTTCTCCGCATCGAAACTGCCGATGTACACGATGTCGCCGCTCACATGGGAGGCTATGGTATCGGAAAGAGTGAGGATGCGTGTTTCATGCCCTGCCGCCTCAAGATATTTCTTGAGTGTCATTACTGAGGTGACGACTCCGCTTATTGCAGGGTAATAACGGTCAGTACATAGAAGTATCTTCATAAAACATTCTTCTGGTTTCCTGTCTGTTTATCTTACATTGAAAAACAGGTTTTGTAGAATAGAAAAAGACCTGTTCTTCCTTGTTTTTATTTTCCCCTGACTTCCTGATGCAGTCTCATCAGTTCTGCTTCCAGTTCCTTTCTGTCGTTTTCTCTTTTTCCGATTGCCGCTTTCAGCCTGTCCGCTTTTCCCTTGTCACCTTCCAGAAGAGCGGTATGGTATTCAAGCAGCACGGGATCGACGGCATTCTCCAGAGCGGTCTCTATGACATCAAGATGGTTCTTAACTACATCCTCGGCAATTTTCTCAATATTCGTCATTGTTTCATTCTAGCATAAGAAAGGAGAAAAGCGTACAGTACGCTTTATGAAAGAAAGAGAAGAGAAGGCTCAGTTCTGGGCGCTGAACGCCGCGTCGCTGCTGGGCCAGCTGACCATAAGCATGGTGAATCTTGCGCTTGTTTATTATCTGCGTTATACGCTTGAGGCGTCCGCAGCCGTTGTCGGTGCAGCTGCAAGCACATATACAAGTGTGTATCTGATCTGCTGTCTTGCACTGGGCGGCTTCTATCAGAGATTCAGACCGTATAAGGTCGTGACTGTTTCAGTTCTCGGCATGGCGCTTTCATCTTTTCTGGTCACAAGGACTTCAAGCATTATCCTTGTCTTCTCCTCTCTCATCCTTTACGGGTTTTTCATGAGCATGCTGTGGCCTCAGGTCGAAGCCTGGATTACAAGGGGTGCGGAAGGAAGCCGGCTGAACAGGCTTACAAGCGCATTCAATTTCTCATGGTCTTTCGGCACCGGTATATCCCCTTATGTGACAGCATTTCTTGTGACTTATTCACCTTCTGCCGCACTTGCTGGTGCCGTGGTGCTTTTTGTGGTCATTGCCCTTGTTTTCCAGCTTCTGGCTGCATCCTGCCCCTCTGTAAGAGCGCTTGTGCCGGAGAGGGAATACATAAGGACGAAGGAAAAAAACGAAGAGAAAAGCGATCACAGTACACCGCTGCGCTATGATTCGTGGATTGCGGTTTTCATCGTCTATTCGGCACTTTCCGTTGTCCTGAATATTTTCCCGATGTATGCACAGGAAGAGCTTTATCTGACAGAGACGACAAGCGGTTTCCTGCTTCTCCTGCGCGGACTTGCAACCTGTTTTGCCTTCATGGCGCTGGGAAGAGTGCGTTTCTGGCAGTTCAAGGCCTGGTATATTTATCTTTGTCAGGTACTTTTCGTAGTACTCGCACTTGTCTTCTCTGCAGGCAGAAGCGTCTTCTCAATTGCGATTTTCTTCATTCTTTTCGGAGTCCTTTTCGCACAGTGCTACAGTTTTTCCATCTTCCATAGTGCGGCAGGTGCGCTTGACAGGGGAAGAAGAATGGTGATTCATGAGTGTGTCCTCACTGTAGGGCAGGTAATAGGTGCATCCTTCGGAGGCGGAATATATCAGAAGATGGGATATTCAAATGTTCTTGTTTTCCTTGCCGCTCTTGCGTCTGTCCTGCTTGTGATACAGATTGCCGTACATGTGGTGATAAAAAACCGTCAGAAGTAATCAGAAAAATGAAGAGACTGCCCTCAGCATAGCTGAAGCAGTCTCTCTTCATATTGTGGCGGAAAAATCAGTCCTGTTCGATTTCCCTGATGACGAGTTCATCTGCCATTTTTGCAAAGTCATCACCTTCAATGACTTCTTCCTTAAGCAGTTTCTTTGCGATCTCATCAAGGGCTTTCCAGTTCTTTTTCAGATTTCCAAGTACATGTTCATACCGTTCATTGATGATCTTCTCAGCTTCCTCATCAATGTATTTCTGAGTTTCCTCGGAATAGTTCCTGCTTCCGCCGATACCGTCAATTCCTGAATCCTGACGGGGAAGGGTCAGGTTCCTGAATTTCTCTGACATACCGTATTCGCATATCATCTTTCTGACCTCATCAGATGCACGGGATATATCATTGGAGGCCCCGGTTGAAATGCTGTTGAATGTGACTTCTTCCGCAGCACGTCCGCCAAGCAGCACATCGATCTCTCCGATCAGCTCATCCTGTGAAAGCAGGAATCTGTCTTCTGTCGGATACTGCAGTGTATAGCCAAGTGCCCCGAACCCGCGGGGAACGATGCTTATCTTGCTGACAGGAGATGAACCTTTTGTCATATAGGCAGTAAGCGCATGCCCTGTCTCATGATAGGCAACACGTGTTCTCTCCTTTTCATTCATCACGCGGCTTTTCCTTTCAAGACCTGCGATTGATTTCTCAATTGCCTCCTCAAAATCCTGCTGTGTGACTTTTGTCCTGCCTTCCCTTACTGCGAGCAGTGCCGCTTCATTGCAGATGTTCGCAAGGTCGGCACCGGCAAGACCGGCGCTCGCCTGCGCGATCTTCCTCAGGTCAACCGAGTTGTCCATTTTGAGGTTCTTTGAATGGATCTTGAGGATTTCATAACGGCCGTTCAGATCCGGCTTGTCCACAAGCACCTGTCTGTCGAAGCGGCCCGGTCTGAGAAGGGCAGGGTCAAGGATTTCGGCCCTGTTGGTCGCCGCCAGTATGATGACACCGCTTCTGGAGTCAAATCCGTCCATCTCGACAAGCAGCTGGTTGAGCGTCTGCTCCCTTTCATCATTGCCTCCGATTCCCGCAGAGGAACGCTGCCGTCCTATGGCATCGATTTCATCAATGAATATGATGCACGGGGCTTTCTCCCTTGCCTGCTTGAAAAGATCTCTCACACGTGCAGCACCGACACCTACGAACATTTCGACAAAGTCGGCACCCGACATCTTGAAGAACGGCACTCCCGCTTCTCCTGCAACAGCACGTGCAAGCAGTGTCTTACCTGTTCCCGGAGGTCCTACGAGCAGCACGCCTTTCGGGATCTTTGCACCGATTGCCGTGTATTTCCCGCTGTTTTTGAGAAAGTCGACAACCTCCTCAAGTTCCATCTTGCTTTCATCGCATCCGGCAACATCGGAAAAATGCACACCTGTGTCTCCTTCCGCTATGATCTGGCTTTTGTTCTGGTTGAATGAGAGAACGCCGTTTCCTCCTGCATTGAGTCTCTTGCTCATCCAGCGGAAGAAGAAGATGAAAATTATGAGTGGAAGGAACGTGTAAAGCAGTGAGAGCAGCACTGACGGCTGGGCCGGTGCCGTTGCGTAATACTCGACATTGTTCTCATCAAGAAGAGGGACGAATGAAGGATCATTGATGATATATGTAGAATAGGGTATGACCATGCTCGTGTCTATGTCGTGCGGAATCTGTCTTGTCTTGGCATACTCCTGCAGAAGGCTAGTCGCTTCCTCTCTTGTCACTGAATAGCCGATATACTGATCCTCAGTGAATGCGACCTGCTGTATCTGTCCGTTCGATATCATGTCCTTGAAGGTGCTGTATTCAACTTCAACCGGCTCGATATTGCTCGTGAACAGCATGGAGTTTATAAACAATATTATGAGAAGCATGATCACGAAGTAGAGTATGGAGAACTGCCATTTCTTCTTCGTGTTTGGGTTCATGCCACCGCTGCTGTTATTGTGAACGCCGGGCTTTTTGTCGGGATCATCTTTCCTGTGCGACTCAAGCATGACGTTTTTATTCTCTTCATTGTTCGTGCTCATGGGATTTACCTCGCATAAAAACTTTCACTAAGATAAGATTACAAGGGTACCTGCAAGAGTCAAGGAAAAACTTTCCCGCATGGGTTATTCATGCACTTCAGACGGGGAAAAACAAAAACATCACATAAAATACAAATTTTTCAATTGCCCTTTTGTCAGATGAAATTGTAAATTAAATGAGGATTTGATTTTCATTTTGTCACATTATTGTGTTTTATTTGGAAAACGGTCCCGTCACGTGAAATTCCTGATACCTCATGCGGTATTGCAAAAGGAGATTTTATGAATAAAAAACTGACTATACTGATTGTGCTGCTTGCATGTGGCAGTTTCCTTTCTGCTGCAACGGCATACAGCACGATCCTTTCAAATGCGAAAGCCAACAGTCCGCAGATGCAGAATGCCGAGCTGACTTACCAGAACAGCCTTCTCACCCAGCAGCAGAATGATCTTGATGATGTGGTGCAGGTTACAGTTTCAAGCGGAACCGTGTCGGTGCTTCCTGCAGATAATAATCTTACTATGGGAGTGAATCCTGATTTTTCCATTGAGCCAAGCGTGGAAATTGTCCTCCCGAATGACGGGCAGACCACCATTACGGCATCAACCGGTCTTGGTTTTGAATATGGAGATAAGGATTATTACAGCGTTTCACCTTCTGTTTCCGCAAAACACACTTTCGATCTGACCGGTTATGATTCGGACTTAGCCGTATCACTGAACAATTCAAAGACCGCACTGCAGAGCGAGATGACCTACATGATGGCCCATCTTTCCTTTGAAAGCCAGGTTCTCAGCTCAATCAAGGCGATTCTTCAGGCTGAGCAGCAGCTTGATGAGGCTAAGTGGAATCTTTCAAAGGCAGAGAAGACTCTCTCTGATTCCCTTGAGCTTGGCAACATGAGTGAAGGTTCTGTCTCATATCTTCAGACTGTGAACCAGATCAATCTCCAGAAAAACAGCATCGCCGCACTTGAAAAGCAGATTGCGACGGCAAGCGAGCAGTATACGACGCTTACAGGACTCACATGGGATGGTGTTGAGGATCTCACTTCGCCGGATCTGACGCTTAACATATTACCCAGCGGCAATACAAATGTGGTCATTGCGGGTATTGATGTTGAGATTGCCACTCAGAACATAGAAGCGAAAAATGCATCTGTCAGTCCTTCTGCCATTGTTGTCAATGGTGGAGTAAATGGCCAGATCAGTTCATCGGGAAAAGCTGTTGGAGGTAATGCCGGAGTTACTTATAATGCCGGCAACTGGTCGATCGGTACAGGTTTCAGTGCATCTAAGGCTCAAGGCAGCAATGATCTTAATCCATCTCTCACTTTCGCCGGTTCATGGACAAACAAGACAACGAAGAGAAGTGATGATCTTGAGCTTCAGAAACTTAACAATGATCTGATCAGCGCACAGAATGACCTGACGGATGCCAGAACAGAATATGTGCAGAGCGCACAGAATCTCCAGCTTGAGATTCTCAACTACACATACACACTTCAGAATCAGGAAGCTCAGAACAGCTATCTTTCTTCCAACCTTGAGTATCTCAACCAGCTTTATGAAGCGGGACTGTGTTCCCTTGATGACATCGAGGATGCACAGAAGGAACTTGAATGGGCTGAATACGATAATACGATCAATATAATTGACGGACTTATACTCGAAAACAAGATTGCACAGCTGAACATATAAAGAGAGGAACATATGAGCGATAACGGAAATAAGATCAATGATGAAGTCGTCATGACTGAAAGCGAGAAGCAGGAGAAAATCCTGAGAGAACAGTTCAAGGCAAAGAAAAGAAAGAAGAGAATCAGGAAGATCATAACATGGATTGTCGTGATTGCCGTGATTGTTGTCGGGTATACGCTGTATGCGAACTACAGGGCCGAGCTGCAGGCACAGCAGGAAGCCATGATGAACCAGAACAGAAGGGTTGAGGTTCAGGTCACACGCAATGTCTACACTGCAACAATTGACCTGTCTGGTTATGTTGAGGCTTATGATATCCAGGAAGCACGTTTCAGGGCCACTGGTCCTATCACATCAGTGAATGTCGAGGAAGGTGACAGTGTGAAGCAGGGCGATATCCTTGCGACAATCGACAATACCAGCCAGACATACACTGTGGAGAGCCTCAAGAAACAGATAAGGGAGGCTGAGCTCAACGGAACCCCGTCTCAGCTCGAGCTTCTCAATCTCCAGCTGACAACGGCGGAGAACAATCTCGAGTATACAAACCTCGTGGCCAATTTCGACGGCACAGTCGCCGATGTGAACATCACGGAAGGTGATTATTTTGAAGCCGGTGCAACTGATGCCGCCGTTACAATCGCAGACCTCTCAAGGCTCAAGGCAACAGTTGAGATCGATGAGATCGACATGCAGTATGTGACACTGGGTCAGAAGGCATATCTCACATTTGACTCAATTCCCGGCCAGACCATTGAAGCATATGTCTCATACATTCCGACTCTTGGAACATATTCCAGCCAGGGTATCGGTGTGGTTGAGGTTGAGCTGACCATAGACAATCCTCCAGCCAGCCTTAAGCCCGGCTACAGTTTCGAGGGTACCATCGCATCTGACGGAGAAGTCGAGATGCTTCTCATCCCGCAGGCTGCGGTGACAACAGGACGCGGCGGTGCGACATCGGTGCAGAAACTCAATGCCGACGGCACAACCGAGACAGTCAATGTCATGGTCAAATACCTTGGAGAGGGTACATGCCAGCTTGTCTCCGGCAACCTCGCTGAGGGTGATACTCTTGTCTATGAAAGAAGCTCAGGCGGCATGATGGGTATGATGAGGTTCTGATGTATGAGTGAGAATGTTATCGAACTTGTGAACGTCCGCCGTTATTACATTGTCGGTGATTTCTGCGTCAAGGCGCTTGACGGTGTTTCATGCTCAATAAGGAAAGGCTCGTTCACTGCAATCATGGGACCTTCGGGATCCGGAAAGAGTACGATGATGAACCTCATCGGCTGTCTGGATACGCCGACAAGCGGTTTCATAAAGATAGGCGGCGAGTACACCAACAACCTGAATGAGAAGGAACTTGCCGATATCCGCAACAGGAGAGTTGGCTTTGTCTTCCAGCAGTTCAACCTGCTGGGCAAGCAGAATGCGCTTGAGAATGTCATGACACCGCTGCTTTACGCCGGAGTCAGCGGAAGGGAAAGACGCGAAAGGGCAGAGGCACTGCTTGAGCGCGTCGGACTCAAGGACAGGATGAAACATCTTCCCAGCGAGCTTTCAGGCGGACAGAAACAGAGAGTCGCCATTGCCCGTGCCCTTGTGAACAATCCCGATATCCTTCTGGCTGATGAGCCAACAGGTGCGCTCGACAGCAAGACCGGCGATCAGATCATGGAGCTTTTCCAGGATATAAACGATGAGGGAAGGACAGTTGTCTTCGTCACACATGACAGGGGGCTGGGAATGAGATGCAAGGATCAGATATACATCCATGACGGCAAGATAGTGGAGGGCTATTGAGATGATCTGGGAAAACATTAAAATCGCGCTTACCTCGATGGTGCACAACAAGCTGAGGACTCTTCTCTCCCTGCTTGGCATAATCATCGGTGTCGCTTCCGTTGTCGCAATCCTGAATCTCGGACAGTCCGTAACCGAATCCATCACAGAAAGCATGAATGTCGGCGGTATCGACATGGTCAATATTTTCCCGACAGGCTCTTCAAGAGAGCTGAATGTCTTTGACGAATCATTCGGAGATACACTGATGGCCAATGTGGATGGCATTGATGCTGTACTGCCTACGGCCTCTTCCTCCAGCAGGGTCAGAAGCGGACAGGATATTCTGGCAGTGACCATCAACGGTGTCACTTCCGATTTCTTTGACGTCAACAACGCAGAGCTGCTTTACGGAGACTATTTCACTGCACTGGACAATATAAACAGAAGGCAGGTTGTCGTTCTTGGCAAGGATGTTGCGGACGAGCTTTTCCCTGTCGGCAATGCAGTCGGGTCCTATGTCTCGATTTTCCGCCAGTCATCCAAGCGCTACCTTGTCGTGGGTGTCCTTGACGAGAAGGAGGCAACACTGGGCAACAGCTTCGACAGTACTATATTCATGCCTCTCAACACGTATGACCAGCGTTTCAGAAAAGTGGCCACAATGTCCAGCTATACCTGCAAGGTCGCTGAAGGCTATGATGCCATCACTGTCGGAGACAACATTGAGGATTATCTTACGGAACTGATCGGAAGTGATTACTTCACTGTTTTCTCCGCAGCCTCGATTGTCGAGATGGCGAGTGAGGTTACGAACACCTTCTCAAGTTTCCTTGCGGCCATCGCGGCGATATCGCTGCTGGTAGGCGGAATCGGCATCATGAACATAATGCTGGTCTCTGTTGCCGAGAGAACAAGGGAGATCGGTATAAGAAAGGCTCTGGGTGCATCGCCGCATGTCATAATGTTGCAGTTCCTCATAGAAGCACTGACGCTGACCGTGATCGGAGGCCTGATAGGAATACTTATCGGATCCCTTATCAGTTTTGCCATTGTCAATCTGGTGGGATGGAAATTATATTTCAGTTATGCTGCGATTGTGATCTCGCTTGGTTTCAGCATGTTCGTCGGAGTGTTCTTCGGATGGTATCCGGCGGCAAAAGCTTCCAGGCTGGATCCTATCGAATCTTTGAGTTACGAGTAGTGGTGTAAAGTGAACAGGAGCAGAGGCAAGGCAAAAAAGAGATTCACAGGCTGGCTTTCTCAGGAGAAAAGGGAAAGCTATCTTGTGAACATCATGATAATCCTTGCCTTTCTCATTCTTTCTGCATTGGTGATACTCATAGCATCCGTCATGGGCAGGACTGAGCGTCTCCAGTTTGAGAATATGGTTGAGAGAAGGTTCAATGATGTTGTCTTCGCCCTTCAGCAGAATTCATATACAGGCTATTCACCTTCATTCACAGATGATGTCGTCGGTGTCGGTCTTTATGATGCATCAGGCAGTCTCATCCAGAGCTGGGGCAGTGTGTACAACATGCTTCCGGTATCTTCCATAGCCAGCCGTTCGACAGAAGGCGGCAGCGATACCCTCATTTCATATAATCCTTCGACGGATGTCCTTGAGTATATCCGTTTCCTGCGTCAGCCGCTTGCCCTGAATTCAATCAGCTTCCTGAGCGGCGGTCCTGCATTTTCAGATGGTTCCCTGATAATGTACATGGCTTTTGACGGCTCTCATTACATGGACCGGCAGAAGGCGATATATTTCATTGCATTCCTTGTGCTGATCGGAATAATCCTGCTTTATCTTTTCGTAATGAAGCTTATGAAGCAGAATCGTGATTATAAGGATCAGATGGCTAAGCAGGGCAACCTTGTGAATCTCGGTCAGGCCGCACGTACTCTGACTCATGAGATAAAGAACCCTCTCAGCGCGATAACAATTCAGATCGCGCTTCTCAAGCGTCAGCTCAGGGACAGCGAATACCTTGATGAGGTCGCTCTTATCGAAGGCGAGTGCCAGCGCCTCATAAATCTCACAAACCGTGTCTCTGATTTCCTCCGCAATCCCGAAGGACAGCCGGAACTGATTGATGTTGCCGCCATGATAAACAGTCTGATTCCGCTTTTCGCGTACCCGATAAAGGTTCTCGAATCCAGTGAGAAGCAGGCATACATACTCTTTGATCCTGACAGACTGAGGTCAGTTGTGGAGAATATACTGAAGAATGCAGTTGAAAGCTGCAGCGGCAGGGATCCTCAGGTTGAGGTGGAAGTTGTGCTCGGACGCAGAGGAATGTATCATATCTACGTGAGAGACAGGGGAGACGGAATACAGGGAGACGTGGAGAAACTGTTCGATCCGTTCTATACGACGAAGATCCACGGCTCGGGTATAGGTCTTTCAATATCAAGGCAGTTCCTGCGTGCCCGCGGCGGGGACATAAGGATATACAGCAGGTCTGGCGGTGGAACAGTTGTGGAGCTCATTGTCGCACGCTATTCCTATGTTCAGGAGCTGGTCGTGAGCGGAGCCGGCAGAAGCAAGGGTAAGAGAGGCAGAAATTGAAAGTACTTATTGTTGATGACGAGATAAATATCCGGGTGACCATGCAGAAGTTCTTTGCAATCGAGAACATTGACTCAGATGGTGCTGAGAATGGTTTTTCAGCCCAGCGCATGCTGGGAGAGAATCCATACGATGCCGTTCTGGTTGATCTCAGAATGCCCGGAATGGACGGACTGACTCTGATCCGCTGGATCAGGAGCGAAGGTTTCCGCATGCCTGTCATAATGATAAGCGCGCACGGTGAAATCGCGGATGCCGTCACGGCTCTCAAGGAAGGTGCACAGGATTACATTGTCAAGCCTTTCGACCCGGAGGAGCTGTGCATCAAGATAAAAAGCCTTGTTGAGTCCTCAAATCTGCGCAGTATCGTTGAGAACGCCAAAGCCAGTGAGGAGGACAAGAGTTCGTTCATCGGCGAAAGCCCCCAGATCACCCATATAAAGGAGCTGATCAGGAAGATCGCTCCTTCCTCCGCCACTGTCCTGATCACAGGAGAATCGGGGACGGGAAAGGAAGTCGTCGCCCGGGAAATACATTCATTCTCATCAGTGTCATCCGGGCCTTTTGTCGCCATCAACATAGGCGGGGTTCCGGAAAACCTGCTTGAGTCTGAGCTCTTCGGTTACGAGAAGGGTGCCTTCACCGGTGCAACCGGAAGAAAGAACGGCATGTTCGAGCTTGCGGGAGGAGGAACACTGTTTCTGGATGAGATCGGAGATATGCCGCTTTCTCTCCAGGTCAAGATACTGCGTGTCCTTCAGGACCGCAAGATAACCAGGCTCGGCGGAACGACACCGATGCCTATAAATGCCCGCATAATAGCTGCGACAAACAAGAACCTCGAGAAAATGGTCAGACAAGGCACGTTCAGGGAAGATCTGTTCTACCGTCTCAATGTCGTCAGGATAGAGCTTCCTCCGCTGAGAGAGAGGAGTGAGGATATTCCTCTGCTTGCGGCAAACATAATCTCCCGCTACAACAGGACGATGGGAACGAGGATCACAGGCTTCACTCCCGAAGCGCTTGACATGCTGAAAAAGCACAGCTTCTACGGCAATGTCAGGGAACTTGAGAATATTCTTGAGCGCACCATGATCTTCGCCGAGGGCAGCATAATAAGAGTTGAGGATCTTGATCTGCGTTTCTCTGTCTCCCGTCCCGGGGAAGAGAGGGCGAGTCATCATGATGAGTCACATGAGGATGCAGTCACGCTGAAGGATATAGAGAAGAGTGCCATAATCCGCTCGCTCCAGAGGTGGGAAGGCAACCGCACTCATGCCGCAGAGGAACTGGGAATAAGCCGCAGAACGCTCATAACCAAGATCGCGGAGTACGGCATTCAGATGTGAAATCCCATATGGGACCGGAATAATCGCTTGAAATGAGGATTTTGTTTGTGTTATGCTCATTCCTGCCATGCAGGAATTCTTAGAGCGTCTGTTGACTTATCCCATAGATGGAAAGACAAGCATCACTCTCCAGAAAGGCAGGAGGGCTGATGATGTGTATTCAGATGGAAGGATGATTGTCATCATAGAAAGCGGAACTCTTGAGGTCAGAAGCCGCAGCGGTGGTCTTGTGAATATTCTTCATGAAGGCGATGCCTTCGGTATTTCAAACCTGTTCTGTGATGACAATCTGAAAACGAGACTCATTGCCAGAAGCATCTGCCGTCTTACCCTTCTGCCGAAAAGTGCCGTGAAGGCTCTTATGGATGCGCATGTCGGTCTTTACCATGCGTATTGTGCGACAGTCAACCGTAAACTCGCTTTTCTCCTGTCAAGGGTAAGCCTTCTTTCGATAAAATCGAACAGGAAGAGGGTGGCGGCTTTTCTTCTGGGTGACGAGAGCTTGTCATTTTCCTCACGGGAGGAAATGGCCTCTTATCTCTGTCTTGGCAAGTCGGCGCTTTTCAGGGAGCTGAGATTCCTCAGCGATTGCGGTGCCGTCGAATGGAATAATCATGAAATAAGAGTTCTGGACAGATCCAGACTTGAGGAGGTGCTTGATGCTTAAACGTATTTGTCTGGCATTGCTTGTATTATGTGTCTCATTCACTCTCTGTGCACAGAGTGTGGATGAAGTGACTTCTGCTGACGGCAATACTGCCGTGAATGTCGCAGCCCTCAAAGGCCCGACCGCAATGGGGCTTGTCCGGCTTATGGACAGAGCAGAGAATTCGGCTGTGAACGGAAATGACTACAGTTTCACAATTGTCGGAAGTCCGACTGAGATCACTCCGCTGCTTGTCAGGGGAGATGTTGACATCGCGGCGCTTCCCGCCAATCTGGCAAGCGTGATATACAACAATACCGACGGTGATGTGGAAGTCCTTGCCATAAACACACTGGGTGTGCTTTACATTGTCGAGAATGGAGATGACATCCATTCGCTTGAAGATCTTGCCGGAAAGACTGTTTATGCAAGCGGGAAGGGATCCACTCCCGAATTCTCCCTTGACTACATACTCACACAGGCAGGGCTCAAGGACAGTGTCTCGGTCGAATGGATGAGCGAGCACAGCGAATGTGTCGCCGCTCTTGTCAATGATGACAACTCTGCGGCTCTTCTTCCGCAGCCGTTTGTCACCACTGCCATAATGCAGAATCCTGACATAAGGGTCGCCATCGATCTCAACGACGCATGGGACGAGGTAAGTCCTGAGTCAAGTCTCATAACAGGTGTCATTGTCGCACGCAAGGATTTCATCGAAGAGCACGGTGATGCTGTCGATGCCTTCCTTGCCGATTACAAGGAGTCCACTGAGTTCACCTCCGCCAATCTGGAGGAAGCTGCGGCTCTTGTGGGAAAGTATGACATTGTACCGGAAGCTGTGGCTCTCAAGGCACTTCCCGAATGCAACATAGTATGCATAACGGGTGATGAGATGAAGAATGATCTCTCGCTTTATCTTGAGGTGCTTTACAATGCAAATCCGGCGTCTGTCGGCGGCGCTCTGCCGGGTGAGGATTTCTACTATCAGTTCTAAAGTTGTCAAAGCGGCGGCAATACTTTTCTGGCTTCTTATCTGGCATATTGCCGCCGTAGTGATCGGGGAGAGGATACTTCTTGTATCTCCTGTTACAGTTGTTGCACGTCTTCTTGAACTTCTGAGGGATGCAGAAGTCTGGCATGCCGCGGCTTTCTCCACACTGAGGATATGCTGCGGTTTTCTTCTCTCCCTTGTCCTTGCCGTGATCCTGGCTGCCGCAGCCTCATGCATCAGGTGGGTGAGAATCGCGCTGGAGCCGCTTGTGCAGGCATTCAAGGTTGTGCCTGTCGCGTCGATTGTCATTGTCGTCCTCATCTGGGTCTCCTCGAGGAATCTTTCGGTGATAATCTCATTCATGATGGTCTTTCCCGTTCTCTATACCAATCTGCTCAGTGCCATAGACTCGACGGACAGGGACATGCTTGAGATGAGCCGGGTCTTCCGCCTTTCAAGATACAGAAAGTTCCGTCTTGTATATCTTCCGCAGGTATATCCTTACTTTCTCTCATCCTCATCCCTTTCACTCGGCCTTGCCTGGAAAAGCGGGGTTGCAGCTGAGGTCATAGGGATTCCTTCCGGCAGCATGGGTGATCTTCTGTATGAGGCGAAGGTATTCTTCGCCACTGCCGATGTCTTTGCATACACACTTCTCATAGTCATGCTTTCCGTCGGTTTTGAGTTTGTCATGAAGAGTCTGATCAGGGCTGTGGGGCGTCGTCTGGAGGCTGTATGAAAGCTGTTTTCACCAAACATTTTGACGGAAGGACAATATTTGAGAATTATTCCCTTGAACTCGAAAATGGGAAGATATATGTGCTTCAGGGGCCATCGGGAAGGGGAAAGACAACGCTGTTGCGCATGATATCGGCTCTTGAGGAGAATGAAGCGGGAGACAATGGGGATTTTTCCTCTCTTAAATTCTCATGGGTGTTTCAGGAGGACAGGCTCAGCAGTACTATGAGTGCATACAGCAATGTGTATTACGCACTTGGCGGCAGCTGTGATAAAGCCGCAATCATTGAGGCTTTCAATGATCTGGGCCTTGATGAGCCTTACAAGAAGATAAGGGAATACTCGGGAGGCATGAAGAGGCGTGTGAGCCTGATCCGCGCTATGCTGGCCGACAGCGACATGGTGCTTCTTGATGAACCTTTCACAGGTCTGGACGCCAGAAGCATCTTTCTTGCCTGCAGCTTCATCAAAGCGCACCAGAATGGAAGAACTATAATACTTGTCACGCATGAAAACGCTCCTCTTCCTGCGGATGGCTGTATTGAGCTGTGAATCATTTCACTTTCATCCATCTTTCTGATAGACTTCAGAGCATGATTGACAGAACACTCCCCGAATGGGATCTCAGTACCATATTCTCATCAGTACACGGTGATGATTTCAAAGCCGCTCTTTCCTCTGTCTCTTCCCTGTGCAGCAGTGTGAGGAAAATGATTGAGGATGCCCGTCCTCTGAGCGAAGTGATTGATGTCTATAACAGGCTGCTGGCGGTTTATGAGACTCTTGGCTCTTATACCGGCGCGCTTTATACGACTGACACTTCGAATCCGGAATACGTGCGGGCCATAGGCAATGTCGAGGCTCACAGTACTGAAGTGAGCGAATGCGAGAATCTTTTTCTTTCCTTTCTGATGGAAAGAAAAGATGAGATAAACTCTCCTGAACTGAAAGACTACGCATATGTCCTTTCCCATATGATTGAGGATGGACGGCACAGGATGAGCATTGCAGAGGAAAGCCTTGCCGCTGATCTTGCAAGAAGCGGATCTTCTGCCTTCTCGCGTCTTTTTGATGCCCTGACCAGCAGCATGAATGATGACGGGCGCACGCTGACACAGCTGCGCAGCGATGCATACAGCCCTGACAGGAATGTCAGGAAGTCTTCTTATGAAAGGGAGAAAAAGATCCTTCATGAGAACAGGACTGCTCTGGCCGCAGCTCTCAACGGAATAAAGGGGACGTGCCTGACGATTGAAAAGAGACAGGGATGGTCAGATCCTCTTGAGCACAGTCTTTTCATCTCAAGACTGTCAAGGAAGGCCTTCGATGCTCTCCTTGAAGCCCTTGAGAGAGGACTTCCGGTTTTCAGACGGTATTTCAGGGCAAAAGCGGCTCTCCTCGGACTTGATGTGCTTGAGTGGTATGATCTTTTTGCTCCGCTTGAGGCAGGGGATGAACACAGGGAATATTCATTTGCCGATGCAAGGGAGATAATAATCAGGTGCTATTCATCCTTTTCTTCCGCGATGGGGGATTTTGCAGGGAAAGCCTTTGAGCGCAGATGGATTGATGCCCCTCCGCACAGCGGAAAGAGCGGAGGTGCATATGACAGTGCATTTCCTCTTGTGAAGGAAAGCCGGGTGTTCACCAATTTCTCATTCGACTATTCGTCTGTCTCTACTCTTGCGCATGAACTCGGCCATGCATACCATGATTCGCTTGTGATGTCAAAACCGTCCCTGCTTTCTTCTTATCCGATGACGCTTGCAGAGACTGCCAGCATATTTGCCGAGCAGATCGTTTTCCGTGAAATACTGAAAGAGAGTGATGAAAGGGAAGCGGTGAGCATTATCGAGACATTTGTATCGGATGCCGCACAGGTCTGCGTGGACATCCTGTCACGCTTCTATTTCGAGAAGAGCCTTTTTGAGAAAAGAAGGGAAGGTGAGGTGAGTGCCGATGAGCTGTCGCTTCTTATGAAGGATGCTCAGGACAGGAGCTACGGCGATGCCGTGAGAGGCAAGCATGAACTCATGTGGGCAGTCAAGAGTCATTATTACTCTGCTGATTTCAGCTATTACAATTATCCATACGCCTTCGGTCAGCTGTTTGCTCTTTCTCTCTTCAGCCGCAGCTGCAGTGACGCGGCTTTTGCGTCAGAATATGAAAAACTCCTTTCCATAACCGGAATGTGCAGTGCCGATGATGCGGCACTGAGCATAGGATGCGACATCAGTGATGTATCGTTCTGGATGGAGGGCATTGAGCTTATTGGGAAATATGTAGAGAGGCTTGAAGACTTTGCGCGTAAGATGTGAATACCTGAAGGCAGGAGGAAGCGGAGTCTGCCGGATTGATGGAAAGACTGCTTATGTGCCCTCCCTCCTGCCGGGAGAGGAAGCTGAGATCATTTCCTCAAGAGAGAAGAAGAACCATATTGAAGTTGTGGAGGCGCACCGTCTTGAGGACAGTCCGCTGAGGATAAAACCTTCCTGCCCTTATTCGGGCAGCTGCGGCGGCTGTGACTTTGACTATGTCAGTGAGGAGTCTTCTGCATTCCTCAAGAAGGATATTGTCATAAACACGGTCAGAAGGAGCACCGGGGAAGACATATCTTCTGTGATGCTGCCTCCGGTATGGGGCAGAAAGGAGGGCTACAGGGCACGCTGCCGCATCCATGTATCACTCAGGGACAGGAAGCTGGGTTTCCTGTCAAAGAAATCAAATTCGCTTGTTGAAGTGTCGTCTTGTCCGCTTCTCACCGTGAGGCTCAATGAAATCCTGTCAAACCCGTCACTGGTGTTTACCCGTGCGCAGAGCTACCTTTTCAGCAAAGGAGTGAATCCGAAGACCGGTTTCATCGAACTGTCACTTTTCGATGCGGATGACAGGGTGCTTATTGAAAAGGATGAGGGGATAAGGACAATAGGTCCTTATGTTTTCAATCTTTCCGCCAATGTGTTTTTCCAGTCCAATCCGCATCTTCTGCCTGAGCTTTTCAGGTTTGTCAGGGAGAATGCGGAAGGCCATGCGATAATGGATCTCTACAGCGGGGTTGGGACATTCTCGGCCCTTTTCGAGAACGAGGGAAAAGATGTCACCGCGGTTGAAAGGGACCGGTACTGTCTCTCGCTTGCCCGCAGGAATGCACCATCTGCAGCCTTCTATACCGATGATGTTTCATCGTGGGCCAGAAAAGTCAGGAAAAGCGTTGATACAGTCATAGTGGATCCTCCCCGTACCGGACTTGGAAAAGATACCTCTGAGCTCATCGCATCATGGAATGCTGAAAGGATCATATATGTTTCGTGCAACAGTGTGACGCTTGCATCAGATCTGAGGGAGCTGACCCGGCGTTACAGAATCGTAAAGGCACAGGTGTTCGACTTCTACCCATCCTCAAGTCATGAGGAAAGTGCCGTGCTGCTGGAAAGGAAATGAAGTCAGTCCTCGTTTCTCCTCGTGCTGGTCGCAAGCTGGCCGCAGGCACCGCTTATTCCCCTTCCTTTCGGAAGTCTCAGCGTGTAGCTTATGTGATATGTGTCAAGCATGCGGGTGAATGCCCTGATCTCATCACGTGAAGGCGTGTCCCATTCCAGTCCGTCAATCCTGTTCCATGGGATGAGATTCACATTCACAGAAAGTCCCTGTGTGAAGTTGAAAAGCGCCTTTGCACTGTCTCTCGTGGTGTTCACTCCGCTGAGCAGACAGTATTCCAGCGTGATTCTCTTGTCACAGGTGTGCTGGAAAGAGATGAGAGCCTTTTTCAGTTCAGATAGCGGATAACGGCGGTTCACTTTCATTATCCGGCTTCTGGTCCCGTCTTCCGCGCTTACCAGCGAGACGGCAAGACGCACGCCGAGATTGAGTTCTGCAAGCTGTCTGATACCAGGGACAAGACCGCAGGTGGAAACGGTCATCTTCCTGTATGAGATATTGAAGGTTGCCGGGTTGTGGAAATACGTTATCGCACTCATCAGGGAGGCGAAATTGTGAAGAGGTTCCCCCATGCCCATGAAGACGATATGTCCTATATGGGGATCAAGGGTGTGCAGGTGGATCATCTGCTCGACTATCTCGTAATCTTTCAGGTTCCTCACAAGCCCCATTGTGCCGGTCTTGCAGAATGCACATCCCATTGCGCAGCCGACCTGTGATGATATGCATGCGGTTTTCCGTCCTTCCCCGTCCGAGAGCATCACGCATTCTATGAGGCACTTGTCCTCAAGTTCTATGAGGAGTTTTACGGCGCTTCTGTCATCATGCCTTTCCGCTATTCTGGATGAGATTATCTGAATGTTCTCATCCTTCAGCCTGTTTCTCAGACTGAGAGGCAGATTGCTCATCTCATCCCAGCTTGAGACTCCTTTCATGAGCCATGAGATGATCTGTTTTGCCTGAAACGGTTTTTCCAGTTTCAGTTCCTTCATGAGTTCTTCTTCGCTTTTCACATATAGACTCGGCATCCGCTCTTTCCTTATCAAAGGAATTATAGCAGGAAGGTGCGGTTTTTTGTAAGGTGCTTTGTGATGAGCAGTCAGGCTTCATATTTTGGCGGTATTGCGGACGGCAAACCGATTTCACGCATAAGTGGACAAAGTTTCACAGAATTTATGTAACTTTCCTCAGAATTATGGTTATATTTAAATATATATCTTATTCAAGGAGATGACGCAGATGAAGAAAAAAATTGCGCTTATAGCTGTTATTTTCGCACTTATCATGACACCGGTATTCGCAGCCGGCGGGGTAAGCGAGGACAATTCAATGGGAGTAGGCCTTAACCTCGGTACGAATACTGGTGTGGCTCTCCGCTTCGGGCTTGGAGATTTTGACGTGCTTGCAAATCTCGGTTTCGATATGCTCAATATATTCAACGGTGATTTCACTCTTGCAGGAGATGCCGCAGCATCATGGAATTTCTATACAATTGACGGCGGACGCGGTCTTGAGTTCCCGCTCACAGTCGGTGTCGGCGTCAATACTGCGATTTCCTTCAATGACGGTGTGAAGACGGATCTTAGCGTGATCGTACCTGTCGGAATTGAATATAACTTCAATCAGATCAGCGATGTTCCTATAACGATGTATCTCCGTCTTGCTCCCGGCATGCAGATGCTTGAGGCTAACAAGTGGGATCCTTCTTTCGATTTCGCTTTCTATCTCGGAGCACTCTGGAATTTCTGATTGCATTGATGCTCAGTTCATGGGACAGCCCTTCGCGGCTGTCTTTATTTTTGCATTTTTCTTTTGTACAATCTGAACATGTCAGATATAAAAGCTCTCTTTTTCGACATTGATCACACATTGTTCTCCCATTCTCAGAACTGCGTTCCACCGGCAGTATGGAAAACGCTTGTTGAATTGAAAGAGAAAGGGATGAAACTCTTCATAGCAACCGGACGGCAGTATGAGGATATGAAGACGCTTCCTGTCGAATGGTCTTTGTTTGACGGTTTCGTCACGCTGAACGGAGCCATAAACCTTGATAAGGATCTTAATACCATAAGTTCGTTTCCAATCACGGGAAAGGCGAGGGAGAATGCCTGCAGGCTTTTTGATGAATGCAGGATACCTTTTGTAGTTGTTGAAAGAAAACGGATGTATGCGAATTTCTATGATGATGGTGTGTATGAGACACAGAAACAGTTCGGCACCCCGTTGCTTCCGCCTGTCGGAAAGACAACAGATGAAGACATTTTCCAGCTTATATTTTTCATAGACCGTGACAGGGAAGACCTTATTGCCAATGCTCTGGAAGGCTGTGTCCTCAGCCGCTGGAATGACAGCGCCGTTGATGCCACGAGTCCGCTGGCCGGGAAGGACAGGGGAGTGAAAGCTATCCTTGACAGATTCTCATACAGTGATGAGAACTGCATTGTCTTCGGAGACGGTGGTAATGACATCCCGATGCTCAGAGCATTCAGCAATTCAGTTGCAATGGGAAATGCCCGCGATGAAGTCAGGGAAGCTGCAAGCTTTGTGACAAGCCATATTGATGAGGACGGTATTCTGAACGCACTCAGGCACTTCGGTGTGATTTCCTGATTATCCCTGAAATGAAAAATTAAATCTAGAAAATTTAGCAAAAACCCCATTCCATTGCATGGTCTGGGGTTTCCTTCTTACTTTTCATTTAATTCGATTTTTAATTTAATCGGGCAGAGAGGATTTGAACCTCCGACCCCTTGGTCCCGAACCAAGTGCGCTAGCCCCTGCGCTACTACCCGTTTGTGACTTATCTATTCTCTTTATCTTTGCCGTTTATGTCAACCTCTAAATTGAGAAATAAGCACCAATATTCCAGTCAAAGAAGTTTCCGTAATTCACAATGTTGCTGAGTGTGTAACTGACTTCTCCGAAAACATGCAGTGCTCCGAGCAATTCGAAGTGCAGATTCACTCCGATTTCCATATAAAGGAAGTTCTCCCACTCCACATTGGAATTGCTGTTGCTGGGCCTTCCCGAGGCAAGACCGAGATCTATGAACAGGTATCCGTAGGGAATCGTGTTGTCGGAAAGGAAGTTCGGTCCGTAGACATAGAATTTGAACTGATTCTGTATGACAAATGGAAGGTTTGTATAACCCAGTCCCGGGAACGAAATGGTGTCGGCAAGTTTCGGAACGGCATCTCCGAGCAGCAGCTGTGCGTAAAGCCGGTCTTCGATCACAAGTGAAAGCCTGTTCCATCTCTTCCAGTCCTCCTTGTTGTAGATAACCTTTGCATATGTGACATCGGCCGCCAGCTTGTAGTAGTCGACTTTGGTATCGAAGAACTTGGGAAGCTTGTTGGCAAGGAACCATGGAGCCAGGGTGATGGATGCATTGCCGCTGATTCCTTCCCTGTAGATTTTGTTTTTCTCCTGATACATGTTGTCGAATGCGGCGGAAAAGCTTATCGAGTTTGCAAGGAGATATGCGCTTCCGTTGATGTCGGGAAGGGCTATATAGTTTCTGGACTGTGCGTCCCAGTATTTTTCTCCTTCAGGAAGATACCCCTCAAGGAATGTCTTTCCGCTTCGTATATTGCTGAAAGAATCGAAAGCCTGCTCGAAACGGACGTTTATTCCAGCATCCAGAGTCAGCAGGTTCCTGTCGGTCCTGTGGTTGTAGATCAGGCTGTTGCGGAAAATATAGCTGATTCCCGAATAGAAGCTTGAATAGTAGTACATGCTCTTCGTCATCTCGCTGCCGTCAAGATATGCACCGGTAACCGGATCCTGTACGACTCTTCTTTCCGTCAGTCCGAAGTTTATGTCCATGAACATTGACGTATCGACATTATCAAACCAGCCGAGATCATTCACTCCCTGCTGTATTCTTGCGGAAGAGGGGAATGATGTGGTGCTGCCTCCTGCGAAGTCTGACAGATAGCCCATGCCTGCAAGAGCCGAGAACGACGAGGCCGCTGCCAGATTCATTGCCGGCAGCAGCAACAGCCATAAGAATATTTTTCCAACTCTCATTTCTTAACTCTGATCACCTTACGTTTTTCAGGACGCACTTTTATCTTGTGCCTGATGAGATAGCACTTGTGGATTTTCGGATCTCTGGCAAAGTCGTCACCGATCGTCCTCTCGCTTATATCTTCAACAGAATACTTGTCAAGAATATAGTCATCCATTTTGAAACGTCTGAAATTGTTGCTGAAGATCATAAGACCGTCTTTCTCAAGATGCATCATTGCCGCATCAATGAGCCTTGCATGATCTTTCTGCACATCAAACGGGCGGCGTCCCTTGCTGTTGGAGAATGTCGGAGGATCGCAGAAGATGAGATCATAGCGGTCAAAGGTATCCCACAGGTATTCGATCGCGTCGCTTTTATAGAAGAAATTCTCAATGCTTGTCGGATAGCCGTTAAGCTTGAAGTTTTCCATTGCCCAGTCAAGATAGGTGGTTGACGTGTCGATATTGGTCGTGCTGACGGCTCCTCCCTTCACTGCATTGAGCGATGCGGTTGCCGTGTAGCAGAAAAGATTGAGGAATCTCTTTCCCTTTGCGTTTTCCTGAATGAGGGCCCTCACCGGTCTGTGATCAAGGAATATGCCGGTGTCGAGGTAATCCGTGAAGTTGACAAGGAAGTCCACTCCGTTTTCATGGGCGACATAGAATTTGCCCTTGTTGTCCAGCTTGTTGTACTGGTCGCTTCCTTTCTGTTCCTTTCTCTGCTTCACGAAGATGTTTTCCATGTCGATGCCGGTTGCACGCTCTGTGGCAAGCACGAGCTCCTCAAGCCTCTTCGCCGCAGCTTCCCTGTCGACCGTTGCAGGAGGTGCATATTCCGCAAGATTTATGAACCTGCCGTCATACATGTCGATTGCGGCTGAATACTCGGGCATGTCGGCATCATATATGCGGTAGCAGGTGACACCCTGTTCCTCCATCGGTTTTTTCAGGGCTTCAAGATTCTTGACCAGCCTGTTGTATGCCATCTGTGCTCCTGCTGAAAGCGGGGAAGCAAGCCTTTCTTCTTTTTTCCTGATGGCTCTTTCGATGAGTGCCTGCTTTTCCTCATCCGTATATACGGAGTAGTGGGCAAGCTGACAGAGAAGCCCTCCGTTGTAAAGACTGTTGGTCCGCTCCGGTTTCATGTCGATATAGCTGAGAAGATTGCTGTCTGCACACAGGAGGGAAACCTTCCATCCTTTGAAGAAGGTCTGAAGTATTTCACCGGTTCTGCTGTAAAGCTTCTGGCAGTCAGTCTCCTTCATCCTCACGCCGTAGGGCGGATCCGTGACGATGAAGCCCGGGCCCTGAGGAACATCCTCTTCCGTCGTTTTGGTGAAATCTTTCACGCTGAATGTTATATAGTCATAGACACCGGCCTTGAGAGCCGCTGCCTTCGCGCTTTCAACACACTTCCTGCTTATGTCTGATGCGTATATCCTGATGTCCCTTGAACGGGCAGCTTCCGCCTTGTCGCTCAGTTCGTCAAGCACTTTGTTGTATGCCTCTTCATCGAAGTTGAACAGCTTCTCAAAGGCATATGGTTCCTTTCTTGTAAGACCCGGTGCGATATCGGCTGCGATCTGGGCAGCCTCCACGGGAATTGTTCCAAGTCCGCAGAATGGGTCAAGCAGAGGGGCAGGGGATCCGTCAAGCACGCTTTTATACCACTCGCTTCTGTAAAGCACTGCGGATGCGAGATGTTCTTTGAGCACAGCCTCATTGTCGCCTGAGCGGTATCCTCTTCTGTAAAGGCCCTCGCCGGAGAAATCAGCATAGATGATGGCATTCTTTCCCTTTATGTGAAGGTGGAAAGTGCAGTCACCGTTTTCCTTGTCGACATCCGGACGGCTGCCTCCTGTTTCCTCCTTGATCCTGTCCACAATGGCATCCTTGAGCTTGAGTGCCGCAAAATGGCTGTTTTTCAGCCAGTTGCAGGCCTGCACCGTCTGTGTGACCTGAAATGTCATCTCAGGTGTGAGATACTCATGCCATGGAACCTGCATGCATGATTCATAGAGTTTTTCCGGACTGTCGATATTGTCATCAAAATAAAGAGCGAGAAGGACCCTGCTTGCGATGCGGGTCGTCATGGTGAATCTGTAGCCTGTCTCAAGGGAGGCGGAGAACTGTACGCCAGAGGCTGTCGCCCTGACATTTTCCGCTCCTGCCCTGAGGGCTTCCTTCACAACCAGATCACTCTGGTTCGCTGCTGTCTGTGCAAAGAATATCATCAGTTTTCTCCTTCTTGAAAAGCGCTTCCGTTTCGCTTTCCGTAAATGAATATATTGTTCCGCAGTTAAAGCATTCGAGATTCAATGGGAAGGTACCTGAGAGAATCTCATCTTTTTCTTTCTGCGGCAGATTTGCAAGATAATCCTCAAAGCCCTTTTTGGAGCAGGGGCATGAGAATGCAACGAAGCTGTTTGCAAGATGCTGCGGCTTGTAATCCCTGAATTCAGCATCCACATAATCCTTGCCGCTCATCCCGCGGCTGAGGGCCTCTCCGAGGTTTGTGAAGTGTCCCGCTTTTTCGCTCAGACTGTCAAGCAGAGTGCTGCTGCACTGCGGCATTGCCTGAATGAACAGACCTCCGGCACCTGTCACGTCACCGCTTCTGTCAAAGTGGATTGAGATATAGAAAAGAGTGGGGGTCTGCTCGCTTTCATTGAAATAGAGAGCCAGATCCTTTGCTATGTTTCCGTATTGCAGCATCACTGTGCCGCTTACCGGTTCCTTGCTGCCTTCAAGTATTTTGCTGACCGTGAGGAAGCCGGGTCCGAAAAGAGGGGAAGTGTCGAGGCTTTCGAGAGGCTTTGAGAGTCTGATCGGGTTTTCAAGAAGATAACCCCTGACAGCTCCTGCTGCCCATGCTTCTACGCTGATTCCCTTTATCGGGCCTCCGCATTCTATCATAAGCTGAACCCTGTCATTGCCTTTTACAGTTGAAGAAAGCAGAAGTCCCGCGATGTAGGCCTGTCCAAGCACATATGTCTCGAGAAGACCGAGCCTGTGGTTTGCCCTCATCTGGTTGACAAGGTGTGTCGCGTTGATCACCGTAAGCCTTGCTTCTCCGTCATGGAGAAGGAATACGTCCTTTGAGTCTTCACAGACCATTTCCAGATGTTTCAGAAGTTCCTGATTTTCAATTTTCGTCTTAATCATAGTTTTACAGATGAATTATATGTAATTAGCCTCAGAGCGAAAAGGGGATTTTCTCATGTGTTTTTCCCTCATATGAATCCTCTTTCCGTAAAAATAACAGACAAAATAATGGGCCTGTGTTCGAAAAAAATATTTACACAGCCATTTAAAATTGTTACGCTCTCACCCATCTTTTGTTTTATGACAATGAAAATATATGGAAATATTTATGGAGTGCCGATGTTGAAGGCCATAAAATATCTTCTTGGCGTTTTTTCAGCAGCTTTCATGCTGAGCGCCTGTACCCTCACACCTCAGGATAAGCTTGTCGGTGATCTTGCTGCCAAACTGACTCATATAGATACTCCTTCAAACATAAATGTCGTGAACAATCATCTTTCTGATACGATATCGGTGACATGGGATCCTGTTGAGAATGCATCGTATTACACAGTTGAGTATCAGAAGGTCAGCGACTATCTGGAAAACAAGTCTCCGCTGGAACTGATTGTCCATACGAATTCTGTCGATATAAGAGTGCCGGAGGGAAGCGATGTCAGTTCAAAGAGGGACAAGCGCTATATTTTCCGCATAAAGGCAACCTATGTTGAAAGAGATGCAGCAGGCAATGTCACAAATACGATTGATTCCAGTTACAGCCGTCATTTTGAAGGTGTCATTGCAGACTATCTGACAGTAACCTACATAAAGCAGGACAATACCCTGACTGTGTTTGACACAGCATCCAAAGTTGCATCAATTCTTGAAGACAGGCAGCTGGCTTCTCTTGATGTAAGGTATTTTGATGAACCTTATTATCCTGGCATGACAAGTGTGGACAGTGCAGATGAAATAGAGTCCATCAATGGTTTTCATCTGGAGTCTGGACAGACTTATTCATTCACGGCTGCACTATATGCAGATGGAGTGCTTACCGCCCTTACGGGAATTGAAGCCAGTGCGGATGTGGTGTATGACCCTCCTGCGGTCTCTGATCTTGCAGCTGAAAATAATCTCAGGGACTGTATCCGTCTCACATGGTCTCCTGTTCATGCTGCCGGCGGTGTTGATGCCTCTGTTTTCTATGCTGTTGAGAGAAAACCTTCGCAAAGTGATGACTGGCAGTATGTGATGAATGAAGAGGGTGATGCGATCCTGCTTCTTGAAGGCTGTGTGTTCGAGGATTATACGGCAGCTGCGAATGAAAGCTATGACTACAGGATCCTTTCAGTCTATGTGCTTGACAGTGACGGAACAATGATTGTCCAGAACAGCAAAGAGGCATTATCTGCTGAGAACTGCCACAGACTTGATACAAAACCAGCGTCATTCACCGCTGAAATAATAAATGCAGACACCTCAGAAGACGGCCTGTACAAGGCAGAAGTGAAACTTGAATGGACAGCGTTTCATGAGGATATATGCAGTGCCGGAGATTCTTTCACTTACAGGATAAAAAGGCACCTGAGCGGCAGCCAGGATGCAGAGGTATTCAGTATTCCAGCCAGTACACTCACGTTTACCGACACCATAGCGCTTGAAGCCTCACAGCATCCTTCTGACCTGACTTATTACTATACGATTGAATATGTTTATGACAATACTGCGCTTGAGAGTGAAATCAGCGCAGCTGGCAGTGACGGGCTTCCTTTCTTCCATACTGTGCCGGGAACTCTTGAAAAAGTCGAGTATGTGAAATCCTTTTCGGCAACAGGAATGGATGATGGCAAACCTCCTTACGCCGATAAAGTCCGCCTTGAATGGTCACTGAATGATATATCCGTTCTGCCTGATGGGGAACACAGCATTGATAATATCAGGTTAAGTCTCTCAAGGCGCGAGATAACATCTGTAGAGGCGACAGTCATAAAAACTTTTGACAGTCCGCAAAGCATGGAAGGTTCCTATGATGATGCTTCCGCCGAACCCGGAGTCGAGTATGAATATCTTCTGAGTGCACAGTACATCAGCAGCGGAGATATTCATGACGGACAGACGCACACTCTTTCTTCTCACGGAATCAGGCTGGATGCTCCTGAAAATTTCACTGCGTCAATGAACACAAGCAGTACTTCCATAGATTTGTCATGGGATCCTGTTGAAGGCGCTGCCGGGTACCGGGTCATGTTCAGGGAAGCTGGAAGCGGGGATGAAAACATGCTGCTTGAAACTTATGCTCCTGATGTTTCCTCATCATCAGTCCCGGCAGATGGTGGCATGATAAAGGCCGGTCATGTATATGAATTCATCATACAGAGCTTTGACGGTTACAGTGAGGGTGAAGAGGAAAGGCGCTATTCTGTTCCAGGTCCTGTTGCAAGGGGATGCATGCTCGGCTGTCTTCCGCTGAATGTGGAAAACGGTGAAGATTATATCCGAATCAGCTGGGATGAGGCTGAAAATGTGAATATGTACGTTATCCTGATATTTGATGAAGAGGGTAATGAAATTTGCAGAACACAGGCTTCCCATGGCGTGACTTCATACGTGCTTGAGGCTGATGATCTTCCAGAGAAAATAATGGAGATGGAATATCCTCTTTCAACAGAATACAGCTTTGCGGTTATTCCGGGAAATCTCGAGATTTCAGAGTATGTGCTTACGGAAGGCAGCTGGATAATGCCTCCCAGGAATATAATGGCAAGCAAGGCTGATTACCGTGACATCATTGAGATAAGCTGGGAGAGTGCCGGTGATGATTATTCATATGTTGTTTACAGAAAGGAACACGGCAGTGACAGTGCATGGAGTTTTGTTGAATATACAAGCGGCACCAGCTATTCATATCTGACAACTACGGAAGAGTATGATTTCTCGGTTGCATCAGTCAGAAATGGCATTCAGGGGCCTGTTCAGACATATTTTGAGAAAGACTCCAATTACGGTTATCCGCTTATGAAACCGGCGCGTGCCGGAGCATCTGACTATGGTAATGATCTGTTCCAGATCTATTTTTCCCAGGTGAAAGGTGCTACCAGTTACAAGGTCGATATTGAAGGTAATGTTTATACCGTGACGGATTCCCAGATAGCAGAGGCGCCGCAGTCGGTATCCGGCTATTCTGACGGGACGGTGACTGTTGATTCCTCGGGTATGGTATGGCTGTATGTGGCGAAGATAAGTCCTGAGAGAAAACTTACGTGGGATGTATTCATATCTGCGGTCAATGACAATGCCGCCTATGATGATAAAAACAGCACGGAGCCGGTTTCCCTTACCAAACTTTACAATGAAAACAGCCTTACAGATGCTGATTACATAAATGTGATTTTCAACAATCTGCATGACATGATTTCTGATATTGACAGCAGTTTCTCCAGTGACTGGTGGCAAGACTCAAGAGTACAGTACAGCTATGGAAACATAGATGCAAGTTCTTGCTGGGGAACTCAGGGATTTTTCTACTATAACCCAAAAAATAACGGTTACATAAATCTGAATAATGAGAAATCAAATGAAATTGATTATTCCGGAAGTTTGTGATATGCACCCATAAAAGGTAACACTTTCTGTTCCCTGTGGGATTGAATAGGTAACACGTTTCCTACTCAGTGAAGCCGTATTGGTAACAGCTTTCTTCCCACTGCCCCTAGAAGAGGTGACACTTCGATATCTACAGGGGAATAATCCCTCCAGATCCTGTTTCTGTCAACGTGCTGGTGTTTCAACCACAGCCAGGCAGGTCCCATGCGGGTTCTGTTCCCTGAAAGCCACGGGAGGCAGCTTGCCGAGGCACTTCTTGCACCGCTGGTTGTTGTAGTAGCCGATGAACCACTCGACCTTCCTCGCTATGTCTGCCCTCGGGATCCTCTTCCCATTGACAGCGGCCTTCCCGAACTGGGAGTACAGGGCCTCGGTCTTGATGATGCCGTTGAGGGATTCCATGGCGGCGTTGTCATAGCATGACCCCTTGCTTCCCATGCTGATCCTGATGCCCAGCTCTTCAAGCCTCTCCCTGTATGCGTAAGACATGTATGTGGAGCCGCAGTCGCTGTGCAGGATGACATCCGAGATGGAGGGGCCAAGCTCAGAGGCCAGCATGTCCACAGTGTCCAGGCAGAGCCTCGTATCAGGATGGTCCGAGATCTTCCAGGCGACAATCTCCCCGTTGAACATGTCCTCTATCGTATTGAGGTACAGGTTCCCCTCAATGGCTGGCAGGTATGTGATGTCCTCGACAAACCTGGTACGCGGGTGGAAGGAGAAGAACCGCCTGCCGATAAGGTCAGGTATCCTGAGGCTTCTCAGGTCCCTCCTAGCGGCGTAGACCTCCTCGCTGTACTTCTTCCTCCTGACATTCGAAAGGAGGCCATTGTCACGCATCATGCGCTCCACACGCTTCTCATTTACAGCGGTGCCAAGCTTTTTCGACAGCTCCATCGCCATCTTCCTGTAGCCAAGGCATTGTCCATGGTCCGCCTGCATCCCTGCAATCTCCTCGAGCAGGACCGCATCCTCTACGTCTTTCCTCTTCGGCTTGAGGCTCTGGTAGTAGCACTTCGGTGACACGCCAGCGATCCCGCACAGCCTCCTGACGTTCTTTCTGCCCGACTCCAGGGCCTTCACGATTGCGGAAAACCTTTTTTTTTCACCACGCTGGCAGGATCCTGCCTGATGACCTCATAGAGGGCCTCAAGATAGGCGACCTTGTCTTTGAGGTACTCGTTCTCCTCCCTCAGCGCCTTGTTCTCCTTCTTGAGGTCCTCAGCGCTCACTTTCCTGGGCATCAGCTCCTCCGGGATGACCTCCACATCTGCTGTGACGTAGCAGCCATCCTGCCTCCTCTTGCCAGCATAATACCTTGCACGGATTTCGTCTCTGTTCTTGTAGAATTCGCTGACTGTTGAATGCGAGATCCCGAATTCCTTTGCGACCTGCGAAATTGAATGACCTTGTTCCTTGAAGCGGATGATCTCAATCTTCTCTTCCAACGTACGATGTTTTCCCATCCTCATCTCTCCTTCTGTCACCAGCTTCCGGAGCGGAGGATCATTTTGTGTTACCTAAATGGGGTGCAGATCATTGACCTGCTTTGTGAAATCAGACCAGACTGACGGTTTTCTGAATTCCGATCCGTTGCAGAGGATCAGCGGTACGCTTACAATTGTCCTTCCTTATAACTATCCATCATTCAGCATATCGTTTTCAGAACATCCTGTCACAAGTACGGATTCGGGACAGTTGACGATTACAAAAAACGGTTCTGTCATCAGCGGTGTCACATCAGTACCGTCACTGCTTTAGGGGAGGAACATGAGATGAAAAAGGTCATTCTTTATTCGGTTGTTTCCGTGATCCTTCTGCTGTCATCATGCAATGCCGCCATTCTCATGAATAACGGGGATGTAACGGTTCCCGATTATGGAAATAGCGGCACTATTGATGGCAAACCTGGTGAAGGCGATCCGGTGTCCCTTGATCCTCCACGTTCTGTCAATGCGACGAAATCCTATTACAGCGATACGATCAATGTGATCTGGTCTCCGGTGAGCGGTGCAGATTATTATACGCTGGAAAAGTGTGCACACACCCAGGAAACACTTACCGGAACAGAAGAGTGGGTTCCTCTCCAGATGTCTGTTTTTGCAACTTCCTATAGCGATACTGATTCACTTCAGAGCGGCATGTTCTACAGTTACAGGGTTACTGCCCATACCCTTGAAGGTGTGAGCAGCAGTGCTTCTGATACCGCAAGCGGTACTGTCCTTGCCTCTCCCCGGACAATAAATGTGTCCCAGGGGACAAGCGAGACTTCCATTGACATCACATGGAACGAGATGCCTTATGTGGATTCATACCGTATTTATATGTCGCGTTATTCCACGATTTCGGGTGTCGAGAGCGAGGTTGTCGCAACAGTTGCAGCAAGGACCGGCAGTACAAATGCCTATACATATGCAATCGATCAGGATACCCAGGCCGGGGTGGAGCTCTCATTTGCCGTGCAGAGTGTGAGTGAGATCGGAAATAAAGCGCAGATAAGTCTTCCGCGTATCGGGTACACCAAAGTCCCTGGAGCTCCTTTACAGCCTGTATGCACATCAGTCACCAAAGGTGATTCCACTTCTTCGATAACGATTGCTTTTGAAGCCCAGTCCTCCGATGTTGATTATATCATCAGGAAGTATTATCCGGGCGGAAGCGAGGAAGTTGTGCTTGATACCGAAGTGCAGGGAATGGACAAGCTTGCATACGAAGACGGTGAGTATTCTTTTACGGACAGCATGGTCATAAGCAATGTGGAATATTCCTATTCAATTATCGCAAAGAATGACAAGGGACTTTCTCCTGCATCTGAAGTTACAGGGTATCTGCTGTCTCCTGTGACAAATATGAAGCTCAGCCCTGTAAATGACGGCAGCCTTTTCGGCTATGTATTCTCTTATGATTTCCCTGCCGGACACGGTGACAGCAGCAGAGCTGAAGAGTATGTTTACCATGTGACGGCGTACGCCAAGGACGGCAGTGTCATCAATGAGGCGGACTATCCAGAAAGTGCGGTTGACGGAATACGCACTTTCTATGAGTTTGATAAAGATGTGGATGAGGCTTCAGAGCTCAAGGAGCTTCAGAAGATTACGATGAGCGTGAGCTGCGGTACACTTGTCTCCTCTTCTTCATCAACGAACAGCATTGCCCGGCTCCCTTCTGCAATCGCATCCGTAAATGCGACCAGCAATGATGCACCTCTTGAGGGAGATGTTCCCAATGCATCCGGAGTATATCCCGTTCATATCTCATGGGTTCTTACTGATGCAGGATCCGGTAACTATACGTTATGCAGGAAGGATGAGGATGGAAATACTGCAACTTTCAGTGTCACCGGTACTTCCTATACAGATACATCCACACTTCCCCTGGTGAGATACGAGTACTGGATTGACAACCGTGATGAACTTGGAAGGACTCACGGGGAACCCCATTTCACCGATGCCTATGGAGCGGTTCCCCTTGAAGTGTACAAGGTGATGTTTGAATCCATCTCGCTGAAACCGTGGGAGGTTCAGGATTATGTACCCTTAGAGTACCGGAGCTGGTGGAAGAACACAGAACTTGCGAAGAAGATCGAGAAGGGGAACTCCTCGTCTCTGACAACCCAGATGGAAGCTCTCGGGAGCGCTTCCGCTTCGGACCATTACCGTGGCGGAAGGGTTGATTACAATGCAAGGCAGAATGGTATAGGCGGCCTGATTTCCTTCACATACACAGGCTTCGGTGAAAACGCCAATTTCTGGATTGACGGTTCATACACGATGGATGTGGATGCAGGAGGAACCGGAACAGCATCATCTTCTTCAGGAGGTTTTGACGTTGGCGGTATGTATCCGGGGCATTTCGGTCTGGAAGATATAAGGGTGAATTCAAAGAGATTCACCGGAATGTATAATGTCACATATGTTTACAGTGACGGTTCCCAGAACAGCGGGAAGGTCGGAGTGTGATTATGAGAATGAGATCGCTTGTTTCAGCAGTCTTGCTCACTCTGTCGGTCTTATGCCTTGCCGGCTGTGATTACATAAGTGCGATACCGCAGCTCATGCCTTCATTCGACACCCGGCTGCCGAATATATTCAGCGGACGGTATGCATATTATGAGAATGAAGATGATGAAGAGGCGAAAAGGTATACAGAGCTTCTGGAATTCGACAATCTGGAAAACACATTCATAAGGAATGCGGCAGGAGAAGCTGCACGCAAAGGGACATTCTCATATTCATATAATGAGTTCAACATAACGCAGTGCAGCGGCTATCTGACGCTGCATTATGATGATGGTGATAATGTCACATACGGTTTTCTGTATCAGGCAAGTGCGACAGACGGTCCTGTTTCAATTACGCTGAGGCAGAATGATACAGACATGCTGTATCTGTATGAATACTGAGGGATCATGCTATGAGAAAAATCAAATGCCTTCTTCTGTTCATAATCCTTTCTGCATCTCTTGTTTCTCTTTACAGCAAAGATGCCGGAGCTGAGAATATAAGCTGCTATGATTCGGGAAAACATGATTACACTTTTGGCCTCATACCTGTGAAGGATCTTGATATACATTTCGCATCACATCTGTATCTTGAGACCAGTATGCTTTACGGTTTTCCCACGCTGGGGGCTGTATGGGATTTCGGCATAGGGGTAGATACCGTGACGATTGCGGCATACCTCAGGTATAATCATTTTTTCCAGCCGCTGGGATCCGGTACAGGCAATCTCTACATTGCCGAGGAGATGAGCGAGATAGGACTTTCCTTCAAAGTCAGGATTTACGAGCTCGGACGGTTCAACGTGAATCTTGGAATAAATTCGGGATGGTATCAGCAGTGGCTGATGTATGTCTCAAGCGACAACACGTACAACATGGTTCACAACGGGCTCATGCTCAGGCCCGAAGCATCCATAGGATGGAACTGGATCGGAAGGTGGAATATGGAAATAGGATTCTTTTATCAGACTCCGTTATATCCGACGTATGAGGGTTATGACGGGTGGGGTATTTTCGTCAAGCTCATCTGATGAAAGAGGAGACTGCCGGGCGGCAGTCTCCAGAATGATGGAAGCTTATGACAACATCATTTCTTTTTAAGGTACTTGATACTGTCGAGTGCGACAGCTGCGATGATGATGGCACCCTTGAACACGAACTGCAGGTTCGTATCGATGCCGAGGAAGGTGAGGCAGTAGGTAAGGCCTGTGAAAATGATGACACCGATGATGGCGCCTCCGATCTTTCCGATACCGCCGTTGAATGAGATACCGCCGACAACACAGGCTGCGATCGCATCAGTCTCATAGCCCTGTCCTGTACCGGCAGATGCGTTTGCACGGAAAGCTTCAAGGAATGCACCGCAGCCGTAGAAGATACCGGCCATGATGAACACTCCCATTGTGACCTTGAATACCGAAATACCTGATACCGCTGCCGCTTCGCTGTTGCCGCCGACTGCATACATGTTCTTTCCGAAGATTGTCTTGTTCCATATGAACCATGCTACAACACAGGCAACTGCCGCCGGAATTATGAGCTTGGGGAAGGTTATGATCTGTCCGTTGAGTACACCCAGCGTCCAGCGTCCGCCCAGAAGATCTTTTATGCTTGAATCAATTGAACCGACCGGAGTACCGCTGGTTCCGAAGAAGAGCAGACCGTAGATGATCAGCTGTGTTGACAGCGTGGAGATGAACGGGTGTATCTTCAGCTTTGCCGTGAAAACACCTGCGAAGCTGCTGAATGCCACACAGAAAATGACTGACAGGAGAAGGGCGATCACAACTCTTGCCCCCATGGGAATGCTGCTGAAGTCCCATGGTCCCATTCCAAACACCTGCACGATGTTCATTCCCCTGTGAAGCAGGAGTCCTGTCGTTACTGAACCAAGGGCGACCATGCGTCCGACTGAAAGGTCGGTTCCGGCAAGGAGGATGAGCCCAGCTACACCGAGTGCATAGAACATTCTGGTTGAGCACTGTTCTAGGATCGTCAGGATATTAGGCAGAGACAGCAGTGTTCCTCTTCCCTGCAGAGGTGCGACTATGACACATACGATGAAGAATATGAGGACCGCAAGATACAGACCGTTGTTGAGAAGGAATGTCGATACTTTGAATCGGTTGACATAGTCCTTCCATTTCAGCGTCCAGTCTTCCCTGAAGTTTGTCTTTCCGTTTCTCAGAGTCCTGTTTGTCTGCACATGGTCGACATAAGCCTGGTTCTTTGCGGCTTTCGCCCGGTCACATAGGGTGGTGCAGTGGCTTTTCGCATCGAAGAGGGAAGATTTCTCCTCGTATCTGATCTGTTCGATTTCTGCTTTGCGTTCTTTGGGATCGCTGACAGTGAGCGCTGCGATTTTCTTTGCAGTCTCAACCTTTATGGCTGCTGCTTTTTCCTGATACTCTCTTTTGTATCTTGCAATGTTTGCATTCTCACTCTCATTCACCTTCTTTTCGATTTCAGCACTGACACTGTTGACGTAGCTTACCGCTTCCTTTGTCAGCGCATCGATCTCACTCTTGTGCTGTGCTGCATCCGCCTTAGCTGCATCGATTTGTTTCTTGCAGTCCTCAACCAGCTTGGCTTTTGTCTCCTGAGCCATCATCTTGCTCTTTTTTGCAGAGTGAATCTGCTGTTTGAGATCCGAGATCCTGGTGACTCCGGTACTGCGCAGGTCTGCAAGTCTGGAAATATAGTTCTGGACTTTTACGTCCTCTTCCAGAGATGCCGGAATATTTGTCATATTGTTAGCCATTATTTACTCCTCTTTTTTTACAGATACATAGCAGAAAGACGAAGCAGTTCTTCCTGGTTTGTATTCTTTGTCTCGACAATTCCTGCCAGCCTGTGGTTAGACATGACAGCTATTCTGTTCGTTATGCCGAGGATTTCCGGCATCTCGGAACTTACCACTATTATTGTCTTTCCGTTTTTTGCCATCTCTATGATGAGCTGGTATATTTCGTACTTGGCACCTACATCGATACCTCTGGTGGGTTCGTCGAGCAGGAATACGTTCGGTTCCCTTTCCAGCCATTTGCCGATGATGACTTTCTGCTGGTTTCCGCCGGAGAGCGCAGTGATCAGCTCATCGCATGAGACGCATTTTGTTCTCATTGTCCTGATCTGCCGGTTTGCCGCGTCGGTCATCAGCTTCATATTAAGAACACCGCGCTGTCTGTAGCTGGGAAGGTTCGTGATCACCGTGTTGAACTTGATGGTGTCCTTGCCGAACATTCCGTTGAGCTTTCTCTCTTCAGTGACAAGAGCGAAATCATAATCCATCGCATCCTTTGAGGATCTGAATCTCAAAGGCCTGCCGTCAAGTATGAGACGTCCTGATGCGATTGTGCGTATGCCGAACATCGATTCAAGCAGTTCGCTGCGGCCCGCACCGACAAGCCCGTACAGTCCGAATATCTCACCCTTGCGCACGGTGAAGGAAATGTCTTCAAGTTTCGGATCGAACTTCGTGGTCAGATGGCTCACTTCCAGATAGTCCTTGCCGGGAACGTTGTCGACTGGAGGAAAGCGGTTGTCAAGCGAGCGTCCGACCATTGCCGAGATCAGCTCATTCATGTTCGTCTCTTTCGTGTTCTTGGTCATGATGAGCTTTCCGTCCCTGAGAACTGATACGGCATCGCAGATTTCAAACACCTCATCCATCTTGTGGGAGATGTACATGAAGGATACTCCCTTTGCCTTGAGATCATTGACGATCGAGAAGAGTTTCTTGACTTCTCTTTCAGTCAGGGATGAGGTGGGCTCATCAAGTACGATTATCTTTGCATTGTAGCTCACAGCTTTCGCGATTTCGACCATCTGGCGCTGTGATACCGACATCGTCCTCATGATGGTGCTGGGGTTTACGTTCATATTCAGGGATGCGAACAGTTTGTTCGCCTCGCTGAGCATCTTGTTTTCATCAACAATACCGCCGCGGGTGGGGTAGCGGCCAAGGAACAGATTGTCGGTGACAGATCTGTCCAGACACTGGTTCAGTTCCTGATGAACCATGGCAACTCCGTTTTCAAGAGCCTCCTTCGGACTCTTGAAGTTGATCTGCCGTCCGTCGAAAATAAACTGACCTTCATCCTTTGCATAGATTCCGAACAGGCATTTCATCATCGTGGATTTGCCTGCACCGTTCTCACCCATCAGTCCGAGTACCGAACCTTTTTCCAGCGTGAGATTGATGCCGTCCAGAACCTTGTTTTTTGCAAAAGACTTGGAAAGATTCTTTATTTCCAGAATTGTGTTATCCATAAGCTTCTTTCTTTCCGTGTAATATATGCTGTATTAAAACAAGCATGTGAAAGGAAGGACCTTCCACATGCTCATTACTTCTGATCAATTATGTGAGAAAGATCTCATCAATTGTACTGGAGTCTGCTTGTATAGTCAGGACCTGAGTTTGTCTTAACCATGTTGATTGCATATGCATCATAGTTTGCAAGGTTGGTGAAGCGGTCGAGACATGAAGACTCGTTCTGTCCGTCGCCCTGTACAACCGTGAGGTTGATGCCCATGAGAGGAGCATAGTAGTTGAGGGCAGGCAGATAGTTGGATGAAAGGAAGTTGTCTGCTGAGTTGTAGATTGTCAGGAGGACATCGACAACCGGGGCTTCGGACTGCTTGATTCCCTCATCCCTGGCGCCGCTGAGAAGTCTGTCGACATTGGCGATGGTGACAGCTTCGTTTGCAGCAAGAAGTGCCTTGTTCTCTGCGTCATAGTTGACTTCAGGAGTGATCTGGTTGCCCCACTGATCAGGTTCTGTGAATCCCTTTGTATAGACATCGGCACCTGTGAGACCGTCAAGAAGGTTTCTCAGAGTCTGAAGGGTTGCTGCGGCCTGAGCATCGGCATTCTGTGAGACAGTACCTGTGAGACGGCCTGCTGCGATTGCTTCAAGAGCATCGGCGTTTGCGTCATAACCGAATACAGGAACTCCTTCAGGATAGTTGGAAGCCTGCAGACAGCCCATTGCCATACCGTCGTTGTTGGAAATGACCATATCGATCTGATCGCCGAGCTGTGTTGCCCAGTTGCCCATTGCGTCTGTTGCAGCGTTTGCATTCCATGTTGAACCGTCAGTGCCTGTCATGGCTCTTGAATCAAGCTCGACTATAGGCATTGTCGTACCGCCTACGTTGGCACTGCCTTCCTGGCTTACGCCCGGATCTGTGCTGCCGGCCCATGTGCCGAGAGCCTGTCTGATACCCTGAGTTCTGGCTCTTGAGTCATTGTGTCCGACATCGCCGATGCAAAGAACATAACCGATGACACCATCACCGTTTCTATCGAGTGTTGCAGGATCTGCTGTTGCGAGGAAGTCCACGATCATCTGGCCCTGAACGACACCGCCGCCCACTGCGTCAAAACCTACGTAATAGGTCTTGTCATTCCAGTTCATTGTCTCCATGTCGATTTCGCCGCTGACCGGATCTGAAGGCTGTCTGTTGAAGAATACGAGCGGTTTCTGGCGGTTCTGTACAACAGTTGTGCCTTCTGCGCTGCCGCCTGCAAAAACGGATGTCAGTGCAACCAGCATGACAAGTGCGATTGTAAGTGCTTTTTTCATTTTACTCTCCTTTTGTGTTTTGGAAAAAGTTCGTAACTTTTCCGTTACACCTTATATTGCACCATGGAAAAGGAGAGAAATCAAATATTTTTTTATGAAGTTTTGATGATTGAGCCGGAAGTTTGTGAGAAAAAGACAGAACTCAGGACTGTGTCACATCGTTGTGCCCTTCTGCGACAATCTTCTCAATCGGCGTGAAGCCTTCACCCAGGACGTGATGTGTGTCCTGTATGATGAGGAAAGCCTTGTCATCAAGCTCATGGATCGTACGTGTCAGTTTTGAGATGCTCTGGTTCGGCACAACTGTCATCAGCATGGGTCTGTCCTCATTCGTGTACAGTCCCTTTGCAGAGATCACGGTTCCGCTTCTGTCCATCTCATTGATGATGAAATCTCCGATCTCCTTTGTCTTAGAGCTGATTATATAGACAGTCTTGGCGTATCCGGTTCCCATTGAGAGCACGACCTTGTCAATGACGACCGATGTTATGAAGACGACGACGATTGCATACAGAGCGCTTTCAATACTGAATATGAAGGCGGATGCGACAATTATTACGGCATCGACTATCATCAGGCTTGTGCCGGGCGAGATGTGGGCATAGCGGGAGATTATTAGCGCAAGAATGTCAGTTCCGCCTGTGTTGGAGCCTGACTTCATCACAAGTCCGATGCCGAATCCGGCAAGCACTCCGCCGTAAAGACAGCTCAGCCACAGTGACATGTCCTTTGAGTAGTCCAGAATTCCGTTATAGCCGAAGATCTGACACCACATGGATGTGAAAAGAGAGAGAAGGAGGGTGCCAACCAGACTCTTCACTCCGTACATCTTCCCGAAGAGCTTTATTCCCAGAATGAATATTGGGAGGGAGAGAATGAAAATCGAGAGACCGACATCAAGACCGAGTGTGTGGTACAGCAGCGTTCCGATGCCGCTGACCCCGCCCGGTGCTATCTGTGCCGGGTTCGTGAATAAAGCGATGCTCAGTGCTGTGACTGCGCTTCCCGCAGTTATATATCCATAATCTATTATTGTCCGTTTAAGCTGTTTTTCCATAGATCAGTTCCGTCAATCCCTTATTTTCCCGGGAAGGTCGATCTCATCCTGACTTATCTTCTCCATAAGTTCATCAAGAGAGGATACGACAATCAGTGAGCTCATCACCTCGCTGCTCATCAGTCCTTCTTCCACGATCTTTTCCATGAAGCTGACAAGCGGGGTGTAGAAGCCGTTCACATTGTAAAGAGCTACATTCTTGCGGTGGAAGCCGATCTGCTTCCATGTGAAGATCTCGAAAAACTCCTCCAGTGTCCCGATTCCTCCCGGCAGAACGATGAATGCATCTGAAAGCGAGTACATTTTCGCCTTTCTCTCATGCATTGTTTTCACTATATGCAGTTCACTCTGGATCTCCTTCAGTCTCACTTCCGGTCTGTTGAAGACTTCGGGAAGGACTCCTATTACATGACCGCCGGCCTTGAAGCATGCCTCGGCTGTGTCTGCCATGATTCCCCTGGCACCTCCGCCGTACACGAGGGTGATATTTTCCTGTGCGAGCCTTTTTCCGAGCTGGGAGGCTGCCTGCGAATAGATTGCATCATGAGGTTTCGATGATGCACAGAAAACTGCTGCTGATTTTATTTTTGACATGAAATGAATGTTATCAGAATAACAGAATTTGGAAAACAGGGGCACAAAAACAGGAAAATATCCGGGAGCAGGGGCTGATTCAATGAGAAAAGCAGAGAAGGGAATATGTCTGTAATCCATTCTTCTGTCTTTCATGATTTTCAATATTTCTCATTTTTCACTTGTTCTAGCCTGATTTGTTCTCTATAATTTCATTAAGATTCAAGGACGGAATCTGGGTTTCCGCCATTATGGACGGCTTTTCCATCATGACGGAGAGACGGTACCTGTCGGGTGCCTTAAATCTTGGAAAAGGAGAGACCGCATTGAATTTGCGGCAATAAATGTTATGAAGAATAAAAGAATTCTTATGATCGCAACTCTTCTGATTGCATTGGCTCTTCCTCTGTTTGCCGTTCAGGCAACGGTTGACTGGCAGTGGGAGATGAATGATCCTGATGTTCAGTATTTCAGATACCAGCTTGATTCTGAGTCTGAAGACGGATGGACAGTTGTCCCGGCAGACGTGCTGAGCTATTCACAGTCCGGTCTTGATGGCAGCAGGAGCTATACTCTTTATCTCCAGCAGTCATATGACGGCATCAACTGGTCAGCAAGCGCCAGCGCAGCTTCAGAACCCGCTGTTCCGGCAGAAGCTGAATTCACGGCAGAGCCTGCAGTAGCTGAGGAAACAGAGGAAATTCCTGTTGTTGAGGAAGCTGTCCCTGTGGAAGAGGAGCCGGTTGAAGTTGTGGAAGCTGTCGTCCCTGAAACAGAGGAACCGGCAGAGATCGCACCTGTTGCACCTGTTGCAGTTGCTGAGGATGAAGGTACATTCAAGTTCACCTTCGGTTTTGGCGGCGGTGTCGGAATGGGAATCAATAATGATCTTGACCTTGATGCAAGACTTTCACTCCAGCTCGGTTTTGAGGACATCGTGGCATCCGACACACTCGGATTCGACATAAGGCTCAATCTCGGTGCTGTTGCAGATCCTGTATTCGGCGCTGATGATATCTTTGACAACATCTTCAAGCTCGACCAGTACAGAAAGTCACTTTATGCAGACCTTCTCATCGGAGGCAATGTGAAGTTCGGTTCCGCACAGCTTTATCTCGGTCTCGGCGGTGAGTTTGTCGCTGACTACGGTCACAATGCTGAGAGGGCACTTTTCGATGCCGGCGATTTCCACTTCAATGTCGTTCCGACAGCTCTGCTCGGACTCAGATACAATGTTGCTGACTGGTTCTATCTCGGTCTTGAAGGACAGTATATCCTCGATATGGACTACAACAGCGATGATATCATCGATTCCATGATCCACACGGTTGTTCCACGTCTCATGTTCGGTTTCTCATTCTGAGAAGTCATGGATTCTGGATGAAGGGAGGTTCGCCTCCCTCTTTTTTTTCTTGAATAACAGCTGTGTTTGACATTACTATTGTTTCTGACGCTAAAAGGAGAAATGCAGCTGATGAAAGATGGCCAGGCACAGGAATGTGTCGACTATATAAGATTTACGATGGAGCTTGAGGGAGCCGGGCTCAGTGACAGTGATGAGAAAATCCTGTCTGATATCCTCACAGATGAATGCAGTGCCGCAGAAGCGGTGGCTTCTTTTATCCGTGATAACGGTCTGGATGTCAGTTATGAGAGCGGCTATGATGAAATGGAGAATTATCCGGGAACGAAGTGCCTTGTTAATTATTTCAACATAAAAGACAAGTCCCGTCTGAGACAGATCGAGCATTTCCTTGTCAATGTCCGTACTGCCGAGCTTTTTGCCCATCCCCTTAAAGGTTCTCTCACTTTCAGTTTCCTGAGGGAAATACACAGTACTCTTTTCGGTGATATCTATCCATCAGCCGGTCAGCTGAGACAGAGCGAGGCAAGCAAGAGAAAGGATTTCTGCCGCCCTGAGTATATTGAGAAATATGCGGAAGATATTTTCTCAAAGCTCTCCAGGGATGATTATCTGAGAAAAGTTGATGATATTGATGATTTTTCCAATGACCTTGCTTTCTATATGGGTGAAGCGGAAGCCCTTCATCCTTTCAGGGACGGTAACGGAAGGGCAATCCGCTTCTTTTTCAACCGGCTCGTTCAGGATGCCGGATATGTCCTCAACTGGCGGGATGCAGATCCTGACCGCATGCTGGAAGCCAGCATAGCCGCCATAGACGGCGATTACCAGGCACTGGTGGATGTGCTTGAGGAGATTATGGAAAAGAGGACTTAGAGAACAGCCTCCAGCTTTTCTTTCGCATCCTTCAGAGTATCTTCATACTGCTTTGCAAGCTGATCCAGATTCTGCTGTGCGATTTTGAGGAATTCCGGGTCGTTTTCGGCAGAAAGCGGCACATCCTGTCCGTATTTCTCCTTCAGCTGCGCGGCTTTCTGCTCAAGCATGGGAGCGAAATGCTGTTTCAGCTGTTCCACAAGCTGTTTCCTGTGCTGCGGATACTGTCTCAGGAATGAGATGATCTGGTTCATGAGATCCATGACACCGGCATTGCCTTTGCTGATGAGTGAGGCAAGTGCCAGTAGTTTCTCATAACGGTTTGTCACATCCTCTTCCGTACTCAGTGTTATGTTCTGCATGAGGCTGAGCTTTATGCCTTCTCTTGCGGCACTCTGATCTTCAATTTCTGCATATTGCTTTTCCAGATCGGAGGCAGTCATCTGCTCATCACCGTTGAGGAAGCTTCCGGCAAGGCTTCTTGCCTTTCTGATGTTTTCCTCTCTTCTGAGCCTGTCTCTGTCAACTTCTATGTTTTCTGTTTTCTCAAGGGCAATTTCCCATGCTGATCTGATTTTTGACATTCTTTTTCCTCCAAGAGAGAAAATAATTCATTTTCCATCTCTTAACAACAGGAAAAATTTGATATATAAAATATCCTTGCCATGCAAGATGAGATTATCTACATCCTGGATCTTTTCGGGACAATCATATTTGCCATAACCGGAGCCGTGAAGGGGGTGCGGCTGCGTCTTGATTTCCTCGGGGTCATTGTCTTTGCGATAACTGTAGGCTGTGCCGGAGGCATGATGAGGGATGCGCTGCTGGGCATAACACCGGTTGCCGCATTCGTTGACAGTGCTTATGTGGCAGCCTCGGCGCTTACAGGTCTTGTCGTATTCTTCACGGCTCCGAAATTCGTGGGACGATGGAGAGTCATTCTCTTCTGTGATGCCATAGGACTGGGCGTATTCACTGCGATAGGAGTGGAAAAGGCGATGCTGCTTGATCTCGGAGTGGTCGGGCAGGTCCTCTCCGGCGTGATCGGTGCCGTTGGAGGAGGTGTGCTGCGTGATGTGTTCTCAAAGGAAATTCCCTCGGTTCTCAATTCGGATTTCTATGCCACGGCATCAATCATGGGGGCGCTCATATACATCGTTCTTGAGGAGATTCCGGCAATCAACGGCAATCTGTGCTTTATAATAGCTGCAGTGTCGACCATCCTGATACGCTCATACGCAATTGACCATAACCTGAAACTTCCGGTTGCGAGGATGGCTGGCGAAGAGAAAAAAAACTGAACACTTTTGCCATTAAGGGAATAATTATTTGCCGCCTCTTGTCCAAGAAAGACAATGTTGCTAATTTTCGTGTGTTATGAATCAGATCACCGAGCAAGTTTATTATATTGAGCCGTATGCCCAGACCCTGAATGCACATGTCGTGAAAGTGAGAGAGGATGGGATTGTCCTTGACAGAACCATTTTCTATCCTGAAGGTGGCGGGCAGGAAGGTGACAGAGGCTTCATCAACGGCGTGAGGGTTCTTGATACCCGGCTTACAGACGGTCAGATCGTTCATATCATGGAAACAACAGATCCGTTCCGCGAAGGCTATGAGGTGGAGACAGTCCTGGACTGGCCCCACCGCTGGCATTTCATGAAGGCCCATACCGCACAGCATATGATATCCGGAACGATGTATACGAAAGCCGGAATAAACACTGTTGCAGTCCATATGTCAGATGAAATCATCACAGTCGAGACCGACCGCGGTGATATCCCTCTGGAAACTCTGTATCAGATAGAGTCCGCGGTCAATGAGGAAATAATAAACAGCAGGGAAGTCTCTTCCCTTGAAGTCAGCCACAGCGAGGCGGAAAGCCTCGGTCTGAGGCGCAGCATAAAAGTAAGCGGTGATGTGAGGCTTGTGCAGATCGGGAATGTCGATCTGATTGCCTGCGGCGGAATTCACGTAAGGCGCACCGGCGAAATCGGCCGCATTTCATACGCGGGCAGTGAGATTGTCCGCTCACATGTGAGGACAATCTGGTATTATTCATCATCTGCAGTCTCTCATCAGAGAGAGGACAGGGAAGTCGTGAATGAAGCAGGAGTCCTGCTTTCAAGCCGCGGGAGAAACATCATACCGGCACTGGAGCATCTGATACAGGAGAACCGCAACCTCAAGGCTGAGGTGCGCAGCAGGGAAGAGATGATCGCATCTCTTGTGCTTGCTGATGGAAAGAAAGTGTTCTCATCTCCCGTGGAACTTTCTGCATACCATAAGCTATGCAGTGAAGGCCGTGTCTTCTTTGCAGTATATGAAAGGGAAGGTGGCGTGAACTGGCTCCTGTGCGCTTCAGACGGGCTTTTCAGCAGATTCAGGGAAAAGCTTTTTCCGCTTTACGCAATGAAGGGCGGAGGAAAAGGCATCATGTATCAGGGAAGTGCATCATGTTCGGCTGACGAGCTTCTCAGTGCGGCTCAGGGCATCATCATGGAGAGTGAAAGAAATGGCTGAAAATACAGGCAGTCATAACAGCGGGGATGAGGCTAAGATAAACTGGCCTAAGGTCCTTACTGTGGGCCTTATACCCATCATCCTGATATTCGCGGTATTCTTCCTGTTCGTGAAATACATCGGACCAGATAATTATTCCGTGATTGTCGATTATGTTGACGAACATTTCGGTCTTCTGGGTATATTCCTTTATGTTTATATCGTAGACACACTTATTCTTCCCCTGTCTCCTGATTTCGTCTTTCCGATAGTCGCAGGCATGCCATGGTATGAGGTGATTCCCACAATAGGACTTGCCTCTGCACTCGGAGGGATGACCAGCTATCTTATCGGGCGGCTGCTCATAAAGGTTCCCGTCATTGACCGGCTTGCAGACAAGGCAAAGGACAAGTGGGGCAAGTACATAAACAAATACGGAATCGCCTTTGTCATACTCTCGACACTTACACCGATTCCGTTTTCCACTGTATGTGTTGCCGCCGGAGCTGTGAAACTGAGCAGCAGGAAAGTTCTTCCCTGCTGCCTTTTCAGAATACTCAGAACCGGTATCTACTTCTTCCTTTTCAAGGCCGGCTTAGTATTCGCCTAGCTTTTGCAAGCACCATGTCGGTGCGCTGCACAGCATCGCCTGTGTATGCATCGGCATCAAGCAGACTGTCTATCTCGTCCTTTGAGAGGAAGGCGAGGATCCTTTCATCATTCTCCAGATTCTCCCTCAGGTTGTTTTCCCTGCCTTCCTGGACTTCTGCCCATGCCCTGAGGCTTTCCTCCCTTATGACTTCATGCATTTCCTGCCGGTCTGCACCCCGCTTCCCCAGTTCCATCAGAAGACGTTCCGTTGCAGAGAAGACACCGTATGAATCCATAAGCTTCTTTACCGCGCTTTCATGGATGTTCATTCCGCTGACGACTCTCCTGAGCGTGATTATGCACTCTTCAGTTGCGAGAAACACTTCAGGGAGCATAATCCTGCGGTTTGCGCTGTCGTCCAGTGTTCTTTCAAGGAAGGTCGTTACACTGTTCTGCCATGCAGTCATGTAGAAGGATGAGACAAAACGGGCGAGGGAGTCTATTTTCTCGCAGTTGATCGGGTTTCGCTTGAATGGCATTGCGGAGGAGCCTACCTGCTTTTTCCCGAACGGCTCTGACCATTCCCCGATAGGCGGAGACTGCATGATCCTGAAATCGGCTGCGAATTTGTACATTGTCGCACACAGCGATGAGAGAGCTTCCACCACCTTGAGATCCTGCTTTCTGGTGTAGATCTGGGTTGCTGCATCAAATGCCTTCAGCCCCAGTTCCTTCATCACTTTTTCTTCAAGTTCAATTGAAGTCATGCCGCGTCCCTGAACTAGTTCCTTATAGCTTGCACCGGTTCCCACGGCACCTTTCATTCCCTTTCCCCTGATGGAGGAGTAAACCTCTTCAAGGCGGGTGATGTCGTCACACAGATCCTGTATGCTCTGGCTGATACGGTAGCCTGCCGTTGTTATTTCCGCCGGCTGGAGATGGGTGAATGCCATGCATGCAAGGCCTTTGTACTCCTCGGCTTTTTCAGTAAAAGCGGAAAGAAGGTCGCGGCTTCTGCTTATGATGATGTTCAGCGCCTCTTTAAGTCTCATTGCATCCATGTTGTCCAGAACATCCATGCTGGTGGCACCCAGATGGATTATGGCTCCGGCTTTGGGACACTGTTCGGCGTATGTTCTTATTTCAGCCATGACATCATGTTTTATTTCGGCTTCGATCTCGCCGGCCCTTTCAATGTCTATATCGTATTTGTGTGTCTCAAGCTCAGCTATCTGTTCAGGTGTGACAAGACCGCATCCGGCTTCGGCCTTTGCGAGGGCGATCCACACGGTCCGCATGAGAATTCTCTTGTGGCGCTCGGAGAATATTTCCCTCATTTCCTTTGAACCGTAGCGCCATGTGAAAGGTGAAATAAAGGTGTCGTGGGTGAATTGTGTCATAAGCATCCTCTGACAGACATGCCGGGCGGACCCGGCATGCTTTTATCTTAACGTACGATCAGCTGGTCTCTTTCAGGACCGACTGAAATATATGTGATATGTGTATTGAGCCTCTTCTCGATTTCAAGGATGTAGTTCCTTGCGTTTTCCGGAAGCTCCTCCCATGTCCTGCATTTGCTGGTGTCGCACAGCCATCCTTTGAAATCTTCATAGATTGGCTTTGCCTTTTCCTGATAGAGCGTATCGGGAAGGTGTGAGTAGTATTCACCTTCGATCATGTAGCCTGTGCATACCTTAATCGTCTCAAAACTGTCGAGCACATCAAGCTTTGTAAGCGCGAGGTCGGTGACACCGTTCATGTAGCAGGCATAGTCTGCGGCAACAAGGTCGAGCCATCCGCAGCGTCTGGGCCTTCCGGTGGTGGCTCCGAACTCTCCTCCGATGGAGCGGAGTTTCTCCCCTGTCTCATCAAAGAGCTCTGTCATGTACGGACCGCCTCCCACGGAAGTGGAGTAGGCCTTTATGACACCGAACACCTTGTCGATCGCCTTCGGCGGGATACCCGCACCGTTGCATGCACCTGCGACTGTCGGGTTGCTGCTGGTTGTGTAAGGATAAATACCCCAGTCATTGTCCCTCATGATGCCAAGCTGTCCTTCAAGCAGTATCTTCTTTCCAGACTCGACAGCCTCCCTGACCACGGGAGCAGAGTCGATGATGTAGGATCCGAAGCGGTCTTTCCATTTTCTGCACAGCTCCATGAGCTCTTCAACTGTGAAAGTCTTGAGCCCGTAATACTCCAGATCACGGTTCTTCTTGGGAAGCAGGAGCTCGATTCTTCCCTTCAGCCAGTCTTCATCGAGAAGATCGCCGGCCCTCAGGCCCATGCGGGATGCCTTGTCGCTGTAGCATGGCCCGATTCCTCTTTTTGTCGTGCCGATCTTCTGTCCTTCGCTTCTCTTGCTCTCTTCCGCACCGTCAAGCAGACAGTGGTATGGCATGATCAGGTGGGCGCGTCTGTCGATGAAGACATTGTCAACGCTTCTTCCGCTGATTTTCTCAATATTGTCAATTTCCTCTCCCATTGTGGTGAAATTGACGACTGTTCCGGCAGAGACTATGTTCATGGTCTCGGGATTGAATACACCGGATGGGATTATGTGGAGGGCGAATTTGCCCAGATCATTGATGACCGTGTGTCCTGCATTGTCTCCGCCCTGGAAACGGATGACCATTTCCGCATCACGTGCAAGGTAGTCGACTATGCGTCCTTTTCCCTCATCTCCCCACTGTACACCTACAACTGCATTTACACTCATAGACCTTCTTTCTCCTTTTGTCTGAGCATTTCCGCCTCAAGTCTTGTATGCTCTTCAATATCCTCGGCATCCCATGGATACTTGATCCACTGGTCTCCGATTTCAAGAGCAGGGTAATAGCGCTTTATTTCAGGAGGGAACTCCACATCCTTTTTCTTCAGCTTGTTGTGAAGAACGAGGACTGCTATTTCCTCGGGCTGGTAACTGAGAAGCTCGCCGACACAGTAGGCGAGGGTTGCACGTGTGTCGTCAACTTCATCGATCAGGAGGACTTTCTTTCCTCTCAGCTGGTCTGCGACCTCATCGATCCACTGTATTTTCGTCGGGTGGTCCTTATGTTTCTTGTCCACTCCGTAATATGAAATTCCGACTGCATAGATGGGCCTGTTTATGAAGGTCTTTATGATTCTAGCCGGAATGAAGCCGCCAGAGCCGATTGCGACTATCACATCCGGATCAAAGCCGCTTGCAAGGATTTTATCCGCAAGCCCTTTGACCAGCTTGTGGACCGTGTTGTAGCTGACGTAAAATTTGTCACTCATCTGATTTCTCTCTCCTGAAAATTATTTTACCGGGTGCATTTCCGCGATATAAGGAAGGGTTCTGTATTTTTCTTTATAGTCAAGGCCGTAACCCACAACCCACACATCGGGGATCTCAAAGCCCATGTAGTCAAGCTTTATGTCAGTCTTGTGGCGGTCTTTCTTGTCAAGGAAGGTTGCGATCCTGACGCTCTTCGCACCGCGTGTCGCGAAGTTGCGCTGGAGGTAGTCAAGCGTGTTGCCGCTGTCAATGATGTCTTCAACGATGAGCACGTCACGTCCGCTCATGTTCTCCCTTGTATCCATAAGCATCCTGACGTTGCCCTGTTCTGTTCCCTGATTGCCGTAGGATGAGATGGCAATGAAGTCTATTACATGGGGAATCCTGAGTTTTCTGCTGAGATCCGAAAGGAATATGAAAGAACCTTTCAGAATGCCGACGAGGATGAGCGGGTCGCTCACATTCCTGTAATCCCTGTTGATTTCAGATGCTATCTCATCAACGCGTCTTTCGATTGTCGCGGCATCGATGAGAACCTGAACCAGATCGTCCGTTAGGGGCGGAATAGTTAAAGATTTCGTCATTGAAATTCTCCTTGGGGTGATGACGTGATTCATTGTATGTGAATAAATGGTTTTGTGGAAGGGCCGGAAATTTCTCTTTTTTCCTCAATCCGGCTATGGTAGAATATGGATATTCCGTATGGAAGCCGGTATTTTGAGTGAAAGGAGGGATGTGTTCATGAAATCAGAAGTTCTTATAAGTCAGCTTGAGTTCAATCCTTTTTCCATGATAAAGGATGACGGATTCCTTATCTCGGCTGTGAAAGGCAGCTCGACAGCCCTTATGACGGCAGGCTGGGGCCTTATGGGCATACTGTGGAACAAGCCTGTTGTCACAGTGTATGTGCGTCCTTCCCGCTACACTTTCGACTTCCTGAAGTCGGGAGAAAAGTTCACGCTTTCGTTCTTTCCTGAGGACAGAAGGGACATTCTGCGCTACTGCGGCTCGCACAGCGGACATAATGAAGATAAGCTCAGGGCCCTTTCACTCAGAGACAGCAGGATCGGGGACTATATAGTATATGATGAAGCAGTGCTCACCTTTGCCTGCAGGAAGATATACATGAGGGAAATGGATGAGCGTCTTGTTCTGGACAAGAGCATAACAGAAACGTATTATGCAGATAAGGATGTTCACTGGTCTTTTTCGGGCCTGATAGAACATGTCTATATCTGAAAACGATGTTTTGTCTCCAAGACTGCACATCTGGGAGGGGATCGAATTGGATAACGGAATCGAGATATACAGCCTGATGCTGCGTTCCCGCTTTTTTGAGGAGAAGGTCAGGGATCTGTTTGCCTCAGGCGAGATGTACGGCACGACTCATCTCAATATAGGACAGGAGGCCAGCCATACCGGATTGTGCCTCGCGCTTGAAAAGGAGGACTGGATAGTCCCGACCCACCGCTGCCATGGTTTCAATGTGGCGCGCGGTTCTGATCTGAGTGCGATGTTCAGCGAGCTTTTCGGCTCGCGTTACGGCCTTTGCAAAGGCATAGGCGGATCCATGCATATGAGTGACAGGACGACTTACAACTTCGGATCATCTGCCGTTGTGGGCTCCGGTGTCGCTCTTGCCGCTGGACTTGCCTTCGCACTGCACCGCCAGAACAGCCAGAATATCGCGGTGGCGATTTTCGGTGACGGTGCCACCAGCCGCGGTGTCGTGCATGAATGCATGAATCTTGCTTCGGTCTGGTCACTTCCTCTCATGTTCTACTGTGAGAACAATCATTACGGCATGTCCGCCTCCAGTGACAGGATGATTTCCACAAGCGACATCGCATCGCGTGCCGCAGGTTATTCAATGAAGGCTTTCAAGGCTGACGGAAATGATTTTGATGATGTCTATTCCGTTGTGAAGAAGGCAAGGGCCTGGATGACAAGCCACAGTGAGCCTGTCTTTGTTGAGGTCAGCACCTACAGAATGTGCGGTCACAGCAAATCCGACAAATGCGTCTACAGAAGCAGTGAGGAGGAAAACGAGTGGAGGGCAAAGGATCCGATCGTCCGTTATGAGGCGAAACTCGCGCTTTCCAAGACACACTGCCGTCAGATAAGGACGCAGATTATGGAGGAAGTGGAGAAAGCCTGTGAGGAGGCCAGAGCCGGACGTGACAACACGCTCACGCCTGATGAGCTTAAAAGCTATGTCCTTGCACCGCACAGACCGTGTGAGATAAGGAAAAGCGGCCTGCACAGCACAACATACCGGCTTGCGATAAGAGAGGCGCTTGACGAGATACTCACGGAAGATGAAAGGGCGACTCTCATAGGAGAGGATGTCGGTCTTTACGGAGGATGCTTCGCAGTTACTGCAGGACTTAGCGAGAAACACAGTGAAAGCGTGATTGAGACGCCTGTAAGCGAAGAAGCCTTCACGGGCCTTGCCGCAGGGGCGGCTGCCCTGGGAGAGCATCCTGTCGTCGAGATCATGTACGGCGATTTCTCCACTCTTGCAAGCGATGCCATTATAAACCATGCGGCGAAGCTCCGTTACATGAGTGCCGGCCAGTTCAACTGCCCGCTTGTTCTCAGAACCCCGATGGGATCCGGCACGGGACACGGCAGTCAGCACACACAGTCGCTTGAGGCGATGTTCCTCAATGTGCCCGGGCTCAAGATCGTATGCCCATCGGATCCTTTCACCGCGAAGGCCCTGCTCAAGGAAGCTGTCAGGGATCCAAACCCAGTGCTTTTCTTTGAGCATAAGGCTCTGTATGACACAATAGGGGAATGCGGAGATGCCCTGTCCTCGTTCCCGATAGGAAAAGCCCAGCTGCTGAGTGAAGGCAGCGACATCACACTCATTTCCTATTCCAGGGCAACACTGACATGCCGCAAGGCTCTCAGCCAGTCCGGGAGAAGTGTTGATCACATCGATCTTGCAACCATCAAGCCCGTTGATATTCAGACAATAAAGGAAAGCGTCCTGAAGACCGGACGTGTCATCATCGTGCAGGACACGCCTCTTGCCGGTTCTGTCGGCGCTTCCGTTTCCGCAATGATCACGGGAGACAGTGAAATGTTCGCGGCACTGAAGAAGGAAATCCTCATAATCTCATCCATGGATTACCCCATACCGTTCAGCAGGACGCTTGAGAGGGCCATAAGCCCGACTACGGAAACGGTCACCAGTGCACTTGATTCTTTCTTATCAAGCCCTTGTTCTAATTGTTCTAAATCGATAAACTAAGCTTCGATTAATTAACTATTATGAAAGGGGGTTCCCTTATTATGGATATTGAAGTCAAAAATCTTCATCCGCTGGAAGTCAGGCTTCTCAGACATGTCAGCATGGGAGAAGACATAACAACTGACCGTCTGGTGAATGAGCTGGGCTACAAGATCGGACAGTGCAATCAGGCATTCAGCTGGCTCAGCGCAAAAGGCTGCATCAGCGAGAAAAGCCGCACGAAGTATACAATCTATGAACTGACAGAGACCGGACTCAGACAGGCTGAGACAGGTCTTCCGGTTGAGAGGATTTTCTCCTATCTGAAGGAAAACGGTCCGGCATCCCTTCCTGTCATCGCTTCCGCACTGTCTCTTGAACAGAGCGACGTCGGTTCCGCATTCGGCAGTCTTTCCGCTTCGAAAACCGCTGCGATGAATGAGGAAAAGAAAGCCTGCCTCATTTCTGATTCTCTTGACGGCGAGGTGCTTCTCCAGCGCTCGCTGATCGACAGGGCCAGAACCGCTCCGCTGAGAGAAGATTCTCTCACGGATGCCGAGAGAAAAGCCATTTCGAAGCTTGCGAAAAAGAGAGGAGCAGCCTCCTCTACATTCAAGCTGATCGAGAAGGAAGATGTTGTCTACACGCTCACTGAGGTTGGAAATGAGACCAAGAGTGAGCTTCTCAAGGCAAATATAACAGGAGAGGAATTCGGTCTTCTCACTCCCCAGATGATACAGAGCGGATCCTGGAAGAACGGCACTTTCCGTCCTTACGGTCTCAACGCTCCTGTAAGCCGCCTCATCCCCGGAAGGACAAATGCTTATGCTGATTATCTTCAGTGGGTTAAGGACAAGCTCGTATCCCTCGGATTCGAGGAATTCGACGGTCCTCTTGTTGTCAACGAGTTCTGGAACGGTGATGCGCTTTTCATGCCGCAGTTCCACTCCGCCAGGGATATACATGATGTCTATTACGTCAAGGAGCCGAGACACTGCCGCAAGATTGAGGAGCCGTGGCTCAGCAGGGTTGCCGCAACTCATGAGAACGGCGGTGATACCGGATCGCGCGGCTGGGGCTATACCTTTGACCATGAATTCACCCGCCGCCAGGTAATGAGAAGCCAGGGCACCGTCCTGTCAGCAACACAGCTTCCGCATGCGAAGATTCCTGGAAAGTATTTCGGTGTCGCACGCTGTTTCCGCTATGATCAGGTTGATGCGACGCACGGTGCGGATTTCTACCAGACAGAAGGCATTGTCGTCGGCAAGGACGTGAATCTGAGAAACCTTCTCGGACTGCTGAAGATGTTTGCAGAGGAAGTTGCAGGTGCGACTGAAGTCAAATACGTTCCTGGCTATTTCCCGTTCACGGAGCCAAGTATCGAGGTGCATATCAAGCATCCTGTTCTCGGCTGGTTCGAGCTGGGAGGCAGCGGTATCTTCCGCCCCGAGGTGACAAAGGCTCTGGGACTTGATGTTCCGGTTCTTGCATGGGGACTCGGCATTGACCGTATGGCTCTCATGCATCTTGGTCTCAATGACCTTAGAGAACTCTTCACTCCCGATATCGAGAGTGTGAGAATGAGGAGGGGAAACTAATGCCCAAGATTGAAGTACCTGAGAAAATGTTCTTCTCCCTTGCTGGAAAGACATATACAGATGATGAGATGAATGAGATTTTCCCTGTCGCCAAGGCAGAGCTTGACGGAAGGGAAGAGGGAACGATAAAGATTGAGCTCAACGATACGAACCGTCCGGATCTCTGGTCCGCCGCCGGTGTCGCACGTGCCCTCAGGACATACCGCACAGGCAATATTCCCCGTTATGACTTTTTCTCAAGCCGCACAAAGACAATGGACAGCGGAAACCGCGTGCACATCAACTATGATTCTTGTCTCGGTATCCGCGACTTCTCGATAAGCTTTGCCGCAGAAGGCTGCGAGGTCACCGAAGAACTGCTTGTCAACCTGATCCAGAGCCAGGAAAAACTCTGTCAGAACTTCGGACGCAAGAGAAAGACAATCGCAATCGGTATTTTCCGCTCGGATCTGATCGAGTACCCTGTCCATTATATAGGTGCGGATCCTGACAAGACAGCATTCGTTCCCCTGGGAATGGAAGAGAAGCTCACTCTCCGTGAAATTCTGGAGAAGCATCCAAAGGGAAAGGAATATGCATACATAATCAAGGACAAGCCGCGCTATCCCTATCTTTATGACAACAATGGTGATACACTCAGTTTCTCACCGATCATAAATTCGGCTTATCTGGGTGCGGTCAAGGTCGGCGACAAGGATCTCTTTGTCGATATTTCCGGTCCTATCATTGATGACATCCTGCTTGCTGCGAACATCCTCGCATGTGATATGGCGGATATGGGATTCAGGATCCTCCCCGTGAAGGTCAGACTTGCGAAAGAGACCAAATACGGAAAAGAGATCACGGTGCCTTATTATTTCCAGGAAGAGACAAAGTGTGATGTATCATTTGTCGAGAAGGAACTCGGACTTGCCCTGAGCGGGGAAGATTGCGTTGAGGCGCTCGGAAAAATGGGCGTGGAAGCCAGCGTGAAGGACGGAGTGATCACTGTCCGCTGCCCGGAATACAGAAACGACTTCCTTCACTCCGTTGATATCGTGGAAGATATAATGATCGGACATGGCCTTTCAAAGTTCGAGCCTGTCCTTCCCAATGAGTTCACAAAGGGCTATCTTTCTCCTGCTGAAGAATACAGCAGGAAGGTGAAGGGCCTCATGGTGGGCATGGGCTTCCAGGAGATGATGTACAATTACCTCGGTTCAAGAAAGGAGTACATTGAGAACATGCACATCAGTGATGATAAGGTTGTTTTCATTGCAAATCCGATGAGCGAGAACTATGAGGTTGTACGTCCATCGATCCTTCCATCCCTGCTGGAAAGCGAGTCCGTATCGGGACATGCTGTCTATCCTCACAGGATTTTTGAGATCGGAAAGGTATGTTTCAAAGATGATGAGGACAACAGCGGCACGGTTACAAGAAACAATCTCGGATTCCTTGCCGCCGACAACCAGATAGGTTTCAATGAGGCATCAAGCTATGTTCAGACACTGATGTACTTCCTGCGCATTGAATATACTCTTGAAGCTGTTGAAGGTGACGAGCGCTTCATTCCGGGACGTGCTGCAAAGGTCATGCATGACGGAATTGAGATCGGACGTTACGGCGAAGTTCATCCTCAGGTTCTTGAAAGCTGGGGATGCTCAATGCCTGCAATCATGGCCGAGTTTGATCTCGATCTGATGCACTGATTCATAAAAACCATGCGGGCACCATCTGTGTGCCCGTTTATTTTTTGAGCTTATGACAATTACCAGAAAAGAAAATGTTTATGAGATTGAAGGAAAGGAATTTCCGCTGTCAGCTGTTCTTGATGAGATAATGCGTCTTGATGATGCAGATGGCGGAACCTGCGTTCTTACAGGAGAGGAGAATGAGGCGCTGCAGGATGTGTTCTCATCATTCGCGTCCGTTCCCGATTTCACAAGTCTTTCATTCAGAAGTGCATCCTCCGCACTTTTTTCATATCTTGCCTCAAGCCGTGACATTGATCTTACATCACTTGTGGCACAGAACATGGGCTGGATGAGCAGAAAAGAGGAGGCTGAGAGACTTGGGAATACAGGCAGGCTGTCTGCAGAGTACAGGTCATACTGGATGGACCTTGCAAAGGAAGTGCTGACGGGTGAAGGTTTTGATGATTACCGCTTCGGCTCCGTGAAAATGGACAGGAACGGCACATACCTTTATGACGGAGAGAAAGCTGTCTGCTATATCGAGGTGTCAAGGGAAGGCGGGGAAGAGAGAAAGGCGATAATTTCCCTTACGCTGCTTGGCAACCCCGAGGCTGTGGAAAGCGAAGAGGACAACCGGGCCTTTGAGTGGTGCTGTTTCTTTGATGATGAGATTGGAAGCAGTGATGACAATGCACTCATCCTCGGTGGAAGATTAAGGGCCATTGATCCTTATGGTCCCAACAGCCTCATCCAGCGCCGTTATGACATAGTTTATGACAGAATAAAGGCTGAAGACCTTGCATTGGTGATAAAAAGTCTTGTCAGGATGCTTGAATCCTATCCGCCTCAGGAGTAAACTGATGAATATCTGTGCGGTCGTAGTACAGTGGTAGTACAGGGGCTTCCCAAGCCTCTGATGCGGGTTCGATTCCCGTCGGCCGCTTACGGAACGTAGATGAATGAATAGGAAACTGGAATTGCCTCTGTGTGACAGGCAGTTCCAGTTTTTATCTTCAATTGATTACTGGTTTTCATTACAGGTGAAAACAGATGCGCAAAGACTCCGCCCTGATACAGAACCAGGACGGAGAGTAGGGAGTTTTTCAGATCACATGGTATTCCTTAAGCAGCTTTTCTATATCTGTTCCCCTGATCTTCTCAAGAACCATATGAAGCGCCATTTTCTCTTTCATTGACAGATTCATGTCAGTGACAGGGCGTCCGTCCCTTATCTGGACGGCTGCATTCAGCAGATCACGTATGTCATATGTGCTGCCCCAGACCTCAGGTACGCCCCTGTCGATGTCAAGAAGTGTATAGACAGCTTCCATGCCGGTACGCATTGAGTATTCGGTTGTGAAGATCGTGTCTCTTTCTGTTTCTGCAAACTGGCCTATGAAAGCGAAATTGACAGATCCCTGAGGAACCACATCTGGTCTGTCACCCTTTCTGCGCGGCATGAAGAATGCCGTGATATACGGCATCATCACAGGTACTGTGTTCGCACTTTCCTCAGCAAGTGTTCCGATAAGTTCTTCAGGAACACCCAGATGGTACAGCCATTCTTCGCATATTTCCTTGCCTGTGCACTCCTTCATCGGTTTGTGTATGTAGTCTCCATCCCTGTCAAAGAAAAGTCCGTAAAGCCAGATGACGCACTGTCCTTCTTTCTGGTTCCTGAACTGAGGCTGTCTGTTGATCGTCCAGCTCAGAAGCCAGGATGAGTCCCTGACAGTGACGATACCGCCTGTAACGACCTTTCCGGAGAACGGATCCCTTCTGCATATTTTTCTGATATAAGGAATGATCCTGTCATCAAGTGTGGTGACGGTCGCGCTCATCCATGTGGTCTTCTCAGGCTTCGAACAGAATTTTTCAGGATTACCGAAGGATGGATCCTGCGCTGCTATCTTCTTCCACATATCCCAGCCTCCGCCTTCTTTGAGGCAGGGGGAGTATTCCGCTCTGGAATTCTGGCTTCCGTATGTCGAATTCTCCACACAGCCGCCCGGAGTGATGAAGACAAGATCGTCTTCGCTGAGATTCACGAAGTGAGTCTCGCCGTCTGCGAGAAGGTCTATCCTCGATGCTTTCTTTTTCTCTCCTGATATGTCGAATATGACATTCACGACCTTTGTATTGTAATGAAACCGTACGCCGTGACTTTCAAGGTAGCTGATCATAGGGAGTATCATGGACTCATACTGGTTGTAGCGTGTGAAACGCAGCGCACTGAAGTCGGGAAGACCTCCCACATGGTGTATGAACCGCTTGATGTAGAGCTTCATCTCAAGTGCACTGTGCCAGTTCTCAAAGGCGAACATGGTTCTCCAGTACAGCCAGAAATTCGATGAGAGAACCTCATCATCGAAATATTCAGTGATCTTCTTGTCGTAAAGTTCCTCATCGGGTGTGAAGAAGAGCTTCATTATCTGCATCGCGCCTTTGTCGCTGATTGCGAATTTTCCGTCGGTATGGGCATCTTCACCCCTGTTGACTGTTGCACGGCAGAGCGAGTAGTTGGGATCCCTTTTGTTCAGCCAGTAGTACTCGTCAAGTACGCTGATGCCTTCCTTCTCTATGGACGGGATTGAGCGGAAAAGATCCCACATCACTTCAAAGTGGTTGTCCATTTCCCTTCCGCCGCGCATGACATAGCCGAGAGCCGGATATTCATACCCGTCACAGGCACCGCCAGGTATTGAATCCTTTTCATAGATATGAATTCTGCTGCCATCCATCTGTGCATCCCTGACAAGATAGCAGGCCGCCGTAAGCGCCGCCAGTCCTGTGCCCACGATATGGGCACTTTTCCTTTCGACTCCTTCCGGTTTCAAGGGGTGTGCGAATGCTTCATAGTTTCCGCTTGAATAATACATTTTTTGTCCTCCGTAATTCTGGTTTGTCTGAAGCCAAAATTAACGGGGAATGCAGTCTGCACATATGGGCAGAACACTGACTTTGTCTGAATTCAGGGCATACTGCTGTTCATGTCCGGGAAGCTTTTTCCACAAGATCCCCGAGGTCTCCTTCCTTGAGCGCAGCGATGGCGTGAAGCTGTGTCAGTATGTTTTCATCAAGGCCGCTTTCAAGCCAGATGGATGAAAGACCGAACAGCACGGCCTTGAGGTACTGGATTATCATATTGCGTTTCTCATCCGGTAGCCTGTGGCTGTCATCAGCGATGTCGACGTATGATGAGACCACATGCTCGCAGACCCTCCACAGCGACTGCTCGAAAATGCTCCTGCTGACGGATGAATAGATGTTCTTCACCGCGTTGCGGTGTTCAAGCGCGAAATTTATTGCATCTTCAAGACAGTCCTCAAGGGAATTGCGTTTCCTGCCGTCTGACATTATTTTTCCGGCATCTCTTTCAACGATGTCCTCAAGCAGTGAGGGTATGTCATGAAAATGGTAGTAAAAGGTATTCCTGTTGATGCCGCATCGGGTGACTATTTCCTTCACTGTAATCGATGCAAGCGGTTTTTCGTTCAGTATCTGGAGAAAAGTCTCCCTTATCGCACGTGCCGTGAAGTCTGCCATATCATTCTCCTGTGAATGAAAGATAATACATGTTTGGAGATATCACAAAGGAAAATAAGTTGGGAATGGCTCTGCCAAGCTTTACTTTTCCATCATTTTTCAGCACATTAGACAGTGGAGGCTTTTTATGAAAATTGCAGTTACCTACGATAACGGCTCAGTATTCCAGCATTTCGGACATACTGAGGAATTCAAAGTCTATACAGTTGAGGACGGCAAGGTCGTCTCATCGCAGGTGGTATCATCAGACGGACAGGGGCATGGCGCGCTTGCAGGTCTGCTTTCGCACAATGGAATCGATGCCCTTATCTGCGGCGGTATCGGAACGGGTGCAAAGAATGCGCTTGAAAGTTTCGGCATAAAACTTTATGCCGGCGTCAGCGGCAGTGCGGATGCGGCGGTTGATGCCCTGCTTGCCGGCACACTTGCATACAGTGAGGATGCAAACTGCTCCCACCATGACCATGAAGAGGGGCATCAGTGTGCCCATCATTCACATGAAGGGCATTCCTGCAGCTGTCACTGCTGATTTTTTTCATCACAGCCGCTGTTTCATGCAGCGGCTTTCCTGTGTATCATAAGCATATGTTCCGCTTTGCTGTCATATTGATAACCCTGACGTCACTGCTGTCAGCATCATGTTCCCTGGCAAGCTTTGAGACTTTATACAATCTCACATCTTCGCTTAAGGGAAACTGGGCTGTTGAGGCAGGTATTGTCGACGTTGATTCGGCACAGCTCATAAATGAAGTCTATCCGGACGAGGGAAACACGGAAGTGATGAAAGCGGATGGAAATGCATACTCATTCGGCAATTCTTATACTCTGGCTCTCGGCTTTTCTTCAGGCACCCTGCTTGCTCCTCTTGATGAGGGGACCATGAACAGCCTGATAAACGCAAGCGAGAATCCGGTCAAGAAAAAGGACCTTTCCAGAGTCCTTGAAACGGAAGCGGAAGACAGCCTTGCCGGGTATGCATCTGCCACGGTGGATTATCTTGAAGAATTTGTTTCCATTGTTGAGGAGTGGGTCGTCTATCCTGATATTGCAGACCTGTTTGAATCAATTCTGCCGCAGAAAGACGGATGTGTAAGTGCCCGTGATGTGCTTGATCTCAGGATAATAATGTACGTGATTGAGAATGCACTTTCTTTCTTTGATAATCCCGTTGTCACCATTGATGATGTTTATGAAGCTCTCGGCACTTCTTTCACGGATGCGGACACAGATTTCGTCGATACGATGGCGACTGCGCTGGGAAAAGCCAAAAGCGCATGCACGACAACAGGTTCCATCTGGCTGAGGGATGCGCTGAACAACCTTCTGATGAAGGTTCAGGAGGGAATGAGATGAGAAAACGTCTGCACTCTGTCATCATGCTCATTTTCATCGCCATTTCCCTCTATGCCGCTCCTTCAGGTGCGCTTGGTGCATACAGTCCTCTTGCATTGAGAATCGAGTCCATGGGCGGTGCAGGTGTGGCTTCTGCCCGCTATGAGGAGGTGATGTATGCCAATCCGGCTCTTGTGTCAAGGGAAAACCAGTATGCCGCACTGCCTTCCCTCAGCATCACGCTTTACAACTTCAACAAGCTCATACAGCCGGGCGGTGCCCTGGACATATTCCTGACGCAGAATGAAGGACAGGAGGACATAACCCGGGCAATAAACCAGCTTATAAACTCGATAGGATCGGGGGAGGGCGATGTATTTTCCGCCCAGGCCGGCTTCGGCTTCATATCGGGAATAACAGGGCTCAGCCTTGACATGGGCATTGATCTTCACAGCATTGGGTCGGGAGGAGAGTCCAGCACACTCGTGATGGAAGCCAACCTTGCGGCAAGCCTTGCCCTTGCCATGCCTTTCACTGTCGCTGAGAATCATACTTTCAGTTTCGGTATCGGAGCTCACCTGATCTTCAGGGGATTTTCCCTTGATGACATGTACGATCCTTCACTACAGGGAGGGCTGAATGCCGGCAGCCTGATCAGTATCTACAATGATGAGGACAGTCTCGGTCTGATGCTTAACCGGATACCTGTCGCATTCGGTTTTGCAATCCCGCTCGATTTCGGTTTCGCCTATTCATACCGGGATATCTTCACTCTTGCATTTGCGGCGAAAAACGTTAACGGACGATACAGGATGCAGACATACAGCGGTATAAACCAGCTTTATTATATGCTTACAGGAGGCTACCTGGGATCTTCGAGTCCGGGTAGTGCGACTGAAGGAATAAACTATTCTTTCGACACTCCTCTCTCTCTTGATGCCGGTTTTGCCGTATCCACTCCGGATGAAGGATTATGGGAGTGGATAGATGTGACCTTTGCCTGCGACATTGTTGATCTTGCAGGGCTTTTCTCCAAGCCTGTGTCACTTGAGGCGCTCATTCTGAGAAGCAGGCTAGGTCTTGAAGTCAGATTGATGAATACTTTTGATTTCAGGGCGGGGCTGAACAGCGGTTATCTGTCGTTCGGCTTCACATTCGATTTCCAGATATTCACCATCGATCTGCTTTATGCAACCCATGAGTACGGAAAGGAGCTCGGTGACAAGCCTCTGGACATGCTTTCCATCGCATTCACCCTGGGTATTGAGAATTAGTTTCCAGTCTTTCTTTTTCCCGTGCTACAATTTGACTGTACAGGACAAAGGAGGCGGTTATGCAGATAGTTAAGATAAAAGGAAGCATCAAGAATTACTGGTGGGGATCCCGCGACGTTCTTCCTTCTCTTTTCCATTACAAGGCCGACGGCCAGCCTCAGGCAGAGGCATGGTTCGGCGTTCATCCCGACGGACAGGCAACTCTGGAAGACGGAACATCGCTGAAAGACTATCTGGACAGTTCTCCACAGCTGCTTGCGGGTCTTGGCAGAGATGAGCATTTCCCACTCATGATGAAAGTGCTTGCGGTTAACAACCCCCTGAGCCTCCATGTGCATCCTGACAGGATTCAGGCCCAGCGTGGCTGGAGGGAAGAGGAGCTGAAGAGGAGAAAAGGCTTTGTACAGGAACTGAATTACAAGGATGAGAACTGCAAGAATGAGCTTTTTTATGCGCTTACGCCTTCAACCCTGCTCGTCGGATTCCGTGATGCGGAGTCGGCGTCGTTCCATCTTAAAAGGCTCTGCCCTGTCTCGTTTGAGAAGCATTTCGCCTCAAGCCGCACGGCCAGGGGACTTTTCAAGACACTTTTCTCACTGCCTCAGAGCGAGCTTGACTGTGTGATAGCTGAATACATGAAAGGTCTGGAGGAAAGCGGAGAGGAGCTTACCAGAGGAGGCGTGTATTACACTGAGAGGGGAATAAGCGTGAAGGTGCATGATCTTTTCGGCAATGATCCTTCCGTGGTGGTTCCTTATCTTATGAACGTGATCTCCCTGAGGATCGGAGAGGTGCTGTATATCAGGAGCGGCATGCTTCATTCATACATTCACGGAACGGGAATCGAAATCGAGGATTCATCGGACAACGAAGTGAGAATCGGCATGAGCAGCAAGCACAAGGATGTCACTGATGCCTTGAATCTCATAGACTATGATTCTTCATTCACGGGCAAGATCCCTCTTGTTCCGGACCAGTTCCTGCGCCAGACTGCACATGGCAGCGTATGGGCGCTGGCCGTGCTGCCGAGCGGTTCCTATGATATAAGGGAGAGCCTGCCGTCAATCGCAATCTGCACTGAAGGACAGGCGAGGGTCGGGACATCTTCTGATCATATAATGCTTAAGGAAGGAGAGTGCTGTTTCATTCCATCCTGCGATGAGGAATACCATATCAGGGTGAGCGGCAAGGTTTTCCAGGCACTTTGCGGTACAGGAAAATGAAAAAGCCTGTCTAGCCATTTCAACACATAATGGATTACATTGTGTGCATGAACTATGTGGCAATAGATTTCGAAACTGCGAACAGTGATTTCAACAGTGCATGTTCAATCGGACTTTCCCGCTTTGATGAGGAAGGCCGCCAGAGGGACTCATACTATACGCTTATAAGACCGCCGGTGATGTATTTCAGCCAGGGAAACATCAATGTGCATGGAATAATGCCGTCGGACTGCCGCTGGGAGAAGACATTTGACGAACGCTATGATGAGATCATGTCCTTTATCGGAAGTGATCCGCTTGTGGCGCACAATGCACAGTTTGACATGAATGTACTGAGGAAAAGTGCCGAATACTATGGTATAAAGCTGCCTCATCTTGATTATTACTGCACTCTGGCTCTTGCCAGACGTTTCCTGCCCCAGTTCAAATCTCACCGTCTCGGTGTGCTTGTCTCCGATTATCTTCATATGGAGTATGATGCCCATCTTGCCTCAAGCGACGCCTATGTGTGCGGTCTTCTTTTCTCCCGCCTGCTTTCAGGACGTCTTTATGACAAGAACACTCTGGACCACTATTTGAAATTAAAGGGACTCAGCTACCCCAAGCAGCTTTAGCTTCACTGCAATGAGCGGATAAAGCCCCGTTGCCCAGAAGCCGATGAGTGCATAGCGGACGAATGAACCCGGATAATAATACTGCGGCGGAATTACTGCCTTGAGTCCCATTATTGCCAGTATGATGATAAGGGAGAAAGCCATATTTGCAATTCCCTTTCCCGCACTGCGGCATACTTTGAAGTTCACCTTTTCTGTTTCCAGAAGGCAGCCGGCATAGGCTCCGCATGAAAGAGAGAGTATCTTCATGAGATCGGAGAATGCAGTCTCATCCGCAGCTTTCAGTGAAAGCAGTACGGTGAGGATCAGGGCAAGGACGCCGCCTGCCACACTGTAAATAGTGCAGAAGCGGATGCGCAGGTTCCTGTCTTCATATATCCTGTCGAATATCAGGCTTATAGCCAGCGAGAACACAAGACCTATCATCAGACCGGTGATTACATCCACAGGCCAGTGAACCATGAGATAGTTCCGGCTGAGCCCGATCAGGGCGGCAAGGATTATTGAAAGAACAAGCAGGATTTTCCTGCCGCTTTTCCTTGCTGCCACGGGGTAAAATGCGGCGGCTCCCGTAGTATGACCGGAAGGAAATGAGTATCCTGTCGCCGTTTCAAGCCTGTCTGCAAGCAGATGCGGATGAACAGTGAACGGACGCGGTGCCCTGACTACCGCCTTTACGGCGTTTGTGAGTATTTCTGCTCCGAGAAGGCTTGAGAATATGGAGAAACCAGCCTTCTTGTCACAGATATAATAGATGATCAGGAGGATGACTATCAGGAATGTTTCCTCTCCCAGCAGAGAGAGGAAGTTTGCCGCAAGGGTGAGAAAATCATTATTCAGACTCTGCATCAGAACAAGAAAACTGTATTGCATTTAACTCTCCGGTTTTCAATGGTTTCATAATTATATATTATTTCTTTTAAAACGGGAGGTATCATTTGAGAAGATTCCTGAAGTCTTTCGGCATTTTCCTGCTTGAATCATTATTCCTCATCCTGTGTGCTTTCATAGCATCCCTGGCCTTTCCTGGGCCGCTGAGCGACAGCGGTTGGGGAATCATATCGTTCTTCTCCCTCATTCCCGTTTTCTGTCTTGTGAACAGAGTCCGCTGGGCGCATCTGCCGTTTCTTGGAATCGTCTACGGTTTCTTCTTCTTCATTTTCTACAACTACTGGCTCAGCACCTTCCATCCGCTGGCAATACTCATCGCGCCGGTACTCAAGAGCATTCAGTACATTCCTCTCTTCATATTCCTCAAGCTTGCCTCATCTCTTTTCAGAAAGTACAGCTACATAGTGCAGGCACTCTTCTATGTCTCATACCTTTTTCTCACCCAGCAGGGCTTCCTTGGATATCCGTACGGCAATCTCTCATCCGCAGTGACCAGTTTCACTGCATTCATCCAGATTGCCGATATAACAGGAATATGGGGCATATGCCTTATCATGACGGTGAGTCAGACACTTGCGGCAAAGATCATCACAGAAAGAAAGATAAGTGTTTTCTATACAGATATCCTGGTTGTCGTTTCCATCTATCTTGCCGTTCTTATTTACGGCATGTTCGCACTATGGCATTATGACAACCTTGAACCTGACAGGGTGGTGAAAATAGCTTCAATCCAGCACAGTGCGGACACATGGGAAGGGGGAGATGCGACTTACAGGCGGAATTTCGAGAATCTGAAAAACATGTCGCTTGAAGCCCTTGAGGATGATCCCGACATCATCGCATGGTCAGAGACAGCTTTCGTTCCATCCGTGACATGGAACATGGCCTATCCTGCCAGCAACGCGAGAAGCAGGCTGTGCGAGGAGTTCGTGGACTTCGGCCTCTCGCTTCCCGTGCCGCTTGTGACGGGAAATCCCGAAGGTGTCATTGCCGATGAATCCCTTCCTCCGTATCTTGATGACGGTACATGGAACTGGAAGAAATACAATACGGTCATACTCTTTTCAGACGGAGAGGTGAAGGAAACATACAGAAAGCAGCATCTCGTGCCGTTCACAGAGCATTTCCCGTATGAAGAGGAGTTCCCATGGCTGTATGAGCTTCTGCTTGCAAATGACTACAACTGGTGGGAAGAAGGAGACGAGGCGACCGTCTTTGAGTATGACGGAATCCATTTCTCGACGCCGATCTGTTTTGAAGACACTTTCGGCTATCTTTCCGCGCAGTTTGTCAGAAACGGTGCCGATTTCCTGCTGAATATGACGAATGATGTGTGGTCCGGTGCCGTTCCCGCAGAGGTGCAGCACATGCAGCTGGCTCTTTTCCGTGCGATAGAGAACAGACGTCCTCTCCTGAGAAGCACGAACAGCGGCATAACCTGTCTCATAACTCCTGCAGGACGGATTGTGGAGCCGCTTGAACCTTTCACGCAGACCTGGCATATCTATGAAGTGCCCATTTATGAGAATGCAGGCCTTACATTCTACACTGCGTTCCCTGATCTTTTTGCCTGTCTGACACTCATATCTTCTGTTATCATTCTTGCTGTGGGACTTGTGTCACTGAGAAAGAGAGACCGTTGAGTTGTCTCCACATAACAACACCGGAGGTTTTCATGATAAATGTTGCAAATGACTGGCAGCCGTTTTTTGACAGGGAGCAGGTGAAACCTTATTACCTGAATCTCAAGGCAGAGCTGAAAAGGGAATATGCCTCAAAAACCGTCTATCCTCCGATGAATGAGATTTTCAATGCATTCCGCCTGACAAGCTTCTCATCGACAAAGGTCATCATTGTGGGACAGGATCCCTACCATGAGGAAGGACAGGCAATGGGACTGTCATTTTCCGTGAGGGAGAATGTTGAAGAGCCGCCTTCACTCAGGAACATTCATGAGGAGATAATGAGGGAAGGTGTCCTTCAGGGACCATGGTCAAGCGATCTTACCCGCTGGGCAAGGCAGGGCGTGCTGCTGCTCAACAGCACGCTGACAGTCATTGCCCACAGAGCAGCCTCTCATTCCGCTCTCGGCTGGCAGACTCTTACCGATGGTGCCATCAGTCTGCTTGCACAGGACAGCAGGCCGAAGGTGTTCATGCTGTGGGGAAGCTATGCACGCAGCAAGAAGCTCCTCATAAATAATCCGGCACATCTCATCCTTGAATCGGCCCATCCGAGTCCGCTCAGTGCCTACAGGGGCTTTTTCGGCAATAACCATTTCAGGCTGTGCAACGAGTTCCTGCAAAGCCATGGAGAAGAGCCGGTTATATGGTGAGAAAATATTAGATAGAGCACAGATAAAAAACATCCCCACATAAGCGGGGATGATGCATGAAGCACAGAACATGTGGTTTCAGTCTTTCAGTGTTTTTGTGAACCTTGAAAGGAATTCCTTTGTCCTTTCCTTCTGAGGATGATTGAAGATCTGATCGGGAGAGCCTTCTTCTTCAATCCTTCCGTCAGCCATGAAAACGACACGCTTTGAGATGTCGCGTGCGAAAGCCATTTCATGGGTGACAACCAGCATTGTCATTCCGCTTTCAGCAAGATTCTTCATGACGTCGAGAACCTCGCCGACCATTTCCGGATCAAGCGCGCTTGTCGGTTCATCAAAGAGCAGAACCTCCGGATCCATCGCAAGAGCCCTTGCAATTGCGACTCTCTGCTTCTGACCGCCTGAAAGCTGCCTCGGCTTTGCATTTATGTACTGCTCCATGCCGACTTTCTCGAGGTATTCCATTGCGCGTTTTCTTGCATCTTCCTTGCTTCTCTTGAGCACATGGGTCTGGCCGAGCATGCAGTTGCCCAGCACCGTGTAGTTGTTGAAGAGATTGAAGCTCTGGAAAACCATTCCGACTTTTGTGCGGTACTGATCCTCGTCAATGCTGCCGTCGAGAATATTGTTTCCATGGTAGAGAATCCTGCCTCCTGTGGCATCTTCAAGCATGTTTATGCACCTGAGAAGTGTGGACTTTCCCGATCCGGAGGAACCTATGATGCTGATTACATCTCCTTTGAAGACTGAGAAGTCTATATCCTTGAGGACCTCATTGGTTCCGAATGTCTTTACAAGATGTTCCACTTTCAGAATTTCATCCATCAGTATGTTCCTCCTGTCTTCTTATTGTATCGTGTCATGCCGCTTGTGAAGGCAAGAGTATCGCTGGTGGCCAGGTCGAAGTTGGATGGCCCGTCCATCTTTGTTTCGATATAGCGGAGGATACGGGAACAGGTGAATGTCAGGATGAAGTAGATGATCATCGTTACGGATGCGGCTTCGAAATAAGTGTAAAGCGCACCTGAGATGCTCCTGAACGTGAAGAAAAGCTCAACTGTTCCTATGATTGAAAGCACGCATGTATCCTTGATGTTTATGATCAGGTTGTTGCCGATCTGCGGCATGATGTTCCTCAGTGCCTGCGGAAGGACAACAAGCAGCATTGTCTGGAAGTGAGACATTCCGATTGCCCTTGCACCCTCGCTCTGTCCGGCTTCGACGGAAAGGATTCCTCCTCTGACCGTCTCTGCCATGTAGGCACCGGTGTTGACGGAAACGATGATGAAGGCCGCACTCCACATTCCGAGGTTTATGCCGAAAATCTGGCTCATGCCGTAATAGATGAAGGCTGCCTGAAGCATCATAGGTGTTCCCCTGAATACTTCAACATAGGCTGTAAGTATGAGTTTTACAGTTTTCAGAAGGCCTCTTTTGAAAATGCCTGAATTCTTATGAGGCTCGCTGGTCTGTATGAGACCCACTGCAAAGCCGATCACACAGCCGAGAAATGTGCATACGATGGCTATAACCATCGTAGTTGCGGCCCCTTCCAGAAGGGAGAGGCCGTAACGCTGGAGGATGTATATCATCCTCTGGAAAAAATTCATTTCAGCAATAGTCATTTTCTATCTCTCACTGTGCAAGAGGCTGTACTGAAATGGCTTCGTTCATCATTCTTGTGAAGTCATCGACTGTAAGTGTGTCAAGAACACTGTTGATTGCATCTTTAAGTTCTGTGTTGCCCTTTGCAAGGGAGATGCCGATATTGATCTCTTCATCGCTTACAACGAAGTCGTCATCGCTGCCGGAGAAATCGAGGAGCCTCATGTTGGGATATGCGACAAGGGCTGCCTGTCCGGTAGGCATATCGGTGCATACGAGATCGACTCTGCCGCTGTTGAGTGCAACGAGCATTGCAGGTGCGCTGTCCTGGGCCGGAAGGATTTCCGCATCAGGAATCTGAGGCAGACACACGTCATACCAGATTGTGTTCATCTGGCTTGTGCAGACTGCGCCGGCAAGATCGCTCACACCCTGTGCGTTCTCATACTTGCTGCCTTCGTTCACGAGACAGATGATTGATGCGTAATAGTAAGGTTCTGTGAAGTCGACCATCTGGAGACGCTCCGATGTGATTGACTGGCCTGCGATGACGCAGTCGACAACACCTGACTGCACTGCCGGTACGAGTGAATCCCAGTCGAGCTTAACGATCTCGAGGTCATAGCCGAGCTGCTCGGCAATGTATTTTGCCATCATCACGTCATAGCCATAGGCATAGTCATTTGAATCTGCTATTGGAACTGCTCCGTTGGCATCAGTTGTCTGTGTCCAGTTGTACGGGGCATAGCCGCATTCCATGGCGACACGGAGTACCGGACGTCCGCTTTCCGAGACGGCCTGTGTATCTTCGCTGCTTCCGCCTGCGAAGATGAGTCCTGCAGTTGTGATGAGCATTATTAAAAGAACAGCAAATGTTTTTCCGAGTTTCATATTATATCTCCCGTTTGTGTTGTTTTTCTGAATCTGAGCCAGATAATAAAGATTGTGCAAAATAATGTCAATATGTTATTTTGATATCTTTTGTGTTATTATAATAACAATAAGGATATTATAAAGCAAATTAAATGAATTTTTATACAAAATTTTGCATAAGTGTTTGACTGGCTCATCATTGTGGATGAAAATGGAAGTCAAGGAGATTTTATGGCTGATATACACTTCTATACAGGAGAAGAGATTCCCCTTGAACTGCACAAGGTCCGTATTGTGCAGAAACTTGATCTTGTTCCGGTTGAAAGAAGAGCCGAGGCTATGGCTGAAGCCGGATACAATACCTTTCTTCTGAAGAACAAGGACATATATCTTGATATGCTTACCGACAGCGGTGTCAATGCTATGAGCGACAGACAGCTTGCGGCAATGATGGTGGCTGATGACAGCTATGCCGGCAGTGCCACATTCACACGTCTGAGTGAAAAACTTGAGGAAATATTCGGTATGAAGTATTTCCTTCCTTCCCATCAGGGCCGCGCTGCCGAGAACATTCTTGCAATGACATTTGTCACAAAAGGTTCCATCATTCCTATGAATTACCACTTCACGACTACGAAAGCCCATATCACGCGTCTGGGAGGAAGTGTTGAGGAACTTGTCATTGACGAAGGCGTGAAAATCACAAGCGATTTCCCTTTCAAGGGTAATTTTGATCTTGAGAAACTTGATGAACTCTTCCGGTGCAAAGGCAGCAGCATTCCTTTTGTCAGGATCGAAGCCGGTACAAACCTTATCGGCGGTCAGCCTCTGTCACTGGAGAATATCATGGCAGTTGCCGATCTGACTCATAAATACGGAAAGCTTGTCGTAATGGATGCGAGTCTTCTTCAGGATAATCTTTACTTCATCAAGACACGTGAAGAAATGGCAAAGGATCTTTCCATCAGACAGATCACACGCATGATTGCGGATAAGATGGACATCATATATTTCTCTGCAAGAAAGCTCGGCTTTGCCCGCGGCGGCGGTATTGCGGTACATGATGAGAGCCTTTATCTGAAGATGAGGGAACTTGTTCCCATGTTCGAAGGCTTTCTCACATACGGCGGTATGAGTGTCAGGGAAATGGAGGCAATGACTGTAGGCCTTGATGAGACTATGGACATGGATGTGATCAGTCAGGGGCCTCTGTTCATAAAATACATGACTGATGAGCTTATCCGTCTCGATGTTCCAGTTGTCACTCCGGCCGGGGGACTCGGCTGTCATCTTGATGCATCCAGATTCATACCCCAAGTCCCTCAGAGTGAGTATCCAGCAGGAGCTCTGGCTGCAGCCGTATTCATTGCAGGGGGATTGCGCGGTATGGAAAGAGGTACTATATCAGAACAGAGAGAAGAGGATGGAAGTGAGCATTTCGCATCAGTTGAACTTCTGCGTCTGGCGCTTCCCCGTCGTGTATTCACACTGTCTCAGGTGAAGTATGCCGTCGACAGGATCAAGTGGCTTTATGATCACCGGGATCTTATCGGCGGTCTGCGCTTTGTCGAGGAGCCGTCTTCACTCCGCTTCTTCTTCGGCCGGCTTGAACCTGTATCTTCGTGGCCTGAAAAAATTGTGAAAGCTTTCAGACAGGACTTTGGCGACAGTCTGTGATAATTAATCCTGACATTATTTGCTGAGACCATGTGCCATGTCTTTTAAGATACGGGACAGGGCTTCGGCATGTGCTTCAGGTGAAAATGCGGGTTCCATCTCGCGTGTGATATACAGATTCGTAAAGTGGTTTTGAAGTATGTATGAGATCCATGCATTATAGCGTTGTATGCACTCATTTTTTCACCTGATCCGGTTTTCCTGAATCTTTAAATCAAATCCCGGAGGGAGGGAGACAATTACAGACAGGAAAGACATAATGCTTTATCAATGTCCATGAAATATCGGCAGTATATGTATTAGATAAATAATATTCCTTATAAGGAATATTTTATTTGCATAAATTATTATGAAAAGGAAAACGTGAAATAATTCCTGATTCTCCTTTCAAAAGACATTCATGGCAGACATTACCTATGCTATAATCTTTTACCGTGAAGCTGAATGAAAGAGGCGTTCTGCCTGAATCTGATATCTATATTTACAATTCATCGCTGATAAAAAAGGATTATTTTTATCAGATGCTGTGCATAGGGCATTATTTCTGTTCGCACACTTATTCCGTGAAACCGAATACCCTGGACAGCTACCTTCTGCTTTATGTTGTAGACGGAAGCCTGTATACGACAGACGGTAAGGGGGAGCATAACATTCTGAAGGCAGGGCAGCTGGCAATCCTCAACTGTTATGAGAGACCGAGCTACGGAACAACTGACAAAGCCGAGTTCTACTGGATTCATTTTGACAGTCATGATATTTCCCAGCTGTATGATGCGATGGAAACACGTTCAGTCACAGTCATGGACAGGAACTATGTCAGAAGTTGTTTTTCGCGCATCACGGATACATTCAGAAGCGGAGGACAGCCGTCTGAGGCACTGGTTAACAAGTATATAACAAATATACTCACAGAATTCTTTGAATCGGGCTCCGGTGACAGTATTGTCGCATCCAGCCATAAGTTTGAGGCGGTATGCAATTATATTAATGCGAATCTGGACAGGAAGATTTCAAATGAGGAATTATCCGGCATGGTGAACATGAGTCCGTTCCACTTCATCCGCACTTTCAAGAAGGAGATCGGCTTCACTCCGCATGAATTCATACAGAGATCAAGAATAAACAGTGCAAGGTTTTTCCTGCAGGCAACAAATATGAGCCTCACTGACATAACATACAGGTGCGGATTTGCAAATGAGGCTGCTTTCAGCAACAGTTTCAAGGCCTTTACAGGAATGACGCCGCTTCAGTGCAGGCACGAGGCACTTGGAAAGCTTTCACCGCGCAGGAAGCTTGCAAGCATGAATCTCATAAAAAACGAAGAGGAAGACACCTGAACAAGATGAGACCGGAGTTTTTTATCTCTCCGGTCCCATATTGCAACTGGAATTAAGGGGTTGTCTTTTTATTCAGCGTCAGGTCCCATGACTTCCTTGTAGTCTGCAGGTGTTACGACAACTGCATCTACTGCTGTTTCCATCGGAACTTCTTCGCCGTTGAGGATGGTGAGGAGAACTTCAACAGAACCGCGGCCGACTGCTGATGCAGGGAAGTATGCGGATGCCTTCATTGCAGAATCTGCACCGTTTGCATTCCATTCATCCTTTGCCATGTATGCGCCGAGACCTACCACACATGCATTGTCTGCCTTGCCTGCCTGTTCAAGAGCTCTGAGTGCACCGATTGTACCTTCTTCGTTTGCACCTGTGACGAGCCATGTCGTGATCTCAGGGTGAGCTGTGAATACTGCGTCAGCGGCTGTGTAGCCCTTGTCTGTTGTTCCGTCGTAGTCTGCGAAGTAAATTCTGTCTGTCGGGAACTCAGGGCATTCTGCCGTGAATCTGTCGTATTCACCTTCTGCACGCGGAACACAGGATGATACTGTATCCATAGTCATGATAAGAAGTCCTACGCCCGGGTCGCCTGCGAGGTTGTTCTCGTGAACATAGTCTGCCAGCCACTGACCGTTGGCTTCTCCGATAACATATGCGTTGATACCTACCCATGGAGCAAGCTTCTCGCCGTTTTCTTCGAGAGCGTCATCAGCTGCGACCACAGGAATATTTGCTGCTGCCAGCATATCGACAACTGCTCTTGAGAGAGTCTGGTCAGGTGTGCATGTGACAACGCCTGCTGCATTGTTTGCAATTGCATTGTCGAGTGCTCTGAGGTATTCCTCCGGGCTCATCTTTGCATCAACATAGATGAACTCATATCCTGCTTCCTCTGCTGCTGCCTGAGCTGCTTCGCCTTCATCGATGAACCATGTCTGGTCACCTGCTTTGTAAATGCCGTAAATGACACCCTTGCTGTCTGCAGAACCTGCAGTCGTCTCACTGCTTCCGTTTGCGAAAACGAAGGAAAGTGAGCATGCGAGTACCAAAAGAACAGTCAATACTTTCTTCATACAATTTTCTCCTTTTTAATTGTGTGTATTGATTTTATTTTGCGGCTAACGCCTTTTTGCTAGCTTCAAGCAGTGCTTTTTCCCTGTTTGTCTTTCTGATGTAGTCAGATGTGAGGGCAAAGAGGAGAAGTGCACCGCGAGCAACGTACTGCCAGAAGCTGGGTACGTTCACCATGATGAGGCCGGTATTGAACGCCTGAATCAGTATGACACCGAGGATTGTACCCACCATGTCACCGACACCGCCGGTGAATGATACACCACCAAGCACAACTGCTGTGATTGCATCGAATTCAAGGTTCACGTTTGCGGCAGGCTGTCCGGAATGCATTCGTGATGAGAACACGATTCCGCCGAGGGCTGTGATCACGCCCATCATTACAAAGAGGATTGTTATGATCCTCTGCGGATTGAGGCCGGCAAGACGGGCTGCATCCCTGTTTCCTCCGATTGCATATACGCTGCGTCCGAACTTTGTCTTCGCCAGAACAAGTCCGAATACCAGGATAAGGACAAGCATGATCCAGACAGAGAGCGGGATGGAGAGGATGCGTGTCGCACCGATTGAAATATATGCTTCATTTGTGATGCTGACCGGACGTCCGTCGCAAAGTATGTATGCAAAGCCCCTGAATACGAACTGGGTCACAAGTGTCGCAATGAATGCCTCAATCTTTATCTTGTTGACCATCCATGAGTTGAAGATACCAACTACGGCACCTGCAAGCAGTGTGATCAGCACTGCGGCAAGGAAGGGCAGTCCCATGCTCACGAGAGTCGCACACAGAACACCGGTGAAAGCCGCGACTGAACCGGGAGAGAGATCATTCTGTCCTGCAATGATCAGATAGGTGTGTCCTATTGCCACAAGACCGATGAGAGAGGCGGCAACCAGAATATTGACGAAATTGGTCCATGAAAAATAATTTCCGTTAAGTGATGTGAAAATTGCCACTACTATGATAAGGGCGACGATAAGTATCAGCTTGTCGCCCGGGATGAATCCCTTTACTTTTTTCCATATGCTGCTCATCAGTTCTTACCTCCTTCACTCATTGCAAGAGAAAGCAGTCTTTCTTCCGTTGCCTCTTCTCTTGAGACTTCTCCTTTTACTGCAAGATTGCCCATTACTATGATCCTGTCGCTCAGTCCGATGATCTCCGGAAGTTCGGAAGAGATGAGAATGACACCGAGCCCCTGTTTTGCAAACCTGCAGATCATATTGTAGAATTCGCTTTTCGCACCGACATCAATTCCTTTTGTGGGTTCATCCAGGATGAGAACCTTGGGCTGTGTTGCCATCCAGCGGGCAACAATGCATTTCTGCTGGTTTCCGCCGGAGAGTTCAACGATTTTCTTCTCCGCATTCGGTGTCTTTATTGCGAAATTCTTTATTCCCCGATCAACGATTTCACTTTCTTTTCCTGTATCTATGACGCCGAGCGTATTGGAGTTTTTGTCCAGCATCGATATCGTTATGTTTTTTGCCACATCAAGATTCGCAAGGATGCCCTGTGTCTTTCTGTCTTCCGGAACATATACAATGCCGTTGTTCATCGCATCATGCGGGCTTTTGTTGACTATCTGTTTTCCTTCAAGGAATATCTTGCCTCCAAGAACCTTGTCAGCACCGATGATGGCCCTCATGACTTCCGTGCGTCCTGCACCGACCAGTCCTGAAAAACCGAGGACTTCTCCTTTGTGAAGTGTGAAGGATACAGGATCCACATAGTCACTGGAGAGGTTCTCGACCCTTAGCAGTTCTTCTCCTATGGTCTTGTCCCTGTCCAGATTGTCGTAGATATCGCCAAGGTCACGGCCGACCATCATGCGGATCATTTCCTGTTCATCAGTCGACTGTGCATCGACGGTTGCAACATAGCGTCCGTCCTTGAATATGGCCACTTTATCGGCTATACGCCTGATTTCGCTCATCCTGTGCGATACGTATATTACAACCTTGCCGTCATCACGCAGTTTTCCGATGATCTTGAAAAGTACGTCGATCTCAGCATCTGAGAGGGAAGCCGTAGGTTCGTCAAAGCATATTACCTTGAGGTTGTCCCTGCTGTATGCCTTCATGATCTCGACCATCTGCTGATAGGCGATGGAAAGATCCTTCACCTTTGTCTGTGGTTTTAAGGGAAGTCCGAAGTCGTTTATGATTTTCTCCGCCTCCCTGTTTGCCTTTCTGATGTCGATCCAGCCGAATTTGTTTGCAGGCATACGGCCGAGAAATATATTCTCCGCAACGGAAAGTTCCATGAGAATCTGCCTTTCCTGGTAGATGACACTCACTCCGGCATCAATGGCTTCATGCGGATTCCTGAAATGCACGGCCTGCCCGTCAAGCAGGTACTCGCCGCTTGTCGCCTGATAATCTCCGTTCAGCGTTTTCAGCAGTGTCGACTTTCCGGCTCCGTTCTCGCCTAGAAATGCGAGGACCTCTCCTCCTTCTGCACGGAAAGAGACATTGTCAAGGGCTTTCACGCCTGGAAAGTATTTTGTGATGTTCTTGAACTCAACACTGTGTCTCACTTTCCCTGATTCTCCTTTTGTGTTTTCATCCTAGTATGGTTTTTACCAGCTGACATTACTTAAAATTGCCGTGTTTTTACAAAAAATTGCTTAATTTGCTACATTATTTTGTAACGTGCCCAGCTCTGGACCGCACTAAGTCCGTCTCTTATTTTCTCAGCGACAAAATTCTCGCCTGTAGCTTTTTCATAGGCTTTTTCAATGACTTCTGCTTCGACTGACCTGGGTATAATGACAACACCGTCGATATCACCGAAGACAATGTCGCCGGGATTTATCCTGACGCCGTCCGCCTCAACCGGCACACGGTAATCAAGGACTTTCCCTCTCGGTCCCTGATCCTGGGCATATGAGCCTCTGCTGAAGACAGGCATGTCAAGTGCGAGAATTCCCCTTGTATCCCTGTGGTAGCCGTTGACGACGCTGCCTGCCGCTTTCCTGATTTTCATGCGGGTGCACATGATTTCCCCGATCAGGGCATAATGCATTGATGAGGAAGGACAGATGTAGACTTCATCTTCCTCAATTGAGTCCAGTGCTTCCAGCATCATGCCGAAGTTCTGCTCAAGCAGCCTGTTGTGCGCTTTTTCCGTGATGAAACCGGTAACGTCGGCTTCAAGCACGGGCATGCTGCGTCCGGCAATGACCATGTCATCTCTGAGAGGTTTTACCTGTGGAGGCAGAAACTGATGGAAATAGCCCATCTGGTCCAGAATATCTCCGATGACGGAAGTGTAAAGTCTGGTCTTGAGGAGACTGAAAAGCTCCTTGTCATTATTGTAAAGCATATTGATGTTCTCCTTGTTATATTACGAGTGCGCCTCTGCTTGCCGAGAGACTTGTATGCCGGTATGTGTCAAGATAGCCGGGTGGCATTTGTTTTTCCTTTCTCTGCCAGCTGAGCCTGCGTTTTTCCAGTTCATTTTTGCTTACCATCAGTTCAATTTTTCTTTCATCTATATCGATGCTGATGGTGTCTCCGTTCTCTATCAGAGCTATGTTTCCGCCTTCGTAGGCTTCAGGGGAAATATGTCCGACGAACAATCCCCTGTTTGATCCTGAGAAACGTCCATCCGTTATGAGTGCACAGCTGTCCGACAGCCCCATTCCCTCAAGAGCCTTCATAGGACGGTACATTTCAGGCATTCCAGGCCCTCCTTTTGGTCCTTCGTAGCGCAGAACAAGGCAGGTCCCTTTCCTTATCTTTCCGCTCATTATTCCCTCGATAGCCTCATCTTCGCTTTCAAAAACCTCAGCTTTCAGACTGGTCTTCATGAGCTGAGGCGGTATGGCGGCAGGTTTTGCCACAGCGCCTTCCCGTGCGATATTCCCATGAAGAACCGCAAGGCCTCCGCTTGTGCTGAATGGATCATCAATATGCCGGATCACAGATGTGTTCCTGCTTCCACTGCATCCTTCCAGGTTCTCTCCTATGCTTTTTCCGCTGACACTCAGACATGAGGTGTCAAGAAGGGGAGACAGTTCCTTCATTACCGCCATGACACCTCCTGCTTCGTGGTAATCTACCATGTCGTACTCGCTTGCCGGATAAACAGAGGCGATCTGGGGAGTTGCCTTTGCCGTCTCTCCTATTCTCTTCAGGGGTAGTTCACCGTGTCCGGCTTCATGCCATATCGCCTGAAGATGCATTACGGCATTGGTGCTGCCGCCGATGGCGAATACCAGTTTCAGGGCATTCATCAGTGCCTGCTCACTCATGATCATCCTTGCGGTTATATGATTCCTGACAAGTCTGACCGCGGCCCGTCCGCTTTCATAAGCCCATTCAAGGCGCTCTTCATCTACAGCCGGAATGGTGGCACAGCCCGGAAGTGACATTCCCATGGCTTCTGCCGCACAGCACATGGTGTTCGCAGTTCCCAGCATGGCGCACGAACCGAAACAGGGTTCTGCCAGATTCTCGATCTTTCTGAACTCTTCTTCATCTATCAGTCCCCGTTCTTTCCATCCTGCTGCTTCCGTTATTATGTTTCCGTCCCAGTGGCGGTTTTTGTATACCGCCGGATACATTGGACCTGCATTACAGAAAATTGCGCTTGTATCAAGACGTGCGGCAGCCATGAGCATTCCGGGAACTATTTTGTCACAGCTCGCCAGCATCACAAGACCGTCAAAACCGTGGGCCCGGCACATGCACTCTATGCTGGATGCTATGAGATCGCGGGATGGTAGGATGTATCTCATTCCGATATTTCCCTCTGCTATTCCGTCACAGGGAGCGATGCAGCCGAAAGTCATCGCGCAGCCGCCTTCATCTTTTATGCCCTGTACGACGCGCTCTCTTATCCTGTCGAAATTGGCATGCCCTGCTGTTGCATCCGTATAGCTGTCCGCAATTGCGATCACAGGTTTCATAAGATCCTGATCGTTGAAGCCGCAGGCTTTATACAGGGCCCTTTTCAGAGCGCCTCTGTCACCTCTGAGTCTTTCATTGTAGTAAGTGTTCATACAAAATCATTTGCCGCGACAACAGGCAGTGTCGCACCTCCGTCCATCAGAATGGTATTTCCTGTCATATAGGCAGCCTCATCACTTGCAGCATAGGAAACAAGAGAAGCAATCTCATCCATAGTTGCAAAACGTCGGAAGGGCAGACGTGAAGCAGCTTCAAGCCGTATGTCTCCTTTCTCCCAACCCACATCAGTATAGCCCGGAGCTACGGCAACCATTCTGATTCCGTAAAGTGAAAGCTCCATCGCGGCGTTTTTCGTGAACTTGCTTACCGCGGCCTTTGTCGGGCCGTAAATTGTTGCCCTTGGCCAGCATCCTTCTGTCTGGTTTGAGGAGATATTGATGATCACTCCTTTTATGTTTCTGTCAATCATGCTTCTGGCTGCTGCCTGACTTGAGAAGTAAAGCCCTTTCCAGTCTATTGCAGTCATTCTGTCGAAATCTTCCTCGCTGGCATCAAGAAAGTATACTTCTGATGATATTCCGGCATTGTTCACAACAAGATCTACGTGGCCGAATGCGGAAAGAACTTCGTCATACATCACCCTGATATCAGTGAGTGATGCCATATCTGCATATACGGTCATTGCCCTGCGCCCGTACGATTCTATTGTTCTTTTTATTTTCTCTGCGTCCTGCGGGCGTGAATGATAGTTTATTGCGACATCATATCCGTCACGTGCAAGGCGCAGTGCTATAGCCGAACCTATGCCTTTTGCCGCACCTGTCACAAGAGATACCTTGTTTTCCATAGAAAATCCTCCTTTTTCCTGTAAGCTGTTCTGATCGTATACAGCAGTCCGCATCCGGATTCGTCTTCAGCACTTGTTATGAAAGCTCTCCCGTCATTGCTCAGTGCAATTGAGGAAAGGGAAGTCTTGAATCCTTTAATGCGATCCGTTTCCCTGAAATCATTTATGCTGATAACCGCTATTTCTCCTCTGTTCCACAGTGCTGAGAGAATATGGCCCTGTGCATCAAGGCAAAGTCCGTCAGGACATTCTCCTTTTAGAGTGCGCTCTTTCAGACATTCAAAATTTCCGTTCCTGTACGAATACATGCGTATCACATCATATGCCGAGTCAGTATGGATGAATGTCTCATTGTCAATAAAAGCAAGTCCGTTCGCTATGCCGTAACCCGTACTGACAGTACGGAAGCTGCCGTCTCCTTCAATTCTGTAGAGGCTTCCTTCATTGGATCTGGGGCCGTCTGTTTTCATGGTTCCCATCCATAATGATCCGTCAGGAGCAACAGCCCCGTCATTGAAACGCATGGTGTGAGGAAGACTGAGACTGGTGACAAGCCGTCTTTCTCCTGTACTTATGCAGACTTCGTATACTTCATCTCTTGTGGTTGCAAGGACACAGTCTTCTCTGTCACACAGATGCACGGATGTGACATATGTACCGAAAGAAATGCTTTCGACTTTGTCTCCACCTTTCTTGATGTGAAGTTTTCCTTCAAGTATATCGACAAAGTACAGAGTGGATGTTCTCTCATCATATACCGGTCCCTCAGCAAGAACGTATCTCCCTTCAGCCTTCATATGCGAATCTCCTTGAAAGTTCAGCTGAAAGTTCCCTGCTCAGCCTGTCCATCCTTTCATACCTTTCGCCTGTGAACATGTCCTTCAGTCCGGAGAAACTGAGCGCGCCTGCAAGATGTCCTCCGGCAGAAAAGACAGGACGCGAGAGACAGCACAGGAACTCCTCATGTTCGCAGTTGTTGATGGCAAAGCCCTGCTGTCTTACAGTGCGCACCGTTTCTTCAAATACTTTCCGGTCTGTTATGGTGTTCGGTGAATAGGAGAGGAAGCGGCAGCTATCCATAAGCTGTTTCCTTATATCCTCATCGGCAAATGCCGCATATATTTTCCCCGCGCCGGTTGCGTTAAGCGGCACGCTTCCTTCTTCCATGCTCGCAAGTGCAAGAGACTCAAAAGAAGACTGAGGGAAAAAGCGGAAGATGAGTTTCAGTTCTCCGTTTCTGCAGACAGTGTAGTGGACTATCATTCCCGATTCCTTAGCCGCCCTGCGCAGATCTTCTTCCAGATATATTCTGAGATTTCCGGTTCCCGCACTTTTGAAATTGATGAATACCGGGCCCAGATAATAATATGATGTGTGTTCATCATAGCAGAGAAAACCTTCATTCCTTAGTGTCGTGAGAATCCTAAGGACATTGCTTTTGTTCATCCCGCCGCTTTCATTCACCACGCGTGTGAATGTGTAGCCTTCGTCGTTTCTGATGAAGAGGGAAAGTATCTTCAGGGCTTTCTGAACAGCTGATATATTGTATCTTTCGTTATGCATTGTTTTATTCACTGAAACTTAGTTTTAGTTTATGAAATAATTCTAAACCCCAACAGTGCAACTGTCAATCAAAAAATGATGTATTTTCTTATAATAAAAAGTTTTACTAGATAAAACAAGGCCTCCGCGTGCAAAGCGGAGACCTTGCTGAAAGGAGAGCTGATTATTTCAAAAGCGGGAGTGCTTTCTCAAGGCGCCCGGCATCAGTCAGATCCGGATTGATGCTCAGGGCTTTGGTGAAGCATTCTTCTGCTTCTGATTCATTATTCAGACCTTCATGACCCAGAGCCATGAGGTAGAAACAGTGCGCCCGGTTCTTCATTGACAGATCGTCTGTCCACATCTGAAGGTCGGGCAGGGATACTGCGAAATAATCGAAGTCCACGGTATCATCCTGGTGAGCTGTCCCGTAGTCTATGAGACTCCTGAATTTCGAGACGGCCTCGCTTTCCCTTCCCAGCTTGCGCAGGGCAAGAGCCTGGAAGGCTATGATGTCGGCACTCTGGTCATAATAGTACATGGCGCCTGTGATCTCAGCCTTGCCTTCAAGAGCGAGGAGGTATTCCTTTTCTGCTTCTGCCGTTTTTCCCGTTTTCTCAAGGCACAGTCCTTTCATGTAATGAATTTCATTGTCCTTGCAGCCTTCAAGCTTTCCTTCTCCGAGATTGTGGGGATAGATCATGGCTTTATCGAGGAGGGTGAGCGCATTATCATAATCCCCCTCAGTCATTGCTCCGAGTGCCAGGCTCCGCAGTGCCGTTATATATTCCTTCGTCACTTTGCCTTCACCGCCTTCCCATGGGTGGAAGATCCTGTTTTCAAGAAGACTGAGGGCCTTGCTGTGTTCACCCATGCGGTTGAGGAAGGATATGTAGATTATGAAAAGGTCATCCCTCTTTGAGGTTGTTTCATAATTACCGTCAAGAAGAGCGAACCGGTCCTCAACGGAGAAGCCGAGTTTCTCTTCGAGCTGGATCAGCTCAAGCAGAATGCGGGCATCACTCTTGTCCATGCTGAATGCAGTCCTCAGTTCATCAAGCGCCTTTTCCTTTTCTCCCATCTTGTTGAAAAGCACTATTGCCAGATTTCTGTGTACTGTGGCATTGAGGTTCCTTCCTCTCATCCAGTAACCGCAGGCTTCGCCGTAGTTCTTTCTGTCATATGAAAGATTTCCAAGAAGATAGGGTGCCATCATGCCATCAGGTTTCCTTTCTGCGGCATGGGTGAGGACAATATAATCCTCGACTGTGTTAGGGAAACAGTATGATTCATCCTCAGCTTCAGCTTTTGCAAGATATTGCGCTTCAGCTTCCACGTTGCCGTCCAGCCATGATGCATATGCCTGATAGTACCTTGCAAGCGGACTCGCGGCAGGTGCATTTTCAAGCAGGCTGACAGCCTCATCCAGTTCTCCCCAGCTGATGAGATCCCATGCAAGATAAATGTAATTCGCATTTCTGCCGATCATTTTCTCCTTGAGAGAGCGGTCTTTCAGGAAAAGGAGGGAGGCGAAGTCGAAAGGATCGTGGGAAAGGTTTTTCACAGCACATTCTTCCGCTTCACTTTTCTTTCCCAGATGGGAGAGGATGAAGCATTCGAGGGAACGGGCCTTCATGTTGTTCGTGTTGTAAGAAAGGCTTCTCCTGACAAAGGCGAGGGCTGCTTCATATTTCTTTTCTGATGCGCTGATTGCGGCAAGGGAATAGAAGCTTCTGCTGCACTCCCTCTCACTCCATGTGGCTTTGAAGAAAGCATCATAGGCTTCATCTTTCTTCCCCTGCGCGAGCAGGACCTGTCCCAGTTCATAATAGGCTTCGCTGTCATACGGATTGGGAGTTAGCCATGTTATGCGCTTTATAGACGCTCTTATATGCTCTTCCGCTTCCCTGAAGCGGCAGCGCTTGAAAAGCAGTTCTCCGTAGAAGAGATTCGCCCTGCTGTCAAAGGGGTCCCGTCTCAGGGCTTCCTCATAGTAAGGCTCGCTTTCAAATGTGGCATGGCGGTACTGTTCCAGATGCTGGGCGGCAAGCACAAGCTCCTCGACTGTAGCGATGTCCTGAGGCTTTCCGACAGCCTGCGCGGGGGATGGAAGCGCTTCTTCCTTCCTCTCTTCAGGACTGCAGGCTATTATTATCTTGCCGTTTGCATCACGGACTGTGAGGGTCAGTTCACTTTCTTTCAGACTTGTCACTGCTTCAGCGGTGTATGCATCTTCCACACTGATTGTTGTCTTTTCTTCATAGATGATCTTTCCATCTCTGTCACAGAGAATCACCGATACATTCTCCATCTTTCCTGTGGGACAGACCATGATTTTCGCCTTGCTGCCGTCACATACGAGATTGACGATGGCATCCAGATTGGCGTTTTTGACGTATCCTGCCTTTTTGTAGGGCATGAAGTACTGTGTGAATGTCTTTTCCTCATAGGGGGCGAGGAATGTGAAATCGGGCTGGTTATCGGTATAGACGCCGGTCATGAGCTCAATGTACGGGCCGTTTGAATCTGTGAGGTTCCTGTCCCAGGCCCGGCCGAAATCGCCGCAGCCCCAGGTCCACTGTTTCTTGCCCGGCGAGATGTGATGGTCGGCGATATGGAGAATACCGGCCTCGACACCATAGTCATAGCCGCCGACGAAGTCATAGCGGCTTTTATAGGCCATATATGAAGTCGGGACCGGAATGTTCTTGTAGCGTGATATATCGACACCGGCACTGTAGTCATGCTTGTAATAGACACCATGTGCGATCGGGAAGGATGATACATCTCTCTTGCCGTGATCAAACACAGCTGTCACATCAGGAGGGAAAACGGACTGTGTGTTGTCGTTTACCGGGACTGCAGGATTTGCCCACCACAGGAATGTCTGTGTGTGGTTCGTCCTGTTGTAAAGCTGGGCCTTTATTTCAATGTATGCTTTTCCGGGGTAAAGCGTGAAACGTGTCACGACTTTCGTGCCGTACATCTCATCCACATCTCCGACTGCGAGCGTGACGGATCCGTCTTCATTCTCATCCATCTGCCAGCTGGTCGGCATATAGGTTGTCGGACGGTGATGCTGCGGCCAGTTGAATTCTATGCCTCCGCTGATCCATGGACCGAGGAGACCGACAAGGGCCGGTTTGATGACTTCGTTGTGGTAAACGAAATCATAGCCGTTTGTCTTGTCAAAGGCCCTCTGGATCCTTCCTCCGAGAGAGGGAAGGACCATTACATAGATATATTCATTCTCGAGGATGACAGCTTCATATTCCTCATCTTTCTTTTCATCCATTATCTTGTCGATGACAGGATAGGGATAAACCCTGCCGCTGCTTCCCTGATAGACTCTTTTCTCAAGGAACATAGGATTCTTGTCCGGCTTTCCCGTTCCGTATGTTGGAATGGTTACGGTTCTGGAATAGATTTTTGCATAAGATGATTCCATGCTTTACCTCCGATAAGATGAGAATATATTCTAAAAGTGAGGTTAACAATGCATGAAATTGCTCAATTTTTACAAAAATTTGCTCTGCCGTCATGGCGTTTGCGGGGTATAATCGACATATGGATGTAATAGAAAGCAGTGAGCTTGCTGTGGAGCTCAGTTCCTTTTCAGCAGCTGTGCACTCGGTTTATGTAAAAAGACAGGGCCGTTACGTCACGCTGAGACTGCCTGACGAGAAGCTGCACTCATATGATCCTTCCTACAGCGGGAATACAATCTTCCCTTATGCCGGAAGGATAAAGAAAGCGGTGTGGAAAGGAGTGAAGCTGGATGGAAATGACGGGTGCAACAGCCTTCATGGCGGCTTTTCCGCTCATGAAGCATGCTTTGACCTGCTTGACAAAAGCCGGGTCCATGCACTTTACCATCTGTACAGAAAAGCAGGAGAGGACTGCCTTCCATGTGCGAGAGATTATTTCGTACGCTATGAAGTGAAGGACAGCACTCTTCTCATAAGGCACAGCATGAGTGCCGCTCTTCCCGTGCTCTGTGACACAACCTGCCATCTTTATTTCAATCTGGATGGCAGCGATACTGTTGATAATCATTTCATAAGACTGGAAAGCGGTGAGATGGTTGTCAATGACAGTGAGCATTGCGGAAAGGAGATAATGAAGACAGAAGGTACTGTCTTTGATCTTTGCGGAGGGAAACGGCTTGGCAGCGTCATTCACTGTGACGAGCTTTCTTTTTCCCGGGGTCTCAACAATGCATATATTCTGAAAGAAGGTTCATCCCTTCAGCTTTCTGCAGGAGGAATTAAGCTTACAGCAGCATCGGACAGCCCTGCTGTGGTGCTGTACTCCGGCGGCTATCTTGAACGGCCATTTTCTTTCCTGGCTGTGGAATTTCAGGGAATTCCTATCAACAGCATGAGAGAGGAATGGAAGGACTACGAGAGAAACTTTGCTTTTACATTTTCATCATGCGAATGAATTTCATGCATTTCCACTTTTCATGATAGACTGAATGCGGAGGCAGCTTATGAAGAAAGTAAAGTTTTTCCTGATCTGGGGACTTGTTTTTCTCCTCTCATTCACAGCCTGTTCAAGTACACAGAGCGTCATTGAGGAAATTGCGGCGGAAACAAGTTCATCAGATATTTTTACCGGTACGGTTCTCGAGATCTCGAAATACGGAAACACCTATATTGATGTGAAGAGTGCCGATTTTCTGAGCGGGTTTGACAACGGAGACATTGTGAGAGTAAGCGTGAACGGATATGAGATCACTGCCCCTGTGGTCACAAGCTATTCCGACGTAGACAACGGCAGTCCTCTTGTCAAGAGTGATGGGGAATACGTGGAGGTGGCTCTTTCATATGCTGATTTCGCATCATCGTATTCCGTTGCTGTCGGAAGTGTCATTCAAATCAGCATGGCAGAGAAGGGAGGATATCTCAGCGAATACGAGATAAGGCACCTTGTGAAGAGTGAGGAGAGAAATGATTATGCAAGCGATGAGATTTTTGCGAACTTCAGGACGCTTGAGGGCGGGAGGCTGAGAAAGGATTTCATCTACCGTTCATGCAACCCCGGCCTTGATGACGCCCGTGCGCTTTATGCGGACATGCTGGCTGAGGATGCCGGTATAAGGACGGTCCTCAATCTTGCGGACAGCGAGGAATCCCTGCTTTCCACCATGCATCCTTCCTCATATTACGCCGAACTGTATGAAGAGGGGCGCGTGATACTTCTCAACATGGGCGTTGATTTCAGAAGTGAGGATTTTGCCTCAAAACTCGCAGAAGGGCTTATATTCATGATTGAGAATCCTGAAGGCCCGTTCCTCATTCACTGCAATGAAGGCAAGGACAGGGCAGGGCTTGTCTGCGCCATTCTCGAAGCTCTTGCCGGCTCTTCAATGGATGAGATCATTGAAGATTACATGACAAGCTATGAAAACTACTACGGTGTTGAGAAGGGAAGTGAGCAGTATGATGCGATAAGTTCAATAATCACGGACTTCTTCACATCAATTAACGGACGTCCTTTCCCCGAAAGTGCTCTCAAAAGTGTTGCCGAAGTCTATTTGACAAGTCAGGCTGGACTCAGCAGCGATCAGCTTTCGGCACTTGAAGCTCTCATTACACAGTAGTGCTCAGACTGCCTGAGATACACAGAGGCTTTTCCTGAAACGGAGCAGCCTCTTTTTTGCTGTATCGGAAGAGTATCTGTTCTCAATCATGCAAATGATGTATAAGTATCTAAATGTCTTTTTACAGGAGCTGATTTTTATGGATACAAGTCAGATACAGACACTGGTCTCAATGCTGCTTTATATAGGAGTTGTGATCGGGATCGGTGTTTATTTTGCCAGACGTGCAAATGAGAACTCCGAGAACTACTATCTCGGCGGCAGGTCGCTCGGGCCATGGGTGGCGGCTTTCAGTGCGGAAGCTTCGGATATGAGCGGATGGCTGCTGATGGGACTACCGGGACTTGCATACTGGAGCGGACTTGCGGATGCATTCTGGACTGCTGCCGGTCTTGCACTCGGTACATATATTAACTGGCTTATTGTGGCAAAGAGGCTGAGAAACTATTCGGAAATTGCGGGAAATGCCATAACGCTTCCTGACTTTTTCAGCAACCGCTTCCACGAGAAGAAGAAAGTCATAATGACAATTTCATCGCTTTTCATTCTTGTCTTCTTCTGTGTATACGCTTCAAGCTGCTTTGTGACATGCGGCAAGCTTTTCTCATCACTTTTCTCCGTGGACTACCATGTGACAATGGTGCTGGGTGCCGTATTTGTGGTTGTCTATACATTCCTCGGCGGTTTTCTTGCTGAGAGCGCAAGTGATTTCATGCAGGCTGTTGTGATGGTTCTCGCCCTTATCCTTGTACTGACTTTCGGAACGATAGCCGCAGGCGGACCTGATGCTGTTTTTGAGAATCTGTCCTCAATTCCCGGATTCCTTGAAGTTGCAAGCACGGCAAATCCTCTTACAGGTGCTGATGGAAACCAGATGATCACAGACGGACTTCCGCTTTTCGCTGATGCATCACCTTACGGAGTGATTTCGGCACTTTCAATGCTTGCATGGGGACTTGGCTATTTCGGCATGCCTCAGGTACTTCTGCGCTTCATGGCAATAAGAGATAAGAAGGAACTGAGCAAAAGCCGACGCATTGCGACTGTATGGTGTGTCATATCACTTGCGGCGGCAATTGCCATAGGCCTGATGGGAAGGGCGCTGTACCCGGCTGTCTTCACGACAAATTCGGATGCGGAGACAATATTCTCCTATATTGCATCAACCCTTATGCATCCTCTGTTTGCCGGTCTTGTGAGTGCAGGCATACTCGCTGCGACCATATCGAGTTCGGATTCCTATCTATTGATTGCGGCATCTGCGTTCTCTAAGAACCTCTGGCAGAGACTTTTCAGGAAAAATGCTTCCGACAAGGAGATCATGCAGGTAGGACGTATTGCACTGGTTCTCATTGCTGTCATCGGTGCTCTCATAGCCATGGATGAAGACAGCGTCATATTCACAATAGTAAGTTTTGCATGGGCAGGATTCGGTGCGACATTCGGGCCTCTAATGCTTTTCTCCCTATTCTGGAAGAGAACGACGAGAAGCGGTGCTGTTGCCGGCATGATTTCAGGCGGAGTGATGGTTTTCGTGTGGAATTTCCTCATCAAGCCATTTGGAGGAATATTCGCAATATACGAACTGCTGCCGGCATTTATAGTCTCTTCCATTTTCATCGTTGTCGTTTCCCTTCTTTCGCCGGAGCCAGATGATGAAGTGAAAAGAGAATTTGACATGGCAAGAAACTGACAGTAGTCAGCTTTGTTCATGACGGGGGAGCTTTCAGGCTCCCTTTTTTGTTGGAAAAACGGATAAAGGATTGAGACTTACGGATCAGACATCTATTGCTGGTAAAACTGTATAACATGTGTTACTTCATTGAATGCTCGATTGATATTTATTTGTATGTAAATGAGTTAACAAAATAGTTGAGAAATAATCAGAAAGTGTGTTGACAATATTTCCGTTTCTTGGTAAGTTTCTACTCACGCATGTGGGAGTAGCGAAGCTGGTTATCGCGCTGGCCTGTCACGCCGGAGATCGCGGGTTCGAGCCCCGTCTCTCACGATAGAAGGACTTCAGAGAAATCTGGAGTCTTTTTTTGTTATAGGCAACGACTACGCTTTTCAACAGGAACTGCCAGCCACAGGCATATGAATTTTATGCATGAACCAAACAAATAGACAGAGCCAGTGAAAAACGAGTTTATGGTCGATGTGTATGAGGCTTTCTCAGGTTTCTTATCTTTCACGAAGCCTATGAACAGACCTGTTGCAGTAGTATTTTTCTTTCCACTCAGTATCTTCTTCCTTTCTGTATTTCGAGATGTGGCAGTCATGAAAGAGATCATCAGCGATTTCTATGATGATATCCTTCAGCTCTAGCTTCCTTATCCATTCTTCGGGAATCCCTTCCAGTCCTAGATGTGCTCCTACGATATTTCCTGTTATAGCGCCTGTCGAATCGCTGTCACCATCGTGGTTCACTGCCGCTGTTATCGCCTTGCCGAAATCATCGCTATGCCGTAGAGAGCAGAAAATGGCTATCGCCAGGGCCTCTTCAGCTACCCAGCCTCCACCGATCATTCTGATGGCTTTTATGTCATCTATCTTTTTGTCATATGCAAGATTAACGGCCTTCTCTATCATGCTTAGGAAGAAGCCGACAGCTTCACTGTTATATTCCTGATCCCAGATTGCCGTTCGCATGGCAGCAACCGCTTCATCGATTGCGCATCCATGATGGACAATGAGCGTGATGATATGGGTAAGTGCAGCAGCGGGGATGTATCCAAGGGGATGTCCATGCGTAAGCGCTGCCACCTCCGCGCCTATAAAATCAGCCGTATCGATATTATATTTTCGTCCGAAATAGAGTCCGACAGGAGCTACACGCATGACGCCTCCGCAACCCTTGCTGCTGTTGATTGGTTCCTCAACTGTTCCTAAGGCATCTGATGCAAGCGCACTCAGGCAAGTATTCCCCGGCGCTCTCCGGGAGAATAGATCCGGGACATCATCAAGCCATGAATAATGATGGCCTCCAAGCGGATATCTTTCCGTCTGGGTTCTATGCCAGTCTTTATAACTATAGCGGACATAGTCCCAGGGAGCGGCTGAGATACCACGCATGCTCGCCCGCGTGACTCCAAGCAGAATGCCGGTTGCGGTAAAGAGTGTCATCTGCGTATCATCCGATATCTCGGCAATCCCGTCCTTAAGCTTATACGATGTTATGCCATTCTTCCCGTATTCACTGATTATCTCATCAAGACTCATGAATTCCACAGGATAGCCCAATGCATCTCCCGCGGCTCCTCCGATAAGGCATCCTCTATATCTATCTATCAATTTCATATCTATAGTATAATACAGTAGATTCTTTTTGATCATATGGAGGAAATCAATGGCAAAGAACATAGAGCCTCAGCTTGCAGCAATCGGGAAATACCTCAGTATCGACGAGGATACGGTATTCGTGATACCGGAGTATCAGAGGGCATACTCGTGGACAAAAGAGAACTGCGACAAGCTCTGGCAGGATATACTGGATTATTCAGAGGCCGGCAGCAAAGATAACTATTTCTTCGGAACTGTCATCGTGAACTGCCAGGATAATGATACAAGGCTTGCTCTGATCGATGGACAACAGAGGACAACGACATTTTATCTTCTCCTCAAGGCGCTCCTTATGAGGATTAATGAGAGGATCCTTAGGATGACGGATGACGAGGACTCCATTCAGCTCCTCCGCGGACTGAGAGGGAAAAGACGCTCTCTGATACAGATCCTCTACAAGGCAAAGGAAGACGACATTCCAGACGAGCCAGATGAGAAGATTGATGCCTCGATATACAGGAAAGTGGAACTCTTAGAAAACTTTTCGATTAATGAACGCTATAAGAATGATTTTAATAGAATCATCATGTCCTCAAGCTATGAAGAAGCAGAACGCAGTACGACGAAGATCCCTTATAAGCAGAAGGACAACAAGTTCACGAACTTCTTCCGGAACTTCAAGTTCTTCTACAATGAGGCCAGCCTGCTTTCCGATTCGCAAATCAATAGCATAGCAGAAAAAATAATCGGCAGATGCGAGATTATCGAGATTAAGAGCTGGAAGGTCGATCAGGCAATCACGATGTTTAACTCGCTCAACTCTGACGGCCTTCCTCTCTACGATTCTGATATAATCTCTGCAAAGCTATATGCAAACGCGGAATCCCAGGGGCTGAGTAGAAGCTTCGGTGAAGCATGGGAAGAGCTCAAGGAACAGGTTGACGAACTCAGCGGACTCGGCATATGCGATCTTGATTCCATCCTGATGCAGCAGATGTATTATGAGAAAGCTGCCAGATGCGAGATTATCGGGGAATCTGGTTCTCCCAATGTGACAATGCCTGGCCTAAGGAGATATTTTACGGAGATCAACAAGGATCTTCTGTCGCATCCTGTCGAGCTCTGCAACGATATGAACAATATCGCGAGGATATGGAAAAAGACATTCGAATACCCTTCTGTGCAGGTTCTTTCCAGATTCAATGAGAACTTCAGATTTTTCCTTGCCACCTATTTCCATCGATTCAGGGCTGATGAGATAACGGAGAAGGATGTGGCGCCGCTTGCCGATGCCATGATCAGGCTATTTGCAATACTTGAGCTTGTCGATGCAGGATATTCAAGCCGGAACTTCAAGACATTTCTTTTCAGCGAGCTGGAAAGGCTTGCGGATCCATCCGTTCTCGTTTCTGAGATAATAAAGGACTTCTCAGACCACATCGGGAAGACGTGGAATAGGGCGGACATAAAGGCCAGCATATCTGATTACAGCAGAAATCCGCTCGTATTCCTGAACGAATATCTCGTAGCTGGCGAAGATGGCGTCCAATTCAGCATTGGCACGAAATACGACATAGAGCACATCCTGCCTTACAGTGGGGGAAATATTCAGGTCATTAGGACTGATGCTGGCATAATCACAGATGATGAGTTCTACGGAATCGTAAACAAGCTCGGGAATAAGATTCTTCTTGAACAGAAGATAAACAGGTCGATAGGCAACGAATGGTTCCGTACGAAGGTATCCATGAGGCTCCGGGACAAGAGCGGCTATGTGGACAGCATCTATCCGATGGCAAGACAACTCGTACTCAGATATCGCGGAAAGGACAAGGCGTACTGGACTAAGCAGGATATCGAAGAAGCCACAAACACGATAGAAGAAAGGATTGTCGGTTTCATCTTCTCTGCAAGCTGATTCAGCTTGCAGAGAGTAATCATTCCTTCTGTCTCATAGCATAATTCAAGCGACATTGATCCGCTCGCAGCATATCATCATCAGGGCCCGTATACGCTTACTGCGCGGCAGCAGAGTATATCGATAACAGTGTAACATTGAAGTAATATAGCTATACGGTGCCAGTAACACTGACTTTATCAATACCGATAATAAATGCAATTTTCCTTGACATTGGAGTACTCGGTTGGTGGTAATTATTACAAATGGCTCTTCATTCCCCTCCGGAATATGTTTTTCTTATAGTATTACAGTAGGACAGGTGTTTCAAATAACTCTGAAATAATAGATTCCTCTGATTATATACATCGAGGACCTGTACATCCGCAGCGAATACAGGAACAGAGGATATGGCAGGGCAACAATCGAGATGATCAAGGCTCTTTCAAAGCAGAGAGAATGCGGCAGAGTTGAATGGTGGTGTATGGATTCAAATACTCCCTCAATACGGTTCTACAGGAATATCGGGGCAGAGGCGATGAATGAGTGGACCGTATACAGGCTTTCGGGGGATTCGCTGCTTTTCTGACTTGGATGTCCTTCTCAATCTGCGGTCAGTGTTTTGTAATAGGTATCGAAACGGGCCATCACATCAAGAAGTTCTTTCAGCTTGTTTCCAAGTTCAGTAAGACCGTATTCAACTTTCGGCGGGTTGGTGAAGTAATCTTTTCTGTATATTATCCCGTCTGCTTCCAGTTCTCTCAGGCTTGCTGTAAGGACTTTCTGCGATACTCCTTCAAGTGATTTCTGGAGCTCGTTGAATCTCCATGCCCTCTTTGAAAGATTGCGGATTATGAGAAGTTTCCATTTGCTGCCGATAAGGCTTACTGTGGTAGCCACCGGACATGGCGGTAATTCCGATTTTGGTTTAAAATTGTATCTACTGCGCGTATTGTACACCACATATCCAAAACAGTGCACAGTTACCTTTTTGTGCGTACTTTTCATGGTCCCGATGATTTAATATTGTGTATTCCATAAGGAGACAAAATGAGTAATTACACAAAGATCGGAAAGGTTGAAGGAGCAAGGACAGAGCTCCATGATCTGCTTGGACTTACAGGTGCAGAAATCAGCGTCAACACACTTCAGACAGGAACCTGTGTGCCATTTGTACATGCACATAAGGCAAATGAGGAAATCTATTTCATTCTCTCCGGCAGGGGAAAGGCTGTAATCGATGATGAGGAAGTTGCTCTTTCGGAAGGTGACTGGGTAAGGATTGCCCCGGAAGGCAGAAGGCAGTTCTTTGCATCTTCTGACAGTCCTGTAACTTATATCTGCATACAGGTGAAGGCCGGCTCTCTCGGTGCATATACAGCTGATGATGCACTTTAATTAGCAGCAGATGAGCCTGTGTGAAGATACATGCAGGCTCACTGCTTTTTTAACTGATTCTCTTCTTTCTCATTCAAGCTTTCTCATGTTTTTCATCCTTGAGAAAACTATGCACACAAGTACTCCCATCACTCCGATTACAGCGAAGAGAAAGGCGGCTCCTGAGCCTTTGCCTGTTCCGAACAGCTGATTGACAACAGTGTCTGATTTATCAGCCATGAAGGGTTCAAATACCGTGTCTACAAGAAATCCTCCTGCAAGATAGCCAAGCGGTATGGTGAAGAACTGGAGCATGTTCCTTGCAGAGTAGACTCTGCCCTGGATGCCGGATGGAATACTGCTTCTCATCAAGGCATCAAGATTGGTATTCATCACGGGAATGCACAGCCATCCCAGGAATGCGCCCAGACACCATATCGCAGGATTTCTGGAGAAGGACAGCATGAAGTTCTCTGTACTCATTGAGATGAACAGGGAGATGATTATCATTTTCACTCTGCTTTTAGGTGCCGGCATCATTGCTGCGATCGCGCTGCCAGTAATCATCGCTATTCCTGCCGTGGACTGTACTGCAGCCAGTATGCTTTCACTTTCGAAGCTTAGAATCATCGCAGGAAGTGCTGCATCGTAGATTGAGGCTATGAAGTTGATCGCAGCAAGGAAGAGTATCACCTGGAGTATCCCCATGTTTGTTCTGAGGAAACTTAATGCCTCCTTCAGTTCCATCATGATATGGCTATCCTCATGTTTCTTCTTTTTCATCTCCGGGATCCGGACGAAGAATAACAGCGAGAGAAACGCCACTGTGAATGTGGAGAGGTCTACGATGATTACAAGAGTCAGTCCTCCAACAGAATACAGCGCCGTTGCGATTACAGGGGAGGCCATATTGATCACGCTATATGCAAGGGCATTGAGACTTCCTGCTTTCTGGTACTTGTCCTCAGGTGTGACGAGGGTGGTGGCGACCTCGCTTGCCGGTTGCTGGAATGTCTGTGCCGTCCCTGTTATAGCGTTCACAAGGTATAGATGCCACAGCTCCAGATTCCCGGAAAGCCATACAAAGAGTATCGTGAGCGTGCATAAGGCTGCGGCTGTGTCGGATAACAGCATCAGGCGTTTCTTGTTCATCCTGTCTGTCAGTGTTCCCACAGGAAGCGAGAGAAGGATATACGGTATGTATGATGATACCGTCAGAAGCGCAGTGCTCAGTGCAGATCCGGTCTCGCCATAAGCCCATAGAATGAGTGCGAATGGCGTTAACGAAGACCCGAGACGTGAAAGCGTCTGGGTTGCCCATAATAATATGAAATTGCTGAATTTCCTTTCGTCTTTCATTGCTTTGCTCCTTATTGGGTTTTCTGAAGCAAAGCCTGGCGGACTTGTTTATTTTTGCTCCATGCAGCCGTCCGCTTCAGGCTTCGCAGGGAGCTGCTGCAATGCAGAGCATAGAAATCATTCTCCTTTTGTACTTGTGGAAAAGATATTTCATCTGGCGGGGTTTTGTCTATACAGGTGTAAATCAGGAAACTGTTTCATGGATTGAGATTTTAATGCAGGTGTATTAATTCTTTGAATCAGCATTCCGGTTACGGAAGAAGCCTGTTTCTTTTTTTCAGAGAATGCATCAGGTCATATTATTATTATTATTATTATTATGCTGTCCCATCTTTAACTTTCTTTTCTTTTCTGACATTGTATCAGGTAGATATTAAATGGAGGTTTTCAATGAAAACATTTGCAATTGCCGGATGCGGACATCTTGGAAAGATTGTGCACAAAGCATATATAAACGGATTATTGAAGGATTATAAGCTTATTGCGGCTTACTCCCTGAATGAAGAGGATTCACAGCAGGTTGCAGAAGGAACTGAAGCAAGCGTTGCTTTTTCAATGGATGAGGTGATTTCCCTCAAGCCGGATTATATCATAGAAACAGCTTCAATTGCGCTGCTGAAGGATTTTGCACTTGATGCACTGGAGAACGGAATCAGCATCATACCGCTTTCAATCGGAGCATTTGCCGATGCTGCTTTCAAGGCTGAGACACTTGCCTGTGCAGAAAGAACCGGTGCGAAGATATATATACCCTCAGGCGCTGTAGGCGGTTTTGATGTTCTGAGGACAATGGCTCTGATTGCAGAGGCAAACGGAAGCGGCATAAAGGCGGGGATACATACCCACAAGGGACCCAATTCTCTTAAGAACACACCTCTGTATGAAGAAGTTCTGCAGGAAAAGGAGAAGACAGTCTTCTCCGGATCCACAAGCGGGGCTATCGGACTTCTTCCGACAAAGGTCAATGTAGCTGTTGCATCAGCGCTGGCCACCATCGGACCTGATAACGCAAAGGCTGAAATAACGAGCGTTCCGGAGTTTATCGGTGATGATCACTGCATTACCGTGGAAACGGACGGATTGAAGGCTGTTGTCGATATATATTCTGCAACAAGCGACATAGCTGCATGGTCAGTTGTGGCATTGATGAGGAATCTCTCATCGTCAATGGTGTTTTTCTGAGGAGGTCCTGCATGGATAAATTCAGGAAACTTGTTGAAGCCGGTCCTATCGGGCTGCAGCCGTGGGCAGAAAAAGAGCTTGAGAATTATGCTGATGAGATAATCCGCTATGAAACCCTTCCTGAAAGCGAGGATGAGCTTGTTGAGAGGATAGGGGATGCGGATGCCCTTCTTGTAAGGACACTTCCACTTGTCCCGGCTTCCGTCCTGTCAAGATGCGGCAATCTCAAATATGTCGGCATGTGCTGTTCCCTTTATTCAAAGGAAAGCGCCAATGTCGATATCGGTTATGCGGAAAAGCATGGTATAACGGTCTATGGCATACGCGATTACGGTGACAGGGGTGTGACTGAGTTTGTAGTATATGCACTTGTGAGAATACTTCACGGCTATGACTGGCCGATGTGGAGAGATAGACCGAAAGAGATAACAGGACTCAAAATAGGATTTGTCGGTTTCGGTACAAGCGGGCAGATGACTGCCAGGCTTCTCAAGGCGATGGGTGCCGATATAACTTACTATGCACGTTCTGTCAAAGAAGAATGTGAGAAAGAAGGTATGCATTACCAGCCACTTCATGAGCTTCTTGAACAGTCTGAAGTTGTGATAACCTGTCTCAATAAAGGTGTGATCCTGCTTCATGAGGAGGAATTCAGATGCCTTGGAAACAGGAAGATAATGATCAATACTTCCATCGGGCCTGCTTCTGATATGGATGCATTGAAAAGCTGGATTCTCAATGACAGCAATATTTTCGTTTCTGACACTGCAGGTGCCGTGGGCAGCATATATGATGAAATAAAGGACAGAGCAAATGTCCTGTGTCCTGATGTTTCTGCAGGCATGACGGAAGAAGCCTATGATCTGATGAGCCGTAAGGTTCTTGATAATATAAAGAAAATGCTTTCTGAAAACTGAGACTGTTTACGGTGGGAGAGCCTTGTCTCTCCCGTTTCTCAGATTGTCATGTTTCCGTTTCATGCAGACTGCTGTATAAAGTAATTTATTTTAATGTAATATTTTATCTGAATTTCATTTTTCAGTTGACATATTTTGCAGTATTCTGCTATAGTACTCTTGTTTGTGGGAGTAGCGAAGCTGGTTATCGCGCTGGCCTGTCACGCCGGAGATCGCGGGTTCGAGCCCCGTCTCTCACGAATTGAGGTAACTCTAGAAGATGTTTAGAGTTACCTCTTTTTTATTGGTCGAGAAAATCAGAATTCTGACCAAATTCTGACCTGAATTCTGCACTAATAACTATGCAGCAAATGCCCATTCAAGATTAAATCTTTGTATTTGATAAAATTATATGCTTATAACAGGCTTGCATTGATCTTGTTTTCATGGTAATATTAATAACTATGAAGAAGGACGAGAAGACAGGCTATTACATCAATGAGGTCAATGGCCGAAGATATGCATACATTCAGAAAGCCCATGTCTGGAACAAGGAGAAGAAACAGGCTGAGACAAGCCTGGAATATGTCGGCAGGATTGATGAGGATGGCAGGCTCGTCCCCAAGAAGCGGCATCTTGTCAAAGCCGAGACGAGTGAGGACACGAAGCTCAGCATCGTCGACCAGAACAGGGTTGGCATGGTCCGTGTGCTCTGGAACATCGCAACAGGAATCGGACTGGTGGAGACGCTCAAGGCAGCCTTTCCAAACACCTGGGCCACAATACTGTCGATCGCCTTCTACTATGTCTCGTCGGGCAGGAATGCCGCCTATCTGTACCCTTCCTGGCAGGAGGATCATGAAAGCCCGATCAAGGGAAGGAGCCTTGATGGTCCGGACATCACCAGGCTCTTCTCCACAATGGAGGAGGCAAGGAGGAAGGAGTTCCTGAAGAGGTGGCGCAATGCCGCCTCCTCAGGCAAACCCTGCTTCAATGACATCACATCCATATCATCCTACTCGAAGGAGAACGAGATGGTGGAGTTCGGCTACAACAGGGACCATGAGGATCTTCCCCAGATAAATCTTGGCCTTGTCGTGGACAGCGGATCCAAGCTGCCGCTCCACTACCATGTGCATGACGGCGACATCCGGGATGTTTCCACCCTTGAGCATGTGATGAAGGAGGGCTTTGCATTCAACATGAAGAACATGTTGTTCGTCATGGACAAGGGTTTCTATGCAAAGCACAACATAAATTCAATGTACAGCTTCAGTTACCAGTTCATTGTCGCCATGCCCCTGTCTTCAGGCAAGGCAAAAGCAGCCATTGATGAGGTGAGGTCATCGATCAGGCATCCGTCCAACATAATCGTCACCAGTAACGGAGAGGCCGTCTATGCAAAGACATCATCTTTGCAGTACTGGAGCAATGAGGATTTCCACTGGCCCTGCCGGATACATGTCTATACATCCGACAACGAAGATGCCGGCAGGAGGGGGATGAAGCTGGACATGAAGCTGGCCGAATGTTTCAGGGAGCTCAATGCAGGAGACTGGAACGAGGCCCATGTCGCTCTTTATGCAAAATATTTCGACATGAACGTCGAGACTGTTGATGGTGTTGAGAAGAAGACATACTCCTACAAGGAGAAGGCCCTTGAGAATGCCGAAAGTCATTACACGGGCTACTTGGCAATCGTGACTGATCAGGTGGATCTCACCAGCCGCGAGGTTCTTGAGATCTACAGATCCAAGGATGCTGTGGAAAAGGCATTCTATGATCTGAAGAACGAACAGGATGCCAAGAGGCTTGGCACCCACTCTGCCAAGGCTATGGATGGAAAGCTGTTCACGCTCTTCATCTCATCAATCCTGATCTCTGAGATACGCAGGAGAATGGATGGCTTTGATGGTCAGTGGACGCTCAATTCAATCCGCACATCCCTGGACAAAATCACATTCTCCAAGGTGAAGATCGAACACCTGAAAAAGGCAAAGGAGCTTAAAGGACTGGTGAGCAAAACACAGAGGGAATACCTTGCAAAGCTGCTTGAATGCCTGCCCTCTGAGGCTGCTGACAAGCTGTTCTCTATTCAGATGCCATAGTTATTAAAGCAGAATTCAGGTTGTCAATCTCTGCTTCCGATAGTAACAATAGTAGGAAACTATGAAAAAAAAGGCATTTTGCTCTTTTGATGAGTGGTAAGGTCTTATCATTATGTCCTGTGTTTCTGATTATTGAGTTTGCTGCCGCAATTTGTAAAATATGTTGGCAATGGATGTGAGTATCATATTATGCAGGAAACAGTAGCAAGCAAATCCCCTGTTTTTTCAGAAAGTGCAGCTACAATATGATTGTTTGACATTTTTCTTAATATGAAAAGGCCTGTCTCTAAAAAAGGAAAGATTTTTTGCTTCTAATTTCATCTTATTATATTGTTATGTCGTCAAGAGTTTAAAAACTGAATGGTTGGGATTATTGCTGTTGCATTTTTCTTGACTAAATAAATGTCTCATCCAAATAATTTAAATAGGGGTTCAGTATGAATCACCATCCTACGTAATTAATTCAGGAAGGGTAATTGTGAAGAAAATTTCTTTGGTTCTGATTATGTTGCTTATTTCATTTCCGGCTGCTTTTGCTGCGGTAGAAGTGGATCTAGCCGGTGGCATTGGCGGTTCTGTCATCAGCATGGGCTTTGGAACTCGTGGTGAGAACTCAGGTGGTGATTTCCAGATGGTCTTTGATGTTTCGGCGGAAGCGGATGTTCTCTTTAATGCTAACCATGGCATGTATGTCAGCCTCGGAGTAGGTGCAGTTGCTGCACGTAATGGATTTGCATCGCTTGCAATTTCCTCCGGATACATGTTCAAGACGCCTGTCAAGGATTTTGACCTGGTTGTCGGCGTAGGTCCTCATGTAAGTGGAATCGGATCCGACGAAGGACGTTTCGGGATATCATCCAGCGTGAATCTTGACTACTACATGACTGATCGGGTATTCCTTCGTGGAGGAGCCGGGGTTAGGATGGATTTCTTACGGTTTGCCGGCAGGACAAGCAATGGAATGTTCTGGGTCACCTTGACCGGCCCATTCTTCGCTCTCGGCTATTCATTCTGAGATCCTCATTTGTTTCATCCTGCTATCGGAATAGAAATTTTAGTCTGCATGATGCATTTGTACCATGCAGGCTCTGTTGCCAGTTGCTGATTTTAATGCTTCAGGGATTTTTCTAAGGAATAATCATGGTAGCCTTTGCTTTTTCGAAAGGCCTTTGCGAGTAATTTTATAAAATGAACTCGGAAAATGATTGTAGACTTGAGTTTAAGAATTATTCTGTTTGCAACTGTTTAGCATGCCTTCATATTGGAAAGTATGATGTTGATGCCAGTTAGTATCCTGAATTCTGGCATAATAACTATGCAGCAAATGCCCATTCAAGATTAATTCCATGTATTTTTTGAAATTATCTATCAAAACAGGCTTGTGTGTTTCTTGTTTTCATAGTAATATTAATAACTATGAGAAATGACGAGAAGACAGGCTATTACATCAACGAGGTCAACGGCCGGAAATATGCATATATACAGAGGTCCCATGTATGGAACAAGGAGAAGAAGCAGGCAGAGACGTCGCTCGAATATGTCGGCAAAATCGATGATGAAGGGAACTTCATCCCGAAGAAGAAGCACCTGGTGAAAGCGGACATAACAGAGGATATGGAGCTGAGCATGCTTGATGAGAAGAGAATTGGGATGGTCAGAGTACTGTGGCTGCTGGCATCGGAGATAAAGCTGACGGAGGCACTGAAGGAGGCGTTCCCGAAGACGTGGAGGGCAATACTCTCCGTTGCATTCTACTATGTGTCATCAGGAAGGAACGCGGCATATCTCTTCCCCTCATGGGCAGAGGATCATGAGAGCCCCATTCTTGGGAAGGACCTCAAGGATGCGGACATCTCGCTTCTCTTTTCGGGGATGGAGGAAGCGAGGAGGAAGGAGTTCTTGAAAGTCTGGAGGGATGCGGCAGCATCGGGGAAGGCCTGCTTCAACGACATAACATCAATCTCATCCTATTCAAGGGAGAATGAGATGATGGAGTTCGGCTACAACAGAGACCATGAGGATCTGCCGCAGGTGAATCTGGGCCTCATAGTGGACAGCGGCTCGAGGCTTCCGCTATATTACCATGTGCATGACGGGAGCATACATGACGTGTCCACACTTGAGCATGTCATGAGGGAAGGATTCGCATTCAACCTGCACAACCTGATGTTCGTGATGGACAAGGGATTCTACAGCAGGCAGAACGTAAGTCTGATGTACAGCAACAGATACGGCTTCATAATAGCCATGACGCTCTCGTCAGGGACTGCGAAGAATGCCATAGATGAGGTACGTTCCACGATAAGGCATCCGAGGAACATAATCATGACCGACAATGGCGAAGCCATATATGCGAAGACGATCGATTCGCACTGGGGAAGCGAGAGCTGTCATTGGCCTTGCCGCTTTCATGTATACACATCCGAGAACGAGGACATCGGGAAAAGGGGCATAAGGCTGGACATCAAGCTCCAGGAGTGTTTCCAGGAGCTGAATGCAGGAGAATGGGTTGAGGCCCATGTGCCGCTCTATGCGAAGTATTTCGAGATGGATGAGGGGGAAGATGGCACGAAGACATACTCTTACAAGGATGAGACGCTGGCGAAGGCCGAGAGCCGTTACTCAGGCTATCTTGTCCTTGTCACGGACCAGATGGGGCTCTCGGCGAAGGAGGCACTGGACATCTACCGTTCGAAGGATGCCGTGGAGAAGGCGTTCTATGATCTGAAGAACGAGCAGGATGCAAGGAGGCTCGGGACGCATGGTGTTGCAGCGATGGACGGCAAGCTCTTCACTCTCTTCATCTCCGCGATCCTCATCTCCGAGATAAGAAGGAGGATGGCAGGACTGAAGGAGAAATGGACCCTGAACAAGATACGGTCTGCTCTGGACAAGATAACATTCTCAAAGGTGAAGGTTGAGCACCTGAAGAAGGCAAAGAATCTCAGGGGGATTGTCTCTGCCCGTCAGCGTTCCTATCTTACGAAACTCCTTGATTGCCCTGAGAAAGAAGCCGTGGATAAGCTCTTCAGCATCGAGGTCTCATAGTTATTAAAATAGAATCCAGGTGATTTGTCCGCCTTTTCTTTTATTTACCGAACTATCTAGAATTCATATCCGTCATAGCCCCATGCCTCGATTGCAGGCTTTATGTGCGTATCGTCAAGCTCGTCATAGTTTATTTTCGCGCAGTACGGACAGAATCTCCTGATTCCTTTGTCAAGGGCACTATAGGCCACAAGCCTCCTGTCGTCCTCTGACATGTCGATTTTGAAATTCTTATCCATATAGAACTTGTAGATATATTTATATACTGCGGGAGTCTCGTCGTTTCTGTACATTCTGTCCATTATCTCCCATTGCCTCTGTATTTCCTGCCAAGAGGTCGAGGGATCGGAAAGGATGCGGTTTGCCAATTCCAGCTCGCATTCCTTGGAGCCTTCCGCCGCACCTTTTCTCCAAAGCTGAAATGCCTTGCTATTATCGCCACGCATATAGTAATACCGGCCCATGAAGTATTCCCCCCAGCCGTCTGATTTCCCCAGCGCATCATTCCAGTATTTTGCGGCCGTCTGGGCATATCCGCGGAAATATTGGACCTGTCCGCACCATGCGCGGTTGATGCCGTTGCTCCAGCCCAGGTCGGCAATATCCATCGCTTTGTATAATTCAGCCATCGATGCCAATGCTATT